>NZ_HF571038.1:1890714-1912255 GCF_001046875.1 Nostocoides jenkinsii Ben 74
TCTGACGCGCGTTCACGGCGGGGCAGTAGTCGTAGAGCGGACAATCACGCTTGGCGCACTCGGACGGCGAGACGCTGACCTGCCCCCATTCGGAGACGTCTCCGGTGTAGTCGGAGCGGTCGGCCGTGCCGGCGTTGACCGTCTCATCCAGCACCCACGAGATCAGTCTCCCGACCGGAGAACTGATCGTCGCCGCAGCCTTGGCCGCAGCCTTGACGTCCGACTCGTTGTCGGCCTCGAACGGCCTGCCCGTTTCGTCTTCCAGCGCGCCGATGGCTGCGCGGGGGCAGCCGTGGTTGGACCAGCCTTTCAGCACGGCGAAGCGCAACTCGGCACCGTCGAAGACCCTCGCGACAGCCTCGGCGACGTCGGGGAGGTCTTTACCGAGCAGTTGCGCTTGCAAGGCCAACGACTCGGTGCTGACGATGGTGCGGTGGCCCAACTCTGCCGCCATCACAGCGGCGGGAACACAAACCCCGACCGCCTTGCCGACGCCGGTTGGGGCGCACCCCAGCGTCTTTCCGGGGGTCAAGTCTCGACCCATCATGGCAGTGAGTACGGCGTGTGCGAGGGCTTTCTGACCGGGGCGCGGTGTCGCGGTCGCATCGCCTGTGATGACGGCGATCGTGGCGTCCAGAAGGTCATCGAGAAGGTCGTGCATGTCGATCACGCGCCACGCTCCGCGCCTCGGTCGCTGCGGCGCGACCGCTCGGCCTGCTCGATGTTGTCCAATTGGTCAGCAAGCCAGTCGTCCACTTCGGCAGCCGTAGACCCCATCTCGGTGCCGCCAGCGGCCACCATGACGCGAACGGCATCGTGATATTTCCGGTCTTCACGGGCCACCTGGTCATCCGGCTTGAAGACCGGCTCCCCCAGGCCGGGAAGGACATTGCAGCGCCGTTCCAGCCACGCCGTCGCGCACGCTCGCGCCTTCTTGGGTGCCCGGCGACACGTCGACTCCGCCGCCGTCAGCAGTTCACGCTCTCGGGCGCGAGGGGCGTGAGGCACGGGGGCTACTGCTCCGAGCGCCAGAATCCGGACAGCGTCGGCGCTGGTGCCGATGAGCACCGGTGCCGGGAAGTCTTCAAAAAGGTCAAGCAAAGGGGAGTCTGACCCACGACCGGCGGCCAGGTCGGCGAGCATCGTGGCGACGTGCGTCGGGTCCGTCAGCGCCGTGCCGATGGACTGCCGGTGCGCATTCCCCCGTGGCGGACTCACCGGAGGAAGGTCGTGCAGGTCGCAGATTGCCGCAGCCTTCGCGCGGTCGGCGACACCCGGCCTACTCGGCCCTGACATCGCCCCGAGCAGGCCGTCTTCGAGGCTCTGCACCCGCAGAATGTCGGCGATGCGTTGGCTTGGTGCCGACGGGCGATCAAACCAGTGCGACGTCGACGGTTGCGGGGTCGCGACAGCATCGCGCCCCATCGCGCGCAGGGCCGACCGATTGGCGATCAGCGTCCCGAACGACCGTACCCATGACGAGAACGACGACCCCTGAGCGATGCGCTCAAAGTCGATACGCACCTCAGGCTCACACCCCGGCTCGGGGAGCATCTTCGCGGTGAAGGTTTCTCGAATCCGGATCGCCAGATCGGTCCGCTTACCAAACTCGACCTTCCCGGCGAGGTAACTCCTGGTCGCGATCTCGTCAGGGACGGGGCTGCGAGACAGTAGTTCCGCCAGTCGAGCCACCCCGTCGCGTTCGCTGAGTTGACCGTTGAGGACGTCAAGGGCGACGGCTCGCGCTCGATCGTCAACGGTCGCGGAAGCCGACGCCTCCGGGTGGCATGTGGTGGTCATGCGCTCGATGAGCGCAGTGGGTCACGATGATGCGACCCCCGCCTTTTCCGCGTTTCGGCGGGCCGTGTCGAGTCGGTCCAGCCGGTTCGTCGACGTCATGTCGAGGAAGCCCCTCGGCAAGATGATCTCGACAGGTACCTGCCGGGCGTGCTGGTCGACGAAGAGCCCAACGGAGCCGCGAAGCACCCTGCGGCCCCTCAGCAGTGGGCGCAGCGAGTCCCAGTTCGGTGCGGTCGAGACACCTTCGCCGATAGCGGCACTCGCGGTGATCCGCCGGACACGCTCCCTTGTCGGCTCAACTTTCAGCAGTCGGCAGGCCGCGATCGCCTCGTCCGTGTCTTCGACGGCGAGGATCAAGCCGCGATGGACATAGTTGGCGATCTCGGCGCTGGCGATCTCTTTGACTCGCTGCGTCAAGATCAACATGCACGTCCCCCACTGACGCGCCAGGCGGCCAGCGCGCTCGACCTCTTCCGGACTGCCTTCGAGGAAAATCCAGCCCTCATCGAGCATCAGGCAGCCTTCGCGCCCACGCAGCGCGACCAGGGAGCCGTAGACGATGGCCCGAACCAGCGCCATCGAGATGCGCTGATTCAGTGTCGCCTCCCGCATCTGACTCTTTTCGGGGAGGTCGAGGTGTGCGTTGCCCAGTCTGATATAGGTCAGCCCTTGCGCGGCCCGCAGAGGCCGCGCCTTCTCCGGGTCGAGTCCGCAGACCGCGCGGAATTGCGCGTTGGACCGCGCGATCCGGCGGACCGGCTCCACTTGGTCTTCGGTGATGATCCCCATCTGGACCGCCATGTCGAGGGCTTCCATCGTGCAACGTGCGCCCGCCTTCGCGCCTTCGGCCAAGGCTTCCGACAACGGGGCTTCAATCTGGGCGCGTGCGTCCCTAGTGCCCCACGGGTTGACGGCCAGCAGAATTGAGGTCGCGATCGTCGCCCCGACTTCTGGCTCCGGCGAGAAGCCGATCGCGTCAAATGCGCCATCGGATTCCAGCATGGTGTCCAGGCTGTAGATGGTGCCCCCGAGAGAGTGAGCGAGTGCCGAGAAGTCGGACCCCGCTTTCAGGTCGGGGAAGACGACCGGGGTCTTCTCCCCGCGCGTCGTCCGGGTCTTGACGAACTGACTCATCAACCACAGCCCGGTCTGGGTGTTGTGGCTGACGATCCCTTGCGCAAGTTGGTAACTGGCGTCGGGGGAGTCGACGGTGATGCATCGGGCCGGGCCGGGCTCGGCAGGCTCGATCTTTTCGACGCGGATCGAGCCCGAAGTGCGTTCACCGTCGACGTCCACCGCGATTGCGGCCGACCGTCCACTGGGGGCGGCGCAAGCGACCACACCTAGACTGCGCGCCAGAGACACCGCGGCGGCGACCGTCCCGTCGTCGCCAGTGATCTGCCAGTGCGCGGTTCCAGGGCTCCCGTGCTGCCGCAGCAGCGACATCAAAGTCGCCCGCCGTCCAGACCCAGAGCCAACCAGTTTCTCGGCGGGGAAAGCGCAGCCGTGCAGCTCCGACTCAGGAATGGTCACGACGTGATCGTCGGCTTCGCTTCCCGCCACCGGGACAGCGAACACGACATCCGACGCGGAGTCGGCGAGCACCGCCGTCATCTCGGCGGTGCTGTAGACAAGCAGGCCGTTCGGGTCGCTGTGACGCTGATCCAGTCGTCGCGCCAGTCCCGCCAAAGCAGCCGCCAGGCCGTATCGACTACGGGACGCAACGATGTCGACGGCAGACAGGGACGCCCGCACCGCCGCAGCGTTCGGCCATTCGAGGGACAGCCCCATCGCACGTGCCGTCTTGACCAGGTCGGTCACCGTGGCGTCCACGGTGTCGCCGGACAGGACCGCCTCTCGACGCAACCGGTGCGCCGCCGATTCGGGGTCGGCGAGACGCGGCCCGCTGCGGGTGACGATCCACTGGTGGTCGGCGTCGGCGCGCACCTGTTGACCGTCGGCGAAACTGATCTCGAACAGCGAGCGCTCAGTGACCGGCGTGACGAAAGTGACGGTTGTCGGGTTGCCCGCGGAGTCAACGAGTGTGTCCCCGACGAGCACGTCGCCGAATGTGGTGGTGCCGGTCGGAGTCACCAAGACGGTGTCGACGTGACACGCCTTCCCGGACCCCGTCTGGCCCACCACGACGGTGATCGGCTTGCCGTCTTCGTCCACGGGCGCCATGTGGTCGAATAGAACGGACTGCCGGTCCTTCTCGGTGAGACCGAGTTGCGCACCGGTTGTGTCGCCCACCGTCGATCGTGACGGCAGACCGGAGTAGGCGATCGCCGTGGCGGGGAGGTCGCGTGGATACGGATTGGCTCGCGACGGAGAGCACAACATCATTTCCGACCAGGCCGCTTCGACCCGGCCCGCCATCGGAAGCAGCTCCACTCCGGCGGCTGAGCCGATCCGGTCCAGGCTGTACCCCTGTTCCGGATCGCGGCCCGAGAAGGCGACGATGACCGAGGCGTTCGTCAGGGTCGGCGGCGCACCGCCGATCGAGTAATGCCCTTCGGCTTCTTCCAGGTCGCGACGCAGCACGTCCTGCTCGTAACGGCTCATCGAGCCCGCAGCAGCCCGATCCCCGGTGTCGGCGTTGAACCTTCCGCGCATCGCGCGGAGTTCGGCTCGCGTGACTGCCGCAGGCTCGACCATCGCCCGGATGCTGATGGCGTCGGCGTCCATTGCGAGCAGGTTCGCCGCCCATTGTGCCGACCGCGACGACGCTTCGACATAGTCAGCGTTGGACTCCACGACCGCGCCGAACGACATCGAGTGGACGCCCGGCAGCGAATCCCAGTCGTAGCAACGATCTTCGCCGATGCGCGCGATCGCGCGTGCCGTCTCCCACCCCGAAAACAGATGAATATGGTCGCCGTGGACCAGGTACGGCGGGTCGGCTGGGCCGCCGTCAGTCCACCAGGAATCCGCGAACCGGAAGTCGGCGGGAGTCATTTCTCCTAGACCGAGCGCCGCCATTCGGGGCACGACGCGATCTTGGTCACGCGCGTAGTCGCTCAGGTCGATACTCGTCGTCGTCAGCGAGTGGACGACTGAGCGAGAGGTGTCCCTCCACGAGGACCGTCGTGCCGTGGGGCGCAAACGGACACCGAGCAGCAGCAGCGATTGCGTTTCCAACTGCCGACCGTAGGCTTCCAAAAGCTGGGCGTGCAGCGCCGGGTCGACGCCCGCAGGCAGGCGGTAGCGGCCTTTGCGTCGCAACCGCAGAATGTGGACGTGCCGGTAGCTCGACTTGGCGACCTGCCGACGCTTGACGGCCGGAACGGGGTCCAGTTGTGCGATCTCGCGCAGCGCCCGGTCCAACGCCTCCCCAACCTGGACTGCGGCCTCCGGGGTCGGGGCGTCCAGGATCGGTCCGAGCGGGACGCTCCGATACAGATACCCGGAGCGGTTGTTCTGCCCGACAACCAGTCCGCCGGAGGGGGTGATGTGTCGGGCGTAGGTGGCCCACTGCGCTTCCGGGGCGAAGTGGGTCGTCTTCGGTGCGGATGCCATCACTGCTCCATCGGAGGGGTCGTGGACGTGCTCGTGACGCTCGTGCTCGCGGGGGCGGTCGGGGCCGTCGGGGTCGCACGCCGAACCACGTCGACCGCGTTCTGGTAAGCCGTCAACGTCGGCCCAGAACCCGGCGAACCCCAAGCGTCGACGACGGGGGCGGCGGTGTCGGCGCGAGAGACCCGAACGTCCAAGACCATCGGTTCGGCAGGATCGTCCTGCCCGCCCCAGGTCAGCGCCACGGAGACACGCGCGATCATGATGTCCGGCTTGCCCGCGTCCGGCACAGCAGCGCTGATGACCGTCACCTCGGAAGCGGTCGCCCCCGTGAGCGGAACATACGTGCGGGTCGGGTCCGTGTCGCCGATAGCCAACCGCAGCGTGTCACTGCTGCCGGAGACATAGGCGGTCGCCCATGCTGTCGCGGCGGCCGAGACGGCGGGCGGCGGGCCGACGATCGTCAGCCCCGGCCAGGGTCCGTCAGAAGCCCACGAGTCGTCGGCGGTCGGCGCGACGGGAATCAACGACGGCCCGCCGACCGCTTCGGCCCCGCCGCGAGGATCGAGGGCCACCTGGACCGACGACACATACAAGTTCCCGGCGTTGTCGACCAGCGTGAACGATTCGATTGACGAGGTCCAGGTCGGACCCGTCCCCGTCGCGCTTTCCGGCGGATCGGTGGCGACGCTGCCGTCCCAGGACACGATTTGACCGCCAGGCAGGGGGGAGGGTGTCGTCGCCAGCCAGGCCGACAGTGACTTCCAGGCCGCCGCCCGACCGGGCGACGACACGACGGACGCGCTGGTGGCCGACGCCGCAGACTTGGCGACGTTAGACCAGTGGACCATCGTGGCGACGCCGACAATCGTCCAGACCGGGAAGGCCGCAATGACCGCATACAAGAGCCAGCGCCGAGCCCGGTCGCGGATCGTTTGACGCTCTTTAGGAGGCGGAATCGCCGACGATTCGTCGGCACGCAACCACTCTTCGGCGGCGGGGCGACGGCGCAGCAGCGGCATCAGGTTTCCCTCTTCGGTCGGGCGGCATCACTGACCGCGAAATCAACGTCGGTGGCGAGGACGGCGAGAACATCAGCGCCGGTGTCTGGGTGCTCCGCGACCGCGAGCCGAACACTCGGCATGGGGCTGCGAGAGGCTGCCGCCAGGCAGCCCGCACACACCCGTGTCGGCGGTTCGATCGAGGCCAGGCAGGGCCGCCAGCAGCGACGGCACGAGCCCGGTTCGTGGTCGGGATGGCTGGCAGGGTGTCGACGCGCCCGCCAACCGGAGCAGCGGTTGAACATCAGTCGATGAGGTCCATCGGGGCGCGCATCGTCGCCATGTCGTCATCGCTCAGACGCCTGATCGCCGCCGCCAAGGCGATGGCGGCCTTCGCGGGGTTCGCGGGGACGGCTTCGCCGATCTTTCCGTAGGCGTGCAGCGCCGCCCACATCGCTTTGTTGCCTTGCGGGTTTTCCATCGCCGCAGCCATGCATCGAACACCGGTCTCGATCGGGTCGCACGCTCGCAGTTCGTCAATGGCGGACAGGCTGGCCCCCACTTCGCGCGGGCCAGCCAGGGCTGCCACCACGAGGGCGGCCAGATCATCGTCGGGGGCACCCACCAAGACGGCCAAGTTGGCTCGCAGCGCGGGGTCGGCCTGCGCTATCTGGGTGGCCTTGGCGATGATCTTGCGGGCGTTCGCCAGGTCGACGGGCGCGCGCTTGCGCCCCCCGGCTGACGGCGGGCTCGGTCGACGCTTGGCGCGGGACTGGGGCGGGTTTTCTTCGCTCACATATAGCCCTATGCGGCACAAATGCCCCGGACGCGGCGCGTCCGGGGCATTGGCGTATCGAGATGGCTGGTTAGGCGCTGACGAGCGCGATTTCCCTAACCGACACAGGCACCCCTTCCACCGCGATCTCGGCTCCGGTGTAGGTGAAGGTGATCGACGCCCCTGCGTCGACCGCCGCCTTGATCGCGTGCGCCGCCGCCGTCATCGCGGGGTTGTTCGCCGTCGGCGGCGTCACCACGATGACGGGGTTTCCGGTGGCGTCCAGCAGGGTCACGATCGCCCGCGACGTGCTGGCGTCACGGGCGATATGACTCACACGCGCCGACATCGAGTCGGGGGCTGGGGCCGGGGCGACCGGCTGGGGCTGGGGCGCGTACTGGACCGGCTGGGCGACCGGCTCCGCCGCCGGTTCGATGAACTTCACGATCCGGACAGACTGCCCCTTCTGCGCCCCTTCCGTGATTGGTTCCATGTGGACGTAGACACGGACCCGCCGCCCCATGTGCTCACGGGCGATCGCGGCCATGTCGTCACCGCCGGAATCGGCGAAATCGGTGCGCACCGACTCCTGACCCAACGGCAGGTCGCGGTTGTTGATGCCCTTCAACCCGCCCTTGGAGGTGCCCGTCTCCAAGGCGATGAAGTGTCGTCGCATTTTCGCGTTGTAGTCGACGGAGCGAACGACACCGGAGAAGACCTTGACGTCCCCGGTGGCGACCGCTGCGACCGTCTTGGCGAACGGGGAAGCGGGATTGACGAGGACCGCCAAGAGTTCAGCCTTTCGCTGAACGGCTGCCATCCACCCCGGCTGATCCGGGGTGGATGCGGCGGCGGCGAGAATGATGTCCGTTGCGGTCGTCATGGCCTTCCTTTCAGGCGACGTTGTAGTTGGCGGCGGGGTTGCCGGTGGTCTGCGCAGCCGCAAGGCTCGCGAGGAACGTGCCCGCGCCGGGCCGGGGGCCGTAGGCCCACAGGGCATACCCGGTTTCGATCGACGCGGAAGCCACCGCGACAATCCACCGCTGCCATTCGGCCCAGGCTGCGGCGTCGGGGTTGGTGAACGGGATCGGGGAGACGGCGATAGCCGACTTCACGGCTCGATACGACAGATGTGCCGTCCCGCTCTGCAACGAGGTCGTGCCGAACTGCTCCTGCTGGACGGCGAGGACCACCTCGCACACGAGGTTCGCCACCGCCGCCTTCTTGTCGGGCGTGACGACCTGCCCCGCACTGCGCAGGTAATAGTCGGCGTCGCCCGCCATGTCGACCGCCTTGACGGCGGCATACGAGGCCGGGTTCAACGACCCGTCGGACGGGTCGGCTTCGGTGTACGCCGGAATCGACGCCCGAGACCACTTGCTGACAGTCATGTTCTGTCCCTTCTGTTCAGGTGCCGTCTCTGAGCGCAGTGGTTCGGCAACGCTGGCCGTCTGCGTGAGGACGGCGGGGTCGGGCTCGTTCGGTTCGTTCGGCCACGGCGGGGTCGGGAAGTCGGGAGCCTCGGAGACGGTCGCGGGGACCGTCTCCGGCTCGACAAACTCAGGAGCCGCAGCCGCTCTCTCTTCCTCGGAAGGTCGCACCGTCGGGATGCCCAGCATCAGGCCGCGGTTTCCGCTCGGGATTCGCGCGACGCCCTTACCGGCAGCGTCGGCGGCGGGGCACACCGTCGCCAACGGGCACCACCCGCATAGTGCGCTGACTTTCATCGGGTACTCGCGGGTCTGCGCCCGCTCTTTCATGTCCTTCCAAGTGGACTCCCACTTGGCGACCACCTTCTTGACGCGGGCGTCATTGGTGGGCACGACATAGCGGTCCGGCTTCTTGCCGTTGGTGAACAGCAAGTCGAGCCGGACGGGAGTCACACCCTTGGCGTGTCGATAGGCCACCCAATAGGCCAGCATCGAATCGGCCTTGTCGTCTTGGGTGCCGTTGCGCTGGTAGGGCGGCGTTGGCTTGCCGGTCTTGTAATCGGCGATGCCGATCCCGACCTGGTCACCGTTCTCGTCCAGCACCGTCTCGACGCGGTCGATCTTTCCGCGAAACGGGACCGTGCCGACCATCGACTCGATGGTTTCTTCGGTCTGCTCGATCTGGACGGCGGTGGGGTTTTCCAGCGCCCACAATCCGCTGATCCTGTCGAGGACGGCGACGCGCCAGCGCATCCGTTCTTCGGTCTTGTCGCCGTCCGGGAGAACGACGTCGTCCGACTCGGCGGTCAAACCCGCGATCAACTCTGCGGCCTTGTCGCGGGTTCGTTCTTCGGGGGGGAGTTGGTAGAGCAGTTCGAGAACTCGGTGCCCGGACGTCCCGAGCGGCGCGTCATCGAAAGCGCCATCTTCTTCGGGGTACGCCGCCCCGAAAGCCCACTTCGTCGGACATTGCGTGTACGTGGACACAGCGCTCGGCGACCACGTCTTGCGGTCGAGACGCCCGGCGACAGCGGGGTCAAGGACGCGCAACAGGCCGTCTTCCAAGACCACGCCTTGGCTGGGGGGCAGATAGTCAGTCACGTCCGTTCTTTGCCTTCCCGCCCGCCGCGGCGGCGGGTTCCGAGACGACGACGCGACCGGCGACGACGACGGCGATCAACCGTCCGCAGTCACACGAACAGGGGCCGAACTCATCCACCGGCCACGCGGAGACCAACCGCGCGGACACCGGGCGCAACGACTGACCGCTGATCGTCTTCCCCGTCGTCCTGGCGGTGTATCCGGCGCAGGCCGAGCACAGCAGCGAGTCCCGCGCCCGGTAGACGGCGTCGTCGGACAAGACTTCTGATTCTTCGCTCACGCACTCTGTGAGCGCAGCGAATCAGGATGCGCGGCGTCGGCCCCCGACCGGGACGGCCACCCGCGAGAAAACAATCCTCCCGCTCGACCACGCAGTAGCCCCCGCCGCGTTTCCGCGACACCGCCGACAGATCGTCGCCCCATCGGCGTCGGCGAATGAGCGTTGTTGGCAGACCGGGCATGAGATCACGACAATCCGACGCTCGACCCGTTCCTCAGCAGCCTCGAAAATCGCCTTCCCGCGCGTCGACGCCCGACCCACCACGACCAACCGGAACGGGTAGTCGGCTCCGCAGCCGCAATCACACCGCGCCACGGCGACACCCTCGGGGCGAGAGAGCACCGACTCCGGACGCCCTGCCCCGCATCCCGGCGCGTGAACGAGGGCGTCCGCCAGCTTCCCCGGCTTCCCGATCCGCTGATTGTGCGGACCTTTCACCTCGAACCACGTCTCGATCCGGGGCAGGTAGAAGTCACACCGATACCCCACCCCGGACGGCAGATAGACCCCGTCCGGCTCGTACTGCCAGACGATGCCGAGACGGTCCAGGGTCTTTGCCCAGTCCGCCTCTAGCGCTGACGCGAACCGGGTTCCCTGATAGGTGGTCGGGATCGACCGCAGCACAGCCATCGTCAGCCTCTTTCGTCGTCCGGGACTTGGCCCCCACCTGGCCCTATGCGGCGCATGTGGCCGCGCCACGGCAAGAAGGCGGCAGGCAAAGACAGGGTGTGCATGCTGTCCACGGCAAATCTCTCGCCTCACTCGTCCCTGTCGCCGTCGCTTTCGCCGCCGTGGCCGTCATGGCTGGCTTCTTCCTGGCCCCCACCGGCCAAGCCCAGCCGGTCCCTCTCGACGCTTTCGCCGCGGCGCGTCCATTCACCGCTGCCAACACTGTCGACGCTGAGCCGCGCCCAGTCATCGGGGCGGATGGAAGGACGGTGGACGCGGACCCGCCCCCCACCTACTGCGAGGCCGCCGGGGGAGCCAACTCGATCGCCATTCCCCGGCTCGCCATCGAAGCGGAATATGCCTACGCCAGCCTCTCCGGCGGCTGGCTTTCCCCGCCGCCGGGAGCCGGAGTGTCGGCAACCAAGCGCGGCAGTGACGGCTCTCGCGTCCTCGCCGGGACGATCTCGTCTCGGGGGAACGCAAATGGGACGCTGTGGACTCTGCCGCAAATCCGCCCCGGTGACGACATCTGGCTGACCGATCAGTGGTGCTCGATGACGCATTGGGTCGCCGTCAGCCTGAGCACGACAGCCCGAACGGGTCTCCCCGAGACTCCCGCCCCCGCAGCCCTGACGATCGCCGCCTGTGATGGCCCCGTCGCCTTGCCCGCCCCCGGCGGCACTCAATGCGCCCGGCTAGCGGTCGTCGTCGCCGCTCCGCTCGGGTCCGGCGGCCCCCGGTGAAACTCCCTGCGCCCGAGATCGTTCGGCTGATCGGCGACGCCCGAACGACCGGGCTATCCCGGCCAGCGTCGACATCGTCGTGACGTCACCGCCCTATTGGCGCAAGCGGGACTACGGGCATCCCGACCAGATCGGTCAAGAGCCGACCCCGGAAAAGTTTGCTGCCGCCATCGGCGATTGCTTAGCCGAATGGTCGCGCGTATTGAGGCCGACCGGCAGTGTCTTCCTCAACATCGGGGACACCTACGGCAAGCGTGGTCTCTCCGGAATCCCCTGGCGGATCGAGACGGTCGCCGCCGCGGCCGGCTGGACCTTGCGAAACCGGATCGTGTGGGCGAAGACGTCGGGGATGCCCGACCCCGCCCGGAACCGTCTGGCGAACCGGCACGAGTTCGTCCTTCACCTGGTCCGTCGAGCCGACTACTTCTACGACTTGGCCGGATACCGAGACCTGCTGGGCGCGAACGCCAACCCCGGAGATGTTTGGTTGATCGAGCCGGAACGGAACCGCAGCGCCCACTTGGCCCCATTCCCCGCAGGTATCGCTCGCCGCGCCATCGTGCTCGCCTGTCCGACGATGGTCTGCCGGGACTGCGGGCAACCGTCCCGGCGGATCGAGGAACGAACAACCGACCTCGATGAGTCTCGTCCGCAGGCTCGCCGAGCGATGGCCTTGGCTCAGCAGGGCGGGCTCACGGACGCGCATCTGCGCGCTGTCGCCGCCACCGGATTGACCGACACCGGCAAGTCGGCGTCCTTCCAGAACGGCACTGGCTGCAACGCCGCCGACGTACAGCGTCTCGCCGCCGAAGCGAAGACTGTTCTTGGCGGCTATTTTCGTGAGTACGCCAATACCAAGCGCGTCACCGTCGGCTGGACCGACTGCGGGCACGGGGCGCTGGCCCGCGGGCGCGTCCTTGACCCGTTCGCTGGGACGGGGACGACGCTTCGGGCCGCCAAAGAGCTTGGCCGGGACGCTGTCGGCTTCGACCTCAACCCCGCGCCTGCGAGAATAGGGACATGACCGCCACACTGCACCTGGAAGTCCATCCGGGCGACGGCGGCCTCGACGCAGAGTCGTTCGCCGCCCAACTCGCCGACGCGATCGCCGTCTACGCCAACGGCACCGTGACCACTGCTGGCCGGGTTTTGCACGTCCACTGTCTTTGACCCGAATGCCACTGCGCTCGTCGGCTCTCACCGCATCCAGCGCGTCCCCGAGACTGAAAAACGGGGCCGACGGCATTCCAGCGTCGTTACCGTCGCCCTCGTCGGTTCCGACCCTGAGGACGACCTTCGCGACATCCGGAGATGCGATGTCCGGGTCGACACGTATCGGGCCACCGGCCCCGGCGGTCAGCATCGCAACAAGACATCTTCCGCTGTCCGGCTGACGCACTTGCCCACAGGGACGGTCGTCGTCGCCGAAGAAGACCGATCCCAGCACCGTAACCGCGCCGTCGCCTGGCAGCGCCTCCACGACACCTTGGTCACCGCGGCTCGCCAACGACAGGCAAGCGCCATCAACCGCGAACGAGCTTCCGCGTTCACCGGGCCTCGCGCCTTCACCTGGACGGCCTGGCGGGATCAGGTCAAGACTGGAGACGGGAAGACGACGTCCATGCGCGAGGCGCTGCGGGGCCGTCTCGCGCCGCTAGTCCGGTAACGGCTCGTTCCCCCAGCGCCCCATCACGGCTAAGGCGCTGAGCGCCCTTCCGGAGCCTGCTTGCCCGACAACGACCATGATCGAATGTGGTCCCGTCAGCGACCCCGGCAGGCTCAGGCTGTTTTCGCCGTCGGGGTCACTCTCTGTTGGGATTGGCAGAACGATCTTCTCGCTCTCTGTCGAAGCGTTTGAGCGCAGCGGCACGGTCGCGGCGGCTCGCCCAGTGCGCGAGCCAGAGCACCGGCCACGACAGCAGGACGCAGGCGGCCACCTGGCCCCGCGTGACGGCATACAAGACCACCGCAACAGCGGCATACCCCCACAACGCCACGCCGGCGCTTCGGCTGCCGACGATGGCGTCAAGGCGGCCGACGCGAGCGTGACGGTCTGGACCATCGTTCTTCTTGGCGGCGATCATGGCGTCGACTCGTTCAGGAGCATCCGCAGTCCCCGTTCGGTTTGATCGGCTTGCCGCACGAGTGGCACAAGGCGGCGGCTTGCTTACTCGCCGCTGCGGCCGCGGCGGCACCACGCAGAGGTTGTCCGTCGTCGCTGTAGACCGTGGTCGGCCCGAACTTCGGGTCCAGCGGCTTGCCGGACGGCGGACGGTCGCCGCCGAACGTTTCCGCGCTGCCACTGTCGCCCTGGTCCTCATCGAACTCGGGGGTGACGAAGCGGGCGATTTCTTCCGGAGTCGGCTCCGGCCTGGTGGTTTTGCGCAGATTGAGACGTTCCAGTGCGGCGACCAAGTCCGAGTCGCTGATGAAGAACGACTTGTAGACGACCGGCGTCATCGTCGACAGGTGGCAGACCCCGACACCCCGAGAAACGTTCTCGTTCGGGTCTTCCTTGACGTTGTCGGGCACCTCGGGGACAGCGCGCTCGTCGTCGAAGGCTTGCCCTCGCGCGGTCTTGGACGGGTTCAGTCCTTGCAGGCCACGGTGGCCCACTTTCGCCTTCGTTGACAGCGCGACACCAGTGTTGGTGTTGGTGACCTGGCTGCTGAGCAGCATTCGCACCCCGACGAAGCGCATCTCGGCGATGAGTTGATCCATGACCCGAGACAGGCGGAACTTCAACATGTTCGTGGCGAGCATCTGTTGAACGTCCGGGGCCTTCTTGTCGATACCCGCCGGAATCTTGTCAGGCACCATCAGCGCCGAAATCTCGTCGATGACGACGGTGATCGGAGCGAAACGGTCGCCTTTCGGGATGTCCATCCAGTTCTTGTAACCGTTCTCGCCAAGGAAGGCGGCGCGGCGCTTGGCTTCCTCGTAGACCAGCCCGAGCGCCGTCACTGAGGCTTCCAGCGACCCGCCCCCCCAGCCCCCGTCGCGGACGTAAGGCTTCAACCAGAAGAAGTCGACCGACTTGTCCAGCGTGTCCACCACGACGATTTCGGAGCCGTTCGAGAGCAAGTCGGCCAGGATCGCGTTGACCGTTACCGTGTTGTGCGTGGGGATGAAGTCGCCAATCAGGTAGAGATGACGCGGGTCGTCCACTTCGATGCACCGCGCGGTGGCCCGTCCTGCCGCCGTGATGCTTTCGATCCGGTTCCACGCCCCCGAACCTGCCGTCGACGGGTCGATGGCACGAGCGAGGCTGTTGACCAGCGGCGCATACCGAGCGTGGGTTTCGGCGAGGTCGCGACGGCGGTAAACGTCCATCGTGGCCTCGAAGATCATCGCCCCGTAGGCGGTTGTCTGCACCAGCATGCCGAGCGACCGGATCAAGGTCGCCGCCTTGCCTGCGGCGCTTGTCGGACGCAAGTGGCAGCGCCCCAGCATGGCCGTCCGTCCGGCGTAGTCCATCAGTCCGCGCACCAGTTCGAGGCGCTGGTCAATGCTCGCCGTTAGATACGCGCTGGGGATCGTCCGAACACCGAGCAACCCGGCCTCATTCACGACAGCGGTCAACGGGCGGCCCCCGGTGGCGTCCGTCAAGGTCGCGCGCGCGCACTCGTTGAAAGTCGGGCCACCGTTCGGGTAGTCGCCGTCCAGCGCGAGCCACGCCCCGAGCAGATACGGGTCCAGCGGCAGATCGACGTCGGTGTCGGTGTACCGCACCGCCCCGCTAGCCGGGACCGCCCAGTCTGACTTGCCAAGCGACGCCATCAGTTCGGCGGTCGAGCGCACCCCAAGGGTGGGCGATTCGTTTTCGCCATACCGTCGACGGTGCAAAGACCAAGCGGCGATCGCTTCGTCGATCGGGTAGGTGCCGTCCTCGCCGCGGGGGATGCCTGAACGGACTAGGAACGCCGAGATCGCGGCGGCAGGCGCGTCGACATACTGCGCGATCATGTCCGGGTAGCCGCGCCAGCCAAGGTAGCGGTGAGCCATCGTCGCGAGATCGTCACACCGATCAGCGGGCAGGACGCTTCCGCCGCCGCATCGAGGCCGCGAAGACCGCATGTCCCGAACGGTCCAGTAGTGGTCCATTCCCACCGTGACGCTTTGACCGTCGACAAAGCGCACCACTGCGACCGGGACGGTCCGCGCAGGGTGGACTTTTGCGACGGTGACCGGCCTGCCGTCGACGCCGAAGACGCGCATCCCCGGCGTCAACTCGCCGTGAGTGGCCCACCCGTTCGGGTGTTTCGCTGACGGCTCCACCGGGACGGGAGTGGAGTCGATGCACATCTTTCCGGAGCCGGGAAGGCCGCCCATCAGCATCGCGTGAGCCACGCCCCAGTTGACGGCGACCGTGTCGCCGATCTTCTCTCCCGGCGCAGGCAGGGCCATCCCGAACGGGGTGACATTGCAGTCGCCGTGCCCAAGTCGCGAGGTGTCTAGCGGAATCATCTCGGGAAAGGTGGCTGGTTCTGACGGAATGATCTGTGCGACAAGGGTTTTCGTGTTGACGGTGAAATACCAGCCGAACTTCCCGATCTGCTCGACCGCCTCCGTCAACGGCTTGTCGTGCTTGGAAGGGACATAGGACGGCAACCGCGCGATGTAGCCGCCGTCGGATCGGGTGTCGACCTGAATCTCCCATGGCTTACACCGCATCGCCAGGGCGAGTTGCCCGCGGGCGCGCACCTCGTCCTCGGTCATCTCGGCCAGCAGCGCGTAGCCCAGATGCGGCTCGAACTTGACCATGTAGGAACCCGGATAGAGGTCGGCGTAGGTGGTGGCGACCTTGTCGCCGTCAGACGGCTTGGTCCCCCCCGCCAACTTCACCTTCAACCCTTTGCGACCGCTCGACGGTGCCGACTCTTCGACCTGGTCCACGGCCTCACGACGCACCAAGGTCGCCGTCCGACCTTCGATAGCGAGGACAACCCAGCCGTCGGTGTCTGTCAGCTTTTTCGCCATCGCGGGCAGCCCCGCCGAATGACGACTCGCGTCAAACTCCGGCGGAAGGTTCAGCGTCATACGGTTGGCGTCGCTCACATATAGCCCTATGCGGCAGATGTGAGCACCCCGCGGCGCGAACGGACCTCCTGGTTCAGGTCGACTCGGGAACGAACGGAATGCGCAGGTGCTTACTGGCCGACCGGGCCGCGTCCACCCCGCGACGGTCGTAGCCCGCCGTCGTCTGCACGCTGGCATGCCCGGCCAAGTCCCGCACCGCGATCACATCTTGACCAGCCCGCAGTAGCTCGGTGATGGCCCATCGCCGCAGATCGTGCGGAGCGAACGTCTCCACGCCAGCCTGACCGCACAGCCACCGCAGTCGCTTCCACACCCCGTGACCAGTCATCCGGTCACGCTCTCCGGCAGCCGGGCCGAACGCGAACAGCAGCGGCCCCTCGACGCTGCCGCGCACCGTCAACCAGTCTGTCACCGCCGCCTGCGCGCCACCGTGGACGAACACCAGTCGCGACCGGCCACCCTTTCCGCGTCGCACCGCGACATTGCCGTCGTCGTGGACGTCCGCAAGATCGAGGTTGACCAGTTCTTCTCGACGCAGAGCACACATCGCCGCGTCCCGTCGATGCACCGGCCCGTGCCGGGACGCGATGTCCGGGCAACATCGAACAAGGCGGACACGACGGCCGGCGCAGACGTCAACGTCGCACTCGACCCGGCGCGAGTCACCGTCACGGTCACGCCCGTCCCGGTGCGGCCCCCGTTGCGGTCCAGCCACGCCAGAAAGTCGGCCAGTTCCCGATCCATGCAGCAAGGCTAGGCCGCGGCTCCCGCCGCCGCCAGAGACCGCAAGACCAGCCGTTCCACAACGCACCCGGAAGGCAATTTCGCCAAGGCAGCCGTCGCGTCAAGGCGGTCGCTCCCGACCAGCGAGAGGTCCGATCGGACCCGACGCAGTTGCAGAAAGCCGCACTCGCATCCCACGAGAACCAAGGCCCGATGGCCGTCCTGATCCAGCGTCGCCCGCAGTGTCAACGAGTGCCCATGCCGGTTCTCGTCCATCATCAACTGACCTTTCCTTTCATCGCGCGAGCCGCCAGTCGGGCGCGCCCGCCGTCATACGGAGACACCAGTCCGGGGATGCCGCCTGTGCTGTGGAGGGCGACGATGGACCTCGGGTCGGGAGCACTCCCTTGTCTTAGCCAATGCGGCGAGGCATAAAGCAGCTTCGAGTTAGCCACCACCGCTCGCGGCATCGACCCATCGGGGAACCGGTCCAGCCGCGGCCCCGCCACCTCGAACGGGTCCAACAGGCTGACCCGTTCGTAGCGACCTTCGGGAGAGTCCGGTCTCCCCGTCGGACGCCACACCGGAAGGCCGACGTAGTCATCGCAAACGTGCCCCGGCTGTGGAAACCACTCCGTCCACGACACCATCAGCATTCGCTCCGGGACGCCTGCCTGTATCCGCCCCATCGTGCTTGTCGCTGCCTGCGCCATCATCCGGCGAATCCGATTCAAGACCGCCCGGTCGCTGTACTTCGAGCGCAAACCCGGATGCCGAGCCTCGACAAACAAGACCGCCGTCGAACTGGTGGTGTCGCGCGCCAAGAACGACGCCCACCGCTCAAACTTTTCCCCCAAACTGACGCTCGCCGTCGCCGTCAACTCCAACGCGATCCGCAGCCCATCGCTGCGCACGATCACCCCGTCACCCGTCCACGGGCCGAACGATGGAACCTGCGTGACCGGCGGGAAGAATCGGGTCATCTTCGAGTAGGCGTCGCCCAAGATCGCGGCGATCGGGGTGTATTCGGCGGCTCGCAACGCCACCTCAACGGCCAACAAATTGTGCCGATCCGCCTGCGAGCCATACAGCCACGGCAGGCCGCCGGTCACCCCCAACCAGTCGACGTAGCGGAGCCGGTCGGCGAGCAATCCGAAGTCGGAAGACTGTGTCGGTCGCATCAACATCGGCGTCTTCGCGGAAACCCCCAACTGCATGCGCCCCCGCGCGATCAGGCCGGTCGCCCACAAAATCTCCTGCATCCGCTTCGTCACCCGAGCCCCCGTCAGCGCGGCGATCTGCTCGACGGTGATCGTGCGCCACGCCCCGACCGCGGCCAGTGTCGCCAATTCGGCATACCGTCCCGGAAGGGTCAATGCCTGAACGGCCTCGGCCTCAGTCCGGCGCTCTTCTTCCATCGTCGGCTTCGACAACCCCGCGGCGACATAGCGTTCACTGTCGGTGCGGGACAGCCAGACCGCCGTCCGCGACACGTCCCACGCCCCGGTGTAATAGGGGTCCAAGCGCTCGGTCATCCAGCGCCGATGCTCCCCGCCCCGGTAGGGCAGATCAGCGAAGGCGCGCATTGGGAAACCCCTGGACCGCGGCGAAAGTGGCTTGATCGAACTTGGCGAACCGCAGCGGAAACGGGGCCTGGACGCGACCTTCGACCACGGTGCGCAAGATGCCGTGGTAGGGCTCCAATCCGGCGATGTCGGCGGTCGAATACTCGGCCCCCAGCTTGTTCACGTCGGTCACCGCCTGGCGGATGATCTCGTCCGCGTCTTGGCGAAGCCACACCATCGTCGAATATCCCGAGACGGTGGCGCGGACCAGCGGGTGCAACTGGTCGGGGTATTGACACCCGAATGTCGGCTCGACGCCATATGAGCGTCCTTGATCCCGGACGGCGGCGACGACTTCGGGGCTCGCACCGGCCAGCATCGACAGCTCGTCGGCGTAGACGCCTTGTCGTCGGCCCTGTTCGCGCCAGCCGGAGCAACTGGAGCGCACGGCGTGCCAGTAGCGGTACATCAGCATTGCCTGGATCGCGTTCGAGGTTTCGCTATCCGGCGGCGAACCGCCGCGCAGCGGAGAACCGGTGTTGATGACGACGACGTCGCCGCGAGCCAAAATCGTCTCCATGTCGACGCGCGGGCGGCGAGGATCGAACCAAACTTCCATCTTCGCCAACTCGGCCACCTTCGAGCGCGGAGCCTGCTGCAAAGTGCGTCGCTGACTCGGGGTTACTTTCTCCCCGAACAGGTAGCCCAGCCGGGACACGATGTCCGCCAATTGGGCATCTTTAGACCGCTGCGCCGCCGACGCCAACCCGGACGCCAACGCCACCGCGGCCTCGTCGCCACGACCACCCAGCAGCACGTCGGCATGCCACATCCACGACTTCCCGACAGGCAAGCCTGCCGCCGCCGCGATCTCGTCCGTGACCGACAACGCGGCGGGAAACACGATGGACAGCGTGTCTTTACTTTGCGGGCCGACACCATCGCCATAGGCGTACACCATCGCCGAGACGACGAAGTTGGACCGGTCGATCACGTCGCCGTCCGGCATCATCGAAATCGAGGGTCGCGTGCCGTCGAGCAGTTCGCAATACAGCGCCGACGTCCCCGTCGCGGCCAGCCATTGCAGATACGTCCTAGCCCCTTCGCCTTTCGTCTCGAAAGCGATCATCGGTCGGGGATAGGCGTCCGATCGGCGACGCAGCAGGTCGTAGGCGAACAGGTTCGTGATGATGTTCGACTTGCCCGTGCCGGGTATGCCGAAAACCGCGAACCCCGACCACCGATCAGCGTCCGAAATGCGGACAGGAACCTCGCCCGCGTAGCCGAGCAACGGCCCGTCCGCTGTCCGCAATGCGGGCGGCAAATCCAGCACCGCCGTCGCCGACGCCGCCGCCCCCGACCCGTGATACGGCGACGCGATCCCGGCCATCATCGCCGGAGTCACCAGGAACGCATGCGGATGCAGCGGATACTCCCCAGCCCGGCCAGCCCGCCCAGAACCGTCACGGCGAACAATCTGCTGACGCGGACCTGATGGCGGCCTGTGTCGCTTCTTCGGGACCGGCGAGATACCGTCCCGCGCGAGTGAATCCTGCCGCTCATGCGCAGACCTGACCAGTCCCGACGCGGCAGCCACAGCCAGCCCAAAACCGGGCACACCCGCCAGCAGCCACGGCCACCACGCTCCCGACACCGCGACCGGAACCCCCGCGCCAGCCGCGCTCAACACCGCCCCGGACAACGACAACGGAGTCCGGCCAGACAGCCGAGCGACCCGAGTGTCCACATCGAAACCGGGGATCACCGACGCCGTCATCTGCAAAGCTGACCGCACCGCATCGTCATCCGGGCCGCCCGCGCTGATCGACGCAATCAGCACCTCGGAGCCGGAACTGTAGTGCGTCACCCGTCCCGCCAACCGGTGCTTGAACCATCGCCGCGCCCGGCGCAACTCCGTGCCCGAAGGCTTGCGCAGCGTCACCGCGACCCAACACCCCGGCGGCAAACCGCCGCGTCCGAACGCCGCCGCCACCTTCGCTGGATCGGCACCCGACTGGTTCTCCGACGCCGGTTGATCCGAGGCCCGCGCCACCAGCCGCCCGTAGCAGGCGCGAGACAAATCCAGCATTGACGTCGGCTCCACCCGCGCACCAACCACCGCTCCCAAGTTCGAGGCCAACACGCCCGACCTGGAGCCGTCCCGCGGGGCGACCATGAACGAGCGCAAACCCGACTCGGTGTGGGCAACCAGCAACGTCACCGGCCCCGACGTCGCGATCGAACTGCCCAGGGCTTTGCTGTCCTGGACGACATCCGCAGCGTCCGGGGCACCCCGGCTCGTCCTGGTCACCGTCCACGTCCCCGGCTCGATCTTCGTTCCCACACCTAGCCCTATGCGGCACGAAAGGGCGCAAGGCGGCGCAGAGACGTCGTTTTCCGGGGCTAAGACAGGTTTTGGGGGTATCTGCCGGTGCATGAGCACGCCGACTTTCCCCGCCCCTCGTTCCTACGGAACGGGTTTTGGGGGTGGCTGGGGTGGTTTCCAGCCTGTTGTGGTTGGTTTTTGTGGGGTTTGGTTGGGTTGGTGTGCTGGGTTTTGGTGGGGTTGATTTGGTTGTGGTTGGGGGTGGATGAGGGTGCTTGGTTGGTGTGCGGGCGGGGTGGTTGTGGCGTGGCTGGGTGTGTGCGATGTGCCTACGGGTGGGTGGCTGGGTGTGCAGGGGGAACATCGGGGGCGTGGCGGCTAAAGAACCGTCGGGAACCCAGGGAGCGGAAACGAACCGGACACGACGACACGAACCGGGCGAAACGACGCCAGAGAACAAGACGAACACGGCGCGCACGAAACAGCAACGTCAGGAACGAGACGGGGCAGCCAGAACGAGAAGCAACGAACCGAACACAGACAGAACAGTCAGACCGAGACGACAAGAACCA
>NZ_HF571038.1:1912355-1938727 GCF_001046875.1 Nostocoides jenkinsii Ben 74
CGCGGCGGGGGAGTTCGGGCGGCTATCAACTGGGCGGCCGGGCCGGCGAGATCACCCTTGGCTCGGTTGTGCGGGCGGTCGACGGCCCGCTCGCGGAGGTGCGGGGGGCGCGGCCGCAAGATGCGGCATACGACGGGGACGCCCGGCACCTGCCGGTTGTCTGGGTCGCCCTGCGCGCGAGCATCCGCCAGGTGCTCGACGAGGTGACCCTGCTCGATGTGGTGACGGGCGAGTTGCCCGCGCACGTTCTCGGGCTGGCGGACCAGCCGGACGCGTGGCGTAACCGCTAGCGCTCGGCGCGCACCACGCGGGCGGCGCGTGGAAGACGTAGCGATGGCGATCGCCGGCCATCTCGACATGTGGAACTGTCCCTTTTAATCCTATAAATAAGATAGGAATAGTCTAGAATCGACCTCGGGGTGTAGAGCCCCCACGGTCGGCCCCGCGCGCTTCCGGCCGCGGTCATCGACGACGACACGAAGGTTTGTTATGTCTCTCTCGCGGCGCTCATCTGCCTCTCTGCTTGTTCTTGCCAGCCTTGGGCTGGCTGCGTGCTCCGGATCATCCGACGCGACATCCGCCGGCTCCAGCGCCGGCTCCGGTGCCTCCGCGGCCGCGGAGGTGCGGCTCGGCTACTTCCCGAACGTGACGCACGCCGTGCCGATCGTCGCGGACAAGGAGGGCCTCTTCGCGAAGCACCTCGGCGGCTCCACGCTGAAAATCTCGACCTTCAACGCTGGTCCGGCTGCCATGGAAGCGCTGAAGTCGGGCGCCATCGACGCGACCTATGTGGGTCCCGGGCCGGCGACGAATGCCTTCATCAACTCCCAAGGTGAGGCGATTCGGATCGTGTCGGGTGCGGCGACGGGTGGCGCGGCCTTGGTGGTGGATCCGTCCATCACCTCCGTCGCGCAACTCAAGGGCAAGAAGATCGCCACGCCCCAACTGGGCAACACCCAGGACGTCGCCTTGCGCTTCTACCTCAAGGAGCAGGGCCTGACCACGGACCTGCAAGGCGGCGGCGACGTCAATATCACGCCCCAGGAGAACTCGCAGATCCTTGACTCGTTCTCGCAGAAGCTCATCGCGGGAGCCTGGGTTCCCGAGCCCTATGCCACGCGCTTGGTCCAGGCTGGTGGCAAGGTCCTCGTCGATGAGCACTCGCTCTGGCCGGGCGGGAAGTTCCCCGTGACCGTGCTGGCGGTTCGTCCCGACTTCTTGACGAAGCACCCGGACTCGGTCAAGGCGCTGCTCGAGGGGCAACTCGACGCCGAGGCCTTCATCGCCTCGAATGCGACCAAGGCACAGAGCGACGTCGGCGCGGTCATCAAGGCCGTCTCCGGTAAGGCACTGGACGCGACCGTGATCTCGGCGGCCTGGAAGAACCTCGAGTTCACCAACGATCCGGTGCCCTCGGCCCTCGCCGCCGGCGCGGAGCACGCGTATGCCGTGGGGATCCTCAAGACCAAGCCCAACCTCGACGGGCTGGTCGACCTGACGATCCTGAACCAGGTCCTCACCGCTGCCGGGAAGGAGACGGTGCGGTGACAGCCGCTCTCGAGCATCAGGTGCACGAGGAGGAGCCCCACCTGTCCGAGGCGGCAGGTGGGGGTCCGCAGGATGCGGTCGTTCTCGACGGTGTCACGAAGCGCTACGCCACCGGCACTCTGGCCCTGGACGGAATCGACCTGCGCGTGGCGCGAGGGGAGTTCGTCTGCTTCGTCGGGGCCTCGGGCTGTGGCAAGTCCACCCTGCTCAACATCATCTCCAATCTCGACCAGGCCACCTCAGGATCGGTATCGGTGGTCGGGCATCCGGCGCTGATGTTCCAAGAGCACGCGCTGATGCCGTGGTTGTCCGCTCTCGACAATGTGGCGCTACCCATGCGCTTGGCCGGAGTGCCCAAGGGCAAGCGGCTCGAGCGGGCGCAAGCGCTGCTCGCGAGCGTCCATCTCGGCGATATCGCGGACAAACGGCCGCACGAGCTATCGGGCGGGATGCGCCAGCGCGTGGCGCTCGCGCGCACCTTGGCGACGGAAGCGCCGGTGTTGCTTATGGACGAGCCCTTCGGGGCATTGGACGCCATGACCCGGGATCTGTTGCACGACGAGCTGGAGTCCGTATGGCGTGCCCGTGGCCTGACCGTGCTCTTCGTCACCCACAACGTTCGTGAGGCAGTCCGGCTCGCTGATCGGGTGATCCTGCTCTCGAGCCGTCCCGGCCGCGTGGTCCAGGAATACCGCATTGATGTGCCCCGGCCCCGGCGTCTTGAGGACCCGGCCGTTGGCCAGGCGACGGCGCAGATCACGGCTGCCCTGCGTAAGGAAGTTGCACGACATGGCGATTGACACCTCCCTCGCGGCCGAATTGCGCGGCCTTGATGCCCTCGACACCCCGCTCGAGCGCCCCGCGGTCGCGGGGCGGCTGTGGTCGCAGCTGTGGCCGAAACTGGCGGCGATCGCGATCTTCGTCGGGATGTGGCAGATCGTGGTCTGGATGGGGTTGAAGCCTCGCTACGTCCTCCCTGGTCCGGCAACGGCCTTTGGCGAGTTCGCTCATCAACTGACCCAGAGCAGTTTCTGGCATGCCACGGGGGTGACCGTGACACGCGGCATCATCGGCTTCCTCATCGCGTCGGTTATCGGGCTAGCCCTCGGTGTGGCGGTCGCCCGATTCGGCGTTCTCCGGGCCGCAATCGGCTCGCTCATCACCGGCTTGCAGACCATGCCGTCGATCGCGTGGTTCCCCTTGGCGATTCTGCTATTTCAGTTGTCGGAAGCCGCCATTTTGTTCGTCATCCTCATCGGCGCAGTGCCCTCGATCGCCAACGGTGTCATCAGCGGTGTCGACTATGTCCCGACCACCCTGGTGCGCGCGGGGCGCAATATCGGGGCCCGTGGCCTGGCGCTTTATCGCCATGTCATTCTCCCCGCGGCCCTGCCGAGCATCGTCTCGGGCCTCAAACAGGGATGGGCCTTCGCTTGGCGTTCCTTGCTCGCGGGTGAACTCATCGTCGCCATCGCCAACCGTCCCAGCCTTGGCGCCTTCCTGGCCAATAGCCGCGAGCTGGGGGAGCCGAGTTACATGCTCGCGCTGATGATCGCCATCCTGCTGATCGGCGTCATCGTCGATTCCGCCTTCTCGGCGGCCGATGTGCGGATGCGGCGTCGTCGCGGGGTCGGCGGCCTCACCTCCTAGCCTCGGTCGTCGGCTGGCCCGCCGAGTCGTGCGAGAATAAAGGTTCGTACACCTTCCGTCGCGGGTTGATCCGGGCGGATACCTACCCCGAGTTCCGGTTCCCCGGGCACATCTGTGCGCGGTCTCGCCGGGCTCACATCAGAAAGTGAGACCACTAACGTGGCCGTCAAGATTCGTTTGAAGCGGATGGGCAAGATCCGCGCTCCGTTCTACCGCGTCGTCGTCATGGACTCGCGCACCAAGCGCGATGGCCGGGCCATCGAGGAGATCGGCAAGTACCACCCCACCGAGGAGCCGTCGCTCATCGACATCAACTCTGAGCGGGCGCAGTACTGGCTGGCTCAGGGCGCGCAGCCGACGGAGGCTGTCGAGAACCTGTTCAAGGTCACGGGTGACTGGCAGAAGTTCAAGGGCGAGCCCGGCGCCGAGGGCACCCTGAAGGTTGCCGCGGCCAAGCCGTCCAAGAAGGAGCTCTACGAGGCGGCCGTTGCGGCTGCCGGCAAGAGCGTCGACGCCGGCCCCTCCGCGACGACCCCGCGCAAGAGCGCCAAGAAGGCCGAGGAGGCCCCCGCGGCCGCCGAGGCCCCGGTTGCAGCCGACACCGACGCCGGTGAGGCTGCGGCCGCCAGTGTCGACGCGGACGCCGACGCCACCACGCCGGCTGCTGCCGAGGCGGATGCCGACGCGACCGCGAGCGAGGCGTGAGCGTCCTCGAAGAGGCCCTCGAGCACCTGGTGACCGGCATTGTCGATCACAAGGACGAGGTGACGGTCCGCTCACGCGACCGGCGCCACGGAAGCCTGCTTGAGGTCCGGGTCCACCCGGAGGACCTTGGCCGGGTCATCGGCCGATCCGGGCGGACGGCGAGCGCCCTGCGGACGGTCATGACCGCCCTCGCGGGTGGGCAGACCGTGCGGATCGACATCGTCGACACCGACCGCCTTCGCTGAGCCTCGACACGCACACTAAGAGCGGTGGGCCAGACACCCTAGGGTGCCTGGCCCGCCGCTCTTTTCTTTTGTGTCCGCCCGCTCGGGTCAACCCCGAGTTGACGGCCTCATCCGCGGGAGATCGAGGCGGGGGAGGGGCAGGCCGCCACGAGGTCCGACTGTGACCACGCCGCCTTGGCCAGGGTATGCCGCGCGCGGCTCCGGCCGAGATTCCACTCCAGCGCATCGTCCGCCGGCGCCCGGCTGATCGAACTGGCGCCGATCACGCACCGAGCCCGCGAATCGGGCAGCCGGGCGATGAGGGTCGGAACCGCGTCGGCCGACAGCCCGGCCAGATAATCCGCGTCAAACTTCCCGCTCGTCGCGGCGAGGTCGAGGTTGCGATTGGCGACCCACGCGTCGGGGTTCATCAGCCCTAGTGCCAGCACCAGGCCGGCGCCGGTGAGGGCCGCGGCCCGCGGAATCCACCTGCCGTGCAGGCGGATTCCGGCCGCCATCACCATCAGGACCACCGCGGCCACCCAGATCTCGAAGGTGTCCACCACCAGTCGCGGCGCGGTAAATCCGTAGGCCTCCTGATAGAGATTCATCCGCCACAGTGCACTCCCCGCGACCAGCAGCGTCAGCAGGCAGAGAGTGCCAAGGATGAGCCGCAGTCGCAGCCGGTCCCCGCTGTCGCCGCGCGGTGCCCGCCGGGAGGCGAAGCCGACGACCCCGAGCGTCAACGCGGTCGCCACGACGAGTTGCCCGAAGCCTTGGTGGACGTACTCCGCATACGTCAAACCCGTGGCCCGCTCGACATATCCGTGCCCGCCGAACCACGCCGACGCCTGGGCGGCGATGAAGGCGACATAGGTCGCGATGACGATGCCCGTCGGTGCCGTCCATTCCCACGTATGCCGCGCCGGTCGCCCGGGCGGCAACGTCAAGGCCGCGTCCGCGATCGGGTTGGTCGCGATGTAGACCCCGGCCAGGACAATGCCGGCGACCGCGGCGAAGACGAAGGCTCGCGCGACCGCCGAATCGATCGACAGATTCGGCATCAGCAGGCTGATCCAGTGCGCCATCACCGCGTCGGCGGAGGCGAACAGGGCGCCGTAGACCAATAGCAACACAGCGCTGAGCGCGATCGTCCGGGCGAGGGCCCAGTTGACCCGGCGGCCGTGCGTCGGGGTCAGCATCCGTCCCAACCACGGGAGCCCACGCAGCCCGGCCAACGGCCAGGACACCGCCGAGCCGATGAGCGCGGTCAACGATCGCGCCGGAGTCAGCCCCACGACCGCGACCACGGCGCCGGCGAGCAGGCTGAGTGGAATCAGCCACGGGGCCGCCCGAAGTGTCGGGATGAGGGCGAGACCGACGCCGAGCACGGCGCATACGACGGTCTTGGGGGTGCGTCGCTGCGGCGCCGCGATGAGTGTCGCCGCCCCGGCCAACAGCACGAGCGTGGTTGCCAGGCCGCCGGTCCGGTTCGGCAGGATGACGGCCGCGAGCAAGCCGACGCCGAGCGCAGCCAGGAGCAGCCGGGGCCGACCGGGCGTGTCCCGATCCGGCCAGAGGCGACCGAAGATGCCGTCGATGACGGGCGGGCTGGCATCGCGCGGCGGGCGCGTCGTCGGGGTCGTGGCCGGGATGGCCGGTGATGGCGTGAGAATCGGTTTGGCGGGCACGGATGCTCCTTGCTTGGCGATGATCTCGTTCCCCTGCAACGAGATTGGGGCTTGTGGGAGTGTCTGAAGTCGGGTTCTGGTCGGCGGTGTGACGGGCAGATCGAGGCGGAGCCGGGCCCCCCCGCGGCCCGGCTCCGGGTCGATGGCCTCGACGCGGCCCCCGTGGATCTCGGCTACCCAGCGCGTGATGGCCAGCCCGATGCCGGTCCCGCCCTCGGAGGCAGTGCCGAAGCGGGCGAAGATCCGGTCGCGGTCCTGGGGGGCGATTCCCGGTCCGTCGTCGGCGACGTCCAGGACCCAACGGGGCTGCGTCGCCTCGTCCTCGCGACGAGCCCGGACGCGCACCGCTCCGCCCGCTCCCGTATGCCGCATGGCGTTGTCGATCAGGTTCGTCACCGCCTGCTGGAGTCGCGTGGGCTCGCCCCGGACGGTCAGGTCGGCGGGGGTGACCTGGACCTCAACGGGCACGCCGCGCCCGGTTAGGGCCAGGTCGGCGACGGCCTGGTCGATGAGCGTGCGGACCACCACGTCATCGGTGCCAAGGGGGGTGATCCCGGCGTCCAGGCGAGAGAGGGCTAGCAGGTCAGTGACGAGATCGCTGAGCCGTTCCGACTGCGCGAGAACGGAAGCCAAGCCGGCCTGGTCGGCCGGTGTGACCCCGTCGACCATGTTCTCCAGCACCGCCCGCAGGGCCGCGGCCGGCGTGCGCAATTCGTGGGAGACATTGGCGACGAGGTCGCGGCGGTGCCGGTCGACATCGGCGAGGTCGGCGGCCATCTCGTTGAACGCCCGGGCCAGGACTGCAACCTCGTCGGCGCCGGTCGCGGACACGCGCACCCGGTAGTCCCCACGCGCCATCCCGCCAGCGGCGATCGTCATTTCCCGCAGGGGCGCGGTCATTCCGGTCGCGAGCACTTGCGTGACGATGAGTGCCACGGCGACCGACACCGGAATGACCAGCCACGGCTCAACCCCGTGACTAGCGCCGATCGTGGCGACGACGGCGGTCACCAGCACGCTCAGCCCGACCAGAGCACCGAGCTTGATCTTCAAGGATGCGAGCCGGCTCAGCGGGGAGGTCATCGGCTGCCGTCCTCAAGGGCGTAACCGACCCCATGCACCGTGCGAATCCACGCCGGCCCGACCTTGGCGCGCAGCGCCTTGACGTGGCTGTCGACGGTGCGGGTGCCGGACGCGTCGGCCCAGCCCCAGACCTCTTCGAGGAGTCGCTCGCGCGTGGCGACCGTGCCGGGCGCGGCGGCCAGGGAGGCGAGCAAGTCGAACTCGGTGGGCGTCAGGTGAATCTCGTTGCCGCCCAGGTGAACTCGTCGGGCGGCGGGGTCCACGGTCAGGATGCCGAGGCGCAGCGGCACGGCGGTCTGCACCTGCGCAAGCTCCCGAGCGCGCTCGACCCGGCGCAGCAGCGCATGGATGCGGGCAACGAGTTCACGCATCCGGAAGGGTTTGGTGAGGTAGTCGTCGGCCCCGACCCCGAGCCCGACGAGGATGTCGGATTCGTCGTCGCGGGCGGTGAGCATCAGGACGGGGACGGGCGTGCGGGCCTGGATGCGGCGGCATACCTCGATCCCGTCGAAGCCCGGCAGCATCACATCGAGGATGACCACATCCGGCGTCTCGGACTCGACCGCCGCGACCGCCTCCGGTCCGGAGAAGGCCTGCCGCACGGCATACCCCTCGGCGCGCAGACGGTCGCTGACCGCCTGGTTGATCAAGGGCTCGTCCTCCACGACGAGCAGGCGCTTGCTCATGACACCAGGCTAGGAGGGCCGCGGTGGAGCCTTCGGGAGGGAAATGTGAGGATCCTGTGCAGCTTTGGCCGCGCCCGCCGACTTTGGGAGGATGACCCACGTGAGTGTCCTCATCGCCCGAATCGGCAAGCCCCACAGCCTGCACGGTGAGGTCACCGTCCAACTGCACACCGACGACCCGGTCGGCCGGTTCGTGCCAGGCGCCGAGTTCACGACGGAGGCCGTGGCCGGCAGCGGCGTCCCGCGCGTGCTAACCCTGCGTAGCGCTCGTCGTCACAAGGAGATTTGGCTGCTCGGCTTCGAGGAGATCCCCGATCGCACCGGGGCCGAGTCCCTGCGCGGCACCCGCCTCCTGGCCCAGGAGAGTGACGAGGCCAGCGATGACGACGGTTGGTATGAGGAGGAGCTCGCCGGGCTCAGCGTCGTCGATCCCGCCGGGGTCGTTCTCGGGGAGGTGGTCGGTCTCGATGTCGGCGCCGCGCAGGATCGGCTGCGGATCCGACTGACCGATGGGGTGGAGGCGCTGGTGCCGTTCGTCGAGGCGCTCGTCCCCGAGGTCGACATCGCCGGCGGACGGGTCGTCGTCGACGCCCCACCGGGGCTGCTCGATCTCGCGCGGGAGTCGTGACGTGCGCGTCGATGTCGTCACAATTTTCCCTGACTACCTTGCGCCGCTTGAGCTTTCGCTAATCGGGAAGGCGCGACGCGACGGCCTGCTCGACGTCCGCGTCCACGACCTGCGGGACTTCGCCCGCGATCGGCATCGCACCGTCGATGACACCCCGTATGGCGGTGGCGCCGGCATGGTGATGAAGCCCGGACCGTGGGCGGAGGCGCTGCGGCGCTTGGGCGGCACCGTCGGCGGCGAGGGGCCCTCCCGGCCGCGTCTGTTGGTTCCGGCCCCGTCGGGCCGGCCGTTCACGCAGGCGTTCGCCCGGGAGCTCGCGACCGAGCCGTGGCTCGCCTTCGCCTGCGGCCGTTATGAGGGGATCGACGAGCGTGTCTATGCGTATGCCGCGGACTCGCTCGGCTGGGACGTGACCCCGGTGTCGCTGGGTGACTACGTTCTCAACGGCGGCGAGGTGGCCGTTCTCGCCATGGTCGAGGCCATCGCCCGCCTGATCCCGGGCGTCGTTGGCAACGAAGAGTCGCTGGTCGAGGAGTCCCACGAGGGCGGGTTGCTGGAATATCCCGTCTATACCAAGCCCGCGCGGTGGGCGACCGAGGACTCGGTGTATGCCGTGCCCCCCGTCCTGCTCTCCGGCAACCACGCCGCGATCGCTGCGTGGCGCCAGGAGCAGCGGCTCGCTCGCACCGCGGCGCGGCGCCCGGATCTCTTGCATGCCTCGCAGGCGGTGTCGGCCGGTGATCTGGTGGTGGCTGCCGCGACGCCGGCCGACGCGCCGGAACTGCTTGTGCTGCAACGCGCCTGCTTCGTGCGGGAGATAGAAGCCCATGGCAACGACCGCTTCCCAGCGCTGACGGAAGAGCTGCCCGATGTGGTGGCGGGGTTGGGCAAGTGGCGCACCCTCACGGCTCGGGCCGGGGGCCGGTTGGTGGGCGCGGCGCGGGGTCGTCTGAGCGACGCGACCACTTGGGAAGTGAGCCGCGTCATGGTCGCCCCCGACCTCGTCGGTCGCGGACTCGGTCGGCGACTGCTGGCCGAGGTGGAGGCGATCGCGCCGGGGGAGGCCACGGCATACCGGCTCCTGGTGGCGGCACGCGCGGCGCGGACCCGACGGCTCTATAAGAAGGCCGGCTACCGCGAGTTGCCGGGCGCGGCCGAGGTCGAGGGGACCGTCGCGATGGGGAAGAGGCGGGCCGCGCCGGCAGGTTAGGTCAGACGGTTGGGCACTCTGGAGTGTCGAAACGTCTGACCTACCCCCGAGTAGGTCACGGCCGAAGGCTCGCTGCCAAGTCCCTCGGCAGCAGTCGTGACCGGCGGATCAAGGCCTCCGCGACCACGGCCGTGACAGTCTGAGCCGCCATGATCCCCATCAATACGAGCACTTGTGCCGCGGCAGCCTGGGCCGGGGAACCTCCGCCGAGGAGCACCCCGATGAAGGCCCGGGCAGTGTCACCACGCCCGCAGTCCGGACCTGATCCAGGCCGGGGATGAGCGCCTCCGGCACGTGGCGGTGCACGATCCGGCCGATCGCCTGGGTGCGTTCGAATCCCAGGGCCAGCCACGCGTCATACATCTCTCGCTCCTCGCTTAGGGCGGCAAACGCTCGCCGGCAGACCAACGTGTGTCCGTTCATCGTGTTGCCCTTGAGGATTCCGAAGACGGGAATCAAGGCGATACCCCGGGGCGGGATCGTGCGCGTGAGCAAGATGATCGCGGCTACCGGGACCAACCCGGCGAGCATCGCGACGGTCGCCCACAACCATGCCGACGGGGCCCCGACGCGGCGCACGGTGGTGACCACCGCCACCGTGAACATGAGCGCCAATACCAGCAGGGAAAGCGCCAGATTGTCGATGACCGCCGTGATGACCAAGGCTGCCAGCGAGAGTTGCCCCAAGGCCCGCGCGGCCGCCACGACGGTGCCGAGTATGCCGGGGAGGCGGCCGACCGCGTAGGCGCCGACGGTCAGCGCGACGAGCAAGGCGATGGCGCTCGCCACCGGCCAGCCCGGGGTCACGGTCACCGCCAAACCGTAGCCCGGCGCCGGCGGGGGCAGTTGCGAGGGCGGGTCGCCCCCGTCGATTTCACCGCAACCCCGGTGCTCTGGCACCATTGGACGGTTGCTTCCAGCCACGAATAGCCCCTGCCACAGGGGGAGCGAGGAAACTCGCGCGGCCGGCTGCGCGGCATACGACCGAGAACACCACCCGATTTCATGGGCGACCTGTGGCGCCGGTGAGAAAGAGCAGCACGTCATGCAGCGTTTTGATGCGATCGACCAGGCCTCCCTCAAGAGCGACATCCCGGCCTTCCGCGCCGGTGACAACGTCAAGGTGCACGTCAAGGTCATCGAAGGCACCCGCTCCCGTATCCAGGTCTTCCAGGGCGTCGTGATCCGTCGCCACGGTGGCGGCATCGGCGAGACCTTCACCGTCCGCAAGATTTCCTTCGGTGTCGGTGTCGAGCGGACCTTCCCGCTGCACACCCCGATCATCGACAAGATCGAGGTCGTGACTCGTGGTGACGTCCGCCGCGCCAAGCTCTACTACCTGCGCGAGCTGCGCGGCAAGGCCGCCCGCATCCGCGAGCGCCGCGACAACGTCAGCAACTGACGCAGTTCCTCGACGCCCGGCCCCGGCAGCGGTCCGCTGTCAGGGTCGGGCGTTAGGCTGCTAGCCCTATGACTTCCGTGCCCTCCGCGTCGGCCGCCGACGCCTCGTCGGAGCGTCGACGGTCCCGTCGGCCGGCGCGCAAGCCCTGGCCCGCCTGGGTCCATCTCATCCTGGCGCTCGTGCTGGTGGCGGTGTTGCGCAACTTCATTGCGCAGTCTTTTTACGTGCCGTCCGGCTCGATGATTCCAACCCTGCAGGTGGGCGATCGGATGATCGTGCCCAAGTTCGGGCAGACCATCGAGCACGGCGACATCGTCGTCTTCGACGGCACTGAGACATTCGGCGGCAATCCAGCCCCGCGCTTCGACTCCGCCATCGGCAAGGTCGTCTCTGGGGTGGGCAAGGTTTTCGGTGTCGACGTCAATGAGCGTGACTATGTCAAGCGGGTCATCGGTATGGGCGGCGATCATGTCGTCTGCTGCGACGCCAACGAGGCGATCACGGTCAATGGCAAGGCGCTGAACGAGCGCTACCTCGCGCCGGGCATGAAGCCCAGCATGATGCCGTTCGACGTGGTCGTCCCGGAAGGTCACCTGTGGCTGATGGGTGACAACCGCTCTAATTCCGCGGATTCGCGCGCCCATCTCGGTGATCCCGGGGGAGGGATGGTGCCGGTGTCCGATGTGATCGGCGAGCCGGTGCTGCGTTACTGGCCGCTCAGCCGCTTCGACCGGATCACCTCGACTACCTCGGTGCCGGCGGCCGACGGATGACGGCGGACGAAGAGACGGATTCGACGGTCCCGCCGCCGGCGCCCCCGCCGCGGGTGTCCGAGCCCGCGGAGCCCCCCGAGGGCGAGCCCACCTCCACATCCCGACGTATGGCGAGCCATGCCTTCGCCGCGGTCCGCGAGTTCGTGACGGTCGCGGCCATCGCCATCGTGCTGTCGTTCCTGGTCAAGACCTTCCTGGTGCAGCCGTTCTACATCCCCTCGGAGTCGATGGAGAACACCCTCGTCAAGGGGGACCGGGTCATCGTCAGCAAGCTGACGCCGGCGCCCTTCGACCTGGCGCGCGGTGACGTGATCGTGTTCGTCGACCCGGGTGATTGGCTGGGGGAGACGCCAACAGCCAAACGCAGCGGGGTGATCGGGGCAGTCCGGTCGGCGCTGACCTTCGTGGGGCTCTTGCCCAACGACTCGCAAGGCCACCTGATCAAGCGCCTTATCGGCTTGCCCGGCGATCACATCGTGTGCTGCGACGCGCAGAACCACCTCACCGTCAATGGGGTCTCGCTCGACGAGCCCTATGTGAAGGCCGGCGAGGACCCAAGTGACTTGATCTTCGACATCACCGTGCCCGCCGGCAAGGTGTGGGTGATGGGCGACAACCGCGGGCACTCCAGTGACTCGCGATTGCACGACCCGGCCGGTGACGGCAAGGAGGGGTCGATCGACGAGTCCCTGATCGTTGGCCGCGCCGTCCTGACCATCTGGCCCTTTGATCGCGTGACGTGGCTATCGGACTATCCCGCCACGTTCGGCGGTGTCCCGGACCCGTCCAAGGGATGACATCCGCGGCCACCGCCCGGCCGCGGGCCCGCAAGCCCTCGCTTCGCGTCGAGCGCACTCTCCAACGCCAGGGCTATCCCGTGCTGGCCGGCATGGACGAGGTCGGTCGCGGGGCGCTCGCGGGCCCGGTGAGTGTCGGGGTGGTCCTAATCGACGAGTCGTCGCGCACCGCGCCCGTGGGGGTGAAGGACTCAAAACTGCTCGCCCCGGCCGCGCGGGAGCAGCTGGTACCGCGGATCCAGCGCTGGTCGCGCGCGCACGCCGTGGGTCATGCGTGGCCCAACGAGATCGATGCCATCGGGATCATCGCCGCGTTGCGGCTCGCCGGGCGCCGGGCGCTGGGGCAGCTTCACGTCACCCCCGACCTAGTGATTCTCGACGGCAATCACGACTGGCTGACCGACCCGATGGAGGTCGGCCTGCTGGCGCTGACCCGAGAGCGCAGCACCCCGCCGGTCACCACCATGATCAAGGCGGACCTGAAGTGCTCCTCGGTCGCCGCGGCGAGTGTCTTGGCCAAGGTGACCCGAGATCGGGTGATGGTCGTGACGGCGCCCAGCCACGCGGCATACGGCTGGGAGCACAACAAGGGGTATGCCGCGCCGGAGCACCTCGCCGCCCTCGGCGAGCACGGACCCTGCGCCTTCCATCGGCGCTCGTGGCACCTGCCCGGCTTGGGTGATAGCAATGGAGACGACAGCGCGACATTCGCGCCGGACGACGAAGGAATCGACGCACCATGAGCACCGAAGATCTCGAGAAGTACGAAACCGAGATGGAGTTGGCCCTCTATCGCGAGTACCGCGATGTGGTGGGGCTGTTCTCGCACGTCGTCGAGACCGAGCGGCGCTTCTATCTGGCCAATGGCGTCGACGTGCAGGTCAAGGGACAAGGCGGCGAGGTCTACTTCGAGGTCACGATGACCGACGCCTGGGTTTGGGACATCTATCGGCCGGCTCGGTTCGCGAAGTCGGTGCGCGTCGTGACCTTCAAGGACGTCAACGTCGAGGAGTTGGCGAAGGCCGATCTTGAGGTGCCCAAAGGGCCTTTCTAGGTTTGTCCACAGGCTTTCAGGAGCCAGCTTTGATCGCCGTCCACAGGCCTTCGTTGTCGCATTAGCGCGGAGGTGAGGTGGCGGACCACCCTGGATCTCATCGGATCGGATGGGGGTGGGTCGTATGCAGGGAGTGGCGCCCTGGGGGGCAACGCGGCAGTCGGTGGGGGCGTTCGGCGAGGATCTCGCCGCGCGCTATCTGGTCGCCCAAGGATGGGAGATCCTCGAACGCAACTTCCGCTGTCCCGAGGGGGAGATCGACCTCGTCGCCGTCGATGACGGCGTGATTGTTGTGTGCGAGGTCAAGACGCGGCGAGGTCTCGGGGCTGGCGACCCGGTGGAGGCGGTCACGCCGCCGAAACATTTGCGCTTGCGGCGGCTCGCGCGGATCTGGCTGGAGAAGCACCCCGAGCGGACGGGTGCGCGGGTGCGCATCGACGTCATCGGCGTGATTCTTTGGCCGGAAGGCGGGGAGTTCCATCACATCCGCGAGGTGACCCTGTGATCCTCGGGGCGACAAGTTCAGTGGCGCTGACCGGGTTGGACGGCCGCAGCGTGCAGGTTGAGGCGCAGTTGTCGAGCGCGTTGCCAAGTTTGATTGTCAGCGGCCTGCCGGATGCGGCCTGCCGCCAGGCACCGGAGCGGGTCCGGGCGGCGTGCGCGTCGGCGGGGTCGCCGCTGCCGGCCAAGAAGATCGTCGTCAACTTGTCGCCGGCGAGCGTGCCGAAGAGTGGGACCGGCTTTGATCTCGGCATTGCGGTGGCGATCCTCGCGGCTGGGTCCGTTGTCGGACAAGAGCATTGCGCCGATGTGGTGCACCTCGGCGAACTCGGGCTCGACGGGTCGGTGCGCGGGGTGCCCGGGATCTTGCCGGCGATTCGGTATGCCGCGTCTGCCGGCTTCGCGCACGCCATCGTGCCGCTGACGAATGGGGCCGAGGCCGGCATCGTCGAGGGCATCCGCATCCACCCCGTCCGGCACTTGGACGACGTCATCGGGGCGTATCGGGACTTCGGCCCGCCTCAGCGGTGGCCGGCTCCGCTGTCGGTGCTTCCGCCCCCGGTGATCACCCGATCCGTCGGTGACCTCGCCGACATCGCCGGCCAGCACGAGGCGCGCTTGGCCGTGGAGTTGGCCGCGTCCGGCGGCCACCACTTGTTGTTGTCCGGTCCGCCCGGTGCGGGCAAGACCATGCTCGCGGAGCGGGTGGTCGGGATCTTGCCGCGGCTGACTCCCGATGCGGCCATCGAGGTGTTGTCGATCCGGTCGTTGCGCGGAGACACCCAGGACGACGGCAGCCTCGACCTGACCCCACCGTTCATCGCGCCCCATCACGGCAGCAGTCTGGCGGCCATGGTGGGCGGCGGCAGTCCGGTGATCCGACCCGGTGCGGTGTCGGCGGCGCATTGTGGCGTGCTCTTTCTGGACGAAGCCCCCGAGTTCCGATCCGACGTGCTGCAGTCCCTGCGTCAGCCGCTGGAGAGCGGTGAAGTCGTCATCGCGCGGGCGCGGGAGCGGGTCACCTTCCCCGCGAGGTTCCAACTGATCCTGGCGGCCAACCCCTGCCCATGCGGATTCGGCAGCGGCAAGGCGCTGCGCTGCTCGTGCACGCCGCAGCGACGTCGTCTGTATGCCGCGCGCCTGCGCGGCCCGTTGCTCGACCGGGTCGATCTGCAGGTGCACGTGTCGGCGGTGACCCAGGCCCGCGCGATCGGCACGCACGGGGAGGCAAGTCGCGTGGTGGCGGATCGCGTGGCGTCCGCCCGAGGTGCGGCGGTCGCGCGGTGGGGCGGGCATGGGTGGGCGCGCAATGCCGACGTGCCCGGACCGGTGCTGCGGATCGGGGAGTTCGCGTTGCCCAAGGCCGTGACTGCCGCGCTTGATTTGGCTCTGGAGACGGGCCGGTTGACGTTGCGTGGCTACGACCGGACGTTGCGGCTGGCCTGGACGCACGCCGACCTGGCTGGCCGCGGGCGTCCAACCGCCGAGGACGTCGGGGTGGCCTTGATGTTGCGGACCAACGACCGCGAGGCCGTGGCATGACCCCGGCGCACGTCGGCCCGAATGTCGAGGTGGAGCGGGAGGTCATCACGCAGCAGGAGGTCGCGGCGGAGGGGGTCGTGGCAGAGCGGGGGGTCGCGGCAGAGCGGGGGGTCGTGGCGGAACGTGACGCGCGGATCTTGCTGGCTCGGCTGGCGGAGCCCGGCGACGAGATCGTTCAGCGCGAGCTTTCCGTCGTCGGTTATGAGGGCCTGGCCCAGGACGTCCTGGGTCCGCAACGGTCGGCGGCGGCGAAGCGGCTCGGGCCCCGGCTGGAGCGCCTGCGCGGAGACGGTGGCTTGCCCAACGACGACGCCATCGCCGCCCGACTTGATGCCCGCATCATCACCCCCGCGGACTCGGAGTGGCCGGCCGGGCTTGCCGATCTGGAGCATCCGCCGCATTGCCTGTGGGTTCGCGGTCCCGTCCGACTCGATGTTGTCTGCCGACGATCGGTGGCCATCGTCGGGGCGCGGGCGGCCACGGCATACGGGGTGGATCGCGCGAGCGAGATCGCGTCGGGGTTGGCGAGTCGCGGCTTCGCGGTGATCAGCGGCGCGGCCTTCGGGATTGACGGGGCCGCGCACCGCGGGGCCTTGGCCGTGCAGGGCATCACGGTTGCCGTGCTTGCCTGCGGCATCGACCGCCCGTATCCCCAGGCGCACAGCGCCCTCATTCAGGAGATCGGCCGAGCCGGCGCCGTGGTCACCGAACTGCCCCCGGGGGCCGCGCCTTATCGCGGACGATTTCTGCTGCGCAATCGGCTGCTCGCGGCCATGTCGGGCGGCGTTGTGGTCATTGAGGCGGCGATGCGGTCGGGGTCGCTGCAGACAGCCGGACGCGCCGCGGCCATTGGCCGGCCGGTCGGGGCACTGCCTGGGCCGGTCACCTCGATGGCTTCCGGCGGGTGCCACCAAGCGATCCGCGATCAACTGGCTGTCCTGGTGACCGACGCCGCTGAGGTGGCGGACCTCGTCGGGGACTATGGGCGCGACGTCGCGGAGCCCGCGCGGGGCCCGGAGGTGGTCGGCGATCGGCTCCCGCCAGAGCAACGTGCGTTGTGGGAAGTCCTCCCGGTCCGCCACCCGGCGACCGCGGCTGAGCTCGCCGAGCGAGCGGTGCTCGCCCATACAACGGCCTTGGCGGCGCTCGCCTCCCTGGAGCTGCTCGGTCTGGCTGAACGCACCGGTGACCTGTGGCATCGTCCCCGGGCCAGCTAAAGGTTGAGGTGCTTGGTGGCGTGGGGATGGCTGGTCGCGGCGTGGCGGTGGCGCGCGCGGCCTCCGACCGTGGCGCGTGTGCGATGGTGGCCAGGTGGGCGGAACTCTGGGCGGTGACGAGGAGGCGTTGCGGGCCTTCGAGCAGCACCTTCGGATTGAACGCGGACGCTCCGAGCACACCACCCGCGCCTACCTGTCCGACTTGCGCGCCCTGCGGGCCTACCTGACGAAGGACCCGCCCGGCGATGGCTCCTCACCCTTGCTGGCCGCGGACTTGGGCGATCTGCGGGGCTGGTTGGGGAGCCTGGCCGCTGCGAAGGCGTCGCGCGCGACGATCAACCGCCGGGCCGCGAGTGTCCGCACGTTCTATGCGTGGGCGACCCGGGGAGGGAGGCTCGCGGCGAATCCGGCGCTGCGGCTGGTGACGGCCGGGAAGGCCCGCGCCCTGCCGACGATTCTGTCCGCCGAGCAGGCGCGCGCCACGCTGGAGGCGGCCGCCGTGAGCGCCGACGATGGGGATCCGGTGGCACTGCGAGACCGGGCGATGTGTGAACTGTTGTACGCGAGCGGCATACGCGTGGGGGAGTTGGTCGCGCTCGATGTCGATGACGTCGACCTGACCGCCCGGCTCGCGCGCGTGCACGGTAAAGGCAACAAGGAGCGCACCGTTCCGTTCGGGGAGCCCGCCGGTCACGCGATCGCCGAGTGGTTGGCCGGGGGGAGGCCGGCACTCGCCATACCGACATCGGGTCCGGCGCTGTTCCTGGGCGCGCGGGGCGGACGCATCGACCAGCGTCGCGTCCGCGATGTGGTCCACGCCGCGCTCGCGCGGCTGCCCGGGCAACCCGACCTTGCGCCCCACGGCCTGCGACACACCGCCGCGACGCACATCCTTGATGGCGGCGCAGATCTGCGTATGGTGCAAGAACTGCTGGGCCACCGCAGCCTGGCAACCACCCAGCTCTATACGCATGTGTCCATCGAGCGGCTGAAGGAGTCGTATGCCCGGGCCCACCCACGCGCCTGAGCGTCGGCCCCGCCCCCGCGAGCGCCGCCCGATCGAGCCGCCAGCCATGAGCCCCGAACGCCGGCGCCGCCTGCAACGAACTCTCATCGTCGGTGCGGTGCTCTTCGGCCTCTTGCTGTGGGTCATCGTGAAGGCGTTCGGCGACGGCTCGACATCTGCTCACGCTGGCGAGGCCGCCTCGCCGACGCCCGCACAAAAGACTAGCGCACCGGCCAACTCCGCGCCGTCGACCCCCTCATCCGCGTCGCCGAGCGCGTCGTCGACAAGCACGGCCACTCCATCCGCCGACCCCACCACAGTCCCGAAGTCGGGCGACGGCAAACTGACGGCTGTCGCGATCCCCGGTTCCGACACCGAGCGCACGGGTCGCACCGTGACGTTCAACGTCGAGGTCGAGGGGGGTCTCGGGATTGATCCGGCGCGGTTCGCGACCAAGGTGCGGCAGGTGCTCAGTGATCAACGGGGTTGGGAACCCCTGGACAAGATTCACTTTGTGGCGATCTCGCCGGAGAAGCGGGCTGCCGGTGCCCAGGTCGACATTCGGATCACGCTGGCGAGCCCCAATCTGACCGACCAGTTGTGTGCCCCGCTGCGCACCGGTGGCGAAGTCTCGTGCAACCACGACGGCCGGGCCGTCATCAACGCGATGCGCTGGGCCGCGGGCGTGAGCTATTACGACGATCTGGACGCCTACCGCGACTACGTGATCAATCACGAAGTAGGACATGGCCTCTGGCATCAACATGCGACGTGCCCCGGCGCCGGCCAGAAGGCACCGATCATGCAACAGCAGACACTGGGTCTGCAGGGATGCACCGCCTGGCCGTGGCCGTCGACATGACGCTCCGGCGAGTCTCGTGACCGGCCGGCCCCCGGGGCACCCGGCACTCGCCGCCTTTGGCACGACGATCTTCGCGGAGATGTCTGCCTTGGCTATCGAGACTGGCGCCATCAATTTGGGCCAGGGGTTTCCCGACAGTGACGGTCCATCCGTGGTGCTTGCGGCGGCTGTCGCGGCGATCGAGGGTGGGCGTAACCAGTACCCGCCGGGCCCCGGGACGCCGGAACTCTTGGCGGCCATCGCCGACCACCAGCGCCGCTTCTATGGCATCGATCTCGATCCGGCTTCGGAGATCCTGGTCACGGTCGGAGCCACCGAGGCGATCGCCGCGGCCGTGCTGGCGCTGTGTCAGCCGGGTGACGAGGTCGTCACCTTTGAGCCCTACTACGACTCGTATGCCGCGACGATCGCCCTCGCTGGGGCGACGCGCCGCACGAGCGTGCTGCGCTTCCCGGACTTCGCACTCGACGAAGCCAGCCTGCGGGCGGCGTTCAGCGAACGGACGCGACTCGTGCTGCTAAACACCCCGCACAACCCCACGGGCAAAGTCTTCTCCCGGACGGAGCTGGATCTGATCGCGCAGTTGGCGCGGGAGCACGATGCGTGGGTTCTCGCCGATGAGGTCTACGAGCACCTCACCTTCGGCGTCCCGCACATCCCGATCGCGACGCTGCCCGGTATGGCCGAGCGCACCCTGACGATCTCCTCCGGCGGCAAGACCTTCTCGACGACCGGCTGGAAGGTCGGCTGGATCAGCGGACCCGCACCGGCCATCGCCGCGGTGCGCGGCGTCAAGCAGTTCCTGACCTTCGTCGGCTCCGGGCCGTTCCAGCCGGCGATCGCCACCGGCCTCGGCCTGCCGGCGACGGTGTTCGCGGAGTTCGCGGGCGACTTGGCGCGCAAGCGCGACTTGCTGATCGATGGTCTGCAGGACGCGGGGCTGGCCGTGGCCGTCCCCGACGGGACGTACTTCGTCATCGCCGATGCGGCGTCGGTGGGAGCCACGGACGGGCTGGCGTTCTGTCGCGAGTTGCCGCGGCGGGCCGGGGTGGTCGCCATACCGGTCTCGGTTTTCCACGACGATGAGACCGCGGGACGCACCCTGATCCGCTTCGCCTTCTGCAAACAGGACGCAGTCCTGCGCGACGCCGTCGCCCGGTTACGCGCCCTGACCTGATCCGTTGGTGCGTATGCGCCAGTCACCTCGCTGCTTAGGTCGCGGCGAGAGCCGTCACCGAGGCAAAAGGACGATCTCGACTGATGTCAGCAGAAACAGCGGGTCGAAGTAGTCCCACGTGCCGGATGACTGCCGCCGCAGCGCCCCAAGGTGCAGACAGGCCGCCGGAGCACAATGCGAACCGGGCGAGTCCAGGGTGCCGATAGCTTGCCCGCGCCGCACCGACTGGCCGTAGGTCACCGTCGCCGACACGGGTTCATAGGTGCTCTTGATGTCGCCGGAATGCAGGACGCTGACGGTTCCACGACCGGCGATGACCCCGACGTGGCTGATGACGCCGTCATCCACTGCCAGGACCGAGGCACCAACGCCGGCAAGCCCCGGAGACAGATCGATGCCGCGGTGCCCGGGATTCCAGGGCTTGGGCGGGGGATCAAAGGGACGCACGACCCGAGGCTCGGGCTGCAGCGGCCACGACCAGACGGGTCTGCTGCGGGCAGCATCGCTCGCTGCGGGTCGTGCGTCCGCCACCGCAGCCGGGAGGGGATGGGCCACGGCGGCTCCCGGTAGCACACCGGTGACGGTGACCGCCAGGACAAAACCGGCGAGGGCGCGGGATGCGTTCATACGCCCACTGTGGTGGCGGACGCCGCGCCGACGCCAACCATGCCGACCGACCCTGTGGACGGCGGCGATTCCTGACTGGACGGGGCCTGTGGATAGCCGCGCTGAGGGACGAGCGCCAGGGCGGGGCGGGGGATACTCGACGGCATGAGCATCGCCATCGGAGCGCACGTGCCGCAGGAGGACCCGATCGCCGAGGCCCGCGCCCGGGGGACCTCGGTGGTTCAGTTCTTCCTCGGCGAGCCGCAGAGCTACAAGGGCCCGGTCATTGCGTATGCCGCGGGCGCGGCCGCGCTGCGTGCCGACGCCATCGCGGCGGGTGTCGACCTCTATGTGCATGCGCCCTACATCGTCAACGTCGCCACGACCAACAATCGCATCCGCATCCCGTCGCGCAAGTTGCTGCAGCAGCACATGAACGCCGCCGCCGAGATCGGAGCGAAGGGGCTGATCGTGCACGGCGGCCACGTCGACAAGGGCGTCGACCCCGCCATCGGCTTCGACAACTGGCGCAAGGCCATCGAGGCCACCGACCTCAAGATCCCGCTACTCCTCGAAAACACCGCCGGCGGCGACAACGCCATGGCGCGACACCTGGATCGCATCGCGGGCGTGTGGGACGCCATCTCCGGCGCCACCGGCGCCGACATCGTCGGGTTCTGCCTCGACACGTGTCATGCCTGGGCCGGCGGCATCGAGTTGGACACGGCGGTCGAGAAGATCCGGGGCATCACCGGCCGGATCGACTTAGTCCACGCCAACGACAGCCGCGACGGCTTCGACTCGGGTGCGGATCGGCATACCAACTTCGGTGCGGGCCACATCGACCAGGCGGGTTTCGTCGACCTCGTCCGGGCGGCGGGAGCACCCGTCATCTGCGAGACCCCTGGTGGCGCGCAGGAGCATCTCGCCGACTTCTCCTGGCTGCTCGAGCGCCTCTGAATCCGCCCGTGTCACCGCGCGTGCCCGGACCCGCGCCGCGCGATTTCGCTCGGGCCAGGGTCCCCGCGTAGACTCCGCATACGACCGGTTTCGGCTGGTCGAATTCGCGTGCCTTCTCACCGAGTGACCGATTCGTCGCAAACCCGGGGCGCACCACCTCAGTCCTCGTCCGCGAGGCGGGGTGCGTATGCAGGCACCAGGCAGGTCGCGCTCGTCCCCCGTTCGGGGGGTGGTCGGGGCCGACTAACTGACACAACGACATACAAGGAGGACTTCGGCATGGCCGTCGTCACCATTCGCCAGCTCCTGGAGAGCGGCGTCCACTTCGGGCACCAGACCCGTCGCTGGAACCCCAAGATGAAGCGCTTCATCATGACCGAGCGCAATGGCATCTACATCATCGACCTGCAGCAGTCGATCACCTACATCAACTCGGCCTACGAGTTCGTGCGGGAGACCGTCGCCCACGGCGGCACGATCCTGTTCGTCGGCACCAAGAAGCAGGCCCAGGAGCCGGTTGCCGAGCAGGCAACCCGCGTCGGGATGCCCTATGTCAACCACCGCTGGCTCGGTGGCATGCTCACCAACTTCCAGACGATCTCCAAGCGCCTCGCGCGCCTGAAGGAGCTCGAGGAGATCAACTTCGAGCAGGTGGCCGGCTCCGGCTACACCAAGAAGGAACTCCTCATCCTGCAGCGCGAGAAGGACAAGCTGGAGAAGACCCTCGGCGGCATCCGCGATATGGCCAAGGTGCCCTCGGCCATCTGGGTCGTCGACACCAAGAAGGAGCACCTCGCGGTCGACGAGGCCAAGAAGCTCGGCCTGCCGGTCATCGCGATCCTCGACACCAACTGCGACCCGGACGAGGTCGACTACAAGATCCCGGGCAATGACGACGCCATCCGCTCCGTCACCCTGCTCACCCGTGTCATCGCCGACGCCGTCGCCGACGGTCTGATCCAGCGCAGCCACGCCCGCGCCAACGCTGGTGCCACCGACGCCGGTGTCGCCGCGGACGAGCCGCTGGCCGAGTGGGAGCGCGAGCTCCTGGGCGCCGACGCGGTCGAGGCCGCCGAGGCCCCCGCCGCCGACGAGGCTCCGCAGGCTGAGGAGGCGTCCGTCGAGGAGCCCGCCGCCGAGGAGGCCGTCGTCGAGGCTGCCGCCGACGCGACCGAGGCGACCGAGCAGGCCTGAGCGCCGCACCATACGAAAGAAGGAACGCAACCAATGGCGAACTACACCACCGCCGACATCAAGGCCCTTCGGGAGGCCACCGGCGCCGGCATGATGGACGTCAAGAAGGCTCTCGATGAGGCCGACGGCGACAGCGTGAAGGCCACTGAGATCCTGCGCGTCAAGGGCCTCAAGGGCGTCACCAAGCGCGAGGGCCGCACCACCTCCAACGGCCTGGTGGCCGCCAAGGCGGAGAACGGCGTCGGCACCCTCGTCGAGGTCCTCTGCGAGACGGACTTCGTCGCGAAGGCACCGAAGTTCATCGAGCTGGCCGACCAGGTCCTGGCCCAGGCCGTCGCCACCGGCGCGGCCGACGCGGACGCGCTGCTCGACAGCACCATGCCCGACGGCCAGACCGTCAAGGCGCTGCTCGACTCGGCCAACGCGACCATCGGCGAGAAGATCGAGGTCAAGCGCGTTGCCCGCCTCGAGGCGCCCAGTGTCACGTCCTACCTGCACAAGACCAGCCCCGACCTGCCCGCGCAGATCGGCGTCCTGGTGGCCACTGAGGGTGGCGACGACAGCGTGGCGCGCGACGTCGCGATGCACATCGCCGCGTTCAGCCCGACCGTGCTGACCCGTGACGAGGTCGACGAGGCCGTCGTCGAGAACGAGCGTCGCGTCGCCGAGGCGACCGCTCGCGAGGAGGGCAAGCCGGAGGCGGCCCTGCCCAAGATCGTCGAAGGTCGCGTCAACGGCTTCTTCAAGGAGAACGTCCTGCTGGAGCAGGCCTTCGCCAAGGACCCGAAGAAGACCGTCGCCAAGGTTCTTGAGGAGGCGGGCGCCTCCGCTAAGAACTTCGTGCGTTACCGCGTCGGCAACTGACGACCCCTTTTCGTATGCCGCGCACCCGCCCGGGTGCGCGGCATACGTGCGTTTGGGGGAGCCAATCCGCCTCGCCCGGGTGGGCAGCTCACGTGAGCCCGGCGACAGCCCGCTCATAGTCAGTGGCCAGCTGGGCCAGGTCGGCGCGATAGTCCGCGATACGGCAGCCGAGGCCGTTGGGCTTGAGGAGGATTCCTTCGCGCGCCCAGCGCTCCCGGACCTCCTCGCGCAGGTGCGCGGGCAGGTCCCCCGAGGCGTTGGTGACGCGCCACCACGTCACATTCGAGCCGTAGTGGCTCATCGCCCAGCCCACCTGCCGCGGCCCGATACCGACGAGGCCGGCGATATCGCCATACGACACCACGCGTCCGGGCGGGACCGCCTCGACGGCGCGCAGGATGCGCTCGAGCGCGAGATCGTCCACGGGCTTCAGTGTGCCGGGGTCGACGGCGTCATGCTCGCGCGGATCAGCCATCCCCCGCTCGCGACCAGGACCAGCCCGGCCACCAACCAGGGCCAGGGACTGGCGATCACGAGCGGACGACGAGACGTCACAGCCCCAGTGTGCTCCGCGGTTGCCACGTCCGGGAGCGCCGTCAGCGAACGACCTGAAGCAGTTTGGCCTTGTCGACCGGCACCTCGCGCAGGATGAGCCGCGAGTTGAGACTGGCCACCCCGTAGTCGTGCTTGAGCCGGTCCACCAGTCCCTCGAACTCGGCGGGGTCCTGGCAGACGATGTGCAGTTGGTAGTCGTATTCGCCGGTCAGCCGCAGCGCGCCGATGACTTGCGGGATGTGGGTCAGCGACTCGGCGAACGCGACCCGTTCGACCCCTTCGCGCAGCTTGATATCGGACAGGACGCCCAGCTTCTTTCCCAGGGCCCGCTCGTCGATCACCGCGCTGAAGCCGGCGATGACGCCCTCGCGCTGGAGCCGCCGCACGCGGTCGGCGACGGTGTTGGCCGAGAGCCGGACGAGGGCACCGAGTTCCTGGAAGGTTGCCCGCCCGTTGTGGGAGAGGGCGGTAGCCAATTGCACGTCGATGCGGTCCACCTGCGCTAGTTTAGACAATCTCGGTCATTGTGAGCTGGGGCCGAGAAATCAACGGCAGTTTGGGCGGTATGGCCGCAAAGTCCGAGCCACCTTCGGTGGCCTTTTGCCTAGCGTCAAGGGCATGTCATTGCTGTTCGTCAAGCTCATCCTCGCCCCTCTGATCGTCCTCATCGCCACCCTCCTCGGGCGCCGACTCGGCCCTCGCGCGGCGGGAGTCTTCGTCGGCCTACCGGGAACTGCGGCGCCGTTCCTCCTCACGATGTACCTCATGCACGGCCCGGTGGCCGCGACCACCACCGCAGCGGGCGGCAGCGCCGGGCAACTGATCTGCGCCACCTATTGCATCGTCATCGCGCGCACCGTCCGGCGCCTCACCCGGTGCTCGCCTGCCTCACGGCGCTCGGCGTCGCCATCGGCGTTGGTCTCGCCGTGCTTCTCCTCAACAATGCGTATGCCGCGGCCCTCCTCGTCTTGATCGCCTGCCTCGGCGGCCTGGTCACCTGGCCCCGCGACGACACCCCCCGCACGCCGGCCATCGATCCGTGGTGGGCGATCCCGACCCGGATGGGCCTCGTCACGATCATGGTGTGCGGCATCGCCACACTGGAGCCGTTCTTGGGGACGGGCCTGGCGGGGACCTTCGCCTCGCTCCCGATGATCCTGGTCGTGATGGGCCTCACCGAGCACCGGGCTCGTGGCCCGCTCGGGGCCGTGGACCTCGCCGGGGGGACGCTGGCGTCTATCGCCGGTACGGCGGCCTTTCTGCTCGCGGTCGTCGTCCTCACCCCGTTGGCCGGGCTTTGGGTCGCCCTGGCCGCCGGTCTCCTCGTGATTCCGGTCGTCAACCGCGCCGCCACCGCCCTCGCGGCGGCGCTCGGCCAGCGGATCGGGAGGCCCGTGGCGACGCCTGGGCGGGCGGAGCGGCATACGTCCGAGTTGGTGGCGGCCTGAGCCGACCTAGCCCCAGCCGACCTAGCTGTACTGACCGAAGACGTTGGTCAATCGTGAGAAGGGCGGTCGGTTGCCACAGGCGGTGTGGGGCCTGTGCTGGTTGTAGTGGTGGAGCCAGCCGGTGAGAGCGTCGCGGCGTTCCTGTTCGCTGGTGTAGCACCGTGCATACGCCCACCCATCGGCCATGGTCCGGTGGAAGCGCTCCACCTTGCCGTTGGTCTGCGGCCGGTAGGGCCGTGTTCGCTTTGGAACGATCGAGAGCGCTTCGCACGTGTCTCGCCAGAGGTTGGACCGATAGGCACCACCGTTGTCGGACAAGACCCGCTCGATAGCAACCCCGCGGTTGGAGAACCACTCGACTGCTCGATGCAGGACCCCGACGGCAGTGGCAGCGGTCTCGTCGTCCTGGACTTCGGTGTAGGCGACGCGGGAGTGATCGTCGATGACCGTGTGCACGAACGCGTACCCGAGCTTGGGGTTGCGCCACTTGTTCTTCGGCTTGTCAGGGGTGGCGACGCGATTCCTCTCTCCTTGGCGTCGGCCGACGTAGCGCCAGCCACCGCCGTCGGGGATGTTCCCGAGCTTCTTTACGTCGACGTGCACGAGAGAACCAGGATGGTCGTGTTCGTACCGGCGGATCGCCTCGCCGGTGGCACGGTCGACGTAGGAGAGCCGATTCATGCGGGCTCCCTTGAGGATCCGGTGGACCGTGGACGGGGCGATGCCGAGCCGGGGCGCGAGTTGGACGGGCCCTTCCCTCAGGCGCATTCGTAGGCTCACGCACCGCTTCGTTATCTTCGTGCTCGTCTTATTGGGTGAAGACTTCGGCCGCGACCACCGACACCTGGAAACGGCTCGCCAGCAACGTAGCTGATCGGCCAACCGCTCCACGATGGGCCACGACACCGAGAAACGCGCAGACGATGGCGTGGGGTCAGTGCGGCATTGCGATGGCTCAAGGTGTCTCCTGAAATAGATCGGTGGCCGGC
>NZ_HF571038.1:1938827-1961970 GCF_001046875.1 Nostocoides jenkinsii Ben 74
CCCCCCCCCCCGCCGCACCCGCCACCCCCGCCACCCCCGCCGCACCCGCCCCGCACTGATGCCGGACCGCTCGGCCGAACCCCACGCGCTCGCCCGGCAGAGCGGGATCACCGCGGTCGTCGCGCTGCTCGCCGTCGCCAGCGGCTTCCTGCTCGACCTGGCTTGGTGGCATCGACTCGGCGTCGGGGCCGGGAGCGACGCCATTGCCCTATCCCTGCGCCTGCCCCTCGCCCTCGCGGCGATAGCCGTTGCGCTGGGCGCCCAAGTCCTCGTCCCCACCTTCACCGCCTGGCGAGTCGAACTCGCCGGGGACCGCGAACCCGGCGCCGTCGCCGGGCTGATGCTGTGGTTCGCCGGCGCGGGCCTGGCCGGCGCCGGCACCCTGGCTCTGCTCGCCGGCCCGGCAATGCGCCTGCTCTCCCCGGACTGGTCGCCCGACACTCTCGATGCCGCCGCGCGCCTGACCCGCATCCTGGCGATTTATCTGCCGGCCCTCGCCGCCGCGGAAGTGCTGCGGTCCTGGCTCATCTCGCGCCTGGTGATCGGCTTCCCGGCGGCCATGTCGTTGGTGCTCAACCTCGTCGGGATCCCGATCATCCTCCTGGGTCCCGCCCGGATCGAGACCGTCGCGTGGGCGTATGCCGCGGGCGCCCTCGCCCAAGTCGCCGTCATGGCGGCACTCGCCCACCACCACGGTTGGCGCGCCCACTGGCCACGACCGAGGGACCCGGCTGTGCGGCATACGCTCGGGTTGTTGCGACGCCCCACCCTCGCCGCCGGGCTCAACCCGGCCATGCGCGTGCTCGAGGGCATCGTCGTCAGCTTCCTGCCCGTCGGGTCGGCGACGGTGGTCCACTACGGCAACCGGATCGCCAGTGCCCTCGGCGGCACGGTCGTGTTCCGGTCCGTAATGGTCGCCCTCATCCCGCGACTCGGCAATGCTCTCGCGAACGGCGACGAGGCCGCCGCCGCGCGCCTCCTGCGCCATGGCATCCGCCTGGTCGCCCTCCTCGCCGTGCCGATGACCGTCCTCGGCGTCGTGCTGTTCCCGGCCGTGACACCGCTCGTGTTCGGCGATCGACCCGGCACCGCGGCAGTGTTGCCCGCGGTCCTCGCCGTCTATGCCCTCAGCTTCGCTGGCAGCGGCCTGCAGCGCGCCCTCCTTGCGCCCTTCTTCGCCGCGCGCCGCATGGCCGAGCCGCTGCGCAACACTGCCTACGGCGTGGTGGCCAATGCCGGCCTACTCCTCACGCTCTATCCCCTCGCCTCGACCTGGGCGCACCCCGTCCTGGCCGTCCCGATCGCGTATGCCGCGGCGCAATATGTCAACGTCGGCCACGCCTGGTGGCTCGCCCGGCGACAGCCCGGTCTCGGTCGCCTTGGGCTCGCCGCCGCACTAGCGGGTAGTCTTCTCTGCGGTCTCGCCGGAGCCCTCGCCGCCTGGCTGGTGCACCGGATCGGGGCCGCCGACGCCAGCGGGGCGCTGCGGCCGGTGATGGCGACCATCGCCGGTCTCGGGGCCAGCGCGGCGACCGGACTCGCGACCTGGCGTCGCGGCCTTGACCGAGACTGACCATACGCACCGACTGAATAGACGCAGGCGAACCACCGCACGACGGCCCAACCCGGGCGAGAGGACCAACGACGCGTGGACACGATCGAACGCTCGATCGCCGGCGGCCGGACCGTCCTCGGCAGCACCCGCGCCGGCGTGGTCCTGAGCGCCGTACTCGGGGTCGCGTTGACGGTCTACACGGCGATGAGCCTGTCCGGGAACGCCTCTCGCCCGATGACCCTCCTGCCGATCGCGTTGCTGATCGGCGCCACCTTGCTGGTCGTCGCGCTCAACGACCTGGAAACCTTCGTGCTCGCCGCACTCGCCGTCCGCTCCAGCCTGGACGTCTTCCGCGGCGGCAGCCATTTGGGCGATCCGAGTGTCGTGCTCGGCCTGCTGCTGCTCGGCTTCGGCGCACTCTGGCTGCTCAACCGCCGGATGAAGCTCGGCGATGCCTTCCCGACCTCGCGGCTTGGCCTGGCCTTCCTCGTCTTCACGGGCGTGGCGATGCTCGGCATACTCACCTCGGCGAAGCCGGGCGCGTCCCTGGTGGAGTGGTCGCGGATCGCCAGCATCGCTGTGCTCTTCCTGTGCGTCGAGCAGTTCGTCGCCCGCGGCGCCGGCCTCGGCCGCTTCCTGGTCGCCATTGGTATGGCCGTCATCGTCCCGACCGCCGTCGCCGCCTGTCAGCTGGTCACGCGGCAGGGGCTGCACACCTCGGGCGTCTTCTCCCGCATCACCGGGACGTTTGCGCACAGCAACCCGCTGGCCTACTTCGCGATCTTCACGTGGTTCCTGATGCTGGCGACCTATCCGGTCGTGCGCGGCACCGCCCGCCGCCTGGTCCTGATCGCCCTTGTGGCGACCACGGCGCTGACGTTCTTCTCCTTCACCCGTAGCGCCTGGATCGTCGCCGCCATCGGCCTGCTGATCCTGCTGCTGCGCCGCCGGTCCTATACCGCCGTTGTCGCGGTCTGCGCCGTGCTGCTCCTCGGGGTCGTCGCCCCACCGATCCAGTCACGCTTCGCCGACCTGGGCTCCGCCTCGCAGATCACCGGCAAACCGGCCAACTCGATGTCGTGGCGGTTCGCCTACTGGCACAAGTCGCTGGAGATCGCCGAGCCCAGCCCCATCGCCGGGGTGGGCCTGCGCGCGGTCTCGATGACCACGACGGCGGCCAAGCAACCGCACAACGACATCGTTCGCGCCTACGTCGAACTCGGCATACCTGGCCTGGTCAGTTATCTCGCCCTGCTCGCGCTGATGATCTGGTCCAGTTTCGTCGCCGCCCTCGACGCCGGCCGGCGCCGCCTCGGTGGCATCGAACGCGCAGTGACCGAGGCCGCCCTGGTCACCGCGATCGGGATCGGCCTGCTCAGCCTGGTGGCCAACCTGATGTCCCAGGTCGTGGTCATGGCGTATGCCGTGACCATCCTCGCGCTCTCCTCCGGGGCCTACCTTCGTCGGCGGCGGATCGACGCCGAGCGCGCGAAGGCCTGACGGGTGCGCATCCTCCACGTCAACAAATTCCTCTATCGCCGCGGTGGTGCGGAGGGCTACCTCTTCGACCTCGCGGCGGCGCAGCGGGCCGGTGGTGACGAGGTCGAATTCTTCGGCATGGCCGATCCCGACAACCTCCCGATGCGCTTCGCGGAGCACTTCCCTCCGTATGCCCGATTCGACCCCGCCCCGGCCCACCTCACCGAGCGTCTCGGGCTGGCCGGGCGGATGTTGTGGTCACCGGCGGCCGCGCGGGGGATGGCCGCGGTCCTGGCGGCATACCGGCCGGACATCGTGCATCTGCACAACATTTATCACCAGCTCTCACCCTCGGTGATCGCGGCGACCCGGCGGGCCCGGGTGCCGATGGTGATGACCGTGCACGACTACAAGCTCGTCTGCCCGACCTATCGCTTCCTCGACCATGGTCACGTCTGCACGGCCTGTCTCGATGGCGGCCTGCCGCAGGCCCCCCGGCGCCGCTGTCAGGACGGCAGCCTGGCGGCGAGCTCGATGGCGGCGCTGGAGGTGGGCACGCATCGTCTTTTCGGGGCGTATGCCGCAGTGGGCGCCTTCGCCTGCCCCAGCCGGTTCCTGCGGGACCGCCTCGCCGAGGGGCACGTCGCCACCGATCGCCTCGTGCACCTGCCCAATGGCTCGCCGGTCGACGTGCCCGTTCGGATCGGGGCCGGCGAGGGCATCCTGTATGCGGGGCGGCTCTCCCCGGAGAAGGGCGTCGACGTCCTCCTCCACGCGGTCGCGCGCCTTCCACAGGCGCGCCTGGAGATCGCCGGCGACGGCCCGGACCGGGCCGCGTTGACCGGCCTCGCCACTCGGGTGGCCCCTGGCCGGGTGCGCTTCCACGGCCGGCTGGAGCCAGCGGCACTGCAGGCGTTGACCGCCCGGGCCCGGGTCACCGCCCTCCCGGCGCGGTGGCTGGAAAACCAGCCCCTGGCCGTTCTGGAGTCGTATGCCGCGCAGGTGCCGGTCGTCGCGAGCGCGCTCGGCGGCCTACCGGAATTGGTGGATGCGAGCACTGGCACTCTGGTGGGGCCGGACGACCCCGCGGCCCTGGCCGCCGCCCTGGGGCGTTATCTCGACGATCCAGAGATGGCCGTGGCGCACGGGTTGGGCGGGCGCGCCCGGGTGCTGCGGGACCACGCCCCTGAGGTGCACCTGCGCCGGGTCGCGAACCTCTATTCCGATGTGCGGATCGCGCACGCGGCGGGGAGCGCGGCATGAAGATCGCGATGATCGGGCTGCGCGGGCTGCCCGCCTCCTATGGCGGGGTCGAGAAGCACGTCGAGGAGTTGGGGTCGCGGATTGCCGCGGCGGGCCACCAGGTCACGGTCTATTGCCGGCGCAACTACTCGACGCAGGGCCTGGAAGTGCCGTCGCAGTACGCCTATCTGCCGCCCAGCGGGCGCCGGCCCGGGCGGTATCGCGGGATGATCCTGCGCAACCTGCCGACGACCGGTGGGAAACATCTGGAGTCGACGGTGCACTCCGGGCTGTCCGCGCTGCATACGCTGCGGCGCGATTACGACATCGCGCACTTCCATGCCCTCGGGCCGGGGCTGTTCACGCCGATCCCGCGGTATCTGACCTCCACGCGCGTCGTTCAGACGGTCCACGCCCTCGACGACCAGCGCGGCAAGTGGTCGGTGCCGACGCGGGGCATCCTGCGCGTCGGCCGGTCGCTGTCGGCGTGGGTGCCCGATGACGTGATCGTGGTGTCCCGCGAACTCGCGCGGATCTACGACACCGAGCACGATCGTCCGGCGCACTACATCCCCAATGGCGCCCCGCGCGTCGAACCGGTGCCACCGGGGGCCGTCCTGCGTCGCTATGGGCTGGAGCCGGGGCGATACCTGCTTTTCCTGGGCCGCTTTGTGCCCGAGAAGTGCCCGGACCTGCTGGTGCGGGCCTTAGCCCGGGTGCCCGCCGATGTCAAGCTCGTCCTCGTCGGCGGGTCGTCCCACAGCGATGACTACGCCGACGACCTGCGTCGCCTCGCCACGGCCGACCCGCGAATCGTGATGCCCGGCTATGTCTTCGGCAGCGTTCTGGCCGAACTGATGAGTTCGGCCGCGCTCTTCATCCAGCCGAGCCGATTGGAAGGTATGCCGATCACGGTGCTGGAGGCCGCGGCATACGGGCTGCCGGTGGTGGCGAGCGATATCGGGCCGCATCGGGAGATCCTGCAGGCGAGTGGTCCGGGGCACCGGCTCTTCCCCGACGGCTCGGTCGCCGGGCTGGCCGAGGCGATCCGGGCGGAACTCGCCGACCGGGATGCGGGCGCCGTCGGCGCCGCGGAACTGCACCGGCGAACGCAGGCGCACTACGACTGGGACGACGTCGTCGAACGGACGTTGTCGGTGTATCGCAATACGCTCGCGCGGTGACGCTGGAAGTGGCCTGGTGATGGCCGTCCCGGTCGGTGTATGCGCGAAAGAAGTGTTGGCGTGAAGGATGTTGCGGTGTGAAGGAAGTTGCGGCGTGAAGGAAGAGTTGGGGATGGATCTGTGGCTGGCTGTCGGGTTGGGCAACCCGGGAGCGCGCTATGCCGCCAATAGGCACAATGTCGGCGCGCTCGTGATCGACGCCTTGGCCGAGCGGCATCGGGTGACCCTGGCGAAGCACAAGGGATCGGCGACGGCGGCCAAGATCACGGTCGGGGGAGCGCCGGTGCTCATCGCCATCCCGACGACCTTCATGAATGTCTCGGGCGAGCCGGTGCGTGACCTGGCGCGGTTCTACAAGATCCCGCCCGCGCGGGTCATCGTCGTCCACGACGAGCTCGACATCGAGTTCGGGCTGGTTCGGCTCAAACTCGGGGGCGGCGAGGGCGGGCACAACGGTCTGCGTTCGGTGAGTGCGTTGTTGGGCACGCGCGACTACCACCGGGTTCGCGTGGGGGTCGGGCGGCCGCCGGGCCGGATGGACCCCGCCGACTTTGTGCTGCGCGACTTCAGCGCCGCGGAGAAGCCCGAGATCGCCGTCTCGGTGGTGGAGGCTGCCGATGCGGTGGAAGACCTCGTGACCGGCGGCCTGCTGGCCGCGCAGCAACGCTTTCACGCACCAGGGGGCACCCGATGAGCTTGGCCGGTCTGCTGCAGGCACTGGCCGCCGATGACGGCATCGCCTCGGCCGTGCGCACTCTGCGCGCCGCGGATGCGCGGATCGAGGTCGCTGTCCCGGTCGGCCTGCGGGCGCCACTCGTCGTGCTGGCGGGTCCGGCCGAGGCGACCACGTTGGTCGTGACGGCCACCGCGCGTGAGGCCGAAGATCTCGCTGCCGCGATCGGGTCCTTCCTGCCACCCGATGCCGTGGCGACCTTCCCCAGCTGGGAGACACTGCCGCACGAGCGGTTGTCGCCGCGCAGCGACACCGTCGGCCGGCGCCTGGCGGTGTTGCGTCGGCTCGCGCACCCGGATGCGGAGGACCCGGCGCTGGACCGGCCGCGGGTCGTGACCTGCTCGGTGCGCGCCCTGCTCCAGCCCATCGTGCGCGGGCTCGGCGACCTTGTCCCCGTGGCCCTCTCCGCCGGAGACGAGCGCCCCCTAGGTGAGGTGGCCGAGGCGCTGGCGGCCGCGGCATACACCCGAACGGACTTGGTGGAGCGGCGCGGTGAGTTCGCCGTCCGCGGGGGGATCCTCGATGTCTTCCCGCCGACGGAGGAACACCCGCTCCGCGTGGAGTTTTGGGGTGATGTGGTCGAGGAGATCCGCTGGTTCAAGGTCGCCGACCAGCGCTCGCTGGAGATTGCGCCACACGGGTTGTGGGCGCCGCCCTGCCGCGAATTGCTGCTGACCCCGGCCGTGCGTGCGCGGGCCGCCGAGTTGGCCGAGCAACTGCCCGGGGTCGCCGAGATGCTGCACCGGGTGGCTGAAGGCATCGCCGTTGAGGGGATGGAGTCGCTGGCGCCGGCGCTGGTGGACGGCATGGAGAGCCTGCTCGACGTGCTCCCGGCCGGGAGCGTCGTGGCGCTGGCCGATCCCGAACGCATCCGGGCCCGCGCCCACGATCTCGTCGCGACGAGCGCGGAGTTCCTGGATGCCTCGTGGTCCAATGCCGCGGCCGGCAACGCCGTGCCGGTCGACCTGCGCGGGGTGCTCGGGATGGCGTCCTACGCGACGATCGGGCAGGCCCGCGAGCGCGCCGAGGCTCTCGGGCTGCCGTGGTGGGTGCTGGGCGGGTTCGAGCGCGATGAGGAGCTCAGCGAGTTCGGCGGAGCGGACGCGACGGCGGCGCGCATCCCCGGCGACGACGCGCCGACCTATCGCGGCAACACCGAGAAGGCCGTTGCTGACCTGAGAACCTGGGTCCATGACGGGTGGCGCGTGCAGATCGTCACCGATGGAGCGGGCTTGGCCACCCGCATCGGCGAAGTGTTGCGCGAGCGGGACGTGCCCGCGCGCGAGGGCAGCGACGTGGCGCCCGGCGTCGTGTGCCTGACGACGGGTTCGTTGGGGCGTGGCGTGGTGCTGCCCGATGCGCGGCTGGTCTTGCTGACCGAGGCCGACCTCATGGGCACCGCGGCGAGCGCCGGCTCTACCAAGGACATGCGCCGGATGCCGTCGCGGCGGCGCGCGCAGGTCGATCCGTTGCAGCTCAAGCCGGGGGACTATGTGGTCCACGAGCAGCACGGCGTGGGTCGGTTCGTGGAGATGATCCAGCGGACCGTCGCAGGTGCCACCCGCGAATATCTCGTCGTGGAGTATGCCGCGTCCAAGCGTGGCCAGCCCGCGGACCGGCTCTTCGTGCCGACCGACCAACTCGACCTCGTCACCCGCTATGTCGGCGGCGAGGCACCGACCATCAACCGCCTCGGCGGGTCGGACTGGCAGCAGACGAAGGCCCGGGCGCGACGCTATGTGCGCCAGATCGCCGCGGAACTGATTCGGCTCTACAGCGCGCGGATGGCCACAACCGGGCACGCGTTCGCCCCGGACACGCCGTGGCAGCGCGAGCTTGAGGACGCCTTCGCCTATATCGAGACCCCCGATCAGTTGTCCTCGATCGAGGAGGTCAAGCGCGACATGGAGCGGCCCATCCCGATGGACCGGCTGATCTGTGGCGATGTCGGTTATGGCAAGACCGAGATCGCGGTCCGGGCCGCGTTCAAGGCGATGCAGGACGGCAAGCAGGTGGCGGTCTTGGTGCCGACGACGCTGCTGGTGCAGCAGCACCTCAACACCTTCAGCGATCGGTATGCCGGGTTCCCGGTCGTCGTCAAGGCGCTCTCGCGCTTCCAGACCGACAAAGAAGCCAAGCTCGTCCTCGACGGTCTCGCCGACGGCAGCGTCGACCTCGTCATCGGCACCCACCGCTTGCTCGGCTCGACGGTGCGCTTCAAGAACCTCGGCCTCGTGGTGGTCGATGAGGAGCAACGCTTCGGCGTCGAGCACAAGGAGCAGCTCAAGGCGATGCGGACGGCGGTGGACGTCCTCTCGATGTCCGCGACCCCCATACCCCGCACGCTGGAGATGGCAGTGACCGGGATCCGGGAGATGTCGACGCTGGCGACCCCGCCGGAGGAACGCCACCCAGTGTTGACCTTCGTTGGCGGCTATGACGAGAAACAGATCACCGCGGCCATCCGTCGAGAGTTGCTGCGCGACGGCCAGGTGTTCTATGTCCACAACAAGGTCTCGACGATCGAGAAGGCCGCCGCCCGGCTGCGTGAGCTGATTCCCGAGGCGCGGGTCGAGACGGCGCACGGCAAGATGGGCGAGCACCGGCTGGAGCAGGTGGTGCTGGACTTTTGGGAGCGCCGTTTCGATGTGCTCGTCTGCACGACGATTGTCGAGACAGGCCTGGACATCTCCAACGCCAACACCTTGATCGTCGAGCGCGCCGACCAACTCGGACTGTCGCAGTTGCATCAGTTGCGCGGGCGGGTGGGGCGCGGCCGTGAGCGGGCCTACTCCTACTTCCTCTATCCGCCGGAGAAGCCGCTGACCGAGACGGCGATCGAGCGGTTGCAAACGATCGCGAGCAATACCGATCTCGGGGCCGGTATGGCCGTTGCGATGAAAGACTTGGAGATCCGCGGCGCGGGCAACCTGCTCGGCGGGGAGCAATCGGGTCACATTGAGGGCGTCGGTTTCGATTTGTATGTCCGTCTGGTCGGCGAGGCGGTCGCGAACTTCCGCGGCGACGCCGAGGAGCCCGTGGCCGAACTCAGCATCGAGTTGCCGATCGACGCGCACCTGCCGCACACCTATATCCCCGGCGAACGTTTGCGGTTGGAGGCCTACAAGAAGCTCGCCGCTGTCACGAGCGAGAGCGAATTGGCGGAGGTGCAGGCGGAATTGGTGGACCGCTATGGCGCGCTGCCAGAGCCGGTGTCGAACCTGGTGGCGGTGGCGCGACTGCGGGTGCTCGCGCGCTCGTTGGGCGTCGCCGAGATCGCCGTCCAAGGCAATGTGGTGCGCTTTGCGCCGGTGACGCTGCGCGAGTCGCAGCAGCTGCGGTTGCAGCGGCTTTACCCGAAGTCGCTCTACAAGGATGGAGTCCGTAGCATTCTGGTGCCGAAGCCGATGACGGCGCGTGTGGGCGGTAAGCCCCTGCGTGACCTCGACATGCTTGACTGGGCGGCAACGGTGATGCGCTCGGTGCTCGCCGAGCAGGTGTGAGATCGACCGTTTGAGATTGATCGTTGAAGCTGGACGTGAGGAAGGAAGCACAGTGACCGGATCACTGCGTGGCGCGCTGGTCGCGGCCGCCGTCGGAGGGACGTTGGTCCTGGGCGGTTGCAGCGTCGGCGGGGCCGACGTCGCTGCCCGCGTCGACGGACACGTCATCACCGAGTCGGCCGCCCGCACGGCGGCTGAGCAGGTCACCAAGGCGTTCGGCCTGCAGGAGCCCCTCACCATCGCGCAGGCCACCGGCTACCTGATCGAGGCACCTTTCCTGACCAAGGTTGCCGAGGGCAAGGGCGCCATCCTGTCCGACGACGCGATTGCCGCCGAGATGGGCGGCATGAAGCCGACGCCCGAGACTCTCGATGTGGTGCGCGCCAACTACTTGCACAACCAGTTCGCCCAGACCGATCCCGCGGCGCTGGACGAGGTCAGCAAGGCAATGAAGAAGGCGTCCATCCGCGTCAACCCGCGCTTCGGGACCTTCGACCGCGACGCGATCGCGCTGGCGCCGGCGACGCCCAACTGGATCAGCAGCCAGTCGGCGATGGACCAGCCGGCGTCAGACCAGCCCGCGACGCCCTGACCGACGTCGGCGTGACCTCTGCGACCGGACCGGGGAGCATCCCCGACGGGTTGACGCTGTTGCTCACGACCCCGCGGGTGGCTCCCGGCCTGCTGGCTCGTGATGCCTGGCTGGCGCTGGGCGCGGCGCGCCTCGTGCTCGCGGCCGATCCGGGGGAACCGGTTCCCGAGGCCATCGCTTCGTCCGGGATCGAGGTGCAGGCCGAGCCTGGCGACGTCGCCTCGGTGGCGCGGCGCCTGGTGACGACGGCCCAGCAGGAGCCGGTCGTCTGGGTTTTCGGCAGCGACGGCGACCCCGGCCTGACCGATGCGATCGCCGCCGAGGTGAGCCGACTGGAGGCCCCGCCCACCGTCGAAGTGCTCACCGGCTCGTGGGACGTCCCGGGAGCCGGGTTGCTCGATGTCGTGGCGGTGATGGACCGGCTGCGGTCCCCGGGCGGCTGTCCGTGGGACGCGCAGCAGACGCACGCGAGCCTCGCGGCATACCTGACCGAAGAAGCCGCCGAAGCGGTCGAGGCGATCGAGTCGGGGGATCGGGACCACCTGGTCGAGGAACTCGGCGACGTGCTCCTGCAGGTCGCCTTCCACGCGCGGGTCGGGCAGGAGGACCCGCAGGACCCCTTCGACATTGACGACATCGCCGCGACCCTGGTCGCCAAGCTCGTCCGCCGCCACCCCCACGTCTTCGCCGACGCCGAGGCCTCCACCCCGGAGGAGGTCGAGGCGCAGTGGGCGGCGATCAAGGCCGCCGAGAAGGCCGCCCGACGCTGACCCCTCCCCGGCGCTGTCCGGACCTCCGACACTTCCCACACCCCCGCCCTTTCGTACTTGAGCACGCCTTACGCACTTGAGCACGCCTTCCAAGGCGTGCTCAAGTGCGTAAGGCGTGCTCAAGTACGAAAGGGCGGGGGTGCGGGCGCGGCGGGGGATGTGGGCGCATCGGGCGCTCTGGCTTAGGCTCTCCCCTCGTGTCTGATCGCGTTTTCGTCCTTGGCGGGGCGAACCTCGACCTCGTCGCCCGCTCCACGGGCCCCCTGGTCGAGGGGTCGTCCAATCCCGGCCATTTGGCGGAGCGTCCCGGTGGGGTTGCGCGCAATATCGCCGAGAACCTCGCCCGGCTCGGCGACACGGTCCAATTGGTGGCGGCGATCGGCGACGACCTGGCCGCCCGGGTGCTTCTCGACAATGCCGCCGAGTGCGGCATCGGGCTCGACTACGTGGTGCGTTCGCCCCACCCCACCGGTCGGTATGCAGCGCTGCACGCCCACGACGGCGAACTCGCCCTCGCGATCAACGACATGAACGCCACCGAATCCCTCACGGCGGCCGACGTCGCCCCGGCACTCGCCCAACTCACCGCCGAAGACTTGGTTTTCGTCGACGCCAATGTCCCGCCCGAGGTCGTCACCGCGGTCGCCGAGGCCAGCGCTGCGGTGGGCGCCCGCCTGGTTGCCGACCCGGTCAGCGTTGCGAAGGGCCCCCGCATGTGGGCCGCGCTGCACCCGAGGCCCTGGCTGCTCGCGCCCAACCTCGGCGAGTTGCAGGCGTTGACGGGTCGTGCCCTGACGATCCAGGACGTCCCGGCCGTTGCCGCAATGCTGATCGAGGACGGCGTGACCCATGTCTGGGTCAAGCTCGGCTCCAGCGGAAGCATCCTGGTGTCGGCGGCCGAGGGCGGGGCACACCCGGATGCCGTGTCTTTCACCGCCCCGACCGTCAAGGTGGTCGACGTGACCGGCGCGGGCGACGCGCTTCTCGCGGGCTTCCTCCACGCGTATGGCGAGGGGGCGAAGGTGGCCGAGGCCGCGGTATACGGTCATGTGGTTTCCGCGCTGGCCGTCTCCAGCGACCACACCGTCCGTCCCGACCTCAGCCCGGCGCTGGTCGAGACCGCGGCGAAGGGCTGAGCCGATGCACCCGATGCTGCGCCTGACCCCCGAGGTCGAGGCGGCCGTCGCAGCCGGCGGCCCAGTCGTCGCGCTCGAATCGACGATCATCAGCCACGGCATGCCCTATCCCGACAATGTCGCGATGGCGCTGGAGGTCGAGCAGATCATCCGTGACGGCGGGGCGACGCCCGCCACCATCGCCATCCTCGACGGAATCCCGCGGATCGGCCTGAGTGCCGACGACCTCGAACTCCTCGCGAGCGATCCGAGCGTGGTCAAGGTCAGTGTGCGGGACCTGCCCTATGTCGTCTCGACGAAGGCGCACGGCGCGACGACCGTGGCCGCGACGATGCGGCTCGCCGCGCTCGCCGGCATCCGCGTATTCGTCACCGGGGGCCTGGGCGGGGTCCACCGCGGCGGCGAGGACAGCATGGACGTCAGTGCCGACCTGACCGAGTTGGCGGTGACCGATGTGGCGGTCATCAGCGCCGGGGTGAAGTCGATCCTGGACATCGGTCGGACCCTGGAGCGGCTGGAGACGCTTGGCGTCCCGGTCGTGGGGTATGGCAGTGACGAGTTCCCCTCGTTCTTCTCGCGGGTCTCGGGGCATCGGGTCCCGATGCGGCTCGATACCCCGGAGGACCTGGCCGCCATGATGCGGGCCAAGTGGGACCTCGGCATCGCAGGGGGTGTCTCGATCGCCAATCCCGTCCCGACGGGGGAGGAGATTCCGGCCTCGGACATGGACGCCGTGATCGCGCGCGCCCTCGCGGACTGCGACGCGCGGGGTATTCGCGGCAAGGACATCACCCCCTACCTCCTCGGCCGCATCGTGGAACTGACCGAGGGTGCCTCGCTGCGGACGAATATCGCGCTGGTGCGCAACAACGCCCGCCTGGGCGCGGCGCTCGCCGTCGCGTACTCGGCGCTCGACTAGTCCCGTCGCAGAAGGTCAGACGTTCGGGCACGCGGGAGTGCCCAAACGTCTGACCTTGTTTGCACCGCATACCTGAATCGCGCCATGAGGTACAGTTGGCGCACTAGTGCGGACTGCGCACTAGTGCGGAAGGGGAAAGACCCCCGAACGGAGATGCGATGGATCCCACCCAACTCGTCAAGGGCGTCCTCGACCTGGCGGTGCTCGCGGTGATCGCGCGGGAGGACGGCTACGGATACGACGTCGTGCGCCGTCTGCGCGCGGCCGGTCTGGAGGACGTGGGCGATGCCTCCGTCTATGGCACGCTGCGCCGCCTCTATAGCGCCGGGGCGCTCACGTCTTATGTGGTCGCCTCCGAGGAGGGTCCGCATCGGAAGTACTACGGAATCAACGCCGAAGGCCGGCATGTCCTGGCCACCCAACACAAGACCTGGACCGGCTTCGTCGCGGCGATGGACGGCCTTCTGAGCGAAGCGGGAGCGCAGTGATGAGCGAGTCGACCACGGTGATGGGCACGCAGGCTACCCCTGCCCGCGTGCGGAGCTATGTGGCCCAAGTCCGAGCCGAACTCGCCGATCTGCCGGCTGAGGAGGTCGAGGAGATTACGTTGGGCATGGAGGCGGATTTGGCCGAACTGGCCGCGGAGTCCGGCGCAGACCTGCGCATCCGGCTCGGCACCCCCCAGGCGTATGCCGCGGAGTTGCGCGCCGCCGCCGGCCTCCCCTCGCGCGCGAGCCGGGACCAGGCCGGCCTCGGTCGGTGGGCGCGGGAACACGCTGGTGCCGTGCGCGATGCAGCAGCGGGGACTGGCGCCCAACTGCTCAGCGGTGCGCCGTGGCTACGGGAGTTGCGCGGCGCCTGGTGGGTCGCGCGCGGTCTTGCCGCCGGCGCCTACCTCGCGCTGGTGCTGTCGTGGTTCCCGGCGACCGCGAAGGTGATCATCGTCGGTCTGGCGATCGGGGCGTCGGTCATGCTCGGGCTGCGCACCGCCTCGGGTCGCCTGCGCTGGTGGCCGGTGGCGTTGCTCAATGTGACGCTGGCGGTTGTGGCCCTCGTCCTTGGCCTCCGGGCGCTTACGACGGAGCGCACGGCAGCGCCGGAGGTGGCGACGATCAGCAAGGTGCCGGCGGAGGGCCTCTACAACGGCGGCGCGTTGGTCGGCAACCTCTATGCGTATGACGCGCAGGGTCGCCGGATCGAGTCAGTTCGGCTCTTCGATCAGCGGGGGCACCAGGTGGTGATCAACGGGACCGAAGCCGAAGAATCCGTTGGCAGCTACGGGGACTCAACGACAACGACGACGTTCTACGACGAGAACGGCGAGCCCCGCACAGTCGACAGCTTCCCGGCCGCCTGGATCGGCCCGGCCTGGGGCCCCATTCTGGGCTGGACCCCGCCGGTCAGCATCATCCCGGCCACGCCGTCGCCAACGGACTCGTCGCCAACGGCCCCGTCGCCAGCGAATTCGACGCCCACCGCCCCCACGTCGGATGACCAAACCAACGGTGGCTCGGCCAGTTCGACCAGTGCGCCGACCTCGGCTTCCAATTCGAAGACGTCGCGAGCGTCGTCCGGCACGCCGTCACGGTCGAGTTCGTCCGGCACCGACACGAGCACCGACGCGGCACCCACCTCGACCTCGACCAAGTAGCCCAACCACGCGACTGCGCCGGCGCCAGGGCGGACTCGGGGCCGCGATGGCCCACTAGTCTCCGGCGTATGCCGGGTGCCGCCTCCGCCCTGCGTCTCGCCTTCGGGGCGCTCGCCATCGCCGACACGGTCCTGGCCGGCTTGCCCGGGCCGCAGGCCGAGCGCACCCGACTGGTCACGAAGACCCTGCTCATGCCGACCCTCGCAGGCTCCTTCGCCCTGGATCCCCGAGCGCGACGGTCACCGTTGCACCGCAGCACCCAGGCGGGCCAGGGTTTCGGTTGGCTCGGTGACGTGGCGTTGCTCGGCTCCGGCACGGGCCCCTTTCTAGCCGGTATGGGTGCGTTCGGCGCCGGCCAGGTCGCCTACATCCGTGGCTTTCGCCGGGTCGCGAACCCGAATCCCTTGCGGCGCAGCGCTGCCGGGAAGGTTGCGGCGGGACTGTTCGTCGTCAGCGGGATCCCGATGGCCTGGGGTGCCGCCCGCGCCGAGCCCGTTCTTGGCCCGGGGGTGCTGGCCTACGCCGGGCTGCTGACCGCCATGGCCGCGTATGCCGCGCATCTCGACCCCAACCTGCCGCCCGACGCGCGGCGCGCCACGGCCCTCGGCGGCCTCGCCTTCCTCGCTTCCGACACCCTGCTCGGGCTCGGCCAGTTCGTCCTGACCGACCCGCCCCCCGCCTGGAACTCGGCGGTGATGGCGACCTACACCGCGGCGCAGTTCCTGCTGGCGGACGGCGCTCTCCGCGCGGCCGGTCCTACGGCTGCGTAGGCCCCAGCAAGACCCGCGACGGCGGCCGGGCCGCGTCATCGCCCCGGCGAGCCCCGCGAGCACCGGGCGGGCGGCGTCCACGAACGGCGCGGCATACGGTGCGGCCGGGCCGATGTCGTTAGGCTGGACGCGAGCCCATCCCACACCATCCCAGGAGTTTGTCGTGGCCATCATCGAGGCAATCATCGCGCGCGAGATTCTCGACTCGCGGGGCAATCCCACCGTCGAGGTCGAGGTCGGACTCGACGACGGCACCGTCGGCCGCGCGGCCGTCCCCAGTGGTGCCTCCACCGGTGCGTTCGAGGCCGTGGAGCGCCGTGACGGCGACAAGAAGCGCTACCTCGGCAAGGGCGTCGAGCAGGCCGTTGACGCCGTCATGGAAGAGATCGCGCCCAAGCTCTACGGCTTCGACGCCGCCGACCAGCGCCTCGTCGATGACGAGATGCTCGCCCTCGACGGCACCGACAACAAGGGCGAGCTCGGCGCCAACGCGATCCTCGGCGTCTCCCTAGCCGTCGCCCGCGCCGCCGCCGACTCCGCCGGCCTGCCGCTGTTCCGCTACGTCGGTGGCCCCAACGCCCGCGTTCTGCCCGTCCCAATGATGAACATCCTCAACGGTGGCAGTCACGCCGACTCCAATGTCGACATCCAGGAGTTCATGATCGCCCCCATCGGCGCCGCCTCCTTCCGCGAGGCGCTGCGCTGGGGCGCCGAGGTCTACCACGAGCTCAAGTCGGTCCTGAAGAAGAAGGGCCTGGCCACCGGCCTCGGCGACGAGGGCGGCTTCGCTCCCAACCTCGAGTCCAACCGCGCCGCGCTCGACCTGATCCTCGAGGCCATCAAGGGCGCCGGCTACGAGCCGGGCAAGGATATCGCGCTGGCCCTCGACGTCGCGGCCAGCGAGTTCTACGAGGACGGCGGTTACACCTTCGAAGGCGCCAAGAAGTCCAGCGAGGAGATGATCGCCTACTACAGCGAGCTCGTCGACGCCTACCCGTTGGTCTCCATCGAGGACCCGCTCAACGAGGACGACTGGGCCGGCTGGAAGGCCATGACCGACGCCCTCGGCAGCAAGGTCCAGCTCGTCGGCGACGACCTGTTCGTCACCAACCCCGAGCGGCTCTCCCGCGGCATCGCCGAAGACACGGCCAATGCCCTGCTGGTCAAGGTCAACCAGATCGGCTCGCTGTCGGAGACCCTCGACGCTGTCGAGATGGCGCACCGCGCGGGCTACAAGTGCATGATGAGCCACCGCTCGGGCGAGACCGAGGACACCACCATCGCCGACCTCGCCGTGGCCACCAACTGCGGCCAGATCAAGACCGGCGCCCCGGCCCGCTCCGAGCGCGTCGCGAAGTACAACCAGCTCCTGCGCATCGAGGAGGAGCTCGACGCGGCGGCGATCTACGCCGGCGCCGGCGCCTTCCCTCGCTTCGCCGCCAAGGCCTGACCGGATGGCAGCGCCCGCCCGTCGCCCACCCGCGTCCCGCCCCAAGGGCCGGACCGGCGGGGATCGAACGACGCCGCGGGCGCTGCCACGCGTCACCATGCCCGCCCAGGAGACCGGCGCCCGGTCGGCCTGGTCGGTCCAGCGGTTCATGATCATCGGCTCAATCGCGCTGCTCCTCAGTGTCCTGCTTGGCCCGACGCTGAAGACCTACATCAGCCAGCGCGGCGAGATCTCCGCCCTGCGTGACAAGGTCGCCGCGCAGCAGGCCGATGTCGCGGCGATGGAGCACGAGAAGCAACTCTGGGGCGATCCCAACTATGTCGCGGCCCAGGCCCGCGAGCGCCTCAACATGGTCAAGATCGGGGAGAAGGCCTATACGGTCATCGACGCCACCCCGACGACCGAGGAGAAGTTGGTCGAGCGGGCCAACAAGATCGCCGCCAACCACCCCTGGTACGGCCAGATCTGGGAGTCGACCAAGCTCGCCGACAACCCGCAGCGCGCATCGAATCGATGACCCCCAACCAAGACGAATCCACGGCGGCACAGCGGCCCGGCTCGCAGCCAGGGTCTGACCTCGACCCCGCCGATGTCGCCGCTGTCGCCGCCCAACTCGGCCGGGAGCCCCGCGGGATCGTCGAGATCGCCCACCGCTGCCCCTGCGGCTGCCCCGATGTCGTCGCCACGGCCCCGCGACTGAGCGACGGCACTCCCTTCCCCACCACCTACTACGCCACCTGCCCGCGCCTGACCGCCGCCCTCAGCACCCTGGAGTCCGAGGGCGCCATGCGGGAGTTCCAGGATCGGCTGGCCGACGACGCGGGGTTCGCCGCGGCATACGAGCAGGCTCACGAAGCATTTCTCCTCGACCGGGCCCGCGTCGGGGAGCGTGCCGGCGTCGGTCCGGTTCCCGAGATCGACGGGATCAGTGCCGGAGGTATGCCGCGCCGCGTCAAGTGTCTGCACGCCCTCGCCGGGCACGCCCTCGCCGCGGGCCCCGGGGTCAATCCCGTGGGGGACGAGGCGCTCGCCCGGCTCCCGAAGTGGTGGGCCAAGGGTTCCTGCGTCGGGGAGGCTCCCGACCACTGCGAGGAGGACTGACATGCGCGTGGGTGCGATCGACTGCGGCACCAATTCCATCCGGCTGCTCATCGCCGACATCGATCCCGCCACCTACGCGGTGCGTGACATCGTGCGCCGGATGGAGGTGGTGCGGCTCGGCTATGGCGTCGACCGGACCGGCCGGCTCGATCCCGAACGGATCGTGGCCACCCTCGCCATGTGCCGGGAGTATGCCGCGCAGTGCCGCGAGCATGGCACCGTCGCCATTCGGTTCGCGGCCACCTCGGCGTCCCGAGACGCGAGCAATGCCGCCGTCTTCGTCGAAGGGGTCCAGGACGCCTTTGGCGACCTGGGCGTCACCCCGGAAGTGATCAGCGGGGCCGAGGAGGCCGCACTCAGCTTCCGCGGGGCGACCGGCGATCTGCACGCCGCCGGCATCCCCGGCCCCTACCTCGTGGTCGATATCGGCGGTGGCTCAACGGAATTCGTGTTGGGCACCACCGATGTCGACGCATCCCTGTCGACCGATGTCGGCTGCGTGCGACTGACCGAACGGCACCTGCGCTCCGATCCGCCGACTGAGGCCGAGGTCGCCGCCGCCCGTGCCGATGTCGAGGCGGCGATCAACGCCGCCGCCGATGTCGTGCCTCTCGATCGCACCGCGACCCTCGTCGGCCTGGCCGGCAGCGTCACAACGGTGACGGCGCACGCGCTGGCGCTCGCGGCATACGAACCGACCGCGATCCACCTGAGCACCATGGACGCCGCCGCCATGCACGCGGCCTGCGACGACCTGATCGCCATGTCCCGCGCCGACCGGGCCGCCCTGCCGTTCATGCACCCGGGCCGGGTGGATGTCATCGGTGGCGGCGCGCTCGTCTGGCGAACGGTCATCGACCGCGTCGTGGCGGCCGCCGGCGAGGTCCCGATTGTCACGTCCGAGCACGACATCCTCGACGGAATCGCGCTGTCGCTCGTGCCCCGACCGATCGTGCCCTGATCGCTCGTGCCGTGACCCGGCGGCTTCGTACCCCGACCGTGCGCCGGGCGGCCGTGCGCCGAGTGACCGTGCGCCGAGTGACCGTGCGTCGAGCGGCCGGTGCCGTCAGCGGGTGCTGAACATCCCGTTCAGGCCCGACCAGCACATTGCCATCACGATGTCGGCCGCTGCGGCGGGGGTGATGTCGTCGCGATCGGCCCGCCAGATCGAGATGCGCTCGCACGCGCCGACCAAACCCTCGATCGTGCACTCCAGCACCGGCGCGGGGATCGCCGCCAGCTGGGGGAAGTGCCCCAGCGCCTGCTGCACCGCCATCGCCTGCATGTCGCGCGCCGACTCGATCGAGGTGCTCGCGATGCCGCTCACGCCATTGCGGACCAGGCCGCGCCAGCCGGCGGCGTGCGCGTCCATGAAGGTGAAGTAGGCGACCAAGCCTGCCCGGAAGCTCGCCTCCGCCGAGTCCAGGTGAGCCACCTCCCGCCACGCCTGCTGGATCTCATCCGTGAGTTCGTTGCGTGCCTGGTCGATAACCGCCGCGAGCAAGCCTTCCTTGGACCCGAAGTGGTCATAGATGACGGGCTTGGTGATGCCCGCGGCCTGGGCCACCATGTCCATCGTCGTGTTGGCGAAACCGAGTTCGCCGAAGAGGTGCTCGGCGATGCCGATGATCTGGGTCTCGCGCTCGACCTTGGACAACCGCGGGCCTCGCGGCGACCCCGGCAGGGGTCCGCGCCGGCCTCGCCGAGTGGTTCGGTCGTGCTTTCGCTGCACGGTCGCGGTCACGGTCGCAGGGTCCTTCCGGAGGGTCAAATCGACTTTCGTGCCAGCATTCCACAGGTGCTCCTCGCCGTCCTGTTGAACGGAAATCGGCCAGCCTCCACCCGTCGCGCCCCTCCCGCACGTCTGATAGGTCGTGATGACCGATCCGGACTTCGAGGCGTTCGTGCGGGCCACCCAGGCCCGCTTGTACGGCGCTGCGCTCCTGCTGGTCGGTGACCATCATCACGCCCAGGATCTGGTGCAAGAGACGTATGCCCGTGTCGCCCGCCACTGGAGCTCCCTTAGCCGCCCGGGCGGCGCGCCCTATGCCTACGCCCACACGACGCTCTATCGGCTGGCGATCGACCGCTGGCGCACCCGGGCGCGCCGGGTCACCGAGCATCCCAGTGATGAGATCGAGCAGTCGTATGCCGCGTCCGCCCGCTCGCCCGCATCTCCCCCCGCCGGGGATGCCGCAACCGATGACCGGCTCGTAATCCGGCAGGCGCTGGCCCGGCTGACGCCGCGCCAGCGAGCGGTCTTGATCCTGCGTTATGTCGAGGACCGGACGGAGGTCGAGACAGCCGCGCTGCTGGGGTGCTCGGTCAACACCGTGAAGTCCCAGGCCCGGCTGGCCTTGCGCCGGATTCGTGAGCTCGCCCCGGACCTCTTGGCCGATCTGGATCCCGGCGGAGCACCGAACCACGCCGCAACGCCGGCAACGGCGGCGCCGGTAAAGGAGGAATCGCGATGACGACGCGACTTGAACACGCTTTGCGGCTGGCCGCCACCGACGCCGCCGAGGAGGCACAGTGCCGCTCAGCCGCCCCGGGCGCCGATGCTTTGGCCGCGGCGGCGTGGGGTGCGGGGCGCCGCCGGCGCCGACGTGACGCCCTCCTCAGCGGTGCGGCTGCCCTCGTGGTCGCCGTCCTCGTCATCGGGTGGTTCGTCGGGATGCCGGGCGCACCCCGCACGAGTCCGCCGGCCTCCCCGAGCACTTCCCAAGGTGTGCGGTCGCACCCGGGCGGGATCGCGGCATACGCCCTGGTTGGGCCGCGACTGCTTCCCGAGAAGCCGGGACCGCTGGCGGGCCTCTTCAACGGGCACGGGGGCTGGCCGTGGCAGGACGATAGTGAGAGGTGGGACTGGTACGGCTTCGATGCGCGCGGGCACGTCTGGCGGTTGCCGCATAACTCCGGACCCTTCAGTGCCATGCCGGCGCTCAGTGACGACGGCCGGTGGCTGGGCTTCCGCGACCAGGACTGCACCTGCTACGCGATCCGCAACCTCGCGACGGGCGTCACGACTCGCTTCGCCGAGACCCGCGATCGGCCGGCACTGAAGGTGGCGGACGGGTGGCTGAGTCAGATGGGGGGCGTGCAGACCCCGTGGCGCTTCAGTCCGACGGGCCGATTGGTCCTCAACAACTACATCGTCGGGGAGACGTGGCTCCTGGCGCCGGACGGGTCGGCGCGGCGGTTGGCGGACACGCCGAACCGCTCGATCAGCCCCGGCTGGCTGGACGACCATCGCTTTCTGTCTCTTGACGCAGCCTGGAAAGACTCGGCGACGGCCTGGCGGAGCTTCACCGTCACCATCGAGGACGTCGACGCCGGGTCCAGCACGACGCAGCAGGTTGAGCTGGGGGACGTGGCGGCCGACTTTGACGGCGCCGGCCAGTGGACCCCGCGCTTCACCGCCGATCGCCGCACGCTCTTCTTGCTGTCGGCCGGCCAGGCGATGGAACGCGGCGTGTTGCGCTACGACGTCGGTGCCGACAGCAGGTTGCGGTTCGCGCCACGGCGGGCCGATTTGCCGCTTGACCCGCTCCCCGGCGGCTGGTCATCCACTCTGGGCGCGCTTCAGCCGGTCGGTCCTCACCCGGCGCTCGTCGTCGACAATCAGTTGATGTGGGGGACGACTACCCCCCTCGGCGACGGGGCGACCAGGACGGACGAGACGACGGTTATGCGAATCCACCCGCGCTGGCAGGTGGACATGACGCTGTTCGCGGCCGACGCCTTCGCCGGCCCGGCCACCGGCCGGGTCCCGAACCGATGGCTGGCGTGGTGGTGGCCGCAGCTTCTCCAGACCACCGCCTTGGTGGGGCTGGCCGCGGCGGGAGGGCGCGGCATACGACTGTTGAAGTGGCGTCGTATCCCGGGCGCGACCACACACCCCGCCACGCCGCATAGGGTGGAAACGCTCCCGTAGCCCAATGGCAGAGGCAGGCGACTTAAAATCGCTCCAGGTGCGGGTTCGACTCCCGTCGGGAGCACTCGGTCGGCGCGGGGAACAATTCCCTGATCCCGGACGCTTCATCAAGCACCAGGCGGTGCTCCCTGCCGCCGACGAGGTCCTGGAGGACAACAGATCATGGCCAGCAACCCGGTCTTCGACCGGATCGAGAAGGACGCCCGCACGGGGTATGCCGGGTTCGGCAACGCCCCCGCGCAGTCGACGCCCTACCCGGGGCCCTATCAGAGCGGTCCGGTCACCGACCGGCACCTGCAAGACATGTATGACCGCCCGTCCGCGGGCCCCGTCCAGACCGGCCGGGTCACCATGGACGACGTCATCATGAAGACGTTGTCGCTCTTCGCGATCGTCGTCGGCGTGGGTGCCTTCGGGTGGATCACCGCCGACCGCAACCCCGCGCTCGGGCAGATGTTCTGGATCGGCGGCATGATCGGCACCCTCATCGTGGGCCTGATCATCGCCTTTAAAAAGACCGTGAGCGTCCCGCTGATCCTGGCGTATGCCGTCCTCGAAGGTCTCTTCGTGGGCGCCGTGAGCAACGTCTTCAATGACATCTACGGTCAGGGCCTGGTCAGCACCGCCGTCGTGGCGACCCTGGCGACGTTCACCGGAATGTTCCTTGCCTACAAGTCGGGCCTGATCAAGGTCACCAACAAGTTCCGTCGGATCATGACTCTGGCGATCTTCGGCTACGCGATCTTCGCGGTGGTCAACTTCATCTTCGCGATGATCAGCGACACGCCGTTCGGCTTCGGCGGCACCGGCGCGATCGGCATCGGCATTTCGCTCGTCGCTGTCGGTCTTGCGTCGCTCTCGCTGGCGCTCGACTTCGACTCCATCGACCGGGCCATCGCGACCGGCGCCCCCCGCCAGTACTCCTGGCTTCTGGCGCACGGCCTCATCGTGACGCTGGTCTGGCTCTACATCGAGTTCCTGCGCCTGCTGGCGCGCCTGCGCGACTGACCCAGCCGCGCGGCATACCCGCGCGCGCGACCCGACTGACAAGGTGGCCATGACGGCCCTCCCGGAGCCGGTATCAACCGGCCTCACCCGCCTGGCCCGGCGGTGGCAACAGCTAC
>NZ_HF571038.1:1962070-2009606 GCF_001046875.1 Nostocoides jenkinsii Ben 74
CCGGACTCGGTAGCCGCTGGTCGCGGCGGCCGTCGCCAACGCGATGAGTAGGTGACTCTTGCCGGTGCCGGAGTCGCCGATCAAACAGAGGGGTTCGCCGCGGCGGATCCAATCCCCGGCGGCCAGCGCGTGGATGGTGGCAGGGTTGATGTTCGGGTTCGCCTCATAGTCGAAGTCCTCGAGGTACTTCTCCCGCGGGAAGCCAGCGGCCTTGACGCGGCGGACGGTGGAGCGGCGATCGCGGTCGTCGACCTCGGCCAGGAGGAGTTCGGCGAGGAACCCGGTGTAGGTGAGCTGGTCCTTGGTCGCCGCGGCGACGGCCTCCTCGACCACGGAGCGGATCGTCGGGAGTCGGAGCCGTCGACAGGCGGTGTCGACCGCTGCTGAGGCGGCTTCCTCGGTGAGGCCGCGCCGCCGACGCAGGGTCGACGTCGTCGTGGTGGCAGCGGTCATGGGGAGCCTCCGGGATCGGTCGGGGTGGTGTGGTCGGTACCGGTGAGGAGTTGGTCGTAGGCGGCGACGGATGGCAACGGGCGGGTGTCGGGTGGCAGGCCGGCGATGACGGCGGCTGGGTCCAGGAGTCGGCGCATCGTCAACGAGACGACCCGCTCGGACCGTCCGGCTCTTTGCTCACTGTCGAGGACGTGGTCAGCGGGGTGACGGTCCGGGCTGGCTCCACCCGCGGCAACGTGGCGGCGGGTCTCGACGGCGACGACGTCGGCGGTGACCGCGCCGACGGTCAGCGCGGCCCGGATGCCGGCGATCACGTCCTCGGCGGCATGGCTGCGGTGCAGCAGCAGGACGTCGATCAGCTGGCGGGTGCCGTCGGCGTCGCCGTTGACCCTGCGTGAGGCGATCCAGAAGTCCTCGTGCGCAGTGGTGAACGCGCCGCACGCTCGGGCTTGGGCCAGGGCGGTCGACCCTGGCAGCGCGCCGGGCTTGATGGCCAGGACCTCGAGGTAGTGGTCGAGGTCGACGACGCTCCCGGTCCTGGCGATCCGCCGCGGATGATCCGCCACGAGTGTCCGTCCGTCGAAGATCCGCACCCGGGAGGCTTGGAGGGAGACGCGGACGCGCCGGCCGATGAGGCGAGCGGGGACGGAGTACTTCACCATCCGCACCGTGACCAGCGCGGACCGGTCCACTCGCGGCGTCAACACCAGGCCCGGGTCGAAGGCGTCGGCTGTCAGGGGCCGCAGCAGTGGCCGCTCGGTCTCGAGGTCCTGGCCGACGGTGCGGAGACGCCCGTCGATACGGCGGTGGAGATCGCGGGCTTCCCAGCCGACGATCCGCTCGTTCAACTCATCCAGAGTCGCGACGTCGGGCATCGGAGTGAGCCACTTGCGGCGGAACCGGCCGACTTCGCCCTCGACGCCGCCCTTCTCGTGGGCGCCGTCGATGCCGGGTTGGCAGTAGAACGGGTCGAACCCGTAGTGGGAGTGGAACAGCACCCAGCGCGGGTTCTCGGTCCGGCGCCGACCAGACCCGAACAACACCTGGGAGACCGCGGAGGTGAGGTTGTCGTAACGGATGTGCCGGGTCGGGACCCCGCCGAAGGTCTCGAACGCCTCGACGTGGCCCTGCAGGAATGCTTCCTGCCCGCAGGTCGGGTACACGCGGTGGACCGCGGCGCCGGAGTGGGACAGGCGGTACACGAACATGTGGCACTTGGTCTTCACCCCGTCCAGCACCACCCACACCTCGCCGAAGTCGACCTCGGCCTCCGCGCCTGGGGCGTGTTCTTGCGGGACCATCCCGACCGCGGCGACCCGGCCGCGCTCGACCGCGATCTCCGGCCGCCGGCGCCGCACATAGTCCCGGACCGTCGAGTACGACAGCTCGGCCCGGTGTTCGTCGACAAGCCGATCATGGATCCGGCGGGCCGTGTGCCGCTGCTTGCGCGGCGCGTCCAAGTCGGCGACGAGCATCGCATCCACGACCGCCGTGAACGGACCCAGCCGGGGCGCGTCCCGCGCCGGCGGCTTCCTACGCGGCGGCTCGGCAGACGTCAGCGCTTGACGCACGGTGCGCCGGTGAACCTGATGGCGGCGGGCCAGCTCACGGATCGACAGATCCTCCACCCGCGCATCCCGCCGGATCGCCGCGAACAACTCCACCCGAGACCCCGTCCCGGACACCACCACCATCGAGTGCGTAGCCATGACGGCCACGCTCAACGGGGTGGGGCCAGATCAGACCGTCACACCACCCCGACACGCCGAAACGCTGTCCAGGTGGGGCCACCCCAAGCCGTCATGCCGGGGCCAACTCAGGCTGCCAAAACCATTCGCGGCTAGCGAGCACCGGCACGATCTCTGCACGTCGCTCTAGGGTGAGGCGTATGAGCAGTGCGCTGGCCCGGGCGGCCTACGAGGCGTTGGAGCCATATCACGTTCTCGCGTACTTCAATCCGTACAACAAGGCGGCGCGGACGTCGCTGGGAATCGATCAACTCGGGCTGTACTTCGGGGGTCGCGCCGCACCGCTCGGGCGCTGCCCGTCGGCGGTGGTAGCCGCGACCTTCGCCAACTTCAACCCGGCTTGGGTCAGCCACGGCTGGTCGCAGGCCCTGGCCGCGGGTCTCCCCGAGGTGGCGGCGGCCAGTGCGGTCGCGACCGACCGAGCCCTGCGCGACGCGCTCGGCGAGCGGATCACCGCGCCGGAACTGAGGCAGATCGTCGGTGCGTTGCGCGTCGGAATCAACGACGCGGCATACGTGGGCAGACCCCTTGCGGCGGCGTGGGCGGCGTGGCCGTGGCCGGACGAGGCGCACCTGCAGTTGTGGCACGCGTGCACGATCATTCGTGAGCACCGCGGCGACGGCCACGTGGCCGCGCTCGTGCTCGCGGGCCTAGGGCCAGTTGAGATGCTGGTCCTGCATGAGGCTCCGCATCCCGACCCCGCGCTACGCCGCCGGACCATGGGCAAGGAGCAACTGCTGCTCACCCGAGGCTGGGCCGAGGAGGACTGGGCCGCCGCCGTTGACTCCCTGCAGTCGCGCGGACTTCTGGACGGCGCGGGGGCCATGACGCCGGCCGGGGCCACGCACTACGACCACCTCGAAGAGCAGACCGACTTGGCGGCTGCCGGGTTCTGGAGCGGGGTGCCGGACGCCGAGACGGTGCTCCAAGCGGCGCGCCCCTTCGTCAAAGCCGTCATTGATGTCGGTTACCTGCCCGGCACCCGCAAGCCACGATGACGGACCGACGAGTCAGCGATCAAACATCTCGCATACCCAGTCGGCGGGCATGAGGCCGTCGGACAGGGCGCCGCGGACGGCCTCGGCGACGGTGGCGTCGAGCACCTGATCGCCCGCCGGGTAGAGGATTCGCTCCTCCTTGAGGTTGTGCTGCTCCAGCACCTCCTCCAGTTGAGCAAACGTTTGCGCCAGCCGAGCGGCGCTGGTTCCGGCGGCCACGTCCGTGTCGAGCGCGTCGAGCAAGGCCCAGATCTCCCCGTGCTCGCGCAGCATGACGAGCACGGGCCCGAACAGGCCGGCTTCGCGCAGAGGCGGGAAGTGAATCGTCTCCTCCACCCAAATGTGCCGGCGCAGCCCCGCCGCGCCGGCGGCGAGCGCGTCGGCCTCAACCCGGCCTTCCGACAGTGCCGTGCCGAACGCCGCGAAGTGGTCGTCGATCGCCCGGTGGTCGGCCTCGAGGAACGCAAGCCACGGTGAGACTCCGTCCTGGGCCCGCCGTACGGCGCCGACTACCGCACGTATCACGGCGCGCTGCGAACGCTCTGATGATGCAGAAGCGGTTCCCCGCGTCACTCACTTCAGCGATGAGAGCACCGTTATGTCTGACTTCGTCCTCACTCCGGGCGGGTATCGGCCGGCGAAGAACGTTCACTACATCCCGCCGGACCACACCATCCAGGGAGCGGCTGATGGCATCCGAATCCTGGGCCCCCAGGGCCAGCTCGTCCTGGAGATCTCCCCGGATTCGCGCCACGACCCGAGTCGCCCGCTGCTCCCGACTAACCTGACCAGGCTTTCGCCGAACGAGATCCTGCGGTCAGGAGATTCCATTCTGCTACCGGCGCACTCCGTTATTGATGAGCCCGGTGGGCCACCAGTTCCACGGCGCGTCGGCGAGGGGAATGGCCATTTGGAAGGCCGCATGTTCCGCCGCATCGACGACATCACGCGATTGGTCAAGGAACCACGACAGCAACTCCTTCGCAAGGGCATCGTGCCCGCCACTCCCATCAACGGCTGGGTCGCGTTCACCGGTTGGACCAACGGCTCCGGTAGCCCCATCTCGTCCTTCTCGACGACGTGGACTGTGCCGGCGGAGCCGACGACCGACGTGGGCCAGACCATCTTTCTCTTCAACGGGATCCAGAACAGCGACCGGATCTACCAACCTGTTCTTCAGTGGGGACCGAGTGCAGCTGGTGGCGGACCCAGATGGGCGGTGGCCAGCTGGTATGTCGACGGAATCGGGGGGACGCACCTGCATACCGATCTCGTCGACGTACGCCCCGGCGATGTGCTCACCGGTGTCATGACTCTCACTGGCACGGCCAATGGACTTCACAGTTACGACTGCGCGTTTGCCGGGATTGCGAACACCGGACTGCTCGTGACCGACATTCAGGAGCTCACTTGGGCCAACGAGACACTGGAGGCGTATGGCGTTTTCGACCACTCGCACTACCCTCCCGTCAGTCGGACGACAATGGGGGCAATCGAAATCCGCACACGTGACGGCGCGGCGCCGCACTTCACGTGGACACCGGACAGCGTCACCCGTCTTGATACCGAGCACGCGGTGGTCGAGATCGACGGCGCTACGAATGGCAGCGTCTCGCTCCGGTACACCTCCGAGCTCGGCGACGGCGCCTGGATCGCTCGCCACGGTCTCGACTCTCAGGAGTTCCAGGCGCTCTTTGACGACCTCACGGGAAACCAGGGAATGGAACTCGTCTGCGTCAGCGGATACGACGAGGGTGGCGCGAGGTACGCGGCGATTTGGCGCAAGCAGGTTGTGGACCACGCGTGGCAAGCGCGCCACGGGCTGGACAGCGCCGGTCACCAAGATCTGTTCGACACGCTGCCCGCCGACGGCTGGTATCCCGTTCTCGTCAATGGGTACAACGTGGGTGGGACGGATCTGTACGCGTCGATCTGGCATCGTTCCGCGGTTCCGCCGCTCTGGTCTGCGCAACACGGACTCACGCCGCAGGACTACCAATGTGTCTTCGATGAGTACTCCGCTGCGGGCTGGGTTCCGGTGTGGGTCAGTGGTTTCGGTGATGGCGACGATGTGCGCTTCGCCTGCATCTGGCACCGGCGCCAGGGGTGGTCACCGCGTTGGGCCGCTCGCCATGGACTCGATCACGTGCAGCACCAGGCCGCCTTCGACGACTTCGTCTCGCAGGGGCTGCACCCCAGCGTTGTGTGCGGTTACAACGATCACGGCACGAATCGCTTCGTGAGCGTCTTCACTGATGCCCCGTCGCCCTCGCTATGGGTACGGCATGGGATCAGTGAGCCGGATTACCAGGCCGAGTTCGACGGCCGGCCGGGTGAGGGGTGGTCCCCGAGTCAAACGAATAGTTGGCGCGGCTCGACGGGAACTACCTTCAACGTCACCTTCGCCAAGTGACTCGCGGCCGCCGCAGGCCCCAGACGACGGCTAGCGGCGGCCGCAACCACTACTTCGTATTCGCAGGCCTTATCAGTAGTCGGGCCTTATCAGTATGTTCTGGACAAAGCGACCAATTCGATCACGGCGCCTTGGGCCGTGCGACCACCGTCAGGACGATGTGCCGGAGCATCGCGACCGTGACGACAACCCAGGCCGTCACCGCCACCCACAGCCAGGTCGCCCCGATCCACTCGACGATCGGCAGGTGATCGGCGCGGCCGAGATACATGCCGGCCACTGAATACATCCCCAACGGGAAGATGATGCTCCAGAGGGTCGCTTCATAAGTGAGCGGGATGCCCCGGAGGTAGTGCCGCCACCAGCCCATGGCCACGAGGACCGGGATCAGCCACGTCGCGAAGCACCAGAACACCACGGACAACCCGGCGACGAGCCCCCGCACCGCATCGGCCATCGGCGCCGTTTCCATCTCGACGATCCGCGCCTTCCCGGCCGGTTCGGGAACGGCTGGCGCGGGCGATACCGGAACCGTGTCCACGCGCTCGATCACCGACAGTGCCAACGGCGCTACCGTGGCTGCGCTGACCGCGGGTGGCGGCAACGGCGGCAGTGGGGCGACGGGTGGCACTGCTGTGGCCTCGACTACGACCCTGACCCTCTCTGCCGCTGCGGCAACCACGACCGGCGCTCAAACGACGGCGACGGGATCGAATGGTGGCGCCTTCGGGTCCGGGGCCGCCAATGGTGGCGGCAATGGCGGCGCGGGTGCGGCTGGCCTCGTGCTGTCGGGATACGGCCCGGTTCCCTCGTCGGCGGGCGGTGGTGTCGGCGGCTACGCCGGCGGCGCCGGCGGAAGTAGCGCCGCAATTGGGGCCACCACCACGCGAGGCGGTGTGACCTACACCGGGCACAACAGCAATGGGGGCACCGGCGGTGCCGGGTCGAGCTATGCCGGTAATGGCGGCGGCCTGCTCGTGACGCCGAGTTCAGGCAGCGGCACGGCCACGACGTATGGCAACGGCTACGTCACCCTCGACTGGTCGTCCTGCTGACCCGAGCCGCCCGGCGTTAGGGCGCTGTCAACCGCGGTCCCATCCGTCGATCAGGGCTGATAGTCCACGCTCGAACTGCTCGTTCGGCGACCAGGAGTAGCCACTCTGCAACGCGGCAACGATGTGCGGGAAGCCCGCCGGCGTCAGTCCCGCGGCGATGGCCTCCTGATCCGGGGCGGGGCCCCCCATCGGCTGCCGGACCTCGGCCAGCACCTTGCCGACCGTGAACGCGACCAGGCAGTCGACTAATGGCAGCGCGGAGGCGGGTGGCAAGCCAGCCCCCGCGCACTCTCCGACTATGTGTTCGAGCAGGCCCAGCACGGTCGGCGTGGACGCGGGTCGCGTACCCACGATGGGCGCGAGATTCGGGTGGGCCAGCAGGATTCTTCGTATGGTGCGCATCGGCGCGGCGATGATCTCCTGCCACCTCGGCTCGGCCGCCTGCCCCGTCTCGGCAACGTCCCGCTCGCTCCCGCCGCGCGCGGCCATCAACCACACCTCATCGACGACAAGGTCAATAAGCGCTGCCTTGTTCGGCACGTGGTGATACACCGCCATCGCGTCCACTCCGAGTTCCCGGCCGAGGGCACGCATCGAGAAGCCGTCGAGCCCGTCACGGTCGAGGACAACGAAGGCGGCCTCGACGGCCTGCTCTCGGGAGATGCGCGCCGGGGTGGGTGCCATCAGTCGCGCGCCGAGCGGTCCGGACGGGCGAAGAAGAGGGCGCGATCGCGCCATACGAGAACGACGGCGACGGCGAGGAAGATCGCCGTCTGGATCGCCTTGGTATCCGGTGCAGTCTGGAAGGCCTCATTGGTGATGTTCGCGACGAGATGGAAAACCACCGCAACCAGAATGCTGCGGCCGCAGCGGTAGTAGAGCCAGTTCATGATCAACACGAACGGGAAGATCGACCCGAGGAAGTTGAGCATCGCTAGAGCCCCGGTCTCGACGACTTCAGCCTGGTAGTAGCCCTTGATCAGGCCCAACGGCATATGCCACACCGCCCAGATGATCGCGAAGACCATCGACGTCCGGAAGATCGACCAGCGCGCGGCGAGCGCGTCGGTGCCGTAGCTGTGCCAGGCCAATTCCTCGACGATCGGGGCGGCGGTGAGAGTGAGCCAAGCGGGCAAGAGTCCGGCGCTGAACGAAATCCCGTCGGCGAGCCGAAACTGCTCCGTCGAGTAGCCCAGCGGCAGCGAGATGGCCGTCGCCAGCATCAACGCCCCCACGGGCAGCAGCAGCATCAGGAGTGCGCGAGGCAGGGTGATGCCACGTATGGCGAGCAGCCGCTCGCGCACGTCGCGCACCAGAGCCGGATCTCGCCATACGAGGGCAGCGGCCACCAGCATCGGAGCGAGCAAGCCGAGGACGCCCAGGATCGCGGTGAGTCCTTGGACCGCCGTTGTTTGGGACGGCCGGTGGCTCAGGTAGCCGGCGATTCCCCAGGTCACCCAGGGGATTGCCGTGGCGAGTCCATAGAAGAGGACGGGGTGTCGGTAGCGCTCGATCGCCGTCGCCACGTCTGGTGAATGTCGGTGATGTTCTACGGTGTAGACCATGGTTTTGAGTGTACGCCCTTAAGCAGGGCCGGGAGCAGTGCCTCCTCGTGCACGGCCCGGCCACGGTGCGCCATCGCGGCGGCGAGTTCCGGGTCCCAGCTCGCGTCGACCCGGCTGCCCTTCAGGGCGAGCGATGCGGGCGCCGCCAGATAGTCATCGACGTCCATCCGCCACGGCTGCACGCCGCATCGCGCGCGCAGATGATTCGCCATCGCGACACCGGCCCAGTCGAAGTCGCCGTGATAGAGCAGCTGGCCGCCCGCGGACTGGATGCGGTCCAGGAGTTCAATCGTCGCGAGGTTTGCTCGCCCACTGGTGCAGACGACGCCGACCGTGACCCCGATCTCGGCGGCGGCCTCCAGCACGCGGGGGTTCTCGCAGACCAATACGGTCTGGCCCGGCGCTGGCTCGAGGCCCTCATCGAGGTCACGCCAGGTCAGGTGCAGGACGGCCCTCTCGAGGGTGTATGCCGAGGCGCGCGCCCCCGCCGCGCCGGCGGCCCAGCGCAGCCCGAACGTTAGGCAGGTTGACGAGATCCGGTCCGAGAGCACCCCGAGCCGCTCCCATGAGGCCCGTTGGGTGGTGCCTTCGCCGCCATCAGGGACCGCGCGCAGGATCGCGCGTGTCAGCAATCGGTCGTCGTCCAGTGCATGCGCGTCCCCGAAAAGTCGCGCTGCGAGCTCGGTCCGGGCGATCGGCGGAGACAGACCGACACCGGTCAGGTGCTCGGCGCGGTGGGCGAGCACGTCGAGGGCAGCAGTCACCAAAGCGGCTGGATCGCCGCCCCGCCGGCCGAGTAGCCCGTCGCGGCGAAGTCCGTCCAGCCACTCCGCCAGCGGCGGCAGGCCAGCATCGGGATGCGCTTGGTGCCAGGCGGCGAAAGCTCGTGTAGGGGCCTCGTGGCGCTCACGGTTATCCGCCCTCCGGGCCGGGCGATCGACCAGGACCCGGCCGGTGACGGTGGCGGCGGCGTCAATGAGGTCGATGCCCGCGCGGGAGCGGAGCCGGTCATCGAGCGAGGCCAAGTCCACCTCCACGCTGGACGTGACGATGCTGCGGCCGAGCAGACCGGAGAGGGCCTGCTGCTCGTCGCGATGCAGGTCGCGCAGGCGCACGCGGCCCTGCGCGACCAGTCCCGCCCGCTCAAGGCGATCGGCGACGGCCAGCCAGGACCGCTCCAAGGCTGGCGCGGTCCACCAGCCGTCAGGCACGCGCCCCGACCGCGGTCAGCTGGCGGCCGTCCCAGCGATGCTCGTATTGGGCGATCCCGCGTTCGGCCGGATTGCGCAGCGCTTCATAGATCGCCAGCGATGGCACGGTTGCGTGGGTGCCCCACAAGCGTTCGCTGGTCACGACGAAATCGAGGTCGAGATCGACGAGCAAGCCGAACAGCAGGGGATGGGTGCGGGCATCGACCTTGGGGAAGGCATCGTCGAGGAGCACGAATCGGGGAGCGTGCGGTGCGGCGCCGGCCAAGGACGTGAAATGTGCAGCCGCGGCGGCGAAGAGCGGGAGGTAGCACAGCACCTTTTGCTCGCCCTGCGACAACGGACTCTTGCGGTGCAGGTCGCGCCAATCGCCGGACTCGGGCCGCTGATATTGGACCGTGAAGGCAAACCATTGACGGTAGTCCAGTGCCCGGGTGAGGTGCTCGGTGTAGGACTCCTCGGGCGCCTCGACCCGGGAGGTGTCGATGAGCCGGTGCAGCGCGTCGCGCAGCTCGGTGCGCTCCCCGGGCAGGAGCGCCCCGCTGGCCTCGCCGAGCAGCTGGACCGCGCGGCGGGCATCCGAGGGGATGTCGTCGCGGAGCCGCCAGCGCAGCCGCACCCGGATTCCCTGGGAGGTGGAGACTCGCCCGAGCTGCACGTTCATGGCCGCGACCAGCTCGTCGGCCTGCCGGCGGACGCCGCGAAGGGTGTCGCCGAGCTGGCCGAGCACGTGCGTCTCGAAGAGGTGTCGCTCCCGGTCGGTCAACAGCTCACGGTCGGCGGCGACCTGTGCAGCCAGGCGGTTGGCGAGTTCGGTGAGGGCGATATCGCCCGCCGACTCGTCCCGTCCGAGTGCCGCGAAAGTGCCGTCGAGCTCGGCCAACCGCGGCTCGACGATGGAGGCCGGCCCGGTTTGAAGGCCGGTCAGGGCCGCAAGGACCGCGTTGGCGCCCGCCTGCGTACCGGCCGCTGCTCGCTCGTGCAGGGAGGTGATCTCGTCCCGCTCCGTCGGCGGGCGTGCCGGATCGGCCCCGACGTCGGCCGCGCTAATCAAGCCGGGAACCGCATGCAGTGCGCGGACGGCGTCGTATGCCGCGTCCCGCGCCGGCTCGGCCTCGGCGAGGGCCGCGCGGTGACCGTCCGCCTCTTGCCGCAGCTGCCCCTGCCGGCCGAGCAGGTGATCGTGTTCGCCGCGGTGTCGGCGCTGTGCCTCGACGGCCTCCTGGCGCAGCGTGCGCTGCTCCGCGAGGCGCCGCTCCAGGTCCTCGACACTCTTGCCGCGAGCCGCCACCAACTCGTTGTGGGCGGCGCGTCGGCTGGCGGCTTCACTCCGGGCGATGCGCGCCCGGGTGCCCCCCAGGTCGGCCTCGGCGGCGTCGTCGGTCGCGCGGGCGACGACGCCGCGCCATAAGTCCAAGGCGGTGTCGAGGGCGCGTCGGGCGGACCCGACCCGGTCCAGGTCCTTCCCTGCCCTCGCCACCAGTTCGCGGCGAGCGGCGAGCCCCTCGTGCGTGATGGGCAGGCCGTGTCGTGCCGCGGTCGCCGTGAGGTCGCTCAGCGCGGCGGCCTCCTGCGACCGGGCATCCCGGGCGAGGTCCCGCGCACCCATGGCTTCGGCGGAGGCGCGCTCCGCGACGGCGGTTCGCGCGGCTTCGGTGGCCCAGGCCGTCAGGACGGCGTCGTGTCGAGGCCGCGCGCGCAGCCACGCCATCAGGGCGGTGAGCGCCTGCTGTGCCTCGGCAGCGGCCTGCTTGGCCGTGTCGCGCGCCTGCTCTTCCTGACGGATGCGCTCGTCCAACTCGGCGAGGCGGCGGGCACGCTCCTGCGCCCGGGCGGAGGCGCCGACGTACTGCGCAACCGGCTTTGCTGTGCGGCCCCGCGCGGGTCCGAGGCGCCACGACCCGTCCGCCGCGACGACGGCGGCGACCTCGTCCCGTGCGCCGTGTTGTCCGGCACCAGCCGAGGCGAACGCGATCGAGCCAAGCAGGTCGGTGACGACCCGCGCCGGCACGGCCTCGTGGGCCGAGGGGTCTGCGCCCAGGATGGCCAGGAGACTGGCATCTGCCGCAACCGGCACCGGGTTTGCGGTCAGGACGACATCGTGGCGGGCGGGATCGAGCAGGGTGCCGTCCGGGGTCACCCAGGCATCAAGTAGCCCCGACCCCTCGAGGGCGGCTTCCACCGCGGCGCGCACCTGCGCCTCGACCTCCGAACGGAAGTCCACCAGGAGCCACAAGGGGGCGCCGGGGAGGTTGCGTCGGTCGTCTCGAAGCCACGCCGGCACGGCGGGAGCAGGATCTCGCTCCGCCTCGATCGCGGCGCGCTCGCTGGTGAGTCGGGCGAGGGCGGCCACGATCTGCGTATGCCGCGCGCTCGCCTCCGCGACCTGCGTCGCCAGCCGCTCCTGGTCCGGCGCGGCTGCCTCCGCGACGATGGACTCCAGGTGCGCCAAGCCGTCCGCGTCCAGCGTCGGAAGGACGACCGAGACGGCGCCCGGGGCGGCCTGCCACGTCTGCAAGGCGTCGGTCAGCTCGCGCTCGCGAGTTTGCGTCCGCGTCCGCGCGGTCTCCAGGTCAGCCAGGGCGGCCGTCTCCGCGGCTTCCGCGCGATCGACCCCGGCCTCGGCCCGCCGGGTGGTCTCCTGAGCACGCACATGGGTGCCGCGGGCCTCCTCCACCACGGTGATGGCCGCGCCGACTTGACCCGCGGCGCGAGCGCCAGTCTCGGCCCACTCGGCGTGTGTCTGCCCCGCGTGCGCGACCGCCGATTCCACGGCGCTGGCCGCGTCGGCATCGCGCCAATCCGGTCGTCTAAGCACCTGGGCCGCCGTCGGACCGGGGGCAGCCTCGGCCCCACACGCGGCAAGAGCAGCCTCGGCGCGCTCGGTCGCGTCGTGCAGTTCACCAGCCCGGTCCATCAGGCGGTCGCTGGCCGCTGACGCCTCGCGGGCACTGGCCTGCGCCCGGACGTGTGCCTTCTCGGCCACAGCCCGCAGGTCGCTGGCTGCTTTCTCCAGGGTTTGCACCAGCTCGGCGGACTGCGCAAGATCGGTTCGCGCCTGCGCTTCCGGGCTCTGTTCGAGGGCGGCGATCCGCGATGCGGCTTCCCGCTGTGCTTGCTCGGCCGCGTCGATCGCCATCGCCGCCGCCGAGAGACCCTCGGTCACCTCCGTGAGCGAGCCCTCGCTCCGCCGCAATCGTCGCCGGGCGGCGCCGACCGCCTTCGCGGCCTCCAGAGCGACGCGGGTGCGGTCAGTAACGACGGAGCGGGCGTACGCGGCATACGTCTCGACGAAGGTGGCGAGCGCGGCGGCGGCGCGTTCGCGACGGTCGATGTCCTCGCCGAACGCCTCGAGTTCATCGAAGGTCGTGCCCGCTGCGCTCAGGGTGTCGCCATCCAGGGTGGGCAGGGCATTGACGAGTTGCTCGGCGAGGCGCCGCGGATCGATGTCCTCCCCGACCTGCGGCTGCCGCAGCCAGTAAAGGAGCCGGAGCAACGATTCGTATTGGTCCAGGGGCAGGCCGAACAGCAGCGCGCCCACGTGCTCGCGATAGTGCCGGGGGTTGTCGAAGACGCGGCTCGCCCCGGACTCGTCCTCGAGTGCCGCGGCGAGCGCAGGCTGGCTCAGCGGCCCGGCCGCGTTCTCCAAAGCGAGGTCATGCCCGACCCGGCGGGGGGTCGTGAAGAACCACGACGTGGCGGCTCGTGCCTTCTCGGTGGCCCGCAAGCCCACGCCGCAGGTGATCACGTCGGTTGTGCCGTCGGCGTTGTCGCGGCCGAACTCAACCCACACGTAGCCAGTGCGGGCGGATCCGTCGTAGCCGTCGAGGAGCAGCCAGAGCAGGCTGGTGTGGTGGCGACCCGATGAGGTCAGCCGTGACTTGTCCCCGTCGATGACGAAGGGCAGCAACATCTCCATGGTCTTGGATTTGCCGGCGCCATTGGCCCCGCGCAGCAGTAGCCGGCCGTCGGCGAAGTCGAAGACTTGCTCGTCGTATTGCCAGACATTGAGCACGCCAGCGCGCCGCATCCGGAATCGGCTGCCATCGATCGCCATCTCAGTCCTCGCCGTCGGTCAGGTCGTCGAAAAGGGAGGTCTCGCCGGTCGCACTCTGGGCGAGCAGCGCCACTCGGGGTGCGTAGCGGGTGGCGGCGGCGTGGACCAACACGGCCCCGTCCTCGCGGCGGATGAGCCCGAACCGAGCAAGGACGCCCAGGGCCTCGCGGAGGGCGCGGTCGGGGTCCTCGCGTTGGTCTCGGCGCAGCCGATCATGCCACCTGGCATGGACGTCCTGAGCACAGCGCTCGACCGTGGTGAGCGGGAGTCCGCGCCACGCGGTGCCTGCGCCCCCGGGCGCGGTGCGGTGGACCTCGTCGGCCAACGCTTCGAGGACCAAGAGGGCAAGTTGTCGGGTCTTGTCGGTTCCTGGGAAGCGTTCGTCGCTCAGGTCGTCGTCCGGGTCGATCACCGCGGCACCCTCGGCGCGCAACTCCAGCTCTAGCCCGAAATGCGTTTCATACCAATCGCGTTCGCGATTGCGATTGCGCCGCCACCACTCGGCGTGCTCAGCTGTCAGGTCATCGGTGGTGAGCAAGGGGCGTTCCAGCAGGGCTCGCCGGGTGGCGATGCGCGCACCGCCGACGGCCGAGGGCAGAGCCGCGAGGGTGAGCAGATCGGCGGCCGACGAGGCGGCCGTGAGCGGGGCAGCCACCAGGAGGGAGAGCAGGTCTCGTCGGACGTCGAGGAGGGATTGGGTGCGCTGATCGGCCCAGTGCTCCAAGTCGCCATCGCGCTCACGCAGGACCCCAAGATCGACCAGGACGACGATCGCCGCATGAAGCGCTCGTCGATCGCCAATTGCGTCCAGGTCGACGTCAAGGCCGGCGTCGACCGCAGCCGCCCGGACCTGGGCAACGAGTTCGTCGACCAAAAGTTGCGTGCGCGCACGCGTTAGGGCGGCGATCGTGAGACACAGCAGGGCATACGCGCGCGGCGTGAAGGAAGCGCCGCTGCGCCGTCGCAGCGGTCGCGTGGAGTCGGGGCCGAGTCCGGTCTTGAAGAGCCGGGCTGAGGTGGGATCAACTTGGAGGCGATAGCCCAGCCCGTCGGCAAAGAGCTGGATCAGCTCACTTTGGTGGCGGCGGACAAGCCGGAGGTCGTCGGGGTCCGTGCTGCCGCTGGCGAGCAGTGGGCGTTTGAGGAGCGCCCGAGCCGCCCGGCGGCGTTCGGCGAGGTCCTGCGGGTCGGCGGTCGCGGCGATCCGATCGGCGGTGGTCGTCACTGCGCCACCTTGTGATCGGTGCGGACAGCCTGCTCGGCACGCACTTCAAGAGTGCGGCCGACGAGGGTGAGGCGGCCGGCGGGGCTCGTCACGGCGGTCCCGTCACCCGGGGTTTCGTGGACGAACAGGACTGCGGCGGTGCCTGGGACGGCCACGACGGGAGCATCGCCGTCGATCGCGGCGGCCAGCGCACCGGCATACAACTCCAGCAGGAGATCGCGCGCGAGGTCGGAGACACGGACTCGTCCGAGTCGTCCCTCGTGGGCGACGATCTCCGCGAAGGCCGCCGCCCGGTCTCGCTCGGCACGCGTGCGCTCGGCCAGCCGTGCCGCCTTGGCAACGGCAAAGTCTTCGCGGCGCCCGGATCGCCCGGCGATGGTGCGTTCGCCCTGCTCCCTGAGCATGACCGGCACGTCGGCGCGTGGACCGGTCCACCAAGACGTCATCGGAGAGGCCGGCTGCTCCGGGTCGTCGCTGATAAAGCCGAGATGGCGGGCGGAGTAGAGCCCGAAGACACTGGCAAAGAGGGCGTGTGCGGTGTCGTCGTCAGCATCGTCGAACCATCGCGCGACGCGAACCAGATCGGCATACCGCCCATGCTCACGCTCGGCAGACGTGGCAATCCGCCGCAGATTGGTCAGGAGGGAACGCATCGCCGATGTCGCGAGATTGCGCACCCCGTCGGCGTCGCTGCCGCGACCTCCCTCACCGGTGAACCAGGCTCGCAGACTCCGCCAGTCGAGCGGGTCGAGCCCCGCCGAGCGCCGGGCCAGGCGGCCACCGGTGTCGAGCAAACGTTCGCCGGCGTTGGCCCGAGCAACAAGGTCGGGCACAGCTGGGTCGAGGGTGGCCAAGATGTCCGCGATCTGCGGCATGTGTCGGGAGATCTCATCGACGAAGCGCTGGAGATAGTCGATCAGCGCGACCTTGAACAGCTGGAACTCGGACCGGTCGAGGTCGAAGCGCGAGAGGACTTGGGTCAGATAGGTGTAGAACTCGCGCGTGCTGTGCACGAGTTCATCGAACTGGGCGAAGACGGTGGTGATGTCGCGGGCAAGTCGGTCCGGCTCGACGCCTTCGAGATGGGTCGCATCCAGCGCCGCGAGAGCGGTCAGGCCGGCGAGGATGCCGCCTAGCATCTGGCTCGACACCTCGCGCGCGGACTCACTGTGACCGAGCAACTCCTCGACCTGTCGGTGGACCAGCTCACCTCGTTGCGTCAACTGGTAGCGGGCCCGGTTGCGCAGATAGTCGGCCAGCGTGCGGGCCTCGGTCTCGCGGGGGCTTCGCGCGATATTGCCGTGCTCTACGAGATAGGAGAGGCGGGCGTCGACCGTGTCGAGGTCGAGCGACACCCCCTGCGCGGTCAGCGCCTCCCGCACGTCCACGGCGGACTGATCCGAGAGCAGGCCCGCGAGCCCGGTCGTGAAGACTCGCATGATGGCGATGTACTGGCCCGACTCCTCATTGACGGCATAGCGCAGCGCCTCCAGCCGCTGGCGATCGACCGGCGGAGACGTTGGCAGTGCGGGCCCTTGCAGGCCTGCCAGCGTCTCTTCGGGGTCCATATGGAGAACCCTACGAGGGGCCACCGACAACGGGTCAGGGCAGCATCATTTCTGCATCAACGCCGCGTATGCCGCCCTGGCCGAGCAACTGGGGGCACCCTCGGTCACCCTGGATCGCCGGATTGCGCGGGCGGCCGGCGTGCGATGCCGGGTCATGGTGCCGGGCGACCTGCTGGGTTTAGGCGGCGGTGGCCTCGCGCCGGCGAGCTACCTCGTGCAGGAGTTGGACGGCGCGGACGACTGCCCTTCGCGGCGCGGCCCCTTCGCTCACGAAGCCGACGATGCGGCGGCGTGGCGCGGCCTCCCCGGAGACCGGTCGTTGGACCAGGCCATCGTCAAGCCGTCCCATCGCCAGTCGCGGAAGCAGCGTGATTCCTAGTCCCGCCGCGACGAGACCGAGGGCGGCGTGGTGGTCACTGGACCGCGCGACATACCGAGGGCTGGCGCCGGAGGCGGCGTAGGCGCGGCGCAGGATCCCCGAGCACGTGGTGTCGGCCATGCCCTCGGCGATCAGACGCTCGCCGGCCAGGTCGGTCAGCGCGACCTGACTTTGCGACGCGAGCGGATGGGCTGCCGGGAGGACCGCGACATACGGCTCCTCCAGCAGCTCGAACCGCCGGTGTCCCTCGACATGGGTCGGGCCGAGTGACGGGTCCTCTGCCCGAAGCTCGATGTCGTATGGCGAGCGCGGGCCGTCGGTGACATCGATCAGATCGAGGTTTAAGAGGAGGGAAGGGAACTCGGCGGACAGGGTCCGGGCGACCTCGGGGACCCAGTACTGGCCCGCGGAGGGGAAGGTGCCGATGGACAGGCTTCCCGTGCGACCCTCGCGCAGGTCGTCGACCAAGCCCTCGAGACGCCCGGCGGCCTCGATGACGTCCTCACTCCCAGTCACCAGCGCAATGCCGGCCGGGGTGGGGCTAATTCCCCGTCCCGACTTCTCGAACAGCATCAGCCCGGTTTCGCGCTGCAGGGCGGTGATGTGCTGGCTCACCGCGCTTGGCGAGTAGCCGAGATTGGCCGCGGCCGCGTGGACAGTTCCGGAGTGGACAACGGCACGGAAGACGCGGAGGCGGTTGAGGTCGATCATGGTCGAATCGTACGTTCTGACTGAATGATTGTGAAGAAATATTCGCTTGTGGTGACGGGTTCGCTGTTGCACTGTTGAGGCATGACGAACTACAGCCGCTACGCATCAGTCCCAGTCGACCGCGACCTCGAGCGCCTCAACGAGGAACTTCGCGCCCTGCCTCGCCCCGAGCGCGCGGCGCAAAGCGCGCGGCGCGAGGGGCTCGCGTGGCTGCGTCCTCGGCGCTTGGCTCACCTCCGGCACGCCTGACCCGAGACGCTAGACGTTGCCGGATTTGGGCGAGGCGAGATAGTCCTCGGCCAAGGTCGGGAGGTCGCGCCCACGGTGGAACCCGCGCTCGATGACGAGGTGCGCCAGTCGCCGCACCTCCGTCTTGTCCTGCTGAGTCAAGATTGGCCGGAGTGACGCGAGGTCTGCCCGGTCTTGCGGGCGCGTGGAGTCATCGCGCGCCAGGAGCTTGAGGACCACGAGGTGGGCTGGCCTGGCCACGGGCACGGTAAGCCCGGGGACGAGTTGCAACTGGTCGGCCTCGCGAGTGATCTCGGGCTCGAGGCCCGACGAGGCGAACAAAACGTCCACGAGCATGCCCTCGGACACGGGTGGGCGCAGCCGCACGGTCGCAAGGCGCTCGAGATATTCATGCTCAACCAGCGAATCCAGGGTGTATCCCCGCTGGAAGAACGACGCGATGACCGCCTCGGCGTCGGCGTCAGCGTCGACGAGGACACATATGTCGATGTCCCGTGTGAAGCGGGGCTCGACGCGTGCGGACACGGCCATCCCGCCAATCAGGGCCCAACGCAAACCCAGATTTGTGGCGTCGTTGGTAAGCCGGCGAAGCGACTCCCAGATAGGCGAGTTCATCCGGTTATCCGCTGGATCCGTTCCGGCGACGCGAGTCGGCCGACGCAGTCGCCGAGTTCGGCACCTGGTCGGTCCCGGAGCCACGCGGTCACGCCCTCCTGAACTTGCTCGGGCGTCCAGTCTGGGTGCTCGCGCATTAGGCGGGCCCGCGTCATTTCGACGCCCAGGTCGAACAGATCCAACGCGATGCGCAGGCGCTCGGCGGGGGTGCTGTCCGGCATGTCCAGGAGTCTAGGGATTGGTTAGCCCCCGAGGATCGCGAGATAGTGCACGTCTATCCATTCGCCGTCGAAGATGAGGGCGTCGCGGCCGGTGCCTTCGTGGCGGAAACCGACCTTCTCGTAGACATGCCGAGCCCGCGGGTTGAAGTCATAGACCTCCAGGCTGATCCGGTGCAGCCCAACTGTCAGTCCGTGCTCCACGATCAAGCGGGTGGCGGAGGTGCCCAGTCCGCGGCCGCGGCCGGCACCGCCGATCAGGATTCGGAAGTTGCACGATCGATTTCCCTCATCCCAGTTGTTGAGTACGGCCTCGCCGACTAGTTCGCCCGTGGCGTTGTCGATAATGGCCAGCACGAGGCGATCGTCGGCCACCGCCCACTGCCCATAGATGTCGCGAAGCTGCTCAATCGGCATTCGGTCGACCGGCTCGACGCTGGAATGGACGGAGCCGGTCAGGCGGGGGATCTCGTCGTCCTCGTGGATGAGGTCATCCAAGACGTCGGCGTCCTCGGCGCGAATCGGGCGGAGGATGACCAGGTCATCGCGCAGCGTCGGCTTGTGCGTGAAGGGCGTCGGTTCGGGCATAGGTGTTAGCTTGCCAGGGCTGTCGGTGGCATTTGATACGGTAAGAACCGTGAAAAAAGAGCCGAGGGCGAGAGGTCCGGTCCCGACCCGGTCGGCACCGCCGACGCCTGCGCAGGCTCAGGTCCTCGCCGTCCTCGACCGAGCGGGCGCGCCGCTCACCGTGGCCGAGTTGGCCGAGGCGACCGATCAGCACGGCAATACGGTCCGGGAGCATCTCGACGGCCTCGTCGATCTCGGGCTCGTCGAGCGAGTCAAGGCTGACTCAGCCGGGAGAGGGCGGCCCTCATATTTGTATGCCGTGGTCACGCCCGCCATCGCCCGCCCCGCGCTCGTCCTCATTGCCGCCTTGGCCGGGGAGTTGCGCCGCACGGCCCCCGACCCGGCCGTCGCAGCCCGCGAGCTTGGCCGGTCGGTTCAACCCGAGCTATTGGTCGAGCGCCCCAGCGGGTGGGTTGCTCCCACCTCTTATCCAGGGGACGACGGTGAGCTGTCGCCTCTCGAACGACACCTCGCCGACCTCGGCTTCGCGCCCGAGGACGTAGCGGACGACACCATGCGGCTGCACACCTGTCCGCTCGTCACCGTCGCGCGGGCAGATGCCGATGTCGTCTGCAGCTTCCATGCCGGTCTCATCGACCGCTGGGCTGCCGACCACGATCTCGGCGACTTCGACCTCCATCCGTTCGCCGAACCCGGCGCCTGCACCATCACCCGCACCACCCAACCGGAACCCTCCACCCGAAAGGCCTGAGATGACCCAGGAAACCCCGCTCAACACCATCCCGCTCACCGAGGCGCAGCACGGCCACGACTGCGGCTGCCACGAGGCGGACTCCGGCCTGCCGGAGCTCGACGCGCGCGCCATTCCGCACGCGATCCGCCACGGCGCAGTCTTCGGTGCCTTCGGCCAGCTGCGCCCGGGTGCGGCCATGGTTCTCGTGGCGCCGCACAACCCGCTGCCCCTGCTCAAGCAGCTCAATGACCGTGAGGGCGACGCTATCGAGGTGAGCTACCTCCAGGAGGGCCCCGACGCCTGGCGTCTGAAGCTCGCCCGCATCCGCTGAGGCGGCATACCTCTCGATGTCCGTGCCCACGACGGCGGGCGCTCGCCTGCCGTTCTTCCTCCCTGCCGCGCTCAGCCTCCTCGCCGGTCTGTATGCCGCCACTCGCCTCGTCCTCGATGAGGCCACGACGGATCGGGTCGCCGGGGTGCACGGCATTCTCATGGTGCTGGGCTTTCTCGGCACCCTGATCTCCCTGGAGCGATCGGTCGCGCTCCGCGCTGCCTGGGCGTATGCTGCGCCGGCCCTCCTCGGGGCGGGCGGGCTCGCGCTCGTCGCGCCGGTGCCGCGCCTGGTCGCCCAGGTCTTGTTGGTCGCGGGCTGCGCGCTCGCCACCGCCGTGCTGGTCGCGCTGTGGCGTCGCGCTCACGATGACACGACGATCACCCAGGTGCTCGCCGCCTCGCTCGCGCTGGGCGCGGCGGTGCTGTGGCTGCGGCTCGACGTGGCGGATCTATTGCCGTGGCTGGTCGGCTTCGTCGTGCTCACCGTCTGCGCTGAGCGCGTCGAACTCGCCCGGCTGACCCTGCCGCCGACGGCCGGGCTGTGGTTGCTTGCCTTCGCGACGGCGGGCTACGCCTGGCTGGGCGTCGCCGGGCTCGGCTGGCTGATTGGCGGGCCGCCGGTGTCGCCCGAACGTTATGACCTGCTCGTTCACTCGTGCTTCTTGGGATTCGGGATGTCGATGGTGATGGCGCACGCGCCGGTGATCCTGCCGGCGGTGCTGCGCGTGGCCCTGCCCTACCGACCCGTGCTCTGGATCCCATTGGTGCTCTTGCACATTGGACTTCTGGTCCGCCTCGTCGCGGGCCTCGCGGACGGGCACACCACGCCCTGGCGGGTCGGAGCCTTCGTCACCATCGCCGCTCTCCTCGCGTTGCCGGCGTCCGCAATCGCGTGCGTTCTGACCGGGCGCCGAGCCGCCCGCATCCACCCCAAGGCGTCCGAGCCGGCTCAGGTGAGCCCATGACAACCGGTATCGATCGCCCCGAGGTGGCGCGGACGGCATACCCCAAGAAGGCGTCGGAGCGGCCGCGCCGACCCGGTCGCCAGGGCTTTTGGCCCTGGCGCGACCTGCCCGCGGTGCTCTGGCTGATCGCCGTCGCGGCGGTCACGCTCGTGCACCCCTTCCTCGAACACGCACGCTGGCTGATGGTCCACCTCGTGCTGCTTGGCGCGCTGACCCATTCGGCGATGGTGTGGAGCACGCACTTCAGTCAGGCGCTGCTGAAGACGGGTCCCGATCTGGACTCGCGCGCCACCCAAGACCGCCGCGCCATGCTCCTCTTCATCGGCGTCGCCGCGGTCGCGACTGGCGTGGTTGGCGAGTTCTGGTGGATCGCCGTCATCGGCGCCACCGCCGTCGCCTGCGCGCTCCTGTGGCATGGCTGGCAACTCTGGCGACGCCTCCGCGCGGCGATGGCGCCGCGCTTCAAGATCACGGTCCGCTACTACATCGCGGCCACCCTCTGCGTGCCCATCGGCGCGACGCTCGGCGTGCTGCTCGCGCGCGGCTACGCCGATGACATCCACGGCCGCCTGCTCCTCGCGCACACTGCCGTGCTCGTCCTCGGCTGGATCGGGCTGACCGTCACCGGCACCCTCGTCACGCTCTGGCCGACGATGCTGCGCTCCCGGATGGACGATCGCGCCGAGCGCCTCGCGACCACGGCGCTGCCCCTCTTCCTCGCGTCCGTCACCGTCGTCGTGGCCGGCGCCCTGCTCGGCCGTATGCCGCTCGCCGCCGCCGGCGTCCTCGCCTGGCTCGGCTCGGCGCTGTGGTGGGGACGCGCGCTGTGGGCGCCGGCCCGGCGCCGCCCGCCGCGTGAGTTCGCTTCCCTGTCAGTGCTTTTCGCGCTGTCGTGGATGGTTGTGCTGCTCGTCTGGGTGAGTGTCGTGCTCCTGCGCGGCAGCAGTTGGGCCGACCTATCTGTCGCGCACGGACGCGCGACCGCCGTCCTCGCCGCCGGCTTCGCGCCGCAACTGCTCCTCGGCGCCTTGTCCTACCTCGTGCCGGTCGTCCTTGGCGGTGGCCCCGCGGCCGTGCGGGCCGCAACCGAGACGATGGGCCGGTATGCCGTGCTCCGCCTCGTCCTCATCAATGGCGGACTCCTGCTCAGCCTCCTCCCCGTGCCTTCGGTGGTTCGAGTGCTGACCACGACGCTGGTGCTCGCGGCATACGTCAGCTTCTTGCCGTTGATGGGCCTGGGTCTGCGCGGCTCCCTGCGCGCGCGCCGCGCCGCGGGCGACGGGGGCTTGCCCCCCGCCCCAGCCACCCGGCATACCCGCCCCTGGGTCACGCTCGGTGTGGTCCGGCGGGCAATTGGTTGCTGGCCTGATCGCCCTGGGTATGGCCGTCGCGGTCGGCGTGGTCGTCGACCCCACGTCGGCGGGCCTGCCGCTGGCCGCCAGCCGCGACGCCTCGGCCGGCGTCGTCGCCACCGGCCAGACCACCACGGTCAAGGTCGTCATGAAAGGCATGCGCTTCGTGCCCGCCAGCGTCACCGTGCCGGCCGGGAACCGGCTCGTCATTGACCTCACCAATACCGATCCGACGACCACGCACGACCTCGTCTTCGCCAATGGCGCGCGCACAAATCGCCTGCGCCCGGGCACATCGACCACCCTCGATGTGGGTGTCGTCGGGACCAGCCTTAAGGGGTGGTGTTCGGTCGTCGGACACCGTCAGATGGGGATGGTCTTCGCCGTTGACGTGACGGGCGCGCCGGGGAGCGAGACGGTGAGTGCCGGGCACGACGGCCATACGACGAGCAATCCGGCGACCACCACGGCACCCCTCGATCTGCACGCCGCCTTCGGACCAGGCTTCACCGCCGTCGACCCCGATCTCCCACCCGCCCCGAGCGCCACCGTCCACCGCGTCACCCTCACCGCGCGCGAACTCGAGTTGGAGGTCGCGCCGGGTGTATGGCAGCGCCGCTGGACCTTTAACGGCGCCGTCCCCGGGCCTACCCTGCGCGGCAAGGTCGGCGACCGTTTCATCATCACCCTGATCAATGACGGGTCGATGGGGCACTCGATCGACTTCCACGCTGGGGCGCTGGCGCCCGACCGGCCGATGCGCACGATTCCGCCCGGCGCCTCGCTGACCTATACCTTTACCGCCACGAAGTCCGGCATTTGGATGTATCACTGCTCCTCGATGCCGATGTCCGCGCACATCGCGGCGGGCATGCACGGCGCCGTCATCATCGACCCGCCCGGCCTTCCCAAGGTCGATCGCGAGTTTGTGCTCGTGCAGTCCGAGCTCTACCTCGGCGCGAACCGGACGAAGGGCAGCGCCGACGAGATCTCGGCCGATGCTGTCCTCGCCGAGCAGCCGACGGGGATGACCTTCAATGGCATCGCCGGGCAGTACGACCAGCGCACCCTCACCGCCCAGGTCGGCGATCGGGTGCGCATTTGGGTGCTCGACGCTGGCCCTAATCGTCCGTCGTCCTTCCACGTCGTCGGTGGCCAGTTCGACACGGTGTATGCCGAGGGCGCCTGGCTGCTTCGGCCGGGTCCGGATTCGGGTGGTTCCCAGGTGCTCGGGCTGATGCCCGGCCAGGGCGGCTTCGTCGAATTGGTCATGCCCGAGGCCGGCAACTATCCGGTCGTCTCGCACCTGATGGTCGACGCCGAGCGCGGCGCGCATGGGCTGATCCACGTCACCCCAACTCCGTAGGGCCGTGCATCACGGATGCGTGCGGTCAGGCCGCCTTGGCCCTTGAGTACGGCACCAGCGTCTGCTCATTCGACAGCGACTTCGTCCGGTTTGAGGGCCTGTTGTGGACCAGCCCCGCTAGGAACTGAGTCTCGCCCTGGGTTGCCGGGGCCGTGGGGCTGAGGTTGGGACCGTCGATTTCGCGGCGAGACCGACATGCCCGATACGGGCGACATCGACCGCGACGTCGCAGCCGCTGCCCAGGCGCGGGCCGAATGGCTCACCGGACCCTCCGGGCGTCAACTCATCGCGATGATCGGGGCGGGCGGGGCACAATCAACCGGGGTGCAGCTAGCCATCGCCCGGATCCTGTCTGAGCGCCGCGAGGGGATCCAGGAACGCCTGACCAAGGCTGCGGACGATGGCCAGCTTCCCCACGATGTGGATGCCGATGTCTTTCTCAAAACTCTGTTGGCACCGCTCTACTTCGCTCTTCTCGTCACCCACGAGCCACTCACTCCAGAGCTGGTGTCCCTAGCCGCACGGGTCAGCCTCACGGCCGCCCGGAACCGCCAGCTGTCCCACGGTTCCTAGTGCGCCACATCGGGCGGCCACCCCCGGGCGCGTGTTCGCGGCATACGCTCGCTGTTGTCACTTAGTCGATTGAGGGAGACGTGGCACTAGAGAATAGGAGCCGCGCGCGGTCACTCCAGAAGTGGGGGCGCGACGGAAACATAGAGGTGGCCGGTGGGGGTGGTCACTTCTGTCACATGGGTGTTCGGTCCGGCCCCGGGGACATGGTGTTCGTCGAGAACTCTCGTGCTGAACCCCTCGAGCTCCTTCGTGTAATTGCAGCGAACGCAGAGGCCCTGCCCGTTCGATAGCGAGGTGGGTCCGCCACTGTTCGCCGACTGGATATGGTCCGCGTGTCGGATGCTGGCGTCGCAGTATGGGGTGCGGCACCTGTCGTCGCGCACGATGAGCGCGGCGCGGAGCTTGGGTGGAAAGAGACGGGCGGTGGCGTCGAGGGCGAGCAGGTCGCGGCCGTCTGGGCTGGCGAACACTCTGGTCAGGAACACCTGCGCGGGCTCGGCCAGCCGGGTGCCACCAGGAGGCGAGCCTGGTGGTGACGAATCACGTTCTGGTGGTTTGTATTTGGCGGTGTCGGGCGCTTCGCACCCATGGAGTAACAGTCGTCTCGCGAGGGCAGCGGGGAGGATGCCGTGCCCCGGGATCCGGGCGGGTGTCTCTCGGCTCCTTGGCGGGCGGACGCTCGGCTGAACAGTAGTCGCGTCGTCGGTGGCGAAGAGGGCTTCGGCGGGCATCACGAGGTTGAGTGCGACGGGCACGGCCTGGCCGGGAGTGACGCCGCTGAGCCAACGGATCGCGGTGTCAGACATCACTTGGGCATGAGTGCGCCCGTCCAATGGGTCAGCGAGCGACTCCTCGCTGTCGGTCTCACAGTGCCCGGCGACCACTGCGGTGGCGTGCCGGAGCAGAGATGCGTAGGCCCCGACGATCCCCGTCAGTGGCCCGAAGATGCTGAGGTAGGCCATTCCATCCGGCGCCGGTCGTGTCCAGGCACCACGTTCCGACAATGCGCGTTCGTGTTTAGCGACCACAGCCGCCGGGTCGAGTTCCGCAGCGTGACGGGCGGCAGCGCCGGCGAGTTGTTTCAGGCTGGACGTCGCCAGTCGCGGTGCAATGAGCTCGTCGACGCGGGCCCGGAGTTCGGGGGTGAGGACGGATGTCTCTCGGACAATCGCGCCGGCGGCGCGTTCGTCGATGACGCCCTCAGTCAACGCGGCTTGCGTGTGCGGCATACCCGGCAATGCCCGAGCGAGGGCGAGGTATCGGTCGGCCGTCGCCGGTGAGCAGCGGCGGGCCAGTGCGATCTGCGGGGCGATTGCGGACCGGGCCTTGCGCGCCGATGCACGTCTCGCGAACGCGTCCCGCACCACCTCGCGCGCGAACGCGGCGGTTGCCCGCGCCTGCGTGGCCGCGATCGCACCCTTGAGTCTCTCCAAGCCGCCGATGAGGTCGATCAGGTCCGCCGGGCTCCCTTCCAGGCCTGCAGCGCCCACGACGCCGGCCTCCCCGACCGGCTCATCCGGCACGAGCGTGGCGAGCCAATCAATCAGATCCCGCACCGCTGTCACCGTCTCGTCCGAGTCTGCGAAAGCCCATGCGTCCCCGTCGAGCAGGCCGTGCAGTTCGTCGTCCCAACCGAAATCGTCGCGGCGCGCGTCCAAGTCCGCGCTCGCGTCGTCGGCGCCTAGCGGAAGCCACCACACGTCATCGATCGGCCCTAACCCGTCGTATGCGTCGTCGACAGGCGGGCCAGCAGCGGCCCCCCGGGGCCCTTCTGTGAGGTGCTGCGCTCTCGCTGTCATCTCTGAACCGTACACCAGTTCTATAATATTTGCAATAGGGACGCTGGAGAAGTTAAGTTGGGAACGTGGGACAGAGACTCCGAGTTACCCCGTGAGGGGCGCTGATTACGAGGTTTGCCGCGGCATACACCGCGCAGAACGACAGCAGTCTCTTCAATGCCCACTACAACCGGCCCGAACTCCTCCGCTTGACGGGCGACGTCAGGGGCCTGCGAGTTCTCGACGCCGGCTGCGGCGCAGGACTACACCTTCGGCGACCAGAAGGTGTGGATGACCTACTGGCACAGGCCACTTCAGGCCGTCATCAATTCTTTCATCGGCGCCGGCTTCGCCATTCGCGCGGTCACCGAGCCGCCGCCGGCGCCGGACACCCCGCGCGAACTCCTCCCGAACCAAGACGGCCAGTCGTTCATCTGCTTCCTCTTCTTCGACCTTCAGGCGCCCTGACCTAGCCACCGACCGTCGAGGCGCGCCAACTCGCGCATCACCGCGTCAGCGAAGGCTGCATGCAGCGCTTCGCTCGGGTGGAAGCCGTCCGGTCCGAACATCTCCGGCCCCAAGGGCTCACGCGTTTCGATCCGCAGCGTCCGTGGTCGTCGCGCCAGCTCTTCCGCCGCGATCGCGTCGAAAGCCCTTCCGCGCCAACCGAGTACGTCGGCCAGCGGCCGAGGGAAGGCGGGGAAATGATCGAGGGGAGGTATGCCGAGCAGGCACACCCGCGCCCGCGGCGCCGCCGCGAGGATCGCGTCGAGCAGGGCGCCTAGATCGCGACGATAGCGGCGCGCCGAGTGCCCATTCTTTAGATCGTTTACCCCCACCGAGACGAAGATCAGGTCCGCGTCGGCGAGCGCCGCTTCGTCGACCAAGCCCAGGGCGTCGTATGCCGTGGCTCCGCTCTTCGCGCACACCCGCCACGTGACTGTGGCATTCTCACGCGCGGAGAGGCGGGCCGCGAGTTGTCCGGCGACGCTCGCGCGGGGGTGGGGCACGGCATACCCCGCCGTGACACTGTCCCCGAGAGCCACGACCGTGCGGCGCCCCGGCCCGGTGCCCACGGTGCCGGTGCGGCCGTCGGCATCGGCATACCGCTCCATCGTTCGGGTCAACCAGATTCCTTGGAGCGGCGCAATCGGCAGCGCCACCAAGGCCAGCCGGCCCCGCCTCCGCACCCCCGCCGGCGTCACGCCGTTCCCAAGGGCTCGAGGTAGGCGACCGGGGTGCCGGTGCGCTCGGCATACGCGATCTCGCCCCGGGTGGCCGCGCCGATATAGCCACCGACATTGAGGACTAGGACCTCATCGGCGAGGTCGATCTTGGCGCGATGCAGGGCCGCGAGGTGCTCGCGCAACTCCTCCTGCTCGGCGGGACTTCGGTCAGCGAACAGGTCGACATCGGCGGTGCGCGTGGTGGCGATGCTCAGCACGATATTCCCGGCCAGCGTCTGCTGAATCGACGCCGCGTCGAAGGCATCGAGGAAACGGGTGCTGCCGCAGAGGCAGACGATGCGCGGGCGGCCAAGGTCGGGATCGGGCATACCCGCATTCTGTCCACCCGGATACCCTCGCGGGATGGTCCAGGTCCTCACACATCTCACCTTCCAGCACCATCGCGCCGGCGAGGCCATCGAGTTCTATGTCGGGTTAATCCCGGACTCACGCATCGACGAGCGGGTCCCCGTCGGCGAGGGGCGCGAGATGATCCGGTTCACCCTGGCCGGCCGACCGTTCATCGCCGCCGACAGCCCACCGGTCCACGCCTGGGATTTCACGCCAGCCGTCTCGATCTTCCTCGAATGCGGCACCGCCGCCGAGGTGGACCGTCTCTTCACGGCTCTCGCCGAGAGCGGCTTCGTCTTCATGCCCCTCGCGGACTACGGCTTCAACCCGCGCTTCGGCTGGGTCGCCGACCGATTCGGCGTGAGTTGGCAACTAGCACAGTAGCTTTCGCGACCTCAGGCGGGCTCGACGTACTTGACCATCACGCAGTTCTTGAGACCCTTTGGTCGGTCATAGGTGAACCCGAGCCGCTCATACAACCGGCGCGTCCCGTTGTAGAGGAAGGACGAGGACATCTTCTTCGTCTGCTTGGTGAGGTCATGCGGATAGCTCTCGACGCGCCCACCCCCAGCCCGCGCAATCTGATCCAGAGCACCCTGGATCGCCAGCTCGGTCACCCCCTGCCGGCGGTGCCGCTTGTCGACGAAGACGCAGGTGATCCGGTAGTCCGGATCGGCCTCCTTCGTCGCGTCGTACTCCTTGCGGTGGTGGATCGTCGGCAGCTCCTCGGGCGTCCCGTACTCCGCCCACGCCACCGCCTCCGCGCCGGCCATCACCAAAGCAGCGTGCGCGACACCCTTCTCAACGAGCCGTTTCTTGACGGCGCGGTTGCCCTCATAGGTCTCTCCGCGCCCCTGGCAACTCGGGTGGCCGTCGTGGAACCACGTGCACCAGCACCCGCCGAAGATCCCGTTGTGGCGCGTCACCAACGCCTCGAAGGCCGGCCACGTCTGCGGGGTCAGTGCCTCGATCCGGTATGCCGTGTCGTGGCCCATCCCTGGACTGTACTGCCGCTCGCCCGCCCAAGTTGCCTAAGTGCCGCTAACAGAGGTTGGTCGAATCTGCACACCTTGCAAGGTGTGCAGATTCGACCAACCTGTGCTGAGTTAGCCCGGTTCGGGTCAGAGTTCGACGATCGGGGCGTCTTCGTCCTTGGCCGGGTCCTTGCCGAGCAGTCCCTTGGCCATGGTCAGCAGGAGCCCGACGCTGCCGGGCGACTTCCACAGCTGAGCCGTATTGCCCGTGACCTTGAGCAGGGCGCTGTTCGGGTCGTCCGGTCCGCCCGACATGAACGCCGAGGCCGACGGATCCCACAGCTCCTCAAGCTTGGCTCGATCGCGGCTCAGTTCAGCCGTCCCCGAGACCGAGACCCAGCCCTTGTCCGAGGCGTATGCCACGTTCACGCGCGCGTCCGCGCCGATCGCGAGGACCTTGTCGCTTCTGACGGGGGGGTCAGCGTGGCCAAGGTTTCTGTGAAGCGGGTGTACGACGATCCCGCGGACTCCGACGGCGCTCGGGTCCTCGTCGACCGCCTCTTGCCACGCGGGGTGAGCAAGGAGCGCGCTCACCTCGATCAGTGGCTCAAGGCGGTCGCGCCGACGACCGAGCTGCGCACGTGGTACTCCCACGACCCAGCCAAGTGGGAGGACTTCCAAACGCGCTACGAAGGGGAGCTGCACGACAACCCCGACCAGTCTGCCGCCTTCAACGAGCTCGAGCACCTCCACAACGACGGCCGCCCCACCTCCTCACCGCCAGCAAGGTCGTCGAGCACAGCGAAGCTCAGGTGCTCGCCCAACTCCTGAACTCCGGTCGCTGAACGCGGAGCACGCTGCCCAGCGCGACTAGGGAGTCCTTTTGATGCCTCGGCGCTGACTTCCTCATTCCGCTGCGGAGTTGGCCGGGCGGATGGGATCGTTGCGCGATGGGCTACCCGTTGCACACCGACCGCCTCACGGTCCGCATCATGCGCAGCACGGACATCGAGACCCAGTGCGCCTACCGCAACGATCCCGAGGTCGCGCAACTGCAGGACTGGGAGCTGCCGTACACACCCGAGCGCGCCGCCTGGCTTGCCAGCCAGGATGACCTCGACGACCTTAAGCCGACGGGCTGGACGGAACTCGCCATCGACCTCGACGGCACGCACATCGGGGAGATCCCCGTATGCCGTGATGAGTCGGGTCAGCAAGCCTCGGTTGGCTTTTCGCTCGCCCGCGAGCATTGGGGGCGCGGATATGCCCAGGAGGCGGCGCGCGCGGTGGTCGAGGATCTGGTCGAACGGCTTGGTGTCGTCCGGGTCACCGGTGAAGCCGACCCCCGCAATATCGCCTCGCAGCGCGCCCTCGAAGCGATCGGCCTGGTCCACGAGCACGAGGGCAAGCAGAGCTACCTCTGGCGGGGCGCGTGGACTGACACGACCTATTACGCCAGCACCGCGGACGACTGGCGTGCTTGGCGTGACCGGCCGACCGGACCGCCGGCCGAGGTCACCATCGAACCCGTCGACAGCCACAACGTGTGGGACTGGCGTCGCCTCGAAACCCATTGGACGCAAAGACGATTCGTCGCCCCGATGGACATTTCGTATGCCGATGCCCTCCGCCCCGACATCTGGCTCGGCGGGCGCCTCGTGCCCGTCCTGCGCGGCATCCGCGCCGACGGCGAGCCCGCCGGCTTCCTGATGTATGCCGATCGTTCCCCGACGATGGCCGTTCCCTACCTTTGGCGAATGCTCATCGACCGGCGCTTCCAGGGGCGCGGGATCGGTCGCCGGGCGTTGGCGCTGCTGGCGGAAGATCTTCTGGCGCAGGGAAACTCGCGGCTGTGGTCCAGCTTCACCGAGGGCGCTGGCGGGCCGCGCGACTTCTATCTCGGCCTGGGCGCGCGCCTCACGGGCGAGATCATCGATGACGAGACGGCCTTCGAGTTCGACCTCGCCGACCTCGCGTCCTGCGGCTCGGGCGTTACGGCCGCCGCGACGCCACCACACCCAGTTTCCGCGTCAACGCGCGGCCTCGCCAACACCATCGACGAAGCCGCCGAACGCACCGGCTTCTCCGGGGTGGTGCGGGTGGACCAGGCCGGGGAGCGGGTGGTGGACACGGCATACGGCCTGGCGGACCGAGCCCACTCGATCCGCAACACCATGCAAACTCGCTTCGGAATCGCCAGTGGGACAAAGACATTCACCGCCGTGACCGTCCTGCGTTTGATCGAGCGCGGCATCCTGGCGCTCGACACTCCCGCCCGTTCGCTGCTCCGCGACGACCTGCCGCTCATCGACGACGCGGTCACCATCGGGCACTTGCTCGCGCATCGCTCAGGCATCGGCGACTACCTCGATGAGTCGGCGATCGACGACATGACCAGCTATGTCATGACCGTCCCGGTGCATCGCCTTGCCACGACCGAGGACTACCTCCCGGCCCTCGACGGGAACCCAACCCAGTTCGCCCCCGGGGAGCGTTTCACCTACAACAACGCCGGCTATGTCGTCCTCGCGCTGCTGGCCGAGCGCGCGTCCGGCCGCGCCTTCCCCGACCTGATCGAGGAAGAGGTATGCCGACCAGCCGGCCTCACCGCGACCGCATTTGAGCGGATGGACCAACTCCCCGGCTCCGCGGCCATTGGCTACCTAGAGCGCGACGGCCTGCGTTCCAATGCCCTCCACTTGCCCGTCCACGGCAGCGGTGATGGTGGAATCTATTCCACGACAGCCGATTTGGCGCGCTTCTGGGACGAGCTGATGGTCGGCCACATGCTCGGCCCCGACCTGCTGGCCGAGGCGCTGCGCCCGCACAGCGAATGGCCCGAAGAATCGAGACGATACGGCCTGGGCCTCCATCGGCATACGTCCAGCGAGCGAGCCTGGATGGAGGGTGATGACGCAGGTGTCTCCATGACCAGCCTGCACGACCCAATCACCCAGACCACGATGACTGTCCTCGGCAACTGGACCGATGCGGCCTGGCCGATGGTCCGCCTGCTCACCGACTGGCTCGACGCCTAACCAACGACGGTTGATCGGTAGCGCAGAACCACTGCGCCCGAACGGAATTCGCGCCGGTCGAGCAGCTCCAGCCGGAGGTGTTCGCGCAGCCCGGACAGCAAGTGCGGCCCATGGCCGGCGAGCACCGGCTGGACGACGAACTCGTACTCGTCGATCAATCCCAGGTCGGCCAGCGCCACCGGAAGGGTCACGCCGCCCACCCACAGGGGGCCGCCCGGCTCGGCCTTGAGTCGCCGGATCGCTGACCCAACATCTCCCGCCAGCAGTTCGGCGTTCCAGTCGACGGCGTCGAGGGTGCCGGACACGACATACTTCAGAGCCGTGTCGATGGCCTCCGCGAAAGGGAGGTCCCGGGCGGTCATCCAGTCGGGCCACTCCCCACTGGCCGGCCGCCGCCACGCCGACTCCATCATCGAGTAGGTCACGCGGCCGAGGATCAGCGCATCGACCTGCGCCATCTGCTCGGTCCAATAGTGCATCGACTCCTCGTCGGGCGGGAGTCCGGCCTCGTGGTGCACGCTACCGTCCAGCGTGACATTGATCGAGTAGCGCAGGGGTCGCACGCCGTGTCTCCTCAGGTGCTCAGCGGCAAGGGCGTCGTAGCCAGTATGTGCGCCTCCTGCGGCGCCACGCCCAACAAGCACAGCACCCGCTCGGTCACGGCATCGGTCGCCGCGATGCCGTCGATGGCGCGGTCATGGCCGAGCAACCGGATCAGGCCGAGCAGGGCCCCGCCCGCGCTGGCCAGAAGCAGTTCGGGATCGACGTCGACAAACCGGCCGGCCTCGACCCCTCGCCGCAGATCCGCGAGCGCCAGCGGATGCAGGCCACGATCGACAACCAGCGCCTCGGTGCCGATGGTCTCCAGCGGAGCCAGCAGCTCGGGGGAACTGACCGCCAGCCGCCCGCACAACCGGAAGCTGCGGGCGAAGCGCTCCGCCGGGTCCTCAATGCCGGCAGTGGCGGCCGTTAGGAGGGTCCCGAAGTTCTCCAGCGTGGCCAGCACCGCCTCGCGGAAGAGGTCCTCCCGGCTCGCGAAGTGGTTGTGGAACGACCCGAATCCGACCCTCGCGCGAGTCGTGATCTCCTCGATCGTCGCGTGCGTCCGCCCCTCGCCGAGCAGGGCAGCTGCGGCCTCGACCAGCGCGTCATGGGTGCGTTGGCGCCGCTTGGCCTGACCTGTGGTCGTGGCGGTCACAACTGCTCCGTTCTGCTCGCGAGATACATCTTGATGATTCCATCACATTCTGCTTCACAGCAAACATGATGAATCCATCAACTTTGCAGGAGCGCGTTATCCGGCTCGGATCGCGCGAGCTCTTCGTCGCCACCACGGGCTCGGGTCCGGCGCTCGTTCTCCTTCACGGCGGCGGCCCGGGCGCCAGCGGCGTCGCCAACTGGACGCGCAATATCGCGACCCTCGCCGAGCACTTCACCCTCGTCATCCCCGACCTGCCGGGCTATGGCCGCTCCAGCAAGGACCTCGACCAAAGCGACCCCTTCGGGACCTGGCGTATGCCGTGCGCGGCCTCCTCGATGCCCTCGACATCGAGCGCGCTCACCTCGTTGGCAACTCGTATGGCGGCGGCGCCGCCCTGCGCCTGGCGCTCGACCGGCCCGACCTCGTCGACCGGATGGTGCTCAACGGCCCCGGCGGCATCGGCACGACCCGCGCGCTGCCGACCCGCGGCCTTAACCAACTCCTTGACTATTACGGCGGCGACGGGCCGTCGTTCGCCAAGATGAGCACCTTCATCCGGGAGTCCCTCGTCGCGCCCGGGACGGAGGTCCCATGTGGACGACTTGGCAAGCGGCGCAACGCGATTCCGCATCGACAACCACGCGTGCCGACTGCTCCGCACGCCTTGGCCGGGCCGACACCTGGGGATCGATGATCCGAGGTTCGTGGTGACCGAAGATCGGATCGCGGAGTCGCGCGATTCCTGAGCGTCACGGACGCGCGTCAACCTCATAGACCCAATGCGGCGCGGCCGGCGTCCGTCATCAGGCCTGCGGCCTCTAGGCGTTCGGCGATCGCGCGGTTGCGCCCCGAGGTGGTCCCCGGTCGCCGGCGAGGCGTGAACTTTTGTAGGTAGGAGTCTGCGTCGTAACCGCGCCGGGTGCTCTCGCTCCAGCCGTACGCAATGCCGGCTTCGAGCAGGTCGTGAAAGCTGACCGACGGCGTCGGACGCCCGGACTTCGTCAAGCGCACCCACGCACCGGGGTGTGAGTCGGCGTGTTCCGCGAGCCAAGCCCACAACTCGGCCCGCGTCGCAAACGCGATCACCTCAACCGAGCTGACTGACGGCCCGTGGCTCGATCCGTGGCCGCGAGCATCGGGATTGCTGACCATCGCGTCAGTGTAGAGACGCCAAATCGCAAGGGGATGTCGCAAGTTGCTAGCATCATGCGACATGAAGACGCTGTACCTGCGCAACGTCCCTGATGACGTGAGCGCCGCGCTCGAGGAACTCGCCAGTGCCGAGTCGATGTCCGTGAGCGCGCTCGCCGTCAGGGAGCTCGCCGCCGCAGTGGCCTTCCGGCGCAATGCCGACATCATCTGGTCCACCACCGAGGTCGAGATCGGCATTGACGACATCGTCGACGAGGTTCGCCGCGGTCGCGACCGATGATTGTCGTTGACACGTCCGTGGTGTTGGCCGCGCTATTGGGCCATCGCGCCGCACGGGTAGCCCTCTCGGGCCAACGCCTCCTGGCGCCCGCGCACATCGACGTCGAGGTCGCGCATGCCCTTCGCGGTTTGGTGCGAGGCGGCAAGCTTGACCACGCCAACGCTGCGGTTGCGCTCGATGCCTGGCGGGCGCTCGCGATCGACCGCATCGCGCTGCCCATCCTCCTTCCCCGAGTCTGGGCATTACGCGAGAACCTCACCGCCTATGACGCCGCCTTCGTCGCCGCTGCGGAGATGTATGCCGTGCCCCTCGCCACGGCTGATAGAAGGCTGGCGAATGCCGTGGGCCCGCGCTGTTCGATCCAGTTGATTCCGCGCTAAACCGACCGGCGCCTGCCTTGCCGCCAGGCCCGCCACGCGCCCGTGCACCAGAGCGCCCACGCCACCAGCAGCGGCTGGAAGAACAGCCGAATCAGCCGGGCCCGGTCGGTGTCGAGCCCGAACGCATCCCGCCCCTCGATCCACTGCCACAGGTTGCCCGGGAAGACCGCGACGAAGAAGGCCGCGACGATCCAGCCGACCAGCGGCCGCCGCCATAGCCAGAGCGCGAGGCCGAGTCCGATCTCGACGATCCCGGACAGGACGACCACAGGGTCGGTGTCCAGCGGCACCCACGGCGGCACCTGTGCCCGGAACTCTTCCCGCGCCACCGTCAGGTGCGCGATCCCGGCGAGGAGCAGGAAGCCTCCGAGCGCCATACGCCCGAGTCCTCGGCCTCCTCCGGTGTCCACTCCCCGAGCATGCCGTATGCCGTGCGGCCCGGCCTGTTGCCCGTCGCAGCACTCTGATATCGTGGCGTGATATCAGAGGGGGAATCCATGGAACAAATCCTGATACGCAACTTGCCGACGGGCACCAAGGCTGCCCTTCGCGCTCGGGCTGCAGCCCATCAACAGTCCGTCGAAGCCGAAGCCCGCGAGATCCTGGCGGCCGCCTTGGATTCGCGACCACCCGCCCTTGTCGACCTGTTGGGAACCGACGAGGGCGCGGACATCGATTTCGAGCCCGAACGATTGGGACTGACCGCGCGCTCGGCGGCTGTATGACGGGCTATCTGCTGGACACGAATGTCGTGTCGGCCCTTCGGATTCGCGGGCGCAATCCGCAGGTCGAAGAGTGGACACGCACCATTCCGACCGCGGACCAGTTCATCGCGGCGAGTAGCGTCGCGGAAATCGAGCGTGGCATCGTCAGCCGGGAGCGCACCCATGCGGCCCAGGGCGCGATCTTGCGACGCTGGTTCGAGGACAATGTCCTTCCTGCCTTTGACGGACGAGTCCTGCCGTTCGACCTAGCCGCCGCACGGGTCCTCGCGACCTATCGTGTTCCCGAGTTCGCCCCCCTAGACGATGCGCTCATCGCCGCTGTGGCCCAGGCTCGTGAGCTCACCGTCGCAACGCGAAACCTCAAGCACTTTCGTCCATTGCGCGTCGAGTGTGTCGACCCATGGGCACCGGCGACTCGTCGTCGACTTTCCACGCCCTAGGTCGTCGGGTAACTCGCTGTCGCTGGGACGACCGTAAAGCCCCCCACGGCGGCCGGGCATCGGCGGTGGAGGGAAACAATCACCGTCGGCACCCGAAACACCGGCGAAACAGGCCCCGCCAAGAATCCCTTCCATTCGGGAGCAACCCGCAGATCGGGATGCCGGGGCAGCGTGGCCCCGTGAACCGAATCTCCTCGCCCCTGGCATGGATTCGAAGGGATTTCCCTCGTGACGCACTTCATCACCCGCCGCACCCTGGCCGCCGGCGCCGTCCTGGCGACGGCTCTCGCTACCTCCGCGTGCGGCGCCAAGACCGACGCCACCAGCACCGGTGGAACCTCGGCAGCCGGCGCGACCTCCTGTGTCGACACCTCCGGCGACAGCATCAAGATCGGCTTCCTCAACTCGCTGTCCGGCACCATGGCCATTAGCGAAACAACAGTCTTCAAGTCGCTCACCATGGCGGCCAACGAGATCAACGCCGCTGGCGGGGTCCTCGGCAAGAAGCTCTCGATCGTCTCCGAGGATGGTGCCTCCGAGCCCTCCGTCTTCGCCGAGAAGGCCACCAAGCTCATCCAGAAAGACTGTGTCGCAGCGGTTTTCGGGGGATGGACATCGAGCTCGCGCAAGGCGATGCTGCCGGTCTTCGAAGGCAACAACGCCTTGCTGTTCTATCCCGTGCAATACGAGGGGCTTGAAGCCTCCAAGAACATCTTCTACACGGGCGCCACGACCAACCAGCAGATCGTTCCCGCCCTGGAGTGGCTCAAGAACGAGAAGAAGATCACCTCGATCTTCCTCGTCGGCTCGGACTATGTCTTCCCGCGCACCGCCAACGCGATCATCAAGCAGTATGCCGCCGCCAACGGCATCAAGGTTCTCGGAGAGGAATACCAGCCGCTCGGCTCGACCAACTTCGGGTCCGTCGTCGACAAGGTCAAGACGGCCGGCGCGGACGCCGTCTTCAACACTCTCAATGGCGACTCCAATGTCGCCTTTTTCAAGGAGTACAAGGGCAAGGGTCTGACTGCGGACTCGATGCCGGTCGTCTCGGTCTCGATCGCCGAGGAGGAGGTGCCGGGCGTCGGCGTCGACAACCTCGTCGGGCAGTACACCGCGTGGAACTACTACGAGACCATCGACACCCCCGTGAACAAGAAGTTCGTCGCGGACTTCAAGAAGGCCAATGGCCCGAAGGCCGTGACCTCGGACCCGATGGAAGCGGCATACACCAGCCTTTATCTGTGGAAGGGCATGGTCGAGAAGGCGAAGTCCTTCAAGGTCGCCGACGTCCAGGCCGCCGCCGGCGGTGTCAGCTTCGACGCACCCGAGGGCAAGGTCACCGTCAACGGCGAGAACCACCACATCGCCAAGACCGCCCTCATCGGCCAGATCCACGACGACGGCTTGATCTACACGGTGTGGTCGTCGAAGGGTCCCATCGAACCCGATCCCTTCCTCAAGGGCTACCCGTGGTGGAAGGGCGCGACCGGCTGAGCTATGGAAACCGTTGTCGCCCAAGTCTTTACGGGTCTCTCCTCGGCATCGGTTCTGCTCCTCGTCGCGATCGGCCTCACCTTGACCTTCGGTCAGATGGGCGTGATCAATATGGCGCACGGGGAGTTCCTGATGGCCGGTTCCTACACCGCCTTCGTCACCGCCTCAATCCTGCGGGGCAGTGCGCTCAGCCTTCCGGTTGCGCTGGTCGTCGGCTTCCTGATCGGCGGACTCCTGGGCATCGCCTTGGAGGCCACCATCCTGCGCTGGATGTATGACCGTCCCCTGGACACTCTCCTCGTCACCTTCGGTGTCGGCCTGATCCTGCAACAGCTGGCCAGGGATATCTTCGGCGCGCCGGCGAAGGAGGTGTCGACGCCAACCTGGTTGTCGGGGACCGTGCCGATCTTGGGCTACGGCTTTCCGGTGACACGGCTGTTCATCATCGCGCTGTCCGCGCTCTGCGTGGCCGGCTTGTTCGCGATGCTTCGACTGACCGATCTGGGTCGCCGCATTCGCGCCACTGTCGCCAACCGCGACCTCGCGGAGTCCCTCGGGATCTCGACGCGGCGCACCGACCGGACCACCTTCTTCATCGGCTCCGGTCTCGCCGGGGTCGCGGGGGTCGCCTTGACCCTGCTCGGATCGACGGGTCCCACGGTGGGCACCTCCTACATCGTGGAGGCCTTCCTCGTGGTCGTCGTCGGCGGCATCGGGCAGCTCAAAGGAACGATCCTCGCGGCCCTGGGCATCGGCATCGGTCGCAGCTTCCTGGAGTCCTGGACTTCGGGGTCCATGGCGCAGGTCCTCATGCTGCTGGCGATCGTCGCCTTCTTGCAGATTCGCCCCCAGGGCATCTTCACCACGACGACTAGGAGCCTGGCATGACTTCTCCGAGAACGTCTTTCGCAGAACCGACGCGGTTCGCCAAGGCCGGCCCGTGGATCGGCCTGGCAGTGCTGGCCGTTGCCCTGCTGGTCATCGCGCCGCTCGCGCTCTCGCCATTCCGGCTCGGCCTGTTGGCGAAGTACCTCTGTTATGCGATCGCCGCGGTCGGCATCGGCCTGGCCTGGGGGCGAGGGGGCATGCTCGTCCTGGGCCAGGGCATGTACTTCGGCCTTGGCGGTTATGCGATGGCCATGCACCTCAAGCTCGCCGACGCCGGACCGAACGGCATACCCGATTTCATGCTGCTGTATGCCGATGGGCAGATGCCGCTGTGGTGGGAACCCTTCCGGTCGCCCCTCGTGACGCTGGCGGCCATCGTGCTCGTGCCGGGCCTGCTCGCCACGATCCTGGGCCTGGCCATCTTCAAGCGTCGGATCAAGGGGGCCTACTTCGCGATCCTTTCGCAGGCCCTCACGGCGGCGTTCGCGCTGCTGCTCATCGGGCAGGTCAAGACCACGGGGGGCTACAACGGCCTGAACAATTTCCGCGGCTTCTTCGGCTACTCGCTCTATGACCCGGCGAACAAGAAGATGCTCTATCTCATCGCGGCGGGCGTGCTCCTGCTCAGCCTGGCGCTCGTTGCGCACCTGCAGCGCTCGCGCTTCGGTGAGTTGCTCATCGCCACCCGCGATGCCGAGGAGCGCGTCCGGTTCCTCGGGCAAGACCCGGCATTCCCCAAGCTCCTCGCGTATGTCGTCGCGGCCGTCCTCGCGGCCGTCGGCGGCGCCCTGTATGTCCCGATCGTCGGCATCATCTCCCCGGACGATGTCGGCGTTGTCGCCTCGATCGGCCTCATTGCCGGGGTCGCCCTCGGCGGGCGCGCCTCGCTCTTCGGGCCGGCCCTCGGGGCCATAGCGGTTGGGTATGCCGAGTCCACCCTCTCCGAACGCTTCGCCGGTTCGTGGACGTATTTCCAGGGTGCGCTCTTCATTGTTGTCTTGCTTCTTCTGCCCGGTGGCCTGTCCAGCGTCCTCGCCAAGGCACGCGAGGCGGCCGGCGGTCGGCGCTTGCGCCGCGTCCACGCCGAGGCAGGGGAGGTGGCGGCGGTATGACGGCCGAGTTGATACGCACGGACGACTACTTGGAGGTGCGCGACCTTCGGGTCTCCTTCGGGGACTTCGTCGCCGTGGACGGCGTCGCCCTGACCTTGTTGCAGGGGCAGGTGCACTTCCTCGTCGGCCCAAATGGGGCCGGCAAGACCACCGTCATCGATGCGCTCACCGGACTCGCTCGCGGTCAAGGCGTCGCGACCTTCGACGGCGAGGACCTCCTGGGTCGTTCGTCGCACGCGATCGCGCGGCTCGGGGTTGGTCGCACCTTCCAGACCGCCACGGTCTTCAACGACCTGACCGTCCTGCAGAATCTCGACATCGCCGGACTGCGGCACCGTCGTCGGCGGTCGCTGTGGCGCGCGAGGCACGGCATACCGGATGCCGTCGCCGAGGCGGCGGAGGCCGTCGGCCTGAGCCATCTGCTGGATCGACCCGCCGGAGTGCTGAGCCACGGTCAGAAGCAGTGGCTGGAAATCGGGATGCTGCTGGTCCAGGATGCCCGCGTCCTCTTGCTCGACGAACCGGTCGCTGGCATGAGCGCGCAAGAGCGGGACGCGACCGGCGAATTGCTGCACCGGATCGGTCGCGAGCGCACGATCGTCGTCGTCGAGCACGACATGGAATTCGTGCGGCGCTATGCCGATGTGGTCACGGTCCTGCATGCCGGCCGGGTGCTCGCGTCCGGCTCGATGGAGCAGATCCGCGCCAATCCCGAGGTGCAACGCGTCTATCTGGGCGACCACGCCGAAGGAGTCTCGAATGCTTGAACTACGCTCTGTGACAGCGGGATACGGCCGAACGCGGGTCCTTCACGATGTCTCGATCACGGTGCCCAGCGGCCGCGCGGTTGCGGTCATGGGTCTCAACGGGGCCGGTAAGACCACCCTCTTGCGAGTGGCGATGGGGCTGCTGCCCATAACGTCTGGCTCGATCGTGATCGATGGCGAGGATGTCACCGGAACCCGGCCCAGCGCGCGGGTCCGGCGCGGCCTCGGATATGTCCCGCAAGGGCAGCTGAGCTTCCCCACCATGACCACCCGCGAGAACTTGCAGCTCGTCGCGCCCAAAAACGCGGCGGCGATCGATCAGATCCTCGATCTCTTCCCGGCACTGCGTGCCGTCCTCGACCGGCGCGCCGGGCTGCTTTCGGGCGGGCAGCGACAGCAGCTCGCCATCGGTCGCGCCCTGCTGACCAAACCCAAGCTGCTCATCCTCGACGAGCCAACAGAGGGCATCGCGCCCAATGTGGTCGCCGAGATCGAGCGGACCATTCTGGAGTTGAACTCAACCGGGGAGCTCGGGGTGTTGCTCGTCGAGCAACATGTCGGGTTCGCCCTGCGCGCGGCGGAGCACTTCTACGTTCTGGAGTCGGGCCGGATCACGGGCAGCGGTGAGGGCGGCAACGACGCCGGGTCGAGGGTGCGCTCGATGATGGCGGTCTGAGATGCATCTGACACCCGGCGACGTCGAGAAATTGTTGCTGGCCACTGCGGGGATGGTGGCGCGCGACCGGTTGGCCCGGGGCGTGCTGCTCAACTATCCCGAATCTGTGGCGCTGCTGAGCACCTGGGTCATCGAACGCGCTCGGGAGGGCGCCTCCGTGGCGGAGTTGATGGACGCCGGCCGGCAGGTGCTCACCGCCGAGCAGGTGATGGCGGACGTTCCGGCGATGCTCCTCGACGTTCAGGTCGAAGCGACCTTCCCGGACGGGCGCAAGCTCGTCACTCTCCACCAGCCGATCACCTGAGGACTTCCATGACCAGCATGCCCGGCCCCGGGCCCGGTGCCCTTCGCATCGCCCCCGGCCAGATCGAGATCAATGCCGATCGCACGCCCCAGGAGCGACGGCGCATCGTCATCGTCAACACCGGCGATCGCCCCGTCCAGATTGGTTCCCATATCCACCTTCCGAGCGTCAATCCCGCCTTGGACTTCGACCGAGCCGCCTGTCAGGGCCATCGACTCGATATCCCGTCCGGCACATCGCAGCGATTCGAGCCAGGCGTCTCCCGGGAGGTCGACATCGTCGCCTTGCGCGGGCAACGCCGAGTGCCGGGCATCCAGATCGGCGGGGCGCGCTGATGGCGTGGATCAGCCGGGAAGCGTACGCCGCGCTGTACGGCCCCACTGTCGGCGACCAGGTCCGGCTCGGCGACACCAATCTGTGGATCGAGATCGAGGCCGATCACACCGTCGGCGGGGAGGAAGCCATCTTCGGTGGCGGCAAGTCGATCCGCGAATCGATGGCCCAGTCCACCCGTTCCCGCGATGACGGTGCCCTGGACACCGTCATCACCAATGCCATCGTCTTGGACCATTGGGGCATCGTCCGCGCGGATGTCGGCATCCGTGACGGACGCATCGTCGCCCTCGGCCGCTCCGGCAATCCCGACATCGCCGATGGTGTCCATCCCGCACTCATCATCGGTCCCTCCACGGATGTCATTGCGGGAGAGGGAAAGATCCTCACGGCCGGCGCCTTCGACACCCACGTCCACCTGTTGTCGCGCTCCCAGATCCATGAGGCGCTGGCCACCGGAATCACGACGATCGGCGGCGGTGGAACAGGCCCCTCGGAGGGTTCCAAGGCCACCACCGTCACCCCCGGCGCCTGGCATTTGAGTGCAGTGCACCGCGCCCTCGATCCACTCCCGGTCAACGTGCTGCTGATGGGCAAGGGCAATACGGTGAGCGCGGCCGGTCTGGCCGAACAAGCGCTCGGGGGCGCCGCGGCATACAAGGTGCACGAGGATTGGGGCTCGACGCCGGCCGCGATCGACGCCGCACTTCGGGCCGCGCAGGAGTGGGGCCTACAGGTGACTCTGCACTCCGACTCGCTCAACGAGGCCGGCTATGTCGCGTCCACGGTGGCGGCAATCGGGGGCCGCTCGATCCACGCCTTCCACACCGAGGGTGCCGGTGGCGGCCACGCCCCGGACATCATCACGATCGCCGGTGAGCCGCACATCATCCCCGGGTCGACGAATCCCACGCTTCCGCACACGATCAACACCATTGCCGAGCATCTCGACATGCTGATGGTGTGCCATCACCTGAACCCGCGCGTCTCGGAGGACCTGGCCTTCGCCGAGTCCCGGATCCGAGGCACAACCATCGCCGCGGAGGACCTGCTGCACGATCTCGGTGCCCTCTCGATCACCTCCTCCGACGCGCAAGCTATGGGGCGCATCGGCGAAGTCATCTGCCGGACCTGGCAGGTCGCGCACGCGATGAAGGATCGCTTCGGCCGGCTTGGAGAGAACCTGCCCGCGGACAACGAGCGGGCCCGCCGGTATGTCGCGAAGTACACGATCAATCCGGCGATCGCGCATGGCGTCGACTCCCAGATCGGCTCGGTGGAGCCCGGCAAGTTGGCGGACCTGGTGCTGTGGGAGCCGCGCTTCTTCGGCATCCGCCCGTCCGTGGTGCTCAAGGGCGGGGCGCTGGTGTATGCCGCCCTCGGCGACCCAAACGCCTCGATCCCGACCCCGCAGCCGGTGCTGATGCGCCCGACCCTCGTCGAGCAGGATGGGGCCGACCACAGCGTCTCCTTTGTCGCGCCGGCCGCCCTGGGGGCCGGTCTGGCGGACCGGCTCGGGCTGCGTCGAGAGCTGCTCCCCGTGACCGACACCCGCGCCATCGGCAAGGCGCAGATGATCAACAATGACGCGCTTCCCGCAATCGTCGTCGACCCCGAGACCTTCGCCATCAGCATCGACGGTGAACTCGTCGATCCCGCGCCTGTTTCGAGAGTTCCTCTCGGACAGCTCTATTCGCTCTTCTGATGAGTGAGTCGCCCGTGAAGCTCGCGTGGGAGCCGCAGATTCAGCCCGAGCACGGCGCCCTCACCGCCCTGCTCCTCGCCGACGCGCGGCTGCCGATCGGCGGTCATACGCGCTCGGGATCGCTGGAGCCCGCGCTTGCTGCCGGCGTCGACGACATCCCCGGTTTCATCAACCTGCACCTGCGCACTGTCGTGCGAACCGACGCCGGAACTGCCGTCGTGGCCCGTCGACACGCGCTCGCGGGGCTGCCTCTTGAGCCGGTGCTGGACGCGTGGCGCGCTCGCACGCCGAGCGCGGCGCTGAGAGCCGACGCCGAGATCGTCGGGGCTGCCCTGGTGCGCCTGGCCTCGCGGCTCTGGCAGCTTGTCCCCCTCCCGGCCAACCCGCCCGGTGCGCTCGTCCTCGGCGCAATCGCGGCCGCCACGGGCATCGACGCCGCTGACATCGCACGAGTCGTCGCCTATGACGCGGTGCAGACCATCACCTCGGCCGCTCTCAAGCTGCGACCCGGTGACCCCCTCGAGGTGGCGGGGTGGACCCTTGCGGCCTTCCCTGCCATCGCGTCGGTCGTCTCGGCGAGCGCCGACATTGTCACCCCCGACCAGATCCCGGCCCGGTCGGCGCCGCACCTGGAGAGCTACGCCGAAGCCCACACCACCACGACGAGGAGACTCTTCCGTGCCTGAAAACCACTGCGCCCCAACGCGTCGCGCCATGCGCCTGGGGATCGCCGGCCCCGTCGGCACCGGCAAGAGCTCCTTGATCATGATGATCTGCCGAGAGCTCGCCCACGACATCGCCATCGGGGTCGTCACGAACGACATCTATACCGATGAGGATGCGCGGATGATCCGCGCCGCCGGAGTGCTGGACCCTGCTCGCGTCCTCGCTGTCGAGACGGGGGCGTGTCCGCATACGGCCATCCGCGACGACATCACGGCCAACGCCATGGCCTGTGAACGACTCGAGGCTCAGCACGGGCCGCTCGATGTGATCCTCGTCGAGTCCGGCGGCGACAACCTCACCGCGACCTTCTCGCCGGCCCTGGTCGACGTCCAGATCTTCCTCATCGATGTCGCCGGCGGTGGTGATGTCGCACGCAAGGGTGGCCCGGGCATCGAGCGGGCGGATCTTTTGGTGGTCAACAAGACCGATCTGGGACCGCACGTCGGTGTCGATGTGCCGATGATGTATGCCGATGCCCTCGCCGCTCGACAGGGCGGCCCAGTGATCGCCTTGTCCCGCAACGACTTCCGAGCCGTTGCCGAGCTGCGCGGGTGGGTGCTCGACCAGCACGCGGCATACATTCAGGGACGGCTTGAGCCGGCAGATCCGGGTCCGATGGCAGCGCACCGCCACGGCCCCGGCGAACCCGAGCATGCGCACGCCGGCGGGCGACACGGGCATACGCACTGAGTCGATGACGCTCGCGACCGAGACCACCGAACTCGACGTGACCCTCGGCCCGCGCGGGGCGCAGGTCCGCGCCGGCGGAGGCGCGCTGCGAGTGCTCACGCAGTCCTGCGATGGCGCGCGCGTGCGGGTTGCGGTGGTGCCGGAGCGCGCACTGCTGCTGGCCGGTGACGATGTTGTCCTCCGTGTTCATGTTGGGGAGGGTGTGCAGCTGCACCTCCAGGACATTGCCGGGACGATCGCGCACGACATGCGCGGCGGGCAAGCGCGCTGGCGGTTCGAGGTGGATATCGCTGCCGACGGATGTCTGCTGCACGAGGCGCTTCCCTGGGTCTCGGCGCAGGGCTCGTGCGTCGAACGCGATCTGATCCTCGACCTGGCGCCGGGCGCCGCGGCGCTGCTACGCGAGACGATCGTGCTCGGGCGGCACGGCGAAGGGCCCGGGCAGCTGGTGAGCCGGACGCGGGTGGCGCGCGACGGCATACCCGTGCTCGTGGAAGACCTGCATGCCGCCGATATGGCGCCCGCGCGGGTCCTCGATGCGGTGTACGCGTTCGGTGTCGAGAGCCCGCCCGCGCCAGGCGCCACTCGGCTGGTGACCGCCGGTGGTGAGGTCATCCACCGCGTCCTTGGGGACGCCGCGCACCCGGCCTCCGCCGTGCTCGATCAGGTGTGGCGCCGGTGCTCAGCGGCCGTCATCCCTAGGTCGCGGGGAAACTTACTGTCGCTGGGATGACAGCAAAGTTCCCCACCACCGCCGGGCCTATTCGAGTCGGGGCCTATTCGAGGTCGTGCAGCAAAGACAGGGCCTTGGGGCACTTCTTCGTCAACCACGCCTTCTCCTCGTCCACCGCGGCCATGATGCTCGGGTCCGCGAGGATGCCGCCCTCACTGATGTCGGGGATCTTCCCCGTGATCACGTAATCGAGTAACGCGTCACTGACCTTGAGCACCTTGACGAAGGCGTCATGAATCTCGGGCGGCGCTGCCGCGGCCATCTCGCCGGTGAGTTCCTTCAACTGCTTCGCCTTGGCCTTGTCGTTGTCGAGAATGGCGCCTCAGCCAGCGCTTTTGCCCCCTTGGTCTTGGTCAGGAGGAAATCGCAGAAAGAATGCGAGTCCATCGCTTTGACGGGTGCGCTGGTCTTGGTCTGCGTGGCGGACGAGTAGGACTTGGCTGACCGGCCGGACGTGGCTGACTTCGCCTGCGGAGTCGAGGTCGTCGACGCCGATGTGCCACCGCCAGACGACTGCGTCGGCGACGCTGATCCGCCGCAACCAGTCAGCGTGACCGCAGCGAGCGTGGTCAGCACGACGGACGTTCGTATGGTGTGCAGTTTCATCGCGATGCCTTTGGGTTCTGTCGGCACGGGCATTTGCCGGGCTCGCTGAAGAGGGCGTCGCGGGCGCGGTGATACGTGCCGACAAGGACCGCGAGAGGACGCGGCGAGCCTCACAGGAAGCACACAGCAGGGTCACCGATTCGGGCAAAGCCGCCCGCGGGAATCTCTAGGGGTACAGCAGGCCACCTGCGCAAGCCCCAACCCGAAAGGCTCCCTCCGCCATGAACCTCCGCTCCAAGAAGCTCGCCGCCCTTGCCTCGTCGGCCGCCCTCGTCAGCGTGATGCTCGCAGGTTGCGGTGTCGCGGTGTCGGATTCGAGCGGCTCGCTCACCTCGGCAACGACGTCGACCAGCGTGACGTCCACCGCGCAGACCGGCACCTCGTCTGGCGCCACCGTCGTTCAGGCGGCCAGTGTTTCGCCGTCCGTCGATACGCACTATGACGCCGACGATCTCACGTGGGACGCCGCCGATGAGGTGGCGATCAACCTGGCTGACGGCGCGAGCACGGCCGGCAACGGTGTCACGGTGGACGGCAACACGGTGACGATCACCGAGGACGGGGTTTATCGCATCTCCGGGACCCTCAGCGACGGCCAGATCGTGATAGCGGCCCCGGATGACGCGGCCATCGTGGTGATTCTCGACGGCGTCACCATCACCAACTCCTCCGGCCCGGCCATCGCGGTGACGAGCGCCGACGAGGTGAGTTTGGTGCTCGCGGACGGGTCGACGAACGCCGTGACGGATGGCGCGGCATACACCATCTCCGACGACTCGACGCCGACGGGGGCCATCGCCTCGGCATCCGACCTGACCATCGCGGGCAACGGAACCCTCACCGTGACCGGCCGGACCGGAGACGGCATCAGCAGCTCCGACGGCCTCGTGATCGCCTCCGGGACCCTCTCGGTGACGGCCGTGGACGACGGCATTCGCGGGAAGGACTACGTGCAGGTACTCGACGGGACCGTGACCGTCGATGCGCAAGGAGACGGCGTGAAGAGTGACAACGCCGACGACGCCGACCGCGGGTGGGTCCGCATCGACGGCGGCACCGTGACTGTCAACTCCGGCGACGACGGCATCAAGGGCGAGCAGGCCCTGACCATCACCGACGGCGCCGTGACTGTCGAGACCAGCGTGGAGGGGATCGAGTCCCAAGCGGTCACGATCTCCGGCGGAGACGTCTCGGTGACGGCCTCCGACGACGGCATCAACGGGACGATGGGAACGCAGCAGGGCGGCACCGAGTCCGACGACGGCTCCCTGGTCTCCATCACCGGCGGCACCGTGACCGTGCAGGCCGGCAAGGACGGTATCGACGGCAACGGTTCGATCAGCCTGACCGGCGGCACCATCTCGATCACCAGCAGCGGACAGGGCGGCGACGGCCCGGTGGACGGCAACGGCACGGTGACCCTCGATGGCGCGACGCTCACCGCCAATGGCACCACGATCACCTCGGCCAGCCAGCTGAGCACCGGCCACCGCTGATCAAGGGAGGCCAACTCCGTCCAGCCCACCCGGTCGCGCCCCTCGCGGACGCAATAGCCGGCGGCGGACGCAAAAGCTATTGCGTC
>NZ_HF571038.1:2009706-2032458 GCF_001046875.1 Nostocoides jenkinsii Ben 74
CACAAGTTAGTCAACTGCGGACAACTTGCAAGGTGTCCACAGTTGACTAACTGCTGCGAGCAGAAGTTCGGAGGACTGTCACCGACCCACCGGGCGCACCGCAGCGGGGTTCACGGCGATCCAGACGGCCCGGGCGGCGCCGAGCAGCTCACCGGACGGCCCGTACAGCGCCGAGGACGACTCGAACCGCCGCCCCGAACTCGCCCCGGGCCACGCCATCACGACGCACTCCTGCCCGACCTCGGGCAGCGCGAAGAGTTGCGCGGTCATCGTCCCCAGCACCATCGGGCGCCCGGCGATCCCCGCCGACCATCCCCCAGGGCAGTCCAGCGCGGCCCACCCGATCGGGACCGAGACCTCCCGCGGGACCCAAGCCGCGGCATACGCCCCGGTGTCATCGCCCACCGCCGCCGGTCGCAACCCCAAACCGTCCTCGCGGGCCGTTCCGCAGGAGAAGCAGGTCGAGAACGGATGCTCCGTCAACCCTTCGTATGCCGATCCCACCGCCCGCGCCTCGGCGAACGTCACGGGCGTCCCCGACGGGCGCGGCAAGGGCTCGCTCAGGTTTGCGACGGCGACCAGGGTGTCGCCGTCGGTGAGCCGGACACCGTCCCCGTCGGGTTCGATCTGCAGGTCGATCTCCAGCGGCGGCGGCGCGCTCAGCCGCACCGTCACGGCCGGGCTGGGCGCGCCGGGCCCCGGCAGCCCCGGCGCGAGGTGCTCCGCGATCGCCCCGGCGAACCAGCCGCCGTTCGCCGACTGCGGGGGACCATTGAACCGGGCGGGGATGCGCAAAGTGCTCATCCGCCTACTCTCCCAGGGGACCGTCCGGTTCGGCGCTGTCGGTGCTCGGCGCGCTGCTGGCGTGGGCGCCGAAGCTCGCCCAGCCACCCGCGGGCGCCTGCCCCACGGGCAGGTCGCGAAGCTCGGCCAGCAGCGCCGGATTCTGCGCGTCGAGCCACTGGACGAGTTGCCGGAACGACACCAGATAGGTGTCGGCGGCGTCGCCGAATTTGCGCATGGCCTCCTCGACCGCATCCATGTAGATGCCGCCGTTCCAGGTCTCGAAGTGGTTGCCAATGATCAGAGGCGCCCGATTGCCCGAGACCGCACGCTCGTGCCCGGCGACCAACGCACCGAGCGCCTCGGCCTTCCACTTCGCGTAGTTGGTCGGGTCCTTCGTCGGCTTCGGCCCGGCCTGGTTTGCCATGTAGTTGTAGTCCATCGCGATGACCTCGAAGGTGTGCCCCGGGAAGGGCACCTGCGACATCGGCAGCAGCCACAGCGACGAGTCGGCGTAGTGCTTCGGCCACATCTGCGGCGCCCCGACCGAACTGTCATAGCGCCAGTGCGCCGCGACGGCCGCCGGAAGCAGGGCCTCCTGCCCCATCAGGCAGGGCGCGCGCGAGCCGATCAACTCCGTGCGGTAGTCGAACGGGAATGGTGGCAGATCGGTGAAGCCCGTGTTGGTCTTCCATTTCATGACCATCGCCTCGGCCTGCTCGATTTCGCTGGTCCAATCGGCCGTCGACCAATTGCCCACAGAGCCCGAGCCCCCGCAGAAGTGACCGTTGAAATGCGTGCCGATCTCGTGGCCTTCCAGCCACGCATCGCGAACGCCGGTGATCGTGCGCCGGATCGATTCGTCGGTCAGGTAGCCGATGTCCGAGGCGCCCACCCGGTTGCGCGGCGGCTTGTAGAGGTCGGCCTTAGCGCGCGGCAGAAGATAGAGACCGCTCAAGAAGATCGTCATTGACCCGCCGACGTCCTTCATCACCTTGCGGAAGCGCGTCAGCATGTGGTCGCCCGTCTCGGCGCCGCCGTCCCACGAGAAGACGACGAACTGCGGCGGGGCCATCCCCGGCTTCAGTGAGGGCAGTTTGGGTTGGTGCGGCTGCGGTCCGGTGTCCGAGGTCGAGCCATCGCCGATGAGGGTGACCTTTGCCTTGCCCTTGTTCTTGCCAGTGCCTCCGTTGCCGGTGGCTCCCGATCCGTTGGCCGCTTGGTCGCACCCGGTGATCGCCGCCGCGAACGCCGCCCCCGTTGCCACCATCGCCGTTCGGCGCGTCACGCTGTTCACGATGTCACCCTCCTCGGCGCCACCTTGTCATGCAGGTGGCCGTCACCTATGAGGACGCGCCGGAGGGCGGTTCGGTTCGGGGTGCGTCGGGCGGTGGATCAGGGGTGGCCAGCGCGAGGAGGGCCGCGGCATACGCCTCCTCCACCTCTTCCCGGAGGTATGCCGCAGCCTCCCCACCCGTCTCGACCCCCACCTCCCAGCCGGCTTCCGTGCGGCGAAGGGACTGAAGGCGGTCACCGATGAGTTCGCGGAGCTGGTCCTCACGGGGCAGCCACAGGGCGACGTCGAGGGGCACCGAATCCAGCGCCCACTCGGTCGTGCCATTGAAGCCGAGGACCGTCTGGTCCTGGTAATGGTGGACCTCGATGGTCAGATCGGAGATCCAGAACACCTGCCCGGACAACTCGTCCTGGGTGATCGTGAACCGGTCGCCGGCGACGGGTTGCCAGAGGATTCCGGCGGCGGCGAGAGCCTGGGCGGTGGCGACGGTGAGCATGCGTCATTGTGGCGCACCTTGCCTCGCCGGGGCTGTGTCAGGATTCCCCGTATGACCGCGCAGACACTCGACGGCTCCGCCATCCTCGCGACGATCAAGCAAGAGCTGACGGCCCGGGTTGCGGCTCTCGCCGAGCGTGGCGTCGTCCCCGGCCTCGGGACTGTGCTGGTGGGTGATGATCCCGGTAGCCACTGGTACGTCGGGGCCAAGCACCGCGATTGCGCCGAGATTGGCATCCGGAGCATGCGCCGCGACCTGCCGGCCGGCACCTCCTTGGCGGAGGTCCTCGCGGTCGTCGACGACCTCAACGCCGACCCCGCCTGCACCGGCTTCCTCGTGCAGCAACCGACCGGGCTCGACGAGAACGCGATCCTCTCCCGCGTCGACCCGGCCAAGGACGTTGATGGCCTGCACCCGACCAACCTCGGCTGGCTCGTCCTGGGCCGCCCGGCGCCGCTGCCGTGCACCCCGATGGGGTGCATTGAACTGCTTCGGCGGTATGACGTTCCCCTCGCCGGCGCTCGCGTCGCCGTCGTCGGGCGCGGCATCACGGTGGGCCGGCCGCTCGGGCTGATCCTGACGCGTCGATCGGAGAATGCGACGGTCGTGACCTGTCACACGGGCACGAAGGATCTTGGGGCGGAACTTCGCCGGGCCGACATCATCGTGGCCGCGGCTGGGGTTCCCGGCATCGTGACCGCCGACATGGTGGCGCCCGGGGCCGCGGTCCTCGACGTGGGGGTCAGCCGGATCATCGCCGAGGACGGGCGCAAGGTCGTCGCGGGTGACGTGCATCCCGACGTCTGGGAGGTCGCGGGATATGTCAGCCCGAACCCCGGCGGAGTCGGCCCGATGACCCGCGCGATGCTGCTGACCAATGTGGTTGAGGCCGCCGAGCGCGAGGCGGGGCTGGCCTGATCCGGCCGCGTCCGCGATGACCGCACGAACTGACTCCGGCGTGACACGCAGGACGTTGCCATGACACCGCCGGCATGACCCCGCCTCCGGTCCGCCGCGGACCCGAGCCGCGCCCGCCCGCCGTCGCCCGGCTCGGCTGGTGGTGGCTGGTCATCGCGGGTTTCGCGGGCGGCGTCGGGTGGGCGGCGACGGACCACCTGCTCCGCGCCACCGTGACGTTGGGGGGCAGTTGCCTGCTCGGGGCGCTGCTGCGCCTGGTCCTGCCGCCGCGGCTCGCCGGTGGGCTGATTACGCGCAGCCGCGGCTTCGATGTGACCTTGCTGATTGTTTTCGGCGCGGCGCTGTTGATCGCGGGCTTCGCCTTGGATCTGCGCGCCCGCGTGTGACTCGGCGAGGCCGTGGTCGCCCTCGCCACTAGAATCGACACCATCATGCGCAAGCCCAGCTGGACCACCGTGGCCCCCTTCGCAGCGCTGGTCGCCCTCGCGGCAACGTGGGGCCGCCACCCCGGAACCCTCACCGTCATCCTCGTCGCGACGCTGCTCGCCGGGGCCGTGTTGGCGGCCGTCCATCACGCCGAAGTCGTGGCGCACCGGGTGGGCGAGCCGTTCGGCTCCCTCGTCCTAGCCATCGCCGTCACCATCATCGAAGTCGCGTTGATCCTCACGTTGATGTCCAGCGGCGGGGACAAAGCATCAACGTTGGCTAGAGATACAGTCTTCGCCGCCGTCATGATCACGCTGAATGGCATCGTCGGGGTGTCGCTACTGCTGGGCGCGCTGCGCTACGAGACGGTGCGCTTCAATGCCGAGGGCTCCGGGGGCGCGCTCGCGACGGTCGCCACGCTGGCGACGCTCTGCCTGGTGTTGCCGACGTTCACGGTGAGTGAGCCCGGGCCGGAATACACCGGCGGGCAGTTGGCCTTCGCGGCCGTCTGCTCCCTCACGCTCTATGGCACCTTCGTCATCACCCAGACGATGCGCCATCGCGACTTCTTTTTGCCCGTGCACGACGACGGGCGCGTGCGACGCGACGACGATCACGCCGATCCGCCGGATGCGCGCACAGCCCTGGGCAGCCTGGCGTTGCTCCTGGTCTCCCTGGTCGCGGTCGTCGGCCTGGCCAAGGTCGAGTCGCCCGCCATTGAGGAGGGCGTGCGCGCCGCCGGCCTGCCGCTGTCGTTCGTCGGGGTGATCATCGCGCTCGTTGTGCTGCTGCCGGAGACGCTGGCCGCCGGCAAGGCGGCGCGGCGCAAGCGCGTTCAGACCAGCCTCAACCTCGCCTACGGCTCGGCGATGGCGAGCATCGGGCTGACCATCCCCGTCTTGGCCGTCGCCTCGATCTGGGTCGACACCCCACTGAAACTCGGTCTGGGCTCGACCCACTCGGTGCTCCTGGTCATCACGCTCGTCGTGAGCGTGTTGACCGTCGTCCCGGGCCGGGCCACGCGCCTCCAAGGCGTCGTTCACTTGGTCCTGGCCGCGGCCTACCTCTTCCTCGCCGCCAGTCCCTAAGCCCCCGATCCCACCGGGGCACCAACTCGCGTTACGTATGCCGCGCCGCCGCGTACCGCTCCAGCGCCTCCGCCCGCTCGTCGCCGTGATCGACGATCCGGCTGGGATAGCCGTGCGCGTAGCCGTCGCCGGCCCGCCACGGCTCGTGCACCGCGGCCCCGCCGAGATGGGCGAGTTCCGGCACGTGCCGGCGCACATACGTGCCGTCCGGGTCGAACCGCTTCCCCTGCGCCACCGGGTTGAAGATCCGGAAGTATGGCGCGGCATCCGTCCCCGTCCCAGCCACCCACTGCCACCCATGGCTGTTGGAGGCCAGGTCGCCGTCGGCCAGCAGGTCCAGGAAGTGCCGCGCCCCGACGGGCCACCAGACGTGCAGGTCCTTGACCAAGAAGCTGGCGACCACCATTCGCACCCGGTTGTGCAGCCACCCGTCCTTCGCCAGCGCCCGCATGCCAGCGTCCACCAAGGGGTAGCCCGTGCGGCCCTCCCGCCACGCCGAGATTCGGCGAGCGATGAGCGGGTCGGCGGGATCGGCATACGGCAGGGAGCGGAGCGTGCCTTTCAGATCGCGCCACGCGGAGGAGGGGTGGTGCCACAGCACATCGGCATAGAACTCCCGCCACGCCAACTCGGTGACGAACACCTCGGCGCCGGGGGAGCGGTCGGCGGCGACCGTCTGCAGAAGGGTGCGCGGGTGAATCGTGCCGAGTTTGAGCGCCACTGACAAGGCGGAGGTGCCGTCGAGATCGGGGCGGTCGCGGTCCTCGGCATACGTCGCGAGGGCTCCCTCGGTGAACTCCCGCCAGGCGGCCGCAGCCTGCTCCTCGGTCACGGGCAGGCTGGGGTGATCCGCTGTCGTCGGCAGGGTCTCGCTGTCCGCGGCGGTGGTGCGCAGACCGGTCGGGCGCGGAATCGGCGGGCGCCATCCGTGCTCGCGCCACGCCCGGGCGAACGGGGTGAATACCTGGAAGGGATCACCGGTGCGGGTTCGGACGCGGCCGGGCCCAACGGCATACGGTCCCCCGAGGGGATGCCAGCCGACATCCGCCGCCGCCAGGGCCTGGGCCACCGCGGTGTCGCGCCGCCGACCGTATGGCGTGGACTCCCCACTCACGTGCACCCCCCGGGCACCGGTCTCGGCGCACACGGCGGGGACCACGGTGGCCGGGTCGCCGGTCCGGATGACGAGGCGGCCGCCCAAGGAGGCGTCCAGGGCGGCCACCGCCTGCAGGTAGGCGCGATCGCGGGGCCGCGTGGCCTCCCCGAGCAGGCGCGGATCCAGCACCACCAACGGCACGATCGCCCCGGCCTCCGCGGCCGATGCGAGCGCCGGATTGTCGGCCAGGCGCAGGTCCCGGCGGAACCACATCACCGCGGTCATCTTGGGCCTCCTTCGACGAACCCGGACACAGCTAAAACCAGTCGACGGGCAGAGACACGCCGTATGTCGGCACGACATACGGCGTGTCTCTGCCCGTCGACGTGGCCGCCTCGGGCTGACTCAGATCAGCCCGAGGCCCTTGACGGCCTCGCGCTCCTCAGCCAACTCGGCCACCGAGGCGTCGATCTTGCCGCGCGAGAACTCGTCGATGTCCAGGCCCTGCACGATCGACCACTGGCCGTCCTTGATCGTGACCGGGAAGGAGGAGATGAGGCCCTCGGGCACGCCATACGACCCGTCGGAGCGGACCGACATCGACACCCAGTCACCCTCCGGGGTGCCCTCGATCCAGGTACGGGCGTGGTCGATCGTCGCCGACGCCGCGGACGCTGCGGACGACGAACCGCGGGCCTCGATGATCGCCGCGCCGCGCTTGGCCACGGTCGGGATGAACGTCCCGGCCAGCCACTCCTGGTCGCCGACCGCCTCGGCCGCATTGCGCCCGCCGACCTCGGCGTGGAACAGGTCGGGGTACTGCGTCGCCGAGTGGTTGCCCCAGATCGTCATCTTCTTGATCTCGGTCACGGGTACGCCGAGCTTCGCCGCGAGCTGCGAGATCGCGCGGTTGTGGTCAAGCCGGGTCAACGCGGAGAACCGCTCCGTCGGGATGTCGGGGGCGTTCGACATCGCGATCAGGGCGTTGGTGTTGGCCGGGTTGCCGGTCACCGTGACGCGGATGTCGGAGGCCGCATGCGCATTCAGTGCCTTGCCCTGCGGGGCGAAGATGCCGCCATTGGCCTCGAGGAGGTCACCGCGCTCCATCCCCGGGCCGCGCGGGCGCGCGCCGACGAGCAGGGCGTGGTTGACGCCGTCGAAGACCACATTGGGGTCGTCGCCGATCTCGATGCCAGCAAGCGTCGGGAAGGCGCAGTCGTCGAGTTCCATGACGACGCCTTCAAGGGTCTTCAGCGCCGGCGTGATCTCCAACAAGCGCAACTCGATCGGGGTGTCCGGCCCCAGCAGCGCACCGCTGGCGAGCCGGAAGAGCAGGCTGTAGCCGATCTGGCCGGCCGCCCCGGTGACGGCGACCTTGACGGGGGAATTAGTCACGTGCCTCGAACCTCTTTGTCGTGGTCTGGACGTATGCCGCGGGCTCCCCGCCGCATACCGGATACCTCCGACTCTAAGACACCCCACGAAGTTCTCCGCTCGTGCCTCGCTCCGATACTTCGCGGGGACCCCGTCCAGTACTTTCGCAACACGGCCCGGTTCGGGCCCATACGCTTGGCGAATGCTCCCCCCGTGCCCCGCAACGGTCTTCGGGTGAGCGAGGGGCTGGGGTGGCCGGGCCGGACCCGGCCGGTCGTCCTCGCGTTCGCGGTCCTCTCCTGCGGCCTGTTCTGGCTGGCGGTGCGAGGAGGCTGGTTCGGCCCGGATGTCGGGCGCGGCCGGGAGCCGCCTCCCCGATCCAAGGTCACGCCGTGTGGCACGTGCTGTGCGCGGGCGCGGCATACGCCCTGTATCGCGCCTATGCCGGCGGCGGACGCGACGGGTCGAGGCAGCGCCAATAAGCTGCCGGAATGCCGATACCCGATTTCGTCCTCCGCCTGCGCGAGAAGGTCGGCAACGACCTGCTGCCGATGACCGGCGCGACCGGTGTCATCCGCGACGCGGACGGCCGGATTCTGCTGGGGTTCCGCTCCGACAGCCAGGACTGGGCGCTGCCGAGCGGGATCATTGAGCCGTTCGAGGAGCCGGCGGTCGCGCTCGCGCGTGAGGTCGAGGAGGAAACCGGCATCGTGGCGCGGATCGACGCCCTCGTCGCGATCTCGGCCACGCCGGAGGTCAACTATCCGAATGGCGACCGCGCCGCATACATCGATTTCACCTTCACGGGAACGGCCCTGTCGGGGGAGCCCTACCCCGCGGACGGCGAGAACGTCGAGGTCGGATGGTTCGCCCTCGACGACCTCCCGCCGCTTCGCGAGTCCTCGGTGTTCCGGCTGGAGAAGGCGCTGAGCTACGACGGGACGACCTGGTTCGCCGAGCACCCAACCGCTCGGCCCCTCGCCAAGCCCCCAACCGCTCAGCCCGCCACCGGCCGAGGCTCGGCGTACAGTGCCGAAGGTGACTGATCCTCGTGACGAGGCGCGCGTCGAGGCCGCCATCGCCCTCGCCGGCCGCCTGCTGAGCACCGCCACCGCCGACATCACTCCAGCCGAGCGCCGCCGCCAGGATCGCCTCGCCGGCCTCATCGAGGACGTCGAGGGCCGCGAACTCGTGCAGGCCCTCACCGACGAAGTCCTGCGGATCGACCGGCCCAAGCGCGCCGCCAACCGCTTCCGGCGCATCGTCGCGGAGCACGGGGTGCCGCGGTCGCTCGGGCTCATCGACCGGGGGCTGATGGCGCTCGGTGCCCGCTTGGCCCCCGGGCTCCCGCCGCTGGTCATGCCGCTCGCGACCCGGCGCATCGTCGCCGAAACCCACGGCCTGGTCATCCCGGCCGAGGACCCCGCGCTCGGCGCCCACATCGCCGCCCGCCGCGCCGCCGGCGTCGACCTCAATATCAACGTCCTCGGCGAAGCGATCCTCAGTGACGCCGAGGCCGACGCCCGCCTCGCCCGCGTCCAGGCGACGATGGCCCGCCGCGACGTCACCTATGTCTCGGTCAAGATCTCGGCGCTCTGCGCGCAACTCGACGTCGCCGCCTTCGACCACAGCGTCGACCGCATTTGCGACCGGCTCGAGGTCATCTTCCGGGCCGCCCTCGCCGCGCGCCCCCCGGTCTTCGTCAACCTCGACATGGAGGAGTATGCCGATCTCCACCTCACCGTCGCCGCCTTCACCCGCGTCCTGAGCCAGGAGGAGTTCCGGACCGCTCCCGCCGGAATCGTCCTGCAGGCCTACCTCCCCGACAGCCACGCGGTGCTGGACCACCTCGCGACATGGTCCGCGGCCCGTGTCGCAGCGGGCGGCCCGCCCATCAAGATCCGCATCGTCAAGGGCGCCAACCTCGCGATGGAGCGCGTCGACGCCGAGCAGCACGGGTGGGTGCAAGCGCCATACCCGCTCAAATCCGATGTGGACGCGAGCTATAAGCGGCTCCTGGACGCCGCCCTGGGTCACGTCGCCACTGGCACCCTTCGCCTCGGCGTCGCGAGCCACAACCTCTTCGATATCGCCTGGGCGCTCACCCTCATCGGCGAGCTACCCGCCGCCCGGCGCGCGGGCGTCGAGATCGAAATGCTCGAGGGTATGGTGCCCGCCCAGGCCCGCGCCGTCCTCGCCGAGGCCGGGAGCCTCCTCTTCTACTGCCCGATCGTGCGCGATGACGAGATCGAGGCGTCGCTCGCCTATCTCGCGCGGCGGTTCGACGAGAACACCGGGCGCGACAACTTCCTGCGGGCGATGTTCACGATGGAGCCCGGTAGCGCGAGCTTCGAGGAGCAGGCGGGCCGGTTCCGGGCGGCGGTGGCGGCACGGCATACGGTCTCGACGACCCCGCGCCGGCCCGGGCTCGCCGAGACCGGCGACGGCTTCCACAACGCTCCCGACAGTGACTTCACGGCGGCCCTGGTCCGAGGCCAACTCGCCGCCGCCATGGCCCAGCTGCCGGACGTCACCGTCGACGTCGTCACCACCCCAGCCGACGTGGACGAGGTCGTCGCCCGCATCGTCGCCGGGCAAGCAGCCTGGGCCGCGAGGACTTCCGCCGAGCGAGCCGCGCTCCTGAACACAGTGGCCGACCGGATGGAGGCCGACCGGTTCGCGACCCTCGCCCTGATGGCGGACGAGGCCGGCAAGACCGCCCGCGAAGGCGACCCGGAGGTCAGTGAGGGGATCGACTTCGCGCGCTACTACGCCACCGCCGACCTACCCGCCGAGAGCGAACCGATCGGGTCCGTCCTGATCGCCTCACCGTGGAACTTCCCCTATGCCATCCCGGCCGGCGGGGTCTTCGCCGCGCTCATGGCCGGCAACACGGTCGTGTTGAAGCCTGCCCCCGAGACCCGTCGCATCGCCAAATGGCTCGTCGATCAGTGCCATGCCGCCGGCATCCCACAGGACGCGCTCCAATATCTCGCGTGCCCCGACGACGACACCGGCCGGCACTTGATCACCCACGACGCCTTCGGCACCTTGATCCTCACCGGCTCCTACGACAGTGCCAAGCTCTTCCTCGGCTGGAAGCCCCGGCTCCGCGTCCTCGCCGAAACCTCCGGCAAGAATGCCTTGGTCGTGACCGAGGCCGCCGATCAGGACGCCGCGATCAAGGACATCGTCAAGTCCGCCTTCGGGCATGCCGGCCAGAAGTGCTCCGCGGCCAGCCTCGCCATCGTCGAAGCCCCGGTGTATGACGATCCCGACTTCCGCCGCCGCCTCGCCGACGCTGTCGCCACCGTCCGGGTCGGCTGGGGTCCCGATCCCGCGACGATCATGGGCCCGCTCATCAGCCCGCCCGGTGAGGCGCTGGAGCGCGGCCTCACCCGGCTCGACGCCGGGGAGTCCTGGCTCGTCGAGCCGCGCCAACTCGACGACTCCGGTCGCCTGTGGTCCCCGGGCGTGCGGATCGGGGTCCAGCCGGGGTCGTGGTTCCACCGGACCGAGTGCTTCGGGCCGGTCCTCGGGGTCGTGCGGGCGCACGATCTGGCGGACGCCATCGCGATCCAGAACGGCACGGCATACGGCCTGACCGCGGGCCTCCACTCGCTCGATCCCGGCGAGATCGACACCTGGCTCGCCGCCGTCGAGGCGGGCAATTTGTATGTCAACCGGCATATCACCGGGGCGATCGTGCGGCGCCAGCCCTTCGGCGGCTGGAAGCGTTCGGCGATCGGCGGCGGACCCAAGGCCGGCGGCCCAGACTATGTCGCGGCCTTCCGTCGCCATCCGTCGGTGGCGATCGACTTCGCGGCGGCGGCCGCGGCCTATCGGACGGCGTGGGATCAGCGATTCGGTGTCGAGAGCGACCCGAGTGCCCTGGTCAGCGAGGCCAATATCCACCGCTACCGGCCGCTGGGCGCGGTCATGGTGCGGTTCGGCGCTGACACCCCCGACGGCGCCGTGGACGCCGCCCGCGCCGCGTCAGCCGTATGCCGCACGGGTCGCCTCGCCGTCTTCGGTCCCGAGAGCGACGACGCGGCGCTGGTGCGCGCCTTGCGCTCGGATCGTCCCGATCGACTGCGCTTGCTCACCGAGGCAGGCGAGGATGTGCTGCGCGTCTGCCACGAACTCGACATCGCCGTTGTCACGCAACCCGTGTCCGCGGACGCGGCGGCCGAACTGCCCCTTTGGCTGCACGAGCAGGCGCTCAGCATCTCCCGGCACCGCTATGGCCGGGTCGCCGGCGTCGAGATCTGACCAGCGGAGAGGGCAGAAAGAGCCGAGGCGCCCACGCGGTAGCGCGGGCGCCTCGGGCCTATTGACGTCGGCCTTATTGACCTCAGCGTGACGGGGACCGTCAGGCGGCGACGACCTTCTCGCGGACGTCCTTGGTCTCACCGGAGATGTCCGGTTCGTTGGCGCCGGTGATCATGGCGTAGGTCGCGCCGGCGATGACCGCACCCACGATCGGGGCGAGCCAGAACAGCCACAGCTGGCCCGGGGCGCCGTCGGCGTTGAAGAACGCCACACCGGTCGAGCGGGCCGGGTTGACCGAGGTGTTGGAGATCGGGATCGACACCAGGTGGATCAGGGTCAGGCCCAGGCCGATGGCGATCGGCGCGAAGCCCTTGGGAGCACGGCCGTCCGTGGCGCCCAGGATGATGTAGAGGAAGACCGCGGTGAGCAGCGCCTCGGCGAGGAAGACGGCACCGAGGGCGTAGCCGCCGGGGGAGTACGCGCCATACCCATTGGCAGCCATGTGACCGACGCGGTCGAAACCGTCCTTGCCCGAGGCGATGGTCAGCAGCGCCGCACCCGCGACGAGACCGGCGACGACCTGCGTGGCGACATAGGCCGGCACGTCCTTCCACTCGAAGCGCTTGGCGACGGCAAGGCCGATGGTGACGGCCGGGTTGAAGTGCCCGCCGGAGACGTGGCCCACGGCATACGCCATGGTCAGCACGGTCAAACCGAACGCGAGGGCGACACCGGTGAAGCCGATGCCGAGCTGGACATTGGAGGCGTCACCGCCGAGGTAGAGCGCGGCGAAGATCGCGCTGCCACAACCGGCGAAGACAAGCCAGAAGGTGCCGAGGAATTCGGCGCCCAGCCGCGCAGGCAGCTTGGGGGTGTGCATGGAAATGCTCCTTGATCAACGGGTGTGGTTTGGTGGGCGAGCCGCACTGCTCACCTCGCGGGCTCAGGCCGCGGCACCGCGCGTCGGTAGACCGGGGGGGATCAACCACGATACGGCACGTATGCCGCGCCTCGCGACAAACCCCCTGCCGCGGCGTGTCGTATGATCTCGATTACATATCGAATCCGGCGCCACCAGCGCCTCCGCCTGCACGCGCGGGCGCGAGTCACTAGCGTCGCTGGTCGTCCGGAACCATTCCACCCTGACGAAAGGCAAACACGGATGTTGCCTGCTTTGGTGACGGCCGACACGCTGATCAGCGCCAGCTTCGTCGACTATGCGATCCTCGCGATCTACTTCATGTTCGTTCTTGGCATCGGTTGGATGGTCAAGAGCAATGTGTCCGATTCGGCCGACTTCTTCTTGTCCGGCCGCTCGCTCCCGGCCTGGGTCACCGGCCTCGCCTTCATCTCGGCCAACCTCGGTGCCGTCGAGATCATGGGTATGTCGGCAACCGGCGCTCAGATCGGTCTGCCCACCACGCACTACTTCTGGATCGGCGCCATCCCGGCGATGCTCTTCTTGGGTGTCGTGATGATGCCGTTCTACTACGGCTCCAAAGTGCGATCCGTCCCGGAGTTCATGCTCCGCCGGTTCGGCAAGGAAGCTCACCTCGTGAATGCAGTGTCGTTCGCCCTCGCCCAGTTGCTGATCGCCGGCGTCAACCTCTACCTGCTCGGCTCGATCGTGCACGCGCTGCTGGGTCTGCCCATGTGGCTAACCCTCATCGTGGCCGCCGCAATCGTGTTGTCCTACATCACCCTTGGTGGCCTGTCGGCGGCGATCTACAACGAGGTCCTGCAGTTCTTCGTCATTGTCGCCTCGCTGTTGCCGCTGACGCTGATCGGTCTGCACCGTCTCGGCGGCTGGAGCGGCCTGGAGGCCAAGCTCAAGCCGCAGGTCGTCGACGGATCGGTCACCACCACCGTCGAAGAGCAACTGCATTCCTGGCCCGGCCAGGCGCTGTCAGGCTTCGACAACTCTTTCTGGTCGGTCATCGGCATCACCTTCGGCCTCGGCTTCGTGCTCTCCTTCGGCTACTGGACGACCAACTTCGTCGAAGTGCAGCGCGCCATGGCGTCGGAGTCGATCACCGCGGCTCGCAAGACCCCGATCATCGGCGCCTTCCCCAAGATGTTCGTGCCCTTCTTGACCATCGTCCCCGGCATGATCGCCGCGGTCCTGGTCAGCGAGATCGCCGAGCTCAAGGCCGGTGGCGCGCCAGCGGGCGGGTCATCGGGTGAAGGCGTGACCTACAACGACTCGATGCTCCTGCTGATGCGTGACGTCCTGCCGAATGGTCTGCTCGGTCTGGCGATCACCGGCCTCCTCGCCGCCTTCATGGCGGGCATGGCGGCCAACATCTCGGCCTTCAACACGGTCTTCACCTACGACCTGTATGGCGATTACCTCGCCAAGGGCCGCTCGGACTCGCACTACCTGCAGGTCGGCCGCCTGGCCACCGTCGCCGCCACGGTCATCGCCATCTTCACGGCCTCGATCGCCGGCTCGTTCAGCAACGTCATGGACTACCTCCAGACGCTGTTCGGCTTCTTCAACGCCCCGCTGTTCGCGACATTCATCCTCGGTATGTTCTGGAAGCGGATGACCCCGACGGCCGGCTGGGTCGGCCTCGTCATGGGCACGGTTTCGGCCGTCACCTTGTGGGCGGGGTCGAAGTTCGGTGACTGGTTCACCCTGCCAGGCCAGGGCCTTGCGTTCGCGGCCGCCTCGACGGCCTTCGTGGTCGACATCGTCCTGTCGGTGGTCGTCTCGTTGATGACCAAGCCCAAGCCGGATTCGGAACTCGTCGGCCTGGTCTACTCCGAGACGCCGAAGGAGATGCGCACCGATCCGGAGGAGGCCAGCATGGCCTGGTATCGCCGTCCGGTCCCGCTCGCTGGCGTGGCGCTCGCTATGACCATCGTCCTCAATACGATCTTCTGATCCGCCCGCGTCGATAGGAGTCAATGTCATGGCAGGTCACAGCGCGGGTGCAATGGACGTCCGCAATGTCATCGGAAGCCTCTTGCTCGTCTACGGAGTCATCCTGACGATCATGGGTCTCTTCGGCGACAAGGAACTCGACAAGACCGGAAATATCAATGCCAACCTCATCGCCGGCATCGCCCTGCTGGTGGTCGGCGGCATCTTCACCGCGTGGGCGCGGCTGAAGCCCATCGTGATCCCCGACGACTACGTCCCGGACCCCGACGCCCGCCCCCACCACTGACGGCGATCCGGGCGGGCGGCGGCGCACTTTCCCGCCCATTGTCACAACATGGACGTACGCAACGGATCATTTCCGTTGCGTACGTCCATGTTGTCTCCCATGACGCCCCACCTCGTTCCTCCGCCGCGGGTCCGGCTTAGCCCTTCGTCGCTCCCAGCGTCAGGCCGGACACGAACTGCTTCTGCAGGACGAAGAAGATGATCAACGTCGGCAGCGCGACGAGCACCGAGCCAGCGGCCACCAGGTTGTTGTCCGTGAAGAACTCGCCACGCAGGTTGTTCAGCGAACTCGTGACCGGGAACTTGTCACCCTGCTGCAGCAACACCGTCGCCCAGAAGAACTCGTTGTAGATCCAGGTCGTCTCCAGCGTGGCCAGCGCCGCCAGCGGCGGCCGGCACAACGGCAACGTCAGGCCGAAGAACTGTCGCGTGACGCTGGCGCCATCGACAACTGCCGACTCATACAGCTCCCGTGGCAGCGTCCTCATATAGTTCGACAACACGAAAGAGCAGAAGCCGGTCTGGAACGCGACATTCACCAGGATGAGGCCCAAGTGCGAGTTCAGCAGCGTGCCCGAGTCACTGATCCAGCTCGGCATCGGGATCTGCCGGAACATCCGATAGACCGGGATCAGCAAGGCCTGCGGCGGCAACAGGTTGGCCGCGGTGAACAGGCCTAGCAGCGCGAGGTTGAACCGCCACGAGAACCGCGAGACCACGAAGGCCACGCAGCACGACAGGAACAGCGTCAGCAACACCGCGGGAACGGTGATCTTCAGCGAGTTCATCATGGTGTGCGTGAAATCCGCCCGCTCCAAGGCGTTCTTGTAGTTCTGCAGCGTGAAGCCGCCGAACGACACATATCCGTGCTTGGCGGTATAGGCGTAGTCCCGGAAACTGTTCATCACGGCATACAGGATCGGGAAGAACCAGATCACCGCCATGACGGCCAGGAAGATCTGCGTGGCCTTGCTCGCCTTGCCCGATCCCGTCGCGACCTTGGAGACCTTGAGCGCCTGCACGGGCGTGGATTGCGGGGCGGTGGTGTCGCTCATCGCTGCTCCTCCCTCATGACGATGCGCAGATAGATGGCGATGAAGACAGAGCTGATCAGCAGCATGATCGTGGCGAGGGCCGAGCCGAAGCCGATCCGGCTGGCTTCACCCACGATGTTCTGCGTGACCAAGGTGGCGATCAACTCCAATCCGTTGCGGCCCTTGTTGATGACCCAGACCAGGTCGAAGGCGCGCAGGGATTCGATGACGGAGACGACCAGGACGATGATGTTGATCGGCGCCAGAACGGGGAAGACGATCTTGAAGAAGGTGGTCCGCTCGTTGGCTCCGTCGACCTTGGCCGCCTCCAACTGCCAGATGAAGCCGACGAGCGCCAGCGACAACACGACCGGCAGATAGAACGACGTCTGATAAATCCTCGACCCGCGCATCTCCTTGTCGAGCAGCACCGCCAGGAACATCCCGAGCGGGGTGGCGACCAAGAAGGTCACGGCCAGCCAGATCAGGTTGTGTCGCACGGCCGGCCAGAACGGCGGGTAGATCGTCGTCACGTCGTGAGAATTCTTCAAACCCAGGAACTTGGCGTCACCGATCGAGCCGATGCCATTCCAGTGGTGAAGGAAAGCAAACCGAGCCGATCGCCGGCAGCCACACCAGCCAGAGCACCAGCGATGTCGGCACAACGATCATCAGGGCGACGACGATACGGTCGACCCCCGATATCTGGTTGATCCCCTTATATCTCGCCACTTCCAAACCCCTAACTCGCGCACGCCGATTTCGTATGCCGCGCCGGCACCTGAGTGGGCAGGCGCGGCATACGACGGTGGTCAGGATCCGAAGATGCTGACCTTCTGGGCCTGGATGTTCTTGGTGATTCCGTCGATGTCCGTGGGGTTCTTGATGAACTCTTGGATCGCCGGGATCATCACCGTGGAGGCGAAGTCAGGACGGGTGTCGCGGTCCATGAACTGCGCGATGGACTTGGCGGACGCGACGAACTCGGCCGACTTCTAGCCCGCGAACCACATGAAGACGTCGTCGGGGGAGCCTTGCAGGTAGTTGTTGATGTTTTCCTGGAAGGTGTTGTGGTCGACGGTGTTGACCTTGACCGTCAGGCCGCTGTTGGCCTTCTGGAAGGCGTCGACGACGGCCTGAATGGCGGCCTTCGGGACGGCGTCGGACTGGTTGGAGCCGAGGGTGACCTCACCGGTGGCGGCCGCGGCGCTGCCGCTCCCGCCAGCGGAGGTGCTCGAAGCGGAGCCGCTGTCGCCGCCGCAGCCGGCCAGGGCGAGGGCGCCGAGCAGACTCCACCCGCGAGCATCGTGCGGCGGTCGACGCCGCGGACCGAGGGCGGGACGAGTGAGGCGAGGTACTCCTCGAAAGTCCGAGGACGGGCCATGAATGTTCTCCTTTGAACGAGCTCGTGGAAACGAACAGTAATCACCACAAGCGATCACCAGGGTTTGTGGGCCTGTCCGGGAAGACTGCGCGGCATGCGGAACTGGCCCGATGACGTGCTGGCCTATGGCGGCGACTACAACCCCGAGCAGTGGCCCCGCGAGGTCTGGGAAGAGGACATCGCGTTGATGAAGCAGGCCGGGGTGAGCTTCGTCAGCCTCGGCATTTTCTCCTGGTCCTGGCTGGAGCCGACCAAGGGCGAGTACGACTTCGCCTGGCTCGACGAGATCATGGGGATGCTCGCCGAGGCGGGCATCGCGGTCGACCTGGCCACCGCGACGGCGAGCCCGCCGCCGTGGCTCACCACGGCATACCCCGAAATCCTGCCGGTGACGATCGACGGCACCACGCTGTATCCGGGCAGCCGGCAGAGCTGGTGCCCGAGCAGCCCAATCTTCCGTGATGCCGCCCGCGCCCTCGTCACCCAACTCGCGCAGCGCTACCACCAGCATCCGGCGCTGGCGATGTGGCACGTGTCAAACGAATACGCCTGCCACAACCTGCCCTGCTATTGCGACACCTGCGCCGCGGCCTTCCGGGTCTGGCTGGAGCGGCGCTATGGCAGCCTCGATCGGCTCAACCACGCGTGGGGGACGGCTTTTTGGAGCCAGCGCTATACCGACTTCGAGCAGATCCTGCCGCCGCGCACCACCCCGACCTTCCACAATCCGACGCAAGTCCTCGACTTCAAGCGCTTCGGCTCCGACACCCTGCTGCAGCACTTCATCGGCGAGAAGGAGATCCTCGCGGACCTCTCGCCGGGCGTTCCCGTCACGACCAATTTCATGTCGATGACCGGCTTCCGCCACCTCGACTATCACCAGTGGGCGCCCCACCAGGACATCGTCAGCACCGATCACTATCTGGTGAACACTCTGGGCCACCCGGGGCCGGAGCTCGCCTTTCAGGGCGATGTCACGCGCGGCCTCGCCGGCGGGGCGCCGTGGTTGCTCATGGAGCACTCGACGAGCGCGGTGAACTGGCAGCCGGTCAATCCGGCGAAGGCCCTCGGGCAGACGATCCGGGACAGCCTCACGCATGTCGCGCACGGCGCCGACACCATCGGCTTCTTCCAGTGGCGGCAGTCGCGCGCCGGCGCCGAGAAGTGGCACTCCGCGCTGGTCCCGCACGCGGGCGCGGACAGTGCCCGCTTCCGTGAAGTGGCGCGGCTCGGGGAGATCGCGGCGGCGCTCGGTGAGGTCAAGGGTTCGCGCGTCGAGGCCTCGGTGGCGATCCTCTATGACTTCCAGGCGCAGTGGGCGTGGAGCGGCCCGGCGATGCCGAGCGCCGATGTCGACTATCCCGAGATCGCCCAGCTCACCCATCGCCTGCTGCGCGAGCGCGGGATTACCTGCGATGTCATCCACCCCAGCGCCGAGCTCAGCGCGTATGCCGTGGTCATCGTCCCGACCCTCTACCTCGTCACCGACGACGACGCCGCCAGTATCCGGGCCGCCGCTGAGCGCGGTGCGCAGGTCCTGGTGACCTATGTCTCCGGGCTGGTCGACGAGAACGATCACGTCCGGCTCGGCGGTTATCCCGGCGCCTTCACCGACTTCCTCGGCGTGCGGGTGGAGGAGTTCAACCCGCTCCTGCCGGGGGACTCGCTCGCCCTCAGCCGCGGCACCGGCGCCCGGTGGAGCGAGTTCGCGACCGCGACCGATGCCGAGGTGCTCATCTCGTATGCCGGGGGTCCCGTCGCCGGGAGCCCCGCCTTGACCTGTCGCCGGGTGGGCTCCGGGGCGGCGTGGTATGCCGGGACGCGCTTCGACGACGACACCTGGCGGTCCGTGCTCGGTGAGGTGATCGATGCGGCGGGGGTCGAGCCCGCGGCATACGTCCCGGCGGGGGTCGAGGCCGTCCGGCGGCGCTCGGGGGAGCGGTCCTGGCTCTTCCTGCTCAATCACGGGGCCGGCGAGGTGCGGGTGGCCGTCGATGGCTATGACCTGGTGTCCGCGGCGTCCGTCGATTCCGAGATCGTCCTGCCGCCCGGCGGGTGCGCGGCCATCCGGGAGGGTTGATCCGTCATGTTGGCCAGCCAGCGACAAGCCCGGATCCTTCAGGAGTTGGGCGGTTCCGGGGCGGTGCGCGTTGCGGATCTCGTGACCACGCTGGGTGTCTCCGATATGACGGTCCGCCGGGACATCGAGGCCTTGGCGCGGCGCGGGCTGCTCGAACGGGTACATGGTGGCGCCGTTTCGCTGGACCAGGCGCATGGCCTGACGGCGCCCGCCCCATCCAGCGATGAGCCGGGTTTCGTTGTGAAGTCTCGGCTGATGCTCGAGGCCAAGGCGGCGATCGCGGCCGAGGCGGCGCAGCTGGTCGCCCCCGGCAGCTCCATCGCCATCTCGGCCGGCACGACGACAATGGCCCTGGCCGCCGAATTGCGATCGGTCCAGGGCATCACGATTGTCACGAACTCGATCCCTGCGGCGCAATTGCTCGCCGACACGGCCGAGACCGCCGGCCAGACGGTCGTGCTCACCGGCGGCACGCGCACACCGTCCGAGGCCTTGGTCGGCCCGATCGCGGTTGGTGCCCTGCGGACGCTGCATGTGGACATGCTGTTCCTCGGTGTCCATGGCCTCGACGAGCGAGCGGGGTTGACGACGCCGAATCTCGTTGAGGCGGAGACGAATCGCGCTCTCATCGACTGCGCGCGCACTGTCTGTGTGACGGCAGACCACACGAAGTGGGGCGTCGTCGGGCTCGGCACGATCGTGGCGCTCGATCGCGTCGACATCCTCGTCACCGACACCGGCCTCAGCCGCCGTGCGGTCGACGTCGTCTCGGAGCATGTCGACAAGATCATCCTCGCCGAGGTGCCCACCCCCTCGCCGCGCACCCCTGACGCCGCCGGCGGGGGTTGCGGGATGCGGACTACGACCCCTTCCCGCGTCGCCCATTGATGGCGCGCGGCACCCCGGCCAGTCCACGCCGCGCCCGTCGCAGACGCCCCAGGGCCCGCTCACGCCGTGTCGCCAGCTCCCACTCCTGCGGCGAGCGAGAGTTGTCCATCGAGATGTCCCAGAACGCGCGCCATACGAGCTCCGGCCGCTCGCGCCAGCGCGCTTGCTCCCAGCGCGTCAGCCAGACGACGGCCGAGTCGCCCACGTGTTCGCGGGATCGCCGCCACTGAGCCAGCGCGGTCGAGAAGCGGTCGTCGGCAGGCCCCGGTTCAGCACCTAGTTCGATCAGAACCTCGCGCAGTGGTTCCAAAGCTCCGGTTTCCCGGGCCGTGGTCACGACGTCCTGTCGCTCACGGGGATCTAGTGACGCCCACGCAGTCTTCAAGGGCGCCATCGCGACCGTTTGTTCACCCGGTGCAAGGGTGCGTAGGGCGTGCAGCGCGAGAATGACGAAATGATCGGCCGGCGCCGGGGCGGGGATGTTGTGGTGGGCCAGCCGGACGATGCGGTGGGCAGCCCACAACCGTTCGAACGCCGACTGCGGATCGGCCAGCATTCCAGGAAAATTCGCGTGCAAGTCGATCGTGGGCGGCCACCCAGGGATCGTGAAGGCGGTGGCGTGCATGCCGATGGCCATCGCGTCTGTCTGCTCGCCGGAATAGCGGGTCCACCCATATTCATGCACGAGATCGACGGCATCCCGGACACGTGCAGGATCGCACAGGATGTCGACATCGCTCGATAGTCCCCCCGTCCTCAGCCCTTGAGACACCGCTACAGGACCTTTGACGAAGAGCACCCGTATGTCCTCGGTTGCCATTGCTCGTGCGGCCACCGCATGAGCGAGGTGGGTTGCCTCGGCGAGAGTCAGTTCGGCGGTCACGAACGGTCCGCCGGTCCGATTAAGCCTTGGGCCAGCACGTTCGTCACGAAGTCGATGATCCCGCGCCGAACCTCGTCCGGATCGCCCTCGAAATTGGTCACCAGCTCGTCCAGCGTTTCACCCTGGGCAATGGCGCTCCAGAGAATCGCTCCGGTCGCGTCGAGTCGAGTGGGAAGCGCCGTGAACGGGGGAGCCAGCTTCACCAGGACGACGCGGTCATCGTGGTGCACCCAGGCGACCGACTCATCGATGACCCAGGGCCCGGTCCGCCCGATCGTCTCCACGACGCGAATTGTGCCGCAAAGACCTCACCGCCCGAAAACGCCTACAGGCGTGGAATGAGTCCTGACTCGGAAAATCGCCGCCGGAAGGCCTGAGGGCTGAACCGCCGCTCCCACAGCTGCCGTGGCGCAGTCCCGTAGCCAGGATCGGCGACGGCGGCCGCCACCCGGGCGAGGGCCGCGGTGAGGTCGGGGACGTCGGCATACCGGAACACGGCTCCCGCCCCGGCCTCCTCGATCTCGCCGGCGAGGGCGACCTCGTCGGAGACGACGACGGGCAGGTTCGCCGAGAGGGCCTCGGCCACGGCCATCCCGAAACTCTCCGGCCCCGGGCAGACATAGATGTCCGCGGAGGCGAGCGGCGCGATCCGCGCATCGCCCCACAGGGGACCGGTCCAGGTGATCCGGTCGGCGACCCCGAGGTCGGCGGCGAGCGCGGTGAGGCCGGCGATGACCTCCGGGGGGCCGTCGCCGACGATGCTCAGGTGCACCCGCAGCCCGTATGGCGCGGCCGCCAGCCCCGCGACCGCCCGGACGAGGTCGTCGAGCCGCTTGAGCGGGTGGATTCGGGTCAGGGTGACCAGCTGGAGGACGCCGGGGTCGTGCGAAGCGGTGTCGCGCTTGCCGCGCAGGTCCTCGGTGGCGAGTTCGACCACGGGGTCGCGGTCCGGGATGCCGGGGAAGGTCTCGATCGAGGAGCGCTTCTCGCGCTCGCTGGTCCACCAGATCCCCGCGCCGCCGCGCACGACCCAGTGTTCGACGAGCCCCCACCACAGCAACTTCTTGAGGTGTTTAGCGGGATAGCGGTCCTTGACGAAGTGGCTCCAGGAGCCGTGCGCCACGCAGAGGTATGGCGTGCGCCGGACCACGCAGGTGGCCGCGGTGAGCGGGTTCCACGGGTCCCAGGTGCCTTCGAGGGTGACCAGGTCGGCGCCGGCGACGAGCCGGTGGGTGGCGCGGATTCGGCCGCCGAGGTTCGTCGGGAGCGCGACGATGCGCGCCCTGCTGCGGGTATGCAGTGCGGCCGGGTCCCCGGCGATGCGGCGGGCCGCGATGGCGATGTCGTGCTCGTAGGCGAGTGCCGCGCTCGACGCGATGACGGCGGTGAAGATCCCGCCGTCATCGGCGTCGAGGGAGGAGCGGAAACGGGCGATCCGCAACTCAGGCGCTCGGCTTCTCCGTCAGTCGATCCACGATGGTGTTCAGCGTGGCGGACGGCCGCATGACGGCGCTGGTCTTGTCGGGGTCGGGGCGGTAGTAGCCGCCGATGTCGGCGGGGG
>NZ_HF571038.1:2032558-2047976 GCF_001046875.1 Nostocoides jenkinsii Ben 74
GGCGGGGGGCGGGCGGGGCGGGGAGGCTTGGGGGCATGAGTGGGGATTCGATTGGACGACAGGTGGCGATGCGGCGCATCGGCATACTCGCCGGGGACGACCTCGGCCAGGCACAGGCCGTGGCCGCGGGTCTCGCGGAGCGGTGGCAGGTCATGATCCTCAGCCGCAGCCGCGCGGGGTGGTTCCTGGGCAACCACGCGCTCGGCGAGACCCCGGCGGCGTCGGCGGGCGCGGCGGTCACCCTCGCGGCCACCGCCGACGTGTTGCTGCCCGTGGGGGTGGACCCCGCGGCATACGCCCTGGCCAACCTGGTCGCGCGCCCCTGCCCGGCCGTGCCCGGCCCGATCGGCGCGGACTGGTGGTCTACCCGGCTGGCAGCCGTCGACGCCGGACTTCGCGTTGCCGATGGCATCTGCGTCCGCCGCGGCGCCGCCCGCGCGCTCGACTTCATGGGTCCGGTGACGGTGCGGCCGGCGACGCGGGCCCCGCGCTCGGCCCGAACCGATGTCGCGGAACCAGGAGAGCTCCAGACGGCCCTTCACCACGCCTTGGTGTATGCCGATCGCGTCGTCGTCGAGGAAGCCTCCCCGGGCCCGGCGGTCACCATGGCCCTCGTATGCCGCGCCGACGGCGGCGTTCTCGTCTCGAGCCCGATCGGGGAGCCGGCCCGCGAACTGGCCACCGCGATGACCGGCGAGATGCCGCTGCGCGCGGGGGCCCTATCGACCAGCGGCGGGCGGACGGGGACCCGCCCGCCGCTTCCACCGCCTGGGTCCGACCGCTACCGATCCGTCGCCACGGACCGGGCCACTCGCTCCCTCCTCGACCAGGCTGCCCTGGCCACCCGGGATGCGGTGCGCGGGGGCGGCGCCATGACCGTGGACTTCGTCCTCGACCCCACCGGCGGTATGCCGATCCTCACCGCCGTCGACATCGCCCCGAACCTCGGGGCTCAGGCAGCCTGGGCGCACGCCTTCGCCGCGTCCGGCGTGGCGTATCCCGACCTCCTGGACATCCTCGTCGGCGGTGCGGCATGACGCCCGAGACGCAGGAAATGGGTGGGCCGCCGGCTCGGCATACTGGATCGGTGTCGCCCGATCCCACTCCCGCCCAGCCCCAAGCCGGCGGCGCGGGCTCCTCTGGCGGCGCGGGGTCGTCTGGCGGCACGGGTTCCTCTGGCGGCGGCTACTGGCAGGGCACCCCACCACCGGCGCAGCCGTGGGAGACCGGGCTCGGTCGCGGCCGCGAGCCCGGGGTCCCGACGGTGCCGGCCCGAGACCGTTGGGAACAGGCCACGGCGGGCTGGGGCGTCGAGATCGCCTTGGCCGCCGGAATCCTGCTGCTGTGCCTGAGTGCCTTCACGATGGGGATCGCGCAGCGGGGCGGCGTGATGGCCCTCACGGGGCTCATCATTGCCGCGGCCTTTCGGCGGGCCCCCGTCGTGGGACTGATCGCGGCGGCCGTGAGCACGCCGTGGCTGCTGACGGCAGCCACTCCGCTCGTAGCCGTCACGTCGGCCCTGGCCCTTTTTGCCGCCATGCGATTTGGCGGGCGGCCAACCAGGTTGTTGGCGGTCCTGATCACGCTGTCGCTGCCCATCGCGGGCGTGGCGATATTGGAGGGTCAGAACATCCTGAGGTACGTCGACGCCGTGCGCGCCCAGGCTGGTCCGGCGATCCCCTGGCGACGACTCGTCTCGGAACTGGTTGGACCTGCCCTGGTCTGGCTTCTGGTCATCGTCGCGCCGGTCGTCGCCGGCTCGGTCACGCGACGGCTCGCGGAGTCTCGCACCCGCGAGGAGCAGGCTCAGCATCAGCAGGCCCAAGCGGAGCGGGAACGGTCATACGCCCAACAGGTCGCCGACCTCAAGGCGGGCCAGGCCCAACTCGCCCGGGATGTCCATGATGTCGTCGGGCACTCCTTGGCGGTGATCTTGGCTCAGGCGGAGTCGGCGCAGTACCTCAAGGACGACGAGACCGACAAGATGCGCGAGACGCTCGCCAATGTCGCGACGTCGGCGCGGCGCTCGCTGCAGGACGTCCGCCAGGTCCTTTCGCCGTCATCGACCGCCAACCAACCGCCCGCGACCGGCCTCGACGCGCTGATCGACGGCGTCGCGACGGCGGGCAATGAGGTCCGCCGCACGACCATCGGCGCGCCCCGGCCGCTCCCACCCGACCTCGAACAGGTGGCCTATCGGGTGCTCCAGGAGATGCTGACCAATGCCTTGAAGCACGGCCGTCGCGGCGGGCCCGTCTGGGTCGAGCAGGAGTGGCCGGCCGACTGGAAGGGCGCCTACCTGCGGATTGAGGTCCGCAACCTCGTCGACGAGGGAGCCACCGGCGCTCTTCCCACCGGTCGTCCCTCCGGCGGCGGGCTGGGCTTGGAGGGCATGCGCTACCGCCTCGAATCGGTGGGCGGGCAGTTCGACACGGCGAGCGCGGCCGATGCGGGTGGCACAGTATTCACCGCAACCGCGTGGCTTCCCCTGCGTGCCGCCGAGGTCGACCTGGAAGGAACTCGATGACCGACCCCGTGCCGGATGGCGATATCCGGGTGCTCCTGGTCGACGATCAGGAGCTTTTCCGGGCCGGCGTGGCCCGGATCATCAACGCCCAGGACCGGCTCACCGTCGTTGGGGAGGCCGCAGACGGTGCCGAGGCGGTCGCCGCGGTCGATGACCTCGCCCCCGATGTGGTTCTCATGGACATCCGTATGCCCGTGCTGGACGGTGTCGAGGCCACTCGCCAGATCTTCGCCCCGGCTCGCGTCGCCGCGCGGGCGACGCCGGTGCGGGTCATCGTGTTGACCACCTTCAACCTCGACGATCGCGCGGCCACCGCCATCCGGCACGGGGCGAGCGGCTTCCTGTTGAAGGATGCGACGCCCCGGATGCTCGCCGAAGCCATCGTCACGGTCCACGCCGGCAATGCCGTGCTCGGCCCCCAGGAGTTGACGACCCTGCTCGACGGCGAGTTCAAGGCTAAGGCGGCGGTGCCCGCGGCATACGGCCAATTGACCGAGCGGGAGCGCGAGGTGCTCGCCCTGATCGCCAAAGGACTCTCCAATGCCGAGATCGGCGCGGCGGTCTTCGCGAGCGAGTCCACGGTCAAGACACACGTCGGCGCGATCCTGCGCAAACTCGGGCTGCGCGATCGGGTGCAGATCGTCGTGTTCGCGCACGAGCACGGCCTCGTCTAGAACCCCCCGGGAGACGAAAGGACCCGGCCAACTCATACTTGGCCGGGTCGTCTTCCTCGGTTGTAGTCCACCAACTACCCCCATCCTCGGAGCGACACGCGGACAGCCGGTGGAACCTCAACGAACCACGGGGGTCGAGTCGATGACAGGATGGCGACCATGAGCAAGGACGATGCCAAGCGCTCCATGCCCGATGAGGACACCAAGCGGAAGTTCCGTGAGGCCCTGGAGCGCAAGACCAAGGGCGGCGGCGTCGACATGAGCGCCTCCGACGAGCACGGCAAGGTCGATCACGCCCACGGCTCGGCGAGTCACCAGAAGATGTTCCGGCGCAAGTCCGGCGGCTGACGGTCCCCTGCCGACCCACGCGTGCCGGGACGGCACAATGCGCACATGAGCCCCCGCGTGATCCACACGGCCCAGGCCCTCGTCGACGAGGTCGTCCAGGTGCCCGAACTCCCCCGTCGCGGCGGCAATGTCATGGCGAGTGAGCACGTGCTGTATGCCGGGGGCGCGGTCAACATTCTCATCGCCGCGGCCCGCTCGGGTGCCGACTGCGTCCACGCGGGCGCGCACGGGATCGGGCCCAATGGCGACATCGTTCGGGCGGCGCTCGCGGCCGAGGGTATTGCGCTCGCCAGCGCGCCGATCGCCGAACTCGACACCGGTGTCTGCTTCGTGATGATCGAGCCGACGGCGGAGCGGACGTTCGTGACCACGCAAGGCGCCGAACGCCGGATCACGCCGGAGAGCCTGGCCCAGTCGCACCCGCAGTCCGGAGATCTGGTGTGCATCAGCGGCTTTTCGTTGGTTGGCCGCACCCGCGACCCGCTCCTGACCTGGCTGGACGACCTGCCTGCCGACGTGGTGGTCGTCCTCGATCCAGGGACCACCTTCGCCGACGTGCCCGACGACCTCCAACAGCGCGTCCTGGGCCGCGTCGACGTCTGGACGAGCAATCTCGATGAGGCCCGCTCCCTGACCGGACAATCCCGTATGGCCGTGGCCGCCCCTCTCGTGGCCGCCCGGATCCGCCCGGGCGGGGTCGCCATCGTGCGGGACGGGCCCAATGGGTGCGTGGTTCACGCCGACGCGACCACCACTCCCGTACCCGGCTACCCGCGCACCCCCGTGGACACCAATGGGGCGGGGGACACCCATACGGGCGTGCTGTTGGCCTGCCGAGCCGCGGGGGACGGCTGGGTCGAGTCGGCCCGGCGCGCCAATGCTGCGGGCGCGATCAAGGTGACTCGGCGCGGCCCGGCGAGTTCCCCGAATGCCGCCGAGATCGACGCCTTCCTCGCGGTGGAGCGGGCGGAATCGGCCACTCCCGCACGCGTGCCCACGCCAACCGCACGATGACCCCCGACGTCGACGTCCTCATCCTCGGGGCCGGCCTATCCGGCATCGGGGCCGCGGCACACCTGAGCCGGGAACGGCCCGGCACGGCATACGCGATCTTGGAGCAGCGGGCGGCGCTCGGCGGGACGTGGGATCTCTTCCGCTACCCGGGGGTGCGCTCCGACTCGGATATGTACACCCTCGGCTACGACTTCCGGCCCTGGCACGGCGCCAGCATGCTCGCGACCGGCGCCGAGATCCTGGACTACATCACCGCCACCGCGCGCGACTACGGCGTCCTGGAGCACATCCGCTACCGCCACGAGGCGTATGCCGCGCACTGGTCGAGCGCGGACTCGATGTGGACGGTGCGGGCGCGGCGGATCCACCAGAGCTATCTGGTGGAGCGGCGTCTGCTCGGACGCCGGGCGCGGCTGGCCGAAGGGATGGAATTTCGGCGCAGCCCAGCAGGCCAACCGGGCCGACCGCGCGGGTAGCCTCGATCCGTTCACTGATGCATCGCGGCTCACCTGGCGCCGCTGGACCGAGGACGAGAGATGAGTACGAAGGACGCCGCGACGACGACTGCTCCCCCCGCCGCGACCCCGTCGCGACCCGCGCTGGATGAGTTCGGCGGAACCATCGGTATCGGGAGTGCGCGGACCATTCGGGCCCCCTGGCATGGGTCGTCGATCCCGCGCGTGCGCGTCGCCGTCAACCAGGATCTCGTCGCCCGTGGCGTCAGTGAGGAGACACTCAACGAGGTCGCCCTCGTCGTGAGCGAACTCGTCGGCAATGCCCTGCGGCATGCAGAACCATTGCACGACAACACCGTTCGCATTCACTGGACCGAAAAGAATGGCGTCGTCGAGGTCGATGTGACCGACGGTGGCGGCGAGACCGCACCGAAGCCGATGCCGCACGCGGTGTTTGCGACCTCGGGCCGCGGGCTGCGCATCGTGCGCTCCCTCGCCCACGAATGGGGCGTGACCGACAAGAAGGGAACGATCACCGTGTGGGCCAGCCTCGGCGGCCCATCGCGGCGTCGGGCATGATCCCTTGTCATGGGTAAAGCTTCACGGCGCAAGAACGCCGACACCGTCCGCGCGCCTCGCCCCGCGGCCTACGTTCGCCGCCCCTTTGCCGGGATGCCGGGCGAGCCGGACTGGGTGGCGCTGAAGGAGATCCTGCCGGCGGCGACCGTGACCGTTCCGCTCGCTGGGGCGGCCTTGGTCGAGGGCGGGCCGAGCACGGTGACCATTGCGACGGTGCTGCCGATGGCGTGGCCGGCGCTACGCCGAGGCGATGGGGCAGTGCTGATCGCGACGCAGGGCGGACCGGAGAGCGGTGATGCCTCGCGGGACCTCGCCAGCGCGTTGTTGGCGGCGCTGGCGGTCGAGCCCGGGACGCCGCTGATGCACGTGCCGCTGGCCACCGATGCCACGCCCGCACTGGCCGAACTGATCGACATCTCCGGCGCGCCGGACCTGCAAGTGCACGAAGGCTTTGACTTCTGGGTCGAGGGGCAGGAGCTGGAGGGTGATGCGCGCGAGTCGTTGGAACGCGCGAACGCCTCGGCCGTGCCGACGACCAAGCTTGCTGGGGTCGACTCGGCCTTCTGGTGCCTCCTCGGTGGGCGACCGCACCTGCGATTGGTCCTGCCGGACGACGAAGACGTGGCCACCGACACGCTCGCCCGGTTGTATGCCGCGGGCGCGGCCGGGCTGGGCGAGGGGAGCCGGCTGCTGGGCGCGTTCCGGGCCGGTGGGCTGCTGATCCCGGTGTGGGAGTTGGCGGCCGGCAGCGCGGCGGCGGACTGCGAGCCGGCCGCGGCCGAGTTCGTGAGCCGGTATGCCGCGGCCCGCACCGACGAGCCCCTCACCGGCGAGGAGCGGCGGGCCAAGAACGGCCTGCTCAGCCGCCAGGTCACGCTGCGCTGACGGCCGTGCGCGCCGCCGACCCTGGATTTCCCGCTGCACCGACGGCCGTCGCGGCGATCATCCCGGCCAAGGACGAAGCCGATCGCATCGCCGCCACGGTGACGGCCGTGCGCGCGCTGGCGCACGTCGAGGTCGTGGTGGTCGTGGACGACGGAAGCACCGACGACACGGCCGCCGTGGCAGCCGCGGCGGGCGCGAGCGTGGTGCGGCACCCGCGCAATCGCGGCAAGTCCGCCGCCATGGCCAGCGGTGCGGCACGGGTGGCCGAGTTGGATGCGACGCCGGACGACGCCGAGGACTCGGGCTCGCCGCGAGCGTTGCTCTTCGTCGACGCCGACCTCGGCGAGACGGCCGCCGCCTTGGCGGCGCTGATCGAGCCCGTCCTTGCCGGCGAGGCCGACCTGAGCATCGCGGTCATCCCGGCGAGCAAGAGTTCGCGCGGGGGCGGGCGAGCGGTGCGCTTGGCGCGGGGTGAGATCGCGCGGCGTACCGGGGTGACGATCACCCAGCCGTTGAACGGTATGCGCTGCCTCACCCGGGCGGCCTTCGAGGCGGCCCAGCCGTTGTCGCGGGGATGGGGCGTCGAGACGGGCATGCTGCTGGCCGCGCTGGGCGCCGGCCTGCGCGTGCGCGAAGTGCCGGTCGACTTCAGCCATCGCGCCTCCGGTGCCGACTGGGCCGGCCGAATGCACCGCGCCCGGCAGCTGCGGGATATCGCCGAGGTCGTCGCCCGGAGCCGACTCCAGTCGGCGGGGATGGGTCGGCGAGGCTCGTTTGGCTCGGCAGGCCCTGGCGACTCGGCACGCTCCGGCGGCTCGGCAGGACGTCCGCGTGGCCCGGCCAGCGGCGACTGAGCCGGCGCGCGCCGAGCCAGCTTCCGGCCGGCGCCGGGCCAGCCGACTCGAGTCCCTTGTCCCTTGGCTCCTCGGCGCCTCCTTCGCCCTGCTGATCCTGGTCGGTGTCCTCGGCGACAGCGCGGCGACCCCACCGCTCGGCCCGCATGGCTGGGCGCCGGGCGCTTTGCCGTGGTCCCCCGGATCGGGACTCGTCAGCGGGGGGCTCGCCGCGGCATACGTCCTGGGTGGGGTGGGGTTGGCTCTCAACCTGCGTGCCCCACGGCCCGTGCCCACTCGCATCCTCGCGATCCTGGGTGTGGGTGCCCTGCTCACCCGGCCGTTCGGGTCGGCGGACCACACGAACTACGCCGCGTATGGCCGCATCCTCGGGGCGGGCGGCAACCCATGGACCGAATCGCCGATCGCGTGGGCGGGTGGGCACGATCCCGTGACCAGCCTGGTGCAGCCGCCGTGGCAGGAGACCCCGAGCGTGTATGGGCCGGTCGCCACCATCCTGCAGTGGGCGGCGGCCGGGATCGGGGGCGACAACCTACGCCAAATCGTCTGGGTATGGCAGTGCCTGATCGTCCTTGTCTGGCTCGCCGGACGGTGGCTCATGCGGCGGCTGTTTCCCGATCGGCCGGGGTTCGTCGATGCGCTGTGGACGGTCAATCCGCTGCTGTTCGGGACCGGTGTGCTCGGGGTCCACGTCGACCTCCTCGCCACAGTGTTAACCGTCGGCGCGCTGGTGCTGCTCCGGCGGGCCTGGGTCGGGGCGACTGTCGCGGCGGGGCTGATCATCGGAGCGGCGATTGCCGTGAAGGTGACGGCGGGCGTGGTGCTGCTCGCCGCCGTCATCGGGGTCGTGATGGAGGCGCGACGGACGCGCGCTGGGCTTGCTGGGGCCGTATGGCGCGCCGCCGCGCTTGTCCTCGGCGCAGCCCTGGTGGCACTACCCGCCCATCTTTGGGCTGGCGCGCACGTCTATGACCAACTTGGCCGCTCGCGCCGGGCGATCTCGCTGGCCACCCCGTGGCGCAAGGTCTATGAATGGATCTCCGGGGAAGGCATCGGCGGTCTGTTCGCTGGCGATGGCGAACGCTCGGCCGTCTTCGCAGCGGCCTGCGTCCTGTGTGTCGTGCTCGCGCTCGCGGCGTGGCGCGTGTTGGGTCGGCCGCCTGCCGGGACCGCGACGCGCGGGGACGTCGCGATCGTGCTCACCCTCGTCCTGTCTTTCGCGTATGCCGCGGGCGCCCCCTATGCCCTGCCCTGGTACGACCAATTGGTGTGGGCCTTGCTGCCCGGCGTCCTGGCGGGGTCGGGGGGGCTGCTTCTGGCCCGGCTCCAGATCGTCCGGAGCATGGCGATGACCCTCGCCTACGTCCCCGGCCGGGTGATCGGGATGAGCGCGAGCGTCGAGGCGCTGTCCTTGGGCTTCCGCCGCAACGTCGCCCCGGTAGCCGCAGCGGTCGTCTGGGCCGTGCTCGTGTGGCTCGCCGCGCGCCGCCCCGGCACCCGCCCCGAACCGCCCGACCCCCGAACCGCCCACCCCCGAACTTGAGCACGCCTTACGAACTTGAGCACGTCTTGTAAGACGTGCTCAAGTTCGGGGGTGGGCGGTTCGGGGGCGGCGGGCTCACGTTGGGGTTTGCGCGGGCGAGGCGGCGGGCGACCCGTCGGTGAGCGCGGAGGCGAACTGCGCCTCATACAGCCGGGCGAACGCGCCCCCGGCCGCGAGCAACTCCTCGTGCGTGCCCTGCTCGACGATCCGGCCGTCCTCCATCACCAGGATCAGGTCGGCGTCGCGGATCGTCGAGAGCCGGTGGGCGATCACGAAACTCGTGCGGTCGGAGCGCAGGGCGGCCATCGCGTGCTGGACCAAAACCTCCGTGCGGGTGTCGACCGATGACGTCGCCTCGTCCAGGATCAGCAGCGCCGGATCGGACAGGAACGCCCGCGCGATCGTCAGCAACTGCTTCTCGCCGGCGCTGATATTGCTGGCCTCGGAGTCGAGCAGCGTGTTGTAGCCCTCCGGCAGCGAGTGCACGAACCGGTCCACATAGGTCGCCTGGGCCGCGGCCAGGACGTCGGAATCCGTGGCGCCGGGACGGCCATACGCGATGTTGTCGTGAATGGTCCCGGCAAAGAGCCAGGTGTCCTGCAGCACCATCCCGATCTCGGAACGCAAGCCGCGCCGGGTCAGGTCGGTGATGTCGACACCGTCGAGGGTGATCCGGCCGCCATCGAGCTCATAGAACCGCATGATCAGGTTCACCAGCGTCGTCTTGCCGGCGCCGGTGGGGCCCACGATGGCGACCGTCTGCCCGGGCTCCACGACCAGATCGAGGTGCTCGATCAGGGGGCGGTCCGCGGCATACGCGAAGCTCACATCCTCGAAGGCGACCTGACCGCGGGGGTCGGCCGGCGGCTTGGCCGTCGCGGTGTCCGGGACCTCCTCCGGGGCGTCGAGCACCTCGAACACCCGTTCCGCCGAGGCCACCCCGCTCTGCATCAGGTTGGCCATCGAGGCGACCTGGGTCAGGGGCTGGGTGAACTGGCGGGAGTACTGGATGAACGCCTGCACGTCACCGATGCTCATCGACCCGCCCGCGACCCGCAGCCCGCCGACCACGGCGACGATGACGTAGTTGAGGTTCCCGATGAACATCATCAGCGGCATGATCAGGCCACTGATGAATTGCGCCCCGAAGCTCGCCGTGCGCAGGTCGTCGTTCTTGGCCCCGAAGGCGGCGCCTACCTCAGCCTGGCGACCGAAGACCTTGACCAGGCCGTGACCGGTGAAGGACTCCTCGACAATCGAGTTGAGTTCGCCGGTGCTCTTCCACTGTTGGACGAAATAGCGCTGGGACCGCTTCCCCACCACGGCCGTCACGGCGATGGACAGCGGGATGGTCGCGAGCGCGATCAACGACAGCACCGGGGAGACGACAATCATCATCGTCAGCATCGCCAGGACGGTCAGCAGCGAGGTCACCAACTGGCTCAGCGTCTGCTGCAGGCTCTGGGCGACATTGTCGATGTCATTGGTGACGCGGGAGAGGAGTTCGCCGCGCGGCTGGCTGTCGAAATAGGACAGCGGCAGGCGGTTGAGCTTTTCCTCGACGTCGCGGCGCAGCCGGTAGACACTGCGGTTGACGACCTCGACGATGATCCGGGACTGCGCCCAGCTCAGCAGGCTGCCGATCGCGAACAGCCCGAGCGCCAGCAGCAGCACCCCGCCGAGCGCGCCGAAGTCGATGCCCTGGCCCGGCACCACGTGATCCATCGCTTCGAGCATCGTGGCGACCTGGCCCATGCCGCGGGCGCGCAGGGCCGCGGCATACTCCGCGACGGTCATGCCCGCCGGGATCTGCTGGCCGAAGATGCCGGCAAAGACCAGGTCGGTGGCGTGGCCGAGGATCTTCGGACCGACGGCGGAGAACCCGACCGAGATCAACGCGAACGCCATCGCCGCCCACACCAGGACCCGCTGCGGGCGCATGACCCCGAGCAGCCGCTTGGCCGACGGGACGAAGTTCTGCGACTTCTCGGTCGGCTGGCCCACCTGCATGTGCGGGGGGCCACCTCGGCGGGCGGCGCCGGCGGGGCCGCGGCGGGCTTCGGCGGCCCTCTCCTCCTCCGACTTCAGGGTCTCACTCATGCGGCGTCCTCCAGGACGGCCTGGGAAGCGACGATCTCGGCATACGTCGGGCAAGTGGCGACCAAGTCCGTATGCCGCCCACTCCCGACCACCCGGCCGTCCTCCAAGACGATGATCTGGTCGGCCTCGAGGATGGTGGAGATTCGCTGGGCAACCACGACGACCGCTGCTTCTTTCGTATGGGGAGCCAGCGCCGCCCGCAGGCGGGCGTCCGTCGCGAGGTCCAAGGCCGAGAAGGAGTCGTCGAAGAGATAGATGTCGGGACGCCGCACCAGGGCGCGGGCAATGGCGAGCCGTTGGCGTTGACCGCCACTGACATTCGAGCCGCCTTGGCTGATCGGGGCGTCCAGCCCGCCCGGCATCTGCCGGACGAAGTCATCGGCCTGGGCGACCCGCAGCGCCTCCCAGAGTTGGTCGTCGGAGGCGGCGGGATCGCCATACCTCAAGTTGGTTGCCACCGTCCCGCTGAACAGGAACGGCTTCTGCGGGACGAGCCCGATGTGGGACCAGAGGTCGGTGAGCCCGGCCTGGCGGACGTCGGTGCCGCCGACGAGGATGGCCCCATCGGTGACGTCATACAGGCGGGCGATGAGCGAGACGAGGGTCGACTTGCCGGCGCCGGTCGAGCCGACGATGGCGGTGGTTTGGCCGGGCCGCACGCTGGCGGTGACCGCGCGCAGAACGGGCGCATCCGCCCCGGGATAGGTGAAGGTCACCTCGCGCAGCTCGACCCCGGCCGGGCGCTGCCGGATCGGGGTCGGGGTGCTCGCCTCGACGACGCTGGACCGGGTGTCGAGGACCTCGGTGATCCGCCCGGCCGACACGCTCGCCCGCGGAATCATCATCGACATCATCACGCCAAACATCACCGACATCAGGATCTGGACGAGATACGTCATGAAGGCGTTCATCGACCCGATCGTCATCTGGCCCGAGGCGATCCGGTGCGCGCCGAACCAGATGACCGCGATGGAGGCCGCATTGAAGACCAGCATCACGAGCGGGAAGACCATCGAGAACAGCCGGCCGACGGCGAGCGCGGTCCCGGTATAGGTCGTGTTGGCGTCGTCGAACCTGCGCTCCTCGTGCTCCTCGCGCACGAACGCACGCACCACCCTGATGCCGGTGATCTGCTCGCGCAGAACACGATTGACCGTGTCGACCGACTCCTGCATCTTGCGGAACCACGGCACCATCCGCACGACGATCGAGCCGACGATCACCCCGAGCAGCGGGACCGCGACCGCGACCAACCACGACAGGCCGACGTCTTCTCGCAAGGCCATGAAGATGCCGCCGATCATCATGATCGGGATCGAGACCATGAACATCAGGCCCATGTTGAGCACGGTCTGCACCTGGGTGACGTCATTGGTGTTGCGCGAGATCAGGGTCGGGGCGCCGAACCGGGACAGTTCCTGCGCCGAGAACGCACCCACCCGCTCGAAGACCGCGCCCCGCAGATCACGGGCGACGGCCGCGGAGGAGAAGGACGCGGCATACGCGACACCGGCGGTGGCGAGGATGTTGAGGACGGTGACCGCGAGCATGACCGCGCCGGTGCGCAGAATGTAGCCCGTGTCCCCCGCAACGACGCCCTTGTCGATGATCTGACCGTTGAGCGAGGGCAAATAGAGGCTGGCCAGGGTCGCCAGGAGTTGGAGGACGAGGATGGCGGCGACGAAACCGGCATACGGGCGCAGGTGAGTGCGTATCAACCGCCAGAGCATGAGCCTTAGTGCATCACCCGGGTGACGCCATTGCCACCGAAATCCGCGACGATATCTCTATGAGTCTCGAGGTCGAACTGGCCGAGGTCCGTGAGTTCCTGGCGGAGCACGCACCCTTCTCGGCGCTCTCGCTGGAGGATCTGACCTGGCTGGTCGGCCGGCTGACGGTGCGCTATTTCCGGCGCGGCAGCGCCATCATGGCGCCTGGCCAGGACAACAACAGTTTGTATGCCGTGCGCTCCGGTGCCGTCGAAATCCGCGACCGGGCGGGGGTGCTGGTCGATCGCGGGTCCGACGGGATGTGTTTCGGTGCCACCACGCTCCTCGGGGGCAATCCGTCGCAATTCTCCGCGACGGCGATCGAGGACTCGCTGACCCTGGTGATGGACGCGGCGACCTTTGCGCGGTTGGGCGAGCGGTCCGCGGAGTTCGCCGAGTTCTTCGACGTGCAGCGCTCGGCCCGGATGGGCGCCGCCATCGCGAGTCAACAACTCAGTCACCAGGGGTCGGCGATCCTGAAGACGCGCACGGCCGAACTCGCCACCCGCGCCCCGGTGGGGGTGCCGCTCACCGCGACGATCCGCGACGGGGCGGTGACGATGGCCGAGCACGGCGTCTCGGCGCTGCTGGTCATGGACGGGCCGCGCCTGGCCGGTCTGGTGACCGACCGGGACCTGCGCACCAGGGTGTTGGCGGCCGGTGTCGATCCCGCCGAGCCCATCACCCGGATCATGACGGCCAATCCGCTCGTCGCGCCGCCGGACGGGATGGCGGTCGATCTGCTGCTCGACATGGTCGGCCGCAATATCCACCACCTGCCGATCGTCGCGGACGGGGTGCCGATGGGCATGGTGACGGCGACCGACTTGATGCGGCTGGAACGCGACAACCCGGTCTATCTGGCCGGCGACGTGGCCAAGCAGCCGGATGCGGCCGGGGTCGCCGGGGCGGCGGCCCGGCTGCCCGCGGTGGTGAGTTCGCTGGTCGCCCAGGACGCGAGCGCGGCCGACATCGGGCGGATCGTGACGTCGATCGGTGATGCGGTGGATCGGCGGCTGTTGGCGTTGGCGCATGAACGGCTGGGGCCGGCGCCGGTGCCCTACTGCTGGGTGACCTTGGGGTCCCGGGCCCGCCGGGAGCAGGCGCTCGCCGCCGACCAGGACAACGCGCTGATCATCGCGGACGAGGCCGGGCCGGCGGAGGTCGCCTGGTTCGAGGGGTTCGCGGAGCTGATGGTCGGGTGGTTGGCGGAGGCCGGCTATCCCCGCTGCGCGGGTGACGTCATGGCGACGAATCCGCGCTGGCGGGTGCGGCTTGCCGATTGGCGGACGACCTTCCGGGGCTGGTTGCAGGAGCCGGAGCCGGATGCCGTGCTGGGGGCAAGCATCTTCTTCGACATGCGACCCGTCGCCGGGGACAGCCGGCTGTATGACGCTCTGGTCGCCGAGGTCCGCGCCCTCGCCCCGGAGTCGCGGCGTTTCTTGGCCCACCTGTCTCGCAGCGCCGTATTGAACGAGCCGCCGCTGGGCTTCTTCCGGGGTTTCGTCCTGGCGCGCGAGGGTGATCACAAGGACACCCTCGACATCAAGCGCGGCGGGGTCGGGGCCGTGGTGGACCTGGCGCGGGTGTATGCCCTCGCGATCGGCTCGACGGCGGTCTCGACGGATGCCCGGCTGGCGGCGGCGATCCAGGCTGGGGCGATCGCGCCCGAGCGTGGGGCGGATTTGCGGGACGCCTTCGAGTTCATCTCGTATGTCCGCTTCCGTCACCAGGCCGCGGCGGTGCAGGACGGGCGCGTCCCGGACAACCGGCTCTCCCCCGCGGAGTTGAGCGCCTTCGACAAGCGGCACCTGCGCGAGGCCTTCGCGATCGTCCGCTCGGCCCAGTCGACGCTGGCCACCCTGCGCTCGGGATCGGTGTCGTGATGGGGGTGCTGGATCGGCTCCTCGGCCGTTCCGGCCCGGACCTGGCCACGCTGCCCGGCGCGCTGGGGGATTATGCGCGAATGCCATTGCCCGGCAAGCAAGCCGGCCTCGACGACCTGCCGATGCTGGCGATCGACTTCGAGACGACCGGCCTGGACGACCGGAAGGACTATCTGGTCAGCGTGGGGTTCGTCCCGGTCGACGGCGACGACATCGTGCTGGCCGGGGCGCGCCGCTTCCACGTCCGGCCGCCGGTCGGGGCCGGGGTCGGCGTCAGCGCGACCATCCACGGCTTGACTGACGACGCGGTCTCGGTCGGGATCCCGATCGGCGAGGCGCTGGACCGGGTGTATGCGGCCCTGACCGGGCGCGTTCTGCTGGCGCATTACGCCCGGATCGAGACGGGTTTCCTCGGCGAGATCACCCGGCGACTTCACGGCCGCGCGCCGAAGTTCGAGGTGGTCGACACCCTCGAACTCGGCCGCCGCCTCCAGCCGGGCAGCGCCTTCGACGAGCCCAAGCCCGGGGCGCTGCGGCTGTGGCGCCTGCGCGAGGAATTCGGGCTGCCGACGTATGCCGCGCACGACGCCCTCCTCGACGCCATCTCCTGCGCGGAGCTCTACCTGGCACAACGCGCCGAGCTCGCCGCCCGCGCCGCCGCCGCCCACGCCCGCCCCCTCACCCTCGGCGGCGTGCGCGCCTGACTGAGTGTGGCCGGGGCGGGTCGGGGCTGGGCCAAGGAACTTCTGCTAGCAGCAGTTAGTCAACTGTGGACACCTTGCAA
>NZ_HF571038.1:2048076-2069000 GCF_001046875.1 Nostocoides jenkinsii Ben 74
TCGCTCCGCTCGCGATCGTCCGGGGCTTCGCCCCCCGGATGCCCCCCACAGCGAGGCGCTCGCTTCGCTCGCAGACCCTGATGTTCCGGATGATCAGGCTCGCTCCGCTCGCGATCGTCCGGGGCTTCGCCCCCCGGATGCCCCCCAAGGCGAGGCGCTCGCTTCGCTCGCAGACCCTGATGTTCCGGACGATCAGGCTCGCTCCGCTCGCGATCGTCCGGCGCTTCGCGATCGTGCCTGGTACTCCGCAGCCTTCGAGCCGACGCTGGACTACATCGTCGTGAAGGTGCCGCGGTTTGCGTTCGAGAAGTTCCCGGCGGCGGATACGACGCTCACGACCACCATGAAGTCGGTCGGGGAGGCCATGTCGATCGGGCGGTGCTTCACCGAAGCACTCCAGAAGGCGCTCCGATCGCTAGAGAAGTCCGGGTCGTCGTTCCACTGGGCCGGGGAGGCGCCGACGGGAGACGAACTCGACATCCTGTTGTCCCGCATCGGGATTCCGACGGACGGCCGGATCGTGGAGGTGCAGCAGGCACTGCGGTCGGTGAGCGTGGAGCGCGTCCACGAGATCACCCGGATCGACCCGTGGTTCCTCGACCAGATCGTCCTGATCAACGACCTTGCCGAGCGTGTGCGCACCGCCGAGCGGCTGTCCCCGGAACTCCTGCGCCAGGCCAAGCGGCACGGCTTCTCCGATGCCCAACTCGCTCAACTGCGCTCGACCCCGGAGGCGGTCATCCGGGGGGTGCGGCATGCGCTCGGCATCCGGCCGGTCTTCAAGACGGTCGACACCTGCGCCGCCGAGTTCGCGGCCGAGACGCCGTACTACTACTCGGCATACGACCAAGAAACCGAGGTTGCTCCCCGGGAGCGGCCGGCCGTCATCATCCTCGGCTCGGGCCCCAACCGGATCGGGCAGGGCGTCGAGTTCGACTACTCCTGCGTGCACGCAAGCTTCGCGTTGCGTGACGACTACGACACGGTCATGGTCAATTGCAATCCCGAGACCGTCTCCACCGACTACGACACGTCGTCGCGCCTTTACTTCGAGCCCCTCACCCTCGAGGACGTGCTCGAAGTCGTGCACGCCGAGAGCGTTGCCGGACCGATCGCCGGGGTGATCGTGCAGTTCGGCGGCCAAACCCCCCTCGGTCTCGCCAAGGCCCTGAAAGAGGAGGGCGTGCCCATCGTGGGGACCTCGCCCGAGGCGATCCATCTCGCCGAGGACCGCGCCGCGTTCGGGCGGGTGCTCGCCGCCGGCGCGCTCCCGGCCCCCAAGCACGGCACGGCCTTCAGCGCGACCGAGGCCGTAGAGATCGCGGCCGAGATCGGCTACCCCGTGCTCGTGCGTCCCTCCTACGTCCTCGGTGGGCGCGGGATGGAGATCGTGTATGACGACGAGACCCTCTCGGAGTACGTCACCCGCGCGGCATACGCCTCCCCGGAGCATCCGATCCTGATCGATCGCTTCCTCGACGACGCGATCGAGATCGACGTGGACGTCATCTATGACGGCGAGGAGATGTTCATCGGGGGGATCATGGAGCACATCGAGGAGGCCGGGGTTCATTCCGGCGACTCCGCTTGCACGCTGCCGCCGGCCACGTTGGGTGCGCAGGAGTTGGCGCGGGTCCGCCGGTCGAGCCTGGCGCTGGCCGAGGGGATCGGCGTGCGCGGCCTGATGAATGTCCAGTTCGCGCTGGCGCACGACGTTCTCTATGTCCTAGAGGCGAATCCGCGCGCCTCACGCACGGTCCCCTTCGTCGCCAAGGCGACCGGGGTGCCGCTGGCAAAGGCTGCCGCGCGCGTGATGCTCGGGGCGAGCATCGCGCAGTTGCGGGAGGAGGGGCTGCTGCCGCCGACCGGCGACGGCGGCAACCTCCCGGCGCGCTCGCACATGTCCGTCAAAGAGGCGGTGATGCCGTTCAAGCGGTTCCGCACCAACGACGGCATGGTCGTGGACTCGTTGCTCGGACCGGAGATGCGCTCGACGGGTGAGGTGATGGGGATCGACCGCGACTTCGGCTCGGCCTTCGCCAAGAGCCAGCTTGCCGCCGTCGGCGGGCTCCCGACCTCGGGCAGGGTTTTCGTGTCGATGGCCAATCGGGACAAGCGCGCGATGGTCTTCCCGGTGATGCGGCTGCGGGACCTGGGCTTCACCCTCGTCGCCACCACCGGGACCGCGGAGGTGTTGCGCCGCAACGGTATCCAGGCTGAGGTGGTCAAGAAGGTCAGCGAGCGCGACGAAGGCGAGGAGAGCATCGTCGACCAGATTCTCGCCGGTCGGATCGACATGGTGGTCAACACGCCATCCGGGCCGGATGCACGCGCGGACGGTTATCGGATCCGCGAGGCGATCACGGCGATGGACAAGCCCATCATCACCACGGTGCAGTCTCTCGGCGCCGCGGTGCAGGGGATCGAGTCCGCGATCAACAACGAGTTGCGCGTCGCGAGCCTGCAGGAACTCGCGGCGGCGCTGGATCTGTATGACCGGGGTTCGGCGTGAGCACTGGTGATCACCACCCTGTTGTCGCGGTCGAGGCTGACGTCCTCGGCAACGAGCCGGTCGGCGCGTATCGCCGGCTGACCCTCGCCGTGCCGGGGGTGGCGGCCACGGCCCGTCCGGGGCAGTTCGCGGCGCTCACCGTGGGCGGTGAGACCAGCGGGCTGCTGCTGCGGCGGTCCTTCTCCATCCATCGCGTCGCGGCCGGGAGCGACCCAGCCGGCGATCGGCTTGAGATCGTGGTCGCGGACGCCGGTCCCGGCACGCACTGGCTGACGCAGCGCACGCCAGGGGATCGGGTCGGTGTGTTGGCCCCCCTAGGCAACGGCTTCTCGCTCCCGGCGGCGCCGGGGGAGTGCGTCCTCATCGGCGGCGGCTACGGCAGTGCCCCGCTGCCCTGGTTGGCCGAGCACCTGAGGGCGATGGGGTCCCGAGTTCACATGATTCTCGGTGCGGCGACCCGGGATCGCCTGTTCGGCGCCGCCGAGGCCGGCGCGGTCGCCGACTCAGTCCACGTCGTGACCGTCGACGGGTCCGCGGGAGCGGTCGGCCTCGTGACGGACCCCCTGCGTCAGCTGTTGCGCGACAACAACATTGGTGCGGTCTATGCCTGTGGGCCGATGGGGATGCTCCGCGCTGTCGGGGAGTTGGCGATCGAGGCGGGGGCGGTCGCCCAGGTCGCCGTCGAAGAGGCCATGGCCTGTGGCGTCGGCGTCTGTATGACGTGTGTGCTCCCGATCCGTGGCCACGACGGCGCCACCCGGATGACCCGAACCTGCCTGGATGGCCCCGTCTTCGATGCCCGCGCCCTGCGCTGGGAGGCGGCCGCCGACGGTCGGGTCGCCGTCCCGGACGATGCGGTCGGGGCGCCGAGCGCCCCGGTCGGAAGGAGCGGGCGGTGAGCGGCGCGGCATACGAACTGGACGGAGTCGACCTGAGCGTCGACCTGGCCGGGATGAGCCTGCCGAACCCGATCATGACCGCCTCGGGGTGCGCCGCGAACGGTCCCGAGCTGCATCGGTTCTTCGACGTCGCCGAGATCGGCGCGTTCGTGACAAAGTCGGTGAAGGCGACCCCGCAGTCCGGACGCGGCACCCCGCGGATGGCCGAGACACCGAGCGGAATGCTCAACTCCATCGGCCTGCAGGGTCCGGGCATCGACGCCTTCGTCTCCCACGACCTGCCGTGGCTCGCGAGCGTGGGCGCTCGGGTCCTGGTGTCGATTGCCGGCGTCGAAGCCGCCGAGTTCGCCCACGTGGCTCAGGTGCTGGCGACCTGCCCGGATCGATCGGCCATCGTTGGGCTCGAAGTCAACATCTCCTGCCCCAATGTGGCCAACCGGGGCTTGGTCTTTGCCTGCGATCCGGCCAGCTCCGCGGAGGTGCTCAGCGGCGTGCGCGCGGTGGTGCCGGCCGACCTGCCCCTCTTTGCCAAGCTCTCCCCGGATGTGACCGACCTCGTCCCGATCGCGCGGGCCGCGCTCGACGCCGGCGCCGATGGCCTCACCATGATCAACACCATTCTTGGTATGGCGATCGACCTCGACCGCATGCGGCCCCACCTTTTCGGGGTCACCGGTGGGCTGTCCGGGCCGGCCATTCGGCCGGTGGCCGTGCGGGCGATCTGGCAGGTCACGGCGGCCATGCGAGCCGGGACGATCCCGACCGCGCCGATCATCGGGGTCGGCGGTGTCCGCTGCGGCGCCGATGCCCTCGAACTCATCGCGGCGGGGGCCTCGGGGGTCCAGGTCGGCACGGCAACCTTCCACGATCCGCGGGCGCCGCGCACCGTGCTGACCGAATTGGCCGCGTTGTTGGCGGAGCGCGGGATCTCCCGGCTCGGTGACTTGGTGGGCGCCGCCCACGGATGAGGAGAAGAATGATGCAGCGAGCACCGTTCGGGGTGCGCCTGGCCGAGGCCACCGCCACCCTGGGACCCTTGTGTGTCGGGATCGACCCGCATCCGGAGTTGTTGCGGGCGTGGGGCCTACCGGTCGACCCCGATGGGTTGCGCCGGTTCGCCCGCACGTGTGTGGAGGCGTTCGCGGGGCACGTGGCGCTGGTGAAGCCGCAGTCGGCCTTCTTCGAGGAGTACGGCAGCGCGGGCATACAGGTGCTGGAAGAGACGCTGGCCGCCTTCCGCGTGTCGGGGACCTTGACCTTGCTCGACGTCAAGCGCGGAGATATCGGCTCGACGATGGCGGGCTACGCGCGGGCCTATCTGGCCGACGGATCGCCGTTGGCCGCCGACGCCATCACGGTGAGCCCCTATCTGGGGTTCGGGTCCTTGGCCCCGGCCATCGCCCTGGCCGGGCAGACCGGGCGCGGTGTCTTCGTCCTCGCGCTGACCTCCAACCCCGAGGGGGCGCAGGTCCAACATGCCCGCGACGATCAGGGGAGCGTTGCTGGCGCCGTCGTGGCGGGGGCGCGGGAAGCTAATGCGGCCGCGTTGAGCGAAGGTCACCTGGGCCACGTCGGGCTCGTGGTGGGGGCGACAATCGGTTCTGCGGCAACGGACTTGGGCATCGACCTGACTACCGTCAACGGGCCCCTGCTGGCCCCGGGCTTCGGTGCTCAGGGGGCGGACGCGGCGGCGATCCGACGGCTTTTCGGGGCCGCCCTCCCGGCGGTGCTGCCGAGTTCCAGCCGGGAAGTCCTCGGCGCCGGACCCGATTTGAGGGACCTGCGCGCCGCGGCATACGGCGCCTGGCCAGGAGAGTAAGACCGGGCGCTGCGCCTGCCCTAGGATGAGCGTCCACATATCCCCCTTTGGAAGGAGCCGAGCGTGGCGCTCCCCCCGCTCACCCCTGAGCAACGCAGCGCAGCACTGGAGAAGGCTGCCGCTGCCCGCCGCGAGCGCGCGGCCGTCAAGAACCGGCTGAAGCACGCCAGCGGATCGGTCGCGGAGGTCATCGCCGAAGGGCGGACCAACGAGATCATCGGCAAGATGCGCGTCTCGGCGTTGCTGGAGTCCCTCCCCGGCGTCGGTCGGGTGCGCGCCGCCGCCATCATCGAGGAACTCGGCATCTCCCCGACGCGCCGCGTGCGCGGTCTCGGCGCCAACCAGGCAGCGGCCCTGATCGCCCGCTTCGACACCGCGTGAGTCAGGCGTGAGTCAGGGGCGCCTGGTCGTCCTTGCCGGCCCCACCGCGGTCGGCAAGGGCACCGTCGCGGAGCATATCCGGGCTGAGTACCCGCAGGTGTGGATCTCCGTGTCGGCGACCACGCGCCCCCCTCGCCCCGGCGAGATCGATGGCCTGCACTACCACTTCGTCGACGACGAGACCTTCGAGCGGATGGCTCGGGACGGTGAGTTGTTGGAGTGGGCGGTGGTGCATGGGCGGGCCAAGTACGGCACCCCGCGCGTGCCCGTCGAGAAGGCCATCGCCGCCGGTCAGTGGCCCCTGCTGGAGATTGATCTGCAGGGTGCCCGTCAGGTGCGCGCCTCCATGCCGGAGGCGCTTTTCGTCTTTCTCGCCCCGCCCTCGTGGGACGAACTCGTCCGGCGACTGATCGGGCGCGGCACCGAGTCCGCGGAGGAACGCGAGATCCGACTGACTACGGCGAGAGCGGAATTGGCCGCTGCCGAGGAGTTCGATGTCGTGCTCACCAATGACAATGTCAAGCGCGTGGCCGCCGACCTCGTATCATTGATGGGTTCACCCTCTGTCTCCTCGCGAAACGAGCCCTGACGACGTGTCCGGAACTGCGCCCAGCCCCATCGGCATCACTACCCCGCCTATCGACGACCTGCTGACGCACGCCAACAGCAAGTACGCCCTGGTCATCTACGCCGCGAAGCGTGCTCGGCAGATCAACGCCTACTACTCGCAGCTGCAGGAAGGCCTGCTGGAGTACGTCGGCCCGCTCGTCGACTCCCAGATGCACGAGAAGCCGTTGTCGATCGCGCTGCGCGAGATCAACGACAACCTGCTGGTGGCCGAGGCGACCGACACCCCGGTCAACGCCTGATCGGCAGCGACGTCCGGTGAAGGTCGTCCTCGGCGTCGGTGGCGGGATCGCCGCCTATAAAGCAGCGCTGCTGTTGCGCCTGTTCACCGAGAGCGGCCACGACGTCACCGTCGTTCCCACCGAGGCCGCGCTGCGCTTCGTCGGTGAGCCGACGTGGGCCGCGCTCTCCGCGAAGCCCGTTCATACGGACGTATGGAGCGCGGTCGAGCAGGTGGCCCACGTCCGCCTCGGCCAAAACGCCGACCTGGTCGTCGTGGCCCCGGCCACGGCCGATCTGTTAGCGCGCGCCGCCGCAGGACTCGCGGGCGACCTGTTGACCAATGTCCTGCTGACGGCCCGCTGCCCGGTGGTGTTCGCGCCGGCGATGCACACCGAGATGTGGGATCACCCGGCGACCCAGGCCAATGTCTCGACGCTGATCGAGCGGGGAGCACACGTCATACCCCCGGCATCGGGACGCCTGACGGGCGCCGACGCAGGCCGGGGACGGCTCCCCGACCCCGAGGCGATCTTTGCAATCTGCGAGCACCTGCTCGCGAAGTCCGCGGCTCCCGCGACAGCCGTCGCTTCGGATCGCGGCGATTACGCCGGCGTCCGGGTCCTCATCACCGCCGGCGGCACACGGGAGCCACTCGACCCCGTGCGCTTCCTGGGCAACCGGAGTTCGGGCAAGCAGGGGTACGCCGTGGCCGCGCGGGCGGCGGCGCGCGGTGCCCACGTCCGCGTGGTGAGCGCCAATGTGGCTCTCCCGGCCCCGGCCGGGGTGGAGGTCACCGCGGTCGGCACCGCGCTGGAGATGCAGGCGTCCGTCCGGGCCGACCTCGGCTGGGCCGATGTGGTGGTGATGGCGGCTGCCGTGGCGGACTTCCGCCCCGCGGCATACGTCGAGAGCAAGATCAAGAAGACTCACGACCCGGCCGACCCCGAGGCGGCACCGGTGATCGAACTCGTGCGCAATCCCGACATCCTGGCCGGGCTGGTGGCCGAGCGGGGTGACGCGAGCACGCCGGTGATCGTGGGGTTCGCGGCCGAGACCGGGGAGCCGGGGCGCTCGGTGCTGGCGTTGGGCGCGGAGAAGCTCGCGCGCAAGGGCTGTGATTTGTTGGTTGTCAACGAAGTCGGGGTCGACAAGACCTTCGGGCTCGACGACAACACCGTCCACATCCTGCGCCGCGACGGTCAGCCGGGGATCCAGGCCGGGCCGGCGAGCAAGGCCGTAATCGCGGACGCGATCTTGGACGCGGCGCGCGACGTTCGGCTCGGATCACTGGCGACATAGAATCGCCACCAGGTCGGGGGAGTCGCCTGGTCGGCGCCCGACCTTCCTCATACATGCCGCTTGAAGGAGCCAGGGTGTCTGCTGCCCGCCTGTTCACGTCCGAATCGGTCACCGAAGGCCACCCGGACAAGATCTGCGACCAGATCTCCGACTCGATCCTCGACGCCTTGTTGGCCGAGGACCCGCGCAGTCGGGTCGCTGTCGAGACGATGGTGACGACGGGCCTGGTCCACGTCGCGGGCGAGGTGTCCACGGAGGGCTACGCCGAGATCCCGCGCATCGTGCGCGAGCGGGTCACGGCGATCGGCTACGACTCCTCGACCAAGGGCTTCGACGGCAACTCGTGCGGCGTCTCGGTCTCCATCGGGCAGCAGAGCCCGGACATCGCCCAGGGCGTCGATGATGCGTATGAGGCGCGCACCGGCACCGTCGACGCCCTCGACAAGCAGGGGGCCGGCGACCAGGGGCTGATGTTCGGCTACGCCTGCGACGACACTGCCGAGTTGATGCCGTTGCCGATCTTCTTGGCGCACCGGCTCGCCGAGCGGCTGACCGCGGTGCGCAAGGACGGGACCGTCGATTATCTGCGGCCGGATGGCAAGACCCAGGTGACGATCGAATATGTCGGTGACCGCGCGGTCCGCCTGGACACGGTTGTGGTCTCGACGCAGCACGCTGACGGGATCTCGCTGTCCGATGAGCTCGCGCCGGACATCGAGCAGCACGTCATCGCACCCGTATTGGCCGAGTTGGCGGGGGCCGGGACGGAACTCGACACCGCGGCATACCGCAGCCTGATCAATCCCACGGGGAAGTTCGTGATCGGTGGCCCGATGGGGGACGCGGGTCTAACGGGTCGCAAGATCATCGTCGACACCTACGGCGGGATGGCGCGCCACGGCGGCGGGGCCTTCTCGGGCAAGGACCCCTCGAAGGTCGACCGGTCCGCGGCCTACGCCACGCGTTGGGTGGCCAAGAATGTCGTCGCCGCGGGGCTGGCTCGCCGGTGCGAGGTGCAGGTCGCCTATGCGATTGGCAAGGCCCAGCCGGTGGGGCTCTATGTGGAGACGTTCGGCACCGAGACTGCGCCGGTCGAGAAGATTCAGGCGGCCATCGCCTCGGTATTCGACCTGCGGCCGGCCGCGATCATCGACGACCTCGACCTGTTGCGCCCGATTTATCTGCCCACCGCGGCGTATGGCCACTTCGGGCGCACGTCGGCACCCGGTGTGGACAACGCCTTCACATGGGAGCGCACGAACCGCGTCGAGGAGCTGCAGCGCGCCGTCGCCGGCTGAGCAGTCGGCCCACCTGGCACGGGCGGGGGGTTGTCGGAGGCGGCCGCTAGATTCGCTGCATGGCCAAGGACGAGACGCAGGCGGTGACCGACCCGGTCGCCGTCGTGCTCGTCGACTCGGGGTTGCCCCACCTGGACCGGCCGTTTGAGTATGCCGTTCCGGCCGCCCTGGCCGAGGCGGCGCAGCCGGGCGTGCGCGTGAAGGTGCGGTTCGCCGGGCGGGATGTGCCGGGGTTCGTGATCGAGCGGCGCAGCGGCGCCGAGCACGAGGGCCGGCTGACCCCGATCCGCACGGTCGTCTCGTCCGAGCCGGTCCTCACGCCGGCGATTCTCGGGCTGGCCCGGGAGGTCGCGCAGGCGTATGCCGGGACCGTTGGCGACGTCCTGCGGCTGGCGGTGCCACCGCGTCACGCTCGCGCGGAGGCGGCGCTGTCCGCGGCATCATCTGGGGCGCGAGATCTGGACCCCCGAGCCCCGGACGCGACGGCATGGGAGCCCTACCCGGCCGGGGCGGCGCTGCTGCGCCACCTGCGGGAGGGGAGGTCGCCGGTGGCGGCGTGGAGCGCCATACCTGCGGCGACGAGGCCGGAGGTGGATTGGCCGCGGGCCCTGGCCCAGGCCTGCGCGGCCACGGCCTCGGGCGGTCGAGGGGCGATCGTCATCGTCCCCGACCAGCGCGACCTCGATCGAGTGGATCAGGCGCTGCGCGCAGAGTTGGGGCCAGGACGACACGTCCTGCTCACGGCGGAGCAGGGCCCGCAGGCGCGCTACACAGCATGGTTGACGGTGCTGCGCGGCCAGGTGTCGGTAGTCGCGGGCACCCGGTCGGCGGCCTTCGCGCCGATGCCGCGCCTGGGGCTGTTGGCCGTGTGGGACGACGGCGACGACCTTCACGAGGAGCCGCGCGCGCCTTACCATCACGTCCGCGAGCTGGCCCTGATCAGAGGGCGACGGGAGGCTGCGGCCGTCCTGATCGGGGGTTTCGGCCGCACGGTGGCGTCGATGCAATTGGTGGAGCAGGGCGTTGCCCGGGCGGTGGACCCGGATCCGGTGCTTCTGCGGGCCGCCATGCCGCGAATCCTCGTCGCGGGCGAGGGCCGCGAGCAGGAGCGCGACAGCGCCGCGGCCAGCGCTCGTCTGCCCTCCTTGGCGTGGCGCACGGCGACGGCCGCCTTGGCATCGGGTCCCGTGCTGGTTCAGGTGCCGCGGCGCGGCTATATCCCGGCGCTGGCCTGCCAGAACTGTCGGGCGCGCGCCCGATGCCAGCGGTGTGAGGGACCGCTGGGGCAGCCTGTCGCGGGACAACCCCCTCTTTGCCGCTGGTGTGCCTCACCCGCGCCGGCGTGGACGTGTCCGGCGTGCGGCGATCGGCGCCTGCGATCACTGGTGATCGGGTCGCGCCGCACGGCCGAGGAGTTGGGTCGGGCATTCCCCGGGGTGTCGCTCGTCCGCTCGAGCGCCGGAGAGGTGAAGGCCAGTGTCGGGCCGCGCCCGGCCCTGGTCATCGCCACCCCGGGTGCGGAGCCCATCGCCGAGGGAGGGTATGCCGCGGCCCTCCTCCTCGACGCCTGGGCCCTGCTCGATCGGCCCTCGCTCGACGCGGGTCCGGAGGCCTTGCGGCGCTGGCTCGCGGCTGCTGCGCTGGTGCGGCCGGCCACTGGCGGGGGCACGGCCGGGAAGTCGGGCGGGGGCACGGCCGGGAGGACGGGCGGGGGAACGGCCGGGACGTCGGGCGAGGGGGTAGTGGTGCTGTGTGGTGCGGCGGGGGAGAGCGCCATACCGGCGGTCGAGGCGTTGGTCCGGTGGGATCCGCGGTGGTTGGCCGAGCGCGAACTCCGCGAGCGCGAGGCGCTGCGACTGCCTCCGGTCAGCGTCATGGCGGCGGTGAGCGGGCCGCGGGCGGTGTTGGCGGAGGTGGCGCAGTCGCTGGAGGTGCCACCGAGCGTGGCTCGGTTCGGGCCAAGTGCGATCGGGCCCAGCGCCGTGGGACAGGACGACCTTCATCGACTGGTGTTCAAGGCCGACGCTGCGGAGGGCGCCGGGCTCGCGCGGGCCCTGAGCGACGCCCGGGCAGCGCGGAGTGCTCGCAAAGAGACACCGGCGTTAGGGGTGCGGATGCGGCTGACCGACCTCGACTAACGGTGCTGCGCTCGGGCGGGGAGCTCGGGCCCGGAGTTCTGGCCGTGAGGCTCCTTCTAGAATCCTGGGGTGTCTGTGCAACGCATCCGGCTCTTCGGCGACCCTGTGCTGCGCACTAGGGCGGAGGACGTCGTGGACTTCGACAAGGAGTTGCGCACCCTGGTCGCGGACCTCACCGACACGATGCTCGACGCGCCGGGCGCGGGATTGGCGGCGCCGCAGATCGGGGTGAGCCTGCGGGTGTTCACCTATCACGTCGACGGGATCGTGGGGCACCTGATCAACCCCATCCTCAGCCTCGGCGCCGAGGAGCAAGACGGGCCGGAGGGATGCCTGTCGCTGCCGGAGCTGGCCTTCGACACCAAACGCGCGCTGAACGTCGTCGCGACCGGGCAAAACATGTGGGGCGAGCCGGTCTTCCTCGAAGGCAGCGAACTCCTCGCGCGGGCGATCCAGCACGAGACCGATCACCTCGACGGCATCATCTTCATCGACCGACTGGACACCGCCACTCGCCGCGAGGCGATGAAGGCGATCCGGCAGGCGGAGTGGTTCGGCGAGCCTGCGCCGCAGGTCAAGCTGTCACCGCACTCGACGTTCGGGCTGGGGATGTGACGATGCGGCTTGTCTTCGCCGGGACGCCCGAGGCTGCCGTTCCCTCGCTGGACGCCCTCGCCGCGTCCGAGCACGACATCGTCGCGGTGATCACCCGCCCCGACGCCCCCTCCGGACGCGGGCGTCGCCTGGCCCCGTCGCCGGTCCGGCGGCGCGCGGAGGAACTCGGCATACCCGTATGGACGCCCGCCCGCCTTCGGGATCCCGACTTCCTGGAGCAGTTGGCGGCGGCCCGCCCGGAGGTGTGTCCGGTGGTCGCCTACGGCAACCTGGTGCCGCCGGCCGCGCTGGAAATCCCGGTCCATGGCTGGGTCAACCTCCACTTCTCGCTCCTGCCGGCCTGGCGGGGTGCCGCGCCGGTGCAACACGCGATCATCGCCGGCGACGAGATCACCGGGGCCTCGACCTTCCGGCTGGAGGCTGGGCTCGACACCGGACCGGTGTATGGCGCGTTGACCGAAACCGTTCGGCCCCGCGACACCTCGGGGGACGTGCTCGACCGGCTGGCCTTTGCAGGCGCGGGCTTACTGGTCGCGACGATCGACGGCATCGCCCGCGGAGAACTGGTCGCCGTGCCGCAGCCGGCGGACGGGGTCAGCCTCGCGCCGAAGCTCGAGGTCGCCGACGCGGAGGTTGAGTTCCGGCTGCCCGCCATGGCGATCGATCGTCGCATCCGCGGGTGCACGCCGGCACCGGGGGCGTGGACGACCTTCCGCGGGGAGCGGTTGAAGCTCGGGCCGGCGACGGGTTTCGGCGACGCCGTGAGGGAGAGGTTGAGCCCGGGGGAGTTGCGCGTGACGAAGGCACGCGTCGAGGTCGGCACGGCGACCGATCCGCTGGTGCTGGGCCAGGTCCAGGCGTTGGGGAAGAAGCCGATGCTGGCCGCGGACTGGGCCCGCGGCATACGCATCGAGGGTGGGGAGCGGCTCGGGTCCTGAGCGCTGCCGCCGGGTGGAGATCAGTCGCCCGAGGCGGCGTTGGCCTCCAAAGCCGGGCACTTCTGTCCCGTCGCGGGGGCGAGGACCTCGAAGTGCCAATATTCGTTGGCGTAGCGCTGGCAGAGCCCGAATTTCACGCCATTGGCGCTGAGCCACTTGGCGGCGGCATAAGGGCCCACGTCCACGGCGCCGCCCGTGACGTGCTCGGACTTGTCCGGCGGGAGCACCCATTGGCTGGCGGCTTCGGGGGAGCCGTACTTGGCGATGGCTTGTTCGAAGAGGATCTGCTGGGCGGCGGGGGAGCGGTGGCCCGAAACGATATTGATGGTGACGCCGTCGAGGGTGGCGGCCTCCCGGGCACGGGTCATGGCGCGGGTAAGGGCGGGGTTGAGGCCCGCCATGCCAACATCGGGACCGGTCGGGGCGTGGGTGTTGGGGGCGTCCGGCTGGGCGCCCGCCGCGGTGGTGCCGGCGGCAGCATCCGCCGACTGGTCCGTGGAGGAGCGCGCCGCCAGGGCGTCGTGGTAGCCGTTGATCACGACCGCACCGAGGCCGGTGCAGAGCAGGAGTGGCACGCCGATGAGCGCAGCCATGCCCTGACCGCGCCGAGTGGTGCGCTGCCGCTTCGGGGCGCCGAAGGTCATCGGCGGCGGGACCGGGCGCGTTCGCAGCGGCTGGCTCGTCATCGCCCTACCCCAAGGTTCTGGCTCATGGTCCGCACCCTATACCGAGTATGCGAGCAGGTGGCTCGGCGACACGCCGACGGTCCGTCGCCGACCACCTCCGGCCCTGACCTCCAACTTGAGCACGCCTTAGGTTCTTGAGCACGCGTTGCAAGGCGTGCTCAAGTCCGTAAGGCGTGCTCAAGTTGGACGGTCGGTCACGTTGGCGGTCGGTCACGTTGGCGGTCGGTCAAGTTGGCGGGCCACGGGGATGGGCCTACCCTCAGGCGACGTGAGCCAGCGACCCACACGACCCCGTTCGGCAACCCCGCCCCGCGCGCGCGGGCGGTCGGGGGACGCGGCGCGCCTCGCGGCATACACCGTCCTGCGCAGCGTCGCGGCGGGGGGCTATGCCAACCTCGAACTCCCCAAGGAGTTGCGTCGGCGCCACCTTCGCGGGCGGGACGCGGCCTTCGCGACCGAGTTGACGTATGGCGCGTGCCGCCTTTGCGGGTTCTATGACCCGGTCATCGCGCTGGCTGCCGATCGCCCGCTCGAGCGCCTCGACGAGGCCGTCCTCGACACGCTGCGGTTGGGGGCACACCAGCTTCTCGGTATGCGGGTGCCGGCCCACGCCGCCGCTGACGAGACCGTGGCGCTGGCTCGCCAGGTCAATGGGGCTGGGGCGGCCGGGCTGGTCAACGCCGTGATGCGGCGGATCAGCGAGGCGGATCGGGAGACCTGGCTCGCCCGCGTCGTGCCCACCGAACCGCTCACCGCAAGACTTGCCGTCGAGCAGTCGCACCCGGAGTGGATCGTCAAGGCGCTGCGGCAGGCGCTGATCGGGCACGGCGCGAGCACGGCGGGCACCGTCGACGAAGACCTGGAGCGCCTCCTCGCTGCCGACAATGCGGCGCCCGAACTGCACCTGGTGGCCCGCCCGGGGCTGATCGAAGTCGAGGAGCTGGTTCGGGCGGTCGAGTCCACGGCCGCGACGGCGGCCGCGCACCCCCACGTCCCGACGGCTGTCGTCCTTGATCATGGCGACCCGGGCGCGATTGCCGCGATCCGCGATGGCCGAGCGGCCGTTCAAGACGCCGGCTCGCAGGTCGTGGCCGCGGCGCTGGTTGCCACTCCGCGCACTGGGCCCGGCCACGCACCCGGCGGGCGGGAACGCTGGCTCGATCTGTGCGCCGGGCCGGGAGGCAAGGCCGGCCTGCTCGCGGCGCTGGCCGTGCGCCATGACGCGGATTTGGTTGCCAACGAGGTGGCGCCGCACCGCGCGACCCTGGTCGAGCAGACCTTGGCTGCCGCGATCGAGGCCGCCCGGGGGAGCGCAAGCCGGATCGAGGTGCGCACCGGAGATGGCCGACGCATCGGCGCGGAGGAGCCCGCGGCATACGACCGCATTTTGGTGGACGCGCCCTGCACCGGGTTGGGGGCGCTGCGGCGCCGCCCGGAGGCCCGCTGGCGTCGCACCACCGCCGATCTCGCGGCACTCGGGACGCTCCAGCGAGAACTCCTTGGCGGGGCCCTCCCGGCGCTCGCGCCCGGGGGGATCCTGGCCTATGCGACCTGCTCCCCACACCTGGCCGAAACGACCTTCGTGATCGCAGACGTGCTCAAGAAGCACCCCAATGTGCAGCAGATCGATGCGCGCGCGGCGGTCGCCGACGTCACGACGGGGTGGACCGAGGACTTGGGGCCCGGGCCCGGTGTCCAGTTGTGGCCGCACATTCACGGCACGGACGGGATGTTCTTCGCGCTGCTGCGCCGCGAAGGCTGAGTGCGTCGCTCGATAGGCTTCCGCGGTGCAGATTTCCCCGAGCATCCTGTCCGCTGACTTCGCCAACCTCGAATCCGAATTGGCGGCGATCGCGAGCGCCGACTGGGCGCATGTCGATGTCATGGACGGGCACTTCGTGCCGAATCTCACCCTCGGGCTGCCGGTCGTCGAGCGGCTGGCTCAGGTCAGCCCGGTCCCGATCGACACCCACCTGATGATCGAAGATCCCGATCGCTGGGCGCCGAGGTATGCCGAGGCGGGGGCTTCCTCGGTGACCTTCCATATCGAGGCAGCCGCGAATCCTGTTGCGCTGGCGCGGAATCTGCGGGCGGCGGGCGCGCGCGCCGCGATGGCAATAAAGCCGGGCACCGCCTTCGAGCCGTATGCCGATCTGCTCCCCGAACTCGACATGGTCCTGGTGATGACCGTCGAACCGGGCTTCGGGGGGCAGGCGTTCATGGCCGATCAGATGCCCAAGGTCCGGCAGGTGCGTGAGGCGGTGCGCCGGTTCGGCGGCGAAGTCTGGATCCAGGTCGACGGCGGGGTCTCGGCGCGCACGATCGAGCAGTGCGCTCACGCCGGCGCGGACGTCTTCGTCGCTGGATCGGCGGTCTACAACGCCGAGTCCGCGGCGGCGAATATCGCGCAGCTGCGTGCCCTTGTGGCCGGCCACGGGCACTAAGGCGACCCCCGGATGACGGAACTGATCGAGGAGACGGGCGGTGCGGCATACGTCCTGGAGAAGCGGCTCGTCGGTTCCGTGCGGATCGGCGCCGTCGTGCGCGGAGTGGAGTTCGAGGCGTGCACCTTCGAGGGCAATGTGCTCGCCGAGGCGCGGCTGCTGGGCTGCAGCTTCACCGAGTGCACCTTCGTCGGGGTTGATCTTGGGCGCGCCACGGTCACGGATTCGACCTTCCGGGAATGCCGTTTTGTGGAGTCGCGCCTCCTGGGCGTCAACTTTGGGCTCGCGCATGTGGGCGGGCTGTCCTCGGCCTTCGCTTTCGAGGGCTGCCGGCTCGATTACGCCAGCTTTCATGGACTGGCGCTGAGCGAGTCCACCTGGCGTGACTGTCGGCTGGTCGACGTCGACTTTGGCGAATGCGACTTGCGCAGAACGGATTTCGCTGGAAGCGAGCTCTCAGGTGCGGCCTTCGCCGGCGCTGACCTGCGCGACGCGTCCCTCGTCGGGGCGACGGGCTATGCGCTGGACGTACGCGAGGTCAAGGTCAAGGGGTTGCGCGTCGACGCCGCCGGGGCGGGTGGGTTGCTGGCACCCTTCGGGATCGTGGTCGCCTGACGGCGATCAGGTGGTCCGCTCGGCGTCGCTCAAGTGAGGCGTCGAATTGATCCGCACGGCGTTCGGCGAGTCCGGCCAGCGGGGATCCTCCTCCAAGAGGGTCACGGCGGTGTTGTCGATGGTGATCCACCCGCCGATGCGCTCGATCCGCAGGAACGCCATCAGCAGGTATTGCGTGAAGTGGCCGTGGGTGACCAATGCCAGCGTCGCATCGGCCGGATGCCGTTCGCGCACAGCGGCAATGGCCGCCTTGGCCCGGTCGAGAACGGCGTCGAGAAGTTCTACTTCACCGCGCCACCACCCCTGCTCGTCGACATCGTCAGCCAACTGCAGGCGCTCGGACAACGCGAGGAGTTCGCTGCGCGAGGCTCCGGGGTAGGGGGAGCGGTCGCCAGATTCCGCATCTTCCTCGAACGGCCCGGACGTCTCGAAAATGTCCAGCGGGTGTAGGGGCAGATCCAGCGCGTTGGCGATGGGCGCGGCCGTTTGAACGGCCCGCGTCATCAGGCTGGTGTAGATCGCGTCGATCCGCCACGGCAGGGCGCCATCGGCGATGGCGGCGGCCAGCCGGCGCGCCTGGTCGTGACCGCGATCGGTCAAAGGGGTGTCCGGGTGGCGGCCGACGGACGAGCCGGTTTGCTCCCAGATGACGTTGTTGCCGGACTGCCCGTGGCGAATGAGAACCAGACGCATTGCTCAGGCGCCTGCGTAGTAGGCAGTCAGGGCGGCTGCGAGGCGTCCCGGGTCGGCCGCGCCGGCCATTTCCCGAGTGGAGTGCATGCTCAGGAGCGGAAGGCCCACATCGCACATCAACACCCCGAGCCGAGCCGCCGTCATCGGACCGATGGTGCTTCCGCAGGCCACCGAGTTGTTGGAGACGAAGTGTTGGGTCGGCACGCCGGCCTCGGCGCAGGCACGCAACCATAGGGCGGTGCTCGCGCCGTCGGTGGTGTAGCGCAGGTTGGCGTTGTGCTTCAGCAGCGGTCCGCCGCCGAGAACCGGGCGGTGGTCGGGATCGTGCAAGCCCGCGTAGTTCGGGTGGATCGCGTGGCCCGCGTCGGCGGAGATGCACGAACTGCGGGCCAGCGCGCGTCGGAACCCATCGTCGTCGGCACCAATACCCCGCGCGATGCGCGTCAAGATGTCCTCCAGCAACGGTCCGCCGGCGCCGGAGCGTGACGCCGACCCGACTTCTTCGTGGTCGAAGCAGGCCAGGACCGTGACCTCGGCTGGATCCCCGGCCGCCAGCAGTGCCGTCATCCCGGCGTGGATCGACGACAAGTTGTCCAGGCGTGGTGAGGCAAAGAAGTCGCCTGTCGCGCCGAAGATCGTGGGCGCCTCGGTGGGGAAGCAGATCAGGTCATGTCCCGCGACCTCCTCCGGCTCGAGACCCGCCTCGTCGGCGATCAGCGCGAGGAGATCGAGTTCGGGTTGCCCAACCGCGAATAGGGGCTTTAAGTGCGCCTGGCGATCCAATTTGAGGGTCTCGGCGCCAGCACGGTCGAGGTGCGGCGCGACCTGCGGGACTCGAAGCCACGGGGGAGTCGCGACCAGATGGGGCGTCCCGTCGGTCGAGACCACGCGGCCGGCGATCCCGAGTTCCCGGTCGAGCCACTGGTTCGGGAGCGGACCGCCATACACCTCGACTGCGACCTGTTGGTAGCCGAACGCTCCCGTGGTCGGACTCGGTTTGAGTCGGAGCCCCGGTGAGTCGGTGTGGGCGCCGACCATCCGGAACGCCAGGGCGCTCGGGTCCGGTGACGACGGCACCCGCCAGGCCACGATCGCGCCGTCGCGCACGACGTAGTGCCCGCCCGGCGTCCCCTCGATCGGGTCGCGCTCGTCGTGACCGACGAAGCCGGCCTCGTCCAGTCGGGCGGCAACGGTGGCCGCCGCGTGGAACGAGGACGGGGAGGCGACGACAAAGGCGGCGAGGTCGTCGAGGTAGGGATCGGGCATACGCCTATTCTGCGCGCCCGGGTCCGTGCCCGCCCTCGCCCGGGCCCCAGGTTCGGGAGACTATCCGGCGCTTTGGGAGGCCTTCTGGCTGTCAGAAGGTCTCCCAAAGCGCCGGGTAATGGGATTGGGCGGGAATCCGGCAAGGGGGAGCCCACGCGGGGTGGTAGGCGTGGGCAGGGGAGGCTGCGGCATACTGGGGTCACGTGCTCCGGGGTCGGTGTAATTCCGAACCGGTGGTGACAGTCCACGACCCGCTGGCAGCCAGTTAGCGGTTGACCTGGTGAAACTCCAGGACCGACGGTGAAAGTCCGGATGGTAGGCAGCACGTACGGCGGGTATGCCGTGGCCCACGTCCGCGTGGACCGCGCGGGTGCCCGGTGTGCAATGTCCCCGGAGTTCGTCCGTGCTCAATCGAACTCCCAAGGACGAACACCAATGATCACCACTCTCGCCGCCGCGGACGCCGCGACCGGCAACATCTTTCAGCGACTGATCGACTGGACCATCCCCGTCGGCTCCTATTCGGTCCACGGGCTCGAAGTCATCGGCATCCTCATCGGCTTCGCCTCGGCATACCTCGGGATGAAGCGCTGGGTCTGGGCCTGGCCGGTCGGGATCAGCGCCAACATCATCCTGTTCTTCGTCTACCTCGGCGCGCTCTTCGCCGCCGACGAGCGCATTCCGCTCTTCGGGCAGGCGGGCCGGCAGGTCTTCTTCATCGTCACGAGCATCTATGGCTGGTGGCGCTGGAACGAGAGCCGCAAGCGCCGCGGCGTCGACAACGCCGCCCCGGCCATCACGCCGCGCTGGGCGACCATCAAAGAGCGCTATGCCATAGTCGCGCTCTGGCTGCTCGGCACCGTCCTGGTGCACCAGATCTTCGTCGCGCTGTGGAATGCCGCACCGAATCCCTACTGGCAGCCGCAGTGGTGGTTCTACTGGTGCGACGCCTGGATCTTCGTCGGTTCGATCATCGCGACCTTCGCGATGGCGCGCGGCTGGAACGAGTTCTGGCTGGCCTGGATCGGCGTGGACCTCGTCGGCGTGCCCCTCGGCTTCGCCACGGACTACGTCCCGACAGCCGTGATGTACAGCTTCTACGGCATCTTCGTCCTCTACGGCTTCAGCCAGTGGGTCAAGGCCAGCCGGGCGTCGAGCTCGCCGGACCGCGTCGACGACCGCGTCACCGTCTAAGCGTCGCCGCTGGCATGGACGGGGGCGGGCCCGCTCGGCCCGCCCCCGTACTCTTGGTGCACGTGAAGAGCTTCGATCAGCTGTATGCCGAGTTGGCGCACAAGGCGGCCACCCGGCCCGCCGGGTCCGGGACCGTCGCGGCGCTGGACGCGGGCGTCCATACGATCGGCAAGAAGATCGTCGAAGAGGCGGCCGAGGTCTGGATGGCCGCCGAATACGAAGGCAAGGACAAGACGGCCGAGGAGATCAGCCAACTCCTGTATCACCTGCAAGTCCTCATGCTGGCCACCGGGCTCACTCCCGACGACGTCTACAGCTATCTCTAGGAACGACTTTCGTATGCTGCGCCTGGCCGTCCCCAACAAGGGCTCGCTCTCGGAGTCCGCCATCGACATGCTCCGGGAGGCGGGTTACCGCACCCGCCGCGATCCCAAGGAACTCGTGGTCGCCGATCCCGACAACGGGGTCGAGTTCTTCTACCTGCGCCCGCGCGATATCGCCGTCTACGTCGGGTCCGGGACCGTCGACGCCGGCATCACCGGCCGCGACCTGCTCCTGGACGCCGGCTCGGGCGCCGAGGAGGTCATGCCCTTGGGCTTCGGTGCCTCCACCTTCCGGTATGCCGCGCGCCCAGGCGAGATCGGGGACATCCCCTCGATCTCCTCCCGCCGCGTCGCGACGTCCTACCCGGAGTTAGTGCGCAAGCACCTGGCCCAGGTCGGGGTGCAGGCCGATGTCGTGCGCCTCGACGGTGCCGTGGAGACCGCGATCACCCTCGGCGTCGCCGACGTCATCGCCGACGTCGTTGAAACCGGGACCACCCTGCGCGCGCAGGGGTTGGCCCCGTTCGGGGAACCCATCCTGAAATCCGAGGCGGTCTTCATCCGGCGCCCCGGCACTCAGGAGATTGTTGCCGTGGAAACTGTTCGTCGGCGCCTGGTCGGGGTTGTCACCGCGCGGCACTATGTCTTGATGGACTACGACTGCCCGGCGGCACTGGTGGAGCAGGCGTGTGCGCTGACCCCGGGGTTGGAGTCGCCGACCGTGTCGTCACTGCAAAACCCCGACTGGGTCGCGGTGCGTTCCATGGTGCCGCGCGCGCAGACCAATCGCGTGATGGACCAGCTCTATGAGCTGGGCGCCCGGGCGATCCTCGTCACCAGCATCGCGGCCTGTCGGTTGTGACCACCGCGCCGCCGCCCGCCACCTCGCCCTCGGACGAGCCGTTCCGGCCGCGTCGTGGGCGACGTGTCGCGCAGATCGGCATTGTCGTGGCGG
>NZ_HF571038.1:2069100-2087355 GCF_001046875.1 Nostocoides jenkinsii Ben 74
CGCCGCGATCGCGGCGGGGGAGGTGCCCGAAATCGAGGAACTGACGCAGGCCCTGCTCGGCGCTCTTGGCGACGTGCGCGAGGCGGAGATCGAGCGCGGTCAATGCCTCGTCGGGCCCCACCGCGACGATCTGGTGCTGCAGCTGGGGGAGCTGCCCGCGAAGGGCTACGCCAGCCACGGCGAATCGTGGTCATTTGCGCTGGGGCTGAAGCTCGCGGCATACCGACTGCTCCGGCATGACCTCCGCGAGGATCCGGTGCTGATCCTCGACGACGTCTTCGCGGAGTTGGATGCGGGGCGGCGGGAGCGCTTGGCGGGGCTGATCGCCGACTGCGAGCAGGTGATCATCACCGCGGCCGTCGCCGAGGACATCCCCGCCTCGCTGGTGGGCGCCAGTCTCCTGGTCACGCGGGGGTCGGTCGAGGTCGTGCCGCCCAATGAGTGAGCCACTGGACGCGGCTGACGAGCCGGGGGTCGACGCGGCCACGGAGGCGCTCAACCGGGCGCGCGCGGCGGCCCGGGCCAAAGGCCTACGGGTCGGATCGAAACCCAAAGGGAAAAGGCATCCGGTCACGGGGCGTGTCGAGTCGACGGACCGCGACCCGAGTCTGCTCGGCGATGTCGTGGACCGGCTCGTCACCGACCGCGGTTGGGAGCGGGACGTCGAGGTGGGCGGCGTGATCGGCCGGTGGGCGCAGATCGTCGGGCCCGCGCTGGCTGAGCACGCCCGGCCGGAGACCTTCGACGACGGGGTACTTGTCGTGCGCGCCGCCTCGACGTCCTGGGCCGTGGAGTTGCGCCTGCTCAGTGGCAGCCTGCTGGCGCGCATCGCCGAGGAGACCGGCCCGGACGTCGTGACCGAACTCCGGATTCTGGGTCCGACCGCCCCCACTTGGCGCCACGGCCGACGCGGCGTGACGGGTGGCCGGGGCCCGCGCGACACCTATGGCTGAGGCGTAGCCAGGGCGGCTGTCGGTGCTCTGGTCCAAGATGGAGGCATCACTCAGGAAAGGCAGGGGACATGTCTCGGTGCACCATCGTTCCGCCCCACATTCTCGAGCGGCTCGCCCATGCGGCCGACGCCGACATCGCGGCGAGCGCGCGGGAGGCGCTGCTTGATGCCGATCGGCGCCTGATCGGTCGGCGTGGTCACCTCGCCCCTGATCGAGTGTCGGCCGGGCGGCCACGGTTGCCGCTCAGCACGATCGACGGCGGCCCGGAGCGGCTGATCAGCGACGCCCACAACGCCACGGCCCTGCCGGGCACGAAGGTCCGCGGGGAGGGAGATCCGGCGACGGACGACGTGGCGGCGACGGAGGCCTACGACGGGCTGGGCGACACCTGGCAGCTGTATGCCGAGGTGTTCGAGCGCAACTCACTCGATGGGCGCGGTCTGCCGCTGCGGGCGACCGTGCACTACGGGCAGGACTACGACAACGCGTTCTGGGACGGCACGCAGATGGTGTTCGGTGACGGTGACGGCAAGGTGTTCGGGCGGTTCACCGCCAGCCTCGACGTGATCGGTCACGAGTTGGCGCACGGGGTGACCGAGCACACGGCCGGATTGATGTATCAAGGGCAGCCCGGCGCGCTCAACGAGTCGATGTCCGACGTCTTCGGCTCGTTGGTCAAGCAGCGCACGCTGGGCCAGAGCGCCGCGGACGCCGACTGGTTGATCGGCGCCGAACTCCTGATCGGTGAGTTGGCCGGGCAGGCGCTGCGCTCGATGAAGGCGCCGGGAACGGCATACGACAATCCCCTGCTGGGCCGGGACCCGCAGCCGGCCCACATGGACGACTACGTCGACACCGACGAGGACCACGGCGGGGTGCACATCAACTCGGGCATCCCCAACAAGGCGTTCTATCTCGTCGCCACCACCCTGGGCGGCTCGGCCTGGGAGGCACCCGGCCGGATTTGGTATGCCGTGCTGACCGGCCCCGGCATCAGTGCCGATTGTGACTTCGTCACCTTCGCCGGCCTCACCGTCGACGAGGCCATTTCCACGTATGGCGCGGACTCGCCCGAGGCGGTCGCCGTCCGCGACGCGTGGGCTGAGGTGGGCGTGCTGGGGGCCACCCAGGAGCCAGAATCCGATCCCGACCCACGCGATGGGGACGCCCCGACGCCGCCGGCACCGGCGGATGTGCCGGCCGGCACCGTGGTCGAGGTGACGCGCAGCGGCGGACTCATCGGGCAGACCGTGCGGCGTGCAGTGGCGTTGGATGAGCTTCCGCGGGCGCGGGCGCAGGAGTGGCGGTCGGTTCTCGGGAGCCGCACGCTGCAGGCCATTGACGGTCGTGCGCAGGCGAGCGCGGAGCGGACCCGGCCCGACTCGTTCTGCTACGGCGTCACGTGCTCGGCGCCGCCGACCGACGTGCAGATCCCGGAGCAGCACCTCCCCGATCACCTTCGCCAGCTTTTCGACGGCACGCTCCGCGAGGACCCGGCCTGAGCGCGCGGGCTGGATTGGGTCAGTTCCGCGCGACGACTGGTCCGCGCGCCACCCCGGCCTCGATGAGTCGCTTATGCAGGGCTGGGGTGAAGGCGAGGACGGCGCTCGCGGTCAGGTGTGAGCCGGTGCGATAGAGGGCGATGCCGTCCAGGACGGGCGGACAGCCGTCCGCGGGTGCGCACAGGAGGTCGTTGAGCGTGACGAAGACAGCGCCGGGGACGGCAGCGACCACGTCCCGCAGCGTCCTGGTGCCCGATCCGTCGTTCTTGCGGAACCGGCAATCCCGCCAGTAGTCCGTCGCGGCCAGGAGGCACTCGGGAAGGGACACGCGGCCGGGTTGTGGCGTGTCGGCTAGCGCGACGACGCGGGCTCCCGCCGCGGCCAGCTCGGCCAAGAGTGCGGCCTCGGATGCGGCGATTGTGGTGCTGTGCCCGATCTGGGAGACCATGACGAGGTCGGGTTTCTCCGTAGCTGCGAGCCGCTCGTGCACCGTCGAGACGAATGCCCGGCAATCGGTGCTCACGCCCTCGATTGCATAGGGGCAGCCGCTGCGCGAATAGAACAGCAACTCCCATCGCTCGGCCTGCGCGATCAGCTGAAGGGCTGGCAGCCATTGGCCGATCTTGGAGTCCCCCACCAGGGCGACCCGACGTCCTCCCGGCGTTCCGTAGTGGCACGTTCCGGGCGCCGGCACCTGCGCTGAATCCTCGGTGAACCGACAGCCGTCTCGGTAGTACACCGGGGTGTCGGCGAAGGCCTCCGCGCCGGCTGGCGCATAGGCCCCGCGACGCGTCACGTGCCGGGGAGTGCCCGCCGGGGGTCGCGAAACACTCGGTGACGAGGTCCGCGAGCCACTCGGTGATGAACTCGGCGTCGACGATGCGCGAGCCGGCGCGAGGGCAGAGGTATGGGTTCCCGCAACAATCTCAGCCCCAGTGCACGCGCTGAGCAGCAGCGCTGCCGCGACCCCGAGGGCGTTCCGGGCGCGCCGGACGCTGGCGCGTCCGCCGCTCCCAGAACGCCCTCGGCTCACGGCGTGTCGAGCACCAGGCGGCGGTCGCGCGCGACGGTCAGCAGGTAGTCCTTGACCTCATCGAGCGGGGCCGTCCAGGAGCCGCCGGTGCGCAGCCGCACCGACGCCGTCCGCTCTTCGAGTTCGCGGGCGCCGACCACGATCGTGACAGGGACCTTGCGCATCGAGTGGGTGCGGATCTTGGCCTGCATCCGGGCATCCGAGACGTCGGCCTCGGCGCGCAGCCCCGCGGCATACAACTCATCGGCAACCGCTTGCGCGCCCTCGTCGAAGGTGTCCGTGACCGGGACGACCACGATCTGCTCGGGGGCGAGCCAGAAGGGGAAGGCACCGCCATACTGCTCGGTCAAGAAGGAGACGAAACGCTCGTGCGAGCCGAGCGGCGCGCGGTGGATGACGATCGGGGTCTTTTCGGTCCCGTCGGAGGCCTTGTAGGTCAGGCCGAACTGCTTCGGTGTGTAGAGATCGACCTGGTTGGTCGAGGCGGCGAACTCGCGGCCGGTCACGGACCGGATGATGAAGTCGATCTTCGGGCCGTAGTGCGCCGCACCGCCGACGTCGAGGATGAACGGGATGCCGGACTTCTCCATGGCGCCCCGGGTGATCGCCTCGGCGCGCGTCCACATCTCTTCGTCGTCGTGGTACTTGTCGGTGTTGGCGGGGTCACGCACGGCCAGCACCATGTGGAAGTCCGTGATGCCGAGCTGCTGGTAGTACATCTCGTGCATCCGCATGACCTCAAGGAACTGCTCCTCGGCCTGCTCGTCGGTGCAGTAGATGTGCGCGTCGTTCTGGGTGAAGCCGCGGGTGCGCATGAGCCCCTGGAGTTGCCCGGACTTTTCGAAGCGATAGACCGTGCCGTATTCGCCGACCTTGTAGGGCAGGTCGCGATAGGACTTCGGCCGCGCCCGATAAACCATGTGGTGATGCGGGCAGTTCATTGGCCGCAGGTAGTAGGTCTCGTCCTCGATCGAGATCGGGGCGTACATGTCGTCGGTGTAGTAGGGCAGGTGGCCGGAGAGGTAGTAGAGGTCCTCCTTGGCCAGCGCCGGCGTGACCACGCGCTTGTAGCCCAGCGACCGCTCGGTCTCGCGCGCCCACTTCTCCAACTCGTCGCGAATGATGGTGCCGTTTGGCAGCCACAGCGGCAGACCGCGACCGATGTGCGGGTCGAAGGTGAAGAGGTCGAGCTCTTCGCCGAGCTTGCGGTGGTCGCGCTTGAGACGCTCCTCGCGCTCGGTGAGATAGGTCTTGAGGGCCTTCCGGTCCAAGAAGGCGGTGCCATAGATGCGCTGCAGCTGCTCGCGCTTCTCATCGCCGCGCCAGTAGGCCGCGGCGGCGTGGGTCAGCGTGAAAACGCCGAGGTACTTCGTGTCGAGCACGTGCGGGCCGCGGCACAGGTCGGTCCACTTCCGCTCGCCGTCGTACGACAGGTTGTCGTAATAGGACAGCGCGTCATCGCCATACGGGTCGCCCTCGAAGCGCCACGGGACCGGGTGAGTCGCGATGAGCTCCTGCTTCAACGGCTCCTGCGCCGACTCGGCCTCGGCGTCAGCCAGGCTGGTCAGCACCCGGCGTCGGAAAAGCTGCCCGTCGGCGACGAGCCGGCGCATCTCTTCCTCCAGCGCCACCAAGTCGTCGGGCGTGAAGTTGCGATCCGACAGGAAGTCGTAATAGAAGCCCTCGGCGGTCGGTGGGCCGATCGCCAAGCGGGTGGACGGGAACAGGTTCTGGACCGCCTGGGCCATGATGTGGGTGGTCGAGTGACGAATGATCGCCAACCCGGCCGGCGAGTCACGCTGGATCAGCGCCACCTCGGTCTCGGCGTCCGGCACCCAGGTCAGGTCGCGCTCCACGCCGTCGTCGGTCTGGACGGCGATGACCCCAGTCGGGCCGTTGAGCAGGACGTTCGCCGCCGTCAGCGTGTCGACGACCGAGGCTCCGGCGGGCAGGATCGTGCGGCGGGACGCGACGTCGGACAGGCGGGAGGACATGCGGCAGGAGCCTTTCGGGGAGTATGCGGGGAACGCACCTTTCATCATACGGGCGCCCGGTTGTGGGCAACTGGTTGAGAAATAAACCACCTCCGGAGAGCCACACGGTCGGGCTCGGCTGGCAACGTCGATGGGGTGAGCGGAGTGGCTACCACAAGTAACCCAACTTGCCCGAGGACCTGACCCACGTACCCAGGAGGGAACAACTCATGCTTCGCAAGCTCGCCTATGTCGGAGTCGCTGCCGCGACCTTCGGCGGTATGGCCGTGGCCGCCCCCGCCCAGGCCGCTCCCGATCGCGCCGTCGGCGCCCACTGCATCGGAGACACCGATGGCCGGCTGCTCAGCTGCCACGCCACACAGGCCGAGGCCCAGCGCGCGACCGACGGAATGCGGGGCTGGATCCCGTTAGTGATCTTCTATGACCGCACGGGCTACAGCGGCAAGACGCTAACGCTCGGCCACGCCAACGGCGCCTGCACGACCACGACCCGCGATGTCGACTACGCCCTACCGAACCTCGGCACCTACGGCTGGAACAACCGCGCCGGCTCCTTCGTCACCCGCAACCGCTGCGACATGAAGGGCTACGACGGCACGAGCTTCCGCGGCGACGCCTTCCGTGGCTGGGTGGACCACGACATCAAGCTCGTGCGCTGGAACAACGACATTTCCAGCTTCCGGCTGAGCTGAGCCAGGCCCACAAACTCGACGGGCCTCCACGAACTCGACGGGCAGGGACACGCCGCATACGGCCCATTTTTACGGCGTGGCTCTGCCCGTCGACCTGGGTAACCGGTCGATGGCGTCGCGCAGGATGGTGATCGAGTTGCTGGTGAGCACCGACTCGACGTGGAACTGGAAGCTGGAGAAGTGGGGTCCGCGCAGCGCGGCCACATGCCGCCCGTCCTCCAGCGTCGCCGCCGCGATCCCATCCGGGATACCCGCATCGGTCACGGGGCAGAAGGTGTTGTAGAACCCCACCGCTTCCTGCCGACCGAACAGGTCGACGGTCTCCTGCACCCCCTGCCGCGGCGGGTCCAGCGCCACGATCGGCAGCCCCAGCTGGTGACTCAGGGCCTGGTGCGCCAGACACACCGCGACGAACGGGATCTCCCGGTCCAAACATTCGGCGACTCGCGCGTGCAGGCTCGCCATCTTGGCTGAGCCCTGGTCCAGCGGGTCGCCCGGGCCGGGCCCGAGCAGCACCAGGTCCCAGTCACCTAGGGACAAGCCCTCATCCGACCAGCGGTGCCACTGCGGCCGATGGCCCATGCTGCGCAGCGCGTGCACCAGCATGAAGGTGAACTCGTCCTCGTGGTCGATCACCAGAATCCGCAAGCTGCGCCCGGCCGGGCGGTCGTCCTCGTGTGCCTGTTCCCGGGTCCAGAACCGCGAGAGGTACTTGTTGCGCAGCGCGAGAATGTCGTTGACGGCCCGGTCGGTGAACTGATCCAGGCTCGGGGCCGGGGCCGGTACGCCGTGCAGCGCGTTCAGCGGCCCCTGCATCTTGGAGACGACCTCGGCCACTTCCTTGACCGGCTCGGAGTCGCGCACGATCGTGCCGCCGCTTTGCAGGATCACCTCGCCCGCGGCACTGATCTCCATCGAGCGGATGGTGATCGCCGAGTCGAGATTCTCCCGGCCCCCCTCCCCACGGGTGCGCACGAGCACCGCGCCCGTGTAGTAGCGGCGTGACCCCGGCTCGTACTTGTGGATGATCCGCGCGGCATTCTCCAGCGGGCTGCCGATCATCGTCGCCGGGAACATTGAGTCCCGGAAGATGTCGATCGGCGCCAGTTCACTGCGCCCAGTCAGGTCGTATGCCGTGTGGACCAGCGCCGCCATCTCCTGCAGGTAAGGCCCGACCACCGTCCCGCCCGCGCTGCACAGTCGGGACATCATCTTCAGTTCTTCATCGACCACCTGGAAGAGTTCGTTGATCTCCTTGGGATCGGTGATGAACTCGATCAGGTCGGCCCGACGCGTCAACGCCTTCTTCGGGAGGGTCCCGCAGATGGGGCTCATCGTCACCTCGCCATCGGTGACGGTGATGTGCCGCTCCGGGGAGGCGCCGACGAACCACCGGTCGCCGGTGGCGAAGCAATACGTCATATAGGCGCCCGGCTCGGCGGCGACCAAGCGTGCGAACAGATCACGCATCGCCGCGTCGTCCACGGGCCCGACCTGCACCCGGCCCTGTCGGGAGATGAGGAAGTTGGCCCCTTCGCCACGGCAGATTTCGTCGCGGATGACCGCCTCGACGATCGCGGCATACTCCTCGTCGCTGGAGGTGAGTTCGAGCGGTCCGGGGGTGAGAGGCGAGTCCGCACCGCCGGGCAGTCGCAGGCTCTCCGGGTCGATGTCGACGACCTCGTCCGGGACGAGGGTGAGGATCTCCTCGCCGCCGTCGTGCACGGCATACCCCCGCTCCCGGATCTGGCAGTAGGGGACCATGCTCACCACCGGCAGGCCACCGGCCGGCGCCGGCGCGGGAACGTCGGCGAGCAGCCGGGTCCGGTGCAGTTGTCCGCTGGCCTGCCACGTCCGGCCCCCCGCGTGCACGAGCACATATGGGCGGGTGGGTACTGGCGTCGTCACGAGACTCTCCCTGCATTGATGGGCAGATGCCGCAAAGATGGATGTATGCCGCGGCCTCGCCCCGGCGGCGCCCACGCTAATCCAACGACCGGCAACCCGGGCACGCGTCTCGCCCGGATTGGCGTACTCGTCGGTAGCTCCATTGCATACTTGGCGTCTGACCCAGCCGATCGCACACCCCGCCATGAAGAACGAGTTCCCATGATTTCTCGCCTGACCGCTGCCGCAGCCATGACGGCCGTTGCTGTCCCCGTCGCCCTCGGGATGCCCACCGCGAGCGCCGTCGGCGGTGAGGGGATCGAGGCGCCGGCGATGAGTAGCAGCCACTGCGTGGGTGACCTCGACGGCGGAGAGGCGGCGTGCTTCACCTCGGCCGCCGAGGTGGCGGCGTGGAAAGCTGCCCGGCCGGGCTGGCGGGTCCTAGTCGTCTTCTTCGACGGCGGCAACTTCCTTGGTGCCAAGAAGGAACTCGGTGGCTACCACCCGTGCACCGCCAGCAAGCTGGATACGGACTATGCCAACGCCGTCATGCCGTTCGGCTGGGACAACCGCGTCAGCTCGTTCGTGACGATGAACGGCTGTGACCTGCTCGGTTACCGGCAGAGCTACTACGCGGGCGGCCGGTTCGCGGGCTACCTCGATCGACAGGCCGCGATGGGCACCTGGAGCGATGCCATCAGTTCGTTCAAGCTGAGCTGAGGCACCCAAGCCGACGCCTGTCAGCAGCCGCGTAGCGCCGCGAAACCCCGTCGTCGCATAGCCCCCCGTGGAGCGGCGCCCCCCATGCGCTCAGATGGGCCCAAAAGGTGGTCCAATGCCATGTTTTCGACCGGTGACAGGTAGAATTGAGCGTTGCCCAGGCCGCCGATCGTGACCGATTTGGCGCCATGATTGCGAATCCCGAGGAGCACCGTGGCTGATCGGCCCGACGAGACCAGCGTGCCCGCCTACGACGCGAGTGCCATCACCGTTCTGGAGGGCCTGGAGGCCGTCCGGAAGCGCCCGGGTATGTACATCGGGTCCACCGGTGAGCGCGGTCTGCACCATCTCGTCTGGGAGATCGTCGACAATGCGGTGGACGAGGCGCTCGCGGGCTATGCCGACACCATCATCGTCACGCTCATGGCCAATGGCTCGGTTCGCGTCAAGGACAACGGCCGCGGCATACCCACCGACATCCACCCCACCGAGGGGGTCTCGGCCGTCGAATTGGTCCTGACCCAGCTGCACGCCGGTGGCAAGTTCGGCGGGGGCGGCTACAAGGTCTCCGGTGGTCTGCATGGGGTCGGTTCGTCGGTCGTCAATGCCCTGTCCACGCGTATGGACGTGTGCGTGCGCCAGAAGGGCCACGCCTTCCGGATGTCCTTCGACCACGGTGTCCCCACCGGATCGTTGACGCGGATGGAGGAGACCGAGGCCACCGGCACGACGATCACCTTCTGGCCCAACGCCCAGATCTTCGACACCATCGAGTTCGACTACGAGACGATTCGCGCGCGTTTTCAGCAGATGGCCTTCCTCAACAAGGGGTTGTCCATCACGCTGATCGACGAGCGGGTTCCGGTTGCGAGCGACGATGACCTCGACCTCGACAACCTCGAGGACGACGTGCAGGAGGTCGTCGACAGCGAGGCCGCCGAGCAGGGTCACGCGGTCGTCGCGACCAAGGCCAAGACCGTGACCTACCGCTACGACGGCGGGCTGGTCGACTACGTCTCCCATCTCGTCGGGTCGAAGAAATCCGACCCGGTGAACCCCGACATCATCAGCATCGAGGTCGAGGACGCCGCCCGCAGCCTCAGCCTGGAATTGGCGATGCAGTGGACCACGGCCTACAGCGAGTCGGTCCACACCTACGCCAACACGATCAACACGCACGAAGGCGGCACCCACGAGGAGGGCTTCCGGGCCGCGCTCACAAAGCTCATCAACGAGTTCGCCCGCAAGCAGAATGTGCTGAAGGAGAAGGAAGAGAATCTCACCGGCGACGACGTCCGCGAAGGCTTGACGGCGGTCATCTCGGTCAAGCTGGCCGAGCCCCAGTTCGAGGGGCAGACCAAGACCAAGCTCGGCAACTCCGAGGTCAAGGGCTTCGTCCAGCGCGCCATGACGGATGAGTTCGGCGCCTGGCTGGAACGCAACCCGGGTGTCGGCAAGGAGATCGTCCGCAAGGCCATTCAGGCGGCGACCGCTCGCGTCGCGGCCCGCAAGGCGCGAGAGGCAACCCGCAAGCGGGTCCTCGAATCCGGTGGCTTGCCCGGCAAGCTACGCGACTGCCAGGCCAAGGACCCGGCCGTCTCCGAGGTGTTCATCGTCGAGGGTGACTCGGCCGGCGGTTCCGCCGTGCGTGCCCGAGAGTCGTTCAACCAGGCGATCCTCCCCATACGAGGGAAAATCCTGAACGTCGAGAAGGCGCGGATCGACAAGATCCTGGCCAACCAGGAGGTCCAGGCTTTGATCTCCGCGTTCGGGACCGGCATCGGCGAGGACTTCGACATCGAGAAGGCTCGCTACCACAAGATCATTCTGATGGCCGATGCCGATGTCGACGGCATGCACATCCGGACCCTGCTGCTGACCTTGCTCTTCCGGTTTATGCAGCCACTGATCGAGGCCGGCTATGTCTACCTCGCCCAGCCGCCGCTCTATCGCATCCGGTGGGCGAATGGGCCGCACCAGTTCGCCTTTACCGATCGCGAGCGCGACGGGCTCGTCGCGGCGGGTCAGGCCGACGGCAAGCGACTGCCCAAGGAGAACCCGATCCAGCGTTACAAGGGTCTGGGCGAGATGGACTGGCAAGAGCTGCGCGAGACGACGATGGATCCCGCCGAGCGCACCCTGCTGCAGGTGACTCTGGACAATGCCGCCGCCGCCGACGAGATCTTCTCGATCCTCATGGGTGAGGACGTGGAGTCGAGGCGCAGCTTCATCCAGCGCAACGCCCGCGACGTCCGTTTCCTCGATATCTGATGTTGGTCGCTGCTGGAAGATGGGGGGTATGCCGGCGCGGCCCCCATCCGCCGCGGCTCGCTGGCGCTCGCCCCGGCTCCCGCCAGACCCATCCAGCCGCGCCGGCATACCCCCCCACCTCCCAGCCTGATTCGAAAACCAGCTGACGACGTGAATCCGAACGTGAGAAGAGCGAGATGACTGAACTGCCTCCCGAGGGTGCCGACGCGATCGAGCCCATCGATCTGAACGTCGAGATGCAGCGCAGCTACATCGAGTACGCGATGAGCGTGATCGTGGCGCGGGCGCTGCCGGATGTGCGCGACGGATTGAAGCCGGTCCACCGGCGGATCATCTTCGCGATGTGGGACGGCGGCTACCGACCGGATCGCGGCTTCAACAAGTGCAGTCGCGTCGTCGGCGACGTCATGGGCAAATACCATCCCCACGGCGACAGCGCGATCTACGACACCCTCGTGCGCCTCGTGCAGGACTGGGCGCTGCGCTATCCGTTGGTGCAGGGCCAGGGCAACTTCGGTAGCCCCGGCAACGACGGGGCCGCGGCGCCTCGATACACCGAGTGCCGGATGGCGCCGCTGTCGGTGGAGATGGTGCGCGACATCGACGAGGACACCGTTGATTTCGGTCCGAACTATGACGGCAAGGAGAGCGAGCCGACGGTCCTGCCGTCGCGCTTCCCGAACCTGCTCGTCAACGGCTCGGCCGGCATCGCGGTCGGGATGGCGACCCAGATCCCCCCGCACAACTTGCGCGAGGTCGCCGACGCGGCGCAGTGGATGCTGGCCAATCCCGACGCCACACGCGAAGAGCAGCTGACCGAGGTCATGGCCCGCATCTCCGGGCCGGACTTCCCCACGGGTGCGCTCATCATGGGGCGCAAGGGGATCGAGGATGCTTACCGCACTGGTCGCGGCCTGATCTCGATGCGCGCGGTGGTGACGGTCGAGGAGATTCAGAACCGCACCTGCCTGGTCGTGACGGAACTGCCATACCAAGTCAATCCGGACGCACTCGCGCAAAAGATCGCCGAGCAGGTCAAGGACGGTCGCCTGCAGGGGATCGCCGACATCCGCGACGAGACGTCGGGCAAGAACGGCCAGCGCCTGGTCATCGTGCTCAAGCGCGATGCGGTTGCCAAGGTCGTCCTCAACAATCTCTACAAGCACACCCCGCTGCAGACGACCTTCGGTGCCAACATGCTCGCCCTGGTCGACGGGGTGCCGCGGACGCTGCCGATCGACGCCTTCATCCGGCACTGGGTCGAGCACCAGATTGACGTCATCCAGCGTCGGACGACCTATCGCCTGCGCAAGGCGGAGGAGCGCATCCACCTGTTGCGCGGTCTGCTCAAGGCGCTCGACCGGCTCGATGAGGTCATCGCGCTGATCCGCGCTTCGCGCACGGTCGATGAGGCGCGCGCCGGGCTGATGGCGATGCTGGAGATCGACGAGCGGCAGGCGCAGGAAATCCTCGACATGCCGCTGCGCCGGCTCGCGGCCTTGGAGCGGCAGAAGATCGTTGAGCAGCATGACGAGATCGAGGCCGAGATCCTGGACTTCCAGGACATCCTCGCCAAGCCCGGCCGGCAGCGCACGATCGTCTCCGACGAGCTCGCCGAGATCGTCAAGAAGTATGGCGATGACCGCCGCACCACGATTGTCCCCTTCGACGGGGACATGCGGATGGAAGACCTCATCCCCGAGGAGGATGTGGTCGTCACCATCACCCGCGGTGGGTATGCGAAGCGCACTCGAGTGAACGAGTACCGCTCGCAACGCCGTGGCGGCAAGGGCGTGCGCGGGGCACAGTTGCGTGGCGAGGACGTGGTGTCGCACTTCTTCACCACGACCAGCCATCACTGGCTGTTGTTCTTCACCAACCTTGGTCGCGTTTATCGCGCGAAGGCGTACGAACTGCCGGATGCGGGTCGGGATGCCAAGGGTCAGCACGTGGCCAACCTCCTGGCCTTCCAGCCCGGGGAGACAATCGCCGCGGTGCTCGCGATCCACGACTACGAGGCCGCGCCATACCTCGTCCTGGCAACCGAGCGGGGGCTGGTGAAGAAGACGCGGCTCGCCGAGTTCGACTCCCCGCGCAGTGGTGGCGTCATCGCCATCAACCTGCGCGACGGCGACCATCTGGTCGGGGCCGGGCTGGTGGACAACGTCGACGACCTGCTGCTGGTCTCTCGGAAGGGGCAGTCGGCCCGCTTTGCCGCGGACGACACCCAGCTGCGGCCGATGGGCCGGGCGACGTCCGGGGTGACTGGGATGAAGTTCCGGTCCGAGGATTCGCTGCTGTCAATGAGCGTCATCCCGGCGGGGACGGATCCGGATGTCTTTGTCGTCTTCGAATCCGGGCTGGCGAAGCGGTCCAAGGCCTCGGAGTGGTCGCGCAAGGGGCGCGGCATACTCGGCGTGGCCGTGGCGAAGCTGTCCGAGCGGGGCGGTGATTTGGTCGGTGCGCTGACGGTGTCGGCGGCCGACGAGGTGCTCGTGGTGATGGAGAAGGGCAATATCGTCCGCTCCCGCGTCGACGAGGTCCGCCTGACCGGACGCAACACAATGGGTGTCAGTTTCGCGACGCCCCGGACCGGGGACGCGATCGTCGCCGTGGCTCGCAGCGAGGCCGCCGCCGAAGTCGAGGCCGAAGTCGGGTCCGAGGGTGATTCCGCTGGGGCGCCGGAGGTTTCCGAGGTGGACGCGGTAGTGTCCGACCAGGACACGGGGTCTGTTGCCCCCACCGATTCCGGAGGTGAAGAGTGAGCGTGAAAGAGGTTGTGGCGGTCCCGCCAACGCCCGCGCCGAAGCCGATCGCGCCCTCCGCCGCCAGGCCAACCGGCCGCCGCGTGCGCCTGACGGCCTCCCGGATCGACCCGTGGTCGGCGATGAAGGTGTCCTTCCTGGTCGCCGTGGGGCTCGGCATCGCGACGGTCGTCATGATCACCGTTTTGTGGATGCTCCTGTCCGGCATGGGCGTGTTCGACCAGATCAACTCGATGGTCAACAAGGTCATCGGCGACACCTCGACGAAGTTCGACCTGATGGACATCGCCGGCTTCGGCCGAGTCGTGTCGTTGTCGGTCGTGCTCGGTGTCGTCAACGTGCTGCTGCTGACGGCCATGGCGACGCTGGGCGCCTTCCTCTACAACATCTGCGCGTCGCTGGTCGGCGGCGTGCAGATGACGCTCACCGACGACTGACCTCGTTTTGGTTGGGCGCGCCCGCGTGGGGTAATCTCGTGCGTCGCGTGTCCTCGTCGGCACGCGTGGCTGGGGCCTATAGCTCAGACGGTTAGAGCGCTTCCCTGATAAGGAAGAGGCCACAGGTTCAAGTCCTGTTAGGCCCACCAGCAACCCACCTCGATCGGTCGAGGCGGGTCCGTTTCCCCGGGAGGAGACACCATGCGCAAGTTGCTGCTGGTCATCGCCACCGCTGTTGGTGCGACCATCGTCAAGAAGAACCTCGACCGCTCCAAGGCCGACAAGGACCTCTGGGCCGAGGCCACCGCGCCGAAGCCCGAGGCACCCACCACCCCATCAAGCACGCCAGCAAGCTGACCTACCCGCGCCGGCCCCCCGGCGCACCTCGGGGCCTTGGCGCAATTGGTAGCGCACCTGCTTTGCAAGCAGGCTCCCACAACTTCATACTCCCGGTCTCGGGGACTTAGCTCAGTTGGTAGAGCGGTAGCTTTGCAAGCTTCAGGTCAGGGGTTCGAACCCCCTAGTCTCCACGTTTACGCAGGTCAGAGGCCCTTTCTCCGTTCGGAGGAAGGGCCCTCTGCTTGCCCTAGACGGCTGCGTACGACCGAGACGCGTGGTAGCAGATGGGTGAACGTGGGTAGTGACCCGTGTTGGGTCGGGTGCGCCTTGTGCGTCCTAGTGACCCGCGGAAACATGCGGGCTGGTTGGCGTCGCCCTGACCGGGTGCGCCCCGCGCTAGGCCTCGGCGATCCGTCAGGTGCTGTGGACGGCGCTTGAAATCTGGTCGATTTCGGCGTTTGAAGAGTGAACGGTTTGGTCAGTCTATTGAGCCTTGTTCGGCTTTGATGCTGGGCAGGGTGTCGATGCCTCGGTCGCGTAGGCGGTAGGAGGCGCCTTTGAGGGCGATGACGTCGGCGTGGTGAACGATTCGGTCGATCATGGCGGCGGCGATGACTTGGTCGCCGAAGACGCCGGCCCAGGAGCTGAGGGGCAGGTTGCTGGTGAGGATCAGCGAGGCGTGTTCGTACCGTGAGGAGACGAGTTGGAAGAACAGGTTCGCGGCTTCTTGTTCGAAGGGGAGGTAGCCAACTTCGTCGACGATGACCAGGCCGTAGCGGCGTAGGCGGGTCAGTTCGGTGGGGAGCCGGCCGCGGGTGTGGGCTTCGGCCAGGCGGGCGACCCAGTCGGTGGCGGTGGCGAACAGGACGCGGTGTCCTTGCCTGGCGGCCGCGACACCTAGGGCGGTGGCCAGGTGGGTTTTGCCGGTGCCGGGCGGGCCGAGGAGGACCACGTTGCGGTGCTCGGTCAGGTAGGCCCCGGAGGCCAGGGCGTGGACGGTGCTGCGGGCGCCGGGTTGGTGGTCGAAGTCGAAGTCTTCGAGGGTCTTGACTGCGGGCATCCCGGCGGCTCGGATCCGCAGCTGGGCGCCGGAGGCGTTGCGGGCGGCGACTTCACGATCCAGGACGGCCGCGAGGTAGTCCTCGTGGGTCCAGCCGGCGTCGCGGGCGTGGTCGGCCAGCCGGGCGGCGGACTCGGTGATCCGTGGCGCTTTCAATGCTGCCGCGAGGTGGGTGATCGTCTTGAGCGTCTCAGCGGCCGACGTCGAAGCGCTGGTCTTGGCGCTCATGACAGGCCACCGGCGTCGAGGCCGAAGGCGCGGTCGTAGTCGCCCAGGTCTCGTACCATGCCCAGGGCAGGGTCCTCCGCTGGGACCGGGTCGCGGCCTTGGTAGGTGCGTCGCAGCACGGCAGCAGCCTGCACGTGCGCGGGGTCGGTGACCGTCATCGAGCGGGCCCACCGCCGGTCGTGTTCGGCCACCAGACGGCCGCCGTGACGGACTCGGACGGTGGCTAGGTCAGCGGTGACGTCGACCCGTCCTCCGATCGCGCTGGGGTGGACCTGGGGGTGCCCCCGCGTGCGGGGGAGTAGTCGTTGGTGTCCACGCGCACGTAGTAGTCCCGTCCCAGCCGTAGGTGGTTACGCCAGCCCAGGTGCAAGCTTCCCGGCTCCCGTCGGGATCTCAGTGATATCACCAACCCACCGGCTGTTCGGGCGGTCGGCGGTGAAGTCGCGTCGGAGCGGGTCGGGGAACGGCGCTTGGTCTTGTCCTGCCTAGTCAGGCCGTTACGGCGCCGGATCCGGCGGGCGACCAACCCTTGACGGCGCATCGAGGCCGCGACCGTCTTCTCGCTGACGGTCCAGCCGTCGTCGCGCAAGTCATGGACCAGCCGGGGTGAGCCGTGCACCCCGCGGGCCTTCCGGAACGCCACCGCGACCGCGCGGTCGACAGTGTCGCGGCGCAGATCTCGGGTGGTGTGCAGGCCCGAGTCGGCGGCCGGCCCGGTGGCTCGGGCCCGCCACTTGTAGAACCACGCCAGGGAGACCCCCAACAGGGCACAGACGATGGTGTGCGGCACTCGGTGCTTGGTCCTCTGGTCGGCGATGAAGCGGGCCACGCTCACTTCGTCTGGTCGGCGATGAAGCGGGCCACGCTCACTTCGTCGCCTCCTTCACCCACAGGACCACGGATCGCTTGAGGACATCACGCTCCATCCGTAACTCCGCGACTTCGGCGCGGAGCCGTTTCAACTCGGCGACATCATCGCGGGATAGGCCGCGGCTGCCGTCGGCCTCGGCGCGCGCACGAGTCACCCAGTTACCCAGAGTGCCCTCGTTCACGCCGAGGTCACGGGCAACCTGCGCGATCGGCTTCTTGGTCTCTTCGACGATCCGGACCGCTCCCTCACGGAACTCCCGGTCGTACTTCTTCCGCTTCTCCGGCATCTCGATCCAAATTGTCGATGCCTCCACGGTCCGGGGGGAACCTCAAACCGGGAATGCGCGCACATGATCACCAGCACCGGCAGCAACGTGCGGGTGCCGTCCTCGAGCAGGATCTTGCGCGGCGGGAACCACAGATCGCATTGCGCGACATCCCCCGCCGACCACGACAACCGGTCCGCCGGGTCGATCGGTTGATGATCAGCCCGGACCCGGTTGACGTTGTCGCGGAACCACCGGATCGACCCGCTCCAGCCAACCCGTTCGGCGATCACCGTGGCCGGCATGCCCAGGGTCTCCGCCAACAAGGCCCGGACCCTGCTCTCGAACGGCGTGAACGACGTCGCTGACGCGGCACGCTCATACTTCGGCGGTCCCGACGAAGCCACCGCCTTGACCACCGTCGTCCTCGAGATCCCCAACTTCCTGGCGATCTCAGCCTTGGCCACCCCATCGGCAGCCAACCGCCGGATCAACGCCCAGTCCTCCATAGTGATCACTCTCCAATCTCAGAGGGTGTTCACTTTTCAAGCGCCGAAACTGTTCAGTTTTCGAGCACCGTCGACAGTGTTGGTTGGATCGCGGATCCTGGTCAATTGCGGTGAGCATGAGCGCACCTTCCCGAACCAGCGCGTCAACGCCGGTCCCGATCAGAGCTACTTGGACTTCAGTTCTTCCTCGGGAAGGTGCGCTCCCTCACGTCACCCCGCCGAAGGCCATCCACAGGTTCTGATCATTGCTCGTCGAGGAGACCGCACCGGCCCTGAGCGCCTGAGCTGTTACAGACGCATCCCGGCCTGACGGATCAGTCGCATGACCGCCTCGGCATGGTCGTTGAGATAGAAGTGTCCGCCCGGGAACCAGTGCGCGGCATACTCCCCGGTTGTGTGGTGCCGCCAGGCCTCGACCTCGGCCGGCGTCACTTCCGGGTCTTGGACCCCGTTGATTGTCGTGATCGGCAGGGGCAACGGCGTCCAGTGGTGAGGGTGTCGATAGGTCTCGGCCGCCTTATAGTCGCCCCGGACGGCCGGCAAGACAGTGCGCATGAGTTCTTCGTCAGAGAACAACTCCGGCGCGGTGCCGCTCATCCTCTGCAGCGTCGCCAAGAGTTGGTCGTCGGTGCCGAGGTGGACGTCCTGGCTCACCCGCGCCGTCCCCGGCGCCCGCCGCCCGGACGCGATGAGCAGAGCGGGAGGGCGACCGAGCCGCATGAGGCGCTG
>NZ_HF571038.1:2087455-2112497 GCF_001046875.1 Nostocoides jenkinsii Ben 74
GGCAGGGTCATAGCGTCCAAGCAACAGCCTCCACTGGATCGGGGCTGAAGGCTGGGAGGCTGGACCGGTGGCAGGCACGAGACGGCAGTTGACGATCAAGGACCGGGCGGAGATTTCGGCTGGGTTGAAGGCGGGCTGGAGCCCGGCGCGGATCGCGCGTGACCTGGGCCGGGATCGGTCAGTGATCACCCGGGAGATTGCCCGGAACTCCACCAAGACGTGTGGGTATCGGGTGGTCAGCGCCGACGTGCGGGCCCAACGGCGCCGCGCCCGTCCGCAGCCGCGCAAGGTGGCCGCCGATCCGCTGCTGGGTCAGCGGGTGTTGGCCGATCTGCGGCAGTCTCGCACGCCCCGTCAGATCGCCGGCCGGTTGAAGTTGGAGGCCGAGGACGCCACCGTGGAGGTCATGAAGGGTTCCCTACCGGCCGGTGGCCTGCTGGCTTCGCACGAGGCGATCTACCAGTTCATTTACGCCATGCCCCGCGCCGAGCTGGTCCGCCACGGGGTCTTCCTGCGCTCCAAGCGCACCCAGCGAAAGCCCCGCTCATCGAGCAGGCGCGGGGCCCCGATCGTGGGGATGCGTCCCATCACCGCCCGGGAGAACGAACACCCCGGCAGCGCCGAGCGGAGGGTACCCGGGCACTGGGAAGGCGACCTGATCATCGGCAAGAACGGCGCCAGCGCTGCAGCCACCATGGTCGAGCGGATGTCCCGGTACACCGTGATCGTGGCCCTGCATCACGGCAAGTCCAGCGACGACCTGGCCGAGGTCCTGATCGAGCACGTCAACGCCCTACCCGAAATGATGCGCGCCTCGCTGACTTGGGATCAAGGCAGCGAGATGGCCCGCCACGCCGCGCTGACCGTCGCCACCGACCTGCCGGTGTACTTCGCCGATCCACACAGCCCCTGGCAGCGTCCCAGCAACGAGAACACCAACGGCCTGATCCGTGAGTACATCCCCAAGGGCGAGAACATCCCCGCCCATCAGCCCTACCTGAACTCCATCGCCGAAGAACTCAACGAACGCCCCCGAGCCGTCCTGGGCTACCTCACCCCCCGCGAATCCTTCGAACGACTCCTCCTCGGCCAACCCCACGTTGCTACGACGCCTTGACACCGCCTGCGACCGGACGTCTGAATGCTCGCGCCCGTGCTCGAGCGACTCGAAGTAATTCTGGTAAATCCTACCAAGGGGGGTGGGCGTTAAGCCAAAGTGGTGAGGGGCTACGGCGGACGCCACTGTCCGGCCCGAGTACGCCTCAGTAACCAGCATACCGCCTTAAATCGAGTCCTCGAAACCGGCGATTGGTGCCCGGGTCGCCGGCGACCTAGCCCGCGTCACCCTGGTTGGAGATTGCGGAGATCTTGACCTGACCCTCCGCATCGGAGGTGAAGTCGAAACGGTAGATGATGGCAAAGTTTCCTTCGATCGGCTCGCCGGTCACGATGGTGATTTCACAACTCATCGGGAAACTTTCGTCGCGAACGACGCATTGGCTGGCACCGCTGAATTGACTTGACTCCCAGTCGGGTCCGAGGGCGGCCAGCGCCTCCGGGGTGGCCAGCTGCCGGGCCTTCGCCGCGTCCCCTTCCATCAGCGCTTTCGTAAAGGCGTTGCCGACCGCCTCAGCGCCATCGGAGGGAGTCCTCGACGACATCACGTCCAACGTGACGTGATCGTCATCCGCCGTCAGCATTCCCCGGATGTGTTCTATGCCAGAGCCGGCTCCGTCGTAGCTCTGCCACACCACGCCGATTGCTCCTGAGCCCGGCGACCACGAAGTGACGTAGCTGTGCTCTCGCTGGCTGAATTCGGCGAGGTCGACATAGCCGAGGAGCCGTGGGCCGGGGTGTACACCAAGAGCAGTTCGGGCCATCCGACGCCGCCGGCCGTGCAGCCGAAGCGCACCACCAGCTCCTGATTCCCATCGCCGTTGAGATCGGCCGCAATCGGACCGACACCGTCGTCCAAGATCAGCCAACCGCTGCGCGGGGAAAACGAGGGGTCCGTCGCCCCGTTGATCAGCGTCTGCTTGGGCATATCGCACCTCGCGGGAACCTCCGCAGAAGCCAGCAGGTCGGCAATGGTGACCCGGTCGTTGCCGGAGCTGCCCGTCGCGGGATCCGTTGTCGTAGTGCTTGATTGGCCGGTGGGCGAACTCTCGACGCGCGTCGACGATTCAGAGGTCGCCAAGGCGCTGACCGTAGCCGACGGGCTGACATCGCCGCTGGAGCATCCCGCACCGAGAAGCAGCAGTGCGCCAGTGAGGAACGTCAGGGTGCGGGTTGATCGGCCGAACATGGCCACACGCTAGCCCTGGTGGGCAGCGGCCGAATCGGTGGCTCGGGCACGACCCTCAGGAGTAGACCGGGCGGTCCGGGTCCTCGGGGTCGTCGGTGCCGCGCACGTCGGGTTCGTGAGTCGGCTGGGCGAGGTGGGGATCGCCATACAGCACCTCGCCGGAGTCGGAACTCACCGCGAGTCCGGCGCTGTCGTGGACCTGGCGCGCGAGATTGCGATAGGACTCGTCCGGCAGGATCACCCCGGCGGCGTCGAGGCGGTCACGCAGGCCGTCGGCAAGGTCGTCCTCGCTGGTGGAGTGGGCTTGCTCCTGCGCCGCGACAAGCGCGTCGATATAGGCCTGAACTTGGGCCGGCTCATGATTCTCGATGAAGGCCGTCGACAAGACGATGTGGGCGAGGCGGGGGTTGGCGACGCGGGCAGCCGGGTTCGCGTCGACATCCGAGGTCTCGCCGGCCGGCTCCAGTGACTCTTCGCGTGTCATTCGCCGACTGTATGGCGATCCGCTCACCTTGTGTGCCACAGCGCGCGCCCAAATCGGTCGGCGGGACAGACGGGGCAGGACCGACCGGTTCAGGAACCGGTGGACCGTCCCGTCAACGGAACCGTGGCTGCCGCCCCAAGGTGCCCACCAGGCGGGCCCGCGTCGCCGGCGACATCGCCTCCTCGCGTGCCTGGACAACCTCCGAGAGCCGGTCGTGCAGAGACATTCGGTCGCTGACACGATCATCGCCATCGGCCGCGAGCAGCTCCTCGAGGGACGCGATCCCCGCCTCAGCGCGGACAACGAGCTGGGCTTGGGCGGCGTCGAGGCGCTCGGCATACCACGGGCTGGCCAGGACGGCCTCGCGCGTGAACATCGCCCGGAAGGCGGGATCGTCGAGGGTATGGCCATCGGCGGAGATGCCGTCGGCCATGATCTCCAGCAGCGCGCGCACCGGTGGGCAGGCCGAGTCGATGGTGCCGTCCTTGAGGTAGGAGCGGGCGACCCGTTCGTGAGTCGACACCATCACGTCCACCGAGTCCGTAAAGGCTGTCAGGTCCTGAGTCTCCGGCCGCAGAATCGCCTCGGTGAAGATTGCGTCCGGGTGCATAAAGATGCGACCGAGGAAGGTCGTCGCGAACTTCGAGGTGATTCGATAGCCGAGCCGGCTCGCAGCAACAACTCGACCGTCGGGCAGCGTCACATCGGTCATGCGCTCCAGATGGCCGGCGTCGATGAGAGCCGCTGCCGACCGCTCGGCGGGCCGCATCCGCGCAAACAGCTCCGGGATGAGCAGACTGACGTCATGGTCGACGCGAACCTGCGGTCCGACGTGGCCGGCGCCGGAGATCCAGCCGTCATAGCCGGTCAGGGCGAAGGACAAGAAGGCGGCGTTGAGGTCGTAGGTCGTCGGCAGGGCGTTGAAGGGCGACTTGGTCATCGCGCCCTCGCTGCCGGCGCCGGTCGTCGACGGCGACTTGCCCGTCATCGAGGAGATGAACTCCATGAGCAACTCGGGGAGTTCGAGGTAGTGCAGCGGGCCGAAGGCGCAGAGCGCTGGCACCCCCTCGGCAGGGGGGTTGTTGCGTCGCCCGGCCGCGACGACATCCACCCCGGTCGCAATCGGCTCGGCCAGCGAGAGGCCCCGCCCGAGCCGCAGCGACGTCATCGCGGTCGACGTGCCGACCGGGTCGGCGAGGTCGGGCCGCACCTGCAAGTAGCGCGGGTTCTTCGACGGCTTGCCGTCAACGAGCCTGGGTCGCGCGGAGCAGACGAGGTATGCCGCGTCGCTCGCCAGCGTGCCCGACGCGAACCCGGTGAGCAGGTCACGCATGGGCTCGGTGAACTGACTGACAGCGACGGCGTCATCGGCAAGTTCGGTCACGGCAGCCCGGTCGAGGGGCTCGAAGTTGGACAAAAACGTTCCGGGAGAAGCGATATCGGCCTCGGCCGTGGAGTCATAGCCGGGCACGATGGCGTCGTCGGGGCGCTGGAAAAGCAGGCCTTCGCAGTTCTCGACATATTTCACCGATGGCGCATCGGGGCCGCCGGTGGGGACCACCACCGAGGCGGTGATGTCATCCTCAGCCTGCACCTTGATGGCTGGCGAGAAGTCTGGCCGCAGCGAGAAGAGCCGATAAGACCCGTCCGACTCAAAGCCGACGCGCAGCATGTCGACCAGGACGTTTTCGCCGTCCAGGCGCAGGCGATTGCCGGGACGGCCGTTGACGCGGCTGACCGAGAAGTGGCTGCGCCAATCGGCGCCCCATTCGGCGCGGTAGGCCTTCTTGATGACATAGACGAGCTGCAGCACATGCGCCGGGATCGCCCGGATGAAGGAGTTGTGCTCCTCGGAGTACTCCGAGCTCGGGGTGAACAGCTTGATGATGCTGCCCGTGCTGCGGTCGGCACCGAGCAGGGGCCGGTGGTCCTGGCCGTTCCACAACGGCTCGGCATAACGGTCGCTGTAGTCGCGGCTGACGATCGCCTCGACGGCGTCCATGTCGGCATCGAAGTCCGCGACATAGGCCTGCCCGATGGTGATCGCGTCCGCAATCGACTTTGAGATCTCCGATTTGCCGCCGCCGGAGACAGTCGACGGTTTGTGACACACGGTCGCCGTGGCCGACGTGCCGATGATGGTCCACTGCACCGGATCTCGGCGCACCTGCTTCATCGCGACCCGGAAGCCGGTGGTGTCGAGGTAGGTCGTGTCCCCACGGAACGGGATGCGCACCATACCCTCGTCCCCCGGCCACGTGATCGAGCGGTCGTGCAGGGAGAAACGGGCGCCGGCCGGCACGAGGACCAGGCCGCGCTGCCCCGTGGCGCGTGCCCACCCGCCCGAGTCCAGCGCCCACCCCGACGGGTCGCGGGAGGTGACGTCGGCGACGGAGGGGGCGTCCGCGGCATACGTATTGACGAACTCCTGGCCCTCGTCCCACGACGGGAAGACGATGGCACCACCGGAGTGCTCTTCCTCCGCGCCACCAAAGAGATTGGCGGACATGGAGATTTGGGTCTTCACTTCCTTCTTGCAGTAGCCGAAGTAGTTGTCGGCGATGATCGTCACCATGACGCCGCGCTCGTCGCGGGCGCAGACCTTGAAGGCCTTGCCCCCGTTGTAAACCTCGGCCGGGTCGCTCCAGCACATGCCGTCGCGCACCTGGCGCTCCGTGGCGTCGTCGCGGTGCGGGAGGCCGAGCGACTTCTTGGTTGCGGTGGTCAGGTGTGGGGCGAGGATGACCAGACCGGTGTGCCCCGTCCAGCCCAGTGGGTCGAGCGCGGCGTCGTTCTCCGGGAGATAGGGATCGCCGGCATTGCCGAAGATGCCTTCGACGAAGTCGAGATTGGCGACCATCGAGCCAGGCACGATGAACCGCGTCTCCATTCGGCGTTCCCGGGTGTGGCCCGGCACGCCGACAATGACCAGCGGGCGTAGCAGCAGCGAGACGAAGCACGCGGCTGGCTCGTCCTGGGTGGAGGTGATCGGGAGTTCGAGGGCCTCGGCGGGCGGGGTGAGCGCCCGGTCGAGGAGGGCGGCGAAGACCGCGCGCGGGACGGCTTTCTTGTCGTCGGGGATCGGCAGGCCGCCCTCGGCGATGTGGAAGACGCCGGCGGTGGTGCGGCGGTCGTTGCGCGGGTTGTGCAGCACGCCATTGGCGAGGCGGTAGCTCGTGATCAGTCCGGAGCTGTAGTCGTCGGCGTCGACCGGGAGGGACAGGGTGCGCGCGAGGCCGGGCAGGTCGAGATTGAGCGTGCGCCTCGGGAGGCGAGGGGCCGGCTCGACGCCGTCGAGGTATGCCGCGAGGAACGCCTCGATCCGCTCGTCGACGGGCGGAAGCCGGTCGGCCAGGCGCCGGCTGAGCTCGCGCTGCCGCTTCAGGAGGGGGGCGATGAGCGCATCGGCCGCGGCCTGCCCCGCCTCGACCGCCTGGACCTTGGGGAGACCGAGCAGGTCGAGTCGCACGTTGACGGCGGCCAGAAGGTCGATGGACGAAGGGCTTTGCGTGCCGTTCATGGCTCCATTCTGCGCCGAATGCAAGCGGTTACTCGGCGTGTTCACCTAATGGTCGCGGAGTGCTCGCCTGATGGTCAGGCAGCCGGACTCGTCAGGCTGCGGGGTGGCGTGCCAGGAAGTCGTCGATCTGGTTGGTCGCCTGGCGAGCGCCCTCTTCCATGCCCATGTCGAGCACCTTCTGCATGTCGTGGGCCGAGGCATAGACGCTGGTCCAAGTCATCACGGTCTCGTCACCGTCGGCGGTGAAGCACACGGTGGCCTCGGTCGACGGCATCTCGCCAACGGGCTGGAAATCGGCGTCAGCAAAGCTGTCGATGAAGGTGAAGCCGTGGGGCTCGTCAGTGCTCGTGATGTCCCAGAGCCCGCAGAACTTCTCGCCCTCGGGGCTGGTCATGTAGTAGCGCGTCTGGCTCCCGGGGGTCAGCTCGTGCTGGACGAAGGTCGCCGGGTAGGTCGGCGGACCCCACACCTGCTCGATCTGGCGCGGGTCGGCATACAGATCCCACAGTCGTTGCGCCGGCGCGGCGAACCGGGCGGTCAAGGTCAGCGTGCGGTTATCGAGGTCCTTGGTGATGTCGGTGACTGGCATGTCAGTTCTCGTTTTCTGTCGGAGGTGGGTTGTCGTGCGCGAGGAGCGCGTCGATTCGGTCGATTCGGCCGCGCCAGATCGTCTCAAGCTCATCGAGCATCTCGGCGACCGAACGCACGGCCGCGACGTCGCCGCTGGTGAGTTGTTCCCGGCCCTTGCGACGCTTCGTGATCAGTCCGGCCTTCTCCAGCACGGCGACGTGCTTTTGCACGGCGGCGAAGCTCATGTCGTAGCTCGCCGCCAGGGTCGAGACCGAGTGCTCACCGGCCAGCACGCGCCGCAGGATGTCGCGCCGCGTGCGGTCGGAGAGCGCGTGGAACAGGCCATCTGCCCGATCCTCACTGGTCTCGACCATGGCTCAAACCTACAACTAAATGGTTGTATGTCAAGCAATGGGGTCCATGTCTTCGGGGAAGGGTGGTTTTCGTCGGAAGTCCCTCCTACGGTGGGGAGTATGAGCATCCCTGTGGACGTGGATCGCCTGGCGAGCGTGGTGGGGGACTTCCCCGCGGCATACCTCCTGACTGTCACGAGCGGCGGCAAGGTGAAGGTGGTGTCCGCGGATCCCGTTGTGCGCGAAGGAGTTCTTGCGTTGCCGCCCAGTGCGGGAAGCGAACGAAACCTTGCCGCCAACCCCGCAGCGACGTTGCTGTTCCCGCCGGCGGAGCACCATGGCTACGCGCTGCTGGTGGACGGTGAGGCTGAGGCGGACGAGTCGGAGATTCGTTTCACGCCCGCGACCGCCGTGCTCCACCGACCAGCCCGGCACGCCGACGGCCCACCCGCGCCTGGGGCCCTTGAGGGCTGCAGCAACGACTGCCGACCCCTCTAGGATCGCCATACGAGGGATTGTCGCCTAGAACGAGGCGGGTCGGACGCCCTAGCCTGGGGGCGTGCCGGACCCGCTGCTTGTCGCGCGCAACCCCGATCCGGACTCGAGCCTGCCCTTCCTCGTGCGCATTCCGTTGGGCGACGGGATCGTGTTGCGCGCTCGCGAGACCTGGCCGCGGGCGAGCAAGGTCTATTGTCACCGCCACGACAAAGAGTGGAGTGACGATCTGGAGATCGTCGAGACGACGCCGCTGCGCTCGGTGACGCGGCGCGGGGCGGCTATCGACATCGTGGCCGACCGGACGCGGGAGTCCCACAGCCAGTTCGTGCTCACCAAGGCCCGCGGTCGGGAAATGATCTTCTGGCAGAACGCACGTGTGGCCAAGGCAGCCCGCCCGAATATCGACCTACCGACCGCGCGCGGCAGTGGCGTGGGGGATTTAGAGATCGTTGTCGACACGCGGGAGAAGTACGCCTGGAAGTTCGGCCACCAGCAGGCCAGCACGGTGAAGCGGGCGCTTCCCGTTGGGGACTACGGGATGTTTGTCGAGGACGAACTGATCGCGGTGGTCGAGCGAAAAGGGCTGGGTGACCTCTCGGCGGCGCTGTCGGGAGGGCGAATGGCCTATCGGCTCAGTGCCCTCGAAGCGGTGCCGCGAGCGGCCGTCGTTGTCGAGCATCGGTATTCGGAGATCTTCAAACTGGAGCACGTGCGACCGTCATTGGTGGCCGACGCGCTGGCCGAATGTCAGATCCGGTGGCCGAGCGTTCCCATCGTTTTCGCGGAGAATCGCGCGTTGGCGCAGGAGTGGACCTACCGCTTCCTGGCTGCCGCTCTGCAGGAGCATCGTCACGACGATGCGGCGCGGCGAGCGTTGCCGGCTGGGGATTGAGCCTTCGCCGGACACATACCCTGACCTGCGCGTTCTGAGTAACGAGAGTTTTTGCACGAGTAATCCTCTTCCTCGCGTCCTGGGCTGCACCATGTGTGTTCGGGAGTTACGGTCAGCGGAGTCGGCTGGCAAACCGGCCAGCGGGAATGGCGAACAACGATGCGGTTGCGGGCACCGTCGCTGGTGGGATCGCTGGCTATTGCCGCGATCGTCGCCGGCTGCTCGGCTGCCCCAATCGACGAGCGACTGCAGCCCGGCGGATCGGCTAGCTCCGGGGTCGCCACGGCAGCGGGGATCGCTCGCGCGACGCCGGGAGATGTGCGGGCGATCTCGACACCCTCCGAAGCCTCGACGCCGGCCTTCGTCATCACACCGGTCGGACGCGTAGATCTCAAGTTGTCGCTGGTGCGAGGCGCGACGCTGGACCCGGACGGGCGGCGCGAACCCCCGGCCGGCGGTGCGTTCGTCGTGATTGAGGCGACGGGACTGCCAGAGCCGATGGCATCCTCCGCTGCTCGTGTCGACCGGAGGGAAGGAGTACCCGGTGTCGGTGTCCGCCCCGCGGATGGCGGTCGCGGTCTCGACCGATGGCCGCGACGCGCGCGTCGGCGTTGGCTATGACGGGCTGGTCCAGTGGATCGATGTCGCCTCCGGCAAGCGGGTCGGGCACATCCCGCGCGGCTACTACGACACCATTGCGGACGCGGTGGACACGGCGTGCCCCGACCTTGCCCCGGCGACGATGTCGGTCGGCTTTCGTCGCGTCTTTGGCTGCACGGTCCAGGTGAAGCGCTCGCCATATCTCGCCCCGACTACCGGCGGCGCGGTCTCCGAGCGGCGCACGGTCGGGTGGAACACCGAGAACAATGTCTATGTCTCCGTGCGATTTTCACCCCGGTATGCCGCCTACTGGCGTCCCAAGGGGACGTCCAACTCGGCGTCATACACCTCCTCAATCTCGCTCAACCAGCTCTCGCTGCTGGTGGCGGGCACGTCGTACCGCCCGTTGGAGATCTATCGCGAAAGCTCCACCGGACCAAACGGCTCCGACTGGCACATTGCGGTCTTCGACGTGCCGGCCGGGCAGGCGGCCATGAGTTTCACGGGCGAGGTGGTCGCGCGGGATGTGTTGGCTGACAGAGCGGGGCTGGACCCGCCGGCCCGCGGGCGGGCCACCGTGCCGGTGGCACTGACGATCACTTTTCCGCCGGTTAGGTAAGTCGGGCCGGATTGGCGAGTCGGGCCGGATTGGCGAGTCGGGCCGGATTGGTGAGTCGGGCCGGTTAAGTGAGTTGAGGGGTGAGGGGTGGCGCCACTCGTCGGTCGCGGAGGGCCGAGATAGCCGAGGCCAGCTGCAGGAGGCGAGTGTCGGCATACGGCTCGGCGAGGAGGGTCACACCCACGGGCATCCCGATGTCGGCCATCAGGCCCAGCGGCACGGTGACGGTCGGCAGGCCGAAATGACGCGGCACCAGATTGCCATTCGCCACCCAGACGCCATTGCGCCAGGCGAGGGCGGCCGAGTCCGGGTTCGTGTCGGCATCGGCCGGGCCGACATCCGCAGACGCGGGGAAGATCCCCACGCGCAGCCCATCGACCTGCACGACGGCAGGCGGCGCCGGGCCGGGGGCGAAGCGAGAGCGGTCGAGTCCGCCGAAGAGGTGGACTTTTCGGTATGCCGCACAGATCGTTCCGGCTCGATCGATGGCCACGGCGGCATTCCACGTGACGCCCTCCGGCTCCTCCCGCAAAGCGACACCGACGATCAGGCCGATGCCTTCCTCCCGGGCGATGGCTGCGGCGTCGTCCACGAGCGAGGCCGAGGTCAGGTCGTCGCCGAGGTCCCCGATGTCGTAGCCGGTCAGGGCCAGTTCTGGCGTGACCAGGAGGGTCGCGCCGCGCGCCGCGGCGGACGAGGCCGAACTCCGCAGACGCGCCAGATTCCGAGCCGGTGACCGCATTACCGGCGCCATCTGCCACACCGCCACCGCGGGTTGCCCCATACGACGCAGGGTAGACCCGGCTCCCCCGGGGAGTCGGTGCTCCGCGGGTCGGGCTTCCCAGCACCGCCCACCCGAGGTGCGGCCACGCAACATTTCCTGCTAAGCGACGTGATATGCGACAATTTTGCGTATGAACGCCACAATGAGAGCGAATCTTGTCCATCCTGAGGTGATGGACGCGGAGTTCGGTGCCTCGTGGTCCCTGCTCAAGGGGGCCGCGACCGCACTGCAAGCACTGCAGGCTAAGGACGGCTCTCTGGAGCGTTCCGAGGATGCTGCGCAGGCACGGGAGCTGGTGCGCTCGATCATCGACGCCATCACCGACCTGGCGCCGTCCTTCCCCCACGACGAGGCCTATCTCAAGGCGGTCGTCGTCGACTTCGAGCGCTGGGCCGACCAGGGCTTCGGAGTCCCCGACTTCCTCGACTCCCTGATGGAGTTCCACCCCGAGCGCCATCGCATCGACGGACTGCGCCATCTCGTCGTCTTCCCGATGTACACGCAGAACGGCTCCACCAGCCGTCTCGTGGAAGCCGTTCTCTGCGAAGTGATCTGGCCCGACTTCGTCGCCGATCTCGAAGCCGGCGACTACGGCAACAAGCTGTTCGTGCCGATCCGGTTCCTCGACTTCACCCCGGGCTATGACACGAACTCGGCCGTGCTCTTCCCCGAGTCGGTCGCGATGCGCGAGGTTCCGAGCTTCACCTGGGGCGGCATCTTCGCCGACCGCGAGGCCGCGCGCTATCGCCGCGTCGTCGCGGCCGCGGCCGAGGTGACCAACCTCGACCTGCCCGAGGGCGTGCAGCGGCTGCTGGCCGACCAGCAGTTGACCGAAGAGGCCTTCGTCATGTGGGACCTCATTCACGACCGCACGCACATGCGGGGTGACCTGCCGTTCGACCCGTTCATGATCAAGCAGCGGATGCCCTACTTCCTCTACTCCCTGGAGGAGCTGCGCTGCGACCTCACGGCCTTCCGCGAGGCGGTGGCGATCGAGCGCCGAATCGCCGCGGTGGCCGAGCCGAGCCAGGACGAGGCGCTGCTCGCCGACCGCGCCAAACTCGTGCAGTATGCCGTGATCTTCGACCGGATCTTCCGCTTCGCCATCACCGGCTCCCGGGTCCGCAACTACGACGGACTCGGCGGCCAGTTCCTCTTTGCGTGGCTCCACCGCAACCGGGTGCTGCACTGGACCGATAGCGCGCTCGCCTTCGATTGGGACCAGGTCCCGGACGTCATCAACGAACTCGGCGCGGCGATCGAGAACCTCTACTGGGAGTCCATTGACCGCCCCAAGATCGTCCACTGGCTACGCGCGTACGACCTGGTCTCGGCGACGGTCGAGCCGCACCCCGCATCCGTATGGAAGCGCGGTGACCTCCCGCTCGACGGGCCACCCAAGGGTCTGACCGACCTGGTGCTGGACGACGAGTTCCCGTTGTCGATGTTCTACGAAGCCTTCGAACGCAAGATGCGCGACACCATCTTGTCGACGTCCGGCATCACCGGTTCCAGCGTCAGCTCAATCGAGGTCGGCCCGATGGCCGGCGGCGCCGCCTGATGGGGCGGGTCGTTGTTGCCGGCGCGGCGGGGCCGTCCGGTCAGGCGGTTGTGCGCGCGCTGCGCGCGGCCGGGCACGACGTCGTACCGGTGACCCGGTCGGAAGTGGACCTTTCCGACGCGGCGGCCGTCGCGGCATACGCCCGCGAAGTCAGCGCGGCTGGACCGGTCGACGCACTCGTCCACCTCGTGGGTGGGTGGCGCGGCGGTGGGGGCGTGGCCGGGCAGAGTGACACCGATTGGGAGTTCCTGTCCGAGCGGGTCATCGACACGCTGCGCCACACGAGCCGGGAGTTCTTTGCGGCGCTCGCGGCGAGTGGTGGGCGCCTGATCATCGTCAGCACCACCGGACTTGCGGCCCCGCGCGCCGGCAATGCCAACTATCTCGCGGCCAAGGCGGCCGCCGAGGCCTGGACGCAAGCGCTCGGCCATGAATTGGCCAAGACCGGTGGTGGCTCAGACATCCTGCGGGTGCTGGCGCTCTATTCGGATGCCGACCGAGAAGCCAACCCCGAGAAGGACTTTGGCGCCTGGACCCACGTCGACGTCCTCGGTGGGCGCATCGTGACGGCACTGGCATGAGTGTCGACTCGGCGGCTTCCGGCGGGGATCGCGCCACGGGGATAATGCCGCGGTGACTACTTTGCACGATGCGCAGCGGCGCGGTTTTGCCAGCGACAACTACTCCGGTGTGCACCCCGAGGTGTTGGCCGCGATCGCGGCCGCGAACGGCGGCCATCAGTCGGCCTATGGCAATGATGTCTACACCGAGCGGCTGCAGGAGGTCATCCGCGGCCACTTCGGCGAGGCGGCCCAGGCCTTCCCCGTCTTTAATGGCACCGGTGCGAATGTCACTGCGCTGCAGTCGATTCTGCCGCGCTGGGGGGCCGTCGTCTGCGCACGGACCGCGCACATTCACGTCGATGAGGGCGGGGCTCCCGAGCGCGTGGCCGGCCTGAAGCTGCTCACCGTCGCCACGGACGACGGCAAACTCACGCCGGAATTGGTCGAGACCGAGGCGTGGGGCTATGGCGACGAGCACCGGGCTCAGCCGCTGGCCCTGTCGATCACGCAGTCGACCGAATTGGGCACGCTCTACACGCCCGCCGAGATCCAGGCGCTGACCGATCTGGCGCACTCGCTGGGGATGGTCGTGCATGTCGACGGCGCGCGCCTGTCCAATGCCGCCGCCGCGCTCGGCATACCGTTCGCGGACTTCACCACGAACGCCGGGGTCGACATCCTCTCGCTCGGCGGCACCAAGAATGGTGCCCTCGGCGCCGAAGCGGTGGTGGTCCTGAACCCGGATTCGTCTGCGGGACTTCTGTTTTCACGGAAGTTCAATATGCAGCTCGCGAGCAAGATGCGTTTTGTGTCGGCGCAGCTCATCGCCCTGTATGAGGGTGACCTGTGGCAGCGCAACGCCGGCCACGCCAACGCGATGGCCGCGCGGCTCCGCGCGGCGCTCAGCGATGTCCCGGGCATCGAGTTCAGCCAGGACACCCAGTCCAATGGGGTCTTCGTGATCCTGCCCGAGGGGGTGGCCGAGCCGTTGCGGGAGCACTACGCCTTCTATGACTGGGACGCGGCCCGCCGCGAAGTGCGCTGGATGTGCTCCTTCGACACCAGCGAAGCTGACATCGACACCTTCGCCGCCCTCGTGAGGGCCGAGGTCGCCAAGCACGCCTGACCCGGTTCCGGGGGGTGAAACGCCAGGTCTGCGCGGGCCGAGCCCGCTTAGGGTCCCGGTGTGGCCCTGCTCGCGGCTTTGCTCGACGTCATCGTCCCGGTGCTCGTCGTGGCCGGGGTGGGTGCGCTGCTGGGTCGATCCTTCCCGCTGGACCAGGCGACCATCGGCAAGGTCGTCCTCTATGCCCTGACGCCGGCGTTGTGCCTGCATACGCTCCTGACAACGCAAGTCTCGGGGCGGGAAGGTGCCCAGCTGATCGGGGCGTATGTCGGTGTGGTCGCCCTGGCCCTGCTCGCCGGCTTCGCGTTGTCGCCCGGCTTGCCGGGGCGCTCCCGCCGGGCGGTGGCCGTTGCGGTCGCCCTCGGAAACAACGGCAACATGGGCCTGCCGATCTCGATGTTTGCGCTCGGCCGGATGGGACTGGATCAAAGCGTCCTGATCTTCTTGGCGTCCGTGGTGCTGACCTTTGTCGTGGCGCCCGCGGTCTATGGGGCCGAGGGTGGCGTGCGGGGGACGGTGCGCGCGGTGCTTCGGTTGCCGGCGATCTGGGCGATGGGGGTGGCGCTGCTGGTGCGCAATCTGGGGGTGCCGGTGCCGGTGGGGATCGGCCGCGGGATCGAACTTCTCTCGCAGGCAACGCTTCCCGTGCTGCTGCTGGCGTTGGGTGTGCAGCTCGGCGCGAGCCGCGGCCTGACGATCACCCGGGCGATCGCCACCGCGGTGCTCGGTCGCATCGTTGTGATCCCGGTCCTGGCGGTCGGGCTCGGGTGGGCCATCGGGCTTCCGGCTCTCCCGCTGCAAGCGCTCGTCCTCGCCTCGGCCATGCCCACGGCGGTCAACGCCTTCATCCTCGCGCAGGAGTATGAGGCGGACGTCGAGACCGTCGCCGGCGCCGTGACCCTCTCGACCTTCGTCAGCTTCGGCACGGTCGCCATCGTGACGGCCCTGCTCCCGGCTGTGGGTACCCTTGCCCGCTAACGCAGCCGCAGCCAGTCGGGGGCTAGTCCGGGTCGTGAGGCTTTCTCGCGCTGGTGAGGCTTTCCCGCGCCGGTGAGGCTTTCGACCGGGTGGGTGAGGCTTTCCTGACGCGGTGAGGCGCTATAACGCCTCACCGCGTCAGGAAAGCCTCACCAGCTCCGGCGAAAGCCTCACGAGCGTGCGAAAGCCTCACCAGCGTGCGAAAGCCTCACAAGCGAGGGGTGTTGAGGCGGGCGAACATCCGCTTGTTGCGCGAGTGCAGGCCGGGGAACTCGGCATACAGCTCGTCGTAGGTTGCCCGGTGCGCTGGGTTCGGCCGGAAGGTTCGATCAATCGGCACGAGCCCCGGGACGTCCGCCGCGCGCACCGCCCCCATGGCCAGCCCAAACATCATTGCCGCGCCGCGCAACCCGGTCAGCAGCGGATCGGCGACGCGCTCCAGCGTCCGGTCGCACACGTCGGCCAGGATCTGGCACCACACCTCCGACGCGGCGCCCCCACCGATCACGCGAATCGGATCGAGCCGGCGCCCGGTGAACTTCTCCGCCCCCGCGAGCAACCATCGCAGGTTGAACGCCACGCCCTCGAGGACCGCCCGCGTCAGCTCCGGGCGCCCCGTCTCCAGGGAGACGTTGTGGAACCCGCCGCGGGCCGCACGATCGTCAACCGGCGAGCGCTCACCGTTCAGCCACGGGGTGAACAGCACCCGACCCGATCCGGCCGGGACGGAGTCAGCGGCGGCGAGGAGATCGGCATACGACAGATCGGGGGCGAAGGCGTCCCGGAACCACTCCAGCGCCCGCCCGGCGTTGTCTTGATTGTCGGCGAGCACGTAGTTCCCGTCGCCGATGCCCGGCACCGACGCCAGCGACCGCAGGACGTCGGTCTTCTTCGCCGGCACCGGACACGAGATCCACGCCGACGTGCCCAAGGACGCATGCGGGGCATATAGGTCGATCGCCCCAGAGCCGACAATCGCATTCTGCAAGTCCGGCGTGCCCGCCAAAACCATTGTCGCCGAGGGGATTCCAAGCGCCTCCGCGACGTCCGAGCGGACCGGGCCGATGATGCTCCCGGTGGGTCGCAGCGGCGGCAGCCGGTCCGCATCGACCCCGGCTAACCCCACCAATACCGGGTCGTATGCCGCGTGGCCGAGATCCCGGTTGTCCGTCAGCCAGGCGGCGGTCATCGAGGCGGGCGTGGCGGCGGCAACGCCGGTGAAGCGCATCGTCAAGTAGTCCACGGGTTCGAGATGCCAGCGGGCGGGGACCTCGGGGCGGTCGTGGCGCAGGTGCAGCATGTGCGCGATCGGGTCCGCGCCGGTGGGGCTGGGCACCCCGCCGGATCGGCGCAGCCAGGTCGTCAGGGGGCGCGCGGCATACCCGAGGACGGGCCCGCCGAAGCGTCGCGCCGAGTGCTCCGCGCCGCGCGTGTCGCTCCACATCAGGCATTCGGCAACGGGGAGGCCGTCGGCGTCGACCGGCACAGTGCTCGCCCATTGGCCGGTGCAGGCGATACCGACCACGCGCGAGCCGACGACGGCGCCGCTCGTGATCGCGCTGGCGGCAACGCCAATGATGGTGTCCCACCACATGTTTGGGTCCTGAACGGCGGCGCCGTGGACCGCGCTCGCCCGCTCGTACCACCACCACACCGGCTCCCCGGTGACTGTGTGGAAGCCGACCTTGGGGCCACCGCTGCCGAGGTCGACCGCCAGGACGAGGTCTGCGCCCACGTCCAGAACCTCAGGCGCGAGCCGGTGGCAGGGACTGTTGGGTGTCCAGCATGCCGTCCATGATCATCGTCATAACAGCCTCGACCTCACTCGTCAGGCCGCCGATCACGCCGCCATAAATCGCCCCCGAGTGCGCGAGGCGCCCGGCGGCCTGCTGCTCCCGCGCATACGCCACCGCCTCGGCGAGATCCGCCGAAAAGGCCTCCAACACACAGGCTTTGGTCTGGGGGCGGGTGACTGCGAGGTGAATGGCGTTGGGATATTGCTGCCCGTTGAACCGCCAGCCACGCGGCTTCATAAAGTCGGCCACGTGATAGATGTCGAAGGCGTCGCTGGTGAAGGAGAAGCAGAACGTTGGTGCGCCCATGATGCGCAACTCCGGGTGGCTGCGCACCGTCGCCATCATTGCCTCGGCTGTCGCAAAGATGTCCCGGGCGTAGGCCCGATAACCGTCCCGCCCGAGGTGAACCATCGACGCCCAGGTCGCGGCGAGCAGGCCGCCCGATCGGGAGCCGTCCATGCCAGGTGACATGTACTTGCCTCCCGACCAGCCGACCTGGTGGAAGTACTGCGCATTTCGAATCGCCTTGTCCGAGAACACGACAACCGACGATCCCTTGAACGCGTAGCCGTACTTGTGCGTGTCCGCCGAGATGGACGTCACGCCGGGAACGCGGAAGTCGAAGGCCGGCACGGGATAGCCGAGTTCCTCACCGAACGGCAGGATGAATCCGCCGAGACAACCGTCGACGTGCAGGCCCGCGCCGCGATCGAGCGCGATCCGACCCAACTCCGCGATCGGGTCGATGGTGCCGTATGGATAGTTCCCGGCCGATCCGACAATCGCGATGGTGTTGTCGTCGATCGCCGCCGCGACGACCGCGGGATCGACCAAGGTCGTTGCGGGATCCACTGGGACAGTGCGGTTTTCGATACCGAACAGATGGCACGCCTTGTCGAAGGCGGGATGCGCGGTCTCGGGTTTCACGAGGTTCGGCAGGCGCCCGGCGGCGGCCGAGATGCCGCGGGTGGCCGCGGCATACTCCCGATAAGCCAGGATCGCGTGCAGGATGCTGCCGGTCCCGCCGCTGGTGACCAGCCCGCCGGGCCTCGTGCCGGTCACGGCCTCAGCGTGCATCAGGTCGAGCACCATGGCGATGATCTCGCCCTCGAACTTCGTCTGCGAGGGGCACATGTCCCGCTGCAGCGCGTTGACGTGGGCGAACTTCGCGAACGCCTCGGTCAGGTAGGCGTAGTGCTCGTGATCGCCGCAATACATCGTCCCGGAGATCTTGCCGCTCTCCCAGACCGCGTCCTCCTCGGCGGCCATCGCGGTTAGCTCGGCCAGCAGGTCTTCGCGCGGCCGACCCTGCTCGGGGAGGGTCCGGTGGACGGGGAAGCGGTCGGCATACGGGAAGTCGGACATGGTGCCCTCCGGGTCGCGGTCGAACAAAGGCGATGTTACCAATGGGTATTGCGATTCCCTCGCCCCCGCGGGAACGGGCCGACAGCAGGCGCCATAGCCGCCCCGCCTATCCTCAAGGGAGTGCAGGCGGCTCGCCGCCGCGGTTCGACGAGGGGATTGCACATGGCCATTGGTGGGTTCGCTCGGAACGTCGAGGGCCGCATCATCGGCCGCGCGGCCGCGGAAGCGGCCTGGGTCCCAGCGGGGAGAGACCTCCTCGCTGGCATCGCCAGTCAAGCCAACGCCACCATCTCGCAGAGTGATTTCGCCGATGAGGTGCAGCGCCGGGGCGGGGTGCACGCGCTTGGCCAGCCCGCCGGCTGGCTCGCGCACTGCCTCGAATCGCTCGCCATCGCGACCCACGCGGAGGGCATCCCACCGCTGACCTCCCTCGTCGTCCAGGGCGACGGCAAGGTCGGGGAGTCGTATGCCGCGTCCTTGGCCGCCTATGGCCGCGACACCTCCGCGGGTGGTCGGGATCGGGAAAGCCAGGCGGCGGCCGATCGGATCGAGTGCTACCGCTGGGCGGGGGCGCCGGAGCCGCTCGGTGGGTGGCGCGCCCGGACGCCCTCAGGCGCTCGCACATCTTCCACCCGCACGCCCGCTACCCGGACACCTACCACCCGCGCGACGAAAGCCGTTGTGCCGGAGCGGGAAGCGGCATACTGCCCGAGTTGTTTCATGGCCCTGCCGGCCACGGGACGCTGCGACTACTGCGCCTGACGCAGCCCAGATCGCATAAGGCCAGATCAGATAACGCCCCGGCTCAGATGACGCCCAGCGCCACCATCGCGTCCGCCACCTTGATGTAGCCAGCCAGGTTGGCGCCGGTCACATAGTCGCCGGGGGCGCCGAATTCCGCGGCGGTCTCCACGCAGCGCGTGTGAATGTCGCTCATGATCTGCTCCAGCCGCGCCTCGGTGTCCTCGAACGACCACGCGTCGCGGCTGGCGTTCTGCTGCATCTCCAATGCGCTCGTCGCGACGCCCCCGGCGTTGGAGGCCTTGCCCGGGGCATACAACACCGACGCCTCGCGGAAGAGGTCGATCGCCTCGGGAGTGCACGGCATATTCGCCCCTTCGGCGACCAGCTGAACCCCGTTGTCCAGCAACGACTTTGCCGCGTCTAGCGGGAGCTCGTTATGGGTCGCACAAGGGAGCGCGATCTGGCACGGGACGTCCCAGAGCGAACCGTCGGCGATGTGCCGCGCCCCGGGGCGGGCCTCGGCATACTCCGAGAGACGCGCCCGACGCACCTCCTTGAGGTCCTTGAGCAGGTCGAGGTCGAGACCGGCCTCGTCGACGATGTAGCCATTGCTGTCGCTGCAGCCGATGACGGTGCCCCCGAGTTGGTGGACCTTCTCGACCGCATAGATCGCGACATTGCCGGAGCCGGAGACGAGCACCTTCTTGCCCTCAAAGCTCTCGCCCCGCGTCGCGAGCATCTGCTGCGCAAAGAACACCGTGCCGTAGCCGGTCGCCTCGGTGCGGACCTTCGACCCTCCCCACGACAGCCCCTTGCCTGTGAGGACGCCGGACTCATAGCGGTTGGTGATGCGCTTGTACTGCCCGAAGAGGTAGCCCAGCTCCCGCCCGCCGACACCGATATCCCCGGCCGGGACGTCAGTGTATTCGCCGAGATGGCGATACAGCTCGGTCATGAACGACTGACAAAAGCGCATGACCTCGCCGTCGGAGCGGCCTTTGGGGTCGAAGTCCGAGCCGCCCTTGCCGCCGCCGATCGGCATACCCGTCAAAGCGTTCTTGAAGACCTGCTCGAAGCCCAGGAACTTGATGATCGACAGGTTGACGCTCGGGTGGAAGCGCAGGCCGCCCTTGAACGGCCCGAGCGCGGAGTTGAACTCGACCCGGAAGCCCCGATTGATCTGGATCTCGCCGTTGTCGGCAACCCACGGCACCCGGAAGATGATCTGCCGCTCCGGCTCACACAGCCGCTTGATGATCGACCACTGCGCGAACGCCGGGAACTTGCCGATGATCGGCGACAGGCTCTGCATGACCTCGAAGACGGCCTGGTGGAACTCCGCCTCACCCGGATTGCGGGCGATGACGGTGTCGAAGTGCGGTTGCAGGCGCGGGTGGATGGCAGCGGTCATGAGGCCAGCCTGCCCCATCACTTGTCGCTCGGGCCGCTCGGTGTCAACGCGCGAACGCTGGGACGCGCAGCGCGCCTACGGGATCTGGACCTTCAGCGCGTCGGGGGATCGCATCGCGGCGGTGGCCGCGGCGACAAGATCACCCTCGCTGAGGCCGGTGACGCCAGCGCCTACGCCGGCGATGGTCCCGGCGAACTCGTGCCCGGGGACCAGCGGGTACTCCCCCGGCGCGTAGTGGCCGCTGAACAGGTGCAGGTCCGTCCCGCACATGCCGGTCGCGCCCGGCTTGATCAGGACCTCACCGGGGCCAGGGGTCGGCACCGGCATCGAGTCGAGCGTGATGTTGTCGTTTCCGTCGATCACGACGGCGCGCATGTCGGCCACAACCGCACGCTAGCGCCTGGGCCGGGACCCCGTGGTTGGCCCTGTGGGTGTCCTAGGCCGTGTTGCGAAAGTCGTGGACGGGGTCCCCGCGAAGTATCGGAGCGAGGTACGAGCGGAGAACTTCGTGGGTGTCCTAGCGTTGGGCCATGCCGAACTGGGTCGAGGACGCATTGTGGTGGCAGGTCTATCCGCTCGGTTTCGTCGGGGCGGTGCAGGAGCCGGGCACCGCCGACGCGGCCCCGATCCGGCACCGCTTCGAGCACCTCGAAGCGTGGGTCGAGCACGTGATCGGGTTGGGGCTCAACGGGATTCTCCTCGGGCCGGTGTTCGCCTCCGGCTCCCACGGCTACGACACGATCGACTATTTCCGGATCGATCCCCGCCTCGGCGACGACGCGGACTTCGACCACTTCCTTGCCGTATGCCGCGCGGCCGGCCTCCGCGTCCTCCTCGACGGCGTCTTCAATCACGTGGGCACGCAGTTTGAGCCGTTCCGGGAGGCGGTCGCCGGTGGTGAGGCGTCGGCGGCGAGCCGGCTCTTCCGCTTCCACTGGGGGAGCACGAACGATCTCGGCTTGCCCGCGTATGACTGTTTCGAGGGCCACCAGGCGTTGGTGGAGTTGAATCACGACGCCCCGGAGGTCGCGGACCTCGTCGTTGACGTGATGTGTCACTGGCTGGGCCGGGGGATCGACGGATGGCGACTGGACGCGGCATACGCCGTCCCGGAGTCGTTCTGGGCGCGGGTCCTGCCGCGGGTGCGCGACCGCTATCCCGACGCCTATGTCCTGGGTGAGGTCATTCACGGGGACTATCCGGCGATCGTCGGGGCGTCGGGGATGGACTCGGTGACGCAGTACGAGTTGTGGAAGGCCATCTGGTCAAGCCTGGCGAGCGGCAACTTCTTCGAGCTGTCGCACGCCCTGGGTCGACACGGCGAGTTTCTGGATTCCTTTGTGCCGCAGACATTTGTGGGCAATCACGACGTGACGCGGATCGCCAGCCAGATCGGCGACCCGCGGCACCTGGGGCACGCACACGCCGTCCTGCTCGCCGTCGGGGGCACGCCGTCGATCTACTACGGCGACGAGATGGGCTACACCGGGGTCAAGGAGGATCGGATCGGCGGCGACGATCAGGTCCGGCCGGTCATGCCGCCGACCCCCGGAGACCTCTCGCTCGGTCACGAACACGCCGAAGCCCTCCGCGCGCTGGTGGGGGTGCGCCGTCGGCATCGGTGGCTGCACACCGGGCGCACGACGGATCTGGCGTTGGCCAATGAGACGTATGCGTTCGCGGTGGAAGGAGTTGATGGGGCGGGCGCCGCGGGCGAGCGAATTGTGGTGTGCCTGAACCTGACCGACGATCCGGCGGCCTTCGCGAACCTGGACGTCAGCGAGATTGTGGCGACCGGGCCGGACGGGACCAGCCTCGACGGATCAGGGGTCACGGTGCCGGCGCACGGCTGGGCCGTCCTGGAGTGAGCGCGTCGGCGTCAGGGCGTCGGTGTCAATCGGAGCCGCCGATGTCCACGGCATACGCCTCGTAGATCAGGTCCGAGCCGCGCTGGCGATGGCGGGCGAGCAGGGCGAGCAGCTGGTTGATCGCCTCGCGATGCCCGGCGACGTCCTCGCCCGCCGTCCCCTCATCCCGCGCGTCGAGCAGCCGGCCCACCTCGGTGACGAAGTGGACGTGGTCGGCGAGCTGAGCCTCGACACCCGAGGCGAGCCGAGGGGAGCGGGTGCGCAGATCGGCATACAGACCGCCGGGGGCCTCGGTAAGGGAGACGTGATCCTCCAGATCGTGGGCGAGTTCGGTCAAGGCCGCGCGCACCCGGCGACGCCAGAGCTGGCCGAGCCCGAGCGGCATCGCGAGCGCGTCATCAAGGGCTCGCATCGCCTCGCCCAGCTCCCCCCGGTGGGCCCGAACTTCCTCTAGGTATGCCGTGATCTCGCTGTCCATGCCGCCTCCCTGCGCCGATGGTCCCCCCATGGTCCCGGACCGGAGCCGTGCGCGCTAGGGGCAGTCGCCGGTCGCGGGTGGGGTGAGACAACGAGGGCTTCCGCCCGCCGCGAGTTGCGGCGAGGGGAAGCCCTCGTGGCCTGGTGTGCAGGCGCAGCCTGGTGTTCGGGGTCAGCCTGTGTTCAGGCACGGCCCTTGTTCAGGCTCGGTGACCTGGGGTCAGGCGAATCCGACGAGCGGGTGCTCCGCGTCAGTCGCTGAGGTCGTCCTCGACGAACTCCGCGTCGACCGCATCGTCATAGGTAGGCGCCGGTGCGTCCTGCGGACCGTCGGCCAGGATGCGATAAAGGGCGCGGCGTGTCTCATCGAGGACCTTGGTGGCCTCGGCGAAGGTCGCGGCATTGCGGGTGGCGCCGACGGCCTTGGTCGCCATCGCGACCTGACCGAAGGCCTGCCACATCTGGCCGCCGGGGCGACCTCCGAGGGCATCACTGGCATCCTGCGTCGCGGTGTCCCACGGCGCCGGACCCTGGTGTGCCGCAACGGCATCGCGGCCGGCGTCGGTGAGTTCGTAGACCTTGCGGCCGTCGACCTCGTTCGGCGCAATCAAGCCCTCGTCCTCAAGCTGTGCCAGCGCGGGGTAGATGGCGCCGGAGCTGGGTCGCCAGCTTCCGCCCGTCCGTCCGGCGAGTTCCTCGATGAGCTGGTAGCCATTGCGGGGCTCCTCGGCGATCAGCAGCAACGCCGCGAGGCGGACATCGCCGCGCGGGCGCCGCCCACCCCGGCGACCGGCGAAGTGGCCGCGGTGCGGGCCGTGGCGGTGACGCTCGTCGCGTCCGCCGCGCTCGCCCCGCTCGGCGCGACCCTCACGCTCGGGCCGGCCCTCGCGCTCGGGACGGTCGCCGCGCCCGACCCATTCGGTGCGGTCCCCGCGGGGGCCGCGCTCGCCGCGGGGACCGCGGCGGCCACGCTCGGTGGCGGGCTCCGCAGCATACTCACCGCCCCAGATCGGGTGGGAGCGGTCGAAGCCGGCTTCGGCCTGGCCGCGTTTGGCGGCCTCCCAGAAGGAGCGAGCCAGGTCGGCGCCCTCGGGGCCGAACAGGCCGCCGGGGCCGAAGGGCCCGGACTTGCCGAACGGACCCTGCGGACCGAAGAGGTTGTCGAAGGGGTTGTCGCCGGGGCTGCGGCGACCGTGACGGCGATCCCGGCCGCGGCGCGGGCCCTCGTCTTGGTAGTCGGAGAACTCGTGATCGTGTCGATCGTTGTTCATGGTGCATCTCCTCGTGGTGGAGTGCCGGTCGGATTGACGACACGGCAAGAAGGTGTGGGTCCGGGCGAACGCCCCCGCGTCCTGCTCCGGATCATCGCTTCGTTGTAGCGACATGTGAAAGATATATCGTTAAGTCGCAGGTGTCAACTCCACCTGGCTCTACTCGCTCCCGATTGCCCGACCAGGTCTGACGTCCGGACGGCGCAGGCCGGATCCGGGTTGAGGCTCGCCGGCCTCGGGGTCGGTACCCTCACGAGAACTCCAACGCTCGGGGTGGCCGAGCGGTTCGCGGTGAAAGGTGCGAGGTCATGACGGCAGCAACGGTGCTTCTGGAAGGGCTTGGGTTCGGCGAGGGCCCGCGCTGGCGCGACGGGAAGTTGTGGTTCAGCGACTTCTATCGGCGCGCGGTTTATACGGTCGACCTGGACGGAACCGAGACCAAGATCGTCGACGTGCCGCAACAGCCGTCAGGCCTCGGCTGGCTGGCGGACGGCCGCCTGCTCGTCTCGAGCATGCGCGACCGCAAGGTGCTGCGGCTCGACAACGACGGTGGCCTCGTCGTGCACGCGGACCTGTCTGGCCTCGCCGACTTCCACGTCAACGACCTCATCACCGATGCGACCGGCCGGGCGTATGTCGGCAACTTCGGCTACGACCTCCATGCGGACATGCACGTGCGCGACATACCGACGATCCTCGGTGACGAGAGCGCCGCGCGCACTCGGGTCGTGCGGATCGAGCCCGACGGCGAGGTCGTTATCGCCGCCGAGGACATGCGCTTCCCCAACGGTATGGCGCTCATCGACTCCGGCCGGACCCTCGTGGTCGCGGAGACGTTGCGACTGCAGCTGACGGCATTCGATTTGGCGGCGGACGGGAGTCTGAGCAACCGCCGAGTATGGGCGTCGACGGCGCCCCAGATGGTCGCCCCCGACGGCATCGCCGCCGATCCCGAGGGTGGGATCTGGGTGGCCGCCGCGTTGGGTGCGGCCGTGGTGCGCTATGCCGAGGGCGGAGAGGTCACCGGGATGGTCGAGACGAGCCAGAACGCGTTCGCGTGCGCGCTCGGCGGGCCGGACGGGCGGACGCTGTTCGCATGCACCGCGCCCGACAGTGACCCGGGTGTGGTGGACGGAAAGGCTCTGGGGAAGATCGAGATCGCGACGGTTTAGGGGCCGGGGGCACGCGGCATACGGCAACTCAGCACAAGTTAGTCAACTGTGGACAGCTTGCAAGGTGTCCACAGTTGACTAACTG
>NZ_HF571038.1:2112597-2122536 GCF_001046875.1 Nostocoides jenkinsii Ben 74
CGCCCTCCAGGGCGTGCTCAAGTGCGTAAGGCGTGCTCAAGTTCGGAAACCGGGGGCCGGACATAGCAGAACGCCGCGTGACGGTCGGTCACGCGGCGTTCGCCAGGTGGGGAGTGTTACCCCGATGTCCCGTCCGCCCGGTCAGGCGTCCGGGACGGGAAATCAGCGGCGACGGAGCTCGTCGCGGATCTCGGTGAGCAGAGCGGTGTTGGCGTCAACGGCCTCTTCGGCCGGAGCAACGAAGCGCGACTTGGCGGCCTCGTAGGGCTTGACGACGAAGAAGTAGATGACAAAGGCAACGATGAGGAACGCGACCAGCGCGGTCAGGAACGCGCCCACCGGGACGCCGCCCGGCTGGTAGGAGTTGAAGTTCGGGTTGCCGCCGATCTTGCCCAGCAGCGACATGAACACGTCGGTGAAGGACTTGACAACGGTCGCGAACGAAGCGCCGATGACGAACGCAACAGCAAGCTCAATTAGGTTGCCGCGCATGACGAAGTCTTTGAAACCCTTCATGGGTCTGTTAATCCTTTGATTCCGGGAAGGTCCGAGCCATCGCCTTTTGGGGGCCCGGGGCGCCGGGGCAGCACCGCCGCCGACGCGTGACAACTTTAGCGCATACTGCGCCGAATGTCGCTTCCAACACGTGGGAATCCAATCTCAAGTATTGAATTCGCCCGGTAACTAGGATATTGGGGGTTTCCGGTCAGGGTGCTTGGTCGATGGTCACGTCGTTGCCGCGAACGGCAATCCAGTAGCCCGTCGGCCCACTACCAAGGCTCTGACCTGCGCTGATGCGGCTCGCGTCGGTCTTCTCAACGGCAACGAAGACGTATGCCGCGCCCACCCGCGCGCCGCTCGCACCCGTGTCGTCACCCGACACGCCGAGATCGGACGTGGTCACAGCAATCACATCGATCACTCGCGCCGCGCGGGCCACGGGGCTCTTCCGGCCGGTGGCATAGGCGTCGACGATGTCGCCCACCCGCAGGCGGCTCGCCATCGTCGGGTCTAGCAGTGGCAGCGACATCCCAACGAGACCCGGCGGCACCTGAGCTGCGCCCAGCCGAGGGGCGAGGGCGACCACGCCAAGGCCGCCAGGCGCTGCCGTTGCCCCGAGGGCGGGGGCAGCGTCGGTACCCGGATCAGCCCTAGTCCCGCCGTTGATGTCCGACCCGATGTCGGCTCCGGCCGTTGGGGTCGGGCTCGGCGAGGAGGTCGGGCCCCCGTGCGCGGCCGACCCCAGCGGGCCCGGGCGGGTGAGGACCAGAACGACCGCCACGAGCAGCAGCATCGCCGCGGCGACGCGTCGTAGCAGTCGCCGCCGCCACGCGGCCTTGCGGCTCGCGCCCGCCAGCGCGCCGAACGGTCCATCAGGCGACAACGCCAACCTTTTGCCACCCCGCCCGGCCAACCCACCCCCGAGCGAACCGCCAACCCCGATGCCCGCCATCGTCATCCCCCTTGATCGTGCCTGCTATTCGGCCCAGTTCCTGACCCGATACTGCTGACCTGCAACCCCTGACCCGACAAACCTCTAGGGGAGGTCGAAGGGCAGCGTGATGCCGTCCAGCGCCCGGCGACACGGGCACTGAGCATCCCCGTCGCCTTCGCTCGCCGGCAGGGCGGCCACGACACGCCGCACCGTGTCTTTGAGGTGGGATACGTTGTCCGCGAACACCGCCAGCACCGCCTCGTGGCTCACGGAGTCGTGACCGTCGACCCCGGCGTCGTGGTCGGTCACGAGGGCAATCGTGGTGAAACACATAGCCAATTCGCGCGCGATGGCCGCCTCGGGCATTGCCGTCATCCCAACCAGGCTCCACCCCGCGGCCTGGTGCCAGCGCGACTCGGCCTTGGAGGAGAAGCGCGGTCCATTGATCACGACCAGGGTGCCGCCGTCGACGGCGGGCTGACCGGCGGCCGTCGTCACCGACAGCACCGCCGCGCGTCCGGCCGGGCAATACGGATCGGCGAAGCCGACGTGCACGACCGCGCCCTCACCCTCATACACCGTGTGGGGACGCCCCCACGTCCGATCGACGACCTGGTCGGGCACGACCACGGTGCCGGGAATGAGTTCTGGTCGAAGGGACCCCACCGCGCAGGGAGCGACAACTTGCCGCACGCCGACTGAGCGCAGCGCCCACAGGTTGGCCCGGTAGTTCACCTGGTGCGGCGCGAAGCGATGCCCCTTGCCGTGCCGCGCCACGAAGGCCACCGAGCGACCCTCGACCTCACCGATCACCAGCGGATCGGACGGCGGCCCGAAGGGCGTGTCGACGTGGTGCTCGCGCGCGTCCGTCAGGAACGAATAGAAGCCGGAGCCGCCGATGACACCGATCTCGGCAAGCGCCGCGGGGGATGAGTCCATGCCGAGGAGCGTATGCCGCGCGACTGCCCCCGCGGGAGCCTCGCCTTAGGAGGCTGTGGACGAAGCCGGAACCTTGGATTTCGGCCCTGTGGATGACGCGGCGGACCCGCTGGAACCGGACGTGCCGGACTCGCTCTTCGTGCCGGAAGACGAGGACGAATCCGTTGTCCCAGAAGAAGAACTGCCGCTCGACTCGCCGGCCGGCGTGCTGGACGTCGACGATGAGGAGGCGGTCGAGGAGGAGCCGCCGGAGCGGGAGTCGGTGCGATAGAAGCCACTGCCCTTGAAGACGACCCCGACGGCGCTGAACTGCTTGCGCAGCGTCCCCGAGCACTCGGGGCATACGGTCAAGGAGTCGTCGCTGAAGGACTGAACGATGTCGAACCGGTGACCGCAGTCGGCACAGGCATAGGCATAGGTCGGCATGAGCGGCCCTTCACGTGGTGGCATCCCCGGGGGTGGATCGGCTGTCGAGTATACGGCGCCACCCGTGGGCGGCTATTCCGTCGGCCGGATCCCGCGCCCGGCCCGACCGGGGCGTTTGCGATAAGGGAGCGGTTCGGTCCACCCCGCCAGCCGTCCCTGCCGTCCGACCCGACGGATCATCCGCTCGGCCTCGTCCCGGGCCTTATCGGTCGTGACGATCAGCAGTTGATCCCCGTGCCGCAATGTCGTGCGGTCGGTGGGGACGATCCGGGCTCCGCCGCGCACGATCAGGGTGACATTGGCCCCCGGGGGCAAGCGGAGTTCGAAGATCGCCACCCCGTGCAGCATCGACGTCGCGCCGACGTCCACCTGCAGCAACTGTGCCTTCATCTCCTCGATCGGCGTGGATTCCACGGAAAGTTCGCGAGAGCGGTGCCCCTGGACGACGCCAAGCGCCTTGGCGACCAATGGCAGCGTCGGTGCTTGCACGATCGTGAAGATCACCACGAGGACGAAGACGAGGTCAAAGATCCACTCGAGATTGGGGGCATTCATCGTCACCGGGACCGTGGCGAGAACGACCGGCACGGCGCCCCGCAGCCCCGCCCACGACAAGAACGCCTGCTCTCGCAGGGAGTAGCCGAACCATGACACGGATGCCGCCACCGACAGCGGCCGCGCCACCAGCAGCAACACCAGGCCGATGACAATGGCCGGCACGATTTGCTGATCGAGCCGGCTCGCCTCGGCAAGGAGACCAAGCAAGACGAAGAGCCCGATCTGCGCGAGCCACCCCGCGGCCGTCGCGAAGGCGTGGACGGCCTGTCGGTGGGGGAGAGTGCGGTTGCCGAGCACCAAGGCACCGAGATAGGTCGCGATGAAGCCGGAGGCGTGGACGGCGGTGGCCGCAGCATACGCCAAGACCGTGACGGCGAGGATTCCGATCGAGAACAACCCTGAGGACGCCGAGGCCGTATGCCGCAGGAGCGAGCTCCCGAGGTAGCCCACCGCCAGCCCGATCGCCGCCCCGCCGGCGAGTTCCAGCGCGGCGATCAGGATGAGCATGAGCGGGCTGTGTCCATGTCCAGGGTTCGCGGCCTGCGCCGACAACGCGACGACCAGGATCACCACCGGCGCGTCGTTGAAGCCGGACTCTGCCTCCAAGATCCCGACCAGGCGGCGTGGGAGTGGGACATTGCGCAGCACTGCGAAGACGGCCGCCGCATCGGTGGAGGACAGGACCGCGCCGAGGAGCATCGAGGTGCTCCAACTGAGATCGAGCAGCCAGTGGCACGACAACGCGATGATCACGACCGAGACGGCCACGCCGATGGTGGACAACAGCGCGGCCGGCAGGACGCTGCGCTCGATCGATTTCCAATTGGTGGTCAGACCACCCTCGGCGAGGATGACGATCAGGGCGCAATAGCCCAGCGCCTGCGTCAACTCCGCCGAATGCACGTCGATCGGAATACTGGATTCACCGAGCGCGAGCCCGACTCCGAGATAGATCAGCAGGGACGGCAAGCCCGTCCGATGCGACAGTCGAATCGCGACGACGCAGGTGATCAGGATGACCGATCCGACGAGCAGGATCGGGGTGAGCGAGGCCAGGCTGAACCCCTCCGACGCGAGATCGCTCGCGGTCACCGAGACGTGTCCAACCACGCGAGACCCGCCGCGCTGAGCACACCGTCGACGCGCTGATCCCAGGGATCGGTCGGCATCGGCTCGACGAGGATCTCCTCGGGGTGCAGGATCACGACTCGGGGGCTCCGGCGGTCGGCGAGAGGCAGGCTGCGGTCATAACACCCGCCCGCCTGCCCGATCCGGGCGCCGGTGTGATCGACGGAGAGACCCGGGACCAGCAGGAGCCGACATGGGGCATGGGCATCAAGCCCCAGCGGCGTGCGGCCCGGATCGGCGAGATCGGCCCAGTCGAGGTCGTAGCTCGCCAAAGTGATTGGCACGAGCACGCGCGCTCCGCGGGCGGCGAGCACGCGGCATACGGGACGAATGTCGGGTTCCCCAGGAATCGGTTCGTATGCCGTGACGGCGTCCCCCGCGCCGATCCCGAGTTCGTCGAGTAACGGCTCGAGATGCTGTGCCATGGCCTCGCCGTCAGCCGCGAGATCCCGGGCGAGCGCAATCTGCCGACGGCGCGCGCGGCGCTCGGCTCGCAGGATCTGCTTGGCGCTGGGCATGGGCCTTCATCGTAGGCTGAACGCCATGACTGCTGAGGGCTTGACCGCCGCTCGAACGGCGATGGAAGAGCGTGGAATCGACCCGGTTGCGATCCGCGCCTTTGAGCGCTTCTATGGACTGTTGGCGGGGGGTGCCCAGGGCCTGATCCCGGAAGAGACGATCGACCCGCTCACGGACGTGCAGAGCCTCGACGGGTTGGGCGCGACCGAGGACGAGCGCCGGGAGGCGCTGGCCAAGGTCGCCGTCATCAAGCTCAACGGGGGCCTGGGCACCAGCATGGGCCTCACCGGGCCGAAGTCGGTGCTGCCTGTTCGCGGCGAGCTGACGTTCCTCGACATCATCGCCCGTCAAGTGCTCGCCCTGCGCGCGCGCTATGACGTGGCATTGCCACTGTTGCTGATGAACTCCTTCCGAACGCGTGCGGAGTCGCTCGCCGTCCTGGCGGCCTATCCGGACCTGGCCGTCGAGGGGCTGCCCCTCGACTTCGTCCAGAACGCCGAGCCCAAGCTGACCGCCGACACGCTGGAACCCGTGTCGTGGCCGGCCGATCCGTCGCTGGAGTGGTGCCCGCCGGGCCATGGCGACGTCTATAGCGCGCTGCAGGGCACGGGCGTGCTGGATCAGCTGCGCGCCAAGGGGATTCGCTACATCTTCTTGGCCAATGCCGACAACCTCGGCGCCACATGCGACCCCGACATCGCCGCCTGGCTGCTAGCCGAGGGGGTGCCGTATGCCGCGGAGGTGTGTGAGCGGACCGCCAACGACCGCAAGGGCGGCCACCTCGCGGTGCGCAAGAGCGATGGGCAGTTGATTCTGCGCGACAGCGCGATGGTTGCCCCGGGGGAGGACCACTTCTTCCAGGACAACATCCGCCACCCGCTTTTCCACGCCAACAACCTGTGGGTCGACATCGACATGCTCGCCAGCCTGCTGGCCGAGCGCGACGGCGTGCTGGATCTGCCGATCATCGTCAATCGCAAGACGGTCGATCCGACCGACAAGGCGTCCACCAAGGTCATTCAGATCGAGTCCGCGATGGGGGCGGCGGTCGAGGTGTTCGCCGGGTCGCGGGCGATCCACGTGCCGCGAGACCGGTTCCGGCCGGTGAAGTCGACCAACGAACTGCTGTTGGTGCAGTCCGACGTCTTCGATTTGGACGACGACGCCAATCTCGTCTCCCAGATCGATCACGCTGAGCCTTCCGTGCTGCTGTCGTCGCCGTACGCGATGGTTCCGGGCTTTCGGCAGCGGTTCCCGGAGGGTGTTCCGTCGATGCGCGAGTGCACGTCGCTGACGGTGACGGCCGATGCGACGTTCGGCGCCGATGTCACGTGCATCGGGGACGTCGTCGTCGATGAGGATGGCGTCATTGCGCCGGGGACTGTCCTCGGGACGGCATGATGCGTTCGGTCGCCGAGCATCGCGACGCGATCCTCGCGGCGGTCGCGCCGCTGGCGCCGGTGGCCCTGCCGATCTCAGCGTGCCGCGGGCTCGTAACGGTCGCCGATGTCGTCGCTGAGGTGGACCTGCCCGGCTTCAACAACTCCGCCATGGACGGGTATGCCGTGCGCGCCGCCGATGTGACGACCGCCCGCCCGGGCGCTCCGGTCTCGCTGCGCGTCATCGGTGAGGTGGCCGCGGGGGGTGACGGCGCGGCATACGACGTGGGGGTGGGTGAGGCGGTTCGGATCATGACCGGGGCGATGATGCCCGCCGGCGCGGACGCCGTCGTGATGGTCGAGCGCACCGACGGCGGCACCGAGGTGGTCGCGATCGAGGACGCCGCCCCGGTGGGCCAGTCCATTCGGCCTGCGGGAGAGGATGTCCGGGCCGGGACGGTAGTGGTGCCGGCCGGGACGGTGGTGAATCCGCGCGTCGTCGCGCTCGCCGCGGCGACCGGGCACGGCACGCTCGCCGTGCGCCCGCGCCCGCGCGTCGCCGTGCTCTCCACCGGAGACGAACTCATTCCTCCGGGTATGCCGCTTCGCCCCGGTCAGATTCATGAGTCCAATGCGCCGATGCTCGCGGCCTGTGTCGAGGCGCTTGGTGCCGAGGTCGTGCGTGTGGCCAGCGTGTCCGACGATGCCGACGCACTCATTGCGACGCTGGGCGAGTTGGTGGCCTCGTGCGACGCCGTGGTCACGACCGGCGGTGTGTCCATGGGGGCGTATGACGTGGTCAAGGCCGCGCTGCGGGATCGCGGTGTGGAGTTCGTCCAAGTCGCGATGCAGCCGGGCAAGCCGCAGGGGTTCGGTGCCTTCGACGGGGTCCCGGTGTTTGCGCTGCCGGGCAATCCGGTGTCGGCCTTCGTCAGTTTCGAGATGTTCGTCGCTCCGGCGCTGGACACGATGATGGGGCGATCGCACGAGCGGCGGGTAGTGACCGGGGTGATGGGGCACGCGCTCGACTCGCCGGCGGGTCGAACGCAGATCGCCAGGGCAGTCACGCGACGGGCCGGCTCGACGTGGCTCGTCGATCCGGTTGTCGGCCAGGGCTCGCACTTCGTGCACGATCTGGTCCGCGCCAACTCGCTGGTGATTGTGCCGGCCGAGTCGACCCGGTTGGTCGAGGGGGACCCGGTCGAGGTGTGGCTGCTGGATGGCGTTCATGACCACTGAGTCCTCGAGTGGGCGGTTGACCCACGTGCGCGATGACGGCAGCGCGCACATGGTGGACGTGTCGGCGAAGGCCGTGACCGTGCGGGAAGCGTCGGCGGCGGGGCGGGTGCTGCTCAGCGTGTCGGCGGTGGCGGCGTTGCGAGAGGGCACGGTCTCTAAAGGCGACGCGCTCGCGGTGGCGCGCCTGGCCGGGATCATGGCGGTGAAGCGCACGCCGGAGTTGATCCCACTGGCGCATCCGATCGCGGTGCATGCGGTCGAGGTGGACCTTGCTGTCGTCGACGATGGGGTGACGATCGCCGCCACGGTGCGGACCGCCGACCGCACGGGGATCGAGATGGAAGCCCTGACCGCGGTGTCGGTGGCGGCGCTTACGGTCATCGACATGGTGAAGGCGATCGACAAGCATGGGCGGATCACCGACATTCGCGTGACCGCGAAGTCCGGGGGTCGATCGGGGGACTGGCGAGAGGACCCTGCCGATGGCTGAGGCTGAATCGTCCGGGGCGATCGACCCGTTGCCCTTGTCCGGATCCCGGGCGCTGGTGGTGACCTGCTCAACGCGCGCGGCGACCGGGGTCTACCCCGATCGGGGTGGGCCACTCATCGCAGACTGGTTGCGCGAGCGCGGAAGTGCTGTCGAGGGGCCACTGGTCGTGCCCGATGGGCGGGATGTCGGTGCGGCGATCGCCGGGGGCGTGGCCGCGGCATACGACCTGATCGTGACGACGGGCGGGACCGGCTGCTCGCCGACCGATGTGACCCCGGAGCAGACAAAGCCGCTGTTGGACAGAGAGATTGCCGGAATCGCTGAGGCGATCCGGGCGGCCGGGGTTGCTGCGGGCGTGTCGACGGCGATGTTGTCGCGAGGTCTGGCCGGGTTGGCGGGCCGGACGGTTGTGGTCAACCTGCCGGGATCGACCGGCGGTGTGCGCGATGCGCTCGGGGTCTTGGATGGCGTGTTGGCGCACCTGCTGAGCCAGGTGCGCGGGGGCGATCACGGGTGAGCCGGATCTGGCCCGTCGAGTTGGCGCAGACGCTGCCCGATGGGGGCCGGGTGGGGCTGCGGGCGATGCGCGTTCGGGACCAACGTGAGTATGCCGAGTTGCGGCGCCGCAACCGCGAGTGGCTGCGTCGCTGGGACCCGACGAATCCGCACGGCCCGAGCGCGTCGGTGAGTTATGGCGAGTTGCTTCGGGCGCAGCGGCGCGCGGGGCGGGCGGGCACGGCCTACGCCTTCGGAGTCACCGTGGACGAGGCCTTCGCCGGGCAGGTGAACGCCTCGAATGTGGTTCTGGGAGCGGCGCGTTCGTTTTCGGTGGGGTATTGGGTGGGGCAGGAGTTCGCGGGCCGGGGGGTGACGCCGCTGGCGGTGGCAATGATCGGGGATTACCTGTTCGGCGTGGCGGCGCTCCACCGGATGGAGATCAACATCCGGCCGGAGAATGCGGCGTCCCTTGCGGTGGTGCGCAAACTGGGGATGCGCGAAGAGGGGCTCCGGCTCCGCTTCCTGCACATCGCCGGGGACTGGCGCGACCACCGCAGCTTTGCCGTCACCGCGGACGAGCTCGGGCCGGGTGGGTTGGTGGGTCGGCTGCGCGGCTGATGCCGTAGGCGTGCCAGTTGCGCGACACACCGAGCAGCGTGCCGGGCTGGGCCGCGTGCGCTCAATAGGTTTGGACCCGTGCAGCCGAGCAGCCTGATCTTCGTTCTTGTCATTGCGATTTGGGCTGCCTACCTGCTGCAGCACTGGCTCCGTCGGCGCGAACACCTCTCGACCGCACGCACGCTCGACCGCTTCTCGGAGTCGATGCGCGTCTTGGATCGCACCAAAATCGGCCGCACCAGCGCGTCGGGCGGCATGTCGACGACGGGCTCGATTCCGTTGCACCGCAGGCGCACTCCGGGCTTGGCCATCCGCGAGGTGGCCGGCGGCAACACGATGGCTGTCGTCGTTCCGGGCGGGTCCGAGTCGGCTTCCGCGGCGGTGTCTCAGGGGTCCTCGGTTGCCGTCGAGGCGGGGGCCGGACGGGGTGCGGTTCAGCCGGCCCCGGCGGCTCGGGCGAGGGCATCGGCGGGAAGCAGCGGCGGCAATCGCGCCATCTTCGGCGGGCTGCTGTTGGGCTCGGTGGTTGTGGCTCTGGTGACGGCGGTGTTGGCCGCGCTGACATCGCTGTCGTGGATCGTGCCCTGGCTGGCGGTTTTGGTCGCGCTCGGATCGTTGGTCGGGTTGCGGCGCCTCGCCGCGCAGGCAACCGCAGCGCGCGTGGCGACGCGGACTACTGCTCGGCCGGGCCGCGCGTCGGCCGGCCGGCC
>NZ_HF571038.1:2122636-2132905 GCF_001046875.1 Nostocoides jenkinsii Ben 74
GGTGCTGGCCAGCGTGGCTGGCGTGGGTGGCGTGGGTGGCGTGGGTGGCGTGGGTGGCGTGGGTGAAGCTGCTGTTGCGGTTGGCGCCGCGCAGCACCTGCCCGTAGCCGACGCCAGCATCGACATCGCCCATGCTCGCTGGGCTTATTTCTTCGGGCCGGGGTGCGAGCCGGGGCTGGCCGAAATGGCGCGAGTGATCAGGCCCGGCGGGGTGGCGGTAGTAATCGACAACGACGCGACAACCTCAACCTTCGGCGAGTGGTTCGCGCAGAGTCATCCCGGCTATGACGCTCTCGCGGTGGAGCGCTTCTGGCGGCGGGCCGGCTTCACCCGCGAGCGCCTACTGACTTCCTGGCAGGCTCGCGACCGCGCGGAGTTCCAGGCGCTCGTCCGCATCGAGTTCGAGCCCGCCGCGGCGGACCGCATCCTGGCCGAGCACGCCGGTTCGACGGTCGACTACGCGGTCAACGTTTGGTGGCGCCGCTACTGACGCCCCCACCCCCATTTCCCAACTTGAGCACGCCTTACGCACTTGAGCACGTCGTACAAGACGTGCTCAAGTGCGTAAGGCGTGCTCAAGTTCGGGATCCCCGGGTTCGGAATCCCCGGGTTCGGCGGGGCTGTCGGTGGCGGCGGTTAGCGTTTTAGCTATGGCTACCAAGACCGCCCGACCGGGCTACCGATGCTCCGAATGCGGCTGGACGACGCCCAAGTGGGTTGGCCGCTGCGGCGAGTGCCAGGCGTGGGGGGCGGTCGCGGAGGCGGGTGGGATCGGCATACGCACGAAGGCGGCGGCGAGCGTGGCCCGGCCCGCCGTACCCATCGCGACCGTCGACGTGCGCCGCGCCGTGGCCCGGGCCACCGGAGTTGCCGAGTTCGACCGCGTGCTCGGTGGGGGCCTCGTGCCGGGGTCCGTCGTTCTGATCGCCGGTGAGCCCGGCATCGGCAAGTCGACGCTGCTGCTCGATGTCGCCGCGCGGGCCGCACGATCCGGCGCCACCGCGCTCTATGTCAGCGGCGAGGAGTCGGCGGCCCAGGTGCGCGCGCGGGCGGAGCGCATCGAGGCCATCGCCGACACGCTCTATCTGGCCGCCGAGACCGACCTCGCCACCGTCTTGGCGCATATCGACCAGGTGTCGCCGCAGGTCATGGTGATCGACTCGGTCCAGACCATCGCCAGCTCCGAGATCGACGGCTCGGCCGGCAATGTGAGCCAAGTGCGCGAGGTCGCCGCCGCAGTGATCGCGGCCGCGAAGTCTCGTGACATCTCGGTCCTGCTCGTCGGCCATGTCACCAAGGAGGGCTCGATCGCCGGCCCGCGCCTGCTGGAGCATCTCGTCGATGTCGTCGTGACCTTCGAGGGCGAGCGGCATTCCCGACTGCGCCTCGTCCGGGCGGTGAAGAACCGATTCGGCCCGACCGACGAGGTGGGCTGCTTCGACCTCAGTGATATCGGCATCGTCGGGCTGCCCGATCCGAGCGGGTTGTTCTTGTCCCAGCGCACCGGTCAGGTCGCCGGCACCGCAATCACCGTCACACTAGAAGGCCGCCGCCCGCTCGTCGCCGAAGTCCAGGCCCTCGTCAATGAGAGCGTGCTGCCGACGCCCCGCCGCGCCACCCACGGTCTCGACTCCTCGCGGGTGTCGTTGCTGCTCGCCGTGTTGGAGACCCGCGCCAAGGTTCGCGCCGGCAAGGCCGACATTTATGTCTCGACCGTCGGCGGGGTCAGGCTACGCGAGCCGGCCGTCGACCTTGCCTTGACCATCGCGATCGCCAGCGCCATCGCGGACCAACCGCTCGACGCCCGAACCGTCGTGATCGGCGAGGTGGGGCTCGCGGGCGAGGTTCGCTCGGTCCCCGGCCTGCCGCGGCGCCTGTCCGAAGCGGCGCGCCTGGCCTTCACCCGGGCGATCGTGCCGGTGGGCACGACCGGGGCCGGACCCGTCCCGCTGGGCATCGAGATCATTGAGGTCGCCGACGTCCCCGCGGCCCTGCGCGCCATGATGACCCGACCCGCCCGAGGGGAGGCCGGATAGACTTCACGCTCGGAGCGCACGCCATATCGGACCCGCCCCGACGGCATCGACGACTCCCCGAAGGACATCAGCGTGGCACCAGGCGAGGACGACCAACTGCGGGCCACCCTGGCCGCAGTGGCTCCCGGCACCGAACTTCGCGACGGGTTGGAGCGCATCCTGCGCGGCAACACCGGCGCCCTGATCGTGCTCGGCCATGACCGTGGCGTCGAGGCCCTCTGCACGGGCGGTTTCCCACTGGACGTCGACTTCTCCGCGACCCGCCTGCGCGAGCTCGCCAAGATGGACGGCGCCATCGTCGTCAGCCACGACCTCAGCCGGATCGTTCGCGCGGCGACCCAACTCGTGCCCGATCCCAATATCGAGACGAGCGAGTCCGGCACGCGGCACCGGACCGCCGAGCGCGTCGCGAAGCAGACCGGGCTGCCGGTGGTCTCCGTCAGCCAGTCCATGCGCATCGTTGCCCTCTATGTCGGCGGGCGCCGCCACGTCCTCGAAGGCTCCAGCGCGATCCTCAACCACGCCAACCAAGCCCTGCAGACGCTGGAGCGTTACCGCGCCCGTCTTAACGAGGTCACCGGTACCCTGTCCGCCCTGGAGATCGAAGACCTGGTCACCGTCCGCGACGTCGCCACGGTCCTGCAGCGGATGGAGATGGTGCGCCGCATCGGTGCCGAAGTCAGCGGCTATGGCGTCGAGCTCGGCGTCGACGGACGCCTCCTCACCCTGCAACTCGACGAACTCACCTCGGGTCTCGCCGACGAACTCCACTGGGTCATCCGCGACTACCTGCCGGCCGAACGCCTAGAAGACGGTGGCGTGCCCCGCGTCGTCGCTGCCCTCGCCGAACTCAGCCAGTCCGAACTCCTCGACCCCAGCGCGAGCGCGCGGGTGATCGGCCTCTCCGCCGATGGACTCGACGCGGGCATCTCCCCGCGCGGCTACCGGATTCTCAGCAAAGTGCCGCGCCTGCCCGGCCCGGTGTTCGACCGGCTGCTCGATCACTTCGGCACCCTCCAGCGCCTCATTAACGCCACCAGCGAAGATCTCCAGAGCGTCGACGGCGTCGGCGAGGGCCGCGCCCGGACCATCCGAGAAGGCCTGACTCGCCTCGCCGAGTCGAGCATCCTCGAACGCTACGTGTGACGGACACCCAAGCCCACCGGGAGCAGGTCCACGAGCGCGTCCTCTCCTGGTATGCCGCGCACGGCCGCGACCTCCCCTGGCGCCGCCCCGAAGCCACACCGTGGGGCATCTACGTCAGCGAGATCATGGCTCAGCAGACCCCGATCGCCCGCATCCTCGGGCCGTGGCTGACCTGGCTGAAGCGCTGGCCGAACCCCGCGGCGCTCGCCGCCGATCCACCGGCCGAGGCGATCCGCGCCTGGGACCGGCTCGGCTACCCCCGTCGAGCCCTCAATCTCCACGCCGCCGCCACCGCGATGGTGCGCGATCACGACGGTGAGGTGCCCGCCGATCTTGACCAGCTACGGGCCCTGCCCGGGGTGGGGGAATACACCGCAGCCGCCGTCGGGTCGTTCGCATTCGGCATACCGGCTCCGGTGGTGGACACGAACGTCCGCCGCGTGCTCGCCCGAATCGCGCTTGGCGAGGCCCAGGCCGCGCCGAGCCTGACCAAGGCCGAGCGGGATCTGGCCGCCGCGTGGATGCCCGCGGACCCGGACGACGCCAACCGGTGGAATGTCGCCTCGATGGAGCTCGGGGCGCTCGTGTGCACCGCCCGCACCCCCGGGTGTGGCGTGTGTCCCGTCGCCGACCTGTGCGTATGGCGCGTGGCCGGCTCCCCGGCATACGACGGCCCCCGCCGACCTCACCAGGGGTATGCGGGAACCGACCGGGAGGTGCGCGGCGCGATCATGGCGATCGTGCGTGAGGCGGATGCCGCCGTGCCGGCCGCCGCGTTCACCGACGTGGCTGCCGCGGACCGGATAGAGCGCGCCGTGGCCGGTTTGGTCGCCGATGGACTCCTCAGGCTCAGCGAACAGGGCTACGATCTGCCGCGGTGACCTCTGTCACCGGGGACTGAAGGGACAACGCGGCGACGATGGCGAGACCAGGTCTGCGCGAACCCCTACCCGTCGGCGGCGACGGCCGGGTGATTCAGCGCCCAGCGCTGCGCCGGGCGCTCGGCCTGACGCTCCTCAGCACGGTCATCCCTGGCGCCGGACTGCTCTGGACCCGCCACCGCCGCGCCGGCATCGCGCTGCTGCTCCTGGTCGCCGCGACCTTCGGCTATATCGTTTTCCGGGTCCTCAGCAACGGCCTCGTGGGCACCGCCCTGTCGGTAGGCGTCTCGACCAGCGCCCTGCGTCTGCTGATGTTCGGCGTGATCATTGCGGCCGTGGTGTGGTGCGCCGCGATTCTCGCCACCGCCTTCAGCGCTCGACCCCACCCCTCGACCCGCGACGACCGCCTCGCCACGACCTTGCTCGCCCTCTTGTGCTGTATGGCGATCATCGCCCCGAGCGCGTGGGGCGTGCGGACCCTCGGCCTGCAAAAGTCCCTGGTCACGACGGTCTTCCACGACAACGGAACTGCGCCCGGCGGCACTTCGACCGCCGCGGTCCCCGCGGTCGGGGAGGACGATCCGTGGAAGGACATCCCGCGCGTCAACGTCCTCCTCATCGGCTCTGACGCCGGCGCGGACCGCGTCGGGGTGCGCCCGGACTCGATGATGGTCGCCTCGATCAACTCCCGCACCGGCGACACAGTGCTGATCGGCGTCCCCCGCAACCTCGAGAACGCCCCCTTCCCGGCGTCGAACCCGCTCCACGAGCTCTATCCGGACGGCTACAACTGCGGGGACGCGTGCCTCATCAATGGCGTATGGACGCTCGCGACCGACCGCCCCGACCTGTTCCCGGGCGAGACGAATCCCGGTCTGCGGACCACCCGCGATGTGGTCGGCGAGACGCTCGGGCTCTCCATCGACCACACCGTCGTCATCGACCTCTCCGGCTTCGCCGCCCTAGTGAACGCGATGGGTGGCGTCACGATTAACGTCAAGGAACGCGTCTGCATCGGGTGCAAGGCGACCGCCTCGGGCGAGATCGTCGGCACGACGGGCTATATCGACCCGGGTGTGCAGCACCTCGACGGCTATCACGCCCTCTGGTATGCCCGTTCCCGCGCCATGTCGGACGACTTCTCCCGGATGCGTCGCCAGCGGTGCGTCGTGGGCGCTCTCGTGGATCAGGTCTCCCCCACCAACATGCTGATGCGCTATCCCGAGCTCGCGAAAGTTCTCAAGGAGCACGTGAGCATCGACATCGGCCAGCAGCAATTGCCGGCGTGGGTGCCGCTGATCGAGCGCATCCAGCGCGATGGCACCGTGCGGAGCCTGCCGTTGACCAACAAAGTCATCGACGTCGGCCGCCCGGACTTCGCCAAGATCCGGGAGTTGGTGGCGAACGCGACCAGCGACAACCCGACGACCACCTCATCCTCTGCCGGCAGCTCGACGTCAGCCTCGACCACCCCGTCGTCCTCGTCCACCGCGCCCTCGGAATCCCCGACCCCCGAGGACGGCCTCACCACCCTCGCCGCGGCCTGCTGAAAACTACGGTCGCTGGCGGCCGAACGCGCCAACCGCGCGCGCCACAGCAATAACGAAGGAAGGCCCGGAGCACTGTGTGCTCCGGGCCCTCAATCCTCGCGGGTCTGGACTACTCCGCGTCGGCGACCACCAACGGCAGGTCGATGTGGCCTGGGTGAGCGGTGCCCGTGAAGGTGAACACCTCGTCCCGACCCTCGCCCTCGGTGCCGACGACAACGATCTCGCCGGGCTTCAGCTCGGCATACAGAATCTTCTCGGAGAGGGTGTCCTCGATCTCGCGCTGGATGGTGCGGCGCAGCGGCCGGGCACCCAGCACCGGGTCGTAGCCCTTCTTGGCGAGCAGAGCCTTGGCCGCGGGCTGCAACTCGATGCCCATGTCCTTGTCCTTGAGCCGCTTGTCGAGCTTGGCGATCTCCAGGTCGACGATCTGCTCGATCTCCGCCTGCGTGAGCTGCGGGAAGACGATCGTGTCGTCGACGCGGTTGAGGAACTCGGGCCGGAAGTGCTGCTTCAGCTCGTCCTGGACCTTGTTCTTCATGCGCTCGTAGTTGCTGCGCGAGTCCGGTCCGGCGGAGAACCCGAGGCTGACGCCCTTGGCGATGTCCCGCGTGCCGAGGTTGGTCGTCATGATGATGACGGTGTTCTTGAAGTCGACCATCCGACCCTGGGAGTCGGTGAGGCGGCCGTCCTCGAGCACCTGCAGCAGCGAGTTGAAGATCTCCGGGTGGGCTTTCTCGACCTCGTCGAACAGGACCACGGAGAACGGGCGGCGGCGGACCTTCTCGGTCAACTGGCCACCCTCTTCGTAGCCGACGTAGCCGGGCGGGGAGCCGAACAGTCGGCTGACCGTGTGCTTCTCGCTGAACTCCGACATGTCGAGCTGGATGAGGGCATCCTCCTCGCCGAACAAGAACTCGGCGAGCGCCTTGGCCAGCTCGGTCTTCCCGACGCCCGTGGGGCCGGCGAAGATGAACGAGCCACCGGGGCGGCGGGGGTCCTTCAGGCCGGCACGGGTGCGCCGGATGGCCTGGGAGAGCGCCTTGATGGCGTCGTCCATGCCGACGATCCGCTTGTGCAACTCGCTCTCCATGTTGAGCAGTCGCGTGGACTCCTCCTCGGACAGCTTGAACACCGGGATGCCGGTGCTGGCCGCTAGGACCTCGGCGACGAGTTCCTCGTCGACCTCGGCCACAACATCGAGGTCGCCAGCCTTCCACTCCGCCTCGCGGCGGGCCTTCTCCCCGAGCAGCTTCTTCTCGTCGTCGCGAAGACGCGCGGCCTTCTCGAAGTCCTGCCCGTCGATGGCGGATTCCTTCTCCAACCGCACCTGGGCGATGCGCTCGTCGAACTCGCGCAGGTCTGGTGGCGCGGTCATGCGACGAATGCGGAGTCGAGCGCCAGCCTCGTCGATCAGGTCGATGGCCTTGTCGGGCAGGAACCGGTCGTTGACGTAGCGGTCGGCGAGCGTGGCGGCCGACACGAGAGCGGCGTCCGTGATGGTCACGCGGTGGTGCGCCTCGTAGCGGTCGCGCAGGCCCTTGAGGATCTCGATGGCGTGAGCAAGCGTCGGCTCGGCCACCTGGATCGGCTGGAATCGACGCTCCAGCGCCGAATCCTTCTCGATGTACTTGCGGTATTCATCGAGCGTCGTTGCGCCGATGGTCTGCAGCTCACCGCGGGCCAACATGGGCTTCAAGATCGACGCCGCGTCGATCGCGCCCTCGGCAGCGCCCGCACCGACGAGGGTGTGAATCTCGTCGATGAACAAAATGATGTCGCCCCGGGTGCGGATCTCCTTGAGAACCTTCTTGAGGCGCTCTTCGAAGTCACCGCGGTAGCGGGAGCCAGCGACCAGCGACCCGAGGTCGAGCGTGTAGAGCTGCTTGTCCTTCAGCGTCTCGGGCACGTCGCCGCGCACGATGTCTTGGGCCAGGCCCTCGACCACGGCGGTCTTGCCGACGCCGGGCTCACCGATCAGGACCGGGTTGTTCTTGGTGCGGCGCGAGAGCACCTGCATCACGCGCTCGATCTCTTTCTCGCGCCCAATCACCGGGTCGAGCTTGGACTCGCGCGCCGCCTGGGTCAGGTTGCGGCCGAACTGGTCGAGCACGAGCGACCCCGCCGGGGTGCCCTCCTGCTGCTGGCTGGCCGGACCGACGCCGGCAGCTTGCGCCTCCTTGCCCTGGTAGCCGGTGATCAGCTGGATCACCTGCTGGCGCACCCGGAGCAACTCGGCGCCCAGCTTGACCAACACCTGAGCGGCAACGCCCTCGCCCTCGCGAATGAGGCCGAGCAAGATGTGCTCGGTGCCGATGTAGTTGTGGCCGAGCTGCAGCGCCTCGCGCAGCGACAGCTCAAGAACCTTCTTGGCGCGCGGGGTGAACGGGATGTGCCCCGACGGCGCCTGCTGGCCCTGGCCGATGATCTCTTGGACCTGCTCGCGGACCTGCTCCAACTCGATGCCGAGGCTCTCGAGTGCCTTGCTGGCCACGCCGTCACCCTCGTGAATCAGGCCGAGCAGGATGTGCTCCGTCCCGATGTAGTTGTGGTTGAGCATCCGCGCTTCTTCTTGCGCGAGCACCACGACGCGCCGGGCCCGGTCGGTGAACCGTTCGAACATGTATGCGCTCCTCGCTGATCCAGTCAGCTTCGATGGTATCTGCGCACGCTGACAGCCGAGGGGCAGTTTCAGCGTGCGTCACTGACCTCCTCAACTTCCCGGGTGCCCGGGATGTTCCAGACGGACGTATGCCGCGCCCTCCCGTTCGCTCACAGCGCACAGCGGACGCGGGCCCAACCCGCCCTCGTCATCGAGGAAGCCGATGTCGCCGGTGTGGTGCCAGCCATGGGCGCTCGCCTCGGCGGTCGCCTCGGGGTTCTTGTAATAGCCAGCCATCACCAGCGAGGACCGCACGACGATCTCGCCGCGCTCCCCCGCCGGCACCGGCTGGTCTCGAGGTTGGTGCCGGTGAGCATCACGCCCTTGGGCCGGCCAGTCGTCCCGCCAGTCCCGACAATCGCCGCGAGGTCGTCGACATATGCCGCATCCCCCGCGAATTCGGCCCCGCCCGCGAGGAAGTCGGCCCAGCCAAGCGCGGGTCGTTCGCCGAGAGGATGGCGACCTTGCCGCCCGGGGTGACCCCCCGGGCGACCAGCGCCGCGGCGATGCGATGGCTGAGGTCGACCACCTCGGCATACGACAGGGACGAGCCGTCCGTCGTGAGGCACGGTCGATCAGGGCCGAGCGAGGCGCCCTTGTCGAGGTAGTCGACCAGCCGCATCTACATCCCCATCCCGCCGTCGACCGGCAGGCCGACGCCGTTGACGAACTTCGAGGCGTCAGAGGCGAGGAAGACGACCGCATCGGCGATGTCTTCGACGGTGCCGAGCCGGCCCGAGGGAGTCAGTTCGATCACCGCGCCGACGGCCGCTTCCGGGGACTCGAAGAGGCCGAGGTTGGCGCAGTCGACGGCTAGGCCGGTGCCCATGGCGGTGGGGACGAGCCCTGCCGAGGATGTTGACCTCCAGCATCCGGCGGATTTCCTCCGGCTTGACCTCGGCGATCAGGTCGGTGATCTCGATGCCGGCATTGTTGACGAGCACGTCGAGGCCACCGAGGGTCTCGACGGCGGCGGCAGCGAGCGCGCGCGCCATACCTTCTCCGAGTCCCTGGGCGCCGCCGGTCACGAGGGCCTTGCGGCCGGTCAGGTCGATGGAGGTCATGCTGCTCCTTCACAACGGATTCCGGCGGCGCGCCGTGGGCACATCAGCGTGCAAACCCACCCTGTCCTGCGCACTTGACAAATGTCAAGACATACTGCTTGCTATTCTTCCCGTCCGTCCTGACCTACGCTTGGGCGACATGACGGTTAAGCAGGGCGCAACGCGCACCCGCGACCGGAAGTCCCTGGAACGCCGCGACCAACTGGCGGAGTCGGCCTTGAAGACTCTCGGTGAGTTCGGCTACGCCCACACGAGCCTGCGCGACATCGCCGCCAACTCCGAGTTCAGCCACGGCGTCGTGCATTACTACTTCGCCGACAAGACCGAACTCATCACCTACTGCGTGCGCTACTACAAGGCTCAGTGCGCCACGCGCTATGACGCGATCGTGGCCTCGGCGACGACCGCGGAGGAACTTCGGCTCGGCTTCGCCGACAAACTGTGCGAGACCCTTGTCGAGGACTCCTCGATGCACCGTCTCTGGTATGACATGCGCACCCAGGCGATGTTCGACCCCGCCCTCCAACCGGATGTGCTGATGATCGATTCCACCCTGGAGGAGATGATTTGGCGGGTCCTGAGCCGGTATGCCGCGCTCTCCGGTCAGTCGCTGACCATCGACTCCCCCACGGCATACGCGATGTTGGACGGGGTCTTCGAGAGAGCGCTGCTGCACCACCTCGCCGCAGACGGCGAGTGTGTGGAATGGCTGCGCAGCCGCGCCCTGGGCCTGCTGCCCACCTTGCTCGGCGCCTGAGCCAACCCGGCCCGGCGCGGCGCGGCATCGCCGGCCCCGCACCGGCGCGCCAGCGGCTGCTTAGCGCGGCGGGCCAAGCGCAACCCGTCGGCGCACCTCCGTCAAACCATCTGACCCCTCGGGCACATCCCACCAAGACTCAACCCACCACGTCGCGCCGAGGGACTCCCACAGCC
>NZ_HF571038.1:2133005-2142466 GCF_001046875.1 Nostocoides jenkinsii Ben 74
CCGGCCGCCTCGACGCGTTCGAGAGCATCCGACGCGAGCCCGTCCTGCGCCAGGATCGAGGCCACGACGGGCGGCGTCAGCGCCATTGTCAACGCCTGGGTGAGCTCGGACTCGACACTTTCCCGACCCCCGAAATGCTGCCCGTCCAGCAGGTCGTCCTCGCGCAACCGGGCGGTCGTTCTCTCCAACGACTCGGATGCCGCGCCCGCCAGCAGGAGCGCCGACGCGGGATCGAGCGCACCGCTATTGGCCAGTTCCAAGGTCGCCTCGGCACGGCGCACCAGATGCGCGTCGAGCGCTGACAGCGCGCCTTCGACCTGGGCGTGGAGTCGATCGAGCCGGGCGGCGCTGTAGGAGAGGTACCACGCCGCGGCCAAGAGCACCGCGATCCCGAGCACCACCCACGTCATCGTTTCCATGAGTTGTCACCGTCCTCCCGCGTGCGCGACGGTCTCGTAGACCGCCAGGATGTCTTCGGCCACGACGGACCAGTCAAAATCGGCGGCCCGCAGCCGGCCGGCCGCCGAGAACCGTTGCCGCTCAGCGGGATCCCCTAGCAGCCCAACGATGCCCGCGCCCAGAGCCCGAGCGTCCTCGTTGGCGAACAACCGCCCGGCTGGTTCGAGCCCCGGCCCCGGTGTCAGCACCCGCGTAAACGCCGTCAGGTCGCTGGCGATGACCGGGGCGCCAGCCGCCATGGCCTCGACCAAGACGATGCCGAAGCTTTCCCCGCCGGTCTGGGGCGCGGCATACACATCCGCGGACGCAAACAAGGCCGCCTTGTCGGCATCGGTGACCAGGCCGAGGAACTCGCTCGCCTCGGCCACTCGCCGACTCATGCGCTCGCGAGCCTGCTCCACCGACCCCGGCCCGGCGATCACCAGCCGGGCGCCGGGATGGACGCGCAGGACGTCATCGAAGGCGGCACTGAGCACCTGCAATCCCTTGCGCGGCTCGTCGATCCGGCCGAGGAAGGCGATCGTGGGTCGTTGCGGCTTCCCAACCCAGCGCGGGTCCGGAGAGGCCTGCGCAAAGTCGGCGACCTTCACCCCATTCGGGATCACGACGGCATCCCCACCCAGGTGTGTCGTGACCGTGCGCCGCGCATCCTCGCTCACCGCGATCCGACCCGTGATCTTCTCCAGCGAGGGTCGCAGCAGCGGGAACGCCGCCTGCATTGCCCGCGACCGCAGATTCGACGTGTGGAAGGTCGCCACGATCGGTCCGGTCGCTGCCCACAGCGCAAGCACTCCCGCACTCGGTGTCACTGGCTCATGGATGTGCAGCACATCGAACTCGCCCTCGCTGAGCCAGCGCTTCACTCGCGCCGCGGTCACGGGACCGAAGTTGAGACGCGCGACCGAGCCGTTGTAGCGAACCGGCACCGCTCGTCCGCACGAAACCAGATAGTCAGGCACAGCATCGGCGTCCTCCGCGGGCGCCAACACGGAGGCATGATGTCCGGCGTCGAGCAGGTATTCCGCGAGGTCGCGGACGTGGAATTGCACCCCGCCCGGCACGTCGAAGCTGTAGGGGCAGACGATGCCCACGCGCATCAGAGCGCCGCCTCGTCAACAAAGACCTTCTGAAACATGTGCCAATCGGCCGTATGCCGCGTCACCGCCCCCTCGAGTGCCCGGGCGCAGTCTTGGGTCATCGCGACGACCTTGGCCCGAGTATTGCCCGCAGGGGGCGCGAGAACCTGCGGGTGAAAGGTGATCTCGATGCCCCACGCCCATGGCCCGCGCCGCACGTGCCGGATGGTGACCGGATGCAGCGCAGCCCCCGTGGTGAGCGCGAGCGCGGCTGGCCCCACGGCCATACGCGCCCGATGTCCGACGAAGTCGACCTCGACCCCGCCGCCGGTGAGATCCCGATCGGCCAGGAGGGGGATCATCACTGGACCCTTGGCCTCGGCGCGCAGCGCCGCGAACGGATCCCCTGCCCCGGTGAGGGGGATGATCGTCATACCCAAGGAGGTGCGGAAGGCCAGGAACTCCTCGAAGACCTCCGCCGGCTTCAGTCGCTCGGCCACGGTCACGACGCGCCCGAGCGCGCGGGAGCACCACGCCCCGGCCAGATCCCAGTTGCCCATGTGCCCCAAGAAGCAGACGACCGGACGGCCCGCTGCAAGCTGCTCGCGGACCGGCCCGTCGCCGACGACGCTCACCCGCGCGTCGATCTGGGCTCGTGTTAGGTGCTGCAGCCGCAGTGCCTCGCAGTAATAGCGCAGGTAGGACCGCAGTCCCGCCCCGACGAGTGCGTCGAGTTCGCGGCGACCGAGTTCCGGTCGCACCCGGGCGTAGTTCGCCCGCAGCCGCGCGGGCTGATCCCCGCCGCGCAGATAGGCCGCATCGGCGAACCGATCAAAGAGGGCGTATGCCGCGGCCTCCGGCATCGCGCCCACCCCCGCCTTCCCGAGGCGAATTCCGGCGGTGGTGGCGAGCTCCGCGAGTCCGCTCACGCCTCCGCCAGGGCCTGGACCCGCACGGCCCACATGCGCTGGATGATCGTGACGAGACTCGCAAGTGCGAGCAGGGCCAAGACGATGGTCAGGACGATTTCGGGCAGGAACAACCCGACCAGACCGGTCGTCACTAGGGTCGCCACGAGCCGATCGGCGCGCTCGGCAATCCCGACGTTCGCGGTCATACCCAGACCCTCGGCGCGCGCCTTGGCATAGCTGACGACGCTGCCGAGGATGAGGCAGGCCAACGCCAGGCCGGCCATGAGGATGTCGTTGCCGTCCCCGGCATACCAAAGAACGAGGCCACCGAAGATGGCCGCGTCCCCGAGCCGGTCGAGGGTGGAGTCGAGGTAGGCGCCCCACTTGCCCGACCGACCCGACATGCGCGCCATCACGCCGTCGATGGTGTCGGAGAAAACGAAGGCCGTGATCACGAGGGTGCCGACGAAGAACTCGTGGCGCGGATAGAACAGGAGCGCTCCGGCGCAGACGCCGATGGTCCCGACGATGGTCACGACGTCCGGGCTGATCCCGAGCTTCAGGAGCAGCCTGGCGACGGGCGTGAACAGTTTCGTGAAGAAGGCCCGGGCGAATCGATTGAGCATGGTGGGCTAAGGGTAATGACTCGAAGGGCTCAGCCGGTGCAGCCGCCCCGTGGCGATCATGCCGGTGGCGTGGCGTTCATGCTGGCGGCGCGGATTCCGGCGTGGTCGGCCAGGCCGCGACGAGTTGCGAGCGTACGTCCTCCAGCAGGGCAGGCAGCGCCTTCGTCTGCGCAATGATCGGCAGGAAATTGGCGTCCCCACCCCACCGCGGGACGACATGCTGGTGCAGGTGCGCGGCGACCCCGGCCCCGGCCACCTCGCCCTGATTCATCCCGATATTGAAGCCGTGCGGCGCCGACGCGGCCCGCAGCGCCGTCAGGGCCGCCTTGGTCAGAGCCGTGAACTCCGCCGACTCGTCGTCGGTGAGATCGACATAGAGCGACACATGCCGGTAAGGACAGATCAGCACGTGGCCGGGGTTGTAGGGGAACAGATTCATCACGACGTAGCAGTGGCGCCCACGGTGCACGATGAGGCCCGCGGCATCCTCGCGCGTCGGCGCGACACAAAACGGGCACCCCTCGCCCCCGGTGGGATCGGGGCGCTCGCCGCGGATGTAGGCCATCCGATGCGGGGTCCACAACCGGGCGAAACCGTCGCTTGCCCCAGCGAAATCTGCCGCCGTCTCGACCCCCGCCGCTGGCTGGAATCCACCGCCGGTCGCTGCGTCCGGCGCGGGTGGATGCACGTCAGTCGCCATGTCTGAATCCTAGGTGTGGCTCCCCTTCGACCCGCTCCGACCTGCGCCACGACGATTCGGAACGTTCAGAAACCGGTGTTACCGTCATGACGCGTGACACCTCGTGCCTTCTTGCGTACATTGACCGGTTCGGCTGTCGTGGCACTGCTTGCCTGCACGTCGAGCGGGCCCGCCACCAGCCTGACGTCCACCGGGCGGCAGGCCGCGAGCCCGGCCGCCAGTGGACTGGGCGCCGACGACGCCGGGCGTGCCGCCACGGTGCAATTCCGCTTCACCGACACTCGGATCAACGAATCCAGCGGCTTGGTCGCGCGCAATGGTGTCTTCGTGACGGTCAACGACTCCGGCGATGTGGGGCGGATCTTCACCGTGGACGGGACCGGTAAGACGGTCGGTGTCACCAACTGGAAGCCCAAGCCGCGCGACACCGAAGCGGTGGCTCCCTCAATGACATCCGGCTACATCTGGGTCGGCGACATCGGCGACAACGCCTCCACCCGCAGCAAGATCGCTCTCATTCGCGTGCCCAGTAGGACCGGGACGGCCACGGTGACCCCGGAGCGCTACCTCGCGGCATACCCCAATGGGCCCCACAATGCCGAGACGCTCCTGGTCCAGCCCGGCAATGAGGCGCTCTACATCGTCACCAAGCAGACGACGGGCGCCGCCCTCTATTCGGTGCCGCCGCTGCGTAGCGGTGTCGTCAATAAACTCGTGAAGGTGGCGCAGGTCAAGGGCCTCATCACCGACGGTGCCTTCACGCCGGACGGACAGCACGTACTGCTGCGCAGCTACGGGCGGGTGTATGTCTACGGCTTCCCGTCGATGCAGTTGCTCGGGTCGGCTCAGTTGCCCAGTCAGCCGCAGGGTGAGGGCTTGGCGATCGCCACGGATAACACGATCTACCTTTCGACAGAGGGGGCCAACACGCCAGTGCTGCGCTACACGCTGCCGCCGGCGCTCGACGCGCTGCTGCGGTCGCCGGCCAGGATGGACGCTGGCAGCGCGACCGCCGCCGGCCTGCTCCGCAGCCTGGGCCTGTCCGGTGCGGCTGACGCCGTCGCCGCGGGCGCCTCGTCGATGACGACCCGCTAAGACCACGGACTAGCCTGCGGGGATGGGCACCCTTCCCGCGGATTTCGTGTTCGGCGTCTCGACGGCCAGCTATCAGATCGAGGGAGGCGTCAGCGAGGACGGGCGCGGGCGCAGTGTCTGGGATGACTTCTGTGACCGGCCCGGTGTCATCGCCGACGGCTCCTCGGGTGCGGTTGCCTGCGACAGCTTCCACCGCAGCGGCGACGACATCGCGGCGATGGCGGAGCTGGGGATCGCGGCCTACCGCTTCTCCGTCGCGTGGCCACGGGTGCTCCCACAGGGGCGCGGGCAGGTCAACCAGGCGGGCCTCGATTACTACGACCGGCTCGTGGATGGCCTTCTCGCGCACGGGATTCGGCCATGTCCGACGCTCTTCCATTGGGATCTGCCGAGCCCGCTGGAGGCGGCCGGGGGGTGGCTGGAACGCGACACGGCGCTGGCCTTCGGCGAGTATGCTGCGGTGGTTGCCGACCGTCTCGCCGACCGCGCTGACATGTGGTTCCCCGTCAACGAACCCAATGTTGTGACCTATCTCGGCTACGGCACCGGCGCGCACGCCCCCGGACGGGCTCTAGGGCTGGGCGCGCTGCCGGTCGCGCATCATCTGCTCCTGGGCCACGGCCTCGCGGTCGCCGCTCTGCGCGCGGCAGGTGCCGCCTCGATCGGCTGCGCGAACCACCACTCCCCCGTCTGGGCCGCCTCCGAGTCGCCCGAGGATGAGGCTGCCGCCGCATTCTGCGACGCGACCTTCAACCGGCTGTTTGCCGAACCCATCCTCCTCGGCGCCTATCCGGAGGGGCTCGGGGACATGCTCCCCGGGCCGGTCGCCGAAGACCTTCAACTGATCAGTGCGCCCCTCGACTCCTATGGCGTCAACTACTACAACCCGGTGCTGGCGGCGGCGACGCCCGGCCCCGGCGAGGCCGCCGAGTCCACCGGGCTCCCCTACTTCTTCCGGCGGATCGAGGGCTACCCACGAACCGACTTCGATTGGCCGGTCGTCCCGGATGGGCTGCGGGAGTTAGTCGTTCAACTCACCCAGCGGTATGGCGATCGCCTCCCCCCGATCTACATCACCGAGAACGGCTGCTCCGACAACACCGGTCCGGACTCCGTCGGTCGCGTCGCCGACAGTCGGCGGATCGACTACGTGGCTAATCACCTCGACGCGCTCGGAGATGCCATCGACCAAGGCGCCGACGTTCGGGGCTACTTCCAGTGGTCGCTACTGGACAACTTCGAGTGGGCCGATGGCTACGCCCAGCGTTTCGGCCTGATCCACGTCGACTTCGACACCCTGACCCGGACGCCCAAGGACTCCTTCGCCTGGTATCGCGATCGCATCGCCGCGAATCGCGGCTGACCGTCGGCACGGGACGAGCCCGGGACTAGGCCGTGTTGCGAAAGTCGTGGACGGGGTCACGGCGAAGTATCAGAGCTGGGTCCCACGCTCTGCGTGGGCGGGACGAGCGGAGAACTTCGTGGGGTGTCCGAGACGGGCTCGGCATACATCTGATCCCCGCGGGCGACCGTGCCCGGGGTGACGACATCGGCATACACACCGGCGCAATTGCCCGCCTGCCGCACAATCGTCAGGCGCGCGCCGCCGAGGGAGACCGTCTGGCCCACCAGGTCCAGCAGTCGCTCGGGGTCGAGGGTGAGGACGAGGTTGGCCCGCGTGTCCGCGGCGTCCGCCTGCGCGATCGCGTGCACCGGCGACTTCTTGCGCCGATCACCGGCCAGGCCCTCGGTCTCAATCAGAACCTCATCGAGGTGGACTCCAGGCTGGTCCTTCTCGGGGAAGGTCCGGATGTCGACCACGGAGGCGAGGGGCTGCGGCATACGTCACATCGTAGGCACGCCGGATGAAATCTTGAAACATTCCAGATTACGTGCCAAGGTGAGGGTATGCCCTTCCCTCTCGACACCGAGCCGGCCACCGTGCTCCGTGGGGCCGGGCTGAGGGTGACGGGTCCCCGCGTGGCGGCGCTAGCGGAGCTCCGCGAGGCGGGACACGTTGACGTGGACTCGCTCGCCCGGCGGCTGCGCGCGCGGCTCGGCAGAGTCTCGACCCAGGCCGTGTATGACGTGCTGCGCGTCCTCACCGACGCCGGCCTCGTGCGGCGCATCGAGCCCGCCGGCGCGCCCGCGCGCTACGAACTCGACGGCGGCGACAACCACCACCACTTGGTATGCCGCGGCTGCGGCACCCTGGTCGACGTGCCGTGCGCCACGGGCATACGACCCTGTTTGGAAACCGAGACCACCGACCACGGCTTCGTCGTCGACGAGGCCGAGGTCATCTATTGGGGCCTGTGCCCCAACTGCCAAGCTTCCGCTCTAACACCGAATTCCGCTCCAACACAACAGGACTAGGAGGTCCTTGCCACAATGTCAGTCTCCGGCCCCCGCCAGAACCCTGGCAACACCGCCCCACTGACCACGGTCGCCGGCGCTCCCGTGTGGGAGAACCAGAACAGCATGACCGCGGGTGCCCGCGGACCCTTGTTGTTGCAAGATGTCTGGTTCCTCGAGAAGCTCGCCCACTTCGACCGCGAGGTCATCCCGGAGCGACGCATGCACGCCAAGGGCTCCGGCGCCTATGGCACCTTCACGGTCACCGGTGACATCACGGCATACACCGGCGCCTCGATCTTCCGCGAGATCGGCAAGCAGACCGAGCTCTTCGTGCGCTTCTCCACCGTCGCCGGTGAGCGCGGCGCCGCCGACGCCGAGCGCGACATCCGCGGCTTTGCGGTGAAGTTCTATACCGACCAGGGCAACTGGGACATCGTCGGCAACAACACTCCGGTCTTCTTCTTCCGCGACCCGCTGAAATTCCCCGACCTCAACCACGCCGTCAAGCGCGACCCGAAGACCAACCTGCGCAATGCCGAGAACAACTGGGACTTCTGGACCAACCTGCCCGAGGCGCTGCACCAGGTCACCATCGTGATGTCGGACCGCGGCATCCCGGCGGACTACCGCTTCATGAACGGCTTCTCCAGCCACACTTACTCGTTCTACAACGAGGCCGGCGAGCGCTACTGGGTGAAATTCCACCACCGCAGCCAGCAGGGCCTGAAGAATCTCACCGACCAGCAGTCCGCCGACATCATCGCCGGCGACCGCGAGTCGAGCCAGCGCGCGCTCTTCGACGCGATCGAGGCGGGCGACTTCCCGAAGTGGAAGATGTATGTCCAGGTCATGCCCGAGGCCGACGCCGAGAAGGTGCCCTATCACCCGTTCGATCTGACCAAGGTGTGGCCGAAGGCGGACTACCCGCTGATCGAGGTCGGTGAGTGGGAGCTGAACCGCAATGCGGACAACTACCACGCCGAGGTCGAGCAGTCGGCCTTCTCCCCCGCGAATGTCGTTCCCGGCATTGGTTTTTCGCCTGACCGTATGCTGCAGGGTCGCCTCTTCTCGTATGGCGACGCGCAGCGCTACCGCCTCGGCGTCAACCACCACCAGATCCCGGTGAACTCCCCCAAGGGAGCGCCCGGCACCAACTCCTACCACCGCGACGGTGCCATGCGGATCCACTCCGAGCCGACGCCGGGTATCGAGCCCAACTCCTACGGGCGCTGGCAGGAGCAGCCGCAGTTCCGTGAGCCGGGCCTGAAGATCGACCCCTTCGCCGACCGGTTCAACTTCCGCGAGGACGACGACGACTACTTCAGCCAGCCGCGGGCGCTGTTCAACTCCTTCACCGACGCCCAAAAGCAGCGGCTCTTCGAGAACACCGCTCGCGCGATCTCGGGCGCCTCGCAGGAGACGATCGACCGCCATATCGCCAACTGCACCAGCGCCGACCCGGCGTATGGCGCAGGCGTCACCGAGGCCATCCGCGCCCTCGGTGCCGGCGAGGCCCCGAAGGCGGGCATGGACGACCTAGAGTCTGGTCCCGACTTCGACGGCGACCTGCTCTGATCTGAGCGACGAGGGGCCCGGGTGCGGAAGTGCGCCCGGGCCCTTCGCTATCTCGCGCGCCGCGTCATACATCCCGCTCGGGGAGCAGGTGTCCGCGACCGAAAAGTTGCGCCGCCTGGCGCGCAGTCGGGGTGCCGGCGTTGAGATCAGCGCCGGCGGCGACGAGCAGCGCGACGATCGCGTCCTCGCCCTTGAAGATCGCCCCGGCCACCGGCGACTGGTCGCGGCTATTGCGCAGGTTGGCATCCGCGCCGCGCTCCAAGAGCATCGCCACGGTTTCGCCTTGCCCGTTGTATGCCGCGAGCATCAGCAAGCTGTTGCCGTCACCATCCTGCAGATCCACGGGCACTCCGTGGTCGAGGAAGTCGGCCAGATCCTCCGTCCGCCCCTCGCGCGCGAAGTCCTGGGTCAGGGCGACGACGCGGTCCTGCTGTTCCGGGCTGAGCATCCGGCACATCTTACTGGGACGGCCAGGACGGCCGGAGATTTTGAATACCAATGGACTGAGGCGGGGGTAGCGGCTACGCGCAGGCGGCAGCCGACGCGGCGGCATACGTATTCCAGGTGTTCGCCGCTGAGCGAACAGAGCAAGTCGGGCGGATGTGAAGGTGGGCCCCAACGCAGGCGCCCACGCCGCGGAGCAAGTGGGTGGATGTGAAGG
>NZ_HF571038.1:2142566-2164328 GCF_001046875.1 Nostocoides jenkinsii Ben 74
CGTGGTCCTGTGGGTGAAGGAGGCGACGAAGTGAGCGTGGCACGCTTCGTGGTCGACCAGAGGACCAACTACCAGGTGCCCGTCGCGTTCACCTGCGCGCTGCTCGGGATCTCGATCTCGTGGTTCTACAAGTGGCTACCTCGGACGGCCATCGCGACCGGCCTGTACACCAAGCGGGACCTGCGCCGCGACACCATGGACCGGGCGGTGAAGGTCATGTTCGACAAACACCGCGGGTTGCACGGGTCCCCGCGGCTGGTGCTCGACCTGCGCGAGGAGGGGTGGACGGTCAGTGAGAAGACGGTCGCGAACTCGATGCGCCGGCAAGGGTTGATCGCTCGGAAGATCAAGCGCCGCAACGGATTAACGAAGCAAGATAAGTCGAAGGCGCCGTTCCCGGACTTGATTCGCCGGGACTTCACCGCGACCGCGGTCAACCAGCGCTGGGTCGGTGATATCACCGAGATCCCGACCGCGGCCGGGAAGCTGTACCTGGCCACCGTGATCGACCTGTACTCCCGCCGACTGATCGGGGCCGCGACGTCGCTGCACCCGAACGCGGAACTGGCCAAGGCCGCGATCACCATGGCCGTAACGGTCCGCGGCGGCAAAGAGGCGATCTGGAAGGAGGAGGAATCAGAGCGGGTCATTTTCCACTCTGACCGCGGCTCGACCTACACCGCGGATCTGTTCACCCGCGCATGCCGAAACCTCGGGATCCGCCAATCCATGGGACGCGTCGGATCGTGCTTCGATAATGCGGCCGCGGAGGCGTTCTTCTCCAGCCTCGAGTGGGAAGTCCTCTCCCGCAACGAGTTCCGAAACACCACCGAAGCCGCTACCGTGGTCTCGGACTGGTGCTGGAACTTCTACAACACCGACCGCCGCCACAGCGCCGCATTGATGATGTCACCCATCAACTACGAAAACGCTGCCCTCACCCCGAGAGCAGCCGCCTAAGAGACAACCTCCACGATTCGGGGGGAACCACAGTTTAACGTCCGACCAGGTTCACGTCACCCCTTGGCGCCCACGTCACCCCTTCGCGTTCACGTCACCCCTTCGCGTTCACGTCATACGCCACAGCGGGTGATGTGGACGGAAAGGGGTGACGTGAGCGGAAAGGTATGACGTGAACAACGCGGGCGCGCGCTGACCCGGCATCTCGCGGACGATCACTCGGGCAGGCGCCAGGTGAGCCCCCGAAAGCGGGCAAAGCCGCGATCCTTGCTTATCCAGGTAGCCCCGTGCTGGATGGCAAGGGCGGCGTGGGCCGCGTCGTGCACCACATTGCCCTTGGCCCGCACCTGTCGGCAGAGACCGCTGACGACTCCCCAGTGCCCCGCCGGGATCGAGAGGACGTGGACGTTGTCCTGGCCCACGAACTCATCCAGCACATCCAGAACATCGCCGGTGTCGGCCGGCGGATCGAAAATCGCCGGGTGGGTCAGGACACGCAGCGCTCCGGAGAGAACCGCGGTGCTCACCCCAACCGGTTCCGGCCCATTGACGGCGCCCTCAAGCCACGCCTTCATCTGGCCGTGATCCGACGCCGCGGGATGGAACGCCGACACCAGAATGTTGACGTACTGTTCAGTTTTCGAGCGCCGTCGACACTCCACCACCGCTTCGTCGAGGGCCGGCTTGGAGCGACCCAGGTCAAGACCGCGCTCAGCGCCTGGAGGGCATCTTCCAGATGCGCTCGATCCTGCGGATTTCAGCCTGCTGGCCATCGAGGCGGGCCGTTCGGTTCCCGGAGAACCAGCGGCTCTGGCGCCCAGCTACCTCCTAAATCCTCCCCGCAGTCCGCCGATGGCCACGCCGCCTTCACCGGGAGGCTCGTCAGGTGCGGTGGGCCCGAGCTTTGTGGCGGCGCAATGACCGCGGAGGGCGCGCGCCACATTCTGCGCAGCGGGGAAGGGTGCCGATCCAGGCCTGAGCGGTTGCGGGCCAGTACCAGGTGCGGCCCGCGAGTCCGTCTCGACCGTCCGGTGGCGGGAGAACCGGCCGTCCAGCGTGGAGGGCGCCTCGGGGGATCTGGCAGATGCGGGCGATATCGGACACGGACAGCCGCGCGGGAAGCGTGGAATCCACGCCGATAAGCGTGCGGACCTTAGCCACGGTCGTGCCGGTCCGTTCAGCGACCGCCGCGACCGGCTCTCCGGCTAGCCAAGCGGCGCGGCCGGCGGACCCGTCGGTGCCCTATCGCCTCCGCGGCCACCTCGCCTGGACCGGTCACCCCCACCTCGCGCGGGTACTTCTGTCGCTCTTGGCCCGGGCAGCGCATACAACAGGTCGTAGGCGCCCGCCGGGTCCTCCCCCGCCAACACCGTCGCTGACCGTAGGTGCCGTCCGTCCTCGGCCAGCAACCTGGCCGCATTCTCCTGCGACGGGGTGACCTGCTCGAGCTCACCGGTGATGATCATGGCCGCGACGTGATCCGCGCCCGCGGCCCACCGGCTCATGCGGCCTCATCAGCAGCAATCGACGTCACCATCGGCCGGCTGGTCACGCTCGTCTTGAATGGGTCACCACCATCGCGATCCCACACGGTCGGTCGGACCCGCCGGATCGAGACCTCCCCCCAGACGCGAGGACGCGACCGCCGCGCCTGACGCGCCAACCCCGCCTCCACCAGCCGATCCACCTCCCGCATCACCGTCGGCTGGGACACCTCCACCGCCCGCGCAATCTCCGCCAACGAGAACTCAGCCTCCGGGTGCCGGACGATCCACGCCAACACCTCCCCCTGGGCCCGCGATCGCAACAACGGCAACAACAACGGAGACCCTTCTTTCATGAAAACGAGACCAGCTAGGCCCGTAGGGCTGCTGCGGACCTGACGGGATCGGTGGACGGTCGCCCGGCGGACTGGGCCACCTGCGAGTAGCCGAACCACGCGCCAAGACATCGCCGATGGCCGCTCGCGCCCTCGGCGGCGACGAGCCCGCTGCGAAGGGCGGCTGTCCATGACAGGTCGCCGCGCCAGAGCGACGTCATCGTGCGCAGCGTCGTCGTCACGACGACCGCGACCGGGTGGCCTGGATCGTCGGAGCAGATGTCCGCATTCTCGTCGGTGACGACGACCCACCAGCGCCCGTTGCGCGGTTCGACGTCGGTGAACCGGATCTCGACGACCGTCCGCCCGGAGGGCCATGCCTGCACCGGGATCGTCCGTCGCATGTCGAACATGAGCAGATGTGGGTCGAGGTCGTCGTCTCCCAGTTCGGGGAACCACGTCAAGGCCCACACCCCAAGTCCGTTGACGATGCCGAAAAGGTCTGCGCCACAAGGAGTCAGCTCGTAGATCGAGCGCTGTGCCTCTAGTCGGCGCGTGACGATGCCGTGCCGCTCGAGGGCCCGCAGCCGCTTCGAGAGCAGAGCCGGCGACATCCGCGGCACCCCGCGACGCAATTCGTTGAAGTGCCGGCTGCCCATGAGCAGTTCGCGGATGACGAGCATGGTCCAGCGCTCATCGAGGATCTCCATCGCCTTCGCCACCGGGAGAACTGACCATATGACTCCACGTCGGCTTCCTTTCGCCGCCTCCATGACACCCGTCGGATCGGCGCTTGTCCAGTACAGATCGTGAACCGCACGGATACAGATCCAGAACTGGTGCGCTCGGGCCTGACCGACGACGCTGGTCGTGGCGATCGCCGAAACCGTTGCGCACGAAGGAGGAGCGTCATGTTCGATCAGGTCAAGGAAGCACACCGCGGAGTATGGGCGTCTGGCGACTACCCCATGATCGCGCGGGAGATCGTCGCACCATTGGGAGAGGTTCTGACCACCGCCGCCCGCGTGCGCGCCCAGGACCTGGTCCTCGATGTGGCGGCGGGCTCCGGCAACGCCGCCCGGGCGGCGGCGCGCGCGGGGGCCCGCGTCGTCGCGTGCGACCTGACGCCGGAGCTGCTCACGGCCGGCCGCGCCGAGAGCGGGTCCGGCATCGACTGGGTCCGCGGCGATGCCGAAGACCTACCCTTCCTCGACGCCGACTTCGACGTGGTCCTCTCCTGCATCGGCGTGATGTTCGCGCCCGCGCACGAGCGCTCCGCCGCCGAACTGCTGCGCGTCTGCCGGCCGAGGGGTCGGATCGCCGTCTTGTCCTGGACCCCGGGCGGGTTCGTCGGCGAGATGTTCGACGCCATGCGACCGTATGCCGCCCCTCCTCCGCCCGGGGCGTCCCCTCCCCCGCTGTGGGGGGACGCACAGCACGTCGGTGACCTCTTGGGGGCAGGCGCGACGATCGAGCAGGAAGTCCTCGGCCGCCTGCCCGTGAATCGATTCGCCGGCGCTCCACGGGAGGCCTTCCGGACCTACTTTTGCAACCACTACGGCCCGACGATCGCGACCTATCGCCGGCTGGCCGACCGCCCGGAGGATGCGGCGGCTCTCGACGCAACCTTGGATGCCCTCGCAGAACGGCACCGACGTCCCGACGGCACGATGGATTGGGAGTACCTGCTCGTTGTGGCGCGACGCACCGAGGCCCCGTCACCGGCCGGCCCGGACGCGCCCGACGCGGCGCTGTGACGCCTGCGCTTTGCCTGGGCGGTCACCCTCGCCACCGGCGGCCGCCACATCGGCCTCGCCCCCCTGGGCACGTCGCTGACCGATGAGCAGGCGGCCCAGATGGCCGCCCTAGGCCGGCCTCTGGTCGTGGCCACCGACGCGGACCTGGCCGGCCGTGTCGCCGCCGAACGCGACTACTGGCTCCTCACCCAGCACGGGCTGGACCCCGGCGCGGCCACCTTCCCGGCCGGGCTCGACCCGGCCGGGATCCTCGCGCGTGATGGTGCGGCCGCCCTCGAGCGCGCGCTGGTCACCGCGAAGCCCTTGGGTGACCTCCTGCTCGAGGAGCGACTCACCCACCTCGCCGGCGAGGTCGCGCTCCGCGACGCCGCCCACGTCCTCGCCGCGCGGCCGGAGCAGCACTGGATCCCCGGCATCGACGACGTCGCCTCCCGCCTGACACTGTCCCCCGCCGCGGCCCGCTCCCGGCTCGCGGCCAGTGTCCTGGCCTGGAACCGCGACCCGCGGGCGTCGGCCCGGGCCCGGCTCGACGAGACCGGCCGCGTCAAGGATCGCCTGACCGCCGCGCTCCAGAAGAGCCCGGCTCAGCGGTGGGCAGCACTGGCCGCCGAGGTCGACCCGCAACTGATCTCCCAGACCGACTGGCCGGCCCTTGCCGCGATGATGCAGCTGGCCCACAACGACGGGCACGACGTGCCCGCCACCGTACGGCGGCTCGTCGAGGACGAGCCGTTGGCGGACCTGCCCGCTCAAGACCTGCGGTACCGGCTCGTGGCCACCCTCCCCATCGATGTTGCGCCGTCGGCACCGCCGACGCTCCCCGCGCGCCCCCCAGTCGCTGGCAAGGAGCACGCCGACCGGGCGCTCAAGAGCACGCGGCGACCGGGGCCCCGCCCACCGCGCCGGTGACGGAGCACCCTGCCGATCACCTCCAGCTGCGACTCTCCCGGACCGGTGGATCCGGAGAGGTGCTGTGGTCGCACTACCTTGAACCGCATGACCACCGAGGCCGCAGCGCTGCTCATCTCCGCGGTGTCACTGCTGCTCGCGGGCCTGTCCCTCGGCTGGCAGATCGCGCAGTGGCTTCTCTCGGCGGGGCGCCCGAAACCGTTCTCATGCATGAGGTCTGGCAAGGAGAGGGCGCGTACGACGGCCCGATCACGGCCCGACCGGACCCGAAGTGGTCGGCATCCAGGTCACCTCACGGCCGAGCTGCGCTGTCAGTCGAGCGGGCGGCGGTCCACTGTGGGGGCGGAGTGATGGTGTTCGTTCCCGAGGCGGACGGCTCGGCCCTGGGCTGCCCTATCGACTAGCCAACGAGCGACTATTGCGACAGGGCGGTCAGCAGTCCGGCTCAGCGCGCTTGGCGAGCCGCAGCCAGGTGTCGACGACGGTGTCGGGGTTGAGCGACATCGACTCAATGCCCTGGTCGAGCAGCCAGTCGGCGAGTTCGGGGTGGTCCGAGGGGCCCTGACCGCAGATGCCGATGTACTTGCCGCGGGCCTTGCAGGCCTCGATCGCCATGCTCAGCATCTTCTTGACCGCCGGGTCGCGCTCGTCGAAGGAGCCGGCCACGAGCGCCGAGTCCCGGTCGAGCCCGAGCGTGAGCTGGGTGAGGTCGTTGGACCCGATCGAGAACCCGTCGAAGTGGTCGAGGAACGCGTCGGCGTTGACCGCGTTGGACGGGACCTCGCACATCATGACGACCTGGAGGTCGTTCTCGCCGCGCGTGAGCCCGTGCGAGGCGAGCAGGTCGATGACACCTTCGGCCTCAGCGAGGGTGCGCACGAACGGGATCATGATCTTGACGTTGGTGAGGCCCATCTCGTCACGCACGAGCTTGAGCGCCTCGGCCTCCATGGCGAAGCACTCGGCGAAGTCGTCGGAGAGGTAGCGGGCCGCTCCCCGGTAGCCGATCATCGGGTTCTCCTCGGTCGGCTCGTAGCGCGGGCCGCCGATCATGTGGGCGTACTCGTTGGACTTGAAGTCGCTCATCCGCACGATGACCGGCTCGGGCGCGAAGGCCGCGGCGAGCATCGAGACGCCCTCGGCGACGCGCTTGACGAAGAAGTCGCGAGGCGAGTCGTATGCCGCGATGAGGCTCTCGATCTCGGCCTTGAGCTCGGGCTCCTGGTCGTCGAGCTCGAGCAGCGCGCGGGGGTGGATGCCGATCTGGCGGTTGATGATGAACTCGAGCCGGGCGAGCCCGATGCCCTTGTGCGGCAGGCGGGAGAACTCGAAGGCCTGCTCGGGAGTGCCGACGTTCATCATGATGCGCACCGGGATCTCCGGCATCGAGTCCAGCTCGGTCTCGGAGACGGAGAACTCGCGCAGGCCGTCGTAGACGAAGCCGGTGTCGCCCTCGGCGCACGAGACCGTGACCTCACGCCCGTCGGCGAGGTCGCGCGTCGCGGAACCGGTGCCGACGACGGCGGGGATGCCGAGCTCGCGGGCGATGATCGCCGCGTGGCAGGTGCGGCCGCCGCGGTTGGTGACGATGGCGCTGGCCCGCTTCATCACCGGCTCCCAGTCGGGGTCGGTCATGTCGGCGACGAGGACCTCGCCGGCCTGGAAGTCGTGCATCGCCTCGGCGGACGCGAGCACGCGCACGGCACCGGCGCCGATTTTCTGGCCGATGGCACGACCCTCGAGGACGACCTCGCCGGGCTGGTCCATCCGGAAGCGCTGCAGGGTCGAGCCGGACTGGCGCGACTTCACCGTCTCGGGGCGGGCCTGGAGGATGTAGAGCCTGCCGTCGACACCGTCCTTGCCCCACTCGATGTCCATCGGGCGGCCGTAGTGCTCCTCGATCTTGAGCGCGTGCTCGGCGAGCTCGGTCACCTCGGCGTCCGTGAGGCTGAGCCGTCCCTGCTCGGCCGGGTCGACGTCGACGAAGTCGATGCCGCGGCCGACCTCGGAGTCCTGCGTGTAGACCATCTTGGTGGCCTTGCTGCCGACCCCGCGCTTGAGGATCGCCGGGCGTCCCGCACGCAACGACGGCTTGTGGACGTAGAACTCGTCGGGGTTGACCGCGCCCTGGACGACCGCCTCACCGAGGCCGTAGCTGCTCGTGATGAAGACCACGTCGGGGAAGCCGGACTCGGTGTCGATCGTGAACATCACGCCCGAGGACCCGATGTCGGAGCGGACCATCCGCTGGATGCCGGCGGACAGTGCGACGGCCTCGTGGTCGAAGTTGCTGTGGACGCGGTAGGAGATCGCGCGGTCGTTGTAGAGCGAGGCGAAGACCCGCTTGATCGCGAGCAGGATGTTGTCGATGCCGCGGACGTTGAGGAACGTCTCCTGCTGCCCGGCGAAGCTCGCGTCCGGGAGGTCCTCGGCCGTCGCGCTCGAGCGCACCGCCCAGCTCACCTCGTCGGCCGCCGCTCCCGCCTCGCCGACCAGACGCTCGTATGCCGTCCGGATCTCGTCCTCGAGGTCGGCCGGGAACGGCTGCTTCTCGACGGTGTCGCGGATCTCCGCGCCAGCGGCGGCGAGCGCCCGGGTGTCCTCGACGTCGAGCTCGCGCAGGATGGCGTTGATGCGGTCGGCGAGACCCTCGTGGGCAAGGAACCGGCGGTAGGCGTCGGCCGTGGTGGCGAACCCGTCGGGCACGCGCACTCCGGCCTTCGAGAGGTGCTGGACCATCTCGCCGAGGGAGGCGTTCTTGCCGCCGACGCGCTCGACGTCGTCGAGGCCGAGCTCGGCGAACCAGGCGATGTTGGTGCTGCCGGCGCCCTGCTGGGTGGCGGTCATGGCGGTCCTTTCGTCGGGGCGTCGTCGCCCTCGTGAGCTCAGGCCAGGTCGGGCAGTCGGCTGCTCTGCATGATCACGGCAGCCATCTCCTCGACGGACATCTTGGCGGAGTTGATCGACGGGATGCGATGCGCCCTGTACATCGCCTCTGCCCGGCGCAGCTCGAAGCTGCACTGGGCTAGCGTGGCATAGGTCGACCCCGGCCTGCGCTCCCCTCTCACCTGGCTGAGACGCGCTGGCGTGGAGAGCAGGCCGAAGCACTTGTCGGCGAACTGGGCGATGGGCCGGGGCAGGTCACCGGTGTCGAAGTCCTCGGGCACGAGCGGATAGTTCGCGACCTTGAGCCCGTGCTGCAGCGCGAGGTACATCGAGGTGGGCGTCTTGCCGCACCGTGAGGGCGCCACGAGGATGAGGTCGGACTGGGCGAGGTTGCGCAGGCTCGCCCCGTCGTCGTGATCCATCGCGAACTCGATCGCCTTCATCCGGCGGTCGTAGCGCAGGGTGTCGCCCACGCCGTGCAGGGCGGCTGCGCTGTGGGTCGCATTGACGTGAAGGATCCGCTCGACGGTGTCGAGGTGCGAGCCGAAGAGGTCGATGAACGCGGCCTGCGTGCCCTGGAGCACCTGGCGGATCGGGTCGTCCGACACCGTCGAGAACGCCAGTGGCGTCACCGAGTCGGTCATCGCCGCGTCGATCTCCGCCATGACCTCGGCAGCCTTCTCGACCGAGGTGATGAACGGGATCTTGCGACGCGTGAAGTTCAGCCCCGGGAACTGGGCGAGCAGCAGGTTGCCGAGCGTCTCGGCGGAGATGCCGGTGCCACCGGCGAGGAAGAAGACCGGCGTCGGGGTGTCGCTGGCCGCGTCCTGGGGTCCCATGGCTCCGATCATGGCACACGCCTGCGGCGGCGCGGCCGTCACTCCGCGAGCACGACGACGAGGGTGCGGGGGCCGTGGACTCCCTCGACCCGTTGGAGCTCGATGTCGCTCGTCGCGCTCGGTCCGCTCACCCACGTGAGCGGCCGGCCCCGGTGCGGTTCTCCCCCGAGTCGGTTCACGGCCTCGGGCACGTCGTGGACGACCTGGTCGGCCCGGATGACACAGACGTGCGCGTCCGGGACGAGGGTGAGCTCGCGCCGGCCCTGGTCCGGTCCGTGGTCGAGGACGATCGTGCCGGTCGACGCGATGCCCACGGCCGAGGCGGTGACGACGGCGTCGACCCGGTCGAGGTTGGCGGCCGAGCCGGCATCACCCTCGCCGACGACCGTCACGACCTCCGCCCCGCCAGCCCTCGTCGAGGCCGCTGGGCACGACGACGGAGCCGAGGCCGCGCCCACGCAGCGTCGACGCCAGGACCGAGGCCACCTCGTCGGCGGGCACGCGCAGCACCTCGGCTCGGTAGTCGGCGACGTTCTCGGCGAAGAGGTCGAGAGTCCGACCCGGGCCAGGTGAGGTCTCCTCGACCACGGGTGTGGCGCCGCGAGCGCCCACCGGGGTGGTGACATCGGCGGTGGCGGCCCGGACCCGGGCGAGGATCTCGTCGCGCGCGCTCATGACTCGCCCCGCTCCCTGGCCCACCACTGTCGGAAGGTCTCCTTCGGCGGCGTCGGCACGTCACGGGCGTCGGTCCAGGCGCCGAGGCCGGGGACGCGACGCACCGTCCGGTCGCCGACGAGGCGCCCCGCCGTCGTGGCACCGCGTTGCGCGACTGCCAGTCGACGAGGGTCGGAGAGCACCCAGGCCGCGGCCTTCATCGCGGCCGACTCGGCCCGGTGCCCACCCTGCTCCGCCACGGTTCCCCGCAGCTCGACGAGGAGCTCGGGGATGTTGATCCGCACCGGGCAGGCGTCGAAGCAGGCCCCGCACAACGACGACGCATAGGGCAGCGACTGGTCGACCTCGCTCGCTGTCCCCCGCAGTTGCGGGTTGAGCACGGCCCCGATCGGGCCGGGATAGACCGAGCCGTAGGCGTGGCCACCGGTGCGTTCATAGACGGGGCAGACGTTGAGGCAGGCCGAGCACCGGATGCACCGCAGCGCCTGCCGGCCCACGGTGTCGGCGAGCACGTGGCTGCGCCCGTTGTCGAGCAGCACGACGTGCACCTCCTGCGGTCCGTCGCCGTCGTGCACTCCCGACCACATGGTCGTGTAGGGGTTCATCCGCTCCCCCGTGCTTGAGCGTGGCAGCAGCTGGAGCATCGGTGCGAGGTCGTCCCACGTCGGTAGGACCTTCTCGATGCCGACGACCGAGATGAGCGTCTCGGGCAGCGTGAGGCACATCCGCCCGTTGCCCTCGGACTCGACGACGACGAGGGTGCCGGTGTCGGCGACGGCGAAGTTCGCGCCCGACACGGCCACGCGGGCCCGGAGGAACTTCTCGCGCAGGTGCAGCCGCGCGGCCTCGGCGAGCCGGGCCGGCTCGTCGGTGAGGTCCTCGGGCGCGGGACGGCCGACCTTGGCCATCTCGCGCAGGAACACGTCGCGGATCTCGGTGCGGTTGCGGTGGATCGCGGGCACGAGGATGTGGCTCGGCCGGTCGCCGAAGAGCTGGACGATGAGCTCGGCGAGGTCGGTCTCCCACGCCGCGATGCCCGCCGCCTCGAGCGCCTCGTTGAGCTCGATCTCCTGGGTCGCCATCGACTTGACCTTGACGACCTCGTCGACACCCTTGGCCCGGGCGATCTCGACGACGATCGCGTTGGCCTCGTCGGCGTCGCGCGCCCAGTGGACCGTGGCGCCGTTGGCCGTGAGGCTCGCCTCGAGCTGCTCGAGGTAGTCGCCGAGGTGCGTCAGGGCCTCGTCCTTGGCGTCCGCGCCGGCGACCCGCAGGGACTCCCACTCGGGCACCTCGGCGACGACGGCTGCCCGCTTGGCCCGGATCGTGTGCGTCGCGTTGCGGAGGTTGTCGCGCTGCTGCGTGTTCGCGAGCGCCTCGCGCGCGGCCTCGGGGAAGGACGGCATACCCACGAAGGTCGGCGAGGTCTGCTGGACCGGAAGGGTGCTCATGCCGGCTCCTCCCGTGTCGAGGCGAGGATCTCGGCGAGGTGCAGGCTCCGTATGCCGGCCCCCTGCCTTCCGAGGATCCCGCCGATGTGCGCCAGGCAGGAGTTGTCGCCGGCGACGACGACCTCGGCGCCGGTCTCGGCGACGTGTGCCGCCTTGTCAGTGCCCATGGCGACGGACACGTCGGAGTTCTTCATGGCGAAGGTGCCGCCGAAGCCGCAGCACTCGTCCGCTCCGGGGAGCTCGACGAGGTCGATGCCCTCGACGGCCCGGAGAAGCTGCAGCGGCCGGTCCCCCACCCGCAGCAGCCGGAGCGAGTGGCAGGTCGGGTGGTAGGTCACGCGGTGCGGGAACCACGCCCCGACGTCCGTGACGCCGAGGACGTCGACGAGGAACTCGGAGAGCTCGTGGACTCGCGGCGCGACCTGCTCGACCTCGCTCGCCAGGCCCTCGTCGCCAGCGCGCCGGGCGACCATCGCGTGCTGGTCGCGGACCGAGCCGACGCACGACCCCGACGGCGCGACCACCGCGTCGTAGTCCCCGAACACGTCGACGAAGCGACGCACGAGCGGGACGGCCTCACCGGCATACCCCGTGTTCGTCAGCATCTGGCCGCAGCAGGTCTGCGCGGCAGGGAACTCGACTCGGCACCCGAGCCGCTCGAGCAGGCGCACCGTCGCCTTCGGCGTCTCCGGCCACATCGTGTCGTTGAAGCACGTGGCGAAGAGCGCGACCCGAAGATCCGTGCGAGGCGTCGTTACCATCATGGCAACATCCAAGCAAGGATCGTTGACTGAAGCCCGACAAGCAGGCAGACCGCGACAATGAGTCCGACGCTCCAGGGCAGGACCTTGCGCAGGATGTCGGACTCGCGACCGACCAGCCCGACCGCGGTGGCGGCGATCGTGAGGTTCTGCGGGCTGATCATCTTGCCCACGACACCACCGGACGTGTTGGCGGCGACGAGCAGCGTCGGATCGATCCCGGCGTTCGTGGCTGCGGTCTGCTGGAGCGTGGCGAAGAGCGCGTTGGCGCTGGTGTCCGACCCGGTCACGGCCGTGCCGATCCAGCCGAGCAGCGGTGACAGGAAAGCAAATGCGACGCCGGCACCGGCGATCCACCTGCCGATGGTGATCGTCTGGCCCGAGAGGTTCATGACGTAGGCCAGGGCGAGCACGGACGCCACCGTGAGGAAGGCGAAGCGCATCTTGTGGGCCGTGGCCGCCATCTCGGCGCCCAGCCCGCTGACTCCGACACCATAGACGAGAGCGACGACGAGCGCACTGATGAGGAGCAGGGTGCCGGGAGAGCTGAGCCACTGGAAGGTGTAGGTGGTGGCACCCGACGGTTCGCCGGCGTGGTTGAGGATCTCGCCGGACGTCCCCGGCCACGGGATCTTGACGTCCGTGCTGGCCAGCCAGTCCTTGACCGCAGGGACGAGCTTGGCGACCGAGAAGATCGCGATCACGAGGAGGTAGGGGAACAGGGCCATGCTGATGCCCCGCGCGTTGAGGTTACGGGCACGTTGGTCGAGTTCGACGATGGAGACGCTGTAGTCATCGCCCGCCTTGTCGAGCGCTCGCGGAGCCGAGGTGGCGGCGTCGCCCGAACCATCAGCGGCGTATGCCGTGGAGTCGCCTGCCGCGACCGATGCCAGGTCCCGTTCGCGCTCGGCACTCAGAGCCTCGAGGGCCTCGTCGCGACCGGTCGGATGCCACACGCGCAGGAAGAGGACAGCGGCGGCCAGGCCGGCGAGGGAGGCGATGATGTCGGTGAGTTCGACCGAGATCCACGTGGCCGAGATCCACTGTGCGACAGCGAAGGTGGCCCCGACGACGACGGCAATGGGCCAGGTCTGACGCACGCCGCGTCGACCATCGGCCATGAGGACGAGGAGCAGCGGCACGAAAAGGGCGATGATCGGAGTCTGGTGTCCGACGTAGGCGCCGATCTCGGTGTAGGGGATCTTGGTGAGGTTGCCGGCGGTGATGATCGGGATGCCGATGGCACCGAAGGCGACCGGTGCCGTGTTGGCCAGCAGAACGACGGTTGCTGCACGCAGCGGTGAGAAGCCGACGGCCATGAGCATGACGCCGGTGATCGCGACCGGTGCGCCGAAGCCGGCGAGCGCCTCGAGGAGACCGCCGAAGCAGAAGGCGATGATGATCGCCTGGATGCGCGGGTCGTCCGAGATGAGGTGGAAAGTCGCGCGCAGGTCCTCGAAGCGGCCGGACCTCACCGTCACTTGATAGAGCACGATCGCCGTGAAGACGATCCACATGATCGGGAAGATGCCGAACGCGGCGCCCTGGGTGGCCGCGAGCGCGGCGAGACCGACCGGCATACCGAAGGCCAAGACGGCGACGAGGATCGCGACCCCGGCGGCCGCGAGTCCGGCCCAGTGGGCCTTCCAGCGCAGCCAGCCGAGGGTAACGAACATGGTGATGAGCGGCAGCGCCGCGATGAGGGCTGACAGCGCGAGGCTGTCGAGCACCGGCGCGATATCGGGCTTGAAGGAGCCGGCCAAGGTGGGGATGTGAGACATCTGCGGGGCCTCCGGTTGCACGTCATTGAGCTCGAGTTCCTGAATGGTCAGACCAATCTTGATTCCCGCCCGCCACGATAGGGGCGGTGATGATTCGGTGTCAATGGTCTGACCACTTCTTCTTTCGGCACCCCAGGGGTGACATGCTGGGCGCGTGGACGCCGATTCCCTTCAGCCGAGCTTTGCCGAACGTCCCGGCCGGGCCTTCGAGGTCGTCCTTGCCTGGGTCGATGAGCAGATCCTCAGTGGGGACCTGGCCGTCGGCGATCAGCTCCCGGCCGAGCGCGAACTCGCCCGCCTGCTCAACGTCAGCCGGGCCGCCGTCCGCGAGGCCGTGCGGACCCTGCAGGCCCAGGGCGTCGTGCGCTCGTCGGTCGGAGCCGGAGCCGCTGGCGGCACGACGATCAATGCTCTCCCGTCCGACGCCCTGACCCGACTGCTCCGGCTGCACGTGGCCCTGGCCAACTTCCCGCACGAGGACGTCATCGAGGTGCGCGTCGCCCTGGAGAGGCTCAGCGTCCGGCTCGCCGCGCAGAACGCGACGCCCGAGCAGTTGGATGTTTCCCAGAAGGCGATCGACGTCATGGCCGACCCGGACATCGAGCGGGAGGCCTTCAACGACGCCGACACCGCGTTTCACGTCGCTCTGGCCGCAGCGGCGGGGAACCGACTCGCCATGGACACGACGGCTGCCATCCGCGAATCGATGCGGCTGCCCATCCTCGACCGCTTCCGGCACGTGCACGCGTGGGACGACATCGTCGAGGACCTGAGACGGGGCCATGAAGCGATTCAGGCCGCCGTGACGCGCGGCGACGCCGAGGAGGCCGAGCGGTTGGTGGAGACCCACATCCGCTCCGCCTGGCACGCACTGTCCTAGGACGTGTCTGCCAGCGGTTGGCTCGGTGGGTCAGAACGATGAGCTCAAGGAGGACGCCGCCGCAGTAGGTCATGGCGTACTTGTCGTAGCGGGGTGGCCGGTCTACGCCCCTGCTTGAACCGGTTGAAAGACCGCTCGACGGTCTTGCGATGCTTGTACTTTTGGGCGTCGAACGCGGCGGGCGCCCTTGGATCCCTTGGTCTTGCGGTAGGCGATCTGATCGCTGCGTTCGGGGGCAGTGTGCTTGATCCTCTTGTCCCGCAGGAAGGTTCGGGTGCTCGAATGGGAGTACGCCTTATCCGCCAGGAGCCCATGTCGTGACCGGTCTCGGCCAGTGCCTTCAGCAGCGGGGCCAGCATCGGGTTCGCCGGCCTGTCCCGTGGTCAGCAGGGCCAGCACCGGCGTGCAGGTCGGGTCGGCCAGCGCGTGGAGCTTCGTCGTCAGGTCGCCTCGGGAGCGGCGCAGCGCATGATCAGGCGGCTCCGCGGGCACGACCCGAGAATTCTTGTAACTCGACGCTGCCCCCTGTGTCCTGCGCGGCGTCACTGACCACCGAGTCCTGGCGCGCACCAGCAGCGTGCTGGTAGGCACGCACCACCGTCGAATCGATCGACAGGACCGACTCCACGTCGTCCTGGTCGAGACCGGCCTGCTCACGCACCGCATCGAACATCCGCGCATACGTCCCGTCCGTGGACCACAGCCGATGTTTTTGCCACACAGACTGATACGCCCCGAACGCCTCGGGCAGATCACGCCACGGCGACCCCATCCGGAACCGCCAGATGACCCCTCCAGCCTCGTGCGGTGGTCGTTCCAGAGACGTCCCGGCCGGCCCGCGTGCTGCGGCATCACCGGCTCCAGCACATCCCACAATTCATCACTGATCACCCATCTCGAAGCACGAGAGCCATCCCGACCCACCCCCGAATCGTTAGCAGACACGCCTAGATGTACTCGGCCATCACGTTGGTGACAGTCGGCTAGTTGTGATGTCCAGGGAGGTTGTCCCGCCCAGCGGCGGTGACCTTGACTCGGGCATCACGCAGCGCCTGAGAATCCACCACGGGGTCGGTCTGCATCACCGGCACCATATGGCCCGGCTCGCGCCCAAGACCAGACGGGCGCGCACACCTTGGAAGGGTTTCACCGCAGCGTGTCGTCGGATCTCTGAAAAGCCGCGAGATGTTACCCGTCAGCGGTGTCGTGATGCCCTGCCTGAGGTGTCTCGGGCCACAGGGCGGTGCCGATCTGGCGGGCCGCTTCAACACGAAGGTCGTCGACCGCGTGGGCGTAGCGTTGCGCGGTGGCCATCTCAGTCCATCCCATGATGGCCATGACCGTCCGGATGTCCACACCCTGCACCAGAAGCAGGGTCGCGGCGGTATGCCGGGCGTCGTGGAGGCGAGCATTGCGGACTCCTGCCGCTCTCAGGATCGACTTCCAGTCTCGCCAGTCCCGTGCTGAATCCATTGCGCGGCCCGCCTCGTCTGTAAAGGCCAGATCAAGTTCCCTGGCCCAAGCGGGGCCGGCGCGCAGACCCTCCTGTGCCTGCTCGCGGCGGTGAATGCGCAACTCGTGCAGCAGAGGTGGGGGCACAGCGATCGAGCGTTTAGGGGCGCTGGTCTTCGTCTCCACCAGGCGAATCCCGCCACCTCGCCTCGCCGGACAGTCTGCCCCCCGTTTGCCGCCACAGTTGGGGCCACAATTCTGGTTCGTTGAACAGCCGTGTTCCCACGTGTGTCGTTGCACGGCGCGCTGGATGCGCAGGGTCCCCGCCTCAAAGTCGATGTCGGCCCATTTGATGCCGAGTGCCTCGCCCTGCCGGAGGCCAAGCGCAAGTGCGACCGACCAACGCGCCGAGTTTCTACGCGTTCGTGCCACCGCAAGAATTGCCAGACACTCTCCCTTCGTGAGAGGTGTCACCTCATGCCTGGGAGGCCGAGCGACCATCGCCGGGTTCGACACAAGGCGCTGCCGCCGCACCGCTTCGTTGAGCCCGGATCGGAGCACTCGGTGGACGGCATGAACGAGACTCGCCGAATGGCCCGCGTCGAGCAGGCGGCGATAGTGCTGCTCCAACGTCTCCGGGCGCAGCTGGCTCAGGCGGACGGGGCCCAATGCAGGGACGACGTGCACCCTCATCTGGCTCCGATAGGTCGACAGCGTCTTCCAGCGAACCGTTGATGGGAGGACGTTCTCCAGCCAATGCTCGAGCCATTGGCCGAGCGTGGGGTCCGACTCGGTCCAGGAGTACTGGCCCGTGTCTCTGCTTCGCTCGAGCGCGCGAACTGCCCGATCCAACTCGCTTTTGGAACTGCGACTGATGTGCTTGCGTTCCGGTCGCCCATCCAACCGCGTCCCCATGGTCACGCGCGCATGCCAGCGACCGTCCGCCCCCCTGTACTTGGAGGACGTCGTGTCGCCAGCCGGGAGTCGGCGCCTACCCTTCATCCGACTCCCTCAAGGAGTCCACGTATCGGTCTAGTTCCCGTCGTTCGACACGCACGGAGCGCCCGATGTGCACAACCTGAAGGTGTCGCCGTGCGACCTCCCGTTCGACGCTGCGTCTCGTACACCTCAGGTGAGACGCGACCTCGCTCAGGGTCAGGAGCAGCGTCAGCTGGGTGGCTTCGGCGGTAGCTGTGTCCATGTCGACCAATGCCTGCATCAACTCGCCTGACGGCCACCGAAACACACGGTAGGCGAGAGCCGATGTGACTGGGGACGACGTGTGCACCCTCACAGTGTCCACAAGCGACTGTCGCGCCCCGGCGCTCGTTGATGGGCCCATTTTTGGGGCCCATCCCCTGGCCAGGTCGGCCGGAACGCCTCGAAGACGAGCAAGGCCCCTGCCCGCATCACTGCAGGTCAGGGGCCTGGTCGCCTGTCTCAACACAGAGCGCGCCCGAAGGGATTCGAACCCCTAACCTTCTGATCCGTAGTCAGATGCTCTATCCGTTGAGCTACGGGCGCTGGCCGTCTCGGCGTGCCGAGCGACAGTCGACGATCTTAGCGCCCGGCGCCGCGGGGACGAAATCGCGGGGCGAGGGCGCGGCATACAGCCTGGTCGGAGCCCTTGTGAGACGTTCCACAGCCGCGTAAACGTTTCCATGGTGAGGGGTCTTGCGGGGCCTCCGTATCGTTGGATCAGGCCGTCTGATGGCTCATTCCGGGAACTGTCCGGAACCGCTGGCGGCACGACGTGGGGCGCCGACGCCCCATGACCATGGAGGACGCTCATGACAGCCACATCAGCCACCACCGGCACGACCAACGCGGCCCTGCAGGCGTGGGTCGATGAGGTCGCCGCCCTGACCACCCCCGAGAAGGTTGTGTGGATCACCGGATCCGACGAGGAGATCCAAGGCCTCAACGACGAACTCGTCGCCGCCGGCACCTTCGTCAAGCTGGACGAGAGCAAGAAGCCCAACTCCTACTGGGCGGCCAGCGACCCCAGCGACGTCGCGCGCGTCGAAGACCGCACCTTCATCGCCTCCGAGAAGGAGGAGGACGCGGGCTTCACCAACAACTGGATGGCCCCGGCCGAGCTCAAGGGCATCATGACCGACCTTTACAAGGGGTGCATGACCGGCCGCACGATGTACGTCATCCCCTTCGTCATGGGCCACCTGAACGCCGACCAGCCGATGTATGGCGTGGAGATCACCGACTCCGCCTATGTCGTTGTCTCGATGAAGATCATGGCCCGCATCGGTGAGCCCGTGCTGCGCGCGATGGAGGAGCAGCAGGCGAGCTTCGTCAAGGGCCTGCACTCGGTCGGCTACCCGCTCACCGACGGCAAGGCCGACGTCAAGTGGCCGTGCAGCGACACCAAGTACATCGCGCACTTCCCCGAGACCCGCGAGATCTGGTCCTACGGCTCCGGCTACGGCGGCAACGCTCTGCTCGGCAAGAAGTGCTACGCGCTGCGCATCGCCTCCGCCATGGCCCGCGACGAGATGTGGATGGCCGAGCACATGCTCATCCTCAAGCTCACCTCGCCGACCGGCTCGAAGCACTACATCGCCGGCGCCTTCCCGAGCGCGTGCGGCAAGACCAATCTCGCGATGATCGACCCCACCCTGGAGGGCTGGCAGGCTGAGATGGTCGGCGATGACATCGCCTGGATGCGCTTCGGCAAGGACGGCCGGCTGTATGCCGTCAACCCCGAGTTCGGTCTCTTCGGCGTCGCCCCCGGCACCGGCGAGAACACCAACCCCAACGCCATGCGCACCGTCGAGCAGGGCAACTCGATCTTCACCAATGTCGCGCTCACCGATGACGGCGATGTCTGGTGGGAGGGCATGACCGACGAGAAGCCGGCCCACCTCACCGACTGGAAGGGCAACGACTGGACCCCCGAGTCCGGCGTCGTCTCCAGCCACCCCAACAGCCGCTTCTGCACCCCGGCCAAGCAGTGCCCGATGATGGCCGAGGAGTATGACGAGCCCAACGGTGTCCCGATCGACGCCATCCTCTTCGGTGGCCGTCGCAAGACCACCGTTCCGCTGGTCTACGAAACCCGCGACTGGAACCACGGCGTCTTCGTCGGCGCGACCCTGTCGTCCGAGACCACGGCCGCGGCTGTCGGTGCGGTCGGCGTCGTGCGCCGCGACCCAATGGCGATGCTGCCCTTCATCGGCTACAACGCCGGCGACTATGTCAACCACTGGCTGGAGATCGGCAAGCAGGCCGATGCCGCCAAGCTGCCGAAGATCTACCAGGTCAACTGGTTCCGTCGCGACCGCGAGGACGGCTCCTTCCTGTGGCCGGGCTTCGGCGACAACGCCCGCGTCCTGAAGTGGATCATCGAGCGCCTCGATGGCAGCGGCGAGGGCGTCGACACCCCGGTCGGCATCGTCCCGGCCCCCGGCGCGCTCGACACCACCGGCCTGGACATGACCGAGGAGCAGGTCGCCAAGGCGCTCGAAGTCAACGCCGAGGAGTGGGCCACCGAGCTCGGCCTCATCGAGGAGTGGCTCGCCAAGTTCGGCGAGAACCTGCCCACCCAGATGCAGGACGAGCTGGCCACCCTCAAGGCCAACCTCGACGCCTGAGCCTGCACCCGGCATACCGAAAGGGTCCGGCCCCCCACGGGGAGCCGGACCCTTTCGTATGCCGTGTGCTTACCCGGTGCGTGTATCAACGGCCGGGCTTGATGCTCCTTCCCCATGACCCGTCGGATCGGCCGGCGGTGAGATCAGGAGGTAGGACCATGTTGGATCCCGAGCATTTCCCGGGGGCGGACAACGTGCCGTGGCAGCTGCTGATCCGCGCGCGCTTCGCGCACGAGATCGACGCCGTCATCGCCTCGACGATCGTGCGTCAGGTGGGCGCGCGCCTGTCGGACAAGCAGGCCGTGCACCTGGCGCGCGCCGCCCAAGTGCACACGCAGCGGACCGAGACCAATGCCGAGCAGAAGGTCAGCGTGCTCTCGCTCCTGGCCGAGTGGGACGGTGAGATCTGTCCGGTGGGTTGGCCGTTCCGGTGGCCACCGAAGAAGCGGGGCTTCGAGGAGCTCGACGACCCGATCACGGTCATCGGCCTGCAGCGAGGTCTCGAGCTGCTCCAGCACGCCTCTCCCGACCTGCAGAAGCAGCTCGGCGAGGCCATCGGTGAGATCGGCGGGTTCGCTCGCTGAAGCGTCGGGGCGACCCGCCTGTTCCACGGCCGGCTCCTGCAACCTCTGCTAGGACGTCTCAGGTCACGAGGACCCCATGGAGTTCCATGGGTCCTCGTGACTTTTCCTTTCCCAACCGAGGTTAGGAGGAGCGCGGGCGTCAGCCCGGGGTGCCGGGCAGGGTCGGGGTCTGCTGCTGGGAGCTGCCCCCGTTGGGGTTGGACTGTCCGGTGCCGCCGTTGGGGTCCATCTGGCCGTTGCCACCGTTCGGGCCCAACTGGCCGCCTCCGGGCGGGAGCTGGCCGTCCATGTCGCCGTGGTGGCCACGGCCGGGGCCGAAGCCGCCATCGCCGTCGCGGTCACCGTCGAACATGCCTCCCTGCTGCGAGGTGCCGATGCCGCCGTCGCCGTGGGCGAGTGACACCGGGGCCGCGCCTCCCGCAGCGCCCAGGGTGGCGATGCCGAGGGCGGCAGCCCCCACGAGCAGGCCCTTCTTCAGGGACCAGCCGCTGCGGCCCGGTCCAGCCGGTGCCGCTGTGGTCGCCACCGGCTGGACCGGGATCTGCGGCACGACCGGCGCGGCGTGGTGCACTGCCGGCTCGTCGACGGTCCCGTCGGCGAAGGGCGCGGCCATCGGCTCCTCCGCCGCCATGGACACCGGCTCCGGCTGGACCGCCGTGTGGTCGGTCGGGATGACCTCGGTGGGGTGGGTGGGGTCGGCGACAAGGTCGGCCACCTGGGCCCACTCGGGCGTCTGCGGGTCGGGCTGCTCGCCGAGGGCGGGGTGGGCCGGTTCTGCTCGGACATGGTGGGTTGTCCTTGGGGTGCGTCGTGCGAAGTCATGGCCCTACCGTCGGAGGCGACCCTGTGCTCGACCTGTGCCCCCGCCCAGCCGCGGCTACTAGCGCTCGGCGAGCCCACGGCATACGCTCACAGAAAGCACACAGGTGATGCCTAGGTGGCCGACGGCTGAGGGGAGTTGAGTTCTCGGCATGAACAGCACGCACACCGCCCCGCAGCTGCAGCGCCTCGACGGCAGCCCCGTCCGCGTGCTCGTCGTCGACGACGAGTCCAACCTCACCGAGCTGCTGTCGATGGCGCTGCGCTACGAGGGCTGGGAGGTGCAGACCGCCGGCACCGGGCTCAAGGCCGTGCGCGCGGCCAAGGAGTTCCAGCCCGACGCGGTGGTGCTCGACATGATGCTGCCGGACTTCGACGGCCTCGAGGTGATGCGCCGGATGCGCGCCGACAACGGCAGCGTGCCGGTGCTCTTCCTCACCGCCAAGGATGCGGTCGAGGACCGAGTCGCCGGCCTCACGGCGGGAGGCGACGACTACGTCACCAAGCCGTTCAGCCTCGAGGAGGTCGTGGCGCGCCTGCGGGCCCTCATGCGCCGCACCGCCGTCGTCGCCGACGAGTCC
>NZ_HF571038.1:2164428-2191374 GCF_001046875.1 Nostocoides jenkinsii Ben 74
CAGGCTGGCGCCGCCGAGGCGGCGGCGAAGGCCGAACTCGGCCGCGCCGAGTCCGAAGGCGCCAAGGTCTCCGGACAGCGCGAGATCCTGGCTGCCGAACTCGCCCGGCTGCGCCGGACCTCACGCGAGGTCGAGCGGGCCCGGCTCGACGGATTGGCCGCCGCGGCGGAGGCGGAAGCCTCCGCGCCTCCGTCTGCCACGACCTCCACCAACCCCTCAGGCACGACCTCCACCAACCCGTCGGGTTCGAGCACCACTTCGCCCGTCACGCTGACTCTGACCAGCACGTCGAGCAGCAGCACGACGAGTAGCCCCACCTCAAGCTCCACCTCGTCGTCCGCCACCAGCTCGTCCAGCACGACGTCGCACTCGTCCACGTCGTCCAGCACGACGCGGCCCCCGACGAGCACATCCTCCAGCAGCACCACCCCGCCCCCGACCAGCACGTCGAGCTCCAGCACGTCGAGTTCCAGCACGACCCGCCCCCCGACGACCAGCTCAACGACCGCATCCAGCAGCAGCACCACCCCAACCAGCAGCACCACAACCCCGCCCCCCGCGAGCGGCGCGGCGGCGGCCATCGCCTACGCCCAGGCGCAGATCGGCAAGCCCTACGAATGGGGCGCGGACGGCCCGGACACCTTCGACTGCTCGGGTCTGACGATGATGGCCTGGCGGCAAGCCGGGGTCTACCTGTCGCACTACACCGGCGCGCAGTATGCCGAGACCGCCCGCGTGCCGATCGACCAATTGCAGCCGGGCGACCTCGTGTTCTATGGGCCGAGCGGCGAGACCAGCACCCACATGGGCCTTTATGTGGGCAACGGCCAAATGATCGAAGCGCCCTACACGGGCGCCTATGTCCGCTACGCCTCGATCTATCGCAGCGATCTCGTGCCCTACGGCGGCCGGCCGGGCTAAGCCCCCGCCCGGACCGACCCACCGCCGGGACCCAACAAATCAGCTGTCAGACAGCGGGTTTTCCTTCGTCGCCACGCTGCGCTCGGCCCGCGCCTCTTCCTCGCGAGCACGATCGGCCGCCGAACTCACCGGGTCGGCCTGCGAGCGGGACTCGGGGGTCGGCATACGCCAGCGTGCCGTCGTCATGCCCGCCGTCTTCGCGCGCTCCAGCGCTTCGATCACCGTCTGCTCGGCGTCCTCGCGCCCAGTCCAGTGGGCACCCTCGACCGACTTGCCCGGCTCAAGGTCCTTATAGGTCTCGAAGAAGTGCTGGATCTCCAGGATGTCGAACTTGCTGACGTGCTCAAGATCGGTGATGTGGTTCTTGCGCGGGTCCCCCGCCGGCACGCACAGCAGCTTGTCGTCGCCGCCGGCCTCGTCCTTCATCCGGAACATCCCGATCGGCCGCGCGCGCACCAGGCAGCCGGGCCAAGTCGGCTCGTCGAGCAGGACCAGCGCGTCCAGCGGGTCGCCGTCCTCACCGAGCGAGTCCTCGACGTAGCCGTAATCAGCCGGGTAGGCCATCGACGTGAACAGCAGCCGATCCAGGCGGATGCGCCCGGTTTCGTGGTCCACTTCGTACTTGTTGCGGGCCCCCTTGGGGATCTCCACGGTGACGTCGAACTCCACTGCGGCCTCCTCGCCGACTTGATGACCTAGGCTCCCACCAGTTCTTACCATGCTCGCAGACGAGGACGCGGGGGTTTCCGGGTGCGCAAGTCGTTGACGGCGGGCGTGCTCAGTCTGTCACTACTGACCGGGTATGCCGCAGCCGACGTCTTCGATCTCGTCCCCGGCGTCCTCACCCGCGACAAGCCGACCCCGCCCCCGGCAGCGACCACTCCCGCGGGCCCGGTGCCCACCCTGATCCCCTTGCCGGGGGAGGTCGCCGGGGACCCCCTTCCGGTGGCGGTCGGGACGGACGCGGCCGAGCCCACCACCGCCGGCCTGGAGCGAAGTCTCGCTGCCGCGCTCGCCTCGCCTGCCTTCGGCGGCGACATCGGGGTCAGCATCCGGGATGCCCGCACCGGACAGGAGCTGTATGCCCGTGGGGCCGCCGAGCCGCGTGTCGTCGCCTCCACGGCCAAACTCCTGACCGCGACGGCCATCGGCCAGACCTTGGACATGTCGGGTCACATGACCACCTCGGTGGTCCGCTCCGGTGACCACGAACTCACCGTGGTGGCGGGCGGCGACACCCTCCTCGCGCGCGGGGCGGGCGACCCCGGTCAAGCCGCCGGTCACGCCGGTCTGGGGGACCTGGCGGATCAGGTGGTCGCCGCGCTCGCCGCCGCCGGAACGACGTCGGGGGAGACCACGCCGGGGCAGGGAACAGCAGGGAAGTGGACCCTGCGGCTGGATGAGACCTACGACGCCGGTGACGCCGTGCCGCCCACCTGGAATCCCGCCGATATCGCCGCGGGCTACACCCAGGGCGTGCACATGATCGGCCTCGCCGCGCAGCGACCCAAGCCGGGGGAGCCGAGCCCGGCAGACCCGGGGGGCGAGGTGCTCGGCGTACTCCGCGATCACCTCGTCAAGGCCGGCCTGACGATCGACATCGTCGACTCGCCGGAGCAGCGGCAGAAGCCGGCCCCGGCCGGCGCGGCCGTGCTGGGCCAGGTGACGTCCGCGCCATACCGCGATGTTCTTGCGGAGGCGCTCGACCAGAGCGACAACGCCCTCACCGAGAACCTCGCCCGCCAGGCGACGATCACGGCAGGGGGAGACGGCAGCTTTGCAGCGAACGCGGCATACGTCTCCGCGACACTGAAAAAACTGGGATTCGACCTCACCGGGACCAAACTCATCGACACCTCCGGCCTGAGCAGTGGCCAAAGTTCGACGGTGGCGCTGCTCTCGGCGGTCGTCGCGAGGGCGCGGGCGGGCAAGCTGCCGGCCCTGGCCGACGTGCTGGCGCGACTACCCGTCGCTGGTCTCGACGGCACGCTCCACGACCGCTACCGCGAGGGTCCGGCTGCCTCGGCCGCCGGGCACGCCCGCGCCAAGACCGGCACGCTGACCGGCATCTCCAGCCTCGTCGGCACGACGGTGGACGCCGACGGTCGCGAACTCGACTTCGTGCTCGTGGCCGACAAGGTGCCGGCGGCCCAGGGAACGTGGGCGGCCCGGCTGGCGTTGGACGCAGTCGTGGCCGACCTCACCGGGTGCGGCTGCCGCTAAGGAGAGGACCCCGACCATGACCCACACCGAGACCAACACGGACACCGGCACCAGTGCGTCATTCGTCGACTGGGACTTCGCCAAGGCCACCGGTCGGCGCCTCGTATCGGCTGGACCGCAGGTCAGCATCACCGAGGCCGCCGACATTGTCGGCGATATCCGCGCCGCCGCCGTCGCCGCCCAACAACCGGTTGCCGAGACCGCCCGGATGCACGCCCCCGGCGTCGCACCGCTGGCGCTCGTGGTCGACCGGCCGACCTGGATCGACCTCAACATCGACTCCATGGCCGCCTTGATGGCCCCGGTGTTCGAGAAGGTCGCCGCCGACCGATCGGCCACGCCCGGGGCGACCGCCACCGCCATCGGGGGCAAGGTCACCGGCGCCGAGTCGGGCGCGCTGATGGCCTTCCTGGCCGGAAAGATCCTGGGGCAGTACGACATCGCGCCCCAAGGCACCCCGCAACTCCTGCTCGTGGCGCCGAACCTCGTGGCCATCCAACGCGAACTCGACGTCGACGCGGCCGACTTCCGCGCCTGGGTCTGTATGCACGAGGAGACCCACCGCGTGCAGTTCACCGCGGTCCCGTGGCTGCGCGAGCACATGATCACCCAGGCGCAGTCCTTGGTGCGCGACATGACGCCGACGCCCAGCGAGCTGACCGCCCGAACTCAGGAGGTGCTCAGGCGCATCCCCGAGGCGTTCAGCGGCCGCGGGGGTGGGCTCGCCGAACTGTTCGCCACGTCGGCGCAGCGTGAGCGCCTTGCCGCCGTCACCGCGGTGATGAGCTTGCTCGAAGGCCACGCGGATGTCGTCATGGACGAGGTCGGGCCGAGCGTCATACCCAGTGTCGAGGAGATCCGCAGTCGCTTCGAGGGTCGGCGCGGCGGGGCCAGTGCGCTGGACAAGCTCCTGCGCCGCCTCCTCGGGCTCGAGGCCAAACTCGCCCAGTATCGCGATGGCGCGGCCTTCGTCCGGGGCGTCCAGGCCGAAGTCGGCGTGGACGGCTTCAATGCCGTATGGAGCTCGCCCGACACCCTCCCTCGGCCGGCCGAGATCCACGACCCCTTGGCCTGGGTCCGCCGCGTCCACGGGTGATCCCGCCTCCGCCGGTTCCGCGACCCGCACAACGGCGTGCTGTCGCCGCAGGAGCAGGCGAGCTTCGACGAGGCACTGCGGGAGGTCATGTCGCAGACGGCCCGTCGCGTCCGCCGCTCTGGCGGGCCGGACTGGGCCCAGGCGCTGCGTGACGGCCGCTTGGGTGGCGGGCCCGGCCGCCCCGAGAGCGAGACCGCAACGTCCGCCGCCTGACCCGCCGGATTGAGCAGAATGTCGATCTCGCCCAGGCCCTCGCCCCTGACGTCGACTGGTCCTTCGCCCAGCCCGATGCCCCTAGGGACGGGCAGAAGGACACCACGCCCCCACCACATCTTGACCGTCATCACCTGCCTGGACGCGGGGCTGGTATACCTGTTCATCCACCGTCGCCAGGAGGAGGCGGTCCAGCAGGCGGACGAGGACTCGATCTAGGGTCGATCCCATGCGAGAGCCGGCGAGTATGGCCGTGCGCGCCGCCGTCCGCCACGCCTTGGCCGATCTCCCCGACGGCGCGACCGTCCTGGCCGGTGTCTCCGGCGGCGCGGATTCGCTCGCCCTCGCCGCCGCACTGGCCTGGGTGGCCGAGCGCCGCCCGATCACCGCCGGGGCGATCATCGTCGATCACCAACTCCAACCCACCTCCGCCGAGGTGGCGGCTGATGCCGCGGACGTATGCCGCGCGCTCGCCCTCGCCCCGGTCGAGATCGTTCGCGTCGTGGTCGCCGACCCCGCTCGCCTCGGTCCGGAAGCCGCGGCCCGGGAGGCGCGGCATACGGCTTTGGGGGAAGCGGCCACCCGGTTCGGCGCCTCGGCGATCTTGCTCGGCCACACGCGCGACGACAATGCGGAGCAGGTGCTGCTCGGGTTGGCCCGGGGTTCGGGCCTGCGATCGCTCACCGGCATCCCGCCGCTCCGGGGCCTGCTGCGCCGCCCACTCCTGAGGATCACCCGCGCCCAGACCGAGGCGTCGTGCGCCGAACTGGGCCTCACCCCGTGGCGGGATCCGCACAACGAGGACCCGACGTTTGCGCGCGTGCGCGCCCGACGAGCGCTCGCCGACCTCGAAGCCGACCTCGGTCACGGCTTCGCGGACGCGCTCGCCCGCACCGCGACCCAACTGCGGGCCGACGCCGACCTCCTCGACGACCTCGCAGCCCAGGCTGCCGCCCAACTCGGTGACGGCCCGTGGCCAGTGGATCGGCTCGCCGCCATCCCGACGGCGCTTCGCACCCGGGTTTGGCGCCGACTCCTGATCGCCGCGGGCGCCCCGGCGGGGCAGGTGAGCGCGCGGCATACGGACGCTTGCGATCGGCTCGTGACGCACTGGCGAGGCCAAGGTCCACTCGACCTGCCCGGGGTCACCGTGACGCGGGCGGCGGGCCGGGTGAGGGTCCAGGGGAACGGGAGCGCGCGGCATACGGTTAACTAGCGATCGTGGATGCGGAGCACATGGGAGCCGATCTCGAGCGCGTACTGATCTCCGAAGAGGAGATTCAGCGCCGGCTGGGTGAGATCGCCCAGGACATCTGGGACCACTACGCGGGCGAGGAGTTCCTGCTCGTCGGCGTGCTCAAGGGGGCGGTCCTGGTGATGGCCGACCTGATGCGGGCCTTCCCCGGCAGCGCCCCGATGGATTGGATGGCCGTCTCGTCCTATGGCTCGGGCACCAAGTCCTCCGGTGTCGTGCGCATCCTCAAAGACCTCGACACCGATATCACCGACCGTCACGTCGTCATCGTCGAAGACATCATCGACTCGGGTCTGACCCTGTCGTGGATCCGGGCGAACCTGGAGTCGCGGCATCCGAAGTCCGTCGAGATCTGCACGCTGCTGCGCAAGCCGGACGCGGCCAAGGTCGCGATCGACTGTCGCTGGGTCGGCTTCGACATCCCCAACGACTTCGTCGTCGGCTACGGACTCGACTACGACGAGCGTTATCGGAATCTGCGCGTGATCGGCACGCTGGCCCCGCACGTCTACTCCTGATACTCCGGACGCGGAACACAGCGCGGGCACCGCACGTTGCCACCCGTGGACGCGCTAGCGCCGGGTGTCGCACCCGCGGGGTAGTGTCGTCCTCCGACTGACCCGTTCCGGTCGTGCCCGCGGGGGCGCCGGCCGACAGCGCAAGGAGCAGGCTCCGGCCATACCGATGTCCACCAATGCCAAGCGAGTCTTCCGCAACCCCCTGTTGTGGGTGATGGCCATGCTCGCGCTGATGATCGCGCTCTTCTCCTTCAACGGCGACGGCGGTTATTCGCGCATCGACACCTCCGCGGCGGAGACGCTCATCTCCGAGAGCAAGGTCGAGTCGGCCCGGTTCACCAGCGACAACGTGCTCGACCTGACGCTGAAGCAGGGTGAGAGCTACTCCGGCTCCGGGGTCAAGGACGCCACCAAGGTGCGCACGGAGTTCATCGACGCGCGCGCCGAGGCCCTGGTCAAGCTGGTCAACGACAACGTTCCGGGCAGCTACAACGACAAGATCGAGCACCCCAGCGTGCTCGGGTCGCTCCTCTTCTCGCTGCTTCCGCTGATCATCCTCATCGGTCTCTTCTGGTTCATGATGAGCCAGATGCAGGGCGGCGGGTCGCGCGTCATGCAGTTCGGCAAGTCCCGCGCCAAGCTCGCGACGAAGGACACGCCGAAAGTCACCTTCGCCGATGTCGCAGGCGCGGACGAGGCCGTGGAGGAGTTGCAGGAGATCAAGGAGTTCCTCGCCGAGCCGGCCAAGTTCCTCGCCGTCGGCGCCAAGATCCCCAAGGGCGTGCTGCTGTATGGCCCGCCCGGTACCGGCAAGACGCTCCTCGCCCGGGCGGTTGCCGGCGAGGCGGGGGTGCCGTTCTATTCGATCTCCGGTTCCGACTTCGTCGAGATGTTCGTCGGTGTCGGCGCCTCCCGCGTGCGTGACCTCTTCGAGCAGGCCAAGGCCAACGCCCCGGCCATCGTCTTCGTCGACGAGATCGATGCTGTCGGTCGCCACCGTGGCGCGGGCCTCGGCGGTGGTCACGATGAGCGCGAGCAGACCCTCAACCAGTTGCTGGTCGAGATGGACGGCTTCGACGTCAAGACCAATGTCATCTTGATCGCTGCCACCAACCGCCCCGACATCCTCGACCCGGCGCTGCTGCGTCCGGGCCGCTTCGACCGGCAGATCGCCGTCGAGGCCCCCGACATGATCGGGCGGCACCGCATTCTTGAGGTTCACGCTCAGGGCAAGCCGATGGCGCCCGGCGTCGACCTCCTGGCCGTCGCTCGCCGCACTCCTGGTTTCACCGGTGCCGACCTGGCCAACGTCCTCAACGAGGCGGCGCTGCTCACCGCCCGCAGCTCCGGCCACCTCATCACCGACAAGACGCTCGACGAGGCGATTGACCGCGTCATGGCGGGCCCGCAGAAGCGCACCCGGATTATGAGCGCCAAGGAGCGCAAGATCACGGCCTATCACGAGGGTGGGCACGCTCTGGTGGCCGCGGCGATGAACCACACCGACCCGGTCAGCAAGATCACGATCCTGCCGCGCGGGCGTGCCCTCGGCTACACCATGGTGCTGCCGAGCGACGACAAATACAGCACGACCCGCAACGAGATCCTCGACCAGTTGGCCTATGCCCTCGGTGGGCGAGTCGCCGAAGAGATCATCTTCCACGACCCCACGACGGGTGCCGCCAACGACATCGAGAAGGCCACCGCGATGGCCCGCAAGATGGTCACCGAATACGGCATGTCCGAGCGGGTCGGTGCCATCAAGCTCGGCCAGAGCCAGGGTGAGGTCTTCCTCGGCCGCGACTACGGCCACCAGCGCGACTACTCCGAGCACGTTGCCGGGATCGTCGACGAAGAGGTTCGCCGCCTGATCGAGGCCGCGCACGACGAGGCGTGGCACGCGCTCAACGACAACCGCGACGTCCTCGACCGCTTGGTCCTGGAGCTGCTGGAGCGGGAGACGCTCAACGCCAAGGACATCGCTGAGGTGTTCAAGGACGTGCGCAAGCGGCCGGTCCGCCCGACGTGGCTGTCCTCGGAGAACCGCCTGCTCTCCGACAAGCCGCCGGTGTTGACGCCGGCCGAGCGCGCCGCTCTCAACGGCACCAATGCGCCGGCGGGGGCCTACCTCACCCCAGGTGACCGGGCGACCGAGCGCGCGATCGACGAGGCCGCGGCGGCGGGGGCATCACCATACGCTCAAGACGGCCCGGTGACGCAGGTCATCGAGACGCCGGAGGACGCACCGGTGAATCCCGAGGGACACCTCTAGTCCGAGTCGTCCCGCTCGCCCGTCATCAAAGGAGTTGCCGTGGCCGAACTCTCGTCGCCGATGGACCTGCCCCGGATCGAGGCAGCCGTCCGCGAGATCCTGATCGCAGTCGGCGAGGACCCGGAGCGTGACGGTCTGCTCGACACGCCGGGGCGGGTGGCACGGGCATACGTCGAGGCGTTTGCCGGACTGCACGCCGACCCGGCAGAGGTGCTGAGCAAGAGGTTCGCCGTCGATCACCAGGAACTCGTCATCGTGCGGGACATCGCGATGTACAGCACCTGTGAGCACCACCTGCTCCCGTTCCACGGGAAGGCGCACATCGGCTACCTCCCGCGCAACGGCTACGTGACCGGCCTGTCGAAGCTCGCCCGGCTCGTCGACGTCTTCGCCCGCAGACCGCAGGTGCAAGAGCGGATGACCGGCCAGATCGCCGACGCCCTGGTCGAGCACCTCGACGTGCTCGGCGTCATCGTCGTCATCGAAGCCGAGCACCTCTGCATGTCGATGCGCGGCGTTCGCAAGCCGGGGGCCAGCACGATCACCTCGGCCGTGCGCGGCATCCTCGCCCGCAATGCGACGACCCGCGCCGAGGCCATGGCCCTGCTGGGGTTCGGCCCACGGTGACTCGTCCGCTGGTGATGGGCGTCCTCAATGTGACGCCTGATTCGTTCTCCGACGGTGGCGCCTGGCTGGATCGCGACGCCGCGGTCGCCCATGGTCTCGAATTGCGTTCGCAGGGAGCCGCTTTCGTCGACGTCGGCGGTGAGTCGACGCGTCCGGGCGCGGCGCGCCCGGACGAGACCGAGGAGGTGCGCCGGGTCGTGCCGGTGGTCGCCGACCTCGCCGCCGCGGGCGTCGCGGTGTCCGTCGACACCATGCGCGCGGCGGTTGCCGCTGCCGCCCTCGAGGCCGGTGCCGTCATCGTCAACGACGTCTCCGGGGGGCTCGCCGACCCGGCGATGGCGCCTCTGGTCGCGTCCGCCGGAGTCGATTTCGTCGCAATGCACTGGCGCGGGCACAGCGACGTCATGCAGACCCGCGCCGACTACGGCAACGTCACCCAGGACGTATGCCGCGAGCTCGCCGCCCGTCTTGACGTCCTCGTTCGCGCCGGGATAGCCCCGGAGCGGATCATCCTCGACCCGGGCCTGGGGTTCGCCAAGAATGCCGAGCACAATTGGGCGCTCCTGCGGGAGCTGCCCACCCTGGTCGAGCAGGGCCAGCGGGTGCTGGTTGGGACCTCCCGCAAACGTTTCCTCGGCTCGGTCGGCCGCACCTCGGACAACCTCCGGCCGCCGCACGAGCGCGACACCGCCACCGCTGTGACCAGCGCGTATGCCGCGGATGCCGGCGCCTGGGCCCTGCGGGTCCACGATGTGCCCGCCACCATTGACGCCCTTGACGTGTGGGCCGCCTGGCGGGGGGAGGCCCAGTGACCGGCGACCGGATCGAACTCACCGGCCTGCGCGCCACCGGTTACCACGGCGTCTTCGACTTCGAAAAGCGCGACGGCCAGGAGTTCGTCGTCGACCTCATCGTCCGCGCCGACCTCCGGGCGGCCGGCGCCAGTGACGACCTCGCCGACACCATCCACTACGGCGAACTCGCCGAGGCCGTGCACGCGCGCATCACCGGCCCGGCATTCGATCTGATTGAGGCGCTCGCCGACGCCATCGCGGCCGACACCCTGCGCGATCCCCGCATCGAGGCCGTCGAGGTCACCGTGCACAAGCCGGGCGCCCCGATTGCCCGGACTTTCGCCGATGTCTCCGTCACCGTATGCCGCGCCCGTTCCATCCCGATCGTGATCGCCCTCGGTAGCAATCTCGGCGACCGGGCCGCCACGCTGGCCTCGGCGATTCGCGAACTGCGGGACCTTCCCGGCGTCACCGTCGACGCGGTCTCGCCGGCTGTCGAGACCGATCCGATCGGCGGGCCCGAGCAGGCGGATTACCTCAACGCCGTCCTCGTGGGGCGCACCGCGCTGACTGCGCCGCAACTCCTCAGCGAATTGCACCGGATCGAGGCCCACCACGGCCGGATCCGCACAGTTCGCTGGGGCGAGCGCACCCTCGATCTCGACCTGATCCAGTATGGCGAGCCCGCCGGCCCCGATGAGTTGCGAAGCGACGACCTCGCCCTGCAGGTCCCGCACCCGCGCGCGGCGGAGCGCGCCTTCGTCGTCCTGCCCTGGCTCGCCGCCGACCCGACGGCCCGAATCCGGGTGGGGGACAGCGTCATACCCCTCCAGGAGCACGCCGCGACTCTGGACTCTCGTGGGGTCCGCCCATCCGCGGAGGTCATCGATGGGACTCGATGACCGTGGCCTGCAGTGGCGCCTGCCGCTCGGGTTCGCCGCCTTCCTGACCGTTGTCGTCGCGCTGCTGACGCACCGGTGGATGGACTCCGGTCGCTTCCCGCCGGCGGTCCCGGTGGCCGCCGTCGTGCTGATCGCCATCCTGGGCGGCGTGGTGTTGTGGTTCGGCCAGGCGGTCCGGCGCTACCTGCGGGGCACCAAAGCCAACCTCAGTCCGATCCGCGCCGCCCGCACCCTGGCCCTCGCCCAGGCAGCGGCCCTCACCGGTGCTGCACTCGTCGGACTGTATGCCGGGCAGGCCCTCGGACTCCTGCCCGACTGGGACCTCCAGGCCGCCCAGCGCCTGCTCTGGGGGTATGCCGCGGGCATCGCCGCCTCGACCTGGCTGCTGGTCGTCGGGATGATCGTGCAGGGCTGGTGCCGCATCCCGCCGGGGGACAACGAATCCCGTCGCAGCCGGGAAGAGCCCGAGCCCGCCCACTGAGTCCCCCACTGAGCCCGCCCACTGAGGTCACACCCTTTGGGACGCCTCGGGCGGCCAGCACCTGCTCGCGAAGGATGTCGGCGTGGCCGCAATGCTGGGCGAGCTCACGCAGCACATGAAACAGCACAAAGCGCACCGGCAAGGGGCCGCGCCGGTTGCCCGTGACCATGTCGTCCAACCCAATCCGGCGACGCGAGCGCGGGAGCCGGCGACAGCGGCGGCATACGCCCCGAGAACGGAAGCAATCGTGTCGTCCTCGGCGAGGTCGAAGGCGCCCGCCGGCCGGCTCACTTGTCGACGTCGCCGACGACGAAGAACATCGAGCCCAGGATGGCGACCATATCGGCGACCAATTGTCCGGGCAGCATCTCCCGCAGCACCGCCACATTGTTGAACGACGCCGACCGCAACTTGAGCCGATGCGGCGTCTTGTCGCCGCGGGAGACGAGGTAATAACCGTTGAAGCCCAACGGATTCTCCGTCGCCGTGTAGAGATCACCCTCCGGCACCTTGAGCACCTTCGGCAGCTTGACGTTGACGGGCCCCGCCGGCAGAGTCCGCAACCGCTCCAGGCAGGCCTGCGCCAGATCCAGCGAGACGTGCACCTGCTCCAGCAGCACCTCCAGCCGGGACAGGCAGTCGCCAGCCGACCGGGTGACCACTCGGCCGGGCCCGCCGGGGGCGAACAACTCGCCATACGCCAGATAGGGCGCGTCGCGTCGCAAGTCGACGTCGACGCCCGTGGCCCGGGCTATGGGTCCGGACACGCCATACGACAGGATCGTCTCCGGGGTGAGCACGCCCACCCCGCGGGTGCGGGCGATCAGGATCTCATTGCCGACCAGCAGTGACTCCAACTCCGGCAACCGGCGCCGGACCGACCCGATCGCCGTCTCCACCCGGTCGAGCCAGCCCAGCGGCAGATCTTCCTTCAACCCGCCAACGCGGTTGAACATGTAGTGCATCCGGCCGCCGGAGGCTTCCTCCATGACGGCCTGAATCTCCTCGCGCTCACGGAACGCATAGAAGACCGGGGTGATGGCCCCGAGTTCGAGCGGATACGAGCCGAGGAACATCAGGTGGTTCAACACCCGGTTGAGTTCGGCGAGCAGCGTCCGGGCCCAGACCGCCCGAGTCGGGACCTCGATGCCGAGCATCGACTCCACCCCGAGCACGACGCCTAATTCGTTGGCGAAGGCCGAGAGCCAGTCGTGCCGGTTGGCGAGCACGATGATCTGGCGGTAGTCGCGCACCTCGAAGAGCTTCTCCGCCCCCCGGTGCATGTAGCCGATGATCGGCTCGGCCCGCACGATGCGCTCACCGTCGACGACGATCTGCAGGCGCAGCACCCCGTGCGTCGCCGGATGCTGCGGACCGATGTTCAAGACCATGTCGGCCGTGGCCAACCCGCCGGCGCCGACACCGACACTCAGTTCACGAGGCGGGGTCGAGGTCACGCAGCCACTCTAACGATGCAGGGCTCAGGCCAGCAGGCGCCGGATCTTGCGCGCCAACTCGATTGTGGCCTCGTTCTCGACCTTGCGCGTCGACACGCTCTCGACGTTGAAGCCGAACGGCAGCCCGATCCGGCGGCAAAAGGTGGCCAACTCGGTCGCCGTGTCCAAGCACGCATCGACGGACTCGACGATCGGGTCCGTCGCGTGGATCAACTCGTTGGCGAGCCAGCGCGGCACGTCGACGCCCAGCCACTCCAGGAAGTCCAGCGTCCGCTTAGAGCCGCACACCGACAGGGTGAAGATCACCGGGGCCGGCCGGACGTCGCGCTCGGCACAGGCATACCAATAGTCGGAGACGAGATCCTTCGCGTCGGTGACGTTGTAGACCACCTGCGTGATGAAGAACGCACACCCGCTCTCCTGCTTGGCGAGCATCCGCAGATGCTCATCGCCGCGTTGCTGGTGCCGCTCCGGGATCGCCACCGCGCCCAACGGGATAGCACGCTGGGGTATGCCGCCCGGGCGCGTCTCCCGCTCGGCCCGCCGCCACGCGGCATGAGCCTGCGGCAAGGTCGTCCGCACGTCCTTGTCACGCGATGACGCCCCGACAAAAACGGTCGAGACGTCCCGCTCCTCCGCGCGCAGCCAGTCGTCCAGCTCGGCGGGGTCGTACTTCCCGACGCTGCGATAAAGGATCGTCGGGCCGGTCCAGTCGCCCAGGTGGTCCAAGAAGGCGGACGGGTCGATCGTGGGGGAGTAGACAAACGGCCGCTCGACCTCTGTCCGATCGGACTCGTCGTCGAGGTCGTAGACCACCAGGCAGTCCACGTCGATCGCCGCGAGCCGTTCCAGGGTGACCTGGGCCAGCCGGGCGACGTCCTCCGGGGCGGTCGTCTGCCGCGGCGGCGTGAGGCCATAGAGCAGGACCTCGCCGCGGCCGGTCCGCACGAGATCGTGCCAGGGCGCGCGCGCCCAGGCGTCTGGCTCGCCGGGACCGGAGTTCACGGAGGACACGGCTCGCCACCCTACGTCGCCGCCGCGGGCGGGCGATTCCGCGTCCGGCGCGGCATACGTCAAGCTTGGCCCCATGCCCGCCGACGTGCTCGACTTCTCCGACCCCGCCTTCGTCGCCGATCCGTATGCCGCGTTCGCGGCCCAGCGCGCCGCCGCCCCCTTTGTGTGGCACGAGGGTCTGCAAGCCCACGTGGCCACCTCCCACGCGGCGGTGTCGGCGGTGCTGCGCGAGCGCCGCCTCGGCCGCATCTTCGCCGAGCGGACGCCGACCGCCGACTGGGAGACCTTCAACTGGCTCCACGCCGACTCGATCCTCGACTCCGAGCCGCCGAAGCACACTCGGCTGCGGCGCCTGGTCGCCGGTGCTTTTGGCCGCGGACACGTCCAGCGTCTGGCGCCGCGCATCGAGCAGCTCGCCGCCCGATTGCTCGACGAGGCGACCGATGGCAACGACACCTTCGACATCATCGAGGCGTATGCCGAGCCCCTCCCCGTCCTGGTCATCGCCGAACTCCTCGGCTTCCCCGATCTCGATCGGCATCTGCTGCGCCCGTGGAGCCAGGCGATCGTCAAGATGTATGAGGTCGACCGCACCGAGGCGCAGGAGATCGAGGCGCGGGAGGCGTGTCGGGAGTTCGCGGCATACGTCCATGAGCTGGCGGCCGCGCGGGCGAAGAGCCCGGGGGAGGACTTGCTCACCGACCTCGTGCAGATTCGGGAAGGCAGCGACAAACTGTCCGAGCGCGAGCTGATCGCGACCGCGGTGCTCCTGCTCAATGCCGGTCACGAGGCGAGCGTCAATGGCTTCGGCAATGGCTTGCACTCCTGGCTGACCACCGGGCGCGCGCCGATCGAGGTGACCGAGGACGCCTCCGTCGAGGCGGCGGTGGAGGAGTTCCTGCGGCACGACAGCCCGCTGCAACTCTTCGAGCGCACGGCCACGGCTGATCTGGACCTGCTGGGCCAAGAACTCACCACGGGACAGAAGGCGATTGCGCTTCTCGGCGCGGCCAACCGTGACCCGGACGTCTTCGCCGACCCCGACCGATTCGATCCCAACCGCACCCCGAATCCGCACCTCGCCTTCGGCCTGGGCATCCACTTCTGCATCGGCGCGCCGCTGGCGAGGCTGGAGATGCAGATTGCCCTGCGAACCTTGCTGACGCGCTATCCCGACGTCGCGCTCGCCGAGGCTGTGCGCCGCCCGACGTTCGTCCTGCGCGGGTTCGAGCACGTCCGGGTCAGCCCACGCGGCTGAGCACCCACCAAAAGTCCCCGAGGCCGGGCCCGGTCAATTCGGCGACGGCGCCGCGGCGCTCCAACGCGCGCAGATAGGCGATCGGATCGCTCCGCGCCAGGTCGTATGCCGCGTCCTCGCCCCGGATTCCCAACTCCCGCAAGGCGTCTCGCTGGGTCATCAGCTGGTCGTGCGGCAGGGAGTCCACCGCGACGTGCGCCGTCAGGTCGCACGAGCCGTCCGGCCGCGGCGCGACCTGGCGCCCCTGGCGATAGCCGGTGAGGCTGCCCGCCGCGGGCCGAGACGCCCTCGTGTGGCCGTAATCGACTGCCAGCACGACACCACTGCCGACGGCTTCCTGGAGGCGCGTCAGGGCCTGATCACGCGGCATACCCACCTCGACCCGATCCCCGGGCTGGAACGGACCGGGCCACCAGCGCTGCACCCAAGCGACCTCCGCCGCACCGACGGTCGCGGATTCGCCCGCAAGGACCCCCAGTCGCTCCTGCCCGGAGTCGTCCACCTCGACCTCCCGCAGCTCGCCGGCCCCATCTGCTTCGAGAATGGGACACGGGATGACGTCGAGCCACTCGTTGGCCACGACCAGGGCAGCCTCGGGTCGTCCCAGCTCGGGCAGTTCGGCGCCCCCCGGCGACTCGAACCAGCCCACCCTCGGGGCGAGGTGGGACGGTCGGGCCACAACGTCGACACCGACGAGTTCCACCCCGCTGCCCAGTTCGTCGGCGGAATCCGCCGCGAGGTCTGCCATCGACGTCAGCAGTTCCCCTCGGCCCGCCCCGAGGTCGATAATCCGGCTCAGCCCCTCGGCCGTAGCGAGGCGCAGCAGGGCCTCCGCGAACGGCGCCGCCCGCGGTCCGTGGCACGACGTCGCGAAGTGCCCGGCCGGTCCCGAGGGCGTCCGATAGAAGCCCCGTGCGCCATACAACGCGTCCTGCCACGCGAGGATCCACGGCCGCATTCGGACAACCTAGCCCGAGCCGGTGACCGCCTCCCGGGGGTCCGCCCGGTGACGAAGTGCCAGACTTGCCCGGTGACCTCGCTGCTGCCGCCCGGGCGCCTGCGCGTCGGCGTGGTCGGTGCGGGCAAGGTTGGGGCCGTGCTGGGCGCCGCACTGGCCCGCGCCGGACATCTGGTCGTGGCCGTGAGCGCCGTGAGCGATGCGTCCCTGGCCCGCGCCGAGGACCTTCTGCCCGACGCCCCGGTCCTGCCGGTCGATGATGTCGTCGCCGCGAGCGACCTCATCCTGCTCACTGTCCCCGACGACGCGCTCGCCCCGCTGGTGGCTGGCTTAGCCACGACGGGCGGATGGCGCACCGGCCAGCTCGCGCTCCATACGTCCGGCCGCTCGGGGCTGGCCCCGCTCGCCCCGGCCATCGCGCTCGGGGTCGGTGGCCTGGCCGTTCATCCGGCGATGAGTTTCACCGGCACCGCGATGGACCTGGACCGGCTGCGCGACTGCTGTTTCGGCGTGACTGCGCCTCCCGACCTTCAGCCGGTCGCCGAGGCGCTCGTGGTCGAGATGGGCGGCGAGCCGGTGACCATCGACGAGTTCGATCGCGTGCGCTATCACCTCGGCCTGGTGCACGGGTCCAACTACCTGATCACGCTCACCGCGCAGGCCATGGAGATCGTGGCCGGCGCCGGGGTGGCCGAGCCGGGACGTGTCCTGCGACCGTTGATGACCGCCGCGCTCGATAACGCCTTGCGCGCCGGGGACAGCGCACTGACCGGACCGGTCGCGCGCGGCGATGCCGGGACCGTTGCCGAGCACCTCGCCGTGCTCCCCGACGAGCCGCCGGACGTTGCGGCGGTCTACCGTGTCCTAGCACGCGCCACGCTCGATCGCGCACAACGGCACGGCCGGCTGCCGGCGACCGCAGTCCAGGCCATCGACGAGGTACTCACCGAGGAGAAACCCACGTGACCACCCAAGACCAGCCCGTCGTCGACGCCGACGGCACCTTCCGTGAACCCGTCGTCGTGCGGACTCGAGACGAGCTTCGTGCCGCCCGAGCCGCCTTGCCCGGCAAGGAGATTGCCGTCGTCATGACGATGGGCGCGCTCCACGAGGGCCACGCGACGCTGATCCAGCAAGCCCGCGAAGGCGCCGATCACGTCATCGTGACCATCTTCTTGAACCCGCTGCAGTTCGGCCCCAAGGAAGACCTCTCCCGCTATCCGCGCACCTTCGACGCCGACCTGGAGATTTGTCGGCGCGACGGGGCCGACATCGTCTTCGCACCCAGCCCCGACGTCGTCTATCCGGAAGGCGACCCGGGCGTGCGCGTCTCGGCCGGCCCGCTCGGCGCGGTCCTGGAAGGGCAGTCCCGCCCCGGCCACTTCGACGGCATGCTCACCGTCGTCGGCAAGCTCATGCACCTGACCGGCGGGACGCGATTCCTGTTCGGGCAGAAGGACGCTCAGCAGTTGCTGCTCATCCGCCGGATGGTCCGCGATCTCGACTTCCCGGCCAAGGTCGTCTCGGTCCCGACGGTCCGCGAGGACGACGGCCTGGCCATGTCGAGCCGCAATATGTATCTCACCCCCTCCGATCGTGAGGTCGCGCTCAGCCTGTCGCGCGCACTGCGGGCGGGTGCCGGCGCCGCCCCGGAAGGTCCCTCGGCAATCCGCCGCGCGGCTCGGGCCGTGTTGGTCGCCGAGCCGCTTGTGCTGGTCGACTACCTCGTGCTGGTCCACCCGACGTCACTGCGCGATGTGCCGGAGTGGTATCGCGGCGAGGCGCTCCTCGCGGTCGCCGGCAAGGTCGGCACGACCCGCCTGATCGACAACACTCCGGTTCTTGTGGGTCCCGGCGGCGGGGCGCTGGACGTGTTCTCCGATCCGGACGCCGCCCCGGCGACCGGCGTGATGTGACCTACTCCACCGAAGGAAGAGCCGTGCGCGACGTCACCGACGGACCGAACCTCCCCCGCTGGCTCCTGGCCGGCGACCCGGGTTGGTCCACCACGGCCGATGTCATCGTCGTGGGATCGGGCATCGCGGGCTTGACCTGCGCGCTGCGGCTTCGGACCCAGGTCGAGAAGGTTCTCCTGGTCACCAAGACGGTCTTGTCGGCCGGCTCGACCCAATGGGCCCAGGGCGGCATCGCCGCGGCGCTCGACCCCGAGGACTCCCCGGAAGAGCACCTCCAGGACACCCTGGTCGCCGGGGTCGGGCTCTGTGACGAGGGTGCGGTGCGTGTCCTGGTCACCGAAGGACCCCAGCGCGTTCGCGAACTCGTCGCTCTCGGAGCCCAATTCGACCGATCCCCAGACGGCGGCATCCTGCTGACGCGCGAGGGCGGCCATCATCGCGACCGGATCGCCCACGCCGGCGGGGACGCCACCGGGGCCGAGATCTCCCGCGCCCTGATCGACGCCCTGGATCGGGTGGTCAACGACCCCGGCATCGAGGTCATCGAGCACGCTCTTGTCGTCGACCTCCTCCAGGACGCCTCCGCCCGCGTGTGCGGGGTGACCCTCCACGTGATCGGGGAGGGGGAGCACGGCGGGGTCGGCGCGGCATACGGCCGGGCGGTGGTCCTGGCCACCGGCGGACTCGGGCAGATCTATGCCTCGACCACCAATCCCTCGGTCGCCACCGGCGACGGTATGGCCGCGGCCCTACGCGCCGGTGCCCGGCTCGCCGACCTGGAGTTCGTCCAGTTCCACCCCACCGTGATGTATCTCGGGGAGGGCTCGCAGGGCCAACAGCCGCTGATCTCCGAGGCCGTGCGCGGCGAAGGTGCCTTTCTGGTCGATGACGACGGGGTCCGGTTCATGCAGGGCCTCCATCCGATGGCCGACCTGGCCCCGCGCGACGTCGTGGCCCGCGCGATCGTCGCCCGCATGCGTGAGACGGGTGCCAAGCACGTCTGGCTGGACGCACGGCATCTCGGAAAAGACTTCCTGGAGAAGCGTTTTCCCTCGATTGTCGCCCGCAGCCGCGAACTCGGCGTCGACCCCGCCACCCAACTCATCCCGGTCGCGCCGGCCCAGCATTACGCCTCCGGTGGCGTGTGGACCGACCTGTCCGGCCGTTCGACCCTCGACGGTCTCTATGCCTGCGGTGAGACCGCGTGCACCGGTGTCCACGGCGCGAACCGGCTCGCGTCCAACTCCCTGCTCGAAGGGCTCGTCTTCGCCGACCGCATCGCCGAGGACATCACTGCGCGCCTTGCCGGCGGCGACCTTCCCCCGACCGAGGCACTGGCGAAGGACCCGGCGGACGGCGTCGGGTTGCTCGACGCCGAGCGCCGCCTCGATGTCCAGCGGACGATGACCGACGGCTCCGGCCCGGTGCGCTCGGCCGAGTCGACGGCGCGCACCGCTGCCCGGCTGCGCGAACTCCTCGCCGATCCGCCGGGGGCCGTTACGACGGCGGCCTGGGAGACCACCAACCTCGCCCACCTCGGCCTCGCGTTGACGACGGCCGCGCACGCCCGGGAGGAGACCCGTGGCGGCCACGAACGCGCCGACTTCCCGGACCGCGACGACCGCCAGTGGCTCGGGCACCTCGACCATGTCCGCACGCCCGAGGGCGTATTCATGACCTTCCTGCCCCAAAAGGATGCCGACCGATGACCGATGCCTCCGATCTCGATTTCCCCTGGGACGACGCCCGCCGCGTGGTCCGCCAGGCCCTCGTCGAGGACCTCGGCGGACTCGATGGGGTGGACGTCACCACAGAAGCCACCATCGACCCCGCCGCGCAGAGCGACGGCCAGGTCGTCGCGCGCGCGCCGGGGGTCATCGCCGGAGTCGGGATCATCGATCTCGTCTTCGAGGAGGTATGCCGCGTCCTCGGCGGCGACGCGCACGTGTCCGTCACGACGCGGGTCACCGACGGCACCCTGGTCGCCCGCGGCGACATCGTCGCCGACATCACCGGCTCGACGCAGGCGATCCTGGTCGGCGAGCGCACGCTGCTCAACGTCCTGTCGCGGACCTCGGGTGTCGCCACGGCGACGCGCGCGTGGGCGGACGCGCTCGCGGCATACGACACGACCGTCCTAGACACGCGCAAGACGACGCCCGGGCTGCGCGCGCTGGAAAAGTTCGCCGTCCGCGCCGGGGGTGGCACCAACAAACGTATGGGCCTGTATGACGTGGCCATGATCAAGGACAACCACAAACTCGCGGCCGGGTCGATCACCGCGGCCTACGAGCGCATCCGGGAACGCTTCGCCGACGTGCCGATCCAGGTCGAGGTGACGACGCTCGCCGAGGCGCTGGAAGCTGTCGAGGTGGGGGCTCGGTTCGTCATGTGCGACAACATGCCTCCCGACCTCCTCGCCGAGACCGTCGCGGCGGTGGAAGCCACCGGCGAGGACGTCGAGATCGAGGCGACCGGCGGGCTGACCCTCGAACGCGGGGGGGAGTATGCCGCGACCGGCGTCGACTACCTCTCGGTCGGAGCGCTCACGCACTCCGCGCCGATCCTTGACATCGCCCTGGACTTGGTCGATCAGGAGGTAATCGACGCGTCCTGACCCCCCAGGGCTGCGTAGTGGCATTCGGGGACTTTCCCATTCCATTCCCCTTCCGCAGAGGTGGTGCCATAGTTATGGGATCGCTTCGCACGAGGGATTTGGGAGGATCCATGCCAGCACGGTCGCGGGCACGAACCAGCACGCGCATGCTCGCTGGAGGCGCCATCGCAGCGCTCGCCGTCGGGATGGGAGGGGGTGCGGCCTCCGGCTCGGGTGCCGATCGGCCGGCACCCCGCACTGTTATCACCGGCCTCGATAATCCGCGCGGACTCTCCTTCGCGCCGAACGGGGATCTGTATGTCGCGGAATCCGGCCGCGGCGGGACGGGGCCGTGCGTCGAAGGTCCGGAGAGCACGGCCTGTTTCGGGCGGTCGGGTGCCATCACGCGTATCCGCGGGGGTGTGGCCTCGCGGGTCGTGACGACGTTGCCATCGATGGCAAGCGAGACTGGAGGTGGCGCCGCGGGCCCGAGCGATGTGGTCATCAAGGCTGACGGCAGCTATTTGGTGACTGTCGGGCTGGGCAACGATCCGGCAGTGCGTGACCGGCTGCCGGCCGCGGGTCGACTCCTCGCCGGAGTGGTCAGCGGGCGCATCGGCGGCACTCGGACCCTGATGACTGATCTCGGTGCCTACGAGGCCAGCGCGAACGTTGACGGCTATGGCGTCGACACCAATCCGACATCGATCACGATGCTGCGTAGCAGTCCGATCGTCGTCGACGCCGGCGGCAATTCCCTGCTCAAGCTCACGAGCAATCGGGTCGGAAAACTGGCGGTCTTCTTCAACCGCTTCGTCCCTCGCCCGCCGTTCATGCCACCGGGCAAGATGCCCATGCAATCCGTGCCGACCGCGGTGACCGCAGGGCCGGACGGCGCCTTATACGTCGCCGAGCTCACCGGCTTCCCGTTCACCAAGGGCGAGGCTCGGATCTATCGCGTGGTCCCGGGCAAGGCCCCGACTGTGTATGCCCGCGGCCTGTCCAATGTCACTGACCTGGCTTTCGTCGGTCGACAGTTGTATGCCGTGCAACTCGCCTCCGACGGCCTCCTCAACGTTCCGCCCAACACCTTGCCGATGGGTTCGCTGGTCAAAATCACCCCGGGAACGAGGACGCACGCGGTGATCGCCGGCGACCTGCCAGCACCCTACGGCCTGGCCGTGCGCAGCGGGAACGCTTATGTCACGACGTGTGCCGTATGCGCCGGTGGTGGCGGGGTCATGGAGATCCCCCTCGGATGAGACGACGCTGACGGCGGCGGTTCGGGCTGTCGGAGCGCCCTTCTAGCCTGGGCCGCATGCCTGCCTCGACTGACAATTGGTTAGATCCGTTGCCGGTGCGCCGGGTCCGACGGGCGTCGGATGTGGAGACTGGCGCCGACGCGTGGCCGTTCACGCTCGCGCCCGTGCGCCAACTGTTGCGCGACGGTCTCGACCTCGGTCGCCTCACCGTGCTCGTCGGCGAGAATGGCACGGGCAAGTCGACTCTGGTCGAGGCGATCGCCATGGCGTTCGGGCTGCCGGGTGAGGGCGGGTCGACGGGGGCTCGCCATACGACTTATGTGAGTGAGTCCGCGCTCCCGGAGGCGTTGACGTTGGAGCGGGGTGCCGGCGCCTCCAAATGGGGCTACTTCCTGCGCGCCGAGACCACGCACGGGTTGTTCACCTATCTGGCCAACAACCCCGGTCCCCGCGACCCCGACTTCCACACCCTCAGCCACGGTGAGTCTTTCTTCGCGATGTTGACGTCGGGGCGCTTCCGCGGGGACGGCTTCTTCGTCATGGACGAGCCGGAGGCCGGGCTGTCGTTCACGGCCCAACTCGCCTTGGTCGGTTCCTTGCACTCCATCGCGGCCGGCCGCAGCGCCCAGGTGCTGCTCGCCACCCATTCGCCGATCCTCGCGGCCATTCCGGGGGCGCGGATTCTGGAACTGGACGAGTCCGGCTATCACGCCCGAGAGTGGGCAGATCTGGAGGTGACCGACAACTACCGCCGTTTCTTGGAGGCGCCAGAGCGCTACCTGAGGCATGTCCTCGACTTCTGACCTCAGGGATTTTGGACCACCATCAGGGACCCCACAGACCCGGCCTCTAGACTTGAGCGTTGTGACCGACGACCCCAACGCGCCCGAACTCGATCTCAACGAGCAGATGCGCTTCCGGCGGGCCAAGCGAGACCGGCTGCTGAGCGAGGGGCGCCAGGCCTATCCCGTTGCGGTCGCGCGCACCCATACGTTGGCCGAGGTTCGCGCGCAGTGGGGCCACCTGGTCGCCGGCGACGAGACGACCGATGTCGTCGGTGTGGCGGGCCGAGTTATCTTCATCCGCAACACCGGCAAGCTGGCCTTCGCCACCCTTCAGGAGGGCATCGGCACTCGCCTTCAGGTGATGCTGAGCCTGGCTGAGGTGGGCGAGGATGCGCTGGCCGCGTGGAAGGCCGACGTCGATCTCGGCGACCACGTCTTCGTCGAGGGCCGGGTCATCTCCTCGAAGCGAGGCGAGCTCTCGGTCATGGCGACGCGCTGGGAGATGGCGAGCAAGGCGCTGCGCCCGTTGCCGGTGCTGCACAAAGACCTGTCCGAGGAGACCCGGGTCCGGCAGCGGTATGCCGATCTCATCGTCCGCCAGGAAGCCCGCGACATGGTGCGTTTCAAGGCGGATTCGATTCGCGCGGTGCGCGAGACTCTGCATGCTCAGGGATATATCGAGGTCGAAACCCCGATCCTGCAACTCATCCACGGTGGCGCACAGGCGCGCCCGTTCCGGACGCATATCAACGCCTTCGACCAAGAAATGGTCCTGCGGATCGCCCTGGAGTTGAACCTCAAGAAGGCCGTCGTCGGCGGGGTCGACCGGGTCTATGAGATGGGCCGGATCTTCCGCAACGAGGGCGTCGACGGGACCCACTCGCCCGAGTTCACCATGCTTGAGGCTTATCAGGCGTATGGCGATCAAACCACCATCGCCGAACTCGCCAAGGCTTGCATTCTCGCCGTCGCCGACATCGCCCATGGCGGGCGGCAGGTCGAGACCCCCGCCGGAATGATCGATCTCGACGGCGAGTGGCGGTGGCTTCCCGTCTATCAGGGGGTCAGCGAGGCCGTGGGGGAGACGGTGACCGTCGATACCGACGCCGAAACCTTGAAGCGGTATGCCGCGGCCCATGACGTGGCCCTCGACCCGGCCTGGGACAAGGACAAGATCTTCCTCGAATTGCTGTCCGAACTCGTCGAGCCGACGCTGCTGCAGCCGACGTTCTTGTGCGACTACCCCGCGATCGCCCAACCGCTCGCGCGGCCACACCGCGGCCTGCCGGGGCAGATCGAGGCGTGGGATCTGATCGTCGGGGGCGTCGAGCGCGCCACCGGCTTCTCCGAACTCGTCGACCCGGTCATCCAGCGCGACGTGCTCACCGCGCAATCCTTGCGCGCGGCCGGGGGCGACCCGGAGGCGATGCAATTGGACGAGGACTTCCTGCGTGCTTTGGAATATGGCGCGCCACCCATGGGTGGGCTCGGGCTCGGCTTGGATCGGGTCATCGCGCTCTTCCGCAGTGTCAACCTGCGCGAGACCATTCTCTTTCCCCATCTGAAGCCGGAAGCGTGAACTCATGGACCAGATTTGGCCGTATGTGATTGCCTTGCTCCCCTCCATCGGGGTGGGCTATCTGTTCTACCTGATCATCAAGAACATCCTGGCAAGCGACCGCAATGAGCGGATCGCCCAGGCGCGCTGGGAGAAGCAACAACATTCGGCAGACCCCAACTACCCCGAGGGCCGACCCGCTCAGTAGCTGGACGATTGTCCAGATCGGTCCAGATTCGCATTCCCAGAATTGTCGGGTATCGTCGCAAGTGCCATCCTGTGTGGGATTTCGACGAAAGGCTTTTTCACCCATGGTTCAGCGCGTACACGTTGTTCTGGAAGATGACTTGGATCGCAGCCCGGCCGACGAGACGGTTTCGTTCGCGCTGGACGGCGTGAATTACGAGATCGACCTCAGTGCGGCCAATGCCGCGAAGCTGCGTGACGACCTTGCCAATTGGGTCGCCAATGGCCGACGCACGGGCGGACGCAAGTCGCTGGCCCCCGCCAGTGCCGCCCGCGGCGGCGGCACCGGCCGCAGCAAGGCCGATCTTGCCAAGATCCGCACCTGGGCGCGGGACAACGGGCACCCGGTTAGTGACCGCGGGCGCATCTCGGCCAGCGTGCAGGAAGCCTACGACCAGGCGAATGCCTGATCAGCTGCGGTTTTGACCCAAGGGGGCCAGCAGGTCCCCGAGGTCGGCAAGTCGCTCGAGGGCGTCGTCGAACATCACCTGTTCGAGGACGCCCTCGCCCGTTGCCGCCCCTTCGACTTCGGCCCACGTGCGCGGAGCGGCGACGGTGGGCGTCTCCCGACCCCGCAACGAATAGGGGCAGATGGTCGTCTTCGCGGCCACATTCTGGCTCCAGTCGAAGAACACCTTCCCCGGGCGCAGGCTCTTCGTCATTTTCCACAGGATGAGTTCGGGAAACCGCTTTGTGAGTTCTTGGGCCAGGGTGGCGGCGAGATCGCGAACCTGGTCCGAGGTCAGGTCGCCGCCCAGCGCGGCATACAGTTGCATGCCTTTGCTTCCGGAGGTGACGGGGAAGAGGTCGAGACCCAAGTCGCCCAGGCGATCCCGGACATGGAGCGCAACCTGTGCGCATTCGGTCAGCCCGGCCGGTTTGCCCGGATCAAGGTCGATCACAAGGCGGTCGGGATTTGCCCGTGCCGTGCCGATCGCCTGCCATTGCGGGACGTGGAACTCAAGGGAGTTCAGGTTCACCAGATAAGTGAGGTCAGCCAGATCGTTGATCATCGGATAAGTGACGTCGTCGATCTTTACATTGGGTAGCCATGATGGCGCACCCGAGGGAAGATTCTTCTCGAAAAAGGACACCTGCTCCACCCCGTGCGGCCATCGCACCCGCGTCACCGGGCGTCCGGCGAGGTGCCTCAGCATCACCGGAGCGACCTGGGCGTAGTAGCTGAGGACTTCCCCCTTGGTGGTCTCGGTCGCGGGATAGAGGATCTTGTCGAGGCTCGACAACTTCAAGGTGCGCCCGGCCACGTCGACGCGGGTGATTTGCGGTTCAGGTGGGGTCACTGTCGCCCTCCTCGATGAGGTCCTCAGGCCGCAAGTCGGCCCGGACTCCCACATAGGTGGGGTGCCGCAGGCGCCCTCCACCCGTGGCTCCGAGCGCCTTGAGGTCGACGACGACCAGCGGCTCGACCCAGGTCACCTCGCGCGCGTCGAGGGCCGGCACCTCGTCGGCGAAAGGTGAGTCGGGCCGCATCAGAGGTGCGAGCAGTTCCGCCATCGCGCGCGCGGTCCGGCCGGCGAGACCGCTGCCCATTCGCCCGGCATACAACAGGCCACCGGGCCCCGGGCGGCCGATGAGAACAGCGCCAAGTCTGTTGGCGTTGCCCGTCTCGGGGCGCCAGCCGCCGACCACCGCCGACATCGTGGCTCGGTGGCTCGTCTTGAGCCAGTCTGCGGAGCGCCGACCGGGGACGTATGCCGCGCCCCGGCGCTTGCTGACAATCCCCTCCAACCCCTGCTCGGCCGTCGCCGCGAGCAACTGCGCGCCGTCGTCATAGGCCGGGGGCACCTGCACGTGTGATCCGCCCAGGTCGAGCTGCTCCAGCAACGGCCGTCGTGCGCTCCACGGTTGGCTCGTCAAGTCCTGCCCGAAGAGCCGCAGGACATCGAAGACGACATAGGTCACCGGCCGGGTGGCTGCCAGCCGCTCCGCCTTGCGGCGGTCCTTGACGTGCATGCGCTCGGCGAGTGCCGCGAAACTCGGCCGGCCCTGGTCGAAGGCGACGACCTCCCCGTCAAGGAGGAGATCGTCATACGTCCCGGCGAGGGTAGCGAGCTCGGGGAAACTCGCGGTGACGTCATTGCCATTCCGCGAGGTCAACGTGACGGCCGGACCGCGGACCTCGGCCAGCACCCGCATACCGTCCCATTTGATCTCGTGCGCCCAGGCGGGCCCGCGCGGGGGTGCCGTGGTCGCGGTGGCGAGCATGGGCAGCATTGGCGTATTCAACCCTGTCCAGCCGTCGGCAAGACAGTCCACGCACGGCCGCGTCCTCTCCGGCTATGGCGAGGGTGTGGACTTTCAGGAGACTCGGGATTCTGGCTGCGGCAGCGGTGCTGTTCGGATCGGCCCCGGCGCTGGCGTCAGGTGGGCGTGAGTTTCAGCGGGACGCCATACCCCCATCAAGAACTTCAACCTGTCTACCGTGAAGGCCGCGTGAAGCGATGGCAAACTCGCCCTCGCTGGCAACGTGGGCAGCGCCCTGGAGGTGCAGGTGAATCGGCACGGGTTCTCTGCCGCTCTCATGAGGGCTGCGGCTCGGGTTTGAGGGCAGCGTAGTGGGCTTGCTCGTATTC
>NZ_HF571038.1:2191474-2221152 GCF_001046875.1 Nostocoides jenkinsii Ben 74
GCCGGTTCAGGAGTGGGTGCCGGCTCGGGCGCGGGTGCTGGCTCGGGCGCGGGGGTGGGCGCTGGGTCGGGGAGACCCAAGGCGTTGTCGAGGGCGTCTCGGCCCTTGTCGATGATCGAATCGAAGCTGCCACTGGTGCGCTGGCTGATCAGATCCTCCAGCTTGTCCAGCGCGGCGTCGGCCTGCTCAGGGTTCTCCCGGGCGTAGTCCTTCGCCTTGTCGATCGCCTCTGCCGAGTACATAGACGTAGTTGCCGAGGATGTCCCTGATGGCCGAATCGAAGTAGTTGGGCAGGTCGGTCTTGATCGGCGTGAACACTCCCGGGCGGGGCGCGTGGCCGATGTCGGCCGTGGTGCCTTGGATTGCGACGGAGGCGACGATGCCGGGGGTGGCACGCCATACGTCCGTGTATCCAAAGGGAGCGGTGGCCTTCGTCATGGCGATGGGGCCGCCGCTGCTCCAGGAGTAGCGGTAGGCATCGATGCGCTGGCCGTCGGGGTCATAGCATGCGGTAGTGAAGCTGGTCGGGTCGTAGTTGTGGCCCAGCATGCAGACTCGCCCCGATGGGGCCTGCAGGGTGCGCGGGACGGCGCCGGTGGCATTGGAGCGGACCGAGATGGACCGGCCGACGTTGACCGCAAAGGTGGTGCCATCCGGCGACGGCAGAATCGCGTCGGCCTTCGGCAGGGACAACTGAAGGGCACCGGTGATCGAGCGACGCTCGATGGAGGACACGCCCGTCCCGCGGTCGAGGCGGGTGAGCCATACCGCAGCTCCCGAAGGTCGCGTGAACTTGACGTTGGCCAACCTCCGGGACGACGTCGCGGGCACGGCGAACCCGCGCCAAGTGCGGGCCGTGGAGTCATAGACGGTGACGGCGGCCCCGGCAGGACCATCGTCGTGCGTGAAGAGGAAGCGCGTGCCGTCGCCGGACACATCGGCCTTGGAGGCGAGCAGAGCGGCGCTGACGACAGAGCTGATCTCCTTGCAGGAGAACATGATTAGACCCTTCAAGCCGGCGCGACCACGTTGCTGCGCTCTGCCCTGCACGACTCCGCTGAGTCACCGATGGTTGGCAGGAAAATCTAGAAACTTTCGCGGCCGGAATACGGGTGGTCAGTCCTCCGGCGGCTGAGCGGTGCCGTCCGGCTCAGGCGGTGGCCGTCAGCGCATCGCGCATCGGCAAGAACTTCGCATCGGACTCGGCGACCTCGTCGTCAGGCGCGGAGCCGGCGACGATCCCGCAGCCGGCGAAGAGCGTGATCGCGCGGGGGTCGTCGTCGGCCAACTGACCGCAGCGCAGCGCGATCCCCCACTCGCCGTCGCCGGAGGCGTCCATCCAGCCGACGGGACCGGCGTAGCGACCGCGGTCGAGGCCTTCGAGTTCGGCGATCAGGTCGTCGGCCAAGGCGGTGGGGGTGCCGCATACGGCCGCGCTCGGGTGCAGCGACGCGGCGAGGTCGAGGGAGGTCGAGCCGTCGTCAACGGCCCCGGCTACGTCGGTCGCGAGGTGCATCACATTGGGCAGGTGCAGGACGAAGGGCGACTCCGGCACGTTCATCGACCCGCAGTGTCGGCCCAGTGCGTCGGCGACCGAGCGGACGGCGTATTCGTGCTCTTCCAGGTCCTTGGAGGACCGGGCGAGCGAGGCGGCGAGCGCCAGGTCGTGGACGTCGTCGCCGGTGCGCCGGATGGTCCCGGCCAGGACTCGGGAGGACGCCAGCCCGCGGTCGAGGCGCACGAGCATCTCCGGCGTGGCCCCGACCAGACCCGCGACCGCAAACACCCACGTGTTGTCGTAGCGCTCGGCCAGTCGGCGCAGCAGCCATCGCGGCTCGAGGTCGGACTCGGCTCGGGCGACCAGTGCCCGCGCCAGCACGACCTTGTCCAAGTCGCCGTGGTTGATCCGCGTCACGGCTTCGGCGACCGCGATCTCCCACTCGGCCGCCGTGCGGGGGCCGTCAGCGAACGCGATCTCGCCGGGGGCGCCCGGGGAGGCAGCCTCGGTCACGACCTCGGTCGGCGGCAGCGCCTCACCAACAGTCGTGGTGGTCACCCAGGCGCGTCCCGCGCGGCGCCCGACGACCACGGCCGGAACCCGGAGGTGGGATGCCTGAGGGGAGCGCGCGGCATACGTCATGGAGCCGAAGGTGACGGGACCGGTCCCGGGACCACCCACCTCGTTGCGGATGACCGCACCGGCGCACATTGCCCGCCACCAGGCGGCGGCGTCCTCGAAGCGACTCGGGCCGTGACCGGTGAACTCGGCCGCGGTCCCCCAGCCGACCAGGCCGTCCCCGCGGCGCACCCACGAGCACACCTCGCGTGCGGGGGCCTCGGCCGAGATGACGGCCAGTAGGTCGTCGACGACGCCCTCGGGGAGGGCCAGGGTTCGCGACACGAGGCGGGCGGCGTCGGCGGTGGGCAGGGTGGACATCGCAGGGAAGCCTACGACGCGCCGAACCACCGTCACGACTTCCTCCGCACCGGCCACGCTGGCCACGGCGGGCGAGTCGCCGGACTTGGGAGAAGCCGGATATACGAGAAGCCGGACGTGGGAGAAGATGGAGGTATGAGCCGTGCCACGCTGGAGAAGGACCCCTCGCAGGTCGCCGCGATGTTCGATGAGGTCGCCGACGCCTATGACCTGACCAATGACGTCCTGACCGGCGGAATCGATCGACTGTGGCGGCGCGCGACGGTGGCCGCGATCGGGGCGAAGGCCGGCGACATCGTGCTGGACATCGCGGCCGGCACGGGCACGAGTTCGGAGCCGCTCGCTGCGGCGGGCGTTCACGTGATCCCGGCCGATTTCTCGCTGGGCATGCTGCGGGTCGGGGTCCGGCGTCGCCCCGAACTGGCCTTTACGGCGGCAGACGCCACGCGCCTGCCGTTTGCCGACGGGTCGTTCGACGCGGTGACGATGTCGTTCGGGCTGCGAAATGTTGTCGATGTCACCACCGCGCTGGCCGAGTTTGCGCGCGTGACCAAGCCCGGTGGGCGGCTCGTGATCTGCGAGTTCAGCGCACCGACGAATGGTCCGTTCCGCCGGGTCTACACCGAGTACCTCATGCGCGCTCTGCCGGCCGTCGCCAAGCGGGTCAGCTCCAGCCCCGACTCCTATGTCTATCTCGCGGAGTCGATCCGTGCCTGGCCGGCGCAGCGCGAGCTCGCGAGCATGGTGGCGCAGGCCGGGTGGTCCGCGGTGCAGTGGCGCAATCTCAGCGGCGGCATTGTCGCGCTGCACCGGGCCGTCAAGGCCTGAGGCGCACCTGGTCCCGCAGTGCGGCATGGGCCGCGCGGTGGGTGCTCGGATCGACGCGGACTTCGAGAACGCGCAGCCCGCTCGGGGTGCGCGCGAGTTCGGCGACGAGGTCGTCGGCGGTGTTGACGAGCCGGTGACTCACCCCATGCGCGTGGCACAGGGCCCGGAGGTCGGTCTGGGTGGCGGTCGCGAAGATGCGCTCGAAGGCCCCCGCCCGCTGCTCCTCCCCCGGCTCCAACAGCCGGAAGATCCCGCCGCCATCGTCGTTGACCACGACGAGCGTGAGATTCGGGACGGGCTCGTGCGGGCCGATGAGCAGCGCGTTGGCGTCGTGCAGGAAGGTCAGATCCCCCATCACGGCGTAGGCCGCGCCCTCCGCGAGCGCGACCCCCGCCGCCGTGGCCACGCACCCGTCGATCCCCGCGAGCCCCCGACTCGCGACCACCGTCACCCCCTCGGCCAGGCCCGCTGGGCCGAGATCGAGGTCTCGGACGGGATTGGAGGAGCCCACGAACATCACAGCTCCGGCCGGTATGCCGCGCGCCACCGCCCGGGCGACCCCCAAGCCCGTGCCCCAGGCCGGGGGTTCCGCGGCGATCGCCTCCGCGACCCGGTCGCCTTCGCGCTGCCACCGGGCGAGCCACTGGTGCTCGCTCGGGTCCGAATCCCCCTCAGCCCCGTCCTGGGTCAGGGCGGCGAAGGGGTAGCTGGCGGATACCACGCCGGCCGGATCGGCCGCCCGGGACCGATCGGTCACGGCCTCGACCCGAACCTCGGGGCGACGCAGCAGCGCCGTGACCGCCCGGGAGAGCGTGAGCCGGCCCACGGCGAGGACCCGCTCGACTCCCGATCCGTCGGCGGCCAAGTTCTCCAGGAAGCCAGGGTCGGCGATGGTCAGCGGGCCGTGCGGGAGCGCCCCATCGACCGTGTGCCGACCGAAGGGCTCGGCGATGAGCGGATACCCTCGGGTGGCGGCGAAGCGAGAGACGACCGGCCGATTCGCCGGATCGACCAGGTCGCCGAGCAGCACCACGGTGCGCTCGAGATGTGGCAACGGCCCGGGAGGTGAGCTGGGCTCGGAAGCTGGCTTGGACCCCCGCTCGGATTCGGGCTCGGACACGGGCTGGGGTGCCGAACCTTGCTCGGACGGGGCCACCTCGTCGTCGAGGGGCCAGCCGGCCGGGACCAGGGGCTCGCGGAAGCACAGGTTGAGATGGACGGGACCGGGCTCAACGGGGGCGGTGGCCGCGGCATACGCCTGGCGAAGGAAGCCCCGAAGAAGGCGGGGGTCGTCGCCCTCGACGGGGGCCGGGACGTCGCTCTCCCACCGAAGCGCGCCCGCGAAGATCCCCGGCTGCACCGTCGTCTGGTTGGCGCCCGAGTAGCGCAACTCGGCCGGTCGATCCGCCGACACCACGATCAGCGGGACGGCCGCGTGGTGGGCCTCCAACACACTGGGGTGGAGGTTGGCAACCGCGGTACCGGAGGTCGTGACCACGAGCGCGGGCCGACGCGAGGTCTTCGCCAACCCCAGCGCCAGGAAGCCGGCCGAGCGCTCATCCACTCGGACATGCAGGCGGAGGCGACCCGCCTCGGCGGCGGCGAGCGCGGCATACGCCAAGGGGGCAGACCGGGAGCCCGGGCAGAGCACCACCTCGCGGACCCCGAGTCGGCAGGCTTCGTCGAGCAGGGCGCGCGCGTGCACGACGGCCGGTGAAGTCACGGCCCGATCATGTCAAAGGGCGGGGCATGGGACGCTTTCCCCCAGCACTGACGAAGGGTCACGATGACAATCCGCTCCGATCTCGCCGACCTCCCCTGGCCGGACCTGGTCTCCGCTGCCCGCGAGGCCATCCCCGTGTGCTCCGACGCGCACTGGCAGGTCGACCTTGAGGCGGGCACGATCACCCACGGGGACGAACCGGACGCGCGCGTGGACCCGATCCAGGTCATCGGCACGTTCGATGCATCGGGCCCCACCTGGATGTGGGGTTGGGAGCACACGTCCGTCCCCGTCGAGTGGGGCGCGGCCGCGGCCCGCCTCAAGTCGTATGGCGAGCGCCCCCACCGCGACGACCTCACCACCGCGGTGGTCACTGCCCGGCCCGTCGGGCCGCGCCTGTGGCAGGTCACCTACGAGCGGCGCCTCGACGCAGCGGCGATGAACGAGGGCTACCTGGTCATGCTCTTCGACGATGCGCCCCAGTTGGTCGACAAGATCGTCGCCGACTGAGCCCCACGCTCAGGCGAGGCGGCCGGTCAGCGGATCGCGGTCGGTGAGGCAATAGCGCGCTCCCGCCGGATCAGCCAGCACGCTCCAGTGCGGGAACTCGGCCACCACGGTGGCCCCGAGCGCCTCGTGCTCGGCGACGGCCTGCGACCGGTTGGCACACGCCAGGTCGGCGTGTGCGTTGACGGCGGGCGCGTCGGCGTCGAGACGTTGAAGCAGGATTCGCAGGGGCAGTTCCCGCGCGGGCGCCAGGAGGGCGAAGCCCGGGACCCGACCGGGCAGGACCTGCGCGGTCAGGAGGGACTGCCAGAAGGCGACTTCCGCGGCATACGCCCGAGGGGGGATGTCGAGACAGACTTGGTCGAGCAGGGTCGGGCCGAGTCGGGGTCTCGACGCCGACCTGTCCCAGGTGGTCAGACAGAAGGTGAACCCGCCCGGGGAGGCCAGCACGGCATACCCCTGGGTTGTCCGCTGGATGACCTGCGCGCCCAGGGCTTCGGCCTGCGCTATCGCGGTCGGGATGTCCTCGACGTCGAGGTCAAGGTGCGTGCGGCAGGTGCCGGCCGTCTCCTGGAGCTTGATCCACGGATCCCCGGCTTCCGGGAGCAGCGTGGCGAACTCCGCCCGCTCGCCCCGACGGGCACTAAGGCGCGAGCGCGTGACCTCGCACCAGAAAGGCCACGCCGCCTCCGCGGGAGCGGGCCGGTCCAGGAAGCACCACAGCCAGAGCACGTCCATGGTTCCGAGCCTAGAACGTCTCGCCCGCGGACTATCGTGGCTAGGTGGACACCACGATCCTGCACAACCCCCGCTGCTCCACATCCCGAGCTGCCCTGGCTTCGGCCGAGGAGGCTGGCGTCGAGGTGTCCGTCCGGGCCTATCTCGCGAATCCGCTCGACGAGGCCGACCTGCGCGACCTGATCGCCAAGCTCGACGACCCGGTCACCGATCTCGTGCGCCGTGATCCCAATTTCGCCCGGGCGGGCCTGACCGAGGCCGACGTGGAGACGGCGGATCAGGTGGTTGCCGTGCTCGTCGCGCACCCGGAACTCCTCCAGCGCCCGGTGCTCGTTCGCGGCGATCACGCCATCATCGGCCGGCCGAGGGATCGGGTTGCCGCCTTCCTCGCGGGCTGAGTTGCGCCCGGTCGACGCCGGCAACCTGGCCACGTTGACGGCCGCGCTGGCAGAGGCGCTGGCCGGGGGTCCGCCCCTCATCCCGTATGCCGCGGCCCCCCTCCCGCTGCCTCCGCACGACCCCGCGTCGGTGCCGAGGGATCTGGCGTTGGTCGTCGGGACGTCGGGGTCCACGGGAGTTGCCAAGCTGGCGATGCTGACGGCCGGGTCCCTCGTGGCCAGCGCGGATGCGACGCACGAACGGCTCGGCGGTCCGGGTACGTGGCTGCTGGCCCTTCCCGCCGGGCATATCGCCGGGCTGCAGGTGCTGATCCGCTCGTTGCGGGCTGGCCGGGCCCCGGTCGTGCTGGATCGGACATCGTCCTTTAGCCCGTCGGCCTTCGCAGAAGCGGCGGCCCGGGTGGCGGCGGAGCCGGGGCCGCGCTACACCGCGCTGGTGCCGACGCAAATCGGCCGGCTGCTGGCCACCGGCGAGGGCGTGGCCGCGCTGCGCCGCTTTGATGCTGTCCTCGCCGGTGGTGCTGCCTTGTCGCCGGCGCTTCGGGCCTCGGCGACAGCGGCGGGCGTGCGGGTGGTGGCGACCTATGGGATGAGCGAAACGGCGGGAGGATGCGTCTACGACGGGGTCCCGCTTCGCGACACGGTGGTCGCGCTCGCCGACGACGGCCGGATCGAACTCAGCGGACCGACGCTGGCCAGCGGCTACTTGGGCCAGCCGGACGCCACAGCCTTCACGATGCGCTCAGGCCGTCGGTGCTTTGCGACCGACGACCTCGGCGAGTTCGCCGACGACGGCCGCCTCCGGGTCCTCGGCCGCCGCGACGACGTCATCATCACCGGGGGTTACAAGGTCCACCCGCGCGTCGTCGAGGATGCCGCAGCCGGACTTCCGGGCGTGCGCGCGGCCGTCGCCGTTGCCGTCCCCGACCCCGAGTGGGGTATGGCGATCACCCTCGCGCTCGTTCCCGCACCGCCTGCCCCGCCTCCGCTGCCCGGCGAGCCGGCCCTACCCAGCGAGACCCCCCCGCCCGGCGAGTCCGCCCTGCCCAGCGAGCCCGGCGGGTCCTTCGCCTGGTCCGATCCCGCTCGGGTGCGAGAGGCGCTGCGAGGCGAGCTCGCACCATACGCCCTGCCGCGGACTGTCCTGGTGTTGCCGGCGCTGCCGGAGCGGGGGCCCGGGAAGCCGGACCGGGCCGCGATCGCGGCGCTCGCCCGGGAACGGGCCGAGCGGTAGCCGATCAGTGGGACAATGGGCGGGTGTTGCGCTTTCTGCCGGCGATCCTCGCTCTGGTCCTCGCGGTGTATTCCGTCGTCGACTGTGTGCAGACCCCGGACGACCGCGTGCGTGGCCTGCCCAAGATCGTGTGGGTCTTCGTGATCTTGCTGTTCCCCTTCGCCGGCTCGGCCGCGTGGTGGTTCGCCGGCCGGCCGGGCGCGCTGCCGCTGCCCAGGCGTGAGGGCACGGGTGGTCAACGGCCACGGCGACCGCTCGGACCCGACGACGACCCCGACTTCCTTAAGAATCTCTGACCTGACGTCATGGCCACAGCTGCACAGTGGGTCGCCGGCGCGCGCCCACGCACCCTGCCCGCCGCCATCGCTCCGGTCCTGATCGGCACCGGGGCCGCTGCGGCGATCGACCGGGCCGATCTCGGGCTGGCCCTGCTCGCGCTGCTGGTGTCGCTCGCACTCCAGGTGGGCGTGAACTACGCCAACGACTATTCCGACGGCGTGCGCGGCACGGACTCCGAGCGGGTCGGGCCGGTGCGGCTGGTGGGCCAGCGGCTGGCCGCGCCGTCGAGCGTCAAAGCCGCGGCGTTCTTGTGCTTCGGCTTTGCAGGCGTTGCCGGGTTGGCGCTGGTCACGCTGGCCAACACGCTGCCGTTGCTGGTGGTGGGGGCGCTGAGCGTGGTGGCGGCGTGGCGCTACACGGGCGGCGACAAGCCCTATGGCTATCGCGGGCTCGGCGAGGTTTATGTCTTCGTGTTTTTCGGGCTGGTGGCGACGCTGGGCACGCTGTATACGCAGGCGCACCGGGTCACTGTGGCCGGCTTCCTCGGGGCGTGCGGCGTCGGCCTCCTGGCGACCGCGATCCTGGTGGCCAACAACCTGCGCGACATTCCCACGGACGCGGTGACGGGCAAGCGGACATTGGCGGTGCGCCTCGGGGATCGCACCACCCGACGCCTGTATGCCGCGTGCGTCGCCCTGGCCTTCGCCCTCGCGGGCGGCGCCGCTGTGGTCACGCCGTGGACACTGCTCGCGCTCGGGGCGCTGCCGCTGGGGGCTCGCGAGATGCGTCGCGTGCTTGGCGGGGCGAGCGGTCGCGACCTGATCCCCGCGCTGGCGGGGACGGGCGCCACCCAATTGGCGTATGCCGTGCTGCTCACGACGGGACTCGCGCTAGCCGGGTGAGGCGGGGCTCGCCATACGCGGGGTGGCTCGCTGGGTGTGGCTGGGTGGGTGACGCGGGGCTCGCCATACGCCCGAGGTTTGGGAGGCTCTCCGGCGCTTTGGGTGGCTTTCTAGCTGTCAGAAGGCCACCCAAAGCGCCGGGTAGTGGGATTGGGCGGGAATCCGGCAGGTGACCCCCGCCGAGGACCGCACCCACCGGCGGGCTAAGCGCCCAGGAGGGCCTTGATGGGGTCGATCGCGAAGTACAGGACGAAGAGGGCGGCGCAGACCCACATCAGCGGGTGCACCGAGGACGTCTTGCCGCGCACGATCTTGATCAGCACATACGTCACGAAGCCCGCGCCGATGCCGACGGTGATCGAGTAGGTGAACGGCATCAGCACGATCGTCAAGAAGGCCGGGATGGCGATCTCCAGGTCGTCCCAGTCGATCTCCTTGACCTGCTGCATCATCAAGAAGCCGACCAGCACGAGCGCCGGGACGGCCGCCTCGCTCGGGATCACCTTCACCAGGGGCGCGAACACCATCGAGAGCAGGAAGAGCACGCCCGTCACGACCGAGGCCAGGCCGGTGCGGGCACCCTCGCCGACACCCGAGGCCGACTCGATGTATGACGTGTTGGACGACACGCCACCCAGACCACCGGCGGCGGCCGCGATCGAGTCGACGACCAGGATCGACTCGGTGCGCGGCGGGAGGCCGTCGGCGTCGAGCAGATCCGCCTCGTGGCCGATCGCCGTCATCGTGCCCATCGTGTCGAAGAAGTCGGCCAGCATCAGCGTGAAGATCAGCAGGATCGCGGCCACGACACCCACCGAGGAGAACGACCCGAACAGCGAGAAGTGGCCGACCGTGTCGAGCTTCGGTGTGTCGATGATCTTGTCGGGCAGGCCGGGGACGACGAGATTCCAGCCGACCGGGTTGACCTTGTCGCCGGCAACCTGCGGCCCGATCTTGGCGATCGCCTCCACGATGATCGCGAGCACCGTCGTGACGACGATCGCGATCAGGATCGCGCCCTTGACCTTCTTGACCCACAGGGCCACGACCAGCACGAGACCGAGCACGAACACGAAGGTCGGCCAGCCGTTGATGAAGCCGTCGGTCCCGAGCTGCACGGGCACCGGCCCGGTCCCGGTGCGCCGCACGAAGCCCGCATCCACGAAGCCGATCAACGCAATGAACAACCCGATCCCGACCGAGATCGCGACCTTCAACTGGGCTGGCACTGCGTGGAAGACGGCCGTTCGGAAGCCGGTCAACACCAGCACGAGGATGATCACGCCCTCGAGGACGACCAGGCCCATCGCGTCGGCCCACGTCATCTGGGAGGCGATCGATAACGCGACGAAGGCATTCAGGCCAAGGCCGGTGGCCAAGGCAAGCGGATAGTTGGCCACGACGCCCATCAGGATCGTCATGACGCCGGCGACGAGGGCCGTGCCGGCCGCAATGGCCGGGATGTTCGACCCATCGCCGGGGCCGCCGCCGAGGAAGGCGCCGGACTTGTCGGCCGCGAAGCCGAGGATGAGGGGATTGAGCACGACGATATAGGCCATCGTGAAGAAGGTGACGATGCCGCCACGGACCTCCCGGGCCACGGTCGATCCGCGCTGGGTTATCTGAAAGAAGGAGTCAAGGCCGGAGGTCGGAACCGGCGGCGGGCTTTTACGGGGGGACGTGGTGCGCTGCGCCATGACGCAGAACGATACGGGCGGCCCGGGACACCCGTGTTTCGACCCTCCGGGTAGCCGAGTTACGCAACGGTAAAATGTCGCGCGTGAGCACCTTGCGCCGCGACAACGGCATACCGCCGACCGCGCCCGAACCGTTGGCGGTCAGCGTCCCGCGGATCGTGCTCGCCGGGATGGCCGTATGGGCAGTGGCCCTGGCCGTGTGCCTGATCGTCCCGTCCCTGCACCAGGGCTCCCGCTCGTGGTGGCCGTGGGCCTGCGTGACCGGGCTCGTGCTCGGCGCCATGGGCTATCTGTATGTCGTGCGCGGCCGCGGCAATGCCGTCGCCGCGACCGTCCCCGCCGACCCGCAAGCGAACTACTGAGGCCCCACCCCAGATCTGATCGCTCAGAGCTGCTCTAGCGCGAGGTCGTCCACGATCGGTGACGGCACCTTCTCCGGATCCGGCAGGACCATGTCGACTTCGCTGTGCGCGCCACAGCCGTGATCGAGGCTGACGACGGTGCCGTCGGAGGGCGACCACGCGTTGGCGCACACCCCGAACATCGAGCGCAGCACGCCCGCCATCGGCACATAGAACCCACAACTGGAGCAACTCGCCGGCGCCTTGGCGGCGACGGGCGCGCTCGGGCCGTGCTCACCGGCATACCACCGTTGGGCAGCCGCCTCGCGGCCCTCGGCCGAGAGCACCCGGACTCGTCCGAGACCCAGCTCCCACTGGGCCATCATGTCGACGTCCTCGTTGCCGGTCGCCTCGAATCCCTGCTCCAGCAACGGGTCGTCGGCGACATAGGGCGTCACATCGCCGGGGCCGATGTCGCCGGGGGCGAGGCGATCGACATACGGGACCCACACCGGCGGGAGCAGCGCGCCCTCGCCGGGGACGAGCGCGGACTCGCACACGGTGACCGTCTTGCCGCGCGGCACCCGGGCGACCGTGACCGACCAATTCCATCCGGGGTATGCCGCACTGGTGCACACGAAATAGTGCGTCGCCACCCGCTCGGCCTCCATGACGGCCCCGAGGTAGTCACCGATGGTGCCCGCCTCACCGACCTCCTCGAGCGCGGTGCGCGCGACGGCTTCGCTCCCGAGCAGGGCCGGGTCGTCCTTGATCGCCGCTGCCATGGCGCTGACCCTCAGGCCTCCAGGTCGGCAGCGACGCCGCGCAGGAGCTGGCCGAGCTTGGTGCCCATGCCCTTGTCGGGGTAGTGCCCGCGGCGCAGGCCTTCGCTGACATTGTCGAGCAGCTTGATCAGGTCCTCGACGATGACGACCATGTCCTCGGTGGGCTTGCGGTCGCGCTCGCGGCGGTTGGCCTGCACACTCGGGGCCGGGTCGATCACGCGCAATTGCATCGCCTGGGCGCCCTTGCGGCCCTCGACCACGGCGAACTCGACCTTCGTGCCGCCCTTGAGGACGGTCAGGCCGGCGGGCAGCGCGCTGGAGGGCAGGAAGACGTCGGCACCCTCGTCGCTGTTGATGAAACCGAACCCTTTGTCGGCGTCATAGAACTTGACCTTGCCAGTCGGCACCGTGCACCTCTTTGTTGCGATCGCGTCGAAAACGGGCACGCCGCTGCGCGCCCGCTTGTGCTAAGGCTAACCCGCCGCACCGGGTGCGCGCACCGTGGTTATCGGTGACCCGCGTGGAGCGGGCGGCATCCAGGCTGGGGTCACGCGACATCCAGGCCCGGGTCACGCGGCATACAGAAGGGGACCACGCGGCATACAGGAAACTCCCAGGGATCGGGACCACCCTTGACTGCATGATCGTCGCGGAACCCGAGGCCCGGCTGCTGATTGTCGAGGACGAGCCCAACATCCGCGAGCTGCTGGCGACATCGCTGCGGTTCGCGGGGTTTGAGGTGGAGACCGCTGCGGACGGCCAGGATGCCGTCGCCGCGGCGACGCGGGACGATCCCGATCTCGTCGTGCTCGACGTGATGCTGCCGGACATGGACGGCTTTGAGGTGACTCGGCGCCTGCGCGAGGGTGGCCGGCGGTTCCCGATCGTCTTCGTCACCGCGCGCGACTCCGTCGACGACAAGATCAAGGGTCTGACGGTCGGCGGCGACGATTACGTCACCAAGCCGTTCAGCCTGGAAGAAGTGGTGGCCCGCATCCGCGCCGTCCTGCGCCGGACCAAGGGCGAGATCGACGAGAGCGCGCTCCTGCGCTTTGAGGATCTCGAACTCGATGAGGACACCCACGACGTGCGCCGCGGCGGCCGGGCGATCGAGACCTCCCCGACCGAGTTCAAGTTGCTGCGCTATCTAATGCTCAACCCCAACCGTGTGCTGTCAAAGGCGCAGATCCTCGACCACGTGTGGGACTACGACTTCCGCGGCGAATCCGGGATCGTGGAGTCCTATATCTCCTATCTGCGGCGCAAGATCGATACCGCCGGACTCCCGCCGCTGATCCACACCAAGCGCGGCGTGGGCTACGTCCTGCGCAAGCCACCGGCGTGACCTCGACGCCGCAGCCGCTGGTCGACAAGCTGCGGGCGCTGCCCCTGCGGGCACGACTGATCGCGATCATGATCGTGCTGATGCTGCTGGCGATCAGCCTGACGGCGGCCGCCACGGCATACCTGATGAACCGCGACCTGATGGGCCGCCTCGACGCCAACCTGGCCCGCAGCGCGGCGGTCGTCGAGACGTCGTTCGCCAACGAGACGGTGCCGCGGCGGGTCCCGCTGCCGACCGGCTATGCCGTGGTGATCTACAACCCCGATCGCCTGCCCGAACCCCTGACGTATGCCGCGAGCGATATCGCCGATCTGCCCGACCTCGCCCAACTTCTGCCCGACGATCCTCGGGTCGTCTCCGGCGAACCCTTCAACCTGCCCTCGCGCGAGAGTGACACCGGCTGGCGCGCAGTCGCCGGCGAGATCGACACCCTCGGACTCGGCGAGGTCACGTTCATCGTCGCCCGGCCGCTGACCGAGGTGCAACACACCGTTCGGCACTTCGCGACCTTTGCCGTCCTGTTGGGGCTGGGGCTGACCCTGGCCTGCGCCGCCCTGGGCTGGTTCGCGATGCGCCGCGCCTTCCGGCCGCTCACCCAGATCGAGCACACGGCCGCCGCGATCGCCGCGGGTGACCTGAGTTCGCGGATCCCGAGCCGCACCATGCCGGAGGAAGTCACCTCCCTCGCCACCTCACTCAACACGATGCTGGCCCACCTTGAGGGGTCGTTCACCGCGCGCGAGGCCTCGGAGGAGCGGATGCGCCAGTTCGTCGCGGATGCCTCCCACGAACTCCGCACTCCCCTGGCCACGGTGCGGGGGTATGCCGAGTTGTACCGACAAGGCGCCGTCCCCGATGTGCGCGTCCCAGGGACGATGGAGCGGATCGAGTCCGAGGCCGCGCGGATGTCGCATCTCGTCGACGACCTCCTGCTCCTCGCCCGGCTCGACGAGGAGCGGCCGCTGGAGAAGTCCCCGGTGGACGTGACCGTCATCGCGGCCGAGGAAGTCACGGCCGCCCGCGTTCGCGATCCCGGCCGCGACATCTCCCTGCACGGCTTCGGCGGCGCGCTCGGCCCGGTCGTCGTGGACGGAGAGGAAGCCGGGTTGCACCAAGTGCTGGGCAACCTCCTGACCAATGCCATTCGGCATACGCCCGCAGGGACGTCCATCGAGGTCGCCGTCGGTCGGTCCGAGCGGACCGCGGTGATCGAGGTGCGCGACCACGGGCCCGGGATCGACGAGGCCGCCTCGGCCCGGATCTTCGAGCGCTTTTTCCGCGCCGACCCGGCGCGCTCGCGGGCGAGCGGGGGGACTGGCCTCGGCCTGGCCATCGTCGCCGCGATCGTCGCCCGGCACGGCGGTCGCGTCGGGTTGACCCAGACGCCCGGCGGCGGCGCGACCTTCGTGGTGCACCTTTCCACAGCAGACTCCCAGGAAGACCTCAGCCAGCCTTGAGCTTGCTGCCGTTGACTGGTGGAAGCCACAACGAAGGAGCATCACCTGATGAGCGAGAACGGAACCGGCTCGGGTACCCCCTCGCCCGAGCCGACGCCTGGCCACGGCACCTCCACCGACACGGCACCGCTGTGGTTCGGAGAGCGCACTACCGGCCCTCGTTCCTCGGTGGGCGATCCCAGCCCTTCGCTGTGGACCACCCCGCCGCCCCCGGCGACGCCGCTGCAGGCACCCCCTCCCAGCTCGCAGCGTCCCCGTCGCCAGTGGCCGGGGTTGGTCGCGGTAGCGGCCCTCACGGCGGCCTTGGCCTCCGGTGGGACGTATGCCGCAGTGCGGGCGGCCGACGACGGGACCTCCTCCCAATCGTCTTCGGCGTCGGCCGCCCCGCAAAGTTCGTCGTCTGAAGCCACGACCAGCAGCCCGATCCGTCAGGTGGCGGCGAATAGCCCCGACTGGACGGCGACGGCCAAGGTCGTCACCCCGAGTGTGGTGGCGATCCAGCTTCAAGTGCAGGGCGGCGAGGCGCAGGGCTCCGGCGTCGTGATCGACGACGCCGGCCACATCCTGACCAATAACCACGTCGTCGATGGCGCGGTCGACGGCACGATCGAGGTCACACTGTCCGACGGCCGGATCTTCAAGGCGTCCGTCGCCGGCACCGACCCGGCGACGGACCTGGCCGTCATTACCCTCCAGAATCCCCCGAGTGACCTGACCCCGGTCGTCTTGGGCGACTCCGACGCCCTCGCCGTCGGTGACCCGGTCATGGCCGTCGGCAACCCGTTGGGCTTGGCTAGCACCGTCACGACCGGCATCGTCAGCGCGCTCGACCGGCCCACCACGACCGGCGGCGACCAGAATTCGTTCGGCCAGCAGACCGCCCAGGCGGTCGTGACGAATGCCATCCAGACGTCCGCGGCGATCAACCCCGGCAACTCCGGTGGCGCGCTCGTCAACGCTGATGGCCAGCTGATCGGGATCAACTCCTCGATCGCGAGCACCGGCAGTTCGGGCGGCAATATCGGCATCGGCTTCGCCATCCCGGTCAACGAGGCGAAGGCCATCGCCGATCAGCTCATCGCCACCGGCAAGGCCGAGCACGCTTTCTTGGGTGTCAACCTCGATGACGGCAAGGCCAGCGATGGCAATGCCGACCGCGCCGGCGCCCTGATCACCAACGTCTCGCCGAACACCCCGGCCGCCACCGCCGGGCTGCGCACGAATGACGTGGTCGTCGCAATCGACGGCCAGCCGGTCGAGTCCGCCACCGGGCTCATCGGCCACATCCGTGAGCAGACTGTCGGAGGCAAGGTCACGTTGACAGTCCTGCGCGACGGCAAGCGGAGCGAAATCGCGGTCACCCTCGCGGCCCGCCCGGACAACTAGGCACGTAACCACCCGCGGCCCACAAGCGCAGCGACGGGCGAGAAGACGTCAGTGGCCGGCCCCGATGAGGTCCGGCCACTGACGTTATGGAGTGGTGCTCCGTTGGTTACGGGAACCCGACCCGCGACTCGCACGACAGCCAGGTGTCATAGCCCGAGCCGCCGTCACAGTAGTCCGTGCCGGCCGACCCGTCGACGCGGTCGTCGCCGCCGTATCCGTACAGACGGTCATTGCCGGCGCCTCCCGACAGGACATTGTTGGAGTAGGTGCCGTAGATGTAGTCGTTGCCCGACCCACCCGTCACGTTCTCGACGTAGGTCGCCTTGTCGTAGCCAGAAGACCAGGTGTCCTGGTAGCCCGTGGTGTTCAGGTCGAAGTAGATGCCCGAGGCGGACGTCTTGAGGTCCCGGTAGCTCAGCGTGTCGGTCCCCGATCCACCGTTCATCACGTCGTCGCCCGGTCCGGGAATCATGACGTCGTTGCCGGGGCCGCCACCGATCTGGTCGTTGCCCCCGAGTCCGCAAATCGTGTCATTGCCGCCGAGACCGTCGATGACGTCGTCGCCTTCGGTGGCGGCGATGATGTCATTGCCCGTCGTGGGACGGGACGAGTCGACGGTCATGTCGACCGTCGCCGGCTTGCCGTCGCACCGGGGGAAGCGGGCACGCGCCACGACACCACCGGTCTCGCTCGACCAGCCGTCGACCTGAATGTAGTACATCGCTCCTGCCGTCACCGGCGCGCGAAGTGCGGAGGAGTAGCCGATGCCCTCGTCGTCGTCACAGCCGAGCGAGACGAGATTGCTCAGGCTCGACCCCTTGTAGACACAGAGAAATGCGTCGCTCAACTGCGACCCGTAGGTGTCGAAGGTCGCCTTGCCGGAAGCCGGTGCCTTCCACTTCCACCACACCGTGTTCATCGAGCCGTTGCCGCCGGGCTCGCCCGGTTCGCCCGTGGCACCGACATTGGTCCCATTGCCCGCCGCCTCGAAACCGGAGATGAGGTAGGCATTGGCGAAGCGGTCGTTGCCAGGTGCCTTGGGCGAGGACGCGACGGCCGCGCCCGACGCAAAGGCGGAAATGGCAGCGACGGCGGCCACTACCGCAGTAGCGCGAAACTTCATGGATTTCCCTCCCACAGAAGCGAATCGGTGGGAAGCCCCACCGGCGATACCGATCCTGTCGGGGCCGCGCCGCTCCAGGAAGTCCCCGGAATAGAGGACGACTCCGGGGCCCTGGTTGGCACGGCCGGGCCGGGGTGGCAGAGTTGGCCGAATGCCCGACCTCGAACTGGACCGCGAACGGGCATACCTCAGCGAAGCCCGTGCCGCCCTGGAGCGGATGCGCGAGCGCACCGAGGCGATCGAGGTCAAGGCGGCCGACCCGATCGCCGCGGCCTATCTCGCTCGGGCGCTCTACTACCGGGCGGAGTCGCTTCGGGACGACCCGGGATCGGCGCTCTTCTTCGGGCGGCTCGACACCCTTGACGGCGAGCGCTGGTACATCGGGCGACGTCACGTCGGCGACGCCGGCGGCGAGCCGCTCGTCATCGACTGGCGCGCCCAAGTCTCGACCGCGTTCTACCGGGCCAGCCGGGCCGAGCCCATGGGAATCGAGAAGCGGCGCCGGTTCGGGATCGCGGGGGGCGAGCTCACGGCATACGAGGATGAGCACCTCCTCGATGAGACCGAGACCGACCACGCGAGCGCCATCCTCGCGGCGGAGATCGAGCGGCCCCGCGTCGGACCGATGCGCGACATCGTCGCGACCATCCAGCCGGAGCAGGACGCGCTCGTGCGGGCCGACGCGGACACGACCGTCTGTGTGCAGGGGGCGCCGGGCACGGGCAAGACCGCCGTCGGCCTGCACCGCGCCGCCTGGCTCCTTTATGCCCACCGGGACCGGCTCGCGCGCCAAGGGGTGCTCGTCATCGGCCCCAACCGTGCCTTCCTCGACCACATCGGCGCGGTGCTGCCCGCCTTGGGTGAGGTGCGCGTCGCGCATACGACCGTCGCCGACCTGTTCGCTACGAAGCCCGCGCGGGGGGCCGACGACGCCGCGGTCGCGACGCTCAAGGGCGACCCGCGCATGGCGGAGGTGCTTCGCCGGGCCGTATGGGGAGTGCTCCCCACCCCGAGCGACCCCCTCGTCGTGCCGCGCGGCGTGCGCAAGTGGCGCGTTCCCGCCTACGACGTCGCCGACATCGTGGCCGAGTTGCGTGAGCGCGGCGCCCGCTTCCACGCCGCCCGGGCGATGCTCGCGCCCCGGCTCGCGCACGCGGTGCTGGTCGCCATGGAGCGGGCCGGGGAGACGCCGGACGATCGCGTTCAGGACGCCGTGGCCCGCAGCGCGGCGGTCAAGGCCTACGTCAAGGACGTGTGGCCGGAACTCGACCCTGCCAAGGTGCTCTTCCGGTTGTACGCCGATCCCGCGGTGCTCACGGCTGCCGCCGACGGGATTCTGAGCAACGACGAGCAGGCGATGTTGGGGTGGGCTGCCCCGCCCCGCACGCCGGGGAGTGCGCGGTGGTCACCCGCCGATCTGGTCCTGCTCGACGAGATCGCCGACCTGCTCGATCGCACGCCGAGCCTCGGGCACGTCATCCTCGACGAGGCGCAAGACCTCTCGGCCATGCAATTGCGGGGCGTCGGGCGGCGCTGCTCGACCGGCGCCGCCACGGTGCTCGGCGACCTCGCCCAAGGGACCACGCCATGGGCGGCCCGGACCTGGGCCGACACCCTGGGGCACCTCGGCAAGCCCGGCAGCCACGTGGAGATCCTCAATCGCGGCTTCCGGGTCCCCGCCTCCGTCATTGCGTATGCCGCGCGCCTCCTCCCCCGGATCGCTCCCGGTCTCGGGGTGCCCGAGTCTGTGCGGGACAACCCGGGCCGGCTGGACCTGCATGCCGTCCCGGTCGACGGGCTGGCGGTGGAGGTCGTGCGCCGGGTCGAGGCTGCCGCGGCGGCGCCGGGTTCGGTCGGGGTGATCATCGCCGACGCGGACGTGCCGAACGTCTCGGCCGCGCTGACCGCCGCCGGCATCGGGCACGGGGTGTTGGGGGCAGACCACGGCGACATCGAGCACCAGATCGACCTCGTCCCGGCGTCCGTGGCGAAGGGCTTGGAATTCGACCGGGTGATCGTCGTGGAGCCGGCGACCATCGTCGCCGCCGAACCCGACGAACGCACCGGCCTGCGCCGGCTATATGTCGTGCTCACCCGAGCCGTGAGCGAACTCGACATCGTGCATACGCTGCCCTTGCCTGACGAACTGCGGGCGGCATGATGGAGGTCAATCCCCGGGCCGGCGGGTCACCGGGCAGCGCGAAGGCGAGCCGATGAGAGCACTTCAGTATTCGAGCTTCAACGGACCCGTGACGATCGAGGAGATGCCGCGGCCGGTCCCGGAGGACCCCGACGCCCTCGTTGAGGTCAGGCGATCTGGGTTGTGCCGCAGCGACTTCCGCGCCTGGACCGGCGGCGATCCGGATGTCGTGCTGCCCTGCGTGCCCGGGCATGAGTTCACCGGCATCGTGCGGGCGTCCGCCTCGACGCCGGCCCTGGTGGGGCGACGGGTGGTCGTTCCCTTCGTGATGGCGTGCGGGGACTGCCCGGAGTGCCAGCGCGGCAATGCCCAGGTATGCCGCTTCCAGCGCCAGCCTGGATTCACCGACCCGGGGTCGTTCGCCGAGTACGTCCTCGTGCCGCGGGCCCGGGTCAACCTGGTGCCGCTGCCCGATGCGATCAGCGACGACGCCGCCGCGAGCCTCGGCTGCCGGTTTGCGACGGCCTGGCGCGCGGTAACCGCCGTCGGCAAACTGCGGCGCGGCGAATCGATGGCCGTGTTCGGGGCCGGCGGTGTCGGGCTCGCGGCCATCATGATCGCGACGGCGATGGACGTTCAGGTCGTGGCCGTCGACGTCAACGCCAAGGCGTTGGAGATGGCCGACCGGCTGGGCGCAACGACGGTGAGCATCACCGCCAAGACCCAACCCGGCGAAATCGCCGACCGGGTGCGCGCCTTCCTGCCCGACGGGCCGGACGTCGGCATCGAGGCGGCCGGCTCGGCCGCCCTGGCCAGCGCCAGCCTGCTGTCGCTGCGGCGCCGCGGCCGGCACGTCCAGGTCGGGCTGATGGACGAGGAGATGACGGCGCTGCCGATCGGCACGGTCATCTCGCGCGAACTAGCAGTCCTGGGTTCGCATGGGATGGCCGGGGCGGACTACTCGGCGTTGCTCGATCTGGTCGCCTCCGGGCAATTGCGCCCAGACGTTCTGGTGACGGGCACGGTCGGTCTCGCCGGGGCGGCGAGCACCCTGATCGGGATGGGTGGGAGTTCGGCGGCGAACGGCATACGGCTGGTTGATCCGAAGTCCTGACGACACCTGAGTAGCCCGCCTCACGACCCGCGCCCACAGGTCCGGGGAGGATGTCGTCATGAGCCGCACCGATATCGACGACATCAAACTCCTCGAGGCGGAGTTCGCCGAGGCGATGCAACGCATGTATGCCGTGGGGAACGGGCTGGATGCCTACCGGCGGAAGCTGGAGGCGGGCCGGTCGGCGGTCCCGGTGGCCGCGCCACCAATGTCCGCGCCACCAACGACCGGGACACCAGTGCCCGCCGCGCCCCCGGCCCATGCGGCGCCGGTTCCTCCGGTGGTGCCCGAGCCAGCGACGGCTGTGCCGCCGTCCGCCGTCCCGTTGCCCACCGGGTCTCCCGGGACCTCGCGCGGTGGCGGGACCTCGCGTGGTGGCGAGCCCTCGCGGGATTGGACCGCGTCAGAGACGTATGCCGCGCCGACCCCCTGGTGGCAACGCGAAGGCATGGTGGTCCGCCTGCTCGGGGCCGCCGGCGCCGGTGTGCTGCTCATCGGCGTCGCACTCCTGCTGCGCTATGCCATCGAGGCCGGTTACATCGGCCCGGCGGCGCGGGTGACTCTCGCCGGGATTTTGGCGGTCGGGCTCATCGGGGTCGCCGCCCGGCTGCACCGCGACCCGCAACGCGCGACCGGGGCGATCGCCATTGCCGGAGCCGGCTACGCCACGGCCTATCTCGATCTCGTCGCCATCACCACCGTGTATGAGTGGTTGCCCGCCGCGGCCGGGCTCGCGCTGGCCGGGTTGGTCGGCTTGAGCGGGCTGGTCCTGGCGCGCGCGTGGGGCAGCGAGTTGCTCGGCGTTATCACCGTGGCCGGCGCCGCATTGCTGACTCCTTGGGTGGGCGACAAGGACGAGGTCTTGATCGCCGGCTTCCTGGTCGTGCTCGCGCTTGCGGCGTGGCCGGCGCAGTTGGGGCACCGGTGGCTCGGACTGCACGCGGTGCGGGTGGCCCCGGCCACCCTCGCGCTGTGCGTCGCCGCCGATGGCGGCCACCACCCCGCCATCCTGGGCTGGGCGGTCGCCTTCGCTGCCCTCGAACTGGGTGCCGCTGTCCTCGTCACCCGCCTGGAGAGCCGGACGACCCTGTTGACGCCGACCCTGGCCTTGAGCGCGCTGCCGCTCACGCTCGCGGCGACCGCTGCCGGGATGCGCGTCTGGATCGTGGCCGCCGTGGCCGCGGCGGCCTACCTCGGGGCGGCCTTCCTCGCCCGGACCCGGTCGGCGGAAGGTCTGTTGGCCGTGGCCCCGTGGGCCGGGGGCATCGGCACCGTCTATGCCGTGATCGCCGTCGGCGAGGCGCGGCTGGTCAACTGGACGGAGCCCGGCCTCCTCGCCCTCGCCTGTGCGTATGCCGCGGCAGCCCACCTCATCCCGCGGACGTGGTTGCGCTGGTCGTCAGTGGCGACCGGAGTCATCGGTCTCTTGGCCTTCCTGCCGATTCTGGTGAACGTGCTGGTCAAGTCCCGGGCGGGCGACCTCGGTGGGGCCGAGCTGGTGGCATCGGCGCTCGTCGTAGCGCTCGCGGTCCTGCTGCCGGCCCAGGTCGGCGCCGTGGCCAGTCTGGTGGCCGGCCAGCGGGCCGAGCTGGCCAATGCCGGTATGGGTGCGGTGGGCTCCGCGGGGGACGCCGGCAAAGTGGGTAAGGCCGGTGACGCGGGCGACGCAGGGGCGGCGCGGGAGCCCGGCGGGGCGTCGAACGGTGGCGCTTGGGGATGGCTGACCTGGCCACTTCTCCTGGCAGGCGCCAGCGCCTTCGTCGTCACGGCGGCGGTCATGGTGGGCCGGACCTCGGACCGGGCCACCGGCGGGTTTGTCGTCGGACACGGGCTGGCGACGTTGTTGTGGGCGGTGGCCGCGGCATACCTGCTGATGCATGGTCTTGGTCGGAGCAGCAACGCGAGCCGCTCCCTCCAGGTGGGGCTGGCGCTCGCCGCGGTCGCAGTGGTGAAGCTGCTGTTCTTCGACTTCTCCGTGCTCGACGGGATCGTGCGGATCGTGGCCTTCATCGGTGCCGGCCTGGTGTTGCTCGCGATGGGTACCGGTTACGCGAAGGCGCTGGAGCGGGCGCGGGCCGGGCGACCTGCGCCCCGTCAGTACGCCGAGCGGAGTGCGCCGCCGGAGAGCATCAGCCGCCCGGAGTGAGGGAGCGGAGGCCGGGGACGACCTGCTCGGCAAACGTCGTAAGGAAGCGTTCCTGGTCGTCGCCCGGCCCGTGAAAGACGAGGTGGTCGAAGCCGAGGTCGGTGTAGAACTTCACGGCCTCGATCGCCGTGTCCGGGTCGGACGCGACGATCCAGCGCTTGGCGACCTGCTCGATAGGCAGGGCGTCGGCAGCCTCCTCCATCTCGGCGGGGCTATGGATCGAGTGCTTCTGCTCGGCGGTCAGGGACAGGGGCGCCCAGAACCGGGTGTTCTCCAGGGCGCGGTCGGCGTCAGGGTCCCAGGACAGCTTGATCTCGATCATCCGGTCGATCGGCTCGTCTGCCCGGCCGGCCTTGGCGCGGCCTTCGGCGACCGCGGGGATGAGGTCATCGGCATACAGCTCCCGGCCCTTGCCCGAGGTGCAGATGAAGCCGTCCCCGGCGCGTCCGGCATAGCGCGCGACCATGGGCCCGCCGGCCGCGATGTAGACGGGCACGGGCGAGTCGGGGCGGTCGAAGATCCGGGCGCCGTGGGTGGTGTAGTAGTCGCCCTCGAAGGTGACCTCGTCCTCGGTCCACAGGCGTCGCATGAGCGTGACGGCCTCGCGGAGCCGGGCGAACCGCTCCTTGAACTCCGGCCACTCCTCGACCGATCCGACGGCGATCTCGTTGAGCGCTTCGCCGCTGCCGACCCCGAGGAACACCCGGCCCGGGGCGAGGCAGGCGAGGGTAGCGAACTCTTGGGCGACGACCGCCGGGTGGTAGCGGAACGTCGGCGTCATCACGGACGTCCCGAGCACAACCCGCTCGGTCTTGGCGGCGACGTAGGCCAGCCAGGCGAGGGCGTTCGGCGCGTGCCCCCCGGTGAGCCGCCACGGCTGGTAGTGATCCGAGACGGTCACGCTGTCGAGCCCGACCTCCTCAGCCAGCACCGCGTATGCCGCGAGCCTCCCCGGGTCAAACTGCTCGGCCGATGCCTTGTATCCGATGCGCAGCGTCACCTCGCCGAGCCTAGCGGGCGGGCGCTGAGGCGAGGCCGTGCCTGGTCGGTCCGCGGGTGGGTACGGCGGCGCCGGGTCGTCCGCGGGTATGGCGCGGCGGCTACTCGGCGACGATCGCGTCCAGTTCGACCTCGACCAGCCAGCGCGGGTCGAGCAGGGCGGAGACCACGACCATGGTGGCGGCCGGACGAACCGCGCCGAACACCGCACCGTGCGCCTCGGAGACCTGGTCGGCGACGTCGGTGCGGGTGATGTACATGCGGGTGCGCACAACATCGCTCACCGACGCGCCGAGCTCCGCCAGCGCACCCAGCGCGATCTCGAAGCAGCGCTCGGTCTGGGCCTTGGCGTCCAGGACCATGCCACCATCCGGCCAGACTGGCGCGGTGCCGCTGACGGCGATGTGGTTGCCGAGGCGAACGGCCCGGCTGAAGCCGATCGTGGCCTCGTATGGTGAGCCGGAACTGGCGTGACGACGCTCCATTGCGGTCGTGCTCTCCTTCAGTGAGGTGAATGGGTCCGGCGTTGCCGGACCGGGACTACTTCTGGCCGATCTCGGCCAACAACTCCTGGAACCACGCAACCGAGGGGTCGAACGGCTTCGCGCCCCGGATGCGCGGGAACTCGATCGCGCGCAGCTCGTCGCCCTGCTCCTCGTCCTCGCCGACCACGCCGCTCTCGCCACGCAACGCCGCGTCCACGGCGAAGTCGGTGCACCGCTTGATCAACGCCAGATCCTCGTCATTGGCCGCCGCGGACCGCGAGAAGTAGCCGGACTTTTGCACCATGGTCTTCTCGGCGCCGATGGCCGCGGCGAACTGCTTGGCGAACCACGCCCCCGGGTTGACCTTGTCGAGCATCACGTGACCGAACGGGTCGCGCGGCACCTCATCCCCAGCGGCTTCCATCTCGGCCACGACGTCCTCGACGCCTGCCCCCTCGGACAGGAAGATGTTGACGCAGCCGATCTCGTCCATGACCGCCTTGAGCCGCGCCGACTCGGCGGCGATGTCGATGTGCGTCTCGGGGACATACACCCCGTGGACGTCCCACCGCTCCTTGGTCGTCCCGATCCCGGGCACGAACTCACGCTCGCCCACCCACGCGTGATAGCGCCGCGCCGTCTCGGCCGTCAGCCACCCACAGTGGCGCCCCATCACCTCGTGCACGATCAGCATCCGCGGGCTGGAGGAGTGCTCGGCGATGATGTTCTGGGCGAAGATCGAGCCCTGCTCGGCCGCCGTCCACGCCCCCAGGGACTGCCGGATCGGCACCACGTCGTTGTCGATCGTCTTCGGCATGCCCACGACCTGGAGTTCATACCCATTTTCATGCAGGTATGCCGCGAGGTCGGCTGCCGTCGTATTGGTGTCGTCGCCGCCGATGGTGTGAAGGACGTCGACACCGTCCTTGGTGAGTTGCTCGGCCGCCACGTGCAGGGGGTCCTGGCCCTCTTGGACCAACCCGCGCTTGACGCAGTCCTTGACGTTGGTCAGCTTGACCCGGGAGTTGCCGAGCGGGCTGCCCCCGAAGCCGTGGAGCAGGTGCGCCCCGGCGCGGACCTCGTCATCGATGGTGACCGAATTGCCGGTCAGCAGACCGGCATAACCATCGCGGTAGCCGATGATCTCGATCTCCGGCGCGATGGCGGTGTAGCGCTCGATCAGGCCGCCGACGGCGCTGGACAAACACGGCGCGAGACCACCGGCGGTCAACATGGCTACTTTGCGGACGGGCATGGGCGGGGCCTTTCACGAGAAGAATGGCGTTCAGCGTCCATCCTTCCACCCCGGGCCGACAGCGCCGTACGGCGCCCTAGTCGTGGACGCTCAGCGGACGATCAGCGGTCGGTGCAGGGGCGCGCGACCATCTCCGGCATCAGCGGGGGCCGCTCCGGCGGAACCGGGACTTTGCTCAGGGGGGCCAGCGCGGCATACCCATTGCCGAGGACGAGATCGACGTCCTTGCTCGTGCGATCGTCCTGCTGCATTCGGGCACCCGGGACGTGACCTTGGAGAACCTTGGCGGCGTCGAGTCCCTCGGAGCCGAAGCGGATGACGGCGATGTCGTTGGGCAGGAACGCCTTGACCGGGTCGTTGCCCGTGGTTCCGATCGCGAAGCCGCGGGCCCGCAGGTCCTCCGCCGAGGTCGACGCCAAACCCTCGCGCCACGTCGTGTTGTAGACGTTGACGGTGATCTCGCTCGTCAGCGGTGGCGGCGCAGGCGGGATCTTGACGAGCCCCTTGAAGCCGTACCCGAGCACGGCCTCCACGCTTGTGCCCGCGCGCCCGTCGTTGTAGACCCGCGAACCCGGGATCTGGGAGGCGACCAGCAACGCCTGATCCAGGCCCTCGGGGCCGTGATAAACCATCGCGGCCCGCTTGATGTAGACCCCCTCGGGCGCATTGCCGACGTTGGCGACCGCAAAGCCGCGCTTGGTCAGCTCGCGTCCCACCGACGTCGCCTCACCCGACGTCTCCCCGGCATTGGCCACAGCCAGCTGAAAGGACGAGCGGGCCGGCGCGGGGACGCGCTCCGGCGTGCAGGCGGGCTTGTCGGAGTGGTCGAACAGACCGACCCCGAATGCGGCAGCGATGCTGCCGGTGCCGAGCACGAGACCCGGCAGGGTCACCAGAATCGCGGCGCGACGCCATTGCCGCGCGCGGAAGGTGCGCGACGCCGATTCTTCATTGGTGCCCGCCATGCGTATGCCCGTCCCGACGTCCTTGAGTCTGTTGGGACACATGATGCATCACTGATCACAATGAACCCTTGCGACGCACGGGCATCAGAATGAACAACTGATAACAACCGTGCAGCTGTATGGCGAGGGCGTAGTCAGCGGCCGGTGCCTCCGTAGACCACGGCCTCCTCGGCCGCGTCGAGACCGAAGGCCGTATGAACCGCGCGCAGCGCGTCGTCGAGCCGGTCGTCGCGGGTGATGATCGAGATCCGGATCTCGGAGGTGGAGATCATCTCGACGTTGATGTCGGCCGCGGCGAGCGCCTTGAAGAAGGTCGCCGAGACCCCCGGGTTGGACTTCATCCCCGCGCCGACGAGCGACAACTTGCCGATCTGGTCGTCATAGCGCAGCGAGGCGAAGCCGACCTCGTCCTGGATGCGGCTGAGCGCCTGCATCGCATTCGGGCCTTCACTCTTGGGCAGGGTGAACGAGATGTCGGTCAGGCCGGTCTCGTTGGCGGAGACGTTCTGGACGATCATGTCGATATTGATCTCGGCGTCAGCGATGGCGGCAAAGATGGCGGCCGCCATCCCGGCCCGGTCGGGAACGCCGACGACGGTGACCTTGGCCTCGCTGCGGTCGTGCGCGACGCCGGCGATGATCGGAGCTTCCACGGACTGTCCTTCGGGGGCTTGGTCGGTGACGAGCGTTCCGTCCTTGTGGCTGAAGGACGAACGGACATGGATGGGGATGTTGAAGCGCCGGGCGTACTCAACGCTGCGCAGGTGCAGCACCTTCGAGCCGCTGGCCGCGAGTTCGAGCATTTCCTCGGCGGTGATGTGGTCGAGTTTGCGGGCAGCGGGCACGATGCGCGGGTCGGCAGTGAAGACGCCGTCGACGTCGGTGTAGATCTCGCACACGTCGGCACCCAGTGCCGCCGCGAGGGCGACGGCGGTCGTGTCGGAGCCGCCGCGACCGAGGGTGGTGATCTCCTTGGTCTCCCGGCTCACGCCCTGGAACCCGGCCACGATGACGATGCGACCCTTGCCTATCTGATCGGTGATCCGTCCGGGCGTGACGTCGATGATCTTGGCCTTGCCGTGGGCGGTGTCGGTGATGACGCCCGCCTGGGAGCCGGTGAATGATCGGACGCTGAAGCCGAGGTCGGCGATCGCCATGGCGAGGAGCGCCATACTCATCCGCTCGCCGGCGGTGAGAAGCATGTCGAGTTCGCGCGGCGGCGGGAGGGGGCTCACCTCGCGCGCGAGGTCCAGCAGCTCGTCGGTCGTGTCGCCCATCGCGGACACGGCGACAACCACCTCGTTGCCGGCTTTCTTCGTCTCGACGATGCGGCGGGCTACTCGCTTGATGCTCTCGGCGTCGGCGACGGACGAACCGCCGTACTTCTGCACGACCAGACTCACCAGGTCAACTCCAGGCGCGGGGACAAATGGACGTATGGATGCTAATCGCCTCGGGCGCGTGCCCGTCGCGGGTGCTCAGGGATGCAGGGCGTCGAACTCGGCTTCGGCGACGAGGTCGTCGTCGGCGTCGAGGCGGATGTGGGCCAACAGCCCGTGCAGGACCCGCAGGCCCATCGCGGCCCGCTCGCCCCAGTCGGACAGGTAGCTGAACTGCCACCACCACAACGCCTCCACAACGCGGCCGGCCTCGTAGTGGCGCAAACCGTGATCGAGGGCCGCCGCGACGATCGCGACGTCGTGCGAGATGGCGCCGCTCGTGACGTCCGTGGAGGTCACCGGGTCGACCAGATCGGCGTAGTCATCGAGGCCCTCGAACGTGTTGGCTAGGCCGGCCCGCAGCCCGCTCAGGTCCGTGTCGGGGCCATCGTCGGGCTCGAACCGCTCGGCCGGAACGACATCTTCGACCGCGCCGAGGCGCGCGCCCGTCACCAGGATCTGGGACAGACCCAGCAGAGACAGGGACAGCGCCGAGGCCGGGGACTCCCCCGCCGCGATCCGGGTCATGGTGGTGAGGAAGACCCGGGCATCGTCGGCCGTCACGGCCGCGAGCGTCTCGAGGTCGTCGGCGATCCAGTCGCCGGGCAGCTCCTCAGCGGGAGTGTTGGTGTCGCTGCTGATGTCAGTGTCGGTGTCAGGCATCGATCAGTCTCCGTCCTTCGAAGGCGCGGCCGAGGGTGACCTCATCGGCATACTCCAGATCCCCGCCGACGGGCAGACCGGAGGCGAGGCGGGTGACGCGCAGGCCGAACGGTCGCAGTTGGCGGGCGAGGTAGGCGGCGGTGGCCTCCCCCTCGATATTGGGATCGGTCGCCAGGATGACCTCGGTAATGTCCTCCGAGCCCAGGCGCGCCATGAGCTCGGCGATGCGTAGCTGCTCGGGACCGATGCCGTCGATCGGGCTGATCGCCCCGCCAAGCACGTGGTAGCGGCCCGTGAACTCCCGGGTCCGCTCGATCGCGACGACGTCCTTGGGCTCCTCGACAACGCAGAGGGCGTTGGGGTCGCGGCGCGGATCGGCGCAGATTCGGCAGAGCGTGTCCTGGGCGACATTGCCGCAGACCGTGCAGAACTTGACCTTGGCCTTGACCTCGGTGAGCGCCGTGATGAGCCGCTGGACGTCGGATTCGTCGGCCGTGAGCAGGTGGAAGGCGATGCGCTGCGCGCCCTTGGGCCCGATCCCGGGCAACTGCCCGAGCTCGTCGATAAGGTCCTGGACCACGCCTTCATACACGAGTGACAGGCTACGGCCTGGTCCCGACAGCGGGCCGTATGCCGCCGACCGCGGGCTGTATTTCCGCAAACCAGACCCGCGCCCATGCCCCGCACCCGAGCCACCCCGGGTCCGGAAGCGCAGCCCTCCCTCGACACCGCGGACATTTGGAATACCAATTGCGCCGCTGGCACGGTCAAAGCCTGCTGCGACAGGCTCTTGGCCGCGCATTGGTATTCCACTTGTTCGCCCGCGCCTGTCGGGTGCGGCGGGTCACCGGGGTCCATGTCACGTCACCCCTTTGCGTTCACGTCACCCCTTTGCGTTCACCTCACCCCTTTGCGTTCACCTCACCCCTTAGAGCGTATGACGTGGTCGCGTAGGGGTGATGTGGATGCACCCAGAGGTCAAGCTGGATCTCCTGGACCGGATTCAAACCCTGACGGCTCATCCGCGCAGGCGGACACCTGGCAGCGGAGAACCGCCCGACCCCAGCCGTCGACCGGCAGACGCTGAACTCAGGAGGTCAACCGTGAGCGGCCGGGGCTAGTCATCGGATGACTCCGACCAGATGACCTTGCCGCCGAGCAGTCGCTCGACTACGGGTTGACCGACCTCACCCAGGTCGGTGAGGTCTTCGTCGTCGTCGCTGATCAGGTCTTCGTCGTTCTCGATCACACCGGGCCACGGGTGTCCGGCAGCCCCGCCGGGGGCGGCGGGG
>NZ_HF571038.1:2221252-2231345 GCF_001046875.1 Nostocoides jenkinsii Ben 74
GCCGCCCTGACGGCGCCGGCGGGTGCCGCCCCGTGGTCGATCGCCAGACCGAGGGCGAGGGCGACGGGCTCCCACTCCGGCGCGGCATACGCCCAGGCCTCGTCGTGCGCGAGACCCCAGCGGTAGGCAGCGGCCACGCGTTCGAGGTCGGCGCGAACCCGGCCCCGGCACGACGGGACCACGGCCTCCAAACACTCGATCACCCCGGCGCCGCCGCTCAGTGCCAGATGCAGCAGCAGTGCCGCATCGGTGATCTCGGCCGTCGTGCTGACGGGGTGTGGCGGATCGGGCGGAAGAAGCCTGGGACGCAGGGCCCGCGACAGGATGCGCCGAGCCCCCGCGAGCCCGCCCAGGGCGAACCCGAACCCGATGATGCAGCCCACCGCCGCCGGGATGTTGCCATAGAGGCGCCACGGCGGGATGCCCATCAGGGCTCCAATCGGGACCCCGGCGAAGGGCAACAGCAGCATCAGCATCATCGACGAGCGCGCCCCGGAGGTCACGGCCTCGAGTCGCTCGGCCGCGGCCCGCTGCTCGCGCAGTTGCTCCGCCGACCACGCCACCGCCGGCTGCAGCGCGCTGCCGCTGACCTCGGTCAGGCTCCACGCGCCAGCGAGCAGCCGCAACTCCGGCACCTGTGCCATATGCCGCGTCCACACCACCCCGCCCGGGTCGCCGCGCAGCAGGGCTCGCCGCACGTCCAGCAGGACACCGGCGACCACGGAATCTGGTGGCAGCCGCTCCGCCGCGATCTCCACGGACCGAGCGGGCGTGAGCCCGGCCTGCAAACACATGGCGATGGATTCCAGCGCCCCGGCCACGGACTCGGCGCGTTCCGCCGCCGACTGGTCCCGGCCAGCGCCATCACCTCCCGAGGCGTGGCGCGCGCGCCGACGACGGGGCCAGACCAACCAGGCAGCGGCGAGCAGCAGCCCGCCGATCAGGATCGCACCGGCGGCGCTCACACCTGTAGCCGTTCGATCGACTGGATCACCCGGCCCCCGGGCCGCCGCGCAACGTGGACGACGTGGTGGATGGCCGTGGCTACCTGAGAGCGGACAGCCTCGCGCGACATACCGGCCAGCGCCCCGAGCGCCTCCAGCCGCGCCGGCACGTCGGCGGGTTTGTTGGCGTGCAAGGTGCAGCAGCCGCCCTCGTGACCGGTGTTCAGCGCCAACAACAACTCCCGGACCTCGGCGCCGCGCACCTCCCCGACCACCAGCCGGTCCGGCCGCATCCGCAGGGCCTGGCGCACGAGATCCACCAGGGTGACCAGACCGGTGCCCTCGACATTGGCCGGCCGCGCCTGCAGTCGGACGACGTGGGCGTGGTGCAACGGAATCTCCAGCACATCCTCGACGACGAGCAGCCGCTCGGTGGGGTCGACCTCGGCCAGCAGCGCCGCCAGCAAGGTCGTCTTGCCCGCCCCGGTGCCGCCGGTCACGACGAAGGCCTGTTTCGTGGCCACCAACTCGCGCAGGTGGTCGGCCTGCGCCGCCGTGCACATCCCCACCGACTCCAGGTCGGCCAGCCGCAGCGCCCCGCGCCGCAGCAACCGCAAACTGATGCTCGTGCCTTCGGCCGCAAGCGGCGGCAGGATCGCGTGCAGGCGCACCCCACCCGGCAGGAGCCCGTCGACCCACGGCTGGCTATCATCGAGCCGCCGACCGGCCAGGCCCGCCAAGCGCACCGCGAAGCGCCGCACGTGAACGGCGTCCGGGAAGTCGTGATCCGGGCAGCGCTCCAGCCCGCGCCCTCGATCCACCCAGGTCAGACCGTCACCGTTGACGAGGATGTCAGTGATGCCCCGCTCGCCGGCCAACGGCGCCAGCGGTCCGAGACCAGCGAGGTCGGCCAGGAGCCGTGCTTCCTCCCGCAGCACGCCCTGGGCGCCAAGGCGATCGGCGAGGTCGTCGACGACGGTCTTGATCACGGCGGGCGCGGGCGCCTGGCCCGCCCGAATCCGGGCGTCGATGGGTGCGGCGAACTGCATGGCTCACACCGCCTCGACCAAGGCGGTGGCCAGCGCGTCCGCTACCCGGGCGAGCGGCCCCCGAGACCGCTCGCCCGGAAGGTCGCCGCGCTCCACCGCCCGAGCGACGGTGCGATCGTCGGCCAGCTCCCCCAAGAGCGGCAGGCCGACGTGCCCGGCCAGCGCCGCGGCGAGCCCGGAATCGGGACGCCGCCCGCGGGTCACCACGCCAGCACACCCGGCCACCTCCCGATGACGCACCGCCGCAGCAACGTCCGCCAGCCCGGAGGGACTCAGCCCCGCCACGATCAGCCACGCCTCCCCGACCCCGGCCAACGGCCAGGACCGCCCCCAGTCGATCACCACCAGATCGCACACCCGACCCAGGCTCCGCACGACACCGGTGAAGGCGGCCGGTGGCACGTCCTCGTCGAGCACCCCGTCGGGGGCGCCGGTCGCGCGCCCGGCCGAGAGCACCGCGACCCCGGCGGCCACCGGCAGATGCCCCAGCAGCCGCTCCCCGTCCACCGGTCCGTCCACCTCCACCAGATCGCGCCAGCGGTAGCCCGGCTCATGCTCCACTCCTGCCGTGACGTGCAACCCCCCATGCATGACCGTGCCGTCCACAACCACTGCAGTCCCGCCCTGCCGCACGACCGCAGCCCCCAACGCGCAGGTCAACGTGGAGACCCCCAGCCCGCCCGAGGCCGACGTGATCCCGAAAATCGCCATACCCGAGGATGCAAAGGGATCGCGCCCCTCGGCCACCTATCGCGGCCACCCCTGTGGACGAAGATCACAACTGCCCAATCGGCGCCTGTGGACAACCCCGGTCGGGGTGCGGCATACAGTGCCACCGTGCTTGCTCCGCTGGCTGCCCTGACCACGATCGCCGACCTCCCCGAGGTCGTCGCGGCCAACGATCGCGCCCGCGAAGCCTGCACGCGACTGCGCTGGCACCAGGCCCTGCGTCGTCGCATCCCCGAGGGCGCGGCCGAGTCCCGCATCCGCGGGGCGTGGGCAAGCGCCGAACTCGACGGGGCCCGCTCCGACCTCGACGTCGTCCGCGATCTCATGCGCGGAGCCCGCGACCGGTCGACGGCTCCGGATCCCGCCGAGCAGGTGATCCACGGCGCCATGGCCGCCACCGCCGCCACCGAATCCCTGGGCGCCCAGCTACGGCAAGCCCCACGCCAGGCCATCGCCCGCCTGCACCTCGCTGCCGCCGCCGAACTCGTCCCGGAGGAAGAACTCGGCCGCCCGCGCCCCAGCGGTCGCGACTGCACGGAGTTCGCCATCCTCGGCCCGGCCGCCCCGTCGGCCGCCGCCGCCGCCCGACTGGACGCCCTCGATCCCATCCTCGCCGAGCCCGACCTGCCCGCGCTCGTCGTCGCCGGCATCGCCCACGCCGAGATCGCGCATGCCCGCCCCTTCACCCGCGGCAATGGGATCGTCGCGAGGGCCGTCGAACGGACCGTCATCAAGACCGCCGGACTCGACCCGACCGGCGTCGCCGTTCCCGAGGTCGGGCACCACCGCCGAGGCGCCGCGGCCTACCACGGTGCGCTCGCGGCATACGGGCAAGGGACCCGGGCCGGGATCGTCGTCTGGCTGGAGCACTGCGCCGACGCGTTGGTCGCCGCCGCCGACGAGGGACACGCCATCGCCGACGCGGTTCTCGCCGGTCGCCTTCGGTAACCGAGGTCACCGCCGACGGCGAGGTGAGTTGCACCGGACCTGCTTATGCCTCACGATTGGCGCAGGTGACTCCCTTCGGGTCGAGCCACCCGCTCACGTGGGATTACCCCCCCGAGTCCACGTGAGCGCGGCCCCGGTTGCCTCCCCCCCAACCGGGGCCGTTCCCGTTCTCCGGGATCTCCCGTCTCGGGGAGAGGGGATTCGTATGGGCGATCAGATCCACTGGCCGACCGCCGCCGGTGTTCTCGTGGTGCTCGCCGCGGTCCTGCTCGCCTCGCTGCTCGCCCGCCGGGTTCGCGGGCGATCCCGGGGATTCCTCAGCGACACCCACCGCGCGACCTACGAGACCCTGCACACGGCGGCCCTGGCCTCGCGCCACCTCAGCGCCGGCCTCACCCCGGAGGGCTCCGGCAAGGCGGCTCGGCATCTGCGCCAGATGCTCGGCACGCATGCGGTCGCGCTGACCAGCCTCGACGGCGAGGTCACTTGGGATGGCGCCGGACGACACCACGCCAAGGACGCTCAAACCGCGAGCGAACGCACCCTCCGCACGGGCGAGACCGTCGTTCTCGATCACCGCGACGTCGCTTGCACGGACGCCAACTGCCATATCCGGGCCGCCATCGTCGCCCCGATCGTGACGGATGGTCGCGTGGTGGGGGCGCTCGCGGCATACGGACCGGCAGTGACGGCGGGGCTGGCGCGGGCCGCGGCCGAGGTCGCGAGTTGGCTCTCCACGCAGGTCGAACTCGCGGATCTGAGCCGCGAGCGGGCGCGGGCGAGCGAGGCCGAACTTGCCGCGCTGCGCGCCCAGATCAGCCCGCACTTCATCTACAACTCCCTCGGCGCGATCGCGTCCTTCGTGCGGACCGATCCCGAACGCGCCCGGGAGCTGTTGTTGGAGTTCGCCGACTTCACCCGCTATGCGCTGCGCCGCGGCGGCGCCTTCACCACGCTCGCCGACGAGTTGCGCAATGTCGAGCGCTATCTCGTCCTGGAGCAGGCGCGCTTCGGCGAGCGCCTCCAGATTCACCTCCTCATCGCCCCGGAGGTGCTGTCCGTCCAACTGCCCTACCTGGCCATTCAACCCTTGGTGGAGAACGCGGTTCGCCACGGCCTGGCCGCGAAAGAGGGCGTCGGCACCGTGACCCTGACCGCCGCCGACCGCGGGGCGGAGGCGGAGATCGTCGTCGAGGACGACGGCGTCGGGGCCGATCCCGAGCGGATCCGCGCCATCATCGACGGCATCGCCCCGGGCGAGTCGCACGGCATCGGCAATGTCGACGCGCGCCTGCGCACGGTGTATGGCGATGACCACGGTCTCGTGGTCGAGACGGCTCCCGGGGCGGGAACCCGGTGCTCCTTCCGGATCCCTAAATTCGCCCCGCACACCAGGGCGTGAGCAGGCCGTAGGCTGCGTGCGATGAGTGGCGAGACGTCCAGCGGGCTGTCGGCGCTGGTGGTCGATGACGAGGCACCGGCGCGCTCGGAGTTGCGCTACCTCCTCGACCGCGACGAGCGCATCGGCGCCATTCACCTCGCCGCCTCGGGCACGGATGCCCTCCGACTGCTCGATGCCGAGCACATCGATGTCATTTTCAGCGACATCTCCATGCCCGGACTGGACGGGATGGAACTCGCCCGCATCCTCAGCCGGTTCACCCAGCGCCCCGCGGTTGTCTTCGTCACCGCGCACGACCAGCACGCGGTGGATGCGTTCGCGGTTCACGCCGTCGACTACGTGATGAAGCCGGTCCGCCCGGAGCGGCTTGCCGAGGCCGTGCGCCGCGCCGCCGCGGTCGTGGCGGGGACCGGGGCTGCGGCGGGGGCCGCCGACCCACGCCACAGCGCCGATGACGAGTCCGTCCCTGACGAAACCATCCCGGTCGAACTCGGCGGGGTCACCCGCTTCGTCAACCGTGCCGACATCCGTTATGTGATTGCCCACGGCGACTACGCGCGTCTGCACACCGAGACCGGCTCCCACCTCGTGCGAGCGTCGCTGGCCTCGCTGGCGGACCGGTGGGCGGCCGCGGGCTTCGTCCGTATCCACCGCAGCACCCTGGTGGCGATGCCGCATGTCACCGAAGTCCGGATGAACCAGGGCCGCTGCGCGGTGATCGTCGGCGGCGTCGAACTCGCCGTCAGCCGCCGCCACCTGCGCGATGTGCGCGCCCACCTGCTGCGTCCCCGCGACCTGGCGTGACCACCCCAACCCAGCCCCCCGCCCGGGTGCGGGTCACGAGTTCGCGGCGGCGCGCCATACGACATCTTGATCGGCCGGTAGCCGAGGAACTCACCGAGCAGACCCGGCTCGGCGATGTGTATGTCGCCGGGCTCATGCGCGCCCAGTTGCGGCTCTCGGCCAGCGTGCTCCTCGTCGCCGCCCTGCTCCTGGGGGCGGTGCCGCTTGCCCTGGCGATCTGGCCCGAGCTGCGCCTGCTGCGAATCGGTCCGCTTCCCGTCCTGTGGCTGGTGCTCGGCGTCGCCGTCTATCCGGCGGCCGTGATCGGCGCCCGCTATTACACGCGCGCCAGCGAAAATCTCGAGGCGACCTTCGTCGACGTCATCGACAAGACATGACCCAGCCACTCAGCCTGGCCGCGATCGTCGCGGTCTGCGTGGCCACCTTGGCCATCGGCAGCTACGGCCTGCGCATCTCGCGGGCGACCTCGGACTTCTATGTGGCCGGCCGCCAGGTGACGCCGTGGCGCAATGCGAGCGCGATCAGCGGCGAGTACCTCTCGGCGGCGTCCTTCCTCGGCGTCGCCGGGCTGGTCTACAGCCGCGGCATCGACATGCTGTGGTTCCCGATCGGCTACACGATGGGCTATCTCGTCCTGCTCGTCCTCATCGCCGCTCCAATGCGGCGCTCCGGTGCCTACACCCTGGCGGACTTCGCCGAGCTGCGCCTGGAATCGCGCCGGATCCGCGGGCTCTGCTCGGCTCTGGTGGTCGGCATCGGGTGGTTCTATCTCATCCCGCAGCTCCAAGGGGCGGGAATCGCGCTGCGCCAGGTCACCGGCTGGCCCACGTGGGTCGGCGGCACCGTCGTCTCAGTGGTCGTCGCCCTCGCCGTCAGCGCCGGCGGGATGCGCTCGATCACGCTGGTGCAGGCAATGCAATATTGGGTCAAGGTCACGGCGATCTCGTTGCCCGCCTTCATCCTTTTGGCCGTATGGCGCGCCGATCCCGCCGCCCCATCCCTGGACCCGGCGACCTTGTGGGTCTCCGCGGGAACCGGTCCCGGATCGGGACTCTATGCGACCTATTCGACCTTGCTCGCCCTGTGCCTGGGCACGATGGGACTGCCGCACGTTCTCGTGCGCTTCTACACCAACCCTGACGGCCGCGACGCGCGCCGCACCACGGTCGTGGTCCTCGGCCTCCTCGGCATGTTCTACCTCTTCCCGCCGGTGTATGCCGCGCTCGGCCGCGCCTATGCCTCGCGCCTCCCGGAGGGGGCCCGGACCGACGGGATCGTCCTGCTCGCACCCCACCTTCTCCTCGACGGGACCTCAGCGAACCTCTTGTCGGCGCTCTTGGCCGGCGGCGCCTTCGCGGCCTTCTTGAGCACCGCCTCCGGGCTGGCGATGTCCGTGGCCGGAATCCTCGACCAGGATGTCGCCCGGCGCCTGTTGCCGCGGTTCGCCGGGGAGGATCTGCCGGACCGCCTCGGGATCCGGCTCGCGACCGTCGTCGGCCTTGCGGTCCCCCTTGTTGTCACGTGGCTGCTGGCTCCGGTCGGCCTGGCCAGCACCGTGGGGCTGGCCTTCGCAGTTGCGGCCTCAACCTTCGCCCCGTTGCTGGCGCTCGGGGTGTGGTGGCCCCGCCTGACGACCGCGGGCGCGACGGCCGGTCTCATCGTCGGCTCGGTCACGGCCAGCCTCGCCGCCGGTGCGACCCTGCTGGGCTTCACCAGCGACGACAGTTGGCTCGCGCTGCTGCTGGCCCAGCCGGCGGCCTGGTCGGCGCCCCTCGCCTTCGTCGTCACGATCGCCGTCTCGCTGCTGACCCCCGGCGCGATCCCGCCGCACACCCGCGCGACGATGGCACGCCTGCATACGCCCGAGTCGCTGCTGACCTGAACATCCCTGCTGACCAGAACATCCCTGCTGACCCGAGGAACAAACCCGCAGGTCACGACCGTTCGGCGCGCGAGAGGCGCCGTTCGGCGCAGACGCGGGACCCGCATAGCGAAGCCGTGCCCCGCTCGGCGCGACCTGGGTCGCGCGTGCTGGCGCCGCGGCATACGACAAGGGAAGGGTGGCTCCGAGCGGCAGGCAACGAGGCCTGCCCCAGATGGCCGGAGGTGGCCTTGAGCACCAAACCGACTGCCACCAGCGAGGCCTATGTCGCTGTGCAGCAGAGCCCCGAATTCCAGAGTCTGCGGCGCAAATTTCGCGGCTTCGTCTTCCCGGCGACGGCGTTCTTCCTCGCGTGGTACTTCCTCTATGTCCTGTTGTCGATCTTCGCGCCGGGCTTCATGAACAAGCACGTGGCGGGCAATGTCTCCGTCGGGCTGATCTTCGGATTCCTGCAGTTCGTGACGACCTTTGCGATCACCTTCATGTATGCCCGTTGGGCCAACCGGGAGTTCGACCCGGCGGCTGAAGCCTTGGGCGACCACCTCGACGGGAGCGCCAAGTGACCAGCCTCAGCACCCTCGCGACCGCCACCACGGTCGGCAACCCGAAGCTCAACATCGGGATCTTCCTCGCCTTTGTCGTCTTCACCCTCGCGATCGTCATCCGCGTCGCGTCGGGCAAGAAGACCGCCGAGCAGTACTACACCTCGGCCGGCGCCTTCTCCGGTCGCCAGAACGGCATCGCCATCGCGGGCGACTATCTGTCGGCGGCGTCATTCCTCGGCATTGCCGGCGCCATCGCCCTGACCGGCCTGGATGGCTTCCTGTATTCGATTGGCTTCCTCGTCGCGTGGCTCGTGGCGCTGCTGCTGGTCGCCGAACTCATGCGCAACACCGGCCGGTTCACGATGGCCGACGTGCTGTCCTATCGGCTGCGGCAGCGTCCGGTGCGGATCGCGACCGCCGTGTCGGTCATGTGCGTGTCGTTGTTCTATCTGCTGGCGCAGATGGCGGGTGCGGGCGGGCTGGTCTCGCTGCTGCTCGGTGTCTCGGGCGACACGGCGCAGAACATCGTCATCGCCATCGTGGGCACCGTCATGGTTACCTATGTGCTGGTCGGCGGCATGAAGGGCACGACCTGGGTGCAGATCATCAAGGCCATCCTGCTGATCGCGGGTGCGTTCGTGATGACCGTATGGGTGCTCGGCAAGTACGGCTTCTCCCTCAGCGGGCTGTTCCAGGGTGCCGTGGACACGACCTCGGGTTCGTCGGTGGAGAAGACCTCCAAGGCGGCCGAGAAGCTCACCACCTATGGCATGAAGTACGGCAAGGACACGACCACCAAGATCGACTTCATCTCGTTGTCGCTGGCGCTGGTCCTCGGCACCGCCGGACTCCCGCACGTGCTGCAGCGGTTCTACACCGTCCCCACCAGCAAGCAGGCTCGCAAGTCGGTCGAGTGGGCCATCTGGCTCATCGGTGGGTTCTATCTGCTGACCCTGGTCATCGGCTTCGGCGCCGCCGCACTGGTCGGGCCGGACCGCATCAACGCAGCCCCTGGCAAGGCCAACGCCGCCGCGCCGCTGCTGGCCTATGAACTCGGCGGGTCCACCCTGCTGGGCATCATCTCCGGCATCGCGTTTGCGACGATCCTCGCCGTGGTCGCCGGGCTGACCATCGCCGCGTCGGCAACGTTCGCGCATGACATCTACAAGGAGGTCATCAAGAACGGCCAGGCGACCGGTGAGCAAGAGGTCAAGGTCGCCCGCATTGCCTCGATGGTGATCGCCGTCGTCGCCATCCTCGGTGGCATGTTGGCCAAGAGCCAGAACATCGCCTTCCTTGTCGCCTTGGCCTTCGCGGTCGCGGCGTCGGCGAACCTGCCGACGATCCTGTATTCGCTGTTCTGGAAGGGCTTTAACACCCGAGGCGCGCTCTGGTCGATCTATGGCGGTCTCATCTCCTCGATCGGCCTGATCATCTTCAGCCCGGTGGTCTCCGGCAAGCCGGGAGTGCCGACCAAGCTCGCGGACGGCACCATGGCCAACCTGAGCCCGTCGATGATCACGAACCCGAACATCGACTTCCACTGGTTCCCGCTGGACAACCCCGGCCTGGTCTCGATCCCGATCGGCTTCCTGCTGGGCTATGTCGGCTCCAAGCTCAGCAAGGAGTTCGACGCCGCGAAGTATGCCGAGATGGAGGTCCGCTCCCTCACCGGCCACGGCGTCGCGGAGGCGATCGACCACTAAGGCAGCCAACCTCCCGCCCACGAACTTGAGCACGCCTTACGAACTTGAGCACGCGTTGCAACGCGTGCTCAAGAACGTAAGGCG
>NZ_HF571038.1:2231445-2240364 GCF_001046875.1 Nostocoides jenkinsii Ben 74
CAGGCGGCGAGGAGACCGGTCATGGCGAGGGTGGCGGCCGCGAGGCTGACGCGGCGAGTGTGCTGGGACATCGGAAGTGCTCCTAACAAGCGATATTTCGTATGGCGCGGCCTGGGCGCCGCGCGGTGGTTGGGTCCAGCGGTGGTTGGGTCCAGCGGGTGGTTGGGTCCAGCGGGTGGTTGGGTTGAGTGGTGGTTGCGTCGGGTGGGCGGCGAAGGGCTGTGCAATGGGCTGGGCCTCACCCCGCCCCGCGCGGCGAGGCGAGGCGCTCGATGGCCGCCCCGATGAGGTAGGCAAACATTCCGAGCAGGACCGCGCCGAGCACATACGCCCAGGCCAGCGGGTAGTTCGAGGACGCCGCCGAGGAGGTGATCGACTTGCCGAGTCCGCCGACCGGGCCGCCGAAGTATTCGGCGATCAACGCGTTGATGACGGCCAGCGCGGTGCCGATCTTGATGCCGGTAGCAACATAAGGAAGCGCGCCGGGCAGGGTCAGGTGCCGAGTGACCTGCCAGCCGCTCGCGGCATTGGCTCGGAAAAGGTCGCGGTGGATTGGTTGCGCCCGCCGCAGCCCCTTGAGCGTGTTGAGGTAGACCGGCACATAGACGGACACCGCCGCCACCAGCCATCGGCCGGTCTGCTTGTCCGCGCCGAACATCGTGTAGAGCACGGGCGCCAAGGCGACGATCGGGACCACGGACGCGGCGGCGACGATGGGCGCGGACATATCGGCCACGACGCGCACCAAGCTCGCGAAAATGGCCAGCAGGATGGCCAGGGCCGCGCCGACGAGGACCCCGATCAGCGCGTTGCGGCCGGTGCCCACTGCTCCCTTGACGATGTTGTCGAAGTGCTTGACGAACTGTGCCCAGATGGTGCTTGGGGCGGGGAGCACAAAGGGCTTGATGTGCAAGGCCTTGACCGCGATTTCCCACAGTCCCAGGGACAGAATGCCGAGCAGTAGCGGCGGCAACGCCAAGCGGAGGGCACGCGCGATCATCGTTGCTCGGCCGCCTTCGGCGCCGCGCCCTCGACGCCGTGTAAGGCCTCACGAATGCGCTTGACCGCCTCGAAGAAGCCGGACGCCTCGCGCAGGTCCTCCGTGCGCTCCTTCTGGTCGCCGAGACCGACGTCGACGACATCAACGATGCGTCCGGGTCGTGGCGACATGACGACCACCCGGTCGGACAGAAAGGCCGCCTCGGGAATCGAGTGCGTGACCAGGATGACCGCAGCACCGCTCTCCCCGGCGATCCGGGCGAGCTCGGTCTGCATGCGCTCGCGCGTCATCTCATCCAACGCACCGAACGGCTCGTCCATCAGCAGCAACTTCGGCCGCTCGGCCAGGCTGCGCGCGATCGCGACGCGCTGTTGCATACCGCCGCTTAGTTGGTCCGGGTAGTGATCACCGAACTGGCTCAGGCCGACCATGTCCAACAGTTCACCGATCCGGCGCTTGACCTCGCCAGAGTCGACCTTGGCGAGCTCCAAAGGGAGCGCGATATTGCGCGACACGGTGCGCCACGGCAGGAGGGCGGACTGCTGGAAGGCGACGCCGAAGTCGTGGTCGAGGCGCGCCCGGCGCGGCGTCTTGCCGAAGACGGCGATCGTGCCGGTGGTGGGGTCGTCGAGATCGGCGACCAGGCGCATTAGCGTCGACTTGCCACACCCCGACGGGCCGATCAGGGAGACGAACTCGCCCGGCGCCACGTCGAGGTCGATGCCGTCGAGCGCGACGACATCCGGCCGTCCGCGGACGGGGAAAACACGCCGCAGGCCGCGCACCGAGACGGCCGTCGCGGCCGAGTCCGAGCTGGTGGTGGTCATGCGTTGTTCTCTCCTCGTTGGTAGTCGCGCAGGCACCAGCCCAGCAGTCCCACGACGCTGGCGGCGACCAGACCGATCAGGACGGCGGCCCCGATGGGCGCCCACGGTTTGGCGGGGTCGGCCGAGGCGGCCTGGGCATATTCGATGATCATCCGGCCGATCCCCCCGCGTAGGCCGATGCTCACCTCGGCCACGACGGTGCCGATGACGGCGCTGGCGGCGCCAAGGCGCAGCGCCGGGAGCAGATAGGGAACGGCCGCGGGGAAGCGCAGGGAGCGCAGCACCTGCCAGTTGCTCGCGCCGTAGACCCGCATGAGATCGGTATGGGCCGCGGCGGGCGAGGCCAAGCCGCGCAACGCCCCGATGGCCACGGGGAAGAAGGCGAGATAGGACGCGATGAACGACACCGACATCCAGTCGTGCCACTGCAGGGAGCCGAGGTGCAGCTGGGCGCCCCAGCGGCGCACTAGCGGGGCGATCGCGATCAGCGGCACCGTCTGGGAGAGCACCACCCAGGGCAGGATCGCCGAGCGCGCCGTGACGAAGCGTTGCATGAGCATCGCGAGCGTCAAGCCGATGATCGTGCCGACCGCCCAGCCGACCCCGGCGATGCCTAGCGATTTGATGGCGGCCTTGAGGACGGTCTGCCACAGCGGAGGCGTGCTCGCCCCGACCGTCGGCTCGAACAGCCGCGAGATCATCGTGCTGACGTGGGGCATCGCCAGATCGGACGCGCGCGGCAGGACCCGCGTCTTGCCGACCAGCCAGCCCTTCTCCGGACCGATGAGTTTGTAGCCCTCCCACAGCAGGACGAGGACCAGGATTCCGAGCACCCCGCTAAGCGCCGGGTGCAGCCGTCGGCCGCGAGTCACGACTTCGCGCTCGTCGCAGCCCGCAGTGCCGGTATGACGCTCTCGCCGTAGACGCGCAGGGTCTCCTCCTTGTTGTCGTGCTGGAGGTAGCCGGCGAACTGATCGACACCGATCGCCTGCAGCGCGCGGAGCTTGTCGATGTGAGCCTGCGCCGGGCCGAGCACGCAGAACCGGTCGACGATCTCATCGGGCACGAAATCGGCGTGCGTGTTGCCGGCGCGTCCGTGCTGGTTGTAGTCGTAGCCCTGCCGCCCCGCGATGTAGTCGGTCAACGACTTCGGCACCGCGCCCTCGGTGCCGTAGCGCGCGACGATGTCGGCAATGTGGTTGCCGACCATGCCGCCGAACCACCGGACCTGATCGCGCATGTGCGCCTCGTCGGTCCCGATGTAGTTGGGGGCGGCGACGCAGAAGGTCACGGACATCGGGTCGCGACCCGCGTCGGCGGCAGCGTTGCGGACCGTTTCGATCATCCATTTGGCGATGTCGATGTCGGCCAGTTGGAGGATGAACCCATCCCCCACTTCCCCGGCGAGTTGCAGAGCCTTCGGACCGTATGCCGCGACCCACACCTCCAGAGACGATCCCGTCGACCAGGGGAAACGGAGCGTGGAACCCTTGTAGTCGACCGAGCGGGAGCTGCCGAGCTCGCGGATGACATGAATGGCATCACGCAACTCGGCGAGTGTGGCCGGCGCGCCATTGGTGACCCGCACGGCGGAGTCGCCGCGGCCGATCCCGCAGACCGTCCGGTTGCCATACATCTCGTGCAAGGTCGCGTGCAATGACGCCAGCACGGTCCAGTCGCGCGTCGAAGGGTTGGTGACCATCGGCCCGACCTTGATCTTGCGCGTCTGATCGAGGATCTGGCTGTAGATGACGTAAGGCTCCTGCCACAAGATGTGGCTGTCGAACGTCCATACGTAATCGAAGCCGTGCTCCTCGGCGAGCTTGGCCAGCGCAAGGGTCCGCCGGGACGGGGAGTGGGTTTGCAGAACGACACCGAAATCCATCTGTACTGCGCCTTCCGCTGTGGGTGAGGTGGGGGGGCGAGGGGCTAGTTCTGCGGGGGTCAGACGAGGTACTGGGTCAGCCCGCGCTTGAGATAACGGCCGTCGCCCTTGCGGCCGAGGTAGGCCCCGCCGTCGACGATGACCTTGCCTCGGGAGACCACGGTGTCGACGTGGCCGTCGATCTCGTAGCCCTCCCAGGCCGAGTGGTCCATGTTCATGTGGTGGGTCTTCTCGTAGCCGATCGAGGTGTGGCCGGACGGGTCGTAGACCACGATGTCGGCGTCGGCGCCAGGGGCGATGACGCCCTTGCGGCCGTAGAGGCCAAACATCCGCGCCGGCGTCGTGGAGGTGATCTCCACCCAGCGTTCGAGAGTGATCCGGCCGTCGACCACACCCTGGTAGAGCAGGTCCATGCGGTGCTCGACCGAGCCGATGCCATTGGGGATCTTGCGGAAGTCACCGATGCCGAGTTCCTTCTGATCCTTCATACAGAAGGGGCAGTGGTCGGTGGAGACCATCTGGATGTCGTTGGTACGCAACGACTTCCAGAGCTCGTCTTGATGCTCCTCGGCCTTCGAGCGCAGCGGTGTCGAGCAGACCCACTTGGCCCCCTCGAAGCCCGGGGCGCCGAGGTTGTCCTCCAGCGACAGATAGAGGTACTGCGGGCACGTCTCGCCGAAGACGTTCTGGCCGTTGTCGCGGGCCGTGGCGATCTGGGCGACTGCCTGCTTGGCGGAGACGTGCACGACATACAACGGCGCGCCGGTGAGATTGGCGAGCATGATCGCCCGGTGCGTGGCTTCCTCTTCCATCTGCCACGCCCGCGCGATGCCGTGGAAGTAGGGATCGGTCTTGCCGGCCTCGGCCAACTGCACGGCAAGGACGTCGATGGCGGGGCCGTTCTCGGCGTGCATCATCGTCATCAATCCGGTCGCCGCGGACTTCTGCATCGCCTTCAAGACGGCGGCGTCATCGCTGTAGAACACGCCCGGATAGGCCATGAACAGCTTGAAGCTGGTCACGCCCTCGTCGATGAGCCCGTCCATGGCCTTGAGGGAGGCATCGTTGACCTCACCGATGATCTGGTGGAAGCCGTAGTCGATCGCGCAATTGCCTTCGGCCTTGCCATGCCAAGCGGCGAGACCGTCCTCGACGCGCTGGCCGTAGGTTTGCACGGCGAAGTCGATGATGGAGGTTGTGCCGCCCCAGGCCGCCGCCCGGGTGCCGGTCTCGAAGGTGTCGCTGGCGAAGGTGCCGCCGAAGGGCAACTCCATGTGCGTATGGGCGTCCACTCCCCCCGGGATGACGTACTTGCCGGTCGCGTCGATCACCTGATCGACCCCGGCACCGACGTCGGTGCCGAGCAGTTGCGAGCCGGGGGCCAACAGTGCCACGACCTGCTCGCCATCCACCAGGACGTCGGCTTCGGTGCGGCCGGTGGCCGAGACCACGGTGCCGCCCTTGATCAGCAGAGTTGCCATGCGATCGACCTCCTTCAGGCCTGCGTGGTGCGGGTGTAGGTCTCCGGGCGGCGGTCGCGGTAGAACTGCCAGTCGTCGCGCATCTGGCGCACCATGTCGAGGTCGAGATCGCGGATCAGCACCTCCTCGTCGGTGCCCGAACCCAGCTCGCCGACATAGTTGCCACGGGGGTCGACGACCTGCGAGGTGCCATAGAAGTTGACCGCCTCGTCGCCATACTCGTTGTCCTCGAGACCCACGCGGTTGGGCGCCAGGACGAAGTAGCCATTGGCCACCGCCGCGCAGGGCTGCTCGACCTCCCACAGACGGTTGGACAGCCCCGGCTTGGTGGCGTTGGGGTTAAACACCATGTGCGCCCCGCCAAGGCCATACTCCCGCCAGCCCTCCGGGAAGTGGCGGTCGTAGCAGATGTAGACCCCGATCGGACCGACGGCGGTCTGGAACACCGGATAACCCTGGTTGCCCGGGCGGAAGTAGAACTTCTCCCAGAACTTCTCCACGTGCGGGATGTGGATCTTGCGGTACTGCCCCAGGATCGTACCGTCGGAGTCGACCACGACGGCGGTGTTGTAGTAGACGCCGGTCTGCTCCTCCTCGTAGATCGGCAGGATCATCACAATGCCCAACTCCTTGGCGAGAGCGGCGAAACGGGTGACGATCGGGCCATCGGAGGGCTCGGCATACTGGTAGTACTTCTTGTCCTGGGTGATGCCGAAGTAGGGCCCGTAGAACAACTCCTGGAAACAGATGATCTGGGCGCCCTGCGCCGCCGCATCCCGGGCGAACTGCTCGTGCTTGTCGAGCATCGACTCCTTGTCACCGGTCCACGTGGTTTGGGTGATGGCGGCACGGACGATCGTCATGAAGCGCTCCTTCGGGTTGTCGGCGATGACACTGTCGGACGTTAGTGTTTCGACCCTGTTCTTGTCTGTGGCCTGGATGTAACAACTCTTCCATGGGCCACCAACAACCCCCCAGCAGGACGTCCGTTGGCCACGTCGGCGCCATGCCGGGTAGTCTGGGAACTCGCTTTACCGCGCACGCGCGCCCGCCCACTCGCCGACGAGGGGGTTGGGCGCGTGATCCATGTCATTGAAGGGAATATCCCCAACGTGAGCGAGAACCAACCGTTCGCCACCACGCTCGACTCCCTGCCGGCCGACGAAACCCCGTCTGTCGAGAAGCGATTCGGCCCGGAGTTCGCGGCCACTCACCCGCTGGCCGTCGGCCCGGTCGTGTCCCCGCCCCACTCCGTCGACGGCTTCGTCAAGGAGTTTCTGCGCGAACTCAACTTCGGCACGGGTGTGCTGCTCAGCCGAGCGACCGTCAACGACCAATATGTCGCCTTGGCGCGCACCGTCGCCCACTACCTCGCCGCTCGCTGGCTCGAGGGTGGACGCACGCGCCGCGAGGCCGGGGTCAAGGTGGTGGGCTACCTCTCCGCCGAGTACCTCCTCGGCCGCCAACTCGGCAACGCCCTGCTCGCCACCGGTCTGCGTGACATCGTCGAGGAGGGGTTGGAGTCCTGCGGCATCAACCTCTCCACGCTGCGTGCGCAGGAGGTCGAGCCGGGGCTCGGCAACGGTGGCCTGGGCCGCCTCGCCGCCTGTTTCATCGACTCCCTGGCCACGCTCAACGTGCCCTGCATTGGCTACGGCATCCGCTATGAGTACGGCATCTTCCGCCAGACCTTCGTGGACGGCCGTCAGGTCGAGCAGCCGGATGCCTGGCTCTCCCTCGGCTCGCCGTGGGAGTTCCCGCACCCGGAGGCGGCCGTGCAGGTCGACTTCGGCGGGACGACCGAGGAGTATGTCGACGAGGACGGCACGCCGCGGCGTCGCTGGCTCCCCTCGTGGAACGTCCTCGGCGTTCCCTACAACTACATGGTCCCCGGCTACCACAACGGGCGCGTCAACACCCTGCGCCTATGGTCGGCCCAGGCAACCAAGGCCTTCGACCTGCAGATCTTCAACTCCGGCGACTACGCCGAGGCGGTCCGGGCGCAGACCTTCGCCGAGAACATCTCCAAGGTGCTCTATCCCGAGGACTCCACCCCGCAGGGCCGTGAGCTGCGCCTGCAGCAGCAGTACTTCTTCGTCGCTTGCTCGCTGCGCGACTTCATAGAGCGCGAGCTCCCGGCGGACTTCGATCTGCACGACCTGCCCGAGCGGATCATCTTCCAGCTCAACGACACCCACCCGGTGATCGCGGTCCCGGAGCTGATGCGCCTGCTCGTTGATGAGCGCAAGATGGACTGGGACGAGGCGTGGGCCGTCACGCAGAAGTGCTTCGCCTACACCTGTCACACCCTGCTGCCCGAGGCCCTGGAGGTCTGGCCGACCGAGATGCTGGCGAAGCTCCTGCCGCGCCACCTCGAGATCATCTATCAGATCAACGACGGCTTCCTGAGGGAGGTCCGCGAGGCCTTCCCGGGCGACGAGATGCGCGCCCGTCGGATGTCGATCGTGACGGACTACCCGGAGCGGGCCGTCCGCATGGCCTACTTGGCCACGGTTGCTGGCGCCAAGGTCAACGGCGTCGCGGAGTTGCACTCCCAGCTGCTGCGCGACAAGGTCCTGCCCGACTTCTCCGAATACTGGCCGGAGAAGTTCACCAATGTCACCAATGGCGTCACCCCGCGCCGCTTCATCCGCCTCGCCAACTGGAACTTCACCCGGTTGATCAACGAGACGATCGGCACCGGCTGGGTCACCGACCTCGATCGGCTGGCCGAGCTCGAGCCGTATGCCGAGGACCCCGAGTTCCGCGCCCGGTTCCGCCAGGTCAAGGCCGCCAACAAGGAGCGCCTGGCCAAGCTGCTGGTCGCCCGGGACGGCATTGTCCTGCCCGAGGGTCACCTTCTCGACGTGATGGTCAAGCGCCTGCACGAATACAAGCGTCAGTCGATGAAGCTCCTGCACATCCTCTCCACCTATGAGCAGATCATCTCCGGGGCGATCGACCCGGCCACGGTGACGCCACGGACCTTCGTGTTCGGCGCCAAGGCGGCACCGGGCTACAAGATGGCCAAGGAGACGATCTTCGCGATCAATGCGGTCGCCGCGACGCTGGCCGCCGACGAGCGGACCAACCACCTGCTGACGGTGGCCTTCCCGGCCAACTACAACGTCACCTTGGCCGAGAAGCTCATTCCCGCCGCCGATCTGTCCGAGCAGATCTCGCTCGCCGGCAAGGAGGCGTCGGGCACGGGCAACATGAAGTTCGCCCTCAACGGTGCCCTCACGATCGGCACCGACGACGGCGCCAACGTCGAGATCCGCGAACTCGTCGGGGACGACAACTTCATCCTGTTCGGCATGTCCGAGCCGGAGGTCGCCGACCTGCAGGCCCGCGGCTACAACCCGGCCGCGGTCTATGAGAGCAACCCGCTGCTGAAGCGGGCCATCGACCTGTTGGCGAGCGGGCACTTCACCGAGGGCAACCGCGATGCGATGAACCCGCTGGTGATGGACCTGCTCTACAACGACCGGTTCTTGGCGCTCGCGGACTTCCAGTCCTATATCGAAGCGCAGGCCAAGGTCGATGAGCTGTATGCCGATCCCGACGCCTGGTCTCGCAAGGCCATCCTTAACGTGGCCCGGACCGGGTTCTTCTCCTCCGACCGCTCGATGCGCGAGTACCTCGACCGCATTTGGCACGCGAAGGCCCTCTGACCGAGGCCCGCTGACGTAACACCAGCGGACCCGGAACGCGAACGGGCGGGGG
>NZ_HF571038.1:2240464-2262290 GCF_001046875.1 Nostocoides jenkinsii Ben 74
ACTGTGGACACCTTGCAAGTTGTCCGCAGTTGACTAACTTGTGCTGAGGTGGCCAAAACCCAGCCAAATCGCGGTCAGAGCGCTCCAAAACCCGGGTCAGAGCGCTTCGGAGTCGATCCGGTCCAGGGCAGCATTCCAGTGCGCGGCGACCCAGTCGCGGTCGAGCCCGGCGTCGAGGTGGTCGTGCCGGATCTCCAACTCGGTCCGGTCATCCGACGCGGGCCGCAGCTGCACGTCGACCAGCGTCGCGGGGGCGTCGGCGTCGGCGTGCCAGGAGAAGCGGATCTGCTCCTGCGGGTGGAAGCTGCGGGTCACGCCATACGTCCCGTCGGCGGCATGCCAACTGGTCCCCTTCGTGCCCAACTCGCCACCGGAGCCGAGCAGCGCCTCGGCTCCGTGCGGGGCCATGAGGGCTCCCCATACGCTCGCGACCGGATGGTCGAGGACACGGCTGACGGCGACGACTTCGCGCGCCTCGGTCACATCCGGCAATCCGACGGATTCTGCGTCGGTGAGGGTCCCATCTGCGTTGGTCATTGCGCGCGCCTTCCTGTGAACGACGTCGTCCGGCCCGACACCTGTCGGTTGGCACGGCCTTGCTACCGGGCCATGCTTCGACCCTATCCCCGCGCTCGTCGAACCACGAGGGGCGGTATGCCGCGGGCTCACCTCGGCCGGTCGGGTACCCGTCCCCACCTCGGGAACCGATTCGGCGGCGCCGGAACCGATCGCGGGCATCGGGCGTCTGAGCCAACAACGAATCTGTGGAGGCACCCCATGTTGCGGACAACCGGCCCGACGAAACCCACCACCCGCCGAGCGCTGCTCGTCACGGGTGCCGCGATGCTTCTGGCCGGGTGCGGCGCGCAGGTCACCGGGTCGGCGGCGGGTTCCGCGAGTGGGACGAGCGCCGGCACCGGCAGTTCTGCCAGTGCCACAACCACGACGACGAAGGCCCCCTCGGGCACATTCGCCAAGCGGGCCGAAAAGGTCGCGGCGGCGCTGCGCTCGGACGGGACGCTCGCGGCATACCAGGAGAAGTTGATCATTTTGGAGCCTCGGGTGTCGTGGCCGGGGTTCACCGATGACCTCGCCAAGGAGGCCGCGCTCAGCGGCCGGGGAGCCCTCGCCGTGGACGCCCCCGTTCCCCCGTCGCCCATCCAGGTCGTCTTGGCGGATGGCACGACGAAGGACCTTCCGGTCCTTGGCGCCAAGGCCGCCGCAGGCGAGGCGCTGACCAACCCGTGCGGGCCGGCCGAGCGGTGCACGTTGTCCTTCGACTCGGCAAAGCTCTCCTCCGAGCAGGTCGCCACCAACAAGGGCGTGCTGGACCTACCCGTATGGCGATTCACCGGCGGCGGCATGACCGGCGCCGCGACGGTGATTGCCGTCGACCCGGCGGGGCTGGGTTCCGCGCCAACGGCACCCGACCCTGGCCTCGGTTACGAGGCCGGCATCGCCGGGGCGACCGCCATGTATGCCGTGTCCGACACCGCCGTGAAGTACGAGGTCGGCGTCGGCTCGTGCGACACCGACATCACGCCCTCGGTCTACGAGGCCGCGGACATCGTCGTTATCGGGGCGACCGTCACCCCGCCGTCGGGAGCCTGCGATGCGGCAATGCATCTCAAGCCCGTCGAGGTGACCCTGGCGTCACAGCTGGGGGCCCGGCCCCTCGTCGACGTCTCCTCCGGCATGATTCTGGCCCCCCGCTAAGGCCCCGCGTCGGGTTTGACCGCCTCAATCAGATAGCGCGTCGCCTGTGTGACCACGGCACCCTCCCGACGGATCTGGTCGTGCAGGGTGGCGAGGCGCGCGGCATACCGCTCGATGGAGAAGTCGGGCACCCACAGGAGTTTGCGCAGCGCGAAGACAACCGCGCCGATGTCGCGCAGTTCCACGGAGACGCGCGCGACCCGGGTGTCGAGGATGTCGAGCCCGGCCAACCGGATGGAGTCGAGGGTGTCGGCCAGCCGAGTCACCCCGCGATCGGGGCCCAAGAAGTAGTCCAGTAGCTCGAACCCGCCTGCCGGACCGAGCAATTGCGCGAGATAGCTGCCGCCCGGCGCCAGCACGCGCGCGATCTCGCTGGCGGAGGCGTGGGCCGGACCCTTGGCCGTCACCAGCTGAAAACTGTTGGCCGGCAACGGAAGATTCTCACCCTCGGCGTGCTCCAGCACCCAGACGCCGCGCTCGGCCAAGGCGGCACGGGCGGCGCCAACCTCCTCGGGGGTCGTCGTGGCGACCGTGTGGTCGGGAAGTTCCGGGACGGCCGCGAGTCGGGACCCGTCGCCGACCTGCAGGTCGAGCGCGCTGTCGACGCGCTGCAAGCGATCGGCGAGCACCTCCTCGAAGACCCACGACGTCGCCTCGCCGCCCCAGCCGAACATCCGGGTCACCGCCCAGCCACCCGGGTCGGAGCGCTCGCCCGCGACGAGCAACTGCGCGAAAGAGGCCACTTCCGCACCCTAGGGCGCGAGGCGCGCTGGCACCGTGGCGACCGCCACTCACTCCCGCGCACGCGGCGAGATGTGCGCCACACCCCCGGATAATCGGGCGTATGCCGCAGCGCCCACCCCGGGGTCGCCCCGTCCTGACGACCGATCGCCTTGTCCTGGAACCGATGTCCTGGGATCACCTTGATGTGCTCGCCGAACTCGACGCCGATGCCGAGGTCATGCGTTTCCTCGGCCCCCCGCGCTCCCGGGCGGACGTCATCGAGCGGATGCCCGGCCGGCTCAGCCCGAGCGATGATGCGCTCGGCCTGGGGTTCTGGTCCGGCTTCGAGACCGGGCCGCGGCCGGGACGCCGGTTCGCGGGGTGGTGGTGCCTGTCGCTCGAGGGCCCAGGTTTGGCCGAGTTGGGCTACCGGTTGCATCGGCATGCGTGGGGGCGCGGGCTTGCCAGCGAAGGCGCCGCGGCGTTGATCGACCACGGCTTCGGGACCGTCGGGCTGGAGCGGATCATCGCCGAGACGATGGCGGTGAACGCCGGGTCGCGCGGGGTGATGAGCCGGTGCGGGCTGCGCCATGCCCGCACGGATGTCCGCACCTGGGAGCACCCCCTGCCCGGGTGGGAGGAGGGCGAGGTGACCTACGAGATCACGCGGGCGGAGTGGGAGGCGGCTCGCTGACGGCGAGCAGGGTCGCGAGGGTGGGGTCCGCGGCATACGCAATGCGAACGCCGGCCTCCCTGGCCGCGGCGAGCGCGTCCACGACGCTGCGCGTGATGCGCTCTCCCGGGGCGAGGACCGGGATACCGGGCGGGTAGGGCGCGATCAGCTCCGCGCCGATCCGCCCGAGCGCATGCTCGATCGGGACGGGTTCGCGTGGGGCGAAGTAGGCGTCGCGCGGCGACATCGCCGGCTCCGGAACCACCGCGTATGCCGCGGGCGTCGCCACCGCGCGCGGCGCCCCTCGGTGCCGCTGGATCGTCGCCACGAGGAGGTCGCCAAGGCGGTCGAGATCGGCGGAAGTGTCGGCCAGCGTCACCATCGCCACGAGCGTGTCGCGGTCGGCCATCTCCACCGGCATTCCGGCGGCGATGAGGTCAGCCTCGGCCGCATTGCCGTCGGCTCCCGTCCCCGGCAGGACGAGGGTCACCTTGAGTGGGTCGACATCCGGACCGTCGAGGACGCGCAATCCGGGTATGCCGCGCAGTCTGGCGCGCAGGCGACTCACCGAGGTCAGGCAGTCCCCGAGCAGTGCCTCACCATCGCGGGCCAGCAGCGCCCGGGCCGCGTCGATGCTGGCGAGGATGGCACCGGCCGGGCTGGTGGTGTGGGTCGCGTCGATCGCCGCCGCGACGCGAGCCGGGTCGAGCCGACAGCACGGAGACGCAGCGCCCGGTGTCGGGTCGCCATCATCCACGTCGCCGCGGATCAGCACGAGCGCCGCCTGACTCCACGCTGGCAGGGTCTTGTGCGCGGACGTCACCACGGCGTCGGCCCCGGCTTCGAGCGCATGCCTCGGGAGGTCGGGATGGAACCCGAAGTGGGCAGCCCAGGCGGCATCGACCAGGAGCGGGACGCCCGCGGCGTGCGCCACCTCGGCGCAGCCGGCGATATCGCCGAGCGTGCCGACATACGACGGATCGGTCAGGTGCACCGCGGCGGCATCGGGGTGCCGGGCGAGAGCCGAAGCCACTTGGGCGGGAGAGATGCCGCGCGGCAGTCCGGTGTCGGGATCGACCTCGGGCAGGAGCCACACCGGGTCGAGACCGCCCAGCATCAACGCCGACACCATCGACCGATGCGCGTTGCGGGCCACCAGGATCGGCTGACCCGGTCGACCGACGGCGAGGGCAAGCGCCTGATTGCCGTGGGTGGAGCCGCCGACCGAGAAGTAGGCCGCCTCGGCTCCCCACAACCGGGCCGCGGCCGCCTGGGCTGCGTCCAGGGTCCCGGCGGTGAGCTTCATCGAGTCGAGCCCGGCATACAGAGGCACGTCCCCGCCGATGACGTCGCCGACGAGGTCACGCCGGTGCTTGTGCCCGGGAATGGTGAACGGGTGCCCCTCGCGTTCCTGGAAGGTCAGCCAGGCGTCGAGAAGCGGGGCATCGGAGCGCAGGTCGCGGGGGTCGGTGGGCACGTCAGTCGCCTTCCTGGACGCGGGCCAGTTGCTGAGCGGCTCGCTGGCGCGCCGCCACGGCGGCCGTGACGGCTTCGCGGGCGCGGGCGTCGGCCTCGAAGGCTGCCGCGAGCTCGGCTTCGGCCTGCGCCAACTCCTGCCCCATCCGGGCGACGCGAGCCTTGGCCTCGTCAAGCTGGGCGCTGGTGCGCCCGACGGCGGACATGGCGTGGGCGACCGCGCTCGCGGCCTCGGCGTATGCCGCGCCCGCCTCCTCGACCAGCCTCTCCACCGCGTCGGGATCCAACGACTCGGGAGTTAGAGCGGGCCCCGGGTCGGAGCGCGGGGCGGCGGGAGGCTCGGCACCAGGTTCGTCGCCATGTTGGTCGCGAAGTTCGTCGACTGGTTCGTCGCCAGATTCGTCGCGATATTCGTCACCAAGTTCATCGCGATCGTCGTCGCCATGCTCGTCGCGATCCTCCTCGCCCGGAGCGGCACGCTCCGCCTCGCGGTCGCGCAACCCGCGAATGACCCGCAAGACCGTCCCGCCCTCGGTCCGGACGACCGCATCCGCGAGATCGACTTCGCCGAAACCTGAGTAGGACAACGCCCGATTGAGGTGACCGGCCAGGACGGCCTCGGTCGCCTCGATGCTGGCCAAGGCGGCGATGACGGTGTCCCGGATTTCGTCGGTGGCCGCCGGGCTCAGCGCTGAATCAGCGGCACCGGCGATCTCGCGCGCACCAGCCAGCCAGTCGGCGATCAGGGCGTCCCGGTCGGGGCGCAGCGCGGACATCGTCGCTAGGTGCATCGTCGCCTGGGCGGCGCGCAATTGCTCGCCGACGGTCACCAGGCGCTCCGTCAGATCGGGCCGCGCGCGGACCAGGCCGTTGAGGATGCCGGCCGCCACGCTCGGTTTGCGGAGTTTGCCGATCTGTGTCGCCAGTGCTCGATCCTTGGCCGCGCGCGCCTGGGCGACCAACCGTGTCCGCGACGCCATGAACTCGGCGGGAGCCGCGGCATACAGCTCCTCGGCAGCGTCGCCCAGGGTGAGCGCAGTCATGGCCGGCCGGTCCGGCGGCACACCTGGGCGTCGAGCTCATGGAGCCGGGCCGAGGCATCCTCGTCGGGGAAGCCGGTCACGCCGGCGATATTGAGTCGATGCCCCAACGCCGCCACCTCCATCACGTCAAGGCCGTGCGCGGCCGCACCGGCAAGACTTCGCTCCGACGTCAGGTCGGGCAGAGCGAACGTCGGGGCCGGCCCCGGCACACACGGCCCCGGCTCGATGTCGGCATCGAGCGCTCGCAGTCGCTCTGCGGTGACACCGAGCGTCCCCAGCACTCCCTCGGCGTAGGCGTCGTGGCCGTCGCGGTCGGGGTGGAAGGAGTTGACGACGATCGGGCTCGGCCCGTTGATCCACGGATCGGCCGCGCACACGTCGTGGCCGGCAAAGCGCGCCGCGACGTCGACGAATTCAGCCCCGGCCGCCTCCGCAGCCCTCGCTACCACCGCATCGAGCTCGTCGGCGGCCGCGTTGAGCCGGCGCAGCTCGTGATCGCTGAAGAAGGTCGCGAGGTGGCAGTCGTGCGCGCCGAACAGCCGCGGATAGCCGGCGACGAGCCGACGCGCCTGCGCCGCGGCGGCTCGGACCTCGTCGTGCAAGTCCGCCAGAAGTCCGGGGAGGCGCTCGCGCAGGGTCACCAGTGCGGCGTCGATCACCGGGTCGCTGTCCCGCATCCAGGCGGGCTCGGCGCACGCGATAAGCACGGGGACGAAACCGATGTCGTTGCCGCCGACCGTCAGGGTCACCAGCTCGGTCGATGGCCCCAGCGCGCCCAACTGATGCTCGCGAACGTGTCGTATGTCCGCGCCAAGACACGCGTGATAGGCGAGCCGCACGCCCAGCGTGCCGGCCACGAGCACCGGATACCCGGCGGACGAACGCCAGCACAGACCGGTCGGTGCGCCGGCACCGACGCCGGCGGCATACGAGTCGCCGAGCGCGACATAGTTCGCTGACATGGCGGCAACCTTGCCAGAGCCCGCCGACAACCCCCTCCAGTCGGCAGGATCAACACCCGCCGCGCGCTCCCGACCGACTCGAAAGGCGGCTGTCCGACCCCCCGGTTAGCGTGTGCGTATGCCGAATACCCACCTTGTCCTCCCCGGTCCCGACGGCGACTGGGTCGCCTTTGTCGACGAGCGCATCACCACCGGGCTCACCACCGCCGCCGCGGCGGTGGCCACCCTTAAGGACGGCACCGCCCGCTCGGCGATGGAGGCGCTGACCGTCTGGGACCGCGGTGACCAGGCCCTCGGCGATGCCGCCGCGCTCGCCAGTCTCTTCGCCGAGGTGCACCCTCAAGTCGAGGTGCGCACCCGCTGCGAGGGAGGCGCCCAGGAGATCGCGGCCTTCGCCACCAAGCGGGCGGTGGACGGCGAACTATTCGCCGTGTTGTCGGCGCTCGACCCCGCCGACCTCGATGATGAGACCGGGCGACTGCTTCGGCTGACCCTGCGCGACTTCCGCCGAGCGGGTGTCGATCGAGACGAGCAGACCCGAGCCCGCCTGATTGAGATCAGCGACCGGCAGACACTGCTCGGCCAAGAGTTCTCGCGCAACATCCGTGACGACGTGCCCACCGTCCGGCTGCGGCCGGAGCAACTTGCCGGACTGCCGCAGGACTTCATCGACGCCCACCCGGTCGACGACGACGGCCTGGTGACCCTCACCACCGACTATCCCGACTCGATCCCGTTCCGCACCTTCGCCCATGACGCCGCGGCCCGCACCGAGTTGGTGACGGCCTTCCTGGATCGGGCCTACCCCCAGAACGACCCGATCCTGCACGAGTTGCTCGACCTGCGTGCCGAGCAAGCCGCCCTGCTCGACCATCCGGACTGGCCGTCCTTCGACGCCGAGGTCAAGATGATCAAGGAAGGCCCGGCGATCGCCGACTTCATCGACCGGATCAGCGCGTTGGCCGAGACTCCCGGCCGTCGCGACCTCGCCCTTCTCGAGGAGCGCGCGCGCCGCGACGACCCCGACCGCGGGCCACTGACCAGCGCCGACTCCGCCTACTACAGCGAGTTGGTTCGCCGCGAGCAGTTCGACGTCGACGCCCAGGAGGTCCGCACCTACTTCGACTTCGCGAAGGTCCGGGCGGGCCTGCTTGAGGTGACCGGCGCATTGTTCGGGCTCACCTACGTCCAGCGCACCGACGCGCCCGTCTGGGACCCGGCCGTCACGGCATACGACGTGATCCGGGAAGGAGCCAACATCGGTCGCATCTATCTCGACCTGCACCCCCGCGACGGCAAGTTCAAGCACGCGGCGCAGTTCACCCTCGTCAGCGGCGACGACGGGCGAGCACTGCCGGAGGGCACGCTCGTCTGCAACTTCGCGACCGGGTTGATGCCGCACCTCGATGTCGTCACGTTGTTCCACGAGTTCGGCCACCTGCTCCACCACATCCTCGCCGGGCAGCAACACTGGGTGCGATTCAGCGGCGTCGCGACCGAGTGGGACTTCGTCGAGGCGCCCTCGCAAATGCTGGAGGAGTGGGCTTGGGACCCGGGCATCCTGGCGTCCTTCGCGACCAATGCCGACGGGGAGCCGATCCCGGCCGACCTCGTCGCCAAGATGGTGGCTGCCAAGGAGTTCGGCAAGGGCCTGCAGGCGCGCACGCAGATGTTCTATGCCGCAACGTCCTATTACCTGCACAAGGACCGGCCGGCAGATCACGCGGCCTATGTCGCCGAACTGCAGCGCCGCTACGACCTCTTCGCCCAACTGCCGAGCACCCACTTCTCGGCGTCCTTCGGGCACTTGGAGGGCTACACCTCGGCCTACTACACCTATATGTGGAGCCTGGTCATCGCCAAGGACATGTTCAGCGCCTTCGACCGCGACGACATGCTCGCTCCGGCCGTCGCCGCGCGCTACCGCGACCTCGTCCTAGCCCGTGGCGGGTCCAAGGATGCCGCCGACCTGGTCGCCGACTTCCTGGGTCGCCCTTACTCGTTCGACACCTTCGGCGCGTGGCTGGCCTCGTGACGCCCCCCGTGCGTGAGCAGATTCACCCCACCCCCTCCAGGCGGAGCGCGGCCCACCTTGTTAGATGGGCGGAGGTGACCGGGTTGGCCGGACGCGGGCGAGGAGGCCACGGATGAAGCGGGGACTGAGCGAGCACGATCGCGCGTTCCGGGAGCAGGCGCGCGAGTTCTTCACGACCGCCATCCCGCAGGAGATCCGCGACAAGGCGGGCACCGGCGCCGAGCTCACCAAGGACGACATCGCCACGAGTCACCGCCTGCAGCACGAGGCCGGGTTCGCGGTGCCGGGCTGGCCGCTGGAATGGGGCGGCAAGGACTGGACCGACCTGCAGCGCTACATCTGGCTCGACGAGATGCAGTTGGCGGGCGTGCCGGCGCCGCTGGCGTTCAACACCAACATGATCGGTCCGGTCATCGCGGCCTTCGGCAGCGACGAGCTCAAGGCTCGATTCCTGCCGCCAACCGCCGCCCTCGACATTTGGTGGGGCCAAGGATTCTCCGAGCCGGAGGCCGGCTCCGACCTCGCCTCGCTGCGCACGACCGCCGTCCGAGACGGCGACGAATATGTCGTCAACGGGCAAAAGACCTGGACGACGCTCGGGCAGTATGCCGACTGGATCTTCATGCTCGTGCGCACCGACCCCAACGCGGCTAAGCCCCAGCAGGGCATCTCCATGCTGCTGATCGACATGACCTCCCCCGGCGTCGAGCTTCGGCCGATCCAACTCATCGACGGCAGCTACGAGGTCAACGAGGTCTTCTTCGACAACGTCCGCGTGCCCGCCGACCAACTCGTCGGGGAGGAGAACCATGGCTGGGACTACGCCAAGTTCCTCCTCGGCAACGAGCGCGTCGGGGTGGCCCCCGTGGGCTGGATCAAACGGCGTCTCGTCGACGCCAAGGCCCACGCCGCGACCATCGCGTCCGGCGACGGCACGCTCCTGGATGACCCGCTGATCGCCGCGCGCATCGCCGAGTTGGAGTGCGACCTGGCCGCCCTCGAACTCACCGTCCTGCGCGTCGCGGCCAATTCGCACGGCGGCAAACCCGACCCGGCCTCCTCCATCCTGAAGCTGCGCGGTAGCCAGATCCAGCAGGACGTCCTGGAGTTGGTGGCCGACATCGCCGGCCCGTCAAGCCTGGTCTGGGATCCCGCCGACGACACCCCCGACTGGGCCCGGCGATCGGTGCCGGTCTATCTCAACTTCCGCAAAGCCTCGATCTACGGCGGATCCAACGAGGTCCAGCGCGGGGTCATCGCCACCGGCATCCTGGGACTGAAGGGCTAAACGATGGACTTCGCATTCACCGAAGAACAGACCTCCCTGCGCGAGGCCACCCGCGACCTCCTCGCCCGGCATCACGCGGCTCCCGTCCCCGGCGATGCCGAACACGACCCGAAGCTCTGGCAGGCCCTCGCCGAGCTCGGTGCGCTCGGGTTGCCGTTCGCCGAGGACGTCGGCGGCATGGGCGCGGGCCCGGTCGAGGCCGTTGCCGTTGCACTGGAGTTGGGCAAGGCGGGGGTGCGCGCGCCATACGCCGAGTCGTTGACGGCGACGCAACTCCTCTGCTCCGACGAGGGATTCGACGACCTCGCGACGGCCGCCATCGAGGGCACGCGGCTCGTCGTGCCCGCGCTCTACGAGCCCAGCCGGGCGTGGTCCCCGACCCCCGTGGGCGTCACGGCAACGGCCGGTTCGCTCGCCGGGATTCGCGCCGCCATTCCGTATGCCGCGGCGTCCCCCGCCGTCGTCACCACCGCCTGCGTGGGTGACGCGGTCGAGATCTACGCCCTTGACGCGCCGACGTTCGCCGGAGCGACCGTGGACCTGGCCGGGCAGGAGGCGCGCGCCATCCCCGGTGGTGCGGCCCACGTCCAGCGCGCTCTCAACCTCGGCACGCTCGTGCTGGCCGCGGAGGCCCTCGGTGCGATGGAGGCGGCCCTCGGGCTGACCGTCGACTACCTCAAGACGCGCAAGCAGTTCGGCGTGCCGTTGATGCGCTTCCAGACGCTGACCCAGCGCGCCGCCGATATGTACACCAGCCTGGAACTCGCTCGCAGCGCGGTCTACTTCCTGGCGATGACCCTCGCCGAGAATCCCGACGACGACACCGCCGTCTCGCGGGTCAAGGTCATCGTCGGCAAGGCGGGTCGCCACGTCGGCCAAGAGGCCGTGCAGTTGCACGGTGGCATCGGCATGACGGCGGAGTATGCCGTGGGCCACCACCTCGCCCGCATCACCGCGATCGAGCACACCTACGGTGACACCCGCTTCCACCTCGCCAAGCAGGCTCGTCACGTCAAGGACAACGACTCGCGCGACTTGCTGAGCTGAGCCGCCGCGCCGCACCCGACAAGATCGGCCCGGCACAAGCGACCCCACCCCCGCCGCCCTTGCCACCCCGGCCCGGCAGCAGTCGGCTACGCCACCAAGTGACCGTCGGCGATCTCGATCACCCGATCGGCCAGCGACAGCAGCAGCGGATCGTGCGTGGTCACGATCGCCGTCATCGACTCGGTGCGCACCAGCGTCCCGATGAGGGTCATGATGTCGCGCGCGGTGTGCGAATCCAACTGACCGGTCGGCTCGTCAGCCAGCAACAGCCCGGGCTTCGCCGCCAACGCCCTCGCCAGCCCGACGCGCTGCTGCTGGCCGCCGGAGAGTTGACCCGGCACCTGGTTCTGGTGCCCTGCCAATCCGACGCTGGTGAGCACCTCGGTGACCCGCTCCTCCCGATCTCGGGGCGGAATCTTGTTCAGCCGCAACGGAACCGACACATTCTCCCGCGCCGTTAGGATGGGGATCAGCCCGAAGGACTGGAACACATAGGACACCCGCTCGCGGCGCAGCGTCAGCAACTCGGCGTCGGTCATCGCGGTGACGTCGGCGCCGCCGACCTCGATCCGGCCGGAGGTGGCGCGGTCGAGCCCACCGATGAGGTTCAGCAGCGTGGTCTTGCCCGAGCCGGAGCGTCCCTTAATCGCGACGTACTCCCCCTGCCGAATCGCCAGATCGATCCCGCGCAGCGCGTGGACGGCGTTTTCACCGGCCCCGAAGGTCCGCGTGATCCCTTCGATTCGCACATAGTCTGTGCTCATCGCGCGCCTCCCTCGCCTGGTCCGGCCTCGCCTGGTCCGGCCTCGCCTGGTCCGGCCTCACCACGTCCGCCCTCGCCCGGCACACCGTCGGTTTCCGCGCCGCTGGGCAGGTCCGGCCAAACCCCGATGTGATCGGTTTCGAGATCGAGTCGAACCCGGTCCCGCATGTCCAGGGCCTCGGTGAACTCCCGCGGAAGTTGCAGCCGTCCGGCGCGGTCGAGCACGGCATACTCCTCGGCGATCAGTGCCTCGCCGCCGTCGGAGCCAATCTCCGTGCGCCGACGCACCTCCGATGAGGTTCGTCCGTCCCGGATCCCGACGGTCCGTTGGACCTGCTCGCTCACCAGCGGATCGTGGGTCACCAACACCACCGTCGTGCCGTATGCCGCGTTGGCCCGCCGGATGGCCTCGAAGACTTCCGCCGAACTCTGGGTGTCGAGCTCGCCGGTGGGTTCGTCGGCGAGCAGCACCTTTGGTCGGTTGGCCATGGCCACCCCGAGCGCCACCCGCTGCTGTTGGCCGCCGGAGAGCTGGGCCATCCGGCGCTCCCCACAGTCCGGTATGCCGAGCAGGTCCAGCAACTCGGCCGCCCGCTCCGGCCGCTCACGGCGCGGCACCCCGGCCAGGGTCATCGGCAGTTGGATGTTCTCGCTCGCGCTCAGATAGGGCAGCAGGTTGTGCATCGCCTGCTGGAAGAGGAAGCCCACCGTCTGGCGCCGATAACGCACCCGGTCGCGCGCGGACATGGTCAGCAGGTCGGCGCCGGCCACCCGGGCCACGCCCGCGCTCGGCACATCCAGTCCGCTCAGGACGTTCAACAAAGTGGACTTGCCCGAGCCGGACGCACCGACGATGGCGACGACTTCGCCTTCTTGGACAAGGAGATCCAAGCCCTGCAGGGCGACGACCTCGACGCCCTCGGACTTGAAGATGCGCACCAGGTTGTCGCAGACGATCTGAGCCCCCGCGCCGAAGGCGGTGGCGGTCGCAGTCGCAGTCATCGGGTGTCTCCTGCTCGAAGGTGTTCAGCAAGGCGGGTGCGGCGGGCGCGGCGAGCGTCGACGGCGAGCGCCAGGACGACGATCGCGAGCAGCGCACCCGCCAGCGCCGCAGTGATGGGCATTGATGCGCCGAGACGTGGGAAGGGCGGGCCACCGGTGTAGGGCGACAGGTCGACGAAGGACGTCAAGAAGCGTGGGATGACGAGGCCAGAGCCAGTTCCCGCGGCGATAGCCGCCGCGGCGAGTGGCAGGACTTCGATCAAGCCGAGCCGCCATTCCCCGCCGTGACGCAGACCCATCGTGCGCAGTCGCACCATCGCGTCGGTGCGCTCGCGCCGCGTCGCAGCCAGCAATTGCAGCGCCGCCAGCAGGCTGAGTAGGCCGGCGGCTACCAGCGCGGCGAGAGTTCCAGCCTGGACCAGCCGTGGCAACGCGCGCTCGGCGATGGCATTCGCCAGGCTGGGCCGTGAGGTGACCCCTTGCGACAGTTTCGTCGGGGCCGACGACCCTGCCAGCTCCGCCGCCGCCGCGTCGGTCGTCTGGAGAAAGACCGTGTTGGGTTGGGTCGACGGCTTGACCGCCTGGAGCGTGTCCAGCGGCACCAGGACGACCGGGAGTGCGGTCTTGCCACTGGTGCCCCGCGCCAACGCGGGATCAACCCCAACCACCCGAATGCGCACCAGCACCGCGTCGACGGCCAACTGGAAGTCCGGACCCGGGGCCTTCAGCGGGGCGCTGACCAGGGCCGGGATCACCGCAGTCCCCCCGCTGCTCCCCGAGCCTGTCGTGTCACCCGAACCTGTCGTGCCACCCGAACCGGAACCGTCGCCCCCCGCCGCCGATCCACTCAGCCGCGCGGGATCAAAGGCGACGGGCGTGCGGTCCAGGGCCGCGGCATACGCCTGCGGGTCGGTCGCGACGAGCGCCACCGATTGGTTGCCCGACCCGGCTGTCGCGCTGAGCTGCGTCGTCGCAAGATAGGCCGGCACGGCGGCCCCCACGCCAGCGCGCTCCGCGAGCGGCGGTAGGTCGGTCGCGTCGATTCGAATGGCATCGATGCGCACGTCGGCGCCGACGCTGCGGTAGGTGCCGGCCACGCGTTCGCGATCGATCGACACCCAGATCGTGGTGAGCAGCGTGGTCACCGTCGCCGCGATGACCAGGATGGCGACCGGCAGACCGACCCGCGTCCCGTCGCGCGCCGACCGGGCCAACCCGAGGAAGCCGAGCAGTGACCGCGTCCGCGCCAGGCCGCGGGCGGCCAGGGTGACCAGCAGGGGATAGGTCCGGAGCAGCACGACCGTCGCCGCCAGGGCGAGCACAACCGGGGTGAGCGCCCCCACCCAGTCGGCCGTCCCGAACCGGATCTGCTCGCCGCGGCTGCGCAGGCTACTCGTGACGAAGTAGGCCCCCGCCAGCACCGTGAGCTCGATCGCCAGGCGCCGTGCCCACCGCCCTCCTGCGCGATCGCCGGTGCGGTGCGCCGAGCGCAGCACCACCAGGGTCGCAACGACGGCCACGATCAGGACCATGAGCATCGGCGCCACGACCAGCGCCACGCTCTCGGCCCGCGTCCGACCCGGCGCGAGCGCGGCCACGACCGCCACCGCGAGGACTGCCGGGATCAGCCAGATCGCGATCTCGGACAGAGTCAGTCGCGCGACCTGGCCGGCGGCGGCGCCTCGCGTGCGCAGCAGGCCCAACTCCCGGCGCCGCTGCCCCACGATCGCCAAGGCGAGTTGCGCCATCGCCAACGCCGCACCCACGACGAGGGCAAGCACGATGAAGAGCATCAGCGCAGAGGTGCTCGCGACAGCACGTTGATAGCGGGCCAGCACGTCGCGCAGTCCCGTGACGACCTTGGGGATGTCGGGTCCCCACCTGCTCCCGGCGAGGTCAAGGCGCGACACGCCATCGGCGAGCACGTCGACATCGCCCCGATCGACCCGCTCATCCGCGATCGGATAGCGCCACTCATGCACCAGTCCGGACGAGATCTCACTGGAGCCGTTCTGGAAATCTCGGTAGTCCTCCGGCAGGGGATAAAGGGCGGCGCCGAACGGCCCATACGCCTCGGGAGCGACGATCAGCGCGATCTCGGGGATCGATCCCCCGTCGGGCGAGGGGAGTCCGGCCGCGCGAACCATCCGCTGCTCAGCGTCCCAGAAGGGGTCTGCGGCGTCCTTCGGCGTATATGTGCCCGCGATCTCGACGACGAAAGGCTGCGGTTGGGCGTAGGACGGGCCCTGCCCCACCGCGTCCAAGCGCATCCGCGTCCCGACACCGATGCCCCACTCGTGGGCGGTGCGGGTGGCGATGGCGACCGGGATGACCTTGGTCGGGCGCGGCACCTGGTCGCCGTCGATCAGATACGGCACCGTGGCCGTATGCCGCGGGAGGCCCGGCATCTCGCCCGCATCCCACGTGACCTTCTCGGGGAAGCCAGACTGCAGCCGCGCCACCGCCTGCCGCGTCGGCTGGTCGGTGCGGGGCCTCCCGGCGTCGTCCAGGATGGAGACGCTGGAGCTATCGGCCTGGGCCGAAAAACTGCCTCCCCCGACGAGCGCGGCGGCCGGGCCCAGAATCTCGCGCGCCTTGGCATCGACCCGCTCCTGCGGAGACACGGGTTCGCCGCCGAGCATCGCGATCGGCACGCCATAGAACCCGAACTCACTCCCCCGCGTCACCGAGAGGTTGATGTCGCGCAGTCCGCGCGCCGAGTCCCGCAGTTGGTCACCCAATGCCTTGTCGTATGCCGCGTCCGCCAGCCGCGGCGTCGCGAGGACCAGCGTCGTGGTCAAGGCCGCGACGAGCGCGAGCAGCACCCCTAGCCCGACGCGGCGCAGGTGCCGGCGCAGCAGCCGCCCCAGGGTCAAGGCGCCACCGCGAGACCCGCTCGCCGCGCGGGCATGGGCGCCGCCCCTAGCGTGGGCTCCGGCGCGCTTCAGGGGGCGCATCATTCACCCTCCTGCGCTCGCAGTTGGGCGCTCAGGTCACCGGGGCCGCGGACCAAGAGCGCCGCCACCGCCACTAAGACAACGCTCACCCCGGCCACCAAGATCAGCAGCGCCGGCCAGTTGAAGGCCAACACCACCGGCGGAACCTGCGCGTGCCCATCGCCTGAAACCAGCAGCGGCATGACCAGCCAGGATGACAGGGCCGCCACCCCAATGCCGACCACCGCCGTCAGCGCGACCACGACGGTCCGCTCGACGAGCAGCACCCGCCGTTGCGCGCGGGGGCTGTAGCCGAGGGCGGTCAGGACTACGCCTTCCTGGCGTCGCTGCGTCGCCAACGCGGTGGTCGCCGCCGCGAAACCCAGCGTCGCCAGCAGTAGCGCCGCCGCTGTCAGGACGCCCATCGCCGTGCGCATCCCAGCGTTGACGCTGCTCTCCTGGCGCGCGGCAAGGACGTCATTGCGGTCGATGATCGTGCCGATGCGCGCCCTGTCGGCGGCCAGCGCCGTCAGCGCGTGCGCCGGATCGACCGGGTCCAGCCAGTATTCGGTCGCCGTCAGCCGTCTGATCCCGCTGACCGAGTCCCCGCTCGCGCCGGCGGCCCGCTGTACGACGCCGAGGTCTGCCAGGACCCCGAGGTGCGGGTTCGTTGCCGTCGGGAGGGCGTCGATCAACCCCACGACCTTGGCCGTGCGGGCGGAGGAGACCATCGTCAGTTTCAGTTCCGCACCAACGCCTACCTTGGTCGTGCTTGCCAAGTCGCGCGTCATGAGCACCGGGACCGATCCCGGGTCCGGCATCGGCGGCGCGAACACCCAGGTCGCCCCGCGCCACTCCCCCGCGAACGTTCCGAGCTCCAGCGACGTCGACCCTGCGGTCACGCTGCTCATGGTCAGGCGGGGGCGCAGGCTCTCCTCCATCAACCCGAGGTAGAGCCCGTCCAGGGTGAGGCCGACGAGGCGCACCGGGCCGCGGAAGCCCGGCGCCGGCGCCGTCAGGGACACCCGCTGCTCGCCGCTGGTGAACTCCAGCGGCAGCGAGAACCATTGGCCGGCAGCATCGGCCAGCACAAGTTGCGCGGTGAGGCCGTTGTCGCCAAATCCCTGCTGGTCGGCGGTCCGCGTCTGGACGGTCAACTCCGTCGTCCCCTCGGGAATCTCCACACCCACGGGCTTCTGGTCGCTCGGCACCAACCGCTGGATCAGGTCCGACCACGCGGCGCCGCTCAACAGGTCAGTCCGCGGCGTCATCACCTGTCCCGCGCGCACATCCGCGGCGAGCAGACTGACCCCGCGCAGCCCGCCGACGTCGATGCTCTCGCGATAGACCCGCATCGCCCGATCCGCACCGCCGGCGGCATCGGCCAGCACCGCTGGCATGCCCGGGTCGCCGAAAGCCGGGCCGCGCAGGGCCACCCGCAAGGGCGCTCCCGTCTCGAAGGCCGACTGGTCCACCATCGAGCGGTCCACGGTGGCCTTCTGGCTCACCGCGAGCGAACCCATGGTCAAGCACAACAACACGAGCAGCACCGACCCCGCCTGCGTGCTCATACGCCGCGCCACCTGCCACCCGGCCCACGCCCGACCCAGGGTGTCCCCGCCAGCGGCCCAGCGCGACCCGGCCCGCGCCAGCAGCGGGATCAGCCGCAGCGCCACAACACACAGCCCGCCGATCACCAGAACCGGCGCGGCCAGGGTGAGGGCATCGATCGTGCCCTGATCGGCCTTGCCCGCGTAGCGCCGCAACTGCACGACCCCCAGCGCCCCGAGCAGCAGAAGAGCGACGTCGAGCCCCGCTCCAGTCAGCACGGACAAGGCCTTGCTGCGCCCAGACGCGTCCCGCTCGACCCGCAACTGCCCGTGACGCAGGCTCGCGACGAGATAGACCACCAAGGCGAGGGCGGCGCCGGTGGCGACCGCTCCCCATACGGACGACTGCTGGAGCGTATGCCGATAACTCGCCGATGCGCCCTCGAATCCGGAGGCGTGGGCGAGCCGCGCGACCACGAGGGGGGCTAGGAGGAGTGCCGCGGCGGCACTCACGCCGATGACGACCAGCGCCTCGGCGACGGCGAGGAGAAGTAGTTGGCCGGTCGAAGCGCCGCGGGTGCGCAGGAGGCGGGTCTCGCTGTCGCGCAGCATCGCGAGCTGGCCGACGGATAGCGCGAGGGCCGCACCCCCGAGCAGGAGCAGCAACAGCATCGGGGTGTAGAGCACCCGGTCGGTGCGATCACCCAGCGCGGCGGCCGCGCGCAGGACCTGGGGCATCTCCCCGCGGACCGTCGCGTTCGCCATTGCCGGTGCGGCCTTGAGTTCTGCGATCGCGATGTCGGCGGCACCGGCGGCCGAGGCGGCCGTTGCGCGGTTGAGCCCATCCGGCGGGACGTCGACGGCGAAGGTGGCGCTCGTCTGCGTGCTGAGGGTGGCGGCCGGGACGATCATCGGGCCGTACTGCGTGAAGTCGCCCTGCGCGACCCCGGTCAAGGCGAGAGGAAGCAGACTCCACAGGGGCGAGGCGGGATCGGACACGGCATACACCCCGACGACTTCGACCTCGAGGGGACCGGCCTGGTCGTCGATGAGATCGGTGAGGCCGGCCCGCGTGCCGAGCTGCCAACCCAGCGCCGTCGCGGCAGCCTCCGGCACGGCGATCGGGATCGGGGCGTCCGTGCGCAAGGTCGGCCACGCACCGGCAGTCAGCCTCGCCACCCCGGCGATGTCGGGCGACTCGGCGAGCTGGATGCGGTCCTTGGCCGCCCCACCGGCGAGGCCGCGAGAGGTGGCGACGCGCGCGGCATACACCCGCCGGCCCTCGATCCGCCCGCTCAGCTGCTCGACCGCCTTCCCGACCTCGGCGATCCGATCGGGTCGCAGCGTCGTGCTGATCCGGATGAGGCGGGCCTCTTCGGTGCTCGCCAGCACGCTGCTTCGCACGCTCGCGTCGGCGATGCCGCCGGCGAAGGCGCGCAGCGAAGCGACCACGAGCAGGCACAGCATGAGCGTCGCGATCACGGCGGCCATGGCCGAGGGGTGCAGGCGCCACCGGCGCCGCAGGACGGCGACGAGACCCACGGCAGCCCCCCCTCAGCATCGACGCCGGGCCCCCGTGACCCGACCCGCGCCATTGTGCACCGTCCTACCGACACCCCTCCCAACGACGACCCTCCCAACGACGAACCGGTCACCTCGGCGCAAGGCCGAGCGTGACCGGTTCGTTAGGGCGACCCATTGGTCGTCAGTGCATCAGCACCGGCGGCGGGGCATCCATGTCATCAGTCAGGTGGCTCTCCTCGTGCTGGCGAGGCAGCATGAAGGCCGGGATGAGCGTCAGCGCCACCAGGAAGGCGGCGACCAGGAAGCTCGACCCGAAGACCTTGCCCATCGCGTCGCGCACGGCGCTCAGCAGGGCAGCTTGACCAGCGGCTTGGTCGGCTCCGGCCTTGGCGAGAATCTCGGCAACTGCCGGGAACTTCGCCAGGATCTGCTGGATCTGCCCCGGGTCGGTCACGTTTTTGGTGGCTTCACCGAACGCGCCGGCCTGGGAGACAAGGGTGTCGTTCTTCAGCCCGCTGGTGAGCACGACCGACATGATCGCGACGCCGACGGAGCTGGCGATCTGCTGGGTGATGTTCAGCAGCGTCGAGCCTCGTGCGACCTGATGCGACGTCAGCGTCTTGATGGCGGACGTCATGATCGGCATCATCGTGCCGCCCATGCCGAGGCCGAGCAGGAAGAGCACCGGGATGATGTAGCCCCAGTAGGACGTGTCACCGTCGACGCGCGACAGCAAGAACATGCCGATGATGATCGCCACGAGCCCAAACGGCACGATCCGCCCGACCGGCTTCTTGTCGGCCAGCGCGCCGGCGATCGGCATGGTCAGCATGGCGCCGATGCCTTGCGGGGCGACGAGCAGACCGGCGTGGAGGGCGTCCTCGCCGCGAACCGTCTGGAAGTAAGTCGGCACCAGCAGCAGGCCACCGAAGAAGGCGGCGGCGAAGATGAACATCGTCACGGTCGCCACGGTGAGGTTGCGGTTGGCGAACAGTCGCAGGTCCAGCAGCGGGTGCTCCGGCTTGAAGCTGTAGAGCACGAACGCGATCAGCAGCAGCAGACCCGCGGTGCCCCAGCCGATGACCTTGGCCGAGAAGAACGTGCCTTCGCTGGGGATAGCGGAGATGCCGTAGAGGAACATCGCCAGACCCGGGCTCATCATCAGCATGCCGAGGAAGTCGAAGGACTCGGTCGGCTCGGGCCGGTCCTTCGGCAGGGCCCACGCGGCATACGCCAGGGCGATCAGACCGAGGGGAAGGTTGATGAGGAAGATCCAGTGCCAGGAGACAGTGTCGATCAGGTAGCCACCGAGGATCGGGCCCAGGATGGGGCCGAGCAGCATCGGCACCCCGAGGATCGCCATCAGGCGACCCATCCGGTGGGGGCCGGCCGCCCGGGTCATGATCGTCATACCGAGCGGCATGAGGAGACCACCACCGAGGCCCTGGATGACCCGGAAGAGGATGAGCATGTTGATGCTCGTGGCCATCGCGCACAGGACCGAACCGGCCGTGAAGAGGGCGATCGCCAACATGTAGAGGCGCTTGGTCCCGAAGCGGTCGGCCGCCCACCCGGTCAGGGGGATGACGGTCGCGAGCGCGAGGGTGTATGCCGTGACCGTCCAGGCCACGGTGGAGTAGGCGAGGTCTTCGCCGCTCTTGGCGAACTCGTGCTCGAACGTCGGCAGCGCGACGTTGACGACCGTGATGTCGAGGATCGACATGATCGCGCCGAGCACGACGACGCCGGCGACCTTGAGGACCGCGCCGTCGATCTTGTCGGAATAGGTGTCGACGGGTGCGTCAACAGGGGCAGGGCTAGACAAAGGGTTGTCTCCGTCTGTGGAAAGGGGGCCCGACTAGGACAGCTACTCGTCCCGGTGGCGACGCTGTCTCCGGCGGCGGGTCGTGGCAAGACGGGTGGCGGCGTGATGCGCCGCAATTCATCAAGGTTAGCAGTTTGAACGTTCACCAATCGACGGATTTCCTGGGGCGTCGGCCCTGACGAGGTTAGGACTTTCGCGCGGACGAGCGGGAGCGCCCAAGCGAACGCCTCGTGACCGTTCGGCGACACGACAACCGCAGCGGTTGACACCCCCTGACCCGCACTGTTGGGTGAACGAGACCCGTTCGCCACTGCTGGAGGTCCCCCATGTTCGGTCACGGCAGCGCGCGGCGGCGCGCTCTGACACTCGCCACCGCCTTCGCGACGACCACGGCGGGACTGGTGGCGGTCGCCCCGGCGAGCCACGCCGCCGGTGAGGCGGGATTGTCGGCGCTCGACGCGGCATACGTCCAAAGCTTTGATTCGCTGGTCAGCTCCGGCACCGGGGTGGAGAGCGACCTCCCGGCGGGCTGGACCCTCCTTGAGGCGGGCACCAATGCCAACACGTCGTATGCCGCGGGCACCGGCTCCGGGACGGGCGGTGACACCTATTCTCTGGGCACCGCGGGTGCTCCCGATCGCGCGTTCGGCAGCCTCAACAGCGGCAGCAACTCCCCCACGGTGGGGGTGGTGCTGACGAACTCGACTGGCGCGACGATCACCTCCCTCGACCTCGCGTTCACCGCCGAGCAGTGGCGCCTCGGCGGCGCGACCACGGCTCGGACCGACCGGCTGGTGTTCGGCTACAGCACCGACGCCACCGGGCTGGCCGATGGCACCTGGCTCGCGGCCCCCGCCCTGGACGCGACCTCGACACTCACCAGCGGCACCGCCGCCGCCCTCGACGGCAACGCCGCCGCCAACCGCTCCGCCGTGACCGGGTCGGTGACCGGCCTCAGCGTGGCGCCTGGCGCGCGGATCGTGCTGCGGTGGGCGAGCCAGGACGTCTCCGGGTCGGATGACGCGCTCGGGATCGATGACCTGTCGATCACGCCGCGCGGCATACCGACGGGGGGACCGACAGATCCGAGCGGCACCGGCTCGGCCGACCCGACGTCGATCGCTCAGGGCGGGCAGACGACGCTGACGGTCGCGGTGACCCCAGGCACCAACCCGGCGAGCACCGGCCTAGCCGTGTCGGCGGACCTGACCGCCATTGGTGGCTCGGCGACGACGCCGCTGCTGGACGACGGGGTCGCGCCGG
>NZ_HF571038.1:2262390-2271513 GCF_001046875.1 Nostocoides jenkinsii Ben 74
TTCGCCCGATTGTCAAATCATCCCCAATCGAACACGGTTTGGAAATGACTCACGTTGACTCACGCAAATCCCGGATGAGTCAAATCGAAAGTCAAATCGAACATGCAGGTCAGAGGCCCTTTTTACTACTACTACTACTACTTGACTCATTTGACTAATACATACATACCCCCTGATGCGGGAGAACATTTATATTCCCTGGATTCGGTATATATGTTCTCTCTACAAGGGGGGGCTATGTTTCGCATGAGTCAAATGAGTCAAATGAGTCAACAGGCTCCTGACCTGCGTGAATACCGGGTATATGGTGGGCATTTTCGATTTATTTTTGACTCATTTGACTCATGGGAAAAACCAAGGGGTCTCCATACCCGTCGGACGCGCGCGCGTGATACACCATCGTGAACACAACGTGTCAAGCGTTTGTGACCTACATCACTGGGTGACATGGATAACATGACATTCCTCCGTGAACCCCCCAACATGGCCCGAATCCGGGGTTCAGGGGTGATTTTCGGGCTCCGGAGACGACGGGGTCGGCGAAGCACGGGGCACGTTGTGACGTTCGTCACACCACGAATCCGGAGTTTTCTCGCCGAAATCCGTCAGAACTGGCTCGAATCGAAGTCGTCCACGGGGAACCACTGGCACTGATGAAGCTTCAACGCCTCGTCTTGGTCGGGTCTCGGTAGCGCCGACGCCTCGCCTTGGGACACTCGATCCGCTCGCCAGGCCCACCGAGACGCGGCCTCCAGCGGCCACAAGTCGTCTTTCCCGGCATAGCTGCGTCGTCGGTGGATCGCCCACCGCACCGCCTCCGACCCGACCACGAACAGCCGGTCGGCGGGGGTGCGACGTCGCAACACCTTTACGTCAGACGCTTCGGCTTCTCCGGGAGTCACCGACGCCGCCAGAAGCATCTCGTTGGCCTGCTCCCAGCCGTATCCCGCCGCGGCGAGCACGGCCGCGGCGGCGGGGCTGAGATCGGGCGTCAAGGCAACCAGGTAGGGGTCGTTGCGCGGATCGTCATACATCGGGGGCAGTCGATCGAACCCATTGCGGACTGTGCCGAACTTCTCCCCCACTCGGGTGACCGCCCCATCCTCCGCTGGCGGCCTGGGGCCGACCGTGAAAGAGCCGACTTTCCCCGACAGCAGCCGCCACGGGTCAACTTCGGGGAGAGTCAACATCACATCGGTGGCGAACCCGCCGAAAAAGGTGGCAGCCCAATCCGGGGTGCGCACCACCACCTCGTGCATCGCCGCCTCGAAGAGCGCTCGGCGCTCGGTGGGCAGCAGCGGCTCGACGAGGGTCAGCGACCACCCGAGAGCGGCTGACGACGGTGGTAACGGATTCTGCGGCATAACGATCGACTTACTCACGGGTACGCGGGGAAGGCTCCACTGTGCATCTCAGTCGCGCAGCAGAATTGCGCCTCGGTGTCGTTCGGTGATCGGGAGTGCGGACGCCCGTAGGTTGGAGTCAGAGCACCCACGGTAGCCGTAGCCGCGCCGCGACGGCACCCTGAACGGCAAAGACCGTGCATGAGCGTATGGAGTCCGGCGGATTACGCCCCCATCATCGGCGAGGGAGCCGTCAAACTCTACGCATCAGCGGTGGCCCCGCTCGTCGCCTACGCGCAAGGGCTCGCAACTATCACCGGGGCCACCGTTGCCGCCTTCAACGCCTCCATCGGTCGCGACGGTCGCTCAAGCCGCGCACTGGTCGCGGCCTGCTCGACCGGGGACGCGATGGCGATGCCGTGGCACACCCCCGGCGATGTCGTCGGCTACTGGGCCAGTCGCAAGCTCTCCCGCGAACACGGTATGCCGGCCGCCCCGGCGCGGGTGTCGTCCTGGCAGGTTCGCCCACACTCGTCGTCGCTGCGGGTGGACCGCAAAGGCAAGCCAGAAGGCAAGTACCTCGTGTTGTCGAGCTTGTCTTCGGTGCTCTGCGTCCACCCGGCGACGCCGACGTCGTGGCTGTCATCGACCCCGCCGACGATCGCGTTGACCGAAGGACTCATTAAGGCGCTCTCGTTGACGACGGCCTTCCTGATCGAGGCGGGTATTGACTCCGACGACCTGATGATCGACCCCGGCGAAGACATTCACGCCGCCCGCGACCGGCTCAGCGCCTTGATGGACACGATCGAGCCGGAGCGACGCTTCTTGGTGATCGGGATGGTCGGCGTCGGCAACTGGCACCAAAATCCGGAATGGAACGCGATCGACGTCCGCAACCGGACGTTCTATGTCGCGCTGGACGGCGACATCGAAACCAACCCCGCTGTCGCCCGTCAGGCGGGGCGGTTGCACCAGTACCTCACGTCGGGCAGCCGCAACGCCGACGCCAAGATGGTTCACCTCGCGAACACCGCCGGATACCAGCCGAAAGACGGCATCGACGACGTCCTGGCCCGCGGCATCCCGCTGCACGACTTGCTGGCCGCGGCAACGGCGGACTTCCCGCCGCCGAACCCGCCCGGCACCGAAGGCCGGTGGCGGATGAACGACACGACGCTGACGACGCAAAAGTTCGAGCCCAACCCCGACGGCGACGGGGGGCGCTGGGTGGACGTATACCCCTATGTCGCGCGGGTCTCCGAAGTGGTCCGCCCACGATTCGTCACGCCCCAAGAAACCCTCACCGGAAACACGACGCCTCGCTCCGAGTTGGATCAAGCGGCCTGCACCGTCACCGTCGAGTTCGCCTGGCTCCGCGGCCAAGACGTCATCACCCGGAAATTGCACGGCAACCAGAACATGCTGTGGACGGTGCCGGACCGATGGACCGCCCCCCAGGTCGGAGTCGTCATGCCGACCGAACACTTCGGCCCCGACCCGCTGGCGTTCCCGCCGACCCACAAAGAGTTCACAGGCGCGATGATGGGATACCGCGACTCGGAGCGGGTCTACCGCACGGCCTGGCAGCAGATGGGCTGGCTGCCGATGGACGACGGGTGTCCGGTCATGGCGATGGGCGATGTCGTCATCGGCGCGAACGGTCTGATCGACCCCGACAGCGTCCACCTCGGCATTGACGACTCGGTGATGTCGGGCTGGCGATCCTTCGGGATGATCCTGCCCGACGACGATGACGACGCCCGGTCCGCGGTGCGGACCACCATGAACACCTACTTCCCCGAGCATCCGGAAGACTATGTGTGGACCGATCCACGTAGCGCGGCGATCACTCTCGCTGCGGGGTTGCGGCCTGTGGTGCCGGTCCGGTGCGCCTCGCCGCTCTACATCACGGGCGGGACGAATCTCGGCAAGTCCTACACCTCAGCCGCGATTATGGCGTTCTGGCAGCCGACGGGGGGAGTCTGGACCCCGAATCGGCTCCCCGGCTCGGCGAAAGACACGCAGACCGCGCAGGAAATGATGCTCGCGCGGTCGCCGATCTGGGTCACCGACGACGTTGCCCCGAACGGGCACGACACCCAGGCCCAGCGACGAACCGAGTCCGCCGTCGACGAAATGCTCAGGGCTGTCCACAACGGGCACGGTCGGCTGCGTGCCACCGCCAGCCTCGGCAGCGCACAGGTATTCAAGCCGATCGCCTTGCTGGTGGTCAGCGCCGAGCAGTCCACCGAAGTCCCCTCGATCCTCAACCGGGTCGTCCCGATGCGGGTGGCGAGAGGCTTCTTGAACCCTTCGCGGGTTCCCACCGATCGGCTGGACCGCGTTTCCGCCCAAGGCATACAGGCAACCGTCACCGGCTACGCCGTGCGAATGATGGCTCGACGGATCGCCGCAAACGGGTGGGCCGCCACTCGCGAAGAATGGCAGCAGCGGATGGACGACAACGCCACTTCGGTGAGCGCCCAAATGGATGTCGCGGGAGGCTCGCAGCGCCCCGCGAACGTGGTTGCCGACATGATGCTAGGGCTGGACGTCTTGTCCGACGTGATCGCCGAACTGGGCATGGACGATGAGTTCGGCGACCGATTGTCGGCGCTGTACGCCGCCTTCGACACGATCGCCAATGATGGCGCGAGCACCGCGCAATCATTCTCGCTGGGGACGATCTTTCTGTCCCGGCTGCGGTCTGTCTTGTCCGCGCACGGTGCTCACATCGGCACCCCGTCCGGGTCTCCGGGAGCGCCGATGCCGGTCGGCCCCGACCGCTGGGGTCAACGGGCGGAAACCATCAACACACTGCTGGGCTGGACCCCGAACCCGGACGGGGTGCGACCAGGAGGCAAGCGCATCGGCGTCCTGGTCTTCAAGGACGGCGAGCCTGCGATCGTCTTCGACAAAACAGCGGCCTACCAGGTGGCGATCCAAGGACACGCCGACGCCCTGTCGGCCTCGCGCGACACGGCAGCCTGGGAGGGTATCCATCGGGAAGGCTTATCCTCGACGCGGTGGGGCCGCAAGCAGCAGGGCAACGGCCAGCCGTCGATCCTGCAACGAGTCTCCGTGGGCGGGGTGTCCGTGACCGGGATTGTGATCGAGTTGGCGGCGCTGTTGGACGTCGAGGACGCGCCGGAGACGACCGCGTCCTAGCGGGATTCCCGGTCGCACGCGATCGCCGCCTGGACAATGGCGTGAACGTCCTCGACTCCGAACATTCGGTCGCTCGAAGTGATCCTCATGGCTGCTCTGCCGGCTCGGGGGGTGGCGCTGTGTGACCGGCCAGTGCTGACCGGCACTGCGCCGCCGGCGCCGCCGGCGCTGAGCGGTCGAACACCGGGGGGTGATGGCCGGCGCCGGCATTGTCATGTGCAGCACCCTGACGGCCCGCTGCAGGGCTTGGTGTTGCAATGGGCGCAGGAACCCGCTGGGTGGGCAGCGTTGACGATCTATGTCATACCGCGCCCCGGCGGAGACCTCATCGTCCAGGAATGGCTGCCAGCCCACCGGCTGACCCCTGTCTGAGCCGGTAAGCCGCTGCCAGCGCAATGGGGGCGATTGCCGGTCCGCCGTACCGGTTGGGGCAGCAGCCACACTAGGCGATCGGGGACTCCGAGCAGCAGGCTGGTTGGGTGAGGCTGGTAGCTGCGGCGGTGATCGACAGTGCTGTTCGTCTCGCGGTGTGCTCCCGTGTTCGGTTGTGGCGCCGCGGTGGCTTCGCGGCAGTGAGACTCCTTCGGTGGTGGCTTCGCGGCAGTGAGACTCCTTCGGTGGTGGGGCCGCGGCAGTGAGACTCCTTCGGTGGTGGGGCCGTCCGGCCGGCCAGGCTGCCGGACGCTCTACGCCTGAGTGTCTTTGTAGATGCGGTATGCCCAGGTGCGGCCGTGGGGCCAGCCGCCGGCTTGTAGGGCGGTGGTGATGGCGCTCCAGGAGGCGCCGGCTTTTCGTGCGCGGGCCACTGCGTGGGGGATGGCGTTGGTGTCGCCGTGGCCGACGGCGGTGGTGAGGTCGCGGAGGCGTTGGTCGCGGATGCGGTGGGTGAGCAGGGGGTGGTGATCAAGCCAGTCGTCGATCGCGTCGGCGTCGAAGCGGGCTGGTTTGGTGTGCGGCGGTAGGGGCTGCGGCATGCCGGTAGTGAGGCGAGCTGATAGCGCGGGGTCGGCGGGTCTGGCGGCGGCGCTTCGTAGGGTCGAGAGCGAGGGTCGGATGCCTAGCTGTTGCTCGATCAGGTCGGCGAGTTCGAGGTAGCCGTAGGTGCGCTGTGGGTCTTGCCGTGGTTTCGGTTTGGTCATAGGTGGCCTTAGCTGGTTAGGGGCGGGTGGAGGTCTGGTCGTTGGGTCTGGCAACGCGTGGTGACAGCTGGCGGGTTGCAGGGTGTCAGGTGCCCATCAACGTGAAGGAGGTGGGTCGGTCACCAATCGTGTACCGAGCGCAGCGTTAGGGATAGCCTGTTGGGCAGCGGGGGCACCCGGTCGGCCAACGAAGAAGCCAAGGTAGGACGTCAAGGCGATGGGGCCGTACTGCAGGTACTGCAACCGCTGCCATGAGCTGAGGCAGTTGCCGTGCGTGATCGGGCGACTCGGCGTTGGGCACTCATTGAAGCTCGGAGGCCATGGCCAGGTGTCCTCACTCGGACTGGCCTTCCTGAGTGCGCGCGGGCTGGCCCCCGCGGGGACAATGAGACCGTTACCCACCCGTGACCCGAACTGTATACTGATAGTCAGGATTGGGTGTATAGTCGTATACATGGGCACTGGAACCGAGACCGTCACCTTCGCCACCTGCGGCCACACCGACCGCGTGCAGATCACGTGGACCGGGGGGCGTGAGCAGCGCGAGCGCAAGGCCGCATGGGTCGCCGCCAACCTGACCTGTCCGTCCTGCCGCGAGATTGCCACCGCAGCTCGGGGTATCGCCGCTATCGAGTCCGGTCTCGTTGGCTCGTCCAAGCAGTGTGCGTGGGCCGAGGACATCCGGACCGCGTACCTTGCCCGCTGGGACGAGACGCGGGCCCGCCTTGAGGCCGCTGCCGACACCGACGAGCGCGCCGCTGTGATGCTCGCCCGGGGCGTCGAGATCGCCGCCACCACGGACGCGAAGTGGTGGATCGACAACGCGCGCTGCAGCAGCATCGAGGCGACCCTACTGCGCGAGTTCCCGGCCCCGGTCGCGTCAAGCGCGCCCGAGGTGCCCCACTCGATGCGTGCGAGCGCATGGCCTGCGGGCACGCGTGGTCTGCGGGTCGGACGATGAGCAGCCGGGAGGCTCGCGAGGCTGCACTCGCTGATCCCGCGATGCCGGTGCCGGTGAGCGCGTGCTGGCTGTGTGACTTCAGCGCGGGCGACTTTGGAGATGTCTGTATCGCGCACTGGCGATATAGCACGCGCGACGTCGCGCGTGACCTTGGGGAGGTGCTCGCTCATCACCGTGCGGGGAAGGTCACCGACGACAGCCTTGAACGGCTGGGCGAGGTTGCCAAAGGGCTGACCGCTGTCGCCGTCGCGGAGGCGGCTTACGCGTGGGCCGAGACGGTGGGGGCGCTCGATGAGGGCCGGCTCGCCGCGGACCGAGCTAAGGCGATCGAGCTGCTCGACCCACCGCGCGACCCGCGCCTGCGGACGTCGGACGCGGGCGAGTCGCTCGACCTTGCTCGCGCCTCTCTCGAGGCGGCCATGACCGAGTCCAAGGCGGCGGCTGTTGAGGCCGTGCAGATGGGGTGGCAGTCCGAGGTCCGCGCGGCCGAGAGTGCCGGCATTACGCGCAAGACTCTGCGCGAGGCCTTGGGTAAGTAGACCCTCGCCCCGGCGTGGTCGAAGCCCTACGAGTGGGCGAGCTGCGACCGTTGATCAGCTTGTGACCGGTCCGGTGGACCACCTAGGTTGACGTGTCCTAGTTTAGGACATATAGTAGCTATCACGAGGTCAGGGCAGAGGCCCAGACCAAGACCCGAAGGGGAAAGCCATGAACGACATCACCAAAGACGACATCATTGCCCACGCCATCTACCCCGCCATTGCCGGCGAGTTCGATAGCGCCACCGAAGAGGCCATCGAGGAGGCGATCTTCGAGGTCGCCCCGCGCAGCACCTGGACCTACACCCCCGGCGAGGGCTGGAGCAGCCCGGCCATGGACTACGACACCTTCTGGGCGATCGTCGAGCGCGTGGCGACCGCATGAGTGACACCGCGACCAACCGGAACACCGCGGCCATGACGGCCGCGGAGTTCCGCATCGCCCGCGAGCATTTGGGTGTGACCGGAGACTGGATCGCTTGGCGGCTTGATGTCACCGGCCGGACTGTGCGGCGGTGGGAGCAGGGCTCGGCGCGCATCCCTGCCGGTGCTGCGCAGGAGGTCCGCGAGCTCATTGACCATCAGGATGCCTTCGTGGCCGCGCTCATCGAGCGGTGCCGCATTGATGGCCCCGACGAGGACGGCACGGCGTGGGCGGCCACCTACCCCGACGATGAGTCCCTGGCCGAGGAGCACCCCGAGGTCGAGTACCCCGCGAGCTGGCACCGGGCTGCGATGGGGCGGGTCGCCGCGTCGGTGGGGTGGCTGCGGCTGCGCTATCTCGACGAGGACGTGCAGCGATGAAGGTGCTCCTGCTTCGCCTCGCCGGGCCGATGCAGGGCTGGGACGTGCGTCAGCAGCCCTTCATCCCCGGGTCACGGCAGCGGGACATTGCTGCCTCGCGCGAGGACCTGATGCCGACTCACTCGGGCGTCACCGGACTCCTCGCGGCCGCGCTCGGTCGTGAGCGGGGGCAGGACATGAGCGACCTCGGCGCGCTGCGCGTGCTCGTGCGCGCCGACCAGCCCGGGGAGAAGAGCGCCGAGTTCCGAATGTCCCGTCGGCTCACCAAGCAGGGGCAGGTCCTGCCCGCGCCGTCGCTGTCGGTCCACCTCGAAGATGCGATATTCCTCGTGGGTGTCACCGGCAATGACGCCCTGGTCGAGGAGTGCGCCTCGGCGCTGCTGCGGCCGCGCTGGCCGCTGTATCTCGGCCGGCGGGAGTTCCCACCGACGTGGCCGATCCTCTTGGGCGTCAAGGATGGTGATCTTGTCGACGTGGTTCATGCGCATCCGTCGCTGGAAGCGCCCTGGCATGCCGAGCGCCATCCTCACCATGTGCCCGAGATGTGGGAGGTGTCGCGTCGGCTCCGGGGCGAGCGGGACGCGTCCGTGCCCGTACCTAGCCCGCCCGCGGAGCCCGACTGGTTTGCTGCCGCGGACAGCGCGGCAGATGTCTAGCGAGCATGGAGAGCGACCCCGCTCCTTATCGAGGGGCGTCCACCCGGCCCATGAGTGACCAGGACGCTGTCGAGCGGGGCGGGTTGCCCTCAGGTCAGCGCGGGATGCGGAGAGCTGGAGCCCGGGATGACACCCCATGCCGGGTGGCCGGCTGTCCGCGTCCACGCGACTCGGCCATCACCGAGCTGTGCTCTTATCACCGTCACCGCCAGCGGCAGGACAAGCCTTTGGAGACCGGCATCGATGAGGTCGGTGCACGACCCTCCGGGCACGGCCTCTTTGGTGTCGTCGACCGCGACGAGGACGCCATCATGTGTCACGAGTGCGGTCGGTGGATGCGTGTGCTCACCCCTGGTCATCTCAGCCGGCACGGGCTCACCCCCGAGTTGTACCGGCAGCGCCACGGCCTGGCCCGGAAAGAACCCCTCGCCTGCGAAAGCTACCGACAGGCCCACCGCGAGAAGCTCCTTGCCCGCCCCGACATCATCGCCGCCGGCACCGCCGCCATCG
>NZ_HF571038.1:2271613-2292452 GCF_001046875.1 Nostocoides jenkinsii Ben 74
CCAGCCACGCTGGCCAGCACCCGCGCCCACGCCCGCGCGGCCAGCGGCGGGTGCGGCTCGACGCCGAGCACGCGGGCCCCCCGCGCGGCGAAACGCGGCAAGTGGAAGCCAGTGCCGCAGCCGACGTCGAGGAGGGTGGCCGCGGCATACGGATGAAGGATCTCGAGCAGGGCCTCGATCTGCTGCTCGCGATCGAAGGCGAGACTCTCCAACTCATAGGTGTCGGGGTGGTCCCAAATGTTCGGGCTGGGCCGCACCGTCGTGGCAACCACCGTCCCAGCGCCCACCCACGAAGCCGCCTCCGGCGACGTCACCGCTTGCGCGCTCGCGCCCGCGAGCGCACGGGACGCGGCTTCGGCGCGGCCAACGTGGCCGGGTGCACCATCAGCGGCAGCAGCGTCCGCGCGCCGCGCGCCCGCAACGCTCGCACCGACAACAGGTGCGCCTCGCAGCGGTGGACGAGCTCGGCATACGCCAATGGCCCCATCATCTCGATGAGTTCCGCGTGGGCGCTGCGATAGAGCGGCTCCCGGCCGACGTGCGCCTCCGGGGCGCCCGTGCAGTACCAGTCGAGGTCGTGCCCACCCGGCCCCCACCCGCGCCGGTCGTACTCGGTCAGGGTGATCTCCAGATAGGACGTCTCGTCGGGCAGCGTCACCGTGCGATAGGAGCGCCGAATAGGCAACTGCCAGCACACATCCGGCTTCGCATCATGCGGAGCAATGCCCCGACGCACCGCGTGGATGTGCAGCGCGCAGCCAGCCCCACCCGGGAAGTCGGGATCGTTGAGGAAGATGCACGCCCCGTCGACGACCTTCGTCGTCGTCTCCTTGCCATCGCGCGCCGTCCACGCCTTCGCACGGCCGACGTCGACGTGGCGCTGCCACTCCTCGGGAGACATCTTCGCCGCGATCGCCTCGACCCGCGCCAGGTCGTCCTTGTCCGTGAAATGTGCTCCGAGAGTGCAGCATCCGTCGTCCGGGCGGTCGGCATAGATGCCCTTGCAGCCGCTCCCATAAATGCAGGCCCAGTTGGAGGTGAACCACGTGAGGTCGCATCGGAAACGCTGGTTCGGCTCGGCCGGGTCATCGAATTCCACCCAGACGCGCGAGATTTCCAGGGGCGTCTCCGGCATGCCCTCAACCTTAGGCATCCAATAACCTGTCTGGGTGCGGCTCGGGGTGATCGACATCGGATCGAATACGGCCAACCTCCTCATCGTCGACGCGCATCACGGCGCGAAACCCTTGCCCGCCGCGTCCCACAAGGCAGCCCTCCGGCTGTCCGAGCATCTGGCAGACGACGGCAGCGTGCGCGCCGACGGTGTCGCCGATCTGGTGGATTTCGTGCGGCAGGCGCGTCATCTCGCCGAGGAGCAAGGAGCCGAGGAGTTGCTCGGGTTCGCCACGAGCGCCATCCGCGAATCCGCTAACGGCCCAGCCGTCCTCCAAGCTCTCAACGACGCCAGCGGCCTCGACATCCAGGTCCTCTCCGGCGTCGACGAGGCCCGACTGACCTTCCTCGCCGCCCGCCGTTGGCTCGGCTGGTCGGCCGGGACGCTCCTGCTGCTCGACATCGGCGGTGGTTCCCTGGAACTCGGACATGGTATGGACGAGGGGCCCGATGCCGCCGTCTCCGTCCCCTTGGGTGCGGGTCGGGTCACGCGCAACCTCCTCCCGGGGGACCCGCCATCGCCGGAGGTGGTGCGCGAGGCGCGCAAGACCATCCGCGCCACCCTGGCCGCGGAGGTCCGGCCCATCGTGCGCGCCGGCGCCGCCGATCACGCGGTCGGCACCTCCAAGACCTTCCGATCGCTGGCCCGCCTGACGGGGGCCGCCCCCAGCGCCGACGGCCCGTATGTGCGCCGGGTCCTCAACCGCGATGCCCTCGGCGCGCTGGTGGACCGGCTCGCGCGTATGCCCGTGTCCGAGCGCGTCCGCCAGCCCGGCGTCTCGGTCGAACGCGCCCCGCAGGTGCTCGCCGGTGCGCTGGTCGCCGAGGCTGCCATGGATCTGCTCCGCCTCGACACCTTGGAGATCTGTCCGTGGGCGTTGCGCGAAGGCGTCATCCTGCGTCGGCTGGAGCATCTCGCCGGCTAAGCCCGCCCCATTAAGGTGGCAACCATGCCTCAACGGCCGGACGAGCCCCAGGCCGGCGCCGCGCCATCGTCGACGACCGGCGCCGTCAGCATTCCCCGCGGGCGGGTCGTGCTCTCGACGTCGTCGGTCTATCCCGAGCCGACGGCAACGGCCTTTGCCCTCGCCTCGCGCCTCGGCTATGACGGGGTCGAAGTCATGGTGTGGACCGATCCGGTGAGCCAGGAGGCGGGCGCGCTGACCGCGCTGTCGCGGCTGCACGGCATACCCATCGTTTCTATCCACGCGCCGACGCTGCTGCTGACGCAGCGCATCTGGGGCACTGATCCGTGGGTCAAGATCGATCGGTCGGTTGAGATCGCCCAGGATGTCGGGGCCGAGACCGTCGTGGTCCATCCACCATTTCGCTGGCAGAAGGACTATGCGCGCGACTTCGTGGTCGGGGTTGCCGCGCGCGAAGCGCTGACGGGCGTGCGGATCGCCGTCGAGAATATGTTCCCGTGGCGGGCCCGCGGCCGCGAACTCCTGGCCTATCTTCCGCACTGGGATCCGGTCGGTCAGGACTACCGCCACGTCACCCTGGACCTGTCCCACACCGCGACGGCCGGCTCCGACGCCATGGCGATGATGCGAGACCTGGGTCCTCGGCTGGCGCATGTGCATCTGGCCGATGGGACGGGCGCGGCGCGCGATGAGCATCTCGTGCCGGGGCGCGGGAATCAGCCGTGCGGGGAGTTCCTGGAGAGCCTTGCCGATGCGGGCTTCGACGGCGATGTCGCCGTGGAGGTCGCCACCCGACGCCTCAGCCCCGACGAGCGCGAGCGCGACCTCTCGGAATCGTTGGCGTTCGCCCGGCTGCACTTCGCCGGGAGACTGGTGCGATGAGACTGGTGCGATGAGGCCGCGCGGGCGCCGACCGGCCGGGAGCGACACCCGGGCGGAGATCGTCGCGGCGGCGCGCACGGAGTTCGCGGAGGCGGGGTATGCCGCGGCCTCCATCCGCTCCATCGCCCGCCGTGCCGAGGTGGATCCCGCTCTCGTGCATCACTATTTCGACGGGAAGCCGGCGTTGTTCGGCGAGGTGCTCGACTTCCCTGTCAACCCCGAAGTCCTGCTGCGCCGGCTGCATGAGACGCCGCGCGAGAAGCTCGGATCCGCTCTCGTCGCGACCTTCCTCGACGTTTGGGACGACGGCATCGGACGGGAGCGGTTGCGGGTGATCTTCGCCTCGATCCTCTCCTCAGAGGAGGCCGCCCGCCCGGTGCGTGAATTCCTCGCCAACGAGGTCTTCGGCCGGCTCGCGGTCTATTCCGACGGCACCCCCCTCCCGCGGGCGGAGGCGCTGCGCGCCGGGGGGTATGCCGCGGCGCAGCTTCTCGGGGTCGCTCTCCTTCGCTACGTGATCGGCTACCCGAGCCTGGTCGAGGCGAGCCGGGCGGAGTTGGTGGCCGCCCTAGGCCCGACCGTGCAGCGCTACCTGGTGATCGAGCGCGAGGTCACGCCGAGCGACGGCGCAGCGTCAACGACCCAAGCGCCAGGCTCACCACGATCCAGGCGGCGATGATCAGCAGGTCCGTGCCGACATCGCCGAAGGGGTCGGTCTTGGTGGCGACGGCAGACATGGCATCCACGGCATACGACAACGGCAAGAAGTCCGAGATCGCGGAGAGGACTCCGGGGAGGCTCTCTCGCGGCAGGATCAGCCCGCACAACAAGAACTGCGGCAGCACGAAGGCCGGCATGAACTGCACCGCCTGGAACTCCGAGTGCGCGAACGCGCTGGCCAGCAGGCCCAGCGCCGTCCCGAGCACCGCGTCGAGGACGGCCACGACGATGAGCATCCAGCCAGGACCGGCGACGTCGAGTCCGCACACATAGATCGCGAAGGCCGAGGCGATCACGCCCTGCAACACGGCCACTACCGCGAAGGCCAACGCATAGCCGACCATGAAGTCGGCCTTGCCCAAGGGCGTCGTGAGCAGCCGCTCCAAGGTTCCGCCGGTCCGCTCGCGCAGCGTCGCGATGCTGGTGACGATGAACATCACCACGAACGGGAAGACGCCGAGCAGTGCCGGCCCGATCGTGTCGAAGATCATCGGCCGGTCGGTGAACACCCAGGCCAGCAGGCCGATGAGGACACACGGCACGACCAGCATCAGCGCGACCGTGCGGTGATCCCCGCGGATCTGGCGCAGGACGCGGCCGGCCGTCAACAGGGTGAGCCGGGGGTTCATCGCGTTGCCTCCGCGGACTCGATCAGGGCCAGGAAGGCGGTCTCGGCGTCCGGGGCCCCCGTTCGCGCCAGCAGGTCCGCCGGGGTGGTGTCCGCGATGATCCGGCCGTCGCGCAGCAGCAAAAGCCGATCGCAACGGGTGGCCTCGTCCATGACGTGACTGGAGATGAGCAGTGACGTGCCGGCGGCGGCGAGGCGGTGGAACAGATCCCACAAATCGCGACGCAGCACCGGATCCAGGCCGACGGTCGGCTCGTCTAGCACCAACAGGTCAGGGGAGCCGACCAGGGCCGCGGCCAGGCTCACGCGGGACCGCTGCCCTCCGGACAGATTGGCCACGGCCTGACCAGCGTGATCCGTCAGGCCGACAGTCTCAATCGCTCGGTCGACGTCGGCATGGCTCGCGCCCACGATCGCCCCGAAATAGGCGACGTTGTCGCGGACGCTGAGATCGCCATACACACTCGGGGACTGGGTGACGTAGCCGACGCGGCGACGCAGTGCGGGGGAGCCGGCGGGCTCGCCGAACACGCGCACCTCGCCGCTGGCCACGATTTGAACGCCGACCACGGCCCGGATGAAGGTGGATTTGCCGCCGCCGCTCGGCCCGAGCAGCCCCACGACGCTGGCGCGGGGGATGGTGACGTCGATGCCGTGCAGGACTTCGCGGCCACCCCGCGCGACGGTCAGACTCGTCGCGACGATGGCCGCGTCGGTATTCATCATGTGATGAATTGTAGCCAGCGCGGCCCGTTCGCACCAGCCCCTGTCAGCGGGCTCGACTAGCCTCGTATCCATGCTTCCATCGGGCGCCTGGCAGGGCGCCGTCGCACGCATTGTCGCCGCGGATCCCGTGGTCGATCATCTGCGCGCGACCGAGGCGGGACGGGGTCTGGTCCGCCGCTACGTCCCCGGTCGGCACCCGGCCGATGCCGTCGAGGCGGCGCTGGAAGTTCGCCGCACCCATCGATGGGCGACGCTCGTGCGCCTCGCCGAGCCCCCCACCTCGCCTGAGGACGTCGCCAAGACCATCCAGGCGTACGCCGCGGCCCTGCGCCTGCTTGCCCGCGACGACCTCGCCAGGGGCGGGCGGGCGACGATCACGGTGTTGCCGCAGGCGCTCGGGCTCGCCTTGCCGGGTGGTCGGGGTCGCGCGCTGGATGCCGCGCGCGCGCTGGCCCTGGCGGCTGCCGAGGTGGACACGAGCCTGGTGATCGGGCGGCCCGAACGGAGAGAGGTGACCGCGGGCCGGTGGTTGGCCGAGCAACTGCGGGTCGACTTCCCGGCGACGGGCGTGAGCGTCCGCGCCGACCTGCCCCGCTGCGAGGCGGTGGTCGCCGCGCTTGCCGAGTCCGCGACGCCGGTGGTCTTGATCGCTGCCCAGGGGGCCGACCGGGCCTTCGTTCGCTCACTGCGTGTGCTCGTCGACTCGGCGTCGCCGATGACCCTGGCCACCAGCGACCCGCGACTCCTCGACATCGTCACGGCGGTCGTCCGCGGGCAGGATGTGCCTCCCGAGCGGTTCACCTTCCAACTGCCCTACGGCGTGCGCGCCGAGCTGCAGCGGCGGATCGCCGATCGGGGTCACCACGTGCGCGTGGTCATCCCGTGGGGCCGGCACTGGTCGGCCTATCTGGGCCGGCGGCTGGGCGAACGCCATACGGGCGCATGGCAATTGGCTCGAACCTTCACTGACCGCGGGCTTGGCCCGACACCCTAGGAGAGCACTCGTGAGCATTGCCATCGTCGGCGGCGGCGCCATGGGCGAGGCCGTCGTGGCCGGACTTGTGCGCACCGGATCGGACGCCATCGTCATCGAGAAGCGCGCCGAGCGCGCCGCGGAGTTGACCGAGCGCTACGGCGTGTCGACCTCCGGCGAACTCGGCGCGATCGGCGACGCCGACACCGTTCTGGTCGTCGTCAAACCCCAGGACGCCGATGCGGTCACCCGAGAGATCGCCGCCCATTTGGCCCCTGGGGCCGTGGTGGTCTCCCTGGCGGCCGGGATCTCCGCCGGGTTTCTTGAGGCGCGACTGCCCGGGGGCGCCGCCGTCGTGCGCGTCATGCCCAACACCCCCGCCCTGGTCGGGGAGGGGATGGCGGCGGTCAGCCGCGGCGCTGCGACCGACGACGAGCAACTCGCCCGAGCCGTCGCCGTCCTCCAAGCCTGCGGTCGTGTCGTCGAGGTGCCCGAATCCCAGCAGGACGCGGTGACGGCCGTGTCCGGGTCGGGCCCGGCATACGTCTTCCACCTTGCCGAGGCGCTCATCGAGGCAGGCGTGGTCCAGGGGTTGCCCCGGGCGACCGCGCGCGAGTTGGCCGTGCAGACGCTGCTCGGGGCGGCCACGATGCTGCGCGAAACGGGGGAGCACCCCAGCCTGCTACGCGAGCGAGTCACGTCCCCGGGCGGGACCACCGCCGCCGCCTTGCGGGTCCTGGACGAGCGGGCCGTGCGGGGGGCGTATGTCGCGGCCGTCGCCGCCGCGCGCGAGCGTTCGGCCGAGCTAGGCACGTCCTCCTAGGGCGTGACGTCTCGTGATCACGGGTGAGAAACAGCCGCCTCGTCCGCTGGACGGGAACCCGCGCCCTCCCCATAGAGTGACCCCCATGACGGACATCCAGGTGCGCGCCCTCGGCGAGGACGATTGGGAGCAGTTCCGCTCGATCCGGCTCGCCGCCCTCCAGGAATCCCCTGACGCCTTCGTGGCGTCCGCCGCGGAGGAAGAGGGCTACGACGAGGATTTCTGGCGGCTTCGGCTGCGCCGCGCCCGCCGACTGGTGGCGGAGGTCGAGGGCAAGCCGGTCGGGCTCGTGTGCGTCGGCCGCCTCGATGGCACCGACAACACCGCCGAGTTGTTCGGACTATGGGTCGACCCACAGTGGCGCGGGCGCAGTGTCGCCGCCAACCTCGTGCGCCGCGGGAGTGAAGAAGCCGCCGGTGAGGGCTTTGAGCGGCTCGCCTATTGGGTGAGCACCGACAACGGCCGGGCCGTCGCCTTCGCCTCGAGCTTCGGCTTCCGGCCGACCGGTCGCCGCCGCGAAATGCGCGTCAAGGGCGCCGACGGTGACGAGGAAGAGATCGCCATGGTGCTCTCCCTGGTCGGCGACCGCGGCGCGACCTGGTAGTCCCAACCCCGGGTCGGGTATTCGAAGGCCGTCAGGGCCGAGCGGCGAACCGCTCGATCAACACCGTGGGGCCACTGACGATCAGGGTGTCGTGGCCCGCGACCTTGGTGTCGGGCTGGGCGTGCACAAAGTCTCGGCCGGCCGACTTCACCCCGACCACGGTGACGCCATACTTCCGGCGAATGTCGCTCTGCGCCAAGGTGAACCCAATGGTCTCCTGCGGTGGGCTCATCTTGACGATGGCGAAGCCGTCATCGAACTCGATGTAGTCCAGCATCCGGCCGCCCACCAAGTGCGCGACCCGGCTGCCGGTCTCTGCTTCCGGGTGGATCACCCGGTGCGCCCCGATCCGCGACAGGATGCGCCCGTGCTCCGGCGACATCGCCTTAGCCCAGATTGTGGGTATGCCCGCGTCCGCCAGATTCGCGACCGCGAGCACCGACGCCTCGACCGAGAAGCCGATGCCGACGATGGCGTGGTCGCAATTGCCCGCCTTCACCTCATCGAGCGCCGCCGGACGACTGCCGTCGGCGACGACGACCCGTCGCAGCCGGCCGGTGAATTCGGCCGCGACCGCTGGGTCCTTCTCGATGGCGTGGACCTGATGCCCGAGGCGGTTCAACTCCAAGGCGGCAGCGCCCCCGAACCGGCCGAGACCGACCACCAAAACCGTGGCGAGCCGTTTGGGCACGAGGTCTCCTTCTCCGGTCTGCCTCACAGGCAATTGACTGCGGGCAACTGACTGCGGGCAACTGAATGCGGTTGGGCGCGAACACGAACCCGGCCGAATACGAGTAGCGTGCCGAGCATGGTGGCACAGTCGCGCGTGGTGTGGGATCCACAGTTCACGGCCTACAACTTTGGGCCGACTCACCCCATGGGGCCGGCGCGACTGGACCTGACGGCCCGCCTCTGCGCCGATCTCGGGCTTTTCGACGGCGTCGACCTGCTGTCCCCGGATGTGGCTGACGACGACCTCCTGGCCCTGGTTCACGACCGCGACTACATCGCCAAGGTCAAGGCGGCTTCGGCCGACCCTGAGCACGCCGACCAAAGCGTCGGTCTCGGCACGACCGACGACCCCGCCTTCGCCGGTATGCATGAGGCGAGCGCCCGAATCGTGTCCGGCACCGTGGAGTTGTGCCGGCAAGTGTGGGCCGGGGAGATTGAGCATGGCGTCAACTTCTGTGGGGGTCTGCACCATGCCATGCGCGACCGGGCGTCCGGCTTCTGCATCTACAACGACATCGCCGTCGGCATCAAGAGCCTGCTGGACGCCGGGGTCGAGCGCGTCGCCTACGTCGATATCGACGTCCACCATGGCGACGGCGTCGAGAAGATCTTCGAGGCCGACCCGCGCGTCCTGACGGCCTCGATTCACGAGAACGGCCGAGTGCTGTTCCCCGGCACCGGCTGGCCGCGCGATATCGGGACGGGCGCGGCGGAAGGCTGCGCCATCAACGTCGCTCTGCCGCCGGGGACGCGCGACTCGGCCTGGCTGCGGGCGTTGACCTCGGCGATCATGCCGGTCGTGCGCGCCTTCCGGCCGCAAGTGCTGGTGACTCAGCACGGCTGCGACACCCACATGATGGATCCGTTGGCGCACATGATGCTGACGGTGGACGCGCAGCGGCAGGCCGCCATGCTGCTGCACGATCTGGCCCACGACGTGTGCGAGGGCAAGTGGGTCGCCCTGGGTGGAGGCGGCTACGAACTCGTCGAGGTCGTCCCGCGGGCCTGGACGCATCTCACCGCCATTGCAGGGCACCGGCCGATCCCGGTCGCTCAGGCCGTCCCTGAGTCGTGGTTGCAGCATGTGGAGGCGACCTTCGGGCGACTGGCTCCGGCCCGGATGGGCGACCTGGATCCCGCCGACGCGGACATCTGGGTGCAGCCGTGGTCGATGGGCTATAACCCCCACAGCGAGGTCGACCGGGCCGTGATGGCGACCCGCGAAGCGGTGTTTTCGCACTGGGGACTCGACGTCTACTTCGACTGACCCGCCGAGAAAATGACACGTCATACGGCGTGTCGCCTGGACAGGCACCCCGAGAAGTCTTCGAAAATCCTGCCCCCGCTTCCCCAGGTGTCACATCTACCTCTAGAGTTGCGCGCAAATGAAGCTCACGCCGGAGGGGAAGCCGGCGGTGTCTGCGAAAGAGAAGTGGTTGCCATGTCGCCCGAGCGCCAACTCGCCGAGGTGCGATTCCTCACGGTCGCCGAGGTCGCCGCGATCATGCGCGTCTCCAAGATGACGGTCTATCGCATGGTCCACGGCGGGGAGCTCCCGGCGGTCCGCGTCGGCCGCAGCTTCCGGGTCCCGGCGAGCGCAGTCGACGACTATTTGAAGAACTCCTTCGTCGAGACCGCCTGACCCATTTTGGGCCCTGAGGGGCGCCAGGTAGGCTCCTACTCCGGCTCGGTGTGCGTCTGCACGTCGACGTCGGTTCCGTCTCATTTCACGCGAAGGTCACCATGGGTTCTGTTATCAAGAAGCGGCGCAAGCGGATGGCGAAGAAGAAGCACCGCAAGCTGCTGCGCAAGACGCGTCACCAGCGCCGCAACAAGAAGTAACAGCGACCCACCGCCCATCGGGCGGCGGAGAGGAGCAGCAGGTCATGCCTGATGTCGTCCTTCTCACCGGTGTTTCTCGACATCTCGGTGGCGTCTTCGCGCGCCTGCTGTCCGCAGACCCCTCGATCGGGCGGATCATCGGCGTGGATGTCGTGCCCCCGCCGCATCCGTTGGGGCGGGCGGAGTTCATCCGAGCCGACATTCGATCCCCGATGATCAGCAAGGTCATCACCGGCGCCGACGTCGACACGATCGTGCACATGAGCGTCATTGCGACGCCCATGCACGTCGGCGGGCGCTCGACGCAAAAAGAGATCAACGTCATCGGGTCGATGCAGTTGCTGGCTGCCTGCCAGCGGGCACCCTCCGTGCGCAAGCTGGTGGTCAAGTCGACCGCCGGCGTCTACGGCTCGTCGTATCGCGACCCGGCCATGTTCCGCGAGGACATGGCCGCCAAGCGGCTTCCGGCGTCCGGCTTCGGCAAGGACTCGGTTGAGGTCGAGGGCTATGTCCGCGGCTTCGCCCGGCGGCGCCCGGACGTCGAGATCTCGATGTTGCGCTTCGCCAATGTCATCGGCCCGCGGGTGCGCACGGCGATGACGGACTACTTCACCCTGCCGCTGGTGCCGCTACCCCTGGGGTATGGCGCGCGCCTCCAGTTCGTGCACGAGGACGACGTCGCGGGCGCGCTCGCGGCCGCCACCCGGGCGCCCGCGGTCGGCACGGTCAATGTCGCCGGCTCAGGAGTCATCACCATCGGCCAGGCCGTCGCCCTGACCGGCCGCGCCTTCCTCGCGGTTCCCCCGGGCACGGTGCACGCGATGAGCGCGGCATACCGACGAGCGGGCCTGATCGACTTCTCGCCCGACCAGCTCGACTTCCTCATTCACGGCCGCGGCCTCGACCTAGCGGCCATGGACACGCGGCTCGGATTCACGCCGAAGTTCACGACGCGCGCCGCCTTCGAGGACTTCGTCCGCGGTGCCGGCACGCGCCCGATTGATCGGGCACAGGAGCGCCTTCTCGACCTCGGCGCCGCCGCTGACCGTATGGTGCGCGCCGCCACCACTCGCATCCCCCGCCGGGCGGGCCTCACCTCGGCAGGAGCCCTTCGATGACGCCAACCGCGGACAATTCCCGGCGGTCCAAGGACCAAGCCAAGGCTGCCTCCACCACCCCGGGACGCCGCTCGTCGGTGGCCGCGGGCGCGGCGCGGGCCGCGGGGGAGCGAGCCCGGCGGCATACGACACCGTTGTTGGCCGCGGCGCCCCCTGCTCCGGAACCCCCCAGAGCAGCCAAGCCCCGGAAGCCGGAAAAGGCGAGTCCGGCGGCGACGCCGCCGAGGGAGACGCCTCGCCCGCAACTCCAGGTGATCCAGGGCGAGCGTGGAGAAGGGCCCGACCTCGCCGCCCTGGAGGAATTGGCCGAGGCCGTCGCTGGCGCGGTCCGGTGGGTCAGCGACCGGCTCGGGTTGCCGACGGAGCAGGCGCAGACCAAGGTCGCTGAGACCCTGGCCTTCCTGCGTCGGCGCGTGACCGGCGATTTCACGGTGGATGAGTTCGGCTATGACCCGGACTACGCCGAGCACGTGCTCTATCCGTTGCTGCGGCCGCTCTATCGCACGTGGTTTCGCACTGAGGTGCTCGGGATCGACAACATTCCGGCCACCGGCGCGGCGCTCATCGTCGGCAACCACTCCGGGACCGTGGCCATCGACTCGCTGATGACGCAGCTGGCGATTCACGACACCCATCCGCAGCAGCGAGCGCTGCGGGCGCTCGGCGCCGACCTCGTCTTCGCCACGCCCTTCCTGGGCGATGTCGCGCGCAAGGGTGGATCGACCCTGGCCGCCAACGCCGACGCGGAGCGGCTGCTCAACTCCGGCGAGCTCGTCGGCGTGTGGCCGGAGGGCTTCAAGGGCGTCGGCAAACCCTTCCGGGATCGCTACCGGCTCCAGCGGTTCGGTCGCGGCGGCTTCGTTGCCACGGCCTTGCGGGCGGGGGTGCCGATCATTCCGTGCGCGACCGTCGGCGCCGAGGAGACTTATCCCATGCTGGGCAATCTGGCGCCGGCCGCGCGCTCGCTGGGGCTGCCCTATCTGCCGATCACCCCGACCTTCCCCTGGCTAGGCCCGCTCGGAATGGTGCCGTTGCCGAGCAAGTGGTTGATCGAGTTCGGGCCCCCGATCGACACCAGCGCCTTGGGGCCGGCCGCTGCCGACGACCCCGCAGTGGTCTTCGATCTGACCGATCGGGTGCGCGAGACGATCCAGCAGACGCTGTATTCACTACTGATGCAGCGGCGTTCGGTCTTTTGGTGAGTGCCCACGACCCGGTGCACCTCGCCGATGAGCCGGTTGTCCTGGTGACCCGCCCCGGCTGTCACCTGTGCGACATCGTGCGGCCTGTTCTGGTGGAAGAGACGGCGGCGGCGGGAGTGGCGTGGACCGAGGTGAGCCTGAGCGAGCGTCCCGATTTGGAGGCACGCTTCGGGGAACTGGTTCCGGTGACCCTCATCGACGGATTCATCCACGACTACTGGCGACTGGATCGAGAGCGTCTCCGCGCGGCGCTCGCCGCCCTGACGTGACCCGCGCCACGCGCTATTCCTAGGACTTTGTGCGCCCGTTCACAAGCGCGTAGTGTGCATTGGGGAGTTCACACCTGGAAGGGGTCGAGCGGCTTGTCCACAGCGCTGCCGCGTCGCGGCATCCCGGATGCAACGGTCGCCCGGCTGCCGGACTACCTGCGGGTGCTGACTGCCATGTCCGCACGCGGCATACCGTCGACGTCCTCGGAGCAACTGGCCGCCGCCGTCGGGGTGCGCTCGGCCAAAGTCCGCAAAGACCTGTCGCATCTCGGCAATCACGGGGTGCGCGGGGTCGGGTATGACGTGGCCAATCTGTCGATGAAGATCGCCGCGGAACTCGGTCAGGCGCGGGAATGGCCCGTGGTCATCGTCGGCATGGGCAATCTCGGGCGGGCGCTCGCGGCGTATGGCGGTCTCGCCAGCCGAGGGCTGCGCGTCATCGGCCTCTTCGATCATGACGACGCGATCGCTGGGCAGCGCGTGGCGGGGCTTCCGATCCGGCCGATGGCGGATCTCGATTCCGTCGCCCGCGACGCCGACGTCATCGGGGTCATCGCGACGCCGGGGCCGTCGGCGAAGGAGGCGGCCGACGCCTTGGTCGCCGCCGGGGTGACCTCGATTCTCAACTTCGCGCCTGGCTCGCTGGCCGTGCCGGATGAGGTCGAATTGCGCAAGGTCGACCTCGCGACCGAACTGCAGATTCTCGCCGTGCACAAGCAGCAGCGCTACGCCGAGGTGTCAAGGGATGTGCCGCTGGCGGGGGTAGCGCCATGAGTCTGTTGGTCATCGGGATTTCGCATCACAACGCCGACGTGGAGTCGCTGGAGCTCCTCAGCCTGGACGCCGACGGGCGGGCAGCCCTGCTCGACGAGCTGTGCGGCCGGGAGAATGTCGCCGAGGCCATCGTCGTGTCGACGTGCAACCGCACCGAGGTGTATGCCGAGGCCCTCACCTTCCACGGTGCCGTCGCCGAGGTGTCCGAGTTGCTGTTGCAGCACGCCGGCAACGAGGCTGCGGACTTGGCCGAGCACTTGTATCTCCATTTTGAGGACCGTGCCATCGCCCACGCCTTCCGCGTCGCCTCCGGCCTGGACTCGATGGCGTTGGGCGAGAGCGAGATTCGCGCGCAGTTGCGCACCGCGTTGCGTGAGGCTCAGGAGAGTCGCCACGTCGGTCCGGCGTTGAACACGCTCTTCCAGAACGCCTTGCGCGTCGGCAAGCGCGTCCACACCGACACCGCGATCGGCTCGGTCAGCGGGTCACTAGTCGACGCGGGCCTGCGGCTGGCCGGCGACGTCGTCGGCGTCGTCCCGTCTGCGCGGGTGCTCGTCGTCGGGGCCGGAGCGATGGCGTCACTCGCGGCGACCGCCGCGGCACGGGGTGGGGCACAGGTCACCGTCGCCAACCGGACGCTGGCCCGCGGGCAGGCGCTGGCCGACCGCATCGGCGCCCGAGCGGTGCGACTGAGCGCGCTCGATGCGGCACTGGCCGAGGCCGACATCGTGATCGCGTGCGCCGGGTCCCAATCCGTGCTGATCGGGGCCGCGCAGGTAGAGGCCGCGATGGGAGAGCGTGGCGGACGTCCCCAGGCGTATGTGGACCTGGCCATGCCCCACGACATCTCCCGGTCCGTTGCTGGCGTCGCCGGGGTGAGCCGGTTCGACCTGGACGACCTGCGGACCCTGCTCCACGCGGCCGAGCGGCTGCCGGCGGTTCAGGATGCCGAAGACATGGTGACCGCCGAGGTGGCTGCCTACCTCACGGTCCGTGCCGCCGAGGCTGCCGCCCCGACGATTGCTCAGTTGCGTCGCCGGGCCAATGACGTGCTGGCGGCCGAACTCGGCCGGCTCGAAGGTCGGACGCCGGGCCTGGATGCCGGCGCCCGCCACGAGATCGAGGTCGCCATGGGGCGACTGGTCGACAAGCTGCTGCACGCGCCGACCTTGCGGGTCAAGCAGGCGGCCGCGAACGGCACGCTGGCCGCCTACACGGCCGCCCTGGGCGGGTTGTTCGATCTCGACCCTTATGTGCTCACGTCCGTCGAGTCGCCGGCGGAGTTGCCCGTCGACAGGGTGACTGAGTCGGCGCAACTGACTGAGGATGTGGCGGTGGAGCGGTCATGACGTTGCGCCTCGGCACCCGCCGCTCCCAACTCGCCACCACCCAGTCGGGGCATGTCGCCGGCGCCTTGCGGGCGCTCGGTCACCAGGTCGAACTCGTGGAGATCGTCACGGAGGGCGATCGCAACCTGGCGCCGCTGGACCAGATCGGCGGGACCGGCGTCTTCGCCGCCGCAGTCCGGGAGGCGTTGACCTCCGGGCGCGTGGACCTTGCCGTGCACTCGCTCAAAGACCTGCCGACTGCACCGGCGCCGGGGCTGATGATCGCGGCGACGCCGCCGCGCGCGGACGTCCGCGACGCGCTCATCGCCCGGGACGGTCTCACCCTCGGGGAACTTCCGCCCGGATCGCGGATCGGCACCGGCTCGCCTCGGCGGGTCGCGCAGTTGGCGGACCTCGGCCTGGGGCACGAGTGTGTCCCGATCCGCGGCAATGTCGAGACCCGCATCGCGCAGGTGACGTCGGGCGCGCTGGACGCGGTCGTGCTGGCCAAGGCCGGCCTCGACCGGCTCGGGCTGACCCACGCGATCACCGAGATCCTCGACCCCATCCAGATGCTGCCGGCCGCCGGCCAGGGAGCGCTGGCGGTCGAGTGCCGGATCGACGACGCCGCGACTCGGGCGATCCTGGCGCAACTCGACGACCCCGACACGCGCGCAGCGGTCACTGCCGAACGCGCCGTCCTGGCCCGTCTCGAAGCGGGCTGCACCGCACCCGTCGGGGTGTTGGCCGAGATCGTCGATGACATCGACGCCCTCGCGGTCTTCGTGCGGGCCTTCGTCGGGAGCGCCGACGGCAGTCTTGAGCTGCGCCGCTCGCATACCGGGCCCGCGGTGGAGGCCCACGACGTCGGGAGGCGGTTCGCCAACCTTCTGCTGGCCGAGCTCCCACCGGGGGCGACGGGCGAGCCGCCCGACCCGGGCGGCGCGCCCGCGGCATACTTCACAAGACACGACCTGCCCGAGAACGACACCATCGAGAAGGAGACTGCCCAGTGAGCCGCCAGCCTTCGTCCACCACCGGCCCGCGCGTGCCGGCCACCGTGGCCTTTGTCGGCACCGGCCCGGGGGACCCCAGTCTGCTGACGCTCGCGGCCGTCGAGGCCCTGCGCACCGCTGACGTGGTCGTCACCGACGAACTCACCACGGCCGCGCTGGTGAGCACCTATGCCCGCCCCGAGGTGACCGTCGTCGATGCCTCGCACGGGACGTCCGGTCGCGAACTCACCCATGCCTCCCGCGCCAAACTCGTTGTGCAAGCGGCGAAACAGCATCCGGGCGGCCAGATTGTGCGGCTCATGGACGGCGACCCGTCGACCTTCAACGGCGTGGCCGAGGAGGCGCAGGCGTGCCGGCGCGCGGGCCTGTCCATCGAAATCATCCCGGGCGTCTCGGCCGTCACCGCCGTGCCTGCGTATGCCGGGATCCCGCTTACGGGTCCGGGCGTCGCCAATGTGGTGGTCCCGAGCAGCTCCGGCCCCCGGACGGATATGTCCGCCGGAGTCAGCTCGGCCACGAGCGTGGTGCTGCTGGGCGGGTCCGCGGAGTTGACGGCGCAGTTGGCCGGCCTGCTGCGGGCGGGCCGGGAGCCGTCGTCCCCCGTCGCGCTGATCGAGCGCGGGACGACGACCGAGCAGCATACGGTCATCACGACGTTGGAGCATGCGGCCGACGCCGTGGCCGGGCTCGGGCACCCGTCGATGGCGATCGTGGGGCCCACAGTGGCGCTGCACGACAAGCTGGCGTGGTTCGAGAACAAGCCGCTGTTCGGGTGGAAGGTCCTGCTGCCGCGGACCAAGGAGCAGTCGGCTCCCGTGGCAACCGCCCTAGCCCGGCATGGCGCCGAGGCGGTGGTCGTGCCGACGATCAGCGTCGAGCCGCCGCGGACCCGCCACCAGATGGACAAGGCGATCACGGGGCTGGTGACTGGACGCTACGAGTGGGTCGGGTTCACCTCCGTGAATGCCGTGAAGGCGGTGCGGGAGCGGTTCGAGGAGGTCGGTCTCGACGCGCGCGCTTTTGCCGGGCTGAAGGTCGCGGCGGTCGGCGGGGTCACCGCGGAGGCGCTGCGGTCGTGGGGGATCAACCCCGATCTCGTGCCATCGGGCGAGAGTTCGGCCCGCGGACTCCTGGAGGACTGGCCCGAGTATGACGAGCAGCTCGACCCGATCAACCGCGTCTTCCTGCCGCGGGCCGATATCGCGACGGACACCCTGGTCGCCGGCTTGATGGACCTCGGCTGGGAGGTCGAGGACGCCACGGCCTATCGGACCGTCCGCGCCGCGCCCCCCGCGCCCGCGGTGCGCGAGGCGATCAAGACGGGCGAGTTCGACGCGGTCGTGTTCACTTCCTCCTCGACGGTGCGCAATCTGGTCGGTATCGCGGGCAAGCCGCACGCCGCGACCGTGGTCGCGTGCATCGGGCCGCAGACGGCTAAGACCGCCCAGGAGCACGGGCTGCGCGTGGATGTCCTCGCCTCGGAGGCATCGGTCGCCACGCTGGTCGAGGAACTGGCCGAGTATGGCCGTGCCCGCATCCGCGAGGCGGCCCAGGCCGGTCAGGCGGTGGTGCGCCCGAGCGCGCAGCGCAAGCAGGCCGCGCGTCGGCGGGCTCGATGACGGGGTCGTTCCCGACGATCCGTCCGCGGCGCCTGCGGGGGTCGGGGCCGCTGCGGCGGTTGGTCGCGCAGACTCGGCTGCACCCGGCCGACCTCGTGTTGCCGGTGTTCGTCCGGGAAGGGATCGACGCTCCGGTGCCGGTTTCGGCGATGCCGGGAGTGGTGCAGCATACGATCGAATCCCTTGTCGCAGAAGCGCATCGGTGCGTCGAGGTGGGCGTCGGCGGGATCATGCTGTTTGGGGTGCCGCTGGCAAAGGACCCGCAGGGGTCCGGCGCGGACGACCCCGGCGGGATCTTGAATGTCGCGACGCGCGCGGTCGTCGACGCGGTCGGCGACCGCCTCGTGGTGATGACGGACCTGTGCCTGGACGAGTTCACCTCGCACGGTCACTGCGGCGTGCTCGACGCGGCCGGGCGGGTCGACAACGACGCCACGCTCGAGCGGTATGCCGCGATGGGCCTGGCTCAGGCCCGCGCCGGTGCGCATGTGCTGGGCTTGTCGGGGATGATGGACGGCCAGGTCGGGCACGTCCGCGCGGCGCTGGACGCCGAGGGCTTCACGGAGGTCGTGATCCTGGCCTACACGGCGAAGTACACCTCCGGTCTGTATGGGCCGTTCCGCGAGGCCGTCGCGAGTTCGCTTGTGGGGGACCGGGCGACCTATCAGCAAGACCCGCCGAACGCGGGCGAGGCCCTGCGCGAACTCGCGCAGGACCTCGCCGAAGGGGCCGACATCGTGATGGTGAAGCCGGCCGGCCCGCATCTCGACATCGTCGCGGCGGTGGCCGCCGAGAGCCCGGTTCCCGTTGCGGCATACCAGATTTCGGGGGAGTACTCCCAGATCATCGCCGCCGCCGACCGCGGCTGGATCGACCGCGACCGGGTGATGCTGGAGTCGCTGATCGGCATCCGCCGCGCCGGCGCGCAGATCATCCTGACCTACTTCGCCCTCGACGCCGCCGCGCTGCTGTGAGCCCGGCGGCAGGTGTCACGGGAATGTTGTCAACGATCCGACGGACCGCCGACCCCGCCCGCGGCGTCAGGCCTGCTTGAGCAGCTGAACGTCGAGGACGATCTTGATCTTGTCGGAGACGAGCACGCCGCCGCCCTCGATGGCGGCATTCCAGGTCAGGCCCCAGTCGGCGCGCTTGATCTCGGCCTCGGCCTCGAAGCCGGCCTTGGTGTTGCCCCACGGGTCGGCCTGGACGCCATTGAACTCGACCTCGAAGGTGACGGGCTTGGTGACGTCCTTGATGGTGAGGTCGCCGCTCAGCTCCTCGCCGTCGAAGGAGGTGGAGACGAAGCGCATCGTCGGGTAGTTCTCGACGTCGAAGAAGTCGGCGCTCTTGAGGTGGGTGTCGCGGTCGGCGCTGCGGGTGTCGACGGAGGCCATTTGGACGGTGACGTCGACAGTGGAGGCGGTGATGTCGTCGGCGACGACGACGGTGCCGGCGACATCGGCGAAGTTGCCGCGGACCTTGCTCACCATCAGGTGGCGGGCCACGAAGCCCACCTCGGTGTGGCTGGGGTCGACGGACCAGGTGCCGGCGGGGAGGTTCTTGATGCTGCTCATGCTCTTCTCCTTGGATCGTGCTCTCGTTGTGTTGCTGGTTAATATTTCAACTATTGAGAGTGTTGTCAAATCGACGCAATTTGGCTGGCACAATTGATCGTGTTATGACCTCGACGATCAACGCCGATGCCCCTCGCTGGCTCACCGAACCCGAGCAGCGCGCCTGGCGCGCCTACCTGCGCGGGTCGCGCCTCCTGGAGGTCTCGCTCGATCGAGCCCTCGCGCCGCACGGCACCCAGCTCTCCGAATATGAAGTGATCAGCATGCTGTCGGAGGCCCCCGGCGGCCGACTGCGGATGTCGGCGCTGGCGGATCTCGTCGTGCAGTCGCGCAGCCGGATCACCCACACGGCGGCCCGCCTGGAGAAGCGTGGCTGGGTCGTCCGAGAGGCCTGCCTGGATGACCGGCGCGGCGTCGAACTCGTCCTAACCGACGCGGGCCGGACCGCCGTCGGTGACATCGCCCAGTGCCACGTCACCTCGGTGCGTGACTCCATGATCGACCTGCTGGCGCCGGAGGAGTTCCTCGGCTTGGGCAAGGCCATGCAAAAGATCCGAGACGCGCTCGCCGAGGACGGCCAGGCGACCGACGCCCACACCATCTGAATCATGGCTGACGCACCCGCTTCTGCGGCCCTCTTCGAACGCGCTCGTGCCGTCGTCCCCGGCGGGGTCAACTCACCGGTCCGGGCGTTCCGCAGCGTCGGCGGCACCCCCCGTTTCGTCGTCTCCGCCACTGGCGCCTACCTCACCGACGCCGACGGCCGGGAGTATGTCGATCTGATCGGCTCCTGGGGTCCGATGATCGTCGGGCACACCCATCCGGAGGTGCTGCGCGCGGTCACCGAGGCGGCCGGGCGCGGCTTCTCCTATGGCACCCCCAGCGAGAACGAGGTCGCCCTCGCCGAGGAAATCGTCGCCCGGATCGACCCCGTCGAGCAGGTCCGACTGGTCTCCAGCGGCACCGAGGCGACCATGAGTGCCCTTCGCCTGGCCCGCGGCATCACCGGGCGTTCGCGCGTCGTGAAGTTCGCCGGCTGCTACCACGGGCACGTCGACGCGCTGCTCGCCGCCGCCGGCTCCGGCGTCGCGACCTTCGGCCTGCCCGACTCCGCCGGGGTTCCGGCGAGTGCGGCGGCCGAGACAATTGTGTTGCCCTACAACGACATCGACGCCGTCGAGGCCGCCTTTGCCGCCGACGGCGAGCACATCGCCGCGGTCATTACCGAGGCCGCCCCCGGCAACATGGGCGTCGTCCCGCCGCTGCCTGGCTTCACCGAAGCATTGCGCCGCGTCACCCGCGACCACGGCGCGCTGCTCATCTCCGATGAGGTCATGACCGGCTTCCGCTGCAGCCGCGCCGGCTGGTACGGCCTCGAAGGCCCCTATGACAGTGGCGCCCCCGACCTCTTCACCTTCGGCAAGGTGATGGGTGGCGGTTTCCCCGCAGCGGCCTTCGGCGGTCCGGCGGACCTCATGGCCCGGCTCGCGCCCGACGGACCCGTCTATCAAGCCGGCACCCTCTCCGGCAATCCGGTCGCCACCGCGGCCGGCCTGGCCACGCTGCGCCTGTGCGATGGTGACCTCTACGCCAGACTCCACCACGGGGCGCGGACCATTGCCGAGGCAGCGGCGAGCGAGCTCACCAAAGCCGGTGTGCCCCATGCGATCCAGTGGGCGGGAAGCATGTTCAGCATCTTCTTGTGCGAGGGGCCGGTGCGGAACTACGCCGAGGCCAAGGGGACCGACTCCGCGGCATACGGCGCCTTCTTCCACAGCATGCTCGACCAGGGCGTTCACCTCCCTCCGAGCGCGTATGAGGCGTGGTTCGTCTCCGGCGCCCACGACGACGCCGCGCTCGATCGGGTCGTCAGTGCACTCCCCGCCGCCGCCCGCGCCGCCGCGGCGGCC
>NZ_HF571038.1:2292552-2333580 GCF_001046875.1 Nostocoides jenkinsii Ben 74
CCCGCCTCGGTCTCTCCCGAGGTTTATGCCGAACTCGCCACTCTCACAACGGGTTCCGTCTCGCGGTGGTCCGGCCCGGATCGCTACTCGGCTTCCGCAGCCATGAGTGCGGCGACCTTCGCCCCTGGCCCAAACCGGGTGTTCGTCGCCTCTGGCTTGACCTTCCCGGACGCGCTGTCCGGGGCGCCCGCCGCCGGCGCGCAAGGTGGCCCCGTCCTGCTCACCCGTCCCGACTGGCTCCCGAGCACCATCGGCACCGAACTTCAGCGCCTGCGCGCCAATGAAGTCGTCGTCCTGGGCGGATCCGCCACCGTCGGCACGGGTGTCGAAGGCCAACTTGGCACCTATGCCGGGGCAGTCACCCGCTGGTCGGGCTCGGATCGCTTTGCCACCTCGGCCGCCATCTCCAAGGCGGCCTTCCCCAACGGAGCGGATGCGGTCTTCATTTCCTCCGGCCGCGTCTTCCCCGACGCCTTGTCGGCCGCACCGATCGCGGGGATGAAGAAAGCGCCGCTTCTGCTGCTCGACACCAACTCGATCCCGGCCGTCATCGACGCGGAGCTTCGCCGCCTCAATCCCAACTCGATCACCGTCGTCGGCGGTCGCGCGACCGTGACCGACGAGGTCTTCGGGGTGTTGTCCGACTACCTGCGCTCCGCCGACTAGCCCTCGACTAATCCCGACCCGCCAGCGCTACTCCGACCCCCACGTGCCGTCGGCGGCGTCGCGCGCGGTGGCGAGGGCCTCGGCATACCGCTCCCGAAGGCGGTTGTGGACCTGCCCCGGGGTGTATGCCCGCACCGCTCGCTCCCGGCGCGCGACCGCGACTCCGGTTGCCGCGACGCCCACGACGGCGCTGACGCCCAAGAGCTTGCGCACGCGATTGCGGGACAGCATGGCGACACCTTAGGCGACCGGCTGCGGCAGACTCCTCCCATGCCCGACGCACCCGCCACCATCCCGCTCGAGGAGGGGATCGCGATGGCGCGCACCGGCGACATCTGGACGTTCCGGGGTCGATCCGTCGTCAACAAGGTCATGCATGCGGCCACAAACAGCCCGGTCAATCACGTCGGGATGGCGCTGGTTCTCGACGACCTCCCACCCCTGTTGTGGCACGCCGAACTCGGCCGCTCCAGCCTCGATCTCTGGTCGGCGACTCATCACCGGGGGGCGCAGGTCCACGACTTGCGCGAGTCTGTATGCCGCTGGCAGGAGAAGTACGCCCAGCGCGCCTTCCTGCGCCAACTCCATCCGACGGTCACGCGCCCGCTGGAGGATCGCGCGCTGCTCTCGATCGAGCGGTTGGACGGGGTCGCCTTCCCCTCGACGGTGCGGCTCGCGGGGAAGTGGCTGCGGGGTCGCGATGGCTACCTTTCGCCCCGCGAAATCACGCGGGGAAGGGGGCGGCCCAGCGCGGCATACTGCGCCGAGATCGTGGGAACCACGTTGCAGGACATAGGAATCCTGCGGATCGACGCGCCGTCGAATTGGTTCGATCCGGGGCGGTTCTGGAGCGGCGACACCCTGCCGCTGGCCGACGGGTGGAGCTATGGCACCGAGATCGAGGTCGCCCGGGCTGTATCAGGTGGGACCAGGTGGGAGCGTCAGGACGACGGCGACGCTGACGGGGTCCCGGACTGCTCGAAGACCGAATAGAACTTCGCAGCCTGCCCGGCGGAGTAGGGCGCGGTCTCGCCGCACAGCAATACCTCACCCGAGCGCGACGCCAGCAGCACCTGGCCGGAGTCCAACTTCGCGGCGGCCAGCGCCTGCTCGAGGTCGACCGGGGTCGTGGAGGTGACCCGGACCAGGTCGGCGGGACCGCCACGGAACCAGTGCTGCGCAGTGAAATTCGCGACGCCCGCACTGTTGAACTGGAACGTCCCCAGCACCGCCGTCGTCGCGCGGTTGAGCCGGGCGCCGGTCAACTCCGGGCAGTCGTCCGGGGTCTGCGCCGACACCGGCGCGATGCGCATGGTCACCGCGGTCACCGGGGGAGCCTCGCGGCTCATCGCGGCGCGCACCGACGGCACCAGCAGCGCCAGGATCGCCAAAGCGGCCGCGATCAGGGCGATCAGCAGCAGCGATACGGAATTGTGGCGCGGGGCGGAGGAGGACATATCGGTGGGCGAGTCTAGTTGACCGACCCGCACGCCTCACCCAGCCGGATGCCTTGGCAGTCCCGGATGCCGCGTCAGCGGCGGCGGGCCTCCAGGAAGCCGGCGATCCGGTCAATGGCGTCGGTCAGGTCCTCGACGCTCGGCAGGATCACAAGCCGGAAGTGATCGGGCGCCGGCCAGTTGAAGCCCGAGCCGTGGGTGATCAGGATCTTCTTGGCCCGCAGCAGGTCGATGACGAAGGCTTCGTCGTCCTCAATGCCGTACATCTCGGTGTCGATCTTGGGGAAGCAATAGAGCGCGCCCTTCGGCTCCACGCAGGTGATTCCGGGGATCGTGTTGAGCAGCTTGTATGCCGTGTCCCGCTGCTCCAGCAGCCGCCCCCCAGGCAGGATCAGCTCGTTGATGGACTGGTAGCCGCCGAGAGCTGTCTGGATGGCGTGCTGCGCCGGGACGTTGGCGCACATGCGCATATTGGAGAGCAGGGTCAGGCCCTCCAGGAAGTCCGCCGCGCGCTCGCGCGGCCCCGTCACCACGACCCAGCCGCTGCGGAAGCCGGCCACGCGATAGGCCTTCGACAACCCGCTGAAGGTCAGGCATACGACGTCATCGCCCGCGGCGAGCGCCGCGTGATGGTGGGTCGCACCGTCATACAAAATCTTTTCGTAGATCTCGTCGGCGAGCAGCACGAGTTCGTGGCGGCGCGCGATGTCGGCGAGGGCCGCGACCATCTCCTTCGAATAGACCGCGCCCGTCGGGTTGTTGGGGTTGATGATCACCAGCGCCTTGGTGGCCGGGGTGACCTTGGCCTCGATGTCGGCCAGGTCGGGCATCCAGCCGTTGTCCTCGTCGCAGAGGTAGTGCACCGGCGACCCGCCGGCCAGCGACACCGCCCCGGTCCAGAGCGGGTAATCCGGCGCGGGCACGAGAATCTCGTCGCCATTGTCGACGAGGGCCTGCAGCACCATCGTGATCATCTCGGACACGCCATTGCCGATGAAGACGTCCTCAACCGTCACATCCCGTATGCCTTCGGACTGATAGAAGTTCATGACTGCGGTCCGCGCCGAGTAGATGCCGCGGGAGTCGCTATAGCCCTGCGCCTGCGGCAGGTTGTGAATCATGTCCTGCAGGATCGCCTCGGGCGCCTCGAACCCGAAGGGCGCCGGGTTGCCGATGTTGAGTTTGAGGATGCGGTGGCCCTCGGCCTCCAGTCGCTGAGCCTCCACGAGAATGGGTCCCCGGACGTCATAACGGACGTTTTGTAGCTTGGTCGACTGGCGGATCTGGCGCATTTCCCGATTCTCACCGACCGGGTCGGTTCGACGCGATTCCATTTTGGTTGACGGCGCGTCAGATGCCGCTCGTCGAGCGTGGATAGGCGGCGTCAGTGTCGGTGATCACATTGACCAGATAGGGCACGCCAGCGGCGAACGCGCGATCCAGCGCAGCCCCGAGATGCTCGGGTCGCTCGACCGTCTCCCCGGCCCCGCCGAGCGCCCGGGCAATCGCGTCGTATGCCGTGCGCTCGCCCAGGTCGGCCAGCGCGTCGTAGCCGTAGAGGGCTCGCATCGGATGCTTCTCCAGCCCCCACGCGGAGTTGTTGCCGACGACGATGACAGCCGGCAGCTGGTGCCGGACGAGGGTGTCGAGGTCCATCAGAGACATCCCGGCGGCACCGTCGCCGAGCAGGAGGACGATCTGGCTGTCCGGCCGGGCAGTGCGCGCGCCGATCGCCGCGCCGAGGCCCGCGCCCAGGCAGCCAAAGGGTCCGGGATCGAGCCAGCACCCCGGCCGGGCAGGCTCGACGAGCTTGCCCGCCCACGAGACGAAGTCGCCGCCGTCGCCGATGACGACCGCGTCGTCGGCGAGTCGGGGGGCGAGCTCGCCATAGACGCGGGCCGGGTTAATCCGGTCGCCCCCGGCGCGCATCAACTCCGCATCCCGGGCGGCTCCGGCCGCCGCCTCCCCCGCCACGCGCGTGGTCCACTCCCGCCACGATCCCGGCGTGCTCGCCTCCCGGATCGCCGCCAAGATCACCCCCAGCGAGCCGTATGCCGCGCCGGCCAGCCCCCGATGTCGGCATACCTGCTCCTGCGTGTCGGCCAGGTGCACGACCCGCGCGGTCCCGCCCGGCCCGAACGCGCCATACCCGAGGCGGAAGTCCAGGGGGGTTCCGGCCACGATGACCAGATCGGCCTTGCCGAGGGCGAGACGGCGGGCCTTGGTCGCCAGGAGCCGGTGGCCCCGCGGGACGATGCCGCGCCCCATACCGTTGGTGATGACGGGGATGTCGAGCTGCTCGGCCACGCCGAGGGCGGCCGTCTCCGCGCCGTCGGCCCACACATCGGAACCCAGGACGAGGACTGGCCGCCGCGCCTGCCGCAGCAGCCGCGCGATCTCGGCAATCGCCTCGGGATCGGGCTGCCGCGACGACTCCGCCCCAGCCCCCGACAACGACTCGGCCCCCGCCACCGACTCAGCCCCGCCCGACTGAGGCACCTCCGGATGAAAAACCAGGTCGAGCGGGATGTCGAGGAAAACCGGGCCGCGGTGCGCGGCCCCGGCCACGGCGAACGCGCCGGTCAGCGCTGCCCGTGCCAACGCCGGGTCCGTGATGGTGGCGGCCGACTTCGTCACCGACGCGAAGAGCGGCGGTTGATCGAGTTCCTGCAACGAGCCACGGCCCCAGGAGAGTTGCGCGGCCCGGCCGCCGAGGACCACTAGGGGCGCGCCGCTGAAGTGAGCCTGGGTGATCGGGCTGAGCGCATTGGTGACCCCCGGACCGGCCGTCAGCATCGCGAAACCCGGGGTGCGGGTGAGTTTTCCGACCGCCTCCGCGGCAAAGACGGCACTCGCCTCGTGCCGGACGTCGATCAGGCGCAGGGTGGGCTCGCCGCGCAAGGCCGCGTCATACAGGGGGAAGATGTGCGCGCCGGAGAGCGTGAACGCCGTTCGTGCGCCCGCATCGACCGCCGCCGCGACGAGCGGGTGGCCCGTCTGGGGTGCGCCGCGCACGAGGCCACTGGAGTCCATGGTTGGCACGCTACTCGCCAGTAGTGCCCGCGATGGCGACGGACCCCACATTCGCCACGGTCGTGGGGGTGTCACGGGCCATTTAGGGTGGACACCTCCATGGAGACCGTCTTATCGCTGCTCGCCGGCATCCTGATCGTCCTGGCCATCACGGTGGCGACGGGCTACTTCGTTGCGCAGGAGTTCGCCTATCTCGCGGTCGACCGGGCCCGGCTCACGGCCCGCGCTGCGGCCGGTGATGCGGCGGCCCAGCGGACCCTGGGCATCACCCGGCGCACCTCGTTCATGCTGTCGGGTGCCCAACTCGGCATCACCGTCACCGGCCTGCTGGTCGGCTACGTCGCCGAACCCCTGATCGGCGTCGCCCTCGCCGATGCTGCCGGCGGCGCCGGATTGAGTATGGGGATCGCCCTCGCCCTGGGCAGCGTCATCGCGCTCACCTTCTCGACCTTCGTGCAGATGCTGTTCGGGGAGTTGTTCCCGAAGAACTACGCCATCGCGCGGTCCGAGCAGGTCGCCGATCGGCTGGCCGGCTCGACCCGTCTCTATCTGGCAGTGCTCGGCCCACTGATCTGGATCTTCGACAAGTCGGCGGAACTCGTTTTGCGCGGCCTGCGCATGGAGCCGGTCCACGACGTCGAGCACTCGGCGACCGCGATCGACCTGCAGCATGTCGTGCAGGAGTCGCGCGAGCGCGGCGATATCACCCCGGAGTTGTCGGCCCTGCTTGATCGGATCATCGACTTCCCCAGCCGTGACGTCGAGCACGCGATGATGCCGCGCTCGCGGGTCGATTTCGTCCGGGTGGACGCGACGATCGGGCAGGTGCGGGCGTTGATGGCGCACGGCCATACGCGCTATCCGGTGCTCGACGCCGACGACCGCATCCGCGGCGTCGTCCACCTGCGCGACATCCTCGGTGCCGGCCCGAACCACGCCGGACCCGACCTGGCCAGCCCGGTGGTCGACCTTGCGCGCCCGGCTCTGGTCGTTCCCGGGGCGATGCCATTGCCCGCCGCGCTGGCGCGGCTCCTCGAGACCGGGGACGAATTGGCCTGCGTCGTCGACGAATACGGCGGCTTCGCCGGCATCCTCACCCGCGAGGACCTCGCCGAGGAGGTCGTGGGGGAGTTGACTGACGAGCACGACCCGGCCGAACCGGCATACGTCCCGGTCGTTGGAGACGGGATCTGGGTGGTCGGCGGCGACGTGCACCTCGATGAGATCCACCGTGCCCTGCACATCGACCTCCCGACGGGGGATTACGAGACGATCGCGGGCCTGGTGATTGAGGCCGTCGGGGCGCTGCCCAGCGTCGGCGACGTCGTCGACATCGACCTGCCCGCCCCGGTCGAGGGGATCGAGCCCGACGAGGACGCGCCCCGCGTGCTCCGCGCCGAAGTGCTCGCCGTTGACCATTACGTGCCGAGTCGGTTGCGGCTCACCCTCCCCACGCTGCCGAACACCCTGCCAAGCGCGGATGATGAGGCCGGCCGATGAGCGGCCCCGTCGTCCTGCTCCTGACGATCGCGATCATCGCGCTGTCGGCCTTCTTCGTCGCCGTGGAGTTCGCCCTGATGGCCGCGCGCCGCCACCGGCTCGAAGAACGGGCGGCCACCTCGGCGTCGGCGCGTGCCGCGGTGCGGAGTTCGGGGGAGCTGACCCTGCTACTGGCCGGATCGCAACTCGGCATCACTGCCTGCACCCTCGCGCTCGGCGCCATCACCAAGCCCTGGGTCCACCACGCGATCACGCCGGCCCTGGAGTCACTCGGCCTGCCCCACGGCACCGCCAACGTCGTCTCCTTCGTGCTGGCCCTCTTCATCGTCACCTTCCTGCATCTCGTGATCGGCGAGATGGCGCCGAAGTCGTGGGCGATCGCGCACCCCGAATTCGCGGCGACCGCGCTCGCCCTGCCGATGCGCGCGTTCATGGTGCTGACCCGGCCGATGCTGCGCCTGCTCAACGGGGCGGCCAATGCGCTCGTCCGCCGCGCGGGTGTCGAACCCGTCGACGAAATCAGCATCGCCGGTGACCCGCAGGCGCTGCGCGCACTGGTCGAGCACTCGGCCAACGTCGGGGCGCTGGAGGCGAGCTATAGCGCCTCGATAACCCGCGCCCTCACCCTCGCCGACATCACCCTGCAGGACATGGTGGCCGCGGACGCGCACGTCACGGCCGTCTCGGGCTCGGCCACCATCGCCGATGTGCTGGAGGCGACCCGGCGCAGTGGTCACTTGCGCGTCTTGGTGCGCGACGGCGACACCGTGCGCGGAGTCGTGCACGTCCGGGACACCTTGACCGTCGCGGATGCGGAGGCCTTTGCGGTCTCCCTCGCCCGGCCTGTCATCGAACTCGACCGCGCAACCCCGCTCCACGAGGCCTTCGCCCGCATGCGCGAGGCCAGCAGCCAACTCGTCGTGGTCCGTGCCGGGTCCCGCTTGGTCGGGGTCGTGACCTTGGCGGACATCCTCCCGAGCCTGCTTCCGACCAGCCCGCACCCGGCGTCCGACCGTCCCTAGCCGGACCCACCTCAGCCGGACGATATCGAGCCCCAGCATGCTGACGGGCGTCCTCGCCGATGCCGAGCGGTTGCGAGCACGCGACCTGCCGGTGCACGGGGGCCGCACGCTCGCTTACGTCTACGACTCGGGGTTGCCGAGGCCGATGCGGCCGGTCGGGCGGCGCTCGCGGAGTTCGGCGGCACGAACGGTCTCGACCCGACCGCGTTCCCGAGCATCCTCGCCATGGAGCAGGACCTCGTGGCCTTCGCCCGCGACCTCTTGCACGGCCCGGAGACCACGGTCGGCACGGCGACCTCGGGCGGCACCGAGTCGATCCTGATGGCGGTGCTCGCCGCGCGTGACGCGAGCCCGCGCGGCTCGGTGGCCGCCGCCCGCCCCTCGATGGTGTTGCCAAGCACCGCGCACGCGGCCTTCCGCAAGGCCGCGCACTACTTCGGGGTCCGCCCGGTCGTCGTCGACGTCGATCCGGTCACCTACCGGGCCAAGCCCGGGGCCATGGCGCGCGCCATCGACGACACGACGATCCTGGTCGTCGCGTCGGCTCCCTCATACGCCCACGGCGTCATCGATCCCGTCCCGGCCATCGCGGCCGCGGCGGCGACCCGGGGCGTGCGATGCCACGTGGACGCCTGCATCGGCGGCATGATCCTGCCTTTCCTCGACGGCGTCCGCCCCTGGGACTTCGCGGTTGAGGGCGTGACCAGCGTCTCGGTCGATCTCCACAAGTACGGCTACGCGCCCAAGGGAATTTCCCTTCTCCTGCACCGCACTCCGGCGCTTCGGCGCGGCCATTACTTCGCCACGGCCGACTGGCCGGGCTACACCATGCTCAACACCACCGCCCAGTCGACCAAGTCCGGCGGGCCCGTGGCCGCCGCCTGGGCGGTCGCCCGGGTGCTCGGCCACGAGGGGTATGCCGCGCTCGCCCGCTCTGCCCGTCAAGCCTGCCTGGACATCACGAGGGGAGTGGGCGGCATACCCGGGATCGACGTCGTCGCCACCCCGGACTCCACCCTGCTCGCCCTCTCCTCGACCCGCTCCGGCGACGTCTACCTCCTGGCCGACGAACTCGCCGACCGCGGTTGGTTCGTCCAACCCCAACTTCCGTATGCCGCGTCCCCGGCCACCCTTCATCTCAGCCTGTCGGCGGCCACCGCCCCGCTCGTGCCCGAGTTCCTCAGTGCCCTCGCCGAGGCCGCGGACACAGTCTCGAGCGGCCCGCAACTCACCGTCGGCCCGGGCATCGCCGGCGTGCTTGCGGCCCTGGACCCGGCCAGCCTCACCGATGCGATGCTCGACGGTCTCCTCGCGGCATCCGGCGTGTCGGCTCCCACCGATGGATCGGGACTGGCCCTACCCCGACGAATGGCGCCGATCAATGCGCTCTTGGAGTGCGCGCGCATACCCCTGCGGGAGGCGTTGCTGCTGGCGGTTCTCGATCGACTCAACCGACCGGCAGCGGCCAGCGATCAGGAGAGCTGCCTGTTCGGCCGCTGACGCCGACACCTCGCCAGCCCGTGCCGGACGTCACCCCGTGTTGGAGCTGTTGTCGTCGATAGTGCCGTCGACGTGCGTCACGCCGAGGGCGGCATCAAGCTCCTGCTGATCCATCGGACCCTCGTGGGCCTGCAGCGCCGAGACCAGCCCTTGGACGAGACCCTTCTCAGCGCGGGTCGACTCGAAGTCGACGTCATCCGCGTCCTGTGCCATAGCGTCAGAGATTAGCGACCAGGACCCGGCCAGTCCCCGAAAGCGTGTTGCTTGAAAAGACACAATTCCGTCTGCCCGTAGCATTGGCGTCACCTGTCGTTTCGCCACCCTTTCCCCGGAGGTCGTCGTGGCCCTGCGCCTCGTGCCGCGTGACCCCGGTTTCGACGACCTTTTCAATCAGTGCGCGGCGCTGTTGGTCGAGGGTTCGCGCGAGCTGACCGCCACCCTGGCCCATGACGCCGACGAGCGCGCCAGTGCCGTCGCGAGACTTGCCGGTCTGGAGCAGTCCCTGGACGAGGCGTGCCACGAGGTCGTGCGACGGGCCGCGGCCACCTTCATCACCCCCTTCGACCGCACCGACATCCACTCGCTGGCCGGGTCGCTGGATGACTGCATGGATCTGATGGCGTCAGCTGCCGAGTTGATCGACTTGCTCGGCCCCAGCGAGATCCCCAAAGAGATCGGCCAGCAGGTCGCCCTCCTCGGCCGGATGGCCGAGCTCGTCGTCCAGGCGATGCCGTGGTTAGCCGACCTGCGCGCCCTCGCCGAGGTCGTCGTGGAGATCAACCGACTGGAGAACGCCGGCGACCGACTCCACCGCCAACTCCTCGGCCAATTGCTCGTCGATGACGCGGCGGACGTGCCGCGGATGCTTCGGCTGAAGGTCATCACGGACGAGCTGGAGCGCGCCGTCGACGCCTTCGAGGAGCTGGCGCGGACCATCGAAAGCATCGCCCTCAAGGAATCCTGAGCCCGTGCATCAGTTCGGCGTGGCTCAGTTCAGCTTGGATCAGTTCGGGGTGGATCAACTCGGCATCCTGGCGGTGGTGGCACTCGCGTTGGCCTTCACCTTCACCAACGGCTTCCACGACTCCGCCAACGCCATCGCGACCTCGGTCTCGACCCGGGCGCTGACCCCGCGGATCGCGTTGACGATGGCCGCGATCGCCAACTTCGTGGGCGCCTTCTTCGGGGCCCACCTCGCCCAGAGCGTCGGGGCTGGGATCATCGACGCGCCGACCGGGGGCCGCGGCCTGGCCATCTGTGCTGCCGCCCTCATCGGCGCCACGACCTGGAATCTGCTCACCTGGTGGCGCGGCCTGCCGTCCTCCTCCTCACACGCCCTCATCGGCGGCCTCGGCGGTGCCGCGCTCGCGGCGGGCTCGACCGTGCACTGGCAGGGGGTCTGGGACCGCGTTGTCCTGCCCATGCTGGCCTTGCCGATCATCGGCTTCGCCGGGGGGTATGCCGTGATGCTCGCCCTCCTGTGGACCTTCCGGAACGCGCATCCCGCCTCGGTGACCCGTGGCTTCCGACTGGCCCAGACCGTGTCCGCGTCCGCGATGGCCTTCGGCCACGGCATGCAGGACGCCGCCAAACCCGCCGGCGTCATCGCGCTCGCGCTGACCGTCGCGGGCCACCACGACGTTGCGGATGCGACCCCACCGTGGTGGGTGCTCGCCGTCTGCGCGCTCGTGCTGAGTGCGGGGACGTATGCCGGGGGCTGGCGGATCATGCGCACTCTTGGGCGCCGCCTGATCGACCTCGACCCGCCCCGGGGGTTCGCGGCCGAAGTCACCGCCGCCGTCCTCTTGTATGCCGCGACCGCACTCCGCGCCCCCGTCTCAACCACGCACAGCATTGCCAGCGCGATCACTGGGGTGGGCGCGACCACGCGCGCCCGGGCGATCCGCTGGGTGCTCGTGCGCGACATCGTGGGTGCCTGGGTGCTCACCTTCCCGGCGGCCGGCATCATCGCGGCCGCGGTCTCGCTCGTCCTCACCTGAACACTGTCCGGGTGGGAGTCAACGCAGCCCGGAGAATCCCTCACGCGTTCACCCGGCGTTCACGAAGGCAGCCTCAACGCGCCATACGGGCTCCCTAATTTCAGTTTCGCGAGCACCTGCTCGCATCGAAATTGGACGTGAGAGGTACTCCGACAGTGAAGAACACCCGAGGCGCTCGCTTCGCTGCCCTTGCCGCCATCGGCGGCCTCGCCCTGGCTGGCTGTGGTTCCGACAACAACACCGCTACCACCACCACGGGCACCGCCGGCTCCGCGAGCTCCAGCAGCGCCGCTGGTTCCAGCGAGTCCGCGCCGGCCACCGACTGCCCCAGCGGCACGCTCAACGCCGAAGGCTCCTCTGCTCAGAAGAACGCCTTCGAGGAGGTCGTCACCGCATACAACGAGAAGTGCGCCGACCTGACCATCAACTACAACCCGACCGGCTCCGGCACGGGGATCAAGCAGTTCAACGCGGGCCAGGTCGACTTCGCCGGCTCCGACTCGGCGCTGAAGACCGAGGAGAAGGACGGCGTCATCGAGGTCGACGCGGCGCAGAAGCGCTGCGAGTCCCCGGCCTGGAACCTCCCGATGGTGATCGGCCCGATCGCCGTGGCCTACAACCTCGACGGCGTCGACAAGTTGGTCCTCGACGCGCCGACCCTGGCCGCCATCTTCCAGGGCGAGATCACCACCTGGAATGACCCCAAGATCGCCGCCCTCAACTCGGGCGTGACGCTGCCCGACACCGCGATCAAGCCGTTCTTCCGCTCCGATGAGTCGGGCACCACCGAGAACTTCACCAAGTACCTCAAGGCCGCGGGCGGCGACGCCTGGGCCGGTGAGCCGGCCAAGTCCTGGACCGGCAAGGGTGAGGGCAAGGAGAAGTCCTCGGGCGTTGCCGACGCCGTCAAGGCCACCGCCGGCGGCATCACCTATGTGGAGCTGTCCTACGCCAAGGACAACGCCCTCGGGATGGCCCAGATCGACAACGGCTCGGGCGCGGTCGAGCTGACCAGCGACTCGATCGGCAAGTTCATCGCGACCGCCGCCGCCGACGGCGAGGGCAACGACCTGCGCCTGAAGCTCGACTACGCCACCAAAGAGGCCGGGGCCTACCCGATCGGCCTGGTGACCTACGAGATCGTCTGCTCGGTCAACAAGGACGCGGCGAAGCAGAACGAGATCAAGTCCTTCCTCACCTTCTTCGCCTCGTCCGAGGCACAGAGCCTGATCGAGGAGATCGGCTACGCCCCGCTCCCGGCCGAGGTCCAGACCAAGGTCGCCGCCGCGGTCGCGGCCCTGTCCTGATTTTCCGTATGCCGCCCGCTCACCCGAGCGGGCGGCATACCTCGAAGCACGTGCACGGGCGATGTGGCCCGGTCGGATCTCTCCGGCCGGGCCCGTCGCACACACGCACAACGTGCCTATCTCCACGAATGGAAGGTGAGCCAGGACATGCAAAGCGTGACCGGCGTATCCATCGCCGACAAGACGCCCGGGTCACACGGCGAGTCGCCGTTGTCCGGGGACGGTGCTAGCACCGGCCGCCTCGGCGACCGACTCTTCGGAGGCGCGGCCATCGGTGCCGGGGCCGTTGTCGTCGGGCTCGTCACCTTGATCGGGGTGTTCCTGCTCTCGCAGGCGATCCCCTCACTGATGAAGAACGAGGCCAACTTCCTCACCTCCACCGAGTGGAGCGTTGGCGGGGACCACCCGCGCTTCGGCATCCTGCGTTTGCTGTGGGTGACCGTCCTGTCCTCGCTGCTGGCGCTGACGATCGCGGTGCCGATCGGCATCGCCGTCGCGCTCTTCATCACCAACTACGCGCCGAAGTGGCTCTCGAAGCCAGCGGCCTCGACGGTGGACCTGCTCGCGGCCGTGCCCTCGATCATCTTCGGCCTGTGGGGCCTGCGGGTCTTCGGACCGCGAACCGAGGGAATCCAGAACTTCCTGCGCGAGAAGGCCGGCTGGTTCCCGCTCTTCAAAGAAACGACGGTCGGGAGTTTCACCACCATCTTCCTTGCGGGCCTCGTGCTGGCGATCATGATCCTGCCGATCATCACCGCGCTGTCGCGCGAGGTTTTCGCGCAGACGCCGACCACTCACAAGGAGGGGGCGCTGGCCCTCGGCGCCACGAAGTGGGAGATGATCCGCACCGCGGTCCTACCCTTCGGCAAGCCCGGCGTCATCTCCGCCGCGATGCTCGGCCTCGGCCGCGCCCTCGGCGAGACGGTCGCGGTGATGATCCTGATCTCCTCGCTCGCCCAGGGCACGGACTTCTCGTTCAGCTTCTTCGACGGCGGCGAGACCTTCGCCTCCAAGATCGCCCTCGGCGCCGGTGAGTTCGACACCCCGCAAAAGACCGGCGCCTATATCGCCGCCGGCCTGGTGCTCTTCATCTTGACCTTCATCGTCAACGCCATCGCCCGCATCGTCATCGAGCGTCGGAAGGCCTTCACCGAATGACCGCCATCACCAACGGCCTCCCGCGGGACCGGATGCTGTCCGAACCCCGGGACCTCGACCTGCGCGGCAAGAGCGGCAGCCGCGCGCTGAAGAACTCCGTCGCCACCGCCGTCATGTGGGCTGCCTTCGCCATCGCGGTCATCCCGCTGGTGTGGATCCTGCTGACGGTCGCGGTCAAGGGCGGCCACCTGATCCTTGACTCCACGTGGTGGACCAACTCGCAGCAGGGCATCACCGCCAGGCGTGAAGGCGGCGGCGCCGTCCACGCCATCCAGGGCACGCTGATTCAGGGTTTGGTGACCGCGCTGATCTCAGTTCCGATCGGGGTGCTGACCGCGGTCTATCTCGTGGAGTATGGCCGCGGCCGGTTCGCCCGGATCGTCAGCTTCATGGTCGACATCCTCACCGGCGTGCCGTCGATCGTCGCCGGCCTGTTCATCTACGCCGTCTTCATCACGACCTTCGGCTTCACCCGGGCCGGCATCTTCGTCTGCCTCTCGCTGACACTGTTGATGATCCCCGTCGTGGTTCGCTCGACCGAGGAAATGCTCAAGCTCGTGCCCAACGAGTTGCGGGAAGCGGCCTACGCGCTCGGGGTGCCGAAGTGGAAGACGATCTTCTCGGTCGTCCTGCCGACCGCATTCTCCGGCATCATTACCGGCGTCCTGCTCGGCCTGGCCCGCGTCATGGGCGAGACGGCTCCGCTGCTGATCCTCGGGCCCTACACCAAGGCCATTGCCACCGATCTCTTCGGCGGCAATATGGCGACGCTGCCCACGATGATCAACCAGGACCGCGACCAGGCGGTGACGCTCCCGGCATACGACCGGATCTGGGCGGCCGCGCTCACGCTGATCCTGCTCATCCTTCTGCTCAACCTGCTGGGCCGGCTCGCGGGCCGCTTCAGCAAGGTCTGACCCCGACCCCCAACCCAGACAAGGGCGATCCCCACCATGGCCAAGCGCATCGACGTCAGCGACCTGGACATCTTCTATGGCAGCTTCAAGGCCGTTGAGGGCGTCTCGATGAGCATTGAACCCCGCGCCGTCACCGCCTTCATCGGCCCGTCCGGTTGCGGCAAGTCCACGGTGCTGCGCACCCTCAACCGGATGCACGAGGTCATCCCGGGCGGCCGCGTCGAGGGCAAGGTCCTCCTCGACGGCCAAGACCTCTATGCCAAGGACGTCGACCCGGTCGGCGTGCGCCGCACCGTCGGTATGGTGTTCCAGCGCCCGAATCCGTTCCCCACCATGACGATTCGCGACAATGTCGCGGCCGGGCTGAAGCTCAATGGCGTCAAGAACAAGGCGCGCCTCGACGAGGTCGTCGAAAAGTCACTGAAGGGCGCCAACCTCTGGAATGAGGTCAAGGACCGCCTCGACAAGCCCGGCGCGGGCCTCTCCGGTGGTCAGCAGCAGCGCCTCTGCATCGCGCGCGCCATCGCTGTCGAGCCGCAAGTGCTGCTGATGGACGAGCCGTGCTCGGCGCTCGACCCGATCTCCACGCTCGCCATCGAAGACCTGATCAACGAGCTGAAAGAGCGCTACACGATCGTCATCGTGACGCACAACATGCAGCAGGCCGCCCGCGTCTCGGACCAGACCGCCTTCTTCAACCTCAAGGCCACCGGCCAGCCGGGCAAGCTGGTCGAGCTCGACTCCACCAGCAAGATCTTCAACAACCCCACCGAGAAGGCCACCGAGGACTACATCTCCGGCCGCTTCGGCTAAGCCGAAGCCGGCTGTCCAGTCAGGCGTGCGGTCAGTCGTCCTCGGCGAAATAGCGCTCGATCGCGACTAGGCGGGCCTCGTCGCCGCGGCCGACGAGATGCGCGATCAGGGCCTCGCCCTTCGCCATACCGTCGCGGCTGGCTGCCCGCAGCGCGGCCATCGGCCGGTTCGCTGACTCGTGGGCGAGCATCCGGTCGAGGATGGCTGGGAGCACGGGGCGGTGGCTGCAGACCACGACCGGCTTAGCCTTGCGAATGAGCTTGTCCACGAAGGCCGTCGTCGCGCTGGGGTCGGCTTCGAAGGTCTCCTCCGACAGGTCGTCGCGGGCGCGGAGCTTCAGCTTGGCGGCCGCAGCGAACGGGGCGACGGTCTCGTTGCAGCGCGTCGAGGACGAGGTGTAGACCCGGTCCGGCGCATACGACCCCAGCAACGGAATCAGCGCCCTGGACTGCTCCCGGCCGCGGGCATCGAGCGGGCGGAGCCAATCGGGGCGCCGCCAGTTCGAGCGCTGGAGTGCCCGCCCGTGGCGCACGACGACGAGCGGCCACGTCGCCAACGCCCCGGCGTCGTGGGCCGCCATCAGCGCCCGCAGTTGGACGCGATCGCGCGAGTAGTCCAGCCGGCCGTGCGCCGTGGCCGCGTCCAGCCAGGCGACCTCGTCGATCTCGTTGACGAGCCGGCCGGACCCGCCGATAACCTGGGCGGCCCAATAGCGGACTTCCTTGGTGGCCGGGATGCCGCGGTAGTCGAGGAAGGTGTAGTGCGCCGGCGGCAGGGGTATGCCGAGGCGCACCACGAGCCCGGTCTCCTCCTCCGTCTCGCGCGCCCCGGCGACAGGGAATTGCTCGTCGGGGTCGAGCTTGCCCTTGGGCCAGGACCAATCGTCATACCGAGGCCGGTGCACGAGGGCGACCTCCAAGCGCCCGCCGGACAGTCGCCACGGCAAGGTGCCGGCGGCAGGAACGTCCCTCATCGACTCGCCTTGCGCCGCTTCTTCGCGTAGTAGTCGATCAACCGCTTCTGGTAGTCCCGCAGCGGTTGACCCTCCTCATCGAGGTGGTGGCGGATCCAGCGGCCGTCCGCCTCCAGTCGCCAACTCGCGAACTCATTGCTCATTCCGCGCGTGATGAGGCTCTCGACAAACTCAATCTGGCCGGGGTCGCGCAGCATCAGCAGCGTCTCGACGCGGCGATCGAGGTTGCGGTGCATCATGTCGGCGCTGCCGATCAGGGCCACGGGGTCGCCGTCGCCGCCGAAGCAGAAGACCCGCGAGTGCTCCAGGAAGCGCCCCAGGATCGAGCGGACCTCGATATTTTCCGAGAGTCCGGGCACGCCGGGGCGGATGGCGCAGATGCCGCGGACGAGCACCTGAATCTTCACCCCGGCTTGGGAGGCGCGATAGAGCGAGTCGATGAGGTTCTCATCGACGATCGAGTTGACCTTGAGCCGGATCGAGGCGGGGCGACCGGCCTCGGCATACGAAATCTCTTTGTTGATGAGGTCGTCCAGACCCGAGCGGACCGTGCGCGGGGCGACCAGGAGGCGCTTGAACTTCGCCCGCGGGGCGAGGCCGGAGAGCATGTTGAAGAGGCGGGTGAGGTCTTCGGCGACCTCTTCGTCGCAGGTCAGCAGGCCGAGGTCCTCATAGAGCCGGGCCGTCTTGGGGTTGTAGTTGCCGGTGCCGATATGGCAGTAGCGGCGCAGGCCTTCGGCCTCTTGGCGCACGACGAGCGAGAGCTTGCAGTGCGTCTTCAGGCCGACGATGCCATAGACGACGTGGACCCCGGAATGTTCGAGCTTACGGGCCCAAGAGATGTTGTTCTGCTCATCGAAGCGGGCCTTGATCTCCACCACCGCGAGCACCTGCTTGCCGGCCTCGGCCGCGTCGATGAGGGCGTCGATGATGGGGCTGTTGCCGCTGGTCCGATAGAGGGTCTGCTTAATCGCCAGCACGTGCGGGTCGGCCGCCGCCTGCTCGATGAAGGCCTGGACCGAGGTCGAGAAACTGTCATACGGGTGGTGTAGGAGCACATCGCTGCGACGGATGGCCGCGAAGATGTCCCGAGCCTTTGCCGACTCGGTCGGAGCCAGGTCGACATTGGTCCGGGCGACGAAGCGCTCGAAATGCAATTCGGAGTTCTCGAGGTCGGCGATGACGTTGAGGCCGCGCAGATCGAGCGGCGCGGGCAGGCGATAGACCTCGGCCTGGCTGACGCCCAACTCGCGCACGAGCAGGTCCATGACCTTGTCGTCCATCGCCTTATCGACTTCGAGACGGACCGGCGGGCCGAAGCGGCGGCGGGTGAGTTCCCGCTCCAGCGCGGTCAGGAGGTTCTCGGCGTCGTCCTCCTCGACCTCGAGATCCTCATTGCGGGTCACCCGGAAGGTGAAGCTCTCCTGCACCTCCATGCCGGGGAAGAGCTGGTCCAGGTGCGCGGCGATGAGGTCCTCTAGCGCCACAAAGCGGGTGACCTCGGCCAACGGCGAGTCGGGGTCGGGCTCGTGCTCCACCTTGATGAACCGCGGCAGCAGCGGCGGCACTTTCACCCGCGCGAAATGTTCCTTGCCCGTGCGCGGGTTGAGCAGGACCACCGCCAAGTTGAGCGACAACCCGGAGATATAGGGGAAGGGGTGGGCCGGGTCGACGGCGAGCGGCGTCAGCACCGGGAAAATCCGCCCCGTGAAGTAGGTGCCGAATCGCACCTGCTCGGCGGCGCTCAGCTGATCCACGCGCACGATGCGTATGCCGTTGCGCTCCAGCGCCGGTCGCACGCCGTCGTGGAAGATCAGCGCCTGGGCGGCCAACAGGTCATGGCTCACCTCGGCGATGCGGTCCAGCACCTCCCGAGGCTCCAGGCCCGAGGCGGAGCGCACGGCCAGGCCGGTGGCGATCCGCCGCTTGAGCCCGGCGACGCGCACCATGAAGAACTCGTCGAGGTTGGAGGTAAAAATCGCCAGGAAACGCGCGCGCTCCAGCAGCGGCAGGTGCTCGTCGGCCGCGAGCTGCAGCACCCGCTCGTTGAACTGGAGCCAGGAGATCTCGCGGTCGAGGAAGCGGTCCGCCGGCAACGATCCGGCATCGGCGTCGTGCGGGTCGCCAAGGCGGACGAAGCGCCCGTCGGGCCCGCGCATGACCGTGCGCCGCGGCGCGGTGGCTGCCGTGATGACGAGTTCGCCGGTCGCCGCGAGATCAACCTCGCCGGGCACAGGTGAGGTCACGGTGGCGGGGTCCGGCACGGGCATACGCGTCATCTTGTCAGGTCGGGACCGGCGGCGGCAGGGGAGCCGCCGGGGTCCCGAGTCACGGCATGAGGCACGGCATACTGCCGGTCCGTTGCCAGCGGCGTGAAGCCCTGCCGGCGGTAGGTGGCCATGGCGGCGCTGTTGTCGTCGTCGACATAGAGGACGACGTGGCGTAGCCCGCGGGCGGTGAGATGCGCGAGGCCGGCGGCCGTCATCGGGCCGGCCAAGCCGCGGCCCTGGAAGGCGGGGGAGACGGCGAGGACATAGACCTCGCCGGCAGGGAGAGGGCCGTCCGCGGTGACCACCACCTGCTCGGGGTCGACCTTAGTCCAGTGGCTCGCGGCCAACCGGCCATCGGGAGCCCACAGCATGAGCAGGCCGCTGGGATCGAACCAGTCCTGCGCCATCAACGCGGCCAAGGCGGCGGCATCGACCTGCCCCTGCTCGGGGTGGGAGGCGAAGGCCGCGGCGTTGACCGCGAGCCAGGCGTCCTCGTCCCCGGGCCGGAAGGACGCCAACTCAAAGCCGGCCGGAAAGGTGGGGGCCGCGGCATCGGCGTCGGTCAGCGACCTCCCTAGCAAGTGCAGCAGCCGAATGGAGTGCAGTCCGTGGGCCTCGGCGAATCCGCGGGCGGCCGGGAGGTCCCCATGGGCCCAAATCTCCGTCGCCCCCGCGTGGCGAAGCCGATCGAGCACCGCACTGCCCACGCCGGCGCGTCGCCGATCGGGGTGGACGAGCAGTTCGCCGGTGCTCCCCACGACGGCCCCGTATGCCGCGAGCTCGCCCCCCGCGGCGCGGACCACATAGGACCTGGGGTCGCCCAGGCGCATCCGGAAGGTCTCGGACATGGGGGTCACGCCATCTACGGCGGCGGTGTCGGCGAGCAACGACCGGATCGCGTCGGCGTCGCTGGGCTGGGCTTCGCTGGGTTCACCGCGATCTGGGTCCGCCGGCGCCTCAGGAATCGGCCCGCTAGATGTCGGCGTTTCAGACATCGGCGCTTCAGACATCGGCGCCGGTCGGCTCGTTGATCAGCCGGTAGCCGACGTTTCGAACCGTCCCGATGAGGCGCTCGTGATCGTGCCCGAGTTTGGCGCGCAGGCGCCGGATGTGGACATCGACGGTGCGGGTGCCGCCGTAGTAGTCGTAGCCCCATACCTCCTGCAGCAGTTGCGCCCGGGTGAAGACGCGGCCGGGATGCTGCGCGAGGTACTTCAGGAGCTCGAACTCCTTGTAGGTCAGGTCCAGCGTGCGATTGCCCAGGCGCGCGGAATAGGACGACTCGTCGATCGTGATCGCACCCGCCGTGATCGGGACGCCTTCGTCATCGGCGTCCGGAGATACCCGCCCCGAGGCCAGCCGCAATCGGGCCTCCACCTCCGCCGGGCCCGCCGTGTCAAGGAGGACGTCGTCCACGCCCCAATCGGCCGTGACTGCCGCGAGGCCACCCTCGGTCAGGATCGCGATGACCGGATTGGACGTCCCGGTGGCGCGCAGCACCCGGCACAACGACTTGGCGGCGACGAGTTCGCGGCGGGCGTCGACCAGGATCGCGTCCGCCGTCGGGGCGTTGACGAGCGCGGCCGCCTCCGCGGGCAGGATTGACACGTGATGGCTGAGCAGGCCGAGTGCGGGCAGAACCTCGGCGCTCGGGGCGAGCGCATTGGTCAGCAGCAGTAGCCGGGCCATACAAGGCAGGATAGGCGCTGATGAATACCACCGACTCCGACGCTCACCCTGTGACCCCGGCCGAAGCAGGGGTCAGGGTCCGCTATTGGGCCGGCGCGCAGGCTGCCGCGGGCACCGAGAGCGACCTCCTACCCGCCGGCACCGTTGCCGATGTTCGATCTGCGGCGGTCCGCCGCCATCCGGACCTCGCGCCCGTCGCGCCGCTGTGCAGCATTCTGGTCGACGGGATCGCCGCCGCCGATGAGGAGGTCATCCCGGTCGGGGCGCAGGTCGAGTTCTTGCCGCCGTTTGCGGGTGGGTGATGCAGGCAGGTGATGCAAGGATGACCGCCGTGTCGAGTGCGGCCCCGTCCCCCACGCTGCTTCGCGAGCGTGCCCTGCCCGCCACGGTGCCGCTGACTGTCGTCGGTGCGGGCCTCCTCGCGCTAACGGCGGCCGCGGGCGAGCCGTTCGTTGCCCTGGCCTTGGCGTTAGGCGGTTATCTGCTCGCGATCGGCCTCCCGGCGGCACTCGGCGCGAGCAACCTGCATCGGTCGGGTTTCGTGCTCGCGCTCGCTACGCTGTTGGCGTCCGCCGCCGTACTCGGCATCGAGGACGAGCCCCGGCTCCGGCTCCTTCCGGTTGCGATTGCCGCGTCGCTGATCGTGGCCTTCCTGATGCAGTTGACCCGCTCCGACAACCGGCCGCAATTGGCTCGGACGATCGCCTCCGACGCCCTGGGCTTGGCGATCATCGCCTCCGGCGTCTCCCTGGCCCCGGTCACGGACCTCCATGCCGAGCAGGCGGTCGTGGCATCAGCGATGGCGGCGATCGCCGTGTCCGCCCTGCTCGACCTCCTCCTTGCCGGGCCGTATGCCGCGTGGCTCCTCCCCGGGGCCGCCCTCCTCGGCGCCGTGGGAGCCATGCTGGTCGGGCTTGCCGTCGCCGGGGGTGCCCCCCTCTGGGCGTATGCCGTGCTCGGCGCCGTCGCCGCCGCCACCGCGCAGGCCACGCGGCGGGTGTTGACGGACGCGGCCCTACACCCGTCCCCGGCACCCGCGTCCGCAGCGGACGGAGCGTCCTCGGCCTGGCTCACCCGGGCGCAAGCCTCGGCTGCCCGGGCAACCGTCTCCAAGGATTCCGCCTTGACAGTCGCGGTGGCCGGCCTGCTCGCGCCCGGACTCGCCGTCTTCGCCATAGCTCGCCTCTTCCTCGGCTGAGCCAGCCCCGGTTGACAAGCCCAGCCTCCTGCCGAAGTCCCCGCGCCCCGGACATTTGGAATACGTATGCCGCGCCTCGCCTCCCCGGTGCACGCTCGGTGAGCGTCGCGGGAGGGTGGCGGCGCACCCTACGGACTCGCATTGGTATTCCAAATGTCCCCTCTGGCCGCGCTGGGCCCGCGGGTCGGCCAAGGAGAGTTCCGCGGGCCAGCTCAGGCGAGGTCTCAGTAGACGAGAGCCTGCGCTCCCGGGGCCAGCGACTCCTCGACGAAGGCCGCGGCTCCGCGGATCTCGACTCCCGGGAGCAGGTCGTCCGTGGTCAACTCGCGGCGGGCCGCGCACTGCGAGCAGACCGTGACCCGGCCACCCTCGAGGATGGAGGCGAGGAGATCGGGGGCGGGCGCGGCATACGGCAGATCGAGGGTCTCGGCCCGCCCGGGCACGGCGAACCACGACGCGTCCCCGGTGAGCCAGAGCGACACCTGGGCGCCGGCGGCGATGGCGGTGGCCCCGACGGTCAACGCCTGATTTGCGCGCTCGGGGGCATCGAGACCACAGGTCAGTTTGACGACGAGGCTCCGCTCCATCTGCCCGAGACTAGCTAGCATCACGGGCATGTTCACTCTCGACGACACCATCCATCCCGATGTGGCCAAGTTGGCCTGGCTCGTCGGTCGGTGGGAGGGGGCTGGGGTGGTGGGCTACCCGACGATCACCTCACGCAACTTCGGGCAGGAGATCGTCGTCAGCCACGACGGCCGACCCTTCCTGGAGTGGCAGAGCCGCACCTGGCTGCTGGACGGGGAGGGCAATCTGGAGCGACCGGCTGCCCGCGAGAGTGGCTTCTGGCGGGTGACGCCCGACGGCGACGCCGAGTTGCTGCTCACGCATCCGACCGGGATTCTCGAGCTCTATTACGGCACGATCGAGCCGGCCCGGATCACCCTGCAAACCGACGGCGTGATCCGCAGCCCGCAGGCAAAGGAATACAACGCCGCCACCCGCCTCTATGGCCTCGTCGATTCCAAGCTCATGTGGGCAATGGACATGGCCGCCGTCGGCCAGCCCCTGCAAAGCCACGCCTCGGCAGAGCTCAAGCGCCTCGAATAGGCGCTGAAGCGGCCCCGAACAATGCCGTGGACGGGAGAAGCTTGGGCGGGGCAGTCGAGGAGCGGAGACGAGCGAGGCACGAGCGAGCGCAGCGACGAAACTCCTGCCCCGCCCAAGCTTCCCCCGTCTGCGGCTCGTGCCTGCTGCAGCTCCTACTCGGCCGTCCCGCTCCGGCTACTTATCGTTCGCGAGGTAGCCCGCCACGTCGTCGGACTGCAGCGCCAGGCCCAGTTCCTCCATCCGGCGCTCGTCCACGATGTCGATCGCGCCGCCATTGGGGGCGGTGCCGAAGCCGGTGAACGGTGCGGTCATGAAGACGATGTCGTCCGCTCGCAGGTCGCGCAGCGACATCGCCTGGGCGCGCATGAACTTCGGGGTGATCCCGCGGTCGACCACCAAGTTGGAGGTGGCCGCCTCCATGAAATGGCTCAGCTTCACCGGGTTGAGCAGGACGCCCGGGCTCAGCGTCTTGACCATCAAGGCCTTAATAAACGCCAGTTGCCGGCGGCCACGGGAGATGTCGCCTTCGGAGAGCGACTTGCGTTCGCGCACGAAGTCCAGGGCCTGCGCCCCGGTGAGGTCGTTCCAGCCCTTGACCACCTGGAAGGTGCCCTCGTCGCTGGCTTCCTCGGCCCAGACGCGGACGCCGCCGACCGCGTCGGTCATGTTCATGAAGCCTTGGAAGTCGATCTTGGCGGCGTGGTCGATCTTGACGCCCAGCATCCCCTGCAGCGTGCGCACGAGCAGCGGCGAGCCGCCATACGCGAAGGCCGCGTTGATCTTGTCCTTGCCCTTGCCCGGAATCGAGACATAGAGGTCTCGCGGGAAGTGCATGAGATAGACCTTGTCCTTCTTCTCCGTGACGTGGGCAATGATGATCACGTCCGAGCGGCTGAAGGTGTCGCCCGGTCGGGCGTCCGAGCCGATGATCAGGTAGTTCTCGCCCATTCCCGTGACGAGGGGCTTGCCGCCGGCGTCGCCCCCATCGCCGCCAGTGGTGCCGCCCGCCGCCGTGGTCGGCAGGAGGTCGTCCTGGGCGATATTGGACAGCTTGCTGTTCAGGAACCAGACGAAGCCGGCGGTGCCCGCCAGCAGCAGGAGCAGCAGGCTGAGGACGACGGCCAGCACCCGACGTCCGCGTCGGCGGCGCCTGACCGGCGCGTCATAGTCCGAGCGGTCGGCCTCGTCGGTGAATTGCTCCAACACGGGGCACAGGATAAGTCGGCAACCTGCGCATTCCTCCCGCCTCGGGTGGCGCGGGCCCACCTCGGTGAGAGACTGGCCGTATGCCGATCCCTCCCTCCCCTCTCCTCGCGCGTCCCGGCGCGGTCGCCGGGGAAGGCGTCGATGCGGGGGTAGCCAGCCACTACGGCGATCCGCTGCGCGAGCAGCGGCTTCTGGTCGAAGGCCTCGCGGCCGTCGATCTCTCCCATCGCGATGTCGTCACGGTGTCCGGCCCGGACCGGCTCTCCTGGCTGCACTCGATGACGACCCAGCACCTCACCGGCCTCGCGCAGTGGACCTCGCGCGAATCCCTCGTCCTGAGCCCCAAGGGTCACATCGAGCACGATCTCCATCTTGTGAACGACGGGGAACGCGTCTGGATCACGGTCGAGCCCGGCACCGGACCGGCCCTAGTGGAGTGGCTGGAGCGGATGCGCTTCATGCTGCGCGTCGAGGTCGCGCTCGTCTCGGAGTCGTATGCCGTGCTCGGCGAGCCCATCGCCCGCGAGTTCGTTCCCGGAGACCCGGCCGGGGTCGCCGCGTGGCGCGATCCGTGGCCGGACATGGTGGGGGATACCGCGGCATACGGTCCGGTGGAACACCCGGCCACGGGACGTGCGTGGCGAGAATTGATCGTCCCGCGCGCCGAGTTGGCGGCGGCCGTCGGGGACCGGCCTCTGGCCGGGATGTGGGCTGCCGAGGCGCTCCGCGTCGCGGACTGGCGACCCCGGGCGGGTTTCGAGACCGATCACCGCACGATCGCGCACGAGGTGGACTGGCTGCGCAGCGCAGTGCATCTGCACAAGGGGTGCTACCGCGGCCAGGAGACGATCGCCCGCGTGCACAATCTCGGGCGGCCGCCCCGGCGGTTGGTCTTCCTGCACCTCGATGGGTCGGGGCACACCCTCCCCGAGCGCGGCGCGTCCTTGACGCTGGGGGACCGGGCCGTGGGACACCTGACCACTGTGGCCCGGCACTACGAGGACGGCCCGATCGCGCTGGGCCTGATCAAGCGCAACACTCCGGTCGACGCGGAGTTGCGTGTCGGCGACATCAGTGCCGCCCAGACAACGATCGTCACCCCCTAGCCGTCGGTGTCGAGCAGGATCGTCACCGGTCCGTCGTTGACGAGTTCGACGGCCATGTCGGCTCCGAAGATCCCCTCGTGCACCACCAGGCCGTATGCCGCGAGCCCCCTCCCGAGGTCGCTCACCAAGGGCTCGGCCACGGGGCCGGGCGCGGCGCCATTCCAGGAGGGCCGTCGGCCCTTACGGGTGTCGGCATAGAGGGTGAACTGGCTGATCAGTAAGACCGGGGCGCCGAGGTCGGCGGCCGATAACTCCTCCCGCATGATGCGCAACTGAGCGATCTTGCGGGCGAGCAGGGCTACCTGGTCGGGTCCGTCGCCGTGGGTGACGCCGGCCAGGACGACGAGCCCCGGGCCGTAGAACCCCGAGACCCGGTCGCCGGCGACGGTGACCGAGGCGCCATTGGCCCGCTGGACGACCGCGCGCACGAGGTCAGAAGCCGGTGGCGATGATGCCGCCGACGACCTCGCCGTGGCCGAGGATCGGGGCGTCGGTCAGCGCGGCATACGCATCGGAGTCGATCCCGAGCGACTGCATGGCGGCGGCGAGGATGACCGGGCGCGCGCGCTGCCCGCCATCGGCCACCTTGAGGGCGATGCCGCGACCGTCGGCCAGGCCCACGGCATACACGGCCTCCGCGCCATCCTTGGCGATCGCGCCGTCGGTGCCCTGCATCAGGGCGGTGACATCGCGGCGGGTGCCGCCGACATACTCCGGGTGAGCGCGCATGGCGGACGCGATCCGACCGCAGGCAGTGTCGGGGTCCGCCGCGGCGACGCTGGCGAAGGCGCGAGCGAGGCCGCGTAGGGACACCGCCATCACCGGAGCGCCGCAGCCGTCGATGGCGGTCGCCGCGACCGGCTCTTGGGCGACATCGGCCAGGGTGGCCGCGATGGCCTGCTGGAGCGGGTGGTCGACATCGCGATAGGTCGCGAGGTCCCAGCCGTTGACGCGGCAGGTGAGCAGCATGGCCGCGTGCTTGCCGGAGCAGTTCTGGAAGATCGCCGACTTGGGCTCGCCGGCCGCGATGGCGCGGTCGTGCTCGTCCTGGTTGTAGGGATAGTCCGGGGTGTTCTGCAGGTCGGCATCGGTCAACTGGCCGAGGGCGAGGATCTCGCGGACACCATCAAGGTGGAAGGCCTCGCCACTGTGGCTCGAACAGGCCAGCGCCAGCAGGTGATCGGGCAGGTCGAGGCCGTGGCGAAGCATCGCCAGGGCCTGCAGGGGTTTGTTACTGGAGCGGGGGAAGATGGGGCTGTTGATCGCACCGCGTTCGAGCAGGACGTTCCCATCGCGGTCCAAGGCGACCAGCGACGCGCGGTGAGCGGATTCGAGGAAGCCGCCGCGCACGGCATACGCCAGGATCGGCGCCTCCGTGAGTGCCGGGGGCGGGTCCGAAGGCAGCGTCGCAGTCACGGCGACCAGGGTAGCCAGGGACAGGGCAAACGCGAACCGGCCGGGCCACCCAATGGGTGACCCGGCCAGTTCGGTGGGGCTAGATCAGGCGCCGACCTTGGCGGTCGCGTCCTTGGCGGCCTCGGCCGCAGCGACAGCGGTCTTGCGAGCGCTGGTGCTGGTGGCCTTCGCCTTGGCGGTCGCGGTCTTGGTGGTCTTGCGGGCGGTCGTCGCGGTGGACTTCGCCGCCGCGGCGGTGCGCTCGGCGCCGGCCTTGACGTCGGCAACGGTGGACTTGGCCTCGTCAGAGAGCCCGTCGACCAGCTTCTCGGCGACCTTGGACACCTCGTTGGCACCGGTCGTGAAGGCGGCCTTGGCCGACTCCTCGATCGAAGCGACGGACTTGCGGGCCGCGGTGGCGGCACCCTTGGCCTGCGCCTCGGTGTTCTTGAACTGCTCCATGAGCTCCTTGGTGGCGCTCTGGTTGCGGATGCGGTCGACGACCTTCTCGCCGCGGGTGGCGAGGTCCTCGTAGAACTCGATCGCGGTCTCGAAAGCCTGCGCCGAGGTCTCCTTGACGGTGGCGGGCGCGGCGGCGAGCTGCTTGCGGAACTCGGCGAAGCGGTCGCTTGCCTGGGTCGGCAGGTCGCCGATCTCGGCACCGCTCTTGTTGGCCTGCTCGGTGGCGCGGGCGCCGGCCTCGCGAACCTTCTCGACGGCCAGGTCGGTCATGCCGAGGGCCGCGTAGAACGGGGTGCCTGAGGTCAAGGCGGACTTGATGTCGAAGACGGGGGTGGTGCTGGCCATGATGTGCTCCTTGGGTGAAGGGCCGGTAATGCGGTCCGTGGGGGTGATCCGGAACGTTCTGTCCCGGTCACCGGGTATGCCACAAGTATGCTTGCTCTAGTTAGCACTTTGCAAACTGGGGGCAGCATTTGTGGTGGGCATCACAGTGGCCTCCGTCGGTCTAATGGTGGGAAGTCGTTGGGGGGCAACGCGAAAGCGCGGGGCCCGAGGGAGATGGTCCCTCGGGTCCCGCGCTTGCTGTTGTATGCCGCGGCGCTCGCTGGCCGACTGGCCGGCGGTCAGTCGCCGAGCTTCTCGGCGGCGTCCTTGGCCGCCTGAGTCGTCTTTGCGGCCGCCTTGCGGGTGCTGGTGCTGGCTGCCTTGGTTCGCGTGCGGGTGGCCTTGGCGCCCGTCGTGGCCGTGCGCTTTGCTGTGGTCGCGGCGTTCGTAGCGTCGTCGGTGACGGTGGCGGCGGCCTTCTTGGCAGCGGTACGCGTGCGGCGAACGATCGGCGCCGCCGTTGCGGCAGCCGTCTCCGCGGCCGCCTCAACCGTGTCCTTGGCTGCCGCGGCCGTCTTGGACGAGGCCTTCGTCGCGGTCGTGGCCGCTCCCTTCGCCTGGGCCGCCGCGAACTTCACCTGTTCCGCCGCCTCGGTGGAGGACCCCTGCTTGCGCACCCGGCCGGCGACCTTTTCACCGCGGACGGCCAACTCCTCATACGTCTCGCCGGCGCGGGCGATCGCCTCGGTCGCGGCGTCGCGCAGTGTCGCGGGGGCGGCCTGAGCTGCCTCGGCGACGTCCTTTAGCTGGCTGGGGGCGGCCTGAACCTGCTCGACGAGGCGAGCGGCTGCCTCCCGGGCCTTGGCGGGCAGGTTTCCAAGATCGGCGACGCTCTGCGCGGCGGCCTTCGAGGCGGCACCGGTTGCGGCGGCGGCCGCTTCACGGATCTTCTCGACTGCGAGGTCGGTGGCGCCGATCGAGGCGTAAACGTGGACCTCCGGCGACGTGGCGGGGTTCTTCTTCTTGCGTGCCATGGTGACTCCTTTAGTCGGTAGGTGGGTTGGCCGGATTGCGCGTTGAGGTCGTCTTGCGGGGTGTGGTCGCTTTGCGAGCTGTGGCGGACTTGGTCGGGGCATCGTCGGCGGTTGCGGCGTTCTTCGAGGCACTCGGCTTCCGCTCCGGCGTCGGCGCGACCTGAATCTCCTCGGCCGCACCGCTGACGAAGCTGTCATACACCGAGAGCAGGGTGTCCTTCTGGCGTGCCGTCAGGCGCGGGTCGCTGTTGATCGCAGCCCTCGTGTCCGGCAAGCCCGGGTCGCTGGCGTCGTCGGGGTCAAGGAGGCCGGCGCGCACATAGAGCGATTCGGCCGACACCGACAACCCCTTGGCGATCTGCTGAAGTATCTCGGCGCTCGGCTTCTTCAGGCCGCGTTCGATCTGGGAGAGATACGGATTCGAGACGCCCGCGAGCTCGGACAGCTGACGCACCGACAACCGCGCAGTCTGGCGCTGCTCCCGCAAGTAGTCACCCAGGCTGCCGAGGTCACTCAGGGGATTGCGATTCATACCCCCTAATTATGCTTGCTCGAGTTAGCAATCGCAAAACCACCAGTGCCCCAATCTCCGACCCGTATCGTGTGCACATGTTCGCCACCGTCCAGCAGAGCGTCGCGCTCGTCCTCGGCATCGGCGCGTTCGGGCTTGAGGTATTTGCCCTGGTCGACGCCTTGCGTCGGCGCCCCGACGCGTTCGCGGCGTCCGGCAAGCGGACCAAGCAGTTCTGGACGCTAATGCTCGCGGCCGCCGCCGCGATCGGCTTCGTCGTGCTCTTCTCGCCGCTCACGCTGTTCGGCCTAATCGCCGTCGTCGCGGCGGCCGTCTATCTGACCGACGTCCGCCCCGCCCTCGACGAGGTCACGCGCGGTGGCGGCCGGATGGGTCCCTACGGGCCCTGGTGACCCCTTGGGTCGGGTGACCGTCCGCGTGCCGGTGGAGCGCCTTCATACCTCCAATGGCGCCATCATGCGCACGCGGCGACCCGACGTGCTCGCAGTCGAGGAGCCCCTGGAGATCCGGGCCGCCGGGCAGGTGATCACCGTGACCATGCGTACCCCGGGCGCCGACCTCGACCTCGTCCACGGCTACCTCCTCGCCGAGGGCATCATCGACGCCGCCGACCAGGTGCGGGGCGCGCGCTACTGCGCGGGGGCGGTCGCCACGGGGCCGGAGGGCGTCGAGCAGAACACCTACAACGTCCTCGACGTCGATCTCCTCGACCCCGCGCGCGTCCCCACCGGCGTCTCCCGGGTCACCATGAGCACCAGTGCCTGTGGCGTATGCGGATCCGCCAGCATCGACGCCATCTCCGCCCGGGTGCCCACTCACCTGGGCCGGGGCGAGGTGCGGGTCGCCGCCGATGTCGTCCTCACGTTGGCGGGCGCGCTGCGCGAGCGGCAGTCGGTCTTCGAGAAGACGGGCGGGTTGCACGCCGCCGCGGTGGCCGATGTCACGGGGCACATTCATACGCATGCCGAAGACGTGGGCCGCCACAACGCCGTCGACAAGACGATCGGCGCCGCCTTGCGGGCGGGGTCCCTGCCGCGGGAGGACGCCATACTCGTCGTGACGTCGCGCGCGTCGTTCGAAATCGTCCAGAAGGCCGCCATGGCCGGTATCGCCATCGTGGCCACGGTGTCCGCGCCGAGTTCGCTGGCGGTGGAGACTGCCGCCACGCTCGGTATGACGCTGATCGCCTTCGCCCGCGGCGACCGCTGCAACGTCTATTCCGGCTTCGAGCGCGTCACGGACTGAGCCCCCCGCCCCCCGCCGGCCCGGATGACCAGCCTGGAGCTCTCCCCATCGGTCTCCCACTTGCCCGCCCGACCCTCGCCGGACGCAATAGCCGGTGGTGGACGCAATAGCTATTGCGTCCACCACCGGCTATTGCGTCCGGATTCGGGGATCACCCCTCCGTGGCGGCGCGGCGGCGGGCGCGGCGCAGATCGTCGGGGGTGTCGATGTCGGCGGCCCAACCCTCCGGGTCCGGGACTAGCACCACCTCCGCCCCTGCGTAGACCGACCGCATCGACGCCCCCGCGGCGGCGACGCGGCGGCGAAGGGCGGGGCCGCGCCATACGGCCGTGAGGTAGCTCACCTGCCCTGCGTCACCCACCTGCCCTGCATCCCCCAACGCCGCCACCTCGGCAGAACCCACTGCAGCCACCAGTCGCTCCAACGTCGCCGACGTGACGAACGGCTGGTCCCCGGCCAGCACGGCGACCGGATCAGACCCGAGCGGCAGTCGGGCCAGGCCCGCGCGCAGCCCACTGACCGGTCCACCGAACGGCGGGTCGTCCGTGACCAGCACAACCCCGTCGGGGACGGGCAAATCCGCCGGCCCGACGACCAGCATCGACGACACAGGACACCACCCCGTGCACGCCCGAACGACCCGCTCCAAGGACCCCGACCCGCCCACGTCCAGCGTCACTTTGCGCGCGCCACCGAGCCGACTTGATCGCCCCCCGGCCAGCATAATCGCACCGCGCGACGAGCCAGCTCCAGCGCCAGCTGCGCCAGCGCCAGCCACCTCGTCGGCAAGGGTCACGCCCGCGAGGATGGCACAATTGGAAACTGAAAGTCTTTTCGGTGCTAGGAGTTGTGTTGTCCAGTCTGCAAGACCCGCGCGGAGCGATGTTCAGCGAGCAGCGCCCGTGGGGCCAGTTCGAGCAGTTCGTCGCCAACACTCCGGTGACCGTCAAGGTCATCACGGTCGACCCTGGCCACCGCCTGTCCCTGCAGTCGCACACGTCGCGTGGCGAGTTCTGGCAGGTTCTCGATGTCCCGATGGACGTCCACGTCGACGGCATCGACTGGGTGGCCGAGCCGGGCGAGCAGATCTGGATTCCCCAGGGCGCCGTGCACCGCATGGGCAACTCCGGCGAGCGGCCCGCGCGCATCCTCGAGATCGCGCTGGGCACCTTCGATGAGTCCGACATCGTCCGCCTTGAGGACGACTACGCCCGCGCCGCCGACGACGAGGCTGTCACGCCCGCGTGACCCCCTGAGCGTCCCGGGGAGCCACGGCCGCCCAGTCGACGGTCAGTTCCCCCAGTCGCCAACGATGCGTATGCCGCACCGGCCACCCCGCGGCGGCCACCGCGCCCGCCGTCGCAATAAAGCGTTGGCGCGCACCATAACTCGCCTGCGGCGCCTGCCGGATCCACGCATCCGAGACCGCAGTCAAGAAGGCGTTCACCGGCTCCCCGGGGACGTTGCGGTGGATCAGCGCCTTCGGTAGCCGCTCGGCGATCTCCGCCGGGTCGCCGATATCCCGCAGCCGCCACGCCAACGTCAGCGTTTGCGGCCCGTCCGGCGTCAACGCCACCCAACACGCGCGGCGCCCGATCTCGTCACACGTCCCGTCCACGAACAGCCCATCCGGTGCGAGGCGGGAGCGCACGAGGTTCCAGTGGCTCGGGACGTCCTGCTCGCCATACTGACGAAGGACGTTGAACGCCCGCACGATCGTGGGGCGAGCACCTCCGGGCAGGGGGATCTCGAACCCGCCGCGCTGAAACGTGAGCCCCTCCCCGGCAAGCGGCTGCGCGGCGGCGACGCGGGCGGGATCGATCTCGATGCCCACCACCTCCACATCCGGCCGTATGTGGCGCAGCCGGTCCCGGAGTTCGCGCGCGGTGACGCCCGACGCGCCATATCCGAGATCGACGACGATGGGGGCCGCCGCCGGCACGCGTAGCCGCCACGCCTGGGGCCCGACGAGCCACCGATCACAGCGGCGCAGGCGATTGGGGTTCGTCGTGCCGCGCGTGATCGCACCGACCACCTTCCCCGGGTTCGGCCCGGCAGAACTCTTGCCCGCGCTCATTCGACGGAGCCTAACCAGTGCCCCCCACTCAACCGCGGTGCCGACTCGGCCGCGCCGGATAGCCTGACCCCGATGAGTGCACGTCGGGACATCAGCCGCAGCATGGTGGCCTTCGCCCTGGCGATGTTGGCTGTCCTAGTCCTTGCCGGGATCACCTGGATTCCCCCGCTCATCGGCAAGGACAGCGGTGTTAACGTCACCCGCCCGGGGTTGCTCACGGTCGATGACGCGGTGACCGGCACGGTCGACTTCCCCGACGGCGCGAGCGTCACCCTGTATGCGAGCGGCCTGCGCCTCGCCGATGCTGGTGGCGTGCTGGTGGACACGGTCACCCGCGGGGCCCCGGTCACCGCCTTCACCGGCGACGTCACCGGCACCGGCGGCAAGCGCCGCGAGAACCTCACGACCGCGGTCGGCAACGTCCACCTCACGGAGCGGCTCGTGACCGACGACCTGGTGCGCTACACCGGGATTGTGTATGACGATGACCGTCGCCTCGAGCGCCCGCTCACCATCGACATCGCCGAGGCCTACGGCCGTTTCCGGTTCATCGTGGCGGTCAAGGGCGCCGACGCGGTCGTGATCCATCTGCGCCATGACGCGCAGACGATCGGCTACGCGCCGACCGTGCCCGACACCAACCTCAAGAACCGCGCCTATTGGCTGCGCAACCTCTGGCCCGCCTCGACTCCCGTGTTCACGACGGTGCGCGGCACGTCAGTGGCGATGGGCCCGGCGGATGTCAACCGCGCCCTGGACCTGCGCGAGACCGGCCGCACCGATGTCCACATCTGGTCGGGAAGGGCCGAACTCGGGCTGACCCGGCTGCGCCCGCCCGTGGAAGACTCCGAACCATGACCCGAAGCCCGAGCCTGCGGCGGATGGCGATGATCAGCCTGCATACCTCGCCCCTGGCCCAGCCCGGTGCCGGGGACGCCGGGGGGCTCAACGTTTATGTCCTGGAGACGGCACGCCGGCTCGGGCGGCGCGGGATCGAGGTCGAGATCGTCACGCGCTCGACCTCCTCGCAGCAGCCTCCCGAGGTCGTCATCGGCGACGGGGTCCTCGTGCGGCATCTGGTCGCCGGGCCCTTCGAGGGCCTCGACAAGGAGGCCCTGCCCGGGCAGCTGTGCGCGTTCGCGGCCGGCCTGATGCGGCTGGTGGCCCGATCGCCGGAGGGCTACTTCGATGCCGTGCACTCGCACTACTGGCTGTCCGGGCAGGTGGGCTTCCTCGCCGCCGAGCGCTGGGGCGTGCCGCTCGTTCATACGATGCACACGATGGCCCGGGTCAAGAACGCCCACGTCGGCGCGGATGACCGCCCCGAACCCCCTGGGCGCGAGATTGGCGAGGCCCAGGTGGTCGAGGCGGCGGACGCGCTCGTCGCCAACACCGAGGACGAGGCGCGCGACCTCATCCGGTGGTATGCCGCGGATCCCGCCCGCGTCCATGTCGTGCCTCCCGGGGTGGATCTGGATGTGTTCACCCCCGGCCCGCGTGCCGAGGCCCGGGCTCGGCTGGGCCTCGACCCGACGACGCCGCTGATCCTGTTCGTCGGGCGGATCCAGCCGCTCAAGGCCCCCGACGTTCTCGTCCGCGCGCTGGCGCGCCTGCGCCGCGAGGGCGGTGACCTGGCCTCCGCCCGCCTCGTCATCCTGGGCGGGGTCAGCGGCACCGGCTCCCGAGACCCCGAGTCGCTGCCGAACCTCATCGCCGGGCTCGGCCTGGCCGGCGCCGTCGAGCTGCTCCCGCCCGTCGATCGGACGGTGCTGGCCGACTGGTTTCGCGCCGCGGATGTGGTCGGGGTGCCCTCACGCAGCGAGTCGTTCGGCCTCGTGGCGATCGAGGCGCTGGCGTGCGGCACGCCCGTGGTCGCGGCGGATGTCGGGGGATTGCCGACCGCCGTCGGCCCCGGCGGGGTGCTCGTCGGCGGCCACGACCCGGCGGTATGGGCCGGGGTGGTCGGCGATCTGCTCAGCGACCCGGCGCACCGAGCCCAGCTCGGCCGGGCCGGCGTCGGGCACGCCCGCGGCTTCGGCTGGGATGCCACGGTCGACCGGTTGATCTCCGTCTACGAGCAGGCGGTCGCGCCTGGGAAGGCGCGCGCCTCATGAATGCCGAGTTGGCCGACCTCGTCCGCAACGCCATCGATGATCTCGGCGTCGAGTGGGAGCCCGGGTTGCGCGACGGCGAGTTCGTCGTCACGCTGCCGGGGGAAAAGAAGCTCAAGACCGTGACCTCCTTGGTGACGACGGGGCAGTGGCTGGTCGTCTCGGCGTTCGTCATCCGCAATCCCGACGAGAACCACCTCGGCGTTTATCGCTGGCTGCTTCAGCGCAACCTGCGGCTGCCCGGGCTGGCGTACACGATCGACGCCTCGGGCGATGTCTATGTGACGGGACGGATTCCGGCGCGGCTGGTGGACGCGGCATACGTCGATCAGGTGTTGGGGGTGGTGTTGGAGGCGGCTGACGGCCCGTTCAACGAACTCCTCGCCCTCGGCTTCCTCTCCTCGATGAAGAAGGAGTGGGCGTGGCGGGTCTCGCGCGGGGAGTCACTGCGCAACCTGGAGGCGTTCCGCCCGTTGCTGGACCGGGACGTGGCGCCGGGCGAGCCTGGCTAGGCTGGTTGTATGACGTACACGCTCATCCTCCTGCGCCACGGCGAGTCGGACTGGAACCAGAAGAATCTCTTCACCGGCTGGGTCGATGTCGACCTGACCGACAAGGGCCGCGCGGAGGCCGCGCGCGGCGGGGCGCTGCTCAAGGAATCCGGGCTGCTGCCGGATGTCGTGCACACCTCGGTGCTGCGCCGCGCGATCACGACGGCCAACCTCGCCCTGGATGCGTGTGACCGGCACTGGATTCCGGTGCGCCGGTCGTGGCGGTTGAACGAGCGGCACTATGGCGCGCTGCAGGGGCTCGACAAGGCGGCGACCCGCGACAAGTACGGCGACGAGCAGTTCATGCTGTGGCGCCGTTCCTTCGACACCCCGCCGCCGCCGATCGAGCAGGGCAGTGAGTTCGACCAGACCAGCGACCCGCGGTATGCCGGGATCGACGTCCCCCTGACCGAGTGCCTCGCCGACGTGATCCCACGGTTGATGCCTTACTGGGAAAACGACATTCAGGCTGATCTGCGTGACGGCAAGACGGTGCTGGTCACCGCGCACGGCAACAGCCTCCGCGCCCTGGTCAAGCACCTGGACGGCATCTCCGACGACGACATCGCCGGCCTCAACATCCCGACGGGTATGCCGCTCGTCTACGACCTCGGCGACGACTTCATGCCGACCGGCCCGAGCCGCTACCTCGACCCCGAGGCCGCCGCGGCCGCCGCCGAGGCGGTTGCGAACCAGGGCAAGAAGTAGCCACGGCTCCACTGCCCGATCTCTCGGCGGGCTGGCATACGGATCTGGCGATCCTGCGGCACGCCGGGTCACTGGTCGAGGACCACGGCGACCACCTGATCGTGCGGTCGCCGCACAATCCGACCTTTCACTGGGGCAATTTCGTCCTGGTCACGGATCCGCAGACGGCCGATGACGCCGCGCGCTGGACGCGGACCTTCGCGCACGCCTTCCCGGGAGCTTCCCACCGTGCGATCGGGCTGCCGCGCCTGCCGGTGGGGGAGCCGTATCGGCGCCTCGGGCTCGCCGTCAGCACAGACGAGGTGCTGATCCGGGACTGTTGTCCGGATCAGGTCCCGGTGCCGGTCGGCTATTCATCGCGGCCGTTCACCCCCGAGGACTGGGGCGCCTTGCTCGCGGCGAACGAGGGGGAGAATCGCCTCGACGCGCGCTACCCCGAGGACGAGCACCGGACCTTCCTGGTGGCCCAGCAAGCCACCCGACGGGACCTGGTGGAGCGGGGACTTGCCCAGTGGTTTGGTGCCTTCACCGAGGACGGCGACCTCGCGGCATACCTCGGGATCGTGCTCTGCACGTGCCTGGCGCGCTATCAGGCGGTGGGCACCCATCTGGACCACCGGCGCCGTGGTCTCGCCCGGCACCTGCTCGCGGAGGCAGGTGCCTGGGCGAATGCGCGCGGGGCCAGCAGGTGGGTCATCGTGACCGAGAGCGTCAACCCCGCACTGCATCTCTACCGCGGGGCCGGCTTCGTCCCGGACGCTGTGCAGGTTGTGGCCTACCGCCCTTGACGGCCGCGCCGCGCCAACCTTGCACACGTTAGTGAACTGTGCACACCTTGCAGGGTGTGCACAGTTCACTAAGTGGTGTTAGCAGAGGTTACAAAGCCCCCCGTGGCGCCTCAGGGCTGCAGGTCGAGCGGGTCACCCATGACCTCGCCGTCGATCGCCTCGGTGTATTCGCCCAGCGTGGTGCCCGCGGCGTTGTAGGTCAGCACCCGAAGGTCCGCCAGGCCGGCGGCGGGGGAGGGGAGGACGGCATACCCCTTGGCGTTGACCTGCTCGGTCCCGTGGCTGCCGCCGGCTTCCCACCGGATCGTCGCGGCACCGGGGGCGATCACGACCTGCGTGTTGTTCTCGCCGGCCAGGACCAGCGGGGCCTTGTCGTTCCACTTCGGGCTCAGGGGGTATGCGGATCCGCCGCTGAGCGAGCCCGTGCCCTGCTCCTTGCCTTCGGTGCGCGCCACATAGCCGCGGAAGTGCCGCCCGCCTGGCTCGACGACATCGACGACGGTGATGCGCGTGGCATTACCCGTGCCGTCCTGGAAGTCCACCACCGGCACCGTCTCGTTGTAGGTGATCTGGCCCTGCAAGGACTCCAGCTCATAGCCGTATGCCGACGCGACCCGCTGCCGGAAGGTCACCACATCGTCTTCACCGGTGGCGCACCCCATGCAGAAGGGAGTGACCTCGCGGGTCAGCTTGCCCTCGATCGTCACCGGCCCGTCATATGCCGTGCCCACCCGGAAGCGCACCGTCTCACCGCCGGTGTCGGCCGTGCGGGACCAGGAGACGCCATCGGCCATGGGCAGCGTCTGCCACTGCCGTTGGATCGTGCCGTCCGGCGCCGGAATGGCCATCGTCGAGATGTCGACACTGCTCGTCCCGGGGGCAGCGAGGACCAGCAGATCCGAGCGAGCATCTGCCGCGCCCGCGAAGGCGATCGCGGCGGGCGTCGGGCGGACCCCGTCATACACCTCCCAGGTGCCGAGATCTTCGCCGTCAGCGGGGAAAGGCGTGCCCGGGTCGCCGACGAATGCCGAGAACTTGACGGCGTCCTCTGGATCCGTCTGGAACTGGTCGTTTGCCGAGATGATGATCGCCTTGCCATCGTGCACATCAGCGAAAAGCACTCGCCCAAAACGAGCCCGGGTGCGTCGCGCGGGCATGGGCGATGAACTCCGGCACGAGGTCGACGCCGATGACGTCGACGCCCAGGGAGTGCAGGTACGCGGTCCACTGCCCGGGGCCGCACCCGAGGTCGAGCACGCGTCCGGGGAGTCCGCCGAGGTGACGTCGCACGAGGGCCGTGTCGTCCTGCTCGCCCTGTCGGATGTCGTCGAAGAGATCGATGTACTGCTCGGACGCGGAGGAGTACGCGTCACGTACGGGGTGGGAGCTCACCGTGGCAGGTTAGGTCCGGAAGGCTGCCGTGACCCGACGGGGGCGACGTCGTCCACGCGATCGGCGGACGGCCACGAGGTCGGGCGGTCCCGAGCTCCAGCTGGGGAAGCCGGGAGCGAGCTCGGGACCGTCCGACGTCGTGGCGACCGGTTGCGGTCCTGCGCCTCAGGCGAAGGCCACGAAGGCGATCGGGTTGGTGGTCGGCTGGTCGGAGCCACCGGCGGGCTCGACGGTGATGCCGGCGCCCTTCGAGTGGCTCGCGTCGCCGCTCAGCACGACGACCTGGTCGCCACCGCCGGGCATGAGCCCCGCGGAGGTCATGTGGCCGGTCGCGTCCTGCAGCCAGAGCTGGAAGACCTTGCCCGTCGGCGGCTGCGCCATGCCGGAGGTGACGATGACGGCCTTCTGGAGCGAGGTGGAGCGCACGATGGTGGCCGTGGCGCCGCCGGCGAGCCGTGCGCCGTAGCGCGTGGCGTCCGGGGCGGCGAGCACCTGGTCGGCGAGGGCCCGCGACGGGTCCTTGTCGATCTGGCGCCAGACGGTGAAACCACCGATGGCGAGCACCGCGACCGTGGCGGCCGCGACGACGACCCGCCAACCGCGGGCGAGACCGCGGGCCGACCGGGACCGGCGGCGCTCGGAGAGCTCGTCGGCGTGCCGGCCCTGGTCGCCGTGCGACTCGGCCGGGGCGGCCTCGGCAGCGGGCTGGGATGGGGCGGGCGGCGCCGACGTGACGGCATCGTCACCCGACTCCGCCTGCGGGGCCGTGAGGGGCGGCAGCGGACGGACGGTCGCGATCTCGGCGAGCACCTTGGCGCGGAGCGAGGCCGGCGGTGCGGCCTCGGTGAGCACCGACAGCTCGGAGGCGGCGGCGACGAGGCCGTCGACCTCGGCGCGGCAGGCCGGGCAGCCGGCGAGGTGTCGCTCGAACCGGGCCCGCTCGACGTCGTCGAGAGCGTCCACGGCGTAGGCACCGGACAGTGCGTGGATGTCCTCGCTCACAGTGTCACCCCCAACGTGTCTCGTAGTCTGATCAGTCCATCACGGATGCGTGTCTTGGCGGTCCCGAGTGGCAGGTCGAGCATCGTGGCCACCTCCGTGTGGGTGTATCCCGAGAGGTAGGCCAGTTCGAGGGCCTGCCGTTGGACCGGTGTGAGCGTCTCTAACGCCCGATGAACCCGCTCCGCATCGAGACGCTCGACGACGGCCTCGGCCGTGGAGTCGTGGGTGACGTCCTGGTTGCTGGCGCCGTATCCCTCGTCGCGGTTGCGGGAGGCCTCCGCCGACCGGACCCGGTCGACGGCCTTGCGGTGAGCGATGGTGAGCATCCACGAGAGAGCTGCACCCTTGCTCGGGTCGAAGCGTGCGCTGTGCCGCCAGATCTCGAGGAAGACCTCCTGGGTCACTTCCTCCGCCTGGGCGGGGTCGCGCACGACGCGGCGGACCAGACCGAAGAGCCGGGAGGAGACTGCGTCGTAGAGCTCTGCGAACGCCGTCTCGTCGCCGGTCGCCGCTCTGCGGAGCAGCTGCTCCAGGGGGACTGGGCGGGTGGCCCCCTCCGGTGACTCATCACCGGAAGGGACCACCGAGAACCGTGACATGGGGTCCATTGTGTCGCCCGTCGTCGTGTTCCGCGTCAGCCTGGTCGGGAGACGATCAGGGCATCAGCACGCCGTCGATGATGTACACCGTGGCGTTGGCGGTCGGGACGTTGCCGCAGATGACCTTGGCGCCGGCCTTGCCGACCGTGAAGTTCTCGCCCGAGCCCATGACCGTGATGGTCGTGCCGGCGAGGGTCTTGTGGTCACCCGCGAGCTGCTCCGGGGAGAGCTTGCCGGCCACGACGTGGTTGGTGAGGAGCTTCGTCAGGGTCGGCTTGTCGGCGAGGACCTTCTTGAGGTCGGCGGCCGGGATCTTGGCGAACGCGTCGTTGACGGGCGCGAAGACGGTGATCTCGGGAGCCGAGTTCAGGGTGTCGACGAGACCGGCGGTCTTGACGGCGGTGACGAGCGTCGAGAGCAGCGGGTTGGCGCTCGCGGCGGTCGCGACGGGCGCGGTGGCCATGCCGTTGAACGAGCCGGCGCCGTCCTTCGGCACGGCGGCGCAACCCTCGCCGAAGACGGACGCAGCGGCGTCCATCGACTCGGAGGAGGTCATCGTGTCGGACGGGGTGCTGCTCGTCATCGAGTCGGACGACGTCGCGGTGGGCGTGCTGCCGGCGCCGGGCGACGTGGTGTTGTCGCTGGAGCTGCCGCAGGCGGCGAGGCTCAGGGGCAGGGCGATCGCGAGGGCGACGAGGCCGGTGCGGGTCTTCATGGTCTTCATGTCAGTCACTCCTTGTGGCTGTGTGGTGCACGGTCATGTGGGATTCGGAGCTGCTGTGGCTCCGGATTGCTTGTCGGAGAAGTTTTTTCGAGGAGATTTCGACGGCCGGGATCACGCGACGGTCACCACCACCTCCTGGATGCCGCTCGACCCGCTGGGGAAGGGCGTGGCGCGTTCGGTGATCTGGGCGCGCCCCTGGCGGTCGACGGCGCGGACGGCGATGCGGTGCAGGCCGGGCTTGGCGTCCCACGGGAGGTACCACTGGCGCCAGTAGTCGATGTTGACGTCCGGGCCGAGCTTGGTCTCCTGCCAGTCGCCGTCGTCGATCTTGACCTCGACCTTGCCGACGCCGCGGTGCTGGGCCCAGGCGACGCCGCCGATGGCGGTCATCCCCGCCTTGATCGTCGAGAGCGGCTCCGGGGTGTCGATGCGGGCGCTCGTCTTGATCGGGGCGTCCGTCGCCCACTGCCGCTTCGTCCAGTAGGACTGCTCGGCGGCATACGTCGTCAGGGTGAGCTTGGTGAGCCACTTCGTGGCGCCGACGAAGCCGTAGAGGCCGGGCGTGATGAGTCGCGCGGGGAAGCCGTGGGTGTCGGTGAGCTGGGCGCCGTTCATGCCGATGGCGATCATCGCGTCGCGCCCGTCGCGGACGACGGCGAGCGGGGTGCTGATGGTGAAGCCGTCGACGGCCGTGCTGAGCACCTGGTCCGGGCTGCCGGTGATGCCGGCGCGGTCGAGGACGTCGGTCAGGCGGACGCCGAGCCAGCGCGCGGCGCCGATGTAACCGCCGCCCACCTCGTTGGAGACGCACGTCATGGTGATGTCGCGCTCGATGAGGGGCATCTCGGAGAGCTCGGCGAAGGTCATCGTGAAGGGCTTCTCGACCATGCCGTCGATCTCGAGCGTCCACGTGTCGACGTCGACCTTGGGGACGGTGAGGTTGGTGTCGACGCGGTAGAACTTGTCGGTCGGGGTCCGCAGCGGCGAGATGCCGGGCACGGTGCCCTCGAGGCCGGTCGGCAGCGGCTTGGCCTTATCGGCAGCGGCCGGCAGCACGATCTTCTTGATGGTCTGGGCCCCGCTGCGCAGCTGGCCACCGACGGCGGCGAGCACCGAGAGCGCCGTGACGCCGAGCGCCCCGCCGATGAAGCCGCGACGG
>NZ_HF571038.1:2333680-2376476 GCF_001046875.1 Nostocoides jenkinsii Ben 74
ACCTTGCAAGGTGTCCACAGTTGACTAACTGCTGCTAGCAGCAGTTCGGAGGGGCGGCCGGGGTCAGTCGAGGGGGCCGCCGGCCACGTAGATCACCTGGCCGGAGACGAAACCGGCCTCGGGCGAGCACAGGAACGAGATCATCGCGGCGATGTCGTCCGGCTGGCCGACGCGCTGGACGGGGATCTGCTTGGCTGCGGCAGTCAGGAAGTCCTCGAACGGCATACCCATGCGTTCTGCGGTCGCGGCGGTCATGTCGGTCTGGATGAACCCCGGCGCCACCGCGTTGGCGGTGACCCCGAATCGGCCGAGTTCGATGGCCAGCGTCTTGGTGAACCCCTGCAGCCCCGCCTTCGCGGCCGAATAGTTGGCCTGCCCGCGGTTCCCCTGCGCCGACGACGACGACAGGTTCACGATGCGGCCGAACTTCTCTTGCGTCATGAACGCCTGGCAGGCCTTGGTCATCAAGAAGGCTCCGCGCAGGTGCACATTCATCACCGCGTCCCAGTCGGACTCGGTCATCTTGAAGATCAGGTTGTCGCGGATGATCCCGGCGTTGTTGACCAGGACGACGGGCGCGCCCAGCTCGTCGGCGATGCGGGTGATGGCGGCCTCGACCTGGGCGGCGTCGCTGACATCGCAGCCGACGGCGAGCGCGCGGCCCCCCGGCCGCCTCGATGGCCGAGACGGTGGCGCCGCAGGCCGCTTCGTCGAGATCGACGACGGCCACGGCATACCCATCGCGGGAAAGGCGCTGCGCTGTGGCGGCGCCGATGCCGCGGGCGGCCCCCGTGACGATGGCCACCTGGGACTTGTTCATCTTTGTGCTCCTGCCGGTCTCGGATAGGTTGAAGGCGTTCGCCTGTCACCTTAGCGAGAGGTCTTCGTGCAGATCTGGCCCGGTCGGCCCTACCCATTGGGCGCGACCTATGACGGTTCCGGTGTCAATTTCGCCCTGTTCTCCGAGATCGCCGATGCCGTCGACCTCTGCCTCATCGACGACGACGGCGCTGAAGAGCGCATTCGCCTGCCCGAGGTTGATGGCTTCGTCTGGCACGGCTATCTCCCCGGCCTGCAGCCGGGGCAGCGCTACGGCTTCCGCGTCCACGGTCCGTATGCGCCGCTCGACGGCCACCGCTGCGACCCCACCAAACTCCTGCTCGACCCGTATGCCCTGGCGATCGACGGGACGATGGATGGCGATCCGTCGCTTTTCAGCTACCCCATGACCGACGTCGATCGGGGAACGACCGGCGAGCGCAACGAGGTCGACAGTCTCGGCCACACGTTGCTATCGGTCGTCGTGAACCCATTCTTCGACTGGGGTCAGGATCGCGCCCCGCGCCACGAGTACCACAACACCGTCATCTATGAGGCCCACGTCAAGGGCATGACGATGCTCCACCCCGACATTCCCGAAGAGATCCGCGGGACGTATGCCGGGATGGGTCACCCCGCGATCATCGCCCACCTCGTGGACCTCGGGATCACGGCCGTCGAACTCATGCCGGTGCATCAGTTCGTCAACGACTTTCACTTGCAGGACAAGGGATTGTCGAACTACTGGGGCTACAACACCATCGGCTTCTTCGCCCCGCACAATGGCTATGCCGCCTATGGCACGCGCGGTGAGCAAGTGCTCGAGTTCAAGGCCATGGTCAAGGCGCTGCACGAAGCCGGGATCGAGGTCATCCTCGACGTGGTCTACAACCACACCGCCGAGGGCAACCATCTCGGCCCCACCCTGGCCTTCCGCGGGATCGACAATGCGGCCTACTACCGGCTCGTGTCGACCAACCGCGCGCACTACTACGACACGACCGGCACCGGCAACAGTCTGCTCATGCGCAGCCCGCACGTGCTCCAACTCATCATGGACTCGCTGCGCTACTGGGTCACCGAGATGCACGTCGACGGCTTCCGCTTCGACCTCGCCGCCACCCTGGCCCGCCAGTTCCACGAGGTCGACAAGCTGTCGGCCTTCTTCGACCTCATCCAGCAGGACCCGATCGTCAGCCAGGTCAAGCTCATCGCCGAGCCGTGGGACATCGGGGAGGGCGGCTATCAGGTCGGCAACTTCCCACCCCTGTGGACCGAGTGGAATGGCAAGTACCGCGACACCGTCCGCGACTTCTGGCGTGGTGAGCCTGCCACGATCGGGGAGTTTGCCTCGCGGCTGACCGGCAGTTCTGACCTCTACGAGCACTCCGGCCGCAAGCCCATTGCCTCGATCAACTTCGTCATCGCCCACGACGGCTTCACGATGCGGGATCTGGTGTCCTACAACCAGAAGCACAACGAGGCTAATGGTGAGGACAATCGCGACGGCGAGAGTCACAACCGCTCGTGGAACTGTGGTGTCGAGGGCCCGACCGACGACCCGGACGTCATCGCGCTGCGCGATCGCCAGCACAAGAACCTGATGACCACGCTGCTGCTGTCACAGGGCGTCCCGATGATCGCCCACGGTGATGAGATCGGGCGCTCTCAGGACGGCAACAACAACGCCTATTGCCAGGACAACGAACTCACCTGGATCGACTGGGAGTTGACCGAGCGCCAGGCGGACTTGCTCGACTTCACCCGACGGGTCGTGCAGCTGCGAAGGGAGCAGCCGGTCTTCCGGCGGCGCCGCTTCTTCGCCGGCAGCGCCAATCATGGCGGCGAGAGCGACATCCACGACATCTCGTGGTTCACCCCCGCAGGCGTCGAGATGAGCGAGGGTGACTGGAGCAATGGCTACGCGCGCTCGATCATGGTCTTTCTCAACGGCCAGGCCATCCCCGAGCCCGATCGGCGCGGGCAACCCATCCGCGGCGACAACATCCTGTTGATCTTCAATGGTCACTACGAGTCGCTCGATTTCACATTGCCGCGCAAGGACTTCGGTGCCTCATGGCTCGTCGAGATCGACACGGCGGCCACGTCGATCAACAAGAAGATTCGCCGTGCCGGGTCGACCGTGCGCGTGGAGGCGCGCAGCACCCTGGTATTGCGCGGTCCGGCCGATCGCGGCCTGATCCCGCCGCGCGGGGCCGCCTACGCGCCCTTGACGCGGACCATGCCCTCCTGAGCCACGCTCGCGACCAACAAGCCGTCGCGGCTGTACATCCGGCCGATGCCGAGCCCGCGTCCGCCTTGGGCGGAGGGGGAGTCCTCGGCATACAAGAGCCAGTCATCGAGCCGCGCCTCGCGATGGAACCACATGGCGTGATCGAGGCTCGCCACGCGCAGTCGGGGGTCGAGCCAACCCATGCCGTGGCGCCGGAGGACGCCCTCCAACAAGGTGTAGTCGGAGGCGAAGGTCAAGACCGCGGCGTGCAGCAGTGGGTCGTCGGGCAGCTGCCCGCGCGTGCGCATCCACACGTTTTGGCTGGCGGCGGCCGCCTCGACACTCTCGCGATACAGGTCGCCTTCGACGTGCCGCAACTCGATGAGCCGGCGCCGACGCCACCCCGCATCAAGGTGCTCCGGCTCCGGCGTCTCCTCCGGCTCGGGCACGTGCGGCATCGGCGTCTGGTGATCGAGTCCTCCGGCCGGCTCCTGGAATGACGTCGACATGCCCAGGATGACTTGTCCGCGCTGCATCGCGTGAACTCGTCTGGTAGAGAAGGAATTTCCATCCCGCAGATCCTCGACCGCGAACTCGATCGGCAATTTGTCGTCACCCGGCCGAATGAAGTAGCCGTGCAGGCTGTGGATCCGCCGCGTCGGGGCGACATCGGCAACGGTGCGACCCGCGGCCATCACGCACTGCGCGAGCACCTGGCCACCGAAAACGCGCTCTTGCGGCGTGCGTTGGCTCGGCCCGGTGAAAACACGCAACTCGCGCGTCCCGAGTGCCCGCTCGGCCTCGCCGCTCGCGTCACCCCCCTGCAGCGTCGCCGTGCCGATCTCCTCCAGATCGAGCAGGCGCAGCAGGGTCTCCATTGATTGCTCGGTGCCGTCGTCCACGCGACCACCTTAGGCGTCGCCTTGTCGTCCCATGCGGGTGTCCAATAGACCCATGCCCGTCAGTCAGTATGCCGTTGACGTCGCCCTTCGCTGGAGCGATATGGACGCCTATGGCCACGTCAATAACGTCCAGTTTCTGCGTCTCTTGGAGGATGCGCGCGTCGCCGCCTTAGCGGATTGGCTCGGCAATCACGACATGCTCGACAGCGGCATCGTGGTCAATCGCCACGAAATCGAGTACCTCGCGCCGCTCGTCTTCCGCCCCGCGCCCGTCCGAATTCGGTTGTGGCCCACAGCAATCACCGCGACGGGATTCGACGTTGCCTACGAGATGGTCGACCCACCGGAGGTCGGCACCGGTCTGTATGCCCGCGCCGAATCCGGGCTCGTCGCCTTCGACTTCGACACCGGGCGGCCGCGCCGGCTGAGCGCCGACGTCCGGGATCGATTGCGCGACCTCTCCGGGGAGACCGTGCGCTTCCGGTGGCGACGCCGATGAGCGACCTCCTCCTCGCCGACGCCGCGAGCCTTGACGACCTTCGGACGTATGCTGCGCGTGCCCGCCGCCTCGACCCCGAGGCCGCCGTCCGGCTCCTGGCCGCCGGCCCCGTTCTGGCCGCCTATGTCGGCGTGCTGCCGGGTCGGGGCGTCACCGGCTCCGGGGCCACCCTCGGCCTGCGGGTGTTCGGCCTCGCCGAACCCACCGAGGTCGACGTCACGGTGCCTGCCGCTGCGATCCTCGATCGGCTCGCGCGGGACGGGAGCGACCCGGGGGAGGCGGGGCTCCCCATACCGCCGATGTCGGTGTTCGTGCCGTGGGCGGGGATCACCCCGCCCCGCTCCGGATGGGACCCGTATGCCGCGTTCCCCGGCACCGACGTCATCGCGGCTGCCGAGGCGGGCATCGCCGAGGTGGGTGTGGCCGGCACCGGGCTCGCGGCGCAGGTGGAGGCGCTGCGCTCCCGGGTTTGGGCACAGCCGTTGGGTGAGTCGCCGGCTCCGGCGGGGCTGGCGTTCGCGGCATACGGCCTGGGTTTTGTGCACCCGCAGGAACAAGTGACCCTGCTGCGCGCGGGCCGGTGGTGGCGCCTGACCGCCCCCGGCGGCCACGCGCTCGCCCGGTCCTGACTCGCCGCACCCGACCTCCCCACCCCTGCCCTCCCGAACTTGAGCACGCCTTACGAGGCGATCTCAAGTGCGTAAGACGTGCTCAAGTTCGGGAGGGGGCGGGCGGCGGCTAGGGTCGAGGCCATGACGCGCGACCACGGTGCCGCTCTGCTCCCCGTCGACGACTGGCTGGCCGACCTGGCACGCGCGGCGGAGCGCGACGACGACCGCTGGCTAGCCGAGGCGCTGGTGCGGCGCGGTGGGGTGATCGGTTCGCACTGGCTCGGCGGCGAACTCACGCGGCAAACCAAGACCTCGGTGTCCGACTTCCTGACCCAGGCCGACGCCCAGGCGGAGGCCGACATCGCCGCCGCCATCCGCGCATTGCGCCCGGCCGACGGCATCCTCGGCGAGGAAGGCACCAGCACGACCGGCGCCAGCGGCCGGCGGTGGATCATCGATCCCATCGACGGCACCTACAACTACGCCTCCCGACTGGAGAGCTGGTGCAGCGCCGTCGCGCTGCAGGGACCGGGGGCGAACCTCATCGGCGCAATCCGTCAGGACAGCGTTGAGGGAACCTGGCTGGGGCACGTGACCGAAGATGGAGCTGCCGCCTGGCTCAACGGGTCCCGCCTGCCGCGGCTGGCCGACGTGCCGCTGGCGCAGCTATCCCTGGCGACCTACCTCCACCCCACCTATCTCGCCAATCCGGATGCGCTGCAACCGTGGTTAGCCGCCTGCGCGGGAAGCGCGACCCTGCGGATGAATGGGTCCGGCTCCTGCGACCTCGCCCGCGTGGCGACGGGCCGGCTCGGCGCCTTCCTGCAGCACTCGACAGCCGAGTGGGACTGGTATCCGGGCGTTGCACTCGTGCTCGGGGCCGGCGGGGTGGCCGAGACGGTCGAGCACCGAGGCTTCCGCTGGCACGTCGCCGGCGGCGCCGGCGCCGTCGCTCAACTGATCGAGCGGCTGCGATCGGCCTGATACCGACTTGCGTCGGGGCGCCCCGGATGTGGTGGGATAGCCCGTCGTGAGCCTGTCCTTGACGCCCGTCCACGACCACGACGCCGACGACGCCGCCTGGTGGCGGCATGCGGTGATCTATCAGATCTATCCGCGCTCGTTCGCCGACGGGGACGGCAATGGCATCGGTGATCTGCCCGGTGCCCGCGCGAAGCTGGGTTACCTCAAGGACCTCGGTGTCGACGCCGTGTGGTTCTCCCCGTTCTTCGTCTCACCCCAGGCGGACGCGGGTTACGACGTAGCCGACTACCGCGACATCGACCCGCTGTTCGGCACCCTGGCGGACTTCGAGGGTCTGCTGCAGGATGCCGAGCAGCTGGGGCTGAAGATCATCGTCGACCTGGTGCCCAATCACTCCTCGGATGAGCACCCGTGGTTCCAGGCGGCCCTGGCCAGCCCGCCCGGCAGCCCCGAACGCGCGCGTTACATGTTCCGCGACGGCCATGGCGACGGTGGCTGGGAGCCGCCGAACAATTGGGAGTCCGTCTTCGGCGGTCCCGCCTGGACCCGCGTGACGGAGGCGGACGGCACGCCGGGGCAGTGGTATCTCCACCTCTTCGACACCAAGCAGCCAGACTTCAACTGGGACAACGCGGAGGTCCATCAAGAGTTCCTCGACATCCTCTCCTTCTGGGGCGAGCGTGGCGTTGCGGGCTTCCGCGTCGACGTCGCCGCCGGCCTGGTCAAGAAGCCCGGCCTGCCGGACTACGACGGCACCCACGACCAGATGAATGCCGATGCCGACGTCCAGCCCACGGCCAACGCGCCGATGTGGGACCAGGACGGGGTCCACGCCATTTTCGAGTCCTGGCGAGCCCTGCTGGACACGTATGGCGAGCCCGACCGCATCCTGTGTGCCGAGGCCTGGGTGCACCCCCCGGAGCGCGCGGCCCTGTACGTCCGCCCCACCGAGTTCCACCAAGCCTTCAACTTCTACTTCCTCGAATGTCCCTGGCGCGCAGCGGATTATCGACGCGTGATCACCGATTCCCTGCGCGTCTGCGACACCGTCGGGGCGCCGGCGACGTGGGTCCTGAGCAATCACGATGTCGTGCGGCACGCGACCCGGCTCGCCCTCCCGGTCGGCGAGCGCCGCCCCAATGGCATCTTCGCCACCGATCCCCAGCCTGACCTCGAGCTCGGACTGCGCCGGGCCCGGGCCGGGACGGCGATGATGCTCGGGCTCACCGGCTCGGCATACGTCTATCAGGGCGAAGAGCTCGGCCTGCCCGAGGCGACCGAACTGCCCGACGAACTCCGCGAGGACCCGGTCTATCTGCGCACCGGCAAGGAGCAGGCCGGCCGGGACGGCTGCCGGGTGCCGCTGCCGTGGGCGGCCGGGGAGCCGGGACTAGGCTTCGGGCCGACCGGCAAGACCTGGCTGCCGCAGCCCGACAGCTTTGCTCCGCTGGCCGCCGACGCCCAAGACGGCGTCGAGGGTTCGACGCTGGAGCTCTACCGAAGTCTGCTTCGGCTCCGGCATGAGCGGGAACTCGGCCTCGGCTCGCTCTCGTTCGTCGAGGACTACGCCGACCCCGACGTGCTGGCGTTCGTCAACACCGGTCGCAATGACGCCTACCCGACGCTGGTGGTCGTGAACTTCGGTGCCGAGCCCGTCGCCCTGCCGGCCGGCGCCGAGGTGCTGGTGGCCTCCGGACCCCTTGTGGACGAGGGTGTGCCGACGGACACCACCGTCTGGGCGGCCTTGTCGGAGTAGGTAATGCGCGCCGCCGACCATCCGTATTTCGACAACGACGGGCCGATCGCGCTCGCGCATCGTGGCGGGTCTTTCTATGCGCCGAATATCGGCCGGGAGAACACGATCGCGGCCTTCGCGGAGGCCGTTTCCCTCGGCTATCGCTACCTCGAGACCGATGTCCATGCCACGGCCGACGGCCGCCTCGTCGCCTTCCACGACGACCGCCTGGAGCGCGTCACCGACGGGCGGGGCGCGATTGCCTCCCTGCCGTATGCCGAGGTCGACCGCGCCCGCACCGTCGGCGGCGATGCGATTCCCTTGCTGGACGATGTCCTCGACGCCTTCCCGGAGACGCGCTTCAACATCGACTGCAAGGCTCCCGGCGCCGTCGCCCCGCTCCTGGATGCCGTCGCGCGGCACAACGCCTATGACCGGGTGTGCTTGGCGTCCTTCTCAGCGAAACGGCTGACCCAGTTGCGCGCGGGCGGCGGGACCCGACTGGCCACCTCGGCCGGACCCCGGGGGGTCGTGGCGCTGCGTTTCACCCCGCATCTGGTCAGCCGGCTCCTGCACTCCGGCGCCCCGGTCCTGCAGATCCCCGTCACCCACGAACTGCGCGGGCGGGCGCTGCGCACGTTCACCGAAGGTCTGCTCGGCCGTGCCCACGCGCTCGGCAAGCAGGTCCACATCTGGACGATCGATGACCCGGCGGAGATGCACCGGCTCCTCGATCTCGGCGTCGACGGGCTCGTCACCGACCGGATCGACGTGCTCGCCGACGTCCTCGCCGAGCGCGGGCACCCTCTCACGCCGCCGACGTGAGTCAGTCCAGCGTGTTGACCAGGGAGTATGCCGCGCGGGTCAGGTAGTCCCGCAGCATCGCGTCGTGCGCGGGGTCGAGGGCGAGGTCGTCGACGGCGTCCATCATGTGCAGGAGCCAGCGATCGCGCATGTCGGGAGTCACGGCATACGGATGGTGGCGCAGGCGCAGCCGCGGATGTCCGCGCTCCTCGGAGTAGGTCGTGGGGCCACCCCAATACTGCTCAAGGAATAGTCGCAGCCGATCGGCGGCCGGCCCGAGATCCTCCCCCGGCATAGAAGCGCGCCACGAGCCGCTCGAAGGTCCGGTGGCCGCCGACGGCCTCGAAGAACGACATGGACTCGGTCATCGGACACCTCCGGTCCCAGGGGGTATGGCGAGCGGAGACGGTCCGGAAATGCCCGCCTCGTCGAGGGCCGCCTTCCCACGGCGGCGCAACTCCCGCTGGACGCCGAACTCTTCTCCGGAAATGCATTTCGCCAGCATCCTCAGGGTGAGGGCATTGCCGGAGATGGATTCCACGCCCAGGACAGTCGGTGCCTCCAGCACCTTGTCCGACCAGGCCGGGTCGCCCGCGAAGGCGGCGGCGACGCGATCGAGCGCGGTCAGGGCGGCCTCCACGTCGGCGTCATAGGAGACCGGCAGATCAACGAGGATCTGGGCCCACCCTTGGCTCTTGTTGCCGACCCGCAGGATCTCGCCATTGCGCACGTGCCAGGTCACGCCATTCGCGTCGCGCAGCGTCGTGATCCGCAGCGAGACGTCCTCGACGGTGCCGACCACCTCGCCAACGTCGACGACATCGCCGACGCCGTACTGGTCCTCCATGATCATGAAGATCCCGGACAGGAAGTCCTTGACGAGGCTTTGCGCGCCGAAGCCGAGCGCGACCCCGCCGACACCGGCCGAGGCCAGCAGCGGCGCTAACGGGATGCCCACCAGCGACATCACCGTCAAGATGGCCACCCCCGCCACCACGAAGGTGATGATGCTGCGCAGCAGCGTGCCCAATGTCGACAGGCGTTGACGATGCCGCTCGACGTCCCAGCCGGCCGCATGCGCCAATACGCGCCCGGCTCGACCTTGCTTGTCGCGATCGCCTTGGCTGATGGCCAGGGCGATGGCTCGGCTCACCACGCGGTGCAGCACCCAGCGCAGGGCGACCGCCGCCACAATCGTGGCGACCACGCGGATCGGCGCGTCGTTGAACCAGTCCCAGGCGTGATTCCAGTCCAGGGTGGCCAGGGCCGGGCTCACGCCGAGGCCGCGTCCCGCGCCTGAGCCCGCATGGCACGCTCGACGCCGTCGAGGTTCTCGCGCAGAATCCGGCGCAAGGCCGCGGGAGCCTCCGCATGCTCCTCCAGCCAGGCCAGCGTCGCCGAGCGGAGTTCGGGCCCGGCGAGCACCCACGGATAGAACGCGTTGATCGACTCCAGTGTCGAGAAGGTCCGGGAGTTCCACGCCGGGAGGATCGCCTCATGGAACCGGTTGATGTAGGGCACTAACAAGGAGGTGTCCGCGCCGCGCAGAAAGCCGATGGCGAGCGCTTCGATGACCGAGTTGCGCGTGTCCGGGTTCTCGACCCCGTCGGCCCAGGCCTCCTGCTTCGCGGCGGCGGTTGGCAGGCTGGCGCGCGCGCGGGCGTGCCGCTCGCGGCCCGTGGCCGTGTTGTCGCGTTCGAGTTCGGCGTCGAAGTCCGAGACATTGGCCGCCCCGGTGGCACCGAGTGCTGTCAGCAGGCCCCAGCGCATGTCGGTGTCCATGGAGAGTCCCGACACACTGTCGCTGCCGTCGAGCAACCCCGAGATCAACGTGGTGTCGTCGCCGGGGCGGAGCAACGCGGCATACGCGGTCACGATCTGGAGTTGGGCGTCGCTGCCCGGCTCGGTGGCGGGGATGAGATCCCGCAAGCGGGCGAGGACACCGGTCCACGCCTCGTCTCGGTGCTCCGGTGCGAGATAGCCGACCAGGCAGGTCTGGACCTGGGCGAGCATCGTCCGCAACAGATTGGAGTCGCGTTCGCCGGCGATGATCGCCATCGCATACGGGAGGTATGCCGTGGCCGACATCTCCCCGTCCCGGGTCATGTCCCACACGGACGCCACGACGAGGGAGTGGGCAAGCGAGTTCTCGAAGCCGCGCGGGTGAGCCAAGGCGGTGGCCAGCGAGCGCTCGTCCAAGCGGATCTTGCCGTAGGCGAGGTCGTCGTCGTTGACGAGCAGCAAGTCCGGCTGCGCGCGCCCGATCAGCTGCGGGATCTCGGTCCGGGCGCCGTCCACGTCGAGCTCGATCCGGTCGGTGCGCACCAGGGCCTCGCCGTCTAGGTCGTAGAGACCGACCGCGAGCCGGTGCGGGCGCACGCGGTCGTCCCCGGAGGCCACCGTCTGCTCGATGACCGCCGAGCTGATCAGGCCGTGGTCATCAGTCGTGACGACGGGGCGCAGCGTATTGACTCCGGCCGTCTCCAACCAGATCGCGGACCAGGCGCGCAGGTCGCGTCCGGAGGACTTCTCCAGTTGCGTGAGCAGGTCGCCGAGGACGGTATTACCCCAGGCGTGCGCGGCGAAATAGCTCCGCAGCCCCGTGACGAACGCGTCGCGGCCCACATAGGCCACCAACTGCTTCAGGACGCTGGCCCCCTTGGCGTAGGTGATGCCGTCGAAGTTGGCCTCGACGTCGTGGAGGTCGTTGATGTCGGCGACGATCGGATGCGTCGACGAGAGCTGATCCTGACGGTAGGCCCACGCCTTCTCGTGCGTGCAGAACGTCGTCCAGGCGTCCGACCACTCGGTGGCCTCGGCTTGGCACGACGTCGATGCCCATTCGGCGAACGACTCGTTGAGCCACAGGTCGTCCCACCACTTCATGGTCACCAGGTCGCCGAACCACATGTGTGCCAGCTCGTGCAGGATCGTCAGCGCGCGGCGTTCGACCAGGGCGTCCGGGACCTTGCCCCGGAAGACGTACATCTCGTTGATGGTCACGCAGCCCGCGTTCTCCATCGCGCCCATGTTGTATTCGGGCGTGAAGAGCTGGTCGTACTTCGCGAACGGGTAGGCGCAGTCGAACATCTCCTCGAAGTAGGCGAAGCCCGCCTTCGTGCACGCGAAGACGTTGTCGGCGTCGAGGTACTCCCGCAGGGATTTGCGACAGAAGATCCCGAGTGGGATGACCCCGGCGCGCGTGGTCACCTCGTCGCGAACCACGTCATACGGTCCGGCCACCAGGGCAGTGATGTAGCTGGAGAGACGCGGGGTGGGGGCGAAGCGCCATACGGCTCGATCCTCGGTGAGCGCCTCGGGATTGGGGGTGGGGGAGTTGGAGACCACCTGCCAGTGCGCCGGTCCGGTGATCGTGAACTCGAAGGTCGCCTTGAGGTCCGGCTGCTCGAAGACGGTGAAGACGCGCCGGGAGTCGGGAACCTCGAACTGCGTATAGAGGTAGACCTCCTGGTCGACCGGGTCCACGAAACGGTGCAGGCCCTCGCCGGAGTTCATGTAGGCCGCCGTCGCGTCGACGATGAGTTCGTTATCCGCCGCCAGGTCGGGCAGCGTGATGCGGGTGCCGTCGAAGTGGTCCGCCGGGTCGAGCGCGCGGCCGTTCAACGTGATGGCCTGCACGCTCGGAGCGATGAGGTCGATAAAGGTCGACGCGCCTGGTTCGGCGCACCGGAAGCGGGCCGTCGTCACGCTCCGGAACGTCTCCGGGGAGAGCGTCAGATCGAGGTCGATCGCATAGCTGTCCGTCGCGATGATGGCCGCGCGGCCGGCTGCTTCCTGCTGGGTGAGGTTGTATCCAGGCACGTCGGCAATCCTGCCACGCGCGCCCGGTGGCACAATGGCAATCATGTCCCAGGATCCATCGACCCCTGCCCAGACGTCCTTCGCAACCTCCGCCGAGATGTGGTTCGACCCGGCGTGCCCGTGGGCGTGGATGACCTCGCGCTGGCTCATGGAAGTCGAGCGCGTCCGCCCGATCCGCGTCACCTGGTCGGTGATGAGCCTGTCTGTCCTGAACGAGGGACGCGACCTCCCGGCCGACTATCGGGCCCTGATGGACAACTCGTGGGGGCCCGTCCGCGTCATCATCGCGGCGCAGCAGGCGCACGGCGACGAGGTCGTCAAGAAGTTGTATGACGCGATGGGGGAGCGGATTCATCACCGCAAGATCGAGGATCGCGCCGTCGTGATTCGCGAGGCGCTTGCGGAGGTCGGGCTGCCGGCCGAGCTGGCCGAGGCCGCCACCACCGATGCCAATGACGCGGCGTTGCGAGCCAGCCACCAGCGCGCCATCGACCTAGTCGGGGACGACGTGGGCACGCCCGTCATCGCCGTCGACGGAATCGCCTTCTTCGGCCCGGTGGTCAGCCCCTCGCCACGAGGCGAAGATGCTGGCAGGCTGTGGGACGGTTGCGTCCTCGTGGCGGGAACCGACGGCTTCTTCGAACTCAAGCGGTCCCGCACCCGCGGACCCATCTTCAACCTGGAGGACTGATGCGCGTCCACATCGGCGGCGACCACGCGGCATACGACCTCCTGGGGGAGTTGGTTGCCCACTTGGAGGCGGCCGGTCACGAGGTCGTCAACCACGGCCCCTTCGCGTATGACGCGGAGGACGACTACCCCGTCTTCGTGCTCCGCGCGGCGCAGGCCGTCGCGGCCGAGTCCGGGACACTCGGCATCGTGCTGGGCGGGTCGGGCAATGGGGAGCAGATCGCCGCCAACAAGGTCGAGGGGGTGCGCGCCGCGCTCTGTTATAGCGATGAGTTGGCTCGCCTCGCCCGACAGCACAACAACGCGCAGATCATCTCGATCGGTGCGCGGATGAACACCGTCGAGCAGGCCAAGTCGATGGTCGACACGTTCGTCGCCACCCCGTTCTCCGACGAGGAACGACATGCCCGCCGGATCGCAATGCTGAGCGTTTTCGAGTCGGACGGCACGCTGCCCGACCTGCCGGCCGCCCCCGCGTGACCAGCGAGGCCCAACCAGCACCATTTACGCGGGCCCGACTGAGGGCCCTCATCGAGTGGGATCGCACCCTGAGCGAAGGGCTCAGCATTCGAACCCGCGTCGTCCTCGTCTTGGCGTTGATCACGGTCTCCGGGGCGGCCTATCTGGCGTGGCCCGAGACCTTCCCGCGGGTGACCTTCGTCCCGGGGATGTTGCTGGCCGGGCTCTTCCTGCCTCCCGGCCCGCTGGTGATTTCGTTCGGCTATCTGCTGGCCTGGATGACGGTCCAACTCTTCATCTCTCCGGGCACGCGCACGAGCGCCTTCGTCGGCTTCGGGTCGGTCCTCGCCGGGATGGTCGTGATGTATGTCCTGTCGGCCTCGCGCGCCTCGCGCGGGTTGGTCGGCTTCGCCGGCGACCGCATCCTTTTTGAGTTGACCCATCGGCAGCGGCTCCTGGCCCAGTTGCCGCCGCTGCCTGCCGGATGGCGTGCGGAATGCGTCGTTGCCGGCGCGGATGGCGAGGAGTTTTCTGGCGACTTCCTCCTGTGCACGCAGTCCGGCCGCGATCACCTGGAGATCGTCCTCGTTGACGTCAGCGGGAAAGGCCTGCGGGCCGGCACGCGCTCGTTGATGCTCTCGAGCGCCTTCAGCGGCCTGTTGGGCCAGATCGACGCCGACCGCTTCCTGCCCGCGGCTAATTCCTATCTCGTGCGCCAGGATTGGCGTGAGGGGTTTGCCACCGCAGTCCACCTCGACCTCGATCTGACGACGGGCAGTTTCGAACTCGGTCTGGCCGGGCATCCGCCCGCCATCCACTTCGACAGCGCCCGGGGTCGATGGGAATCCGTGCTCTCTCGCTCGGGACCCGTGCTCGGCGCGATGGACGGTATGTCGTTCCCACAGACGAGCGGTCGGCTGAACCCGGGCGATGCTCTCCTCCTCTACACCGACGGGGTCATCGAGAGCCGGACCAACCAACTGGCCGACGGGATCGACTGGATGCTCGGGGCCATCGAGACGTATGGCGTGTCCTTCCCCGGGGCGGCCCAACGCCTCGTGCGTGGTGCCCAGGGCGGCTCTGGCGACGATCGTGGGGTCGTCTTGATCTGGCGGGAGTGACACAAGTCCTCAGAAGGAATGACGGACAACCGGCTGACAAGAGCCGGATGCGCGAATACGTTCACACTATGGCCAACATCGACCGACGACATGTTCTGACCGGTTCCCTGGGATCTCTGGCCCTCGGGTGGGTCGCCCCAAGCGCCTTTGCGGGTAACCCCCTCAGCGGCCCGCCGGCCACCGCGTGGGCGGCCCTGGATGCCCGTATGACCGGTTCGGTCGTGCTCCCGACGAACTCGGCCTACACAACGGCGAAGCAGCTGTACAACCCGCGCTGGGACAGCAAACTGCCGCTCGCTGTCGTGAAACCCCTGAACGTGGCCGACGTGCAGCAGGCCATGACCTTCTCCGCCGACAACAATTTGATCGTCGCGCCGCGTTCGGGTGGACACTGCTATGTCGGCAGTTCCACCGGCGACGACGTCATGGTTCTTGATCTGCGCGGGATCAAAGCGGTCAAACTCAACTCCACCAAGACCAAAGCAACCATCGGAGCGGGGGCAGGCCTTTACAACGTGCACGTCGCGCTCAACAAGGTGGGCCGCACCATACCGACGGGAACATGCCCGACCGTGGGCACCGCGGGGCTGACCCTGGGCGGCGGGATCGGCCCGGAGGTGCGTGGCAAGGGGGCGACCTGCGATCGCCTCGTCTCGGCAACCTGCGTGCTCGCGGACGGGCGCAAGGTGATCGCGTCGGCGACCCAAAACGCCGATCTTTTCTGGGCCCTTCGCGGTGGGGGCGGCGCGCAGATCGCCGTCGTCACCGATCTCACCTATCTCACCCACGCGACGACGGATCTGGGCCAATTCAGGCTGAGCTACCCCGTCTCGGCGGCGGCAAAAGTCATTGCCGCGTGGGCGGCATACAGCCAGAGCAGTCACAACACGACCAAAGTGACGCTCAGCCTAAACGCCAACCCGACGAAGACCGCCTTCATGGTCCGGATGCACGGCGTCACCGCCCCCGGAGATCAGGACGTTGACTGCAATGCCCTGCACGCGATGGTCGGGGTGCCGTATTTGAAGCGAGAGACCAAGGTCGACACCTACATGAACACGGTGCTGGAGATTGCCAATGGCGACCCGACGCCGCCGCGCCGGGACTTCACGGCCGGGAGCGATGTCCTCAGCTCGGTGACGGCTGCCTCGGCGACGGCATTGATCGACGTTGTCTCCGAAGGGATCCGTCGCAAGGTCAACTTCCAGACGCTCATCGGTCCGCTCACCGGCCAACTACAAGCGGTGTCGGCGACGGCGACGGCCTTTCCCTATCGAAACCACGCGGCCTTGATCCAGTGGTTCTGCCCGTTGCCCGTGGGCAGCAGCACGGCTTATGCCGCCGCCCGCTCGTGGATCGGCTACGCCCATACGAGAATGGGGTCGATGAGCGCTGGTGGTTTCGTGAACTATGTCGAGCCCGGTCGCACGTCGTCGGACTACTTCGGCCCGAACCTCGCGCGCCTGCGCTCGATCAAGGCGTCTTATGACCCAGGCAACCGACTCCAAGGCTCCCTGGAGTACTGACTCGCGGACCACGCGGGGCGCGCTCCTGAGAAATTCATGTGGCGAGTTTTCTCATTCCCTAGACACTCGCCGCGCGGGGTGGTTGTGTCTTCTCATCGGAACCCGGAGGGGGTTTCGAACCACAGGAGGAGGATTCAGTGGAACGACGACAATTCATCATCGGCGCGGGGGCCACGGCACTGGGCGCCACCGCCGTCGGGCCTACGGCCGCGGAAGCCGCTGAGACTGGTCGCGCAGCCGGCTGGAACAGCAACTTCACCTACAACAACCTGGGCTGGAGTCGGGTTTCGGGTGCGTGGTACCGCTCGGGCGGCATGTGGCGGGCGGACGGTTTGCCCGGCTACTGGACGTCGACGAAGCACACCAACGTCTACGAGAACTTCGTCTACCAGGCGAAAGTGAAGCGGGACGGCAATGGCGGCGGCTATTACAACAACTCGCTGGTCATCCGCGGCAACCCAGCCTCGCTCAACTCGGCCTACGAGTGGTCTCCCTCCTACATCTTCGGCTTCACCAACACGGGCTATGCCTCGGTCTGGCGTGTCAACTACGACGGCACCGAGACGGCGCTCATGGGCTGGACCTACTTCCCCTTCCTCACCAGCTTGGTGTGGAAGAACATGAAAGTCGTTGCCCAAGACAACTTCTTCTCCTTCGCCATCGGCGGACGGACGTTGTGGTCCGGCTACGACTCCAATCTTGCCTATGGTCGCGTGGGCTTCACGTTCTACACCGCCTCCAGCTACTGGAGCACGCTGCGGATCGACTCGGCCAGCCTTCAGACCCTGGCTGCTCGGGAGAAGGTCACCCTTGACCCGATGGCCACGGGTGGGCGGGTGCTCAAGGGCGGCAACAGCAAGCAGGCCCCTGCGTAGGAAGCCGACGCTCCGCCGGCTAGCGGGCCGGTGCCTCTTGCGGAGGTACCGGCCCGCTATCGTCTCGTCGGTGACCGAGCGCCCCCGGCCCTTGCCGCCCCGGCCCATCCGCAGCTACACCCCGCGCTACCGCCGCTCGGACCTCACCGAGGAGCGCATGGCGACGCTCATGCCTCGGTATGGCGTGCCGCCCCTCCCACTCGTACGCGACGCCCTCGTGGGCCGCAACGGGCGGCTGATTCTCGAGATCGGGACCGGTCACGGCGCGGCCGCATTGGCGTATGCCCGTGTCCACCCCGAGGCGGTCGTCATCGCGGCCGAGGTCCACGTCCCCGGCGTGGCGCGCATGCTCGCCGTCGCTGAGGACCAATCCTTGGCGAACCTGCGCGTCTACCTCGGTGACGCGGTGGACCTGCTCGATGGAGGCATTCCGGACCATTCCCTGGATCGGATCCACCTGCTTTTCCCGGACCCGTGGCCCAAGAAGAAGCATGCCAAACGCCGTCTCGTGCAACGGCATACGCTCGACGCGATGGGACGCCTGTTGCTCCCGGATGGGGTTCTCCTGGTCGCTTCCGACCACCCGGTGTATGCCGAGCACTTCACCGAGGTGGTCGGCACGCACGCCGGCTTCGTCATGACCGAGGTCGAGCGGCCGGAATGGAAGACAGCGGACGGGTTCGAGCAGAAGGGGCTCGCCGCGGGTCGGCCGGCCCGCTATTGGGAACTACGCCCGGTCAGTGACGCCGGGGGCGCATGACCACGATGGCGAGCCAGCCCAGCCCGCCGAGCGCCAGACCGACGAAGGTCTTCTTCAACAGCGCCCAGTCGGCATTGCCGCCGAAGATGCCGCTCGCCAGGTTTCCGACCTTCTCGGCGACGCCGGGGTCTTCATCGGAGGTGGAGGGGCTCGCGACGACACCGCCCTGACCGCCGCCCCCTGTCTGGTCGTCGGCGGGCCACACCGGGGTCTCGCTTGACGTCCAGTTGGGGGAACCGGAGGACGTCGACGCCGGCGTCGTCGAGGTTGTGGTGGGCCGCGTGGTCGTGGTCGTCGGCGGGGTCGTGGCCGGAGTGGTCGCGGGGGTTGTCGCTGGCGTCGTGGCCGACGTCGTGGAGGCCGGAGGGGTGTATTCGCTGGTGGTCGACGACGAAGGCGGGGTGTATTCGCTCGTCGAGGAGGATGTGGGCGGGGTGTACTCCGACGTCGAGGAACTCGTGGGCGGGGTGTATTCGCTCGTGGAGGACGTCGACGACGGAGGCGTGTAGTCGCTGGTCGAGGACGTCGATGACGGCGGGGTGTATTCACTCGTCGACGACGACGTCGGCGGGTCTGTCGTCGACGACGTCTCGACCGGCGTCGAGGACTCGGTGGTGGGCGGATCCGTGGGGCTGACCGGCGGCTCGGTGAAGGTCGAGGACGTCTCCTCTGGTGTCGTGGTTCCGGAGTCGGTCGCCGTGTCGTCAGCCGCGCGGGCCGTGACCGTCGTGGTCGCGGACATGCCGGCCGCGACTGCCGGAGAAATGGCGCCCAAGCCGATGCCGCCCATGACCAGCAAGGGCAAGGCCGCGCCCGTGATCCGTGAGCGGTTGCGCTGCGTCATGTTTCCCTCTAAATCCTGTCAGGGGCTGGTGGGCTCCGGCCCCGGGCCGAGCGCCTGTCGTGGACGGCTCGGCTGATCCCTCGTGGATCGCGACCCGATTTTATCAGTCGGTGCGAAGAAGCGGTCGGTTCTCGCAAGCAGTGCCTATGGTGTGCGCGTGGTCAGGTCCAAGTCGTCCTCGATTTCGGCGCTGCTGATGGTCGCCGTACTCGGCATGCTGTTCAGCGGCATCTTCACCCCGGCGCGGGCGGACGACGAGCCACCGCCTCCGCTCTCGCCCCCGAACGTCGTTCTGATCAAGACGGACGACCAGGTCTGGGATTCGATGGATCGGCTGGTGCAGTACATGCCCAACCTGGCGTCCTTCGTCACGGCGCGGGGGGTCTCGTACCGCAACTCTTTCGTCGCGTCGCCCTCGTGCTGCCAGAGCCGGGCCTCGACCTTCGTGGGTCGCTATCCGCACAACACCGGGGTAAAGAGCCAGGGGACGGGGAACCTGCTCGACACGCGGGGGAGCATCGCGGCATACCTCCACGGAGCGGGATATCGGACCGGGCTGTTCGGGAAGTATCTGAACCTCATCTCGCAGCCGCCGTCGTTCGATGAGTACACGACGGTCACCGGGTCGTGCGACAACGGGGGATCGACGGAGTTCTGCGTTCGGTCGGACGGGCCCGCCTGGTATTACAACTTCCTCGCCACGCGATCGAGTGACGGGATCACGACCAAGATCACGGGTGATGTGGCCAGCGGGACCAACTACAACACCACCTGGCTGGGGGCGCAGGCCGACGACTACCTCGTCCGGGCGCTGGACAATCGGACGCTGACGGGCCAGCCGTTCTATCTGGAGTTCAACCCGACCGCGCCCCATATGCATGATCTGGACATGGGCGTGACGATGCCGGAGCCGCAGTATCGAACGTCGGCGGTGCCCGGCTGTGCGGCGCCGCCGGTCGAGAGCGATCGCAGCGACAAGCCGGCCTTCGTGCGGGCCTTCCCGCAGAGTGGCGCGGCCTTCGGCTACCGGGTCGTCTGCCCGCTGCAACAGCGCGTGCTTAAGAGCGTGGACGACTGGTTCGGCGCCCTGGTGGCCACGCTGGAGACCAGTGGCCAACTCGACAACACCCTGGTGATCTTCACCTCAAGACAATGGCCTGATGTTCGGCGAGCACGCGCTGCAGCGCAAATTCGTGGCGTATGACCGTTCCGTCCGCGTGCCGCTGATGATGGCCTTCCCGGGGGTGTTCGCACCGGGCACGCTTGCCGCCGCCTCGGCGGACACGGCGCTGGTGTCGAATATCGATCTCCTGCCCACCATCTTGTCGGTGACCGGCATCGCGCCGGACCCGACATTGCCGGCGATAGACGGGCTCTCGTTGGTAGCGGAACCCGCCGGGCATCCGGTGCTGCTCTCGGAATACTTCTCCGACCCGCGCTACACCGTGAACACCCCCGCCGTCATTCCGACCTGGGCCAGTGTGTTCGACGGCCGGTATCGCTTCATCGTGACCTACGCCAAGGGCGTGCCGAAGACGCAGGAGCTGTATGACACCGTGGCCGACCCGGGGGAGTTGAAGAACCTTTTGACGTTGGCCGCGAAGACCCCGTCTGCGATCTATCCGATCAAGCCGTGGTTCGTGAAGCTGAACGCGCAACGCTCGTGCTCGGGGAGTGTCGCGACGTCGGCACTCCGCCCGTGCTCCTGACGTCCACGTCGTACCGTCGCGTTCACATCACCCCTTTCCGACCACGTCATACCTTCTCGACCACGTCACCCCCTGCAACGTATGACGTGAACGCGAAGGGGTGACGTGAACGCCCTGCCGCGGGCCGCGCAGGGTCGCTCGGCCCAAGACTGGTCGGGGTAGCCGGATTCGAACCGGCGGCCTTCCGCTCCCAAAGCGGACGCGCTACCAAGCTGCGCCATACCCCGTCACCGACGTAGACCCCCGACGATTTCGGGAGCGGCACCGGCGGGCAGTAGGCTACCCCGGTGTCACGTGCGGTCTTGCACGCGGCCACGCGGGCGTAGCTCAATGGTAGAGCCTCAGTCTTCCAAACTGATTACGCGAGTTCGATTCTCGTCGCCCGCTCGTCAACGTTCGCCCAATTCCGGAGCAGAAAACAACGATGAAGAGCGCCGTCGAGACCATCAACCCGACGCGGGTCAAGCTGACCGTCGAGGTCCCGTATGCCGAACTCCAACCGAGCATCGACGCGGCCCTGAAGACGATCGGGGCCTCGATCCAGGTCCCCGGCTTCCGGAAGGGCAAGGTGCCCAGCCGCATCATCGAGCAGCGGGTGGGTCGGGGCGCGGTGCTCCAGGAGGCCATCAACGAGGCCCTGCCGGGCTTCTACGGTGAGGCGGTCGACCAATCCGATCTGCGTCCCATCGGTCAGCCCGAGGTCGAGATCACCCAGGTCCCGATGGACGACTCCGAGCAGCTGGCCTTCACGGCCGAGGTCGACGTCCGCCCCGAGATCACGCTTCCGGACCTCGACGCCATTGCCGTGACGGTCGACGACATCGAGGTCAGCGACAGCGACATCGAGGAGCGGCTCAACGACCTTCGCACGCGTTTCGGCACCCTCAACACCGTTGATCGTGCCGTGCAGGACGGCGACTTCCTGACCATCGACCTCGCCGCTTCGATCGGCGAGGAGGAGATCGACTCCGTCAGCGGCATCTCCTACGAGGTCGGCTCCGGCAACATGCTGCCCGGTCTCGACGAGGCGGTCATCGGTCACTCGGCCGGCGAGACCGCGACCTTCACGGCCCCGCTCGCGGGCGGCGACCACCAGGGCGAAGAGGCCGAGTGCACCGTTACGGTGCAGGCGGTCAAGGAGCGCACCCTCCCCGACCTGGACGACGACTTCGCTCAACTTGCCTCCGAGTTCGACACCCTCGATGAGCTGAAGGCGGACGTTGCCAGCAGCGTCGAGAACTCCAAGAAGTTCGAGCAGGGCGTGCAGGCCCGCGACAAGATCCTCGAGCACCTGCTCGCCAGCATCGACGTCGCGCTACCCGAGGGCATCATCGAGGCCGAGGTCAACCACCACCTCGAAGGCGAGGGCCGACTTGAGGACGCGGAGCACCGTGCCGAGGTCGACGAGGCCACCCGCACGTCGCTCAAGACGCAGTTCATCCTCGACGCGCTGGTCGAGAAGGACGAGGTCGAGGTGAGCCAGCAGGAGTTCGTCGAGTACCTCATCATGCAGGCCCAGCAGTACCGCATCGACCCGCAGCAGCTTGCCGCGCAGCTCGACCAGGAGGGCCAGGTCCCCTCGATGGTCGCCGAGGTCGCGCGCCGTAAGGCCCTCGCCAGCGTCCTCGACCGCGCCACGATCACCGACGCGTCGGGCAACGCCGTTGACCTGAGCCTTCTTGCTCCCGAGGGAGAAGAGGACGAGGACGACGTCGACGAGGACTATCTCGACGAGGCCGAGGCTGCGGCGGATGAGATCGTCGCCGAGGACGCGCCCACCGAGGACGAACCGGCCCAGGACGAGCCCACCGAGGCAGCGGCCGACAAGGCCTGACCGACCTCAGGTCAACGTGAAGAGCGGTGCATCGGCACCGCTCTTCACATTTTCCCTCCCTTCCATGCACCACCGACACCGTTAAGGACTCGATGTCCCGGGCCTCCCTGCCCCTCGGCCGACTCATCTCTGCACGCAATGCGGTGTATGCCGTGTTCACCATCAACGGCATTGCGTTCGCCTCGTGGGCGAGCCGGATTCCGGACGCCAAAGCCGTCCTCGGCCTGACGCCCGGGCAACTCGGGATGGTGCTGTTGTTCGCGTCGGCCGGCTCCATCATCGGCCTCCCGGTGGCCGGACATATCGTCAAGCGGATCGGTGCGGCGCGAACGTGCGCCATCGCCATGGTCGTCCTTGGCGCGGGCCTGGCCCTGGTCGGCCTGGGTGTCGACATCGCCCACAACCGGTGGGTCGTCGCGGCCGGACTCTTTGTCCTCGGGCTCGGCATGGGCACCTGCGACGTCGCAATGAACCTCGAAGGCGCTAACGTCGAGAGGCTGCTGGAACGCTCGATCATGCCGCGCTTCCACGCGGCCTTCAGCGGGGGCACCGTCCTGGCTGCCCTCTTCGGCGCCGGTATGGCCGCGCTTAAGGTGCCGGTTTGGCTTCACCTCGTCACAGTGGCGGCCATCCTGGTCCTCGCGTCGGGGATGAGCACCCGCTCGTTCCTCCCGCGCTCGCTGGAGGGCGAGCCGCAAGACGCCGCATCCCCAGCCCCCTCGACCCGGGCGCCCTCGACCCCGGCGCGGTCCGCGTGGACCGAGCCCCGCACCATACTCATCGGGTTGGTGACCCTCGTCGCCGCCTTCACCGAGGGCACGGCCAACGACTGGGTGTCGGTCGCCTTCGTCGAGGGCTATGACCTGCCCGCCTGGGCGGGCGTCCTCGCCTTCGCCACCTTCCTCGGGTTCATGACCATCGGGCGGATTCTCGGCACCGGACTGCTCGATCGGTATGGCCGTGTCCCCACTCTGCGCGTCATGCTCGCGGTCGCGCTGCTCGGGTCCCTGATGGTCGTCTTCGGCGGGCCCGCCCTCGCCTATGTCGGTGCCGCCCTATGGGGTCTCGGAGTCTCGCTCGGCTTCCCGGTCGGCATGTCCGCCGCGGCGGATGACCCTGACCGGGCGCACGCCCGGGTGTCCGTGGTCGCAACCATCGGATACGTCGCCTTCATCGCGGGGCCACCGCTCGTCGGCTTCCTCGGCGATCACCACGGGGTCCTGCGCGCACTGCTCGCCGTGGGTGCGTTGATCGTCTTGGCGTATGCCGCCCTCCCGGCCGTCCGTGAGCCGGGCACCACGCGGTTGCGCTCTCAGTGAACAGTGGCGGAAGGCGGGAGTAGCCCGTCATACCCGCGCGTTAAGGTCACCATGAACTATCCGCACGAGCGCACGACGGAGACGACAAGCGTGAGCAACCCCAGCGCCGCGGCCCAGGGTGGCCAGTTCGGCCTCGACGACCACATCTATCAGCGGCTGCTCAAGGAACGCATCATCTTCCTCGGCTCCGACGTCCGCGACGACAACGCCAACGCCATCTGCGCGCAGATGCTTCTGCTCGCCGCTGAGGACCCCGCGTCCGACATCTGGCTCTACATCAACAGCCCCGGCGGCTCGGTCACGGCCGGCATGGCGATCTTCGACACCATGAACTGGATCCCCAATGACGTCGCGACGGTCGCGATGGGCATGGCCGCGTCGATGGGCCAGTTCCTGCTCTCGGCGGGCACGAAGGGCAAGCGCTACGCGACCCCGCACGCGCGAGTCATGATGCACCAGCCGTCCGGCGGCATCGGTGGCACCGCCTCCGACATCAAGATCCAGGCCGAGCAGATGCTCTTCATCAAGAAGCAGATGGCCGAGTTGATCGCCCAGCACACCGGCCAGAGCCTTGAGCAGATCGAGGCCGACTCCGACCGCGACCGCTGGTTCACCGCCGAGGAAGCCAAGGAATATGGCTTCGTCGATCACGTCTTCCTGCGCGCCGAGCAGGCGGGCGTCGACGACAACCCGGTCACCGACTGAGCACGGCATACGGATCGAAAAGGACTGAAACGACAATGACTTTCGACGGTATGGCGACCGGTCGCCTCCACGTGCCCGGCCCCAGCAGCCGCTACATCCTCCCGCAGTTCGAGGAGCGCACGTCCTATGGGATGAAGCGCCTCGATCCCTACACCAAGCTCTTCGAGGACCGCATCATCTTCCTCGGCGTGCAGGTTGACGACGCGTCCGCGGATGACATCATCGCCCAGCTGATCGTGCTGGAGTCGCAGGACCCCGACCGCGACATCCTGATGTACATCAACAGCCCCGGCGGCTCGTTCACGGCGATGACCGCGATTTACGACACGATGCAGTACATCCGCCCCGATGTGCAGACTTTCGTGATCGGCCAGGCTGCCTCGGCCGCGGCGGTGCTGCTGGGCGCCGGCGCCCCGGGCAAGCGGTTCGCGCTGCCCAACGCCCGCGTCCTGATCCACCAGCCGGCGCTGATGGGCGGCGACTATGGTCAGGCCTCCGACCTAGAGATCCAGGCCAAGGAGGTGCTGCGGATGCGCGAGTGGCTCGAGGAGACCTGGGCCAAGCACTCCGGGCGGACGGTTGAGCAGGTTCAGAAGGACATCGAGCGCGACAAGATCCTGTCGGCTGCCGAGGCCAAGGAGTATGGCCTGATCGATGAGGTTCTGGCCTCGCGCAAGGCGTCGTTCGAGAGCTGATTTCTGCGCAACGTCTGAGGGTTGGCACCGCTAGCGGTGTCAACCCTCAGTCGTTGTATGGGGCGGGGTCAGACGTTGTGTGGGGCGGGGTCGGCCGCAGGGACAAGGTCGATGGCACCCGCGCCGCGCATCGTAAGCGCTTCGTCGGGGGTCAGTGGTGCGTCGTCCGTGCGTGCCGCGCGAATGCGCTGGTCAGAGCAGGTCCCAGCCCCCCGCAACCCGAATGCGCACAGAGCACTGCGGATTCGGATCGCCAGCGACGAGGTAGTGAGTCTCCTCAGAGGGGTGGCGGCAAGCATGGCGACCAGCCCAGTTATCGTCAGCGCATGCCTCAGGAGGGTCGGGCTGGCTTCAGTAGGCTGACTCGCTTGTGAGCAGACTGGTGGAGTCGATTGCGCCGGCGCGGCTGGGCCGCGACTTCCGGTGGCTGCTCGCCTCGTCGTGGGTTGGGCAGATTGGCGACGGGATCGTGCTCGCCGCGGGTCCGCTTCTGGTGGCGAGCCAGACCCGGAACGCCTTTTTGGTCGGCCTGGCGGCCGCGCTGCAGCGGGTCCCGACGCTCTTCTTCGGGCTCATCGCGGGGGCCATCGCCGATCGACACGACCGCAAGCGGTTGGTCGTGGTGGCGAATGCCGCCCGGATCCTGGTGTTGGCCATGCTGATCGGCACTCTCACGACCGGGCATGTGTCGATTGGCATCGTGTTGGCTGCCATGTTGGCGCTCGGATGCGCGGAGATCTTTGCCGACACGAGCTTCTCGACTCTGCTGCCGATGGTCGTGACGAAACCCGATCTGGGACTGGGGAATTCGCGGCTTATGGCGGGATTTCTGACGGGCAATCAGTTGGTCGGTCCGCCCGTCGGTGCTTTTCTCTTCGCCGCCGGCATGGCCTGGCCGTTCGTCACGCAGCTCCTCAGCCTCGCTGTCAGTGCCGTCCTGGTGCTGAGGATCGCCACGCCGACCGTTGCGCGTCCCGATCGGGAGCCGACCCACATCCGTCGTGACATTGACGAAGGGGTGCGCTGGCTCCTCGGCAATGCTCCGGTGCGGACCCTGGCGCTGGTCATCCTGGCGTTCAATGTCACCTGGGGAGCGGCGTGGTCGGTGCTTGTGCTGTATGCCCTGGACCACCTGCACTTGGGGGAGGTCGGCTTCGGACTGTTGACGACGGCAGCCGCGGTTGGGGGGATGGCGAGCACCGCGGCATACGGTCGGTTGGAGCGACGCTTTGATCTCGCGACGCTGATGCGCGCCTGCCTGACGTTGGAGGTGGTGACGCACTTCGCCTTGGCGCTCAATCGGAGCGGCGCTGTGGCCATCGGGATCATGGTGGTCTTCGGGGCTTACGCCTTTGTCTGGGGGACGCTCTCGACGGCCGTGCGCCAGCGCGCCGTCCCGACGGAGTTCCAAGGTCGGGTGTCGAGTGTGTACGTGGTCGCGCTTTTCGGCGGGCTCGTCGTCGGGCAAGTGCTGGGTGGGCTGATCGCGCAGATGTGGGGCGTGACGGCGCCCTTCTGGTTCGCCGGGGTTGGTGCCGGCCTCACTTTGCTTCTCGTATGGCGCGAACTCGCCCACATCGCTCACGCGGAGGTGTCGCCTTGATAGCGTTGCACTCTAATTAGAACTGATGTACGATTCAGACTGACAACGATGGCGCATTACCCGGACAGCGGCCCAGACCGGCCAGTTGCCGCGTTGCGCCTCGTGCCAGGAACGCAGGGTTCGGCCAAGGAGCGCCGCACATGACGATTCGGCTGTCAGCAGAACGCGCGCCATTGGCGCGACATGTCCGGTTCAATGGTCGAGACGGAGCGTCCCGGCAGGTAGCGTCACCACCACGGGCGATCTCGTCCGCGGATTCGGATTCACTCAACGGCGAAGGGAGCACGGGCACATGGCACGTGCGGGCGAAAGCAGCGATCTGTTGAAGTGTTCCTTCTGCGGCAAGTCCCAAAAGCAGGTCAAGAAGCTGATCGCCGGGCCGATGGTCTACATCTGCGACGAGTGCATCGACCTGTGCAACGAGATCATCGAGGAGGAGCTGGCCGAGTCCTCCGACCTGGGCTTCGACGAGCTGCCCAAGCCCAAGGAGATCTTCGACTTCCTCCAGACCTATATCGTCGGGCAGGAGCCGGCCAAGAAGGCGCTCGCGGTCGCGGTCTACAACCACTACAAGCGCATCCAGGCCGGGGAGAACGCCAACCGGCGCGACGTCAACCACGTCGAGATCGCCAAGTCCAACATCCTGCTGATCGGGCCCACCGGCTGCGGCAAGACCTATCTCGCCCAGACCCTCGCCAAGATGCTCAATGTCCCCTTCGCCATCGCCGACGCGACGGCGCTGACCGAGGCTGGCTATGTCGGCGAGGACGTCGAGAACATCCTCCTCAAGCTCATCCAGGCCGCCGACTATGACGTCAAGAAGGCCGAGACCGGGATCATCTACATCGATGAGGTCGACAAGATCGCTCGCAAGTCAGAGAACCCGAGCATCACCCGCGATGTCTCCGGCGAGGGCGTCCAGCAGGCGCTGCTGAAGATCCTCGAAGGCACGACGGCGTCGGTGCCGCCGCAGGGTGGCCGCAAGCACCCGCACCAGGAGTTCATCCAGATCGACACGACCAATGTCCTCTTCATCGTCGGCGGCGCCTTCGCCGGGTTGGAGAAGCTCATCGAGTCGCGCAACGGCAAGAAGGGCCTGGGCTTCGGCTCCGAGCTGCACACCCGGAAGGATCTCGCCGAGTCGATTGTCGATGTCATGCCTGAGGACCTGATGAAGTTCGGGCTCATCCCCGAGTTCATCGGCCGCCTCCCGGTCATCACGACCGTGGCGCCGCTCGACCGCGACGCGCTGGTGCGCATCCTCAGCGAACCCAAGAACGCGCTGGTCAAGCAATACGCCAAGATGTTCGAGCTTGATGGCGTCGAGTTGGAGTTCACCCCCGACGCCCTCGACGCGATCGCCGACCAGGCGCTCAAGCGCGGCACCGGCGCCCGTGGCCTGCGGGCGATCATGGAGGAAGTCCTCATGCCGGTGATGTTCGATGTGCCCAGCGCCGACGACATCGCCCGCGTGGTCGTGACGCAGGAGACCGTCCTGGGCAACGTCCTGCCGACGATCGTCCGGCAGGACCAGCAGCCGCCGCGCAAGCGGGCCCCCCGCCGCCGCTCCGCCTGAGCCCGCGCCGCTCGCCGGTGTACCGCCTCAAGGCGGGCGATCTCGCCCCCGCCCAACAGAGCCAGACGACGTGCGGGTCGGCCTGCCTGACGATCGCCCGCATGCTCGTCGACCCGCTGTTCGCCCAATGGATTCTGACCGGCCAGGGCCCGAGCGTCGGTATGGTGAGTGGTTCCGACCCGCAGTCCCGGTTCGCCGCGTACGAGCGGGTGGTGCACCACCGCACCAATGCGTTGAGAGCCGGCGGCGGCCGGCTCAACCTTCCGTGGCCGCGGTCCTTAGGGACACCGCCGTGGGGGGCGAAGAAGGAACTGGAGTTCGGCGCCTCGAGGCGTGGAACGGCATACGACATCGAGGTCATGCGCGGGGAGAGCCTCGGCGCCCTCGGGGACCGGTTCGACCGATTGCTCGAACTCGTCGACGACGGAGAGCCGGCCCTCCTCTACGTCGGGGACCGCTGGATCCCGCGGCATGTCACCTTGATCCTGCCCGACCGCGGCGACGGCAACCTCGAGATCTACGACCCGGCGCACGGACGGGTGCGGGAATTCGGCCGGGCCGAGTTCGCCAGTCACCGGCTCCAACTCTCGGGATGGACCGTGCCGTGGTTCGTCGTCCAGCCCGTCGGGCTGCGGCTGGCCCGCCGGCCGAGTTTCGAGTTCGGGACCGGCGAGGCCGCCTCTGCCTAGGCACGAATTTGAGCCCGGCCCGCGTCTTTCGGCCGCACATTGTCAGTTCCAATCCTTCGGGGATGGTGGGGTCACCCAGGCGCGGTGTTTCCCCCGGCAATTTGGCATTTGGCGTCAGCCGACCCGTCCCCTGGCAGACAAGACCGGGCGCGTGTAGCATCGGCTCAACGGTTCCTTTCAACGATCGGACGGTGCATTATGAAGCGCGTAGCGTCCGTAGTGATGGGCCTCCTCGCCTGGGGCTTCACGGATGGATTCCTTGGGGGGCATCTCGCTGCTGACCAGACGCCTGCCTCGGTCGTGATCGAAGTCCCCACGGGCGACGGGGCCGTCACCTTCGGAGTGCTAGGCAAGGATCAGCGGGACGCTGAAGAGCGTCTGCCGAGTGAGGTTGCAACGACGCTCGACGATCTGGAGGGAGCAGCCCTCTCAGAGTCACCCAGGGCCTCACGCCACATCCAAAGGCTGCGTGACGCAAGGACGGCGTTCGCGCAGGGCAAATTCAACCGGATCAACTCACAGCTTCCTGTTCCGGGAGCCGTGGGTCGGCAGGTCGCAGCGTTATGACCACGGAGAGATCATGCGGGGACTGGTGGCCCTCTTGGATAAATGGGCGCTCCAATCCTTCCTCCCTAGCCGGCCAGCGCTATGGGCGCACGAAGTTCACGTGGTCAAGTACTCGGTTGTCGGCGTTCCAGTGCTACACGGACCCGACGTTCGAACCCGACTTCGTGACTTACAATTACGACGGCAAGTACTATTTCTCCAAGAGTGTTCAGAGCTGGTCTACCGATATGCCCAATGGTTACCTGGACACGCCTTTCGCCGACTCCGCAGACGAGCGAGTCTACACGGTCGGCACCTCCCGAGTCACTCACCTCGATCCTGGCCGGACGTACTACAGCTACTTTAGAACCACCAATGGCAACTCTGGGAGTGACTCCGCAAAAGTCGTCGCGCAACGAGGGCGGCGGATTCCTTCTTGGTGCGACAGCACATGGTGTATTTTCGCTCAGGAATCCGTCATTTATTTCAACGGGTGGACTCTGCCTGTTCCCGGAACTTCCACGATGTACCGATGACGAGGACACGCCGGCTAGCCCTCGCGACGGCCGTGACGGTCCTGGCGCTCGTCGCGCTGTTCGGTCCTGGCCTGGTGGCCAATCAAAGCCAAATTGCTTCGGGCACGTGCTCCCAGAAGTATCCCGACGAAACTCGTTTCAGCGTCGGCTGGAGGCCCCTTCCCGTACCGGGTTGGTACTGCACCGTCGGCTCTACAGGAGATTCGCTCCGACTCGGGTGGTGGCTCCGTTGACCCTCGCCGACGTTCGGCGATCCTGAACTGCTCCCTCACGAGAATTGGTTATCCCAAGGGTCACACCAACTCTCACCCGCCGTGAGGGGGCTACCTTTCGCCGGCCGCCTTGTACCAATCGGTGGCGCCGCGCTGCGGCAGACGGGCCGGGTAGCAGATCGTCTTCGCCGGGAGCGAGCCGGTGAAGTACTTGAAGGCCGATTTGAACCGGTTGCAGCGGCGAGTGGCTTCCTCGTAGCTCCAGGCGAACCCGATATTGCGGTTGACGCCGTTCATGTCGTGCTTGTCGGCATAGGCGTTGGTCGTGGTCCGGGCGACGGTCCAGTACCACCGGGCGATCGGCGCGCTCCAGCGCAGCGACTTGGCGAGATCGGGCTTGCCGAGCAGGTTGATCCCGAAGTAGGCGCCCGCGTCGGAGTAGTTGAAGTCACCGGTGAGCTGGATATAGCCGCGACCGCGATAGGTGTAGGTCGCGCCCCACTCGTCGGCGTTGTACGTAAGCGCCGACTCCGAGACCAGCGTCGCCAAGAAGGCCGCCTTGCGGGAGGCGTTGGTGATGGAACCCTTGGTCATCTGCTGCAGCGACGGCAGGCCGGCCTCGACGGTCGTCCGGTCGCCAACCCAGCCGCTGCCGAACATCTTCACGAGGGCGTCATAGGTCAGCCCGGTGCCACGGGTGTCGTCGGCCTGGCTGCCGGCGTTGGCGGTCGTGCTGGTGGGCGTGGCGGTGGCAGGCGCGGCGGAGGCCAGCGTGGCCGCAGCCAGCGACGCGCCGATGAGCCCGACGGCGCGGGTCAGTGTGAAGGACATGGGGTTTCTCCTGCGGAGGCTTGAGGCGGGCACAGCCACGCCGACGGAATCTGCAGGGTACCCGGCTGGCGCGACATCGCCCACTCCCACGCACGGTCCGACGACATCTCGGTCGTGATGAGCCTCACCTTCGTGCTCACGTCACCGAGCGATCAGCCGGTATGCCGCGATCGCCCCGGCCCCGAGGGAGGCGACCGCGGCCAAACTCGGCAGCGTTCCCGCGGGGAGCGGAGCGGCCACCAAAAGCGCGGTGAGCCCACCGACCGCGACGGCAGCCACCGCCACCGCCCCACCCTGTCGAAGCCAGCGGCGTGCGGCGGAGCGCGGGATACGACCTCCGGGCGGCCAGACCGTCGCGGCGGCGGAGAGCAGATGCACCGCCAACAGCAGGATCGCCGTCACCACGGCCGGCGCGATCGCCGCCGCCGACGCCGGCCGCGGCACCGTCATGAACCAGAAGACGAGGTGCCCCGCGATCAGGATGGTCGGAATGTGACCGTCGGGCACGAGCGCGGCGAGCAGCGCGAGCGTGAAGAGCACCCCGACACCGGTCGGGCGCGCGGCTCCACTCGCCGCGCTCGTCACGATCGCGGCGGCGATTGAGGCACAGACCAGGCCGATCCGCAGGCGGAGGTGGTCCCGGCCCTCCTGAGTCAGCGCGGCGGCGACGTCCTCGCGGATGCTCATCGCCGAGCCACCCGGGGGGCGCGTGCTCGCCGTTGCAACTGACGCAGCACCTCATCCAGCGATCCCGGTCCACGCCACGGGACCACGGGTATGCCGCTCGCCCGCACCCGCTGAAGCTGCCCCTCCCGCTCCAGCAGCCGGATGCGCCAGGCCAGGCGGGTGGTCGGGATCGCGCGCGGGTTCGTGAAGGGGGCGATGGCCGCCAAATCCTCGGCGGTCAGCCGGCCGGCCGTCAGCGCCGCGGGCGGGAGCGTGTCGATGATCAGGACGGTGTGCCCGAACCGCGCCAGCGCATACGCCCGGTTGAGGGCACTGGCCGAAATCACCGGCGTCAGCAGGAGCACCACCCCGCCCGGTTGAAGGCGCGCCAGGAGCGCGCCGGTCGCGTCATCCTCCCCGCCGCGCACCGTCCCGGGCACGATCCGCGCGAGGCCGTCCTGGATGCGCCGCAACTGCGCCTGGCCCGAGCGGGCGGTCAGCGGTGGCACATCGCTTGCCCCGAGCACCAGCAGCCCGACCCGCTCGCCGGCCCGCAGATAGTGCTCGGCGAGCGCCGTGGTGGCGCGGACGGCGGTGTCGAGACTGCTGGCGGCGCCCCCGACGCCCCCGGTGCTGCCGAGGTCGTGGAAAGCGTCCACGACGAGCGTGACGGCCGTGTCGAGATCGGCATGCATCTCGCTGACCTGCAGCGTTGCCGTGCGGGTCGAGACGGCCCAGTTGACGCGGGCCAGCCGATCTCCCGGACCGTATGGCCGGATGGCCGCGAAATCGTTGCCCTGACCTCGTCGAGGGGATCGGTTCGCACCCACGATGCCGCGCGGATGCGGCATTCCGGTGCGGCTTGCGAAGGACTCCTTCCCGGGGAGCACGACGACTTCGGTCTCGCCGATCGGACGGAAACTGTGTCGGAAGCCGCCGAAAATCCCGGTGACGGCAGGCACGGCGGCTCCGGTCCGATAGCGACCCCACCGTCGCGCCGCGATCGGGGCGGCAAGGGTGACCGATCCGGCGTCCGGGCCCGCGTCGGCGCACAGCGTCCAGGTCCCGTCCACGGGGTCGAAGAAGGGGTCTGACGCGAGGACGATCGCCACATCGGGCGCGCCGGCAGGCACGGAAACGAAGGCGGTGAACGTCAGCGCGCTGCCCTCGGGCAGGGCGGTCGGCCCGAGCGTCGTGCGCACCGAGGGGGCGTGACGGGGTCGGGTCGCCATGCTCCAGGCGGCGACCACGGCCAAGGGCAACACCAGGATCACCAGATCGGCGCGGCGGCCGAGCACGCCCACCGACATCGTGACGAGCGCAACCGACACGGCCCGAACGACATTGGGCGTCGGCAGCCAGCCGCTTCGGCCGTCCTCCTCGACCGAGTCGGCCGCGACGGTCACGGGGTACGCCCGCTGCTCGGGGCCGGGACGGAGCCGAGCACGGCATCGACCACGGACGCCGTGGTGACCTCGGTGGCCCACAACTCCGGACGGATGGTGAGCCGGTGGTCCAGGACGGGGTGGGCGACCGCCTTGACGTCCTCGGGGGTGACGTAGTCGCGGCCGGAGAGCACGGCATACGACCGCGAACAGACCATCAGCGCGAGCGAGCCGCGCGGGGATGCCCCGACCAGCACATTCGCGTGGCGGCGGGTCGCGGTGGCGAGGTTGACGCAGTACTGGCTGATGCTGTCCTCGACGGTGACGGTCTCGATCGCGGCTTGCATGCCGAGCACCCCGTCGGCATCGGTAATGCGCCGGATGTCGTGCTCCTCGCGGCGGCGGCCGAGCCGGCCGGTGAGCACCTGCCACTCCTCGTGCGGAGTCGGGTAGCCGAACGCGAGTCGCATCAGGAATCGGTCGAGCTGTGCCTCGGGCAGGGGATAAGTGCCTTCGTATTCGATCGGGTTCGCAGTCGCGAGCACGTGGAAGGGGCGTGGCAACGCAAAGGTCGTGCCTTCAACGGTGACCTGATGCTCCTGCATCGCCTCCAACAGCGCGGACTGAGTCTTGGGGGGAGTGCGGTTCAATTCGTCGGCAAGGAGCAGCCCGGCAAAGATCGGGCCGCGCCGGAAGTCGAAGGTGCCCGCGCGCTGGTCGTAGATGAACGATCCCGTCAGATCAGACGGGAGCAGGTCCGGGGTGAACTGCGCGCGGGCGAAGTCCAGGCCCAAGGCGCTGGCCAGGCTGCGCGCCGCGAGGGTCTTGCCGAGTCCCGGGTAGTCCTCCAGCAGGACGTGACCGCCGGCCAGGATGCCCGCCAGCACGAGGCTGAGTTCGTGGCGCTTGCCGACGACGGCTCGCTCGACTTCGTCGAGGACGTCGGCGGCGAGGCGGTGGACCAGGGGGAGTTCCATTCAGAGCCTCTCAAGCCGGGCGAGGTAGTGATCGAGGTCGCGCAGCGTGCGCGATCGTGCCCCAGACGGAGCGATGAGATATGCGTGAAGTTCCGCTCCGAGGAGGGCGAGCCGATCCTCGTCCTCGCCAGGTCGGTCCGCCCGCCGCAGGGCGAGTCGGTCGTCGGTGAGGTTGACCAGGAGGGCGTGCACCTCGTCGTTGCGGTCGGCGTCGTCGCGCTCGTCCAGCAACACGCGCAGCTGCGAGACGCGCGAATCCCGGCCCGGCCGACGCCCGCTCACCGGCCGGTAGGCGACCCAGTGCTGAGCGGTGGCCGACCGACTCAGGCCGACGAGCATCCATACGACGATCCACCCGAGCACGAGAATGGCGACCAAGAGCGGGTAGTTCGGTGCCGGGGAGAAGGAGAACCAGCAGATCCCGACGACACCGGCGATCAGGGCGACGCCATTGCGCAGGACGGACGGGGAAACCAGGGGTGCGGTGCGCTGCTCCCGTGGCCAGGTCAGCCGCCTGCCCAGGCTCACGCGGTCTCACCTTGGGCGCCGCCCATGGTGAGGTGGAGGCGATCCAGCGCCGCCACGGCCGCCGCACGCTGCGCCTCGCCCAGTTCGTGATTGCTGAAGCGGGCCTCGCGATAAAGGCTCAGCAACTCGGCCAGTGCCGACTCATCGACAGCCTCGCGCCGCAGGACGGAAGCGGTCACCTCGGTGGGTGTCTCCCAAGGCTGGGCTGGGTGCCCGGCGGCCTCGATCGCGGCCTCCAACCGCTGCCAGCAGCGCACGATCGCGTTGCGTGGTGCGCCAGTGAGCAAGGCGGCCCGTTGCTCCTCGGCGTCGGCAAGCACCACATCTACGACCGAGACAACAACCGGGGGTATGCCGCGGCGTCGCCTCGTCCGCATCGCCCACCGCCGCACAAGGACGGCTATCACCCCGAGGAGGACGGCGACGATCACGAGCAGCACCACCACACGCACAGTTGGTGGGACCGGGGACGGATCCAGTTGTTGGGACGGCGCGGGGGAGGGCGGGTCGATCCGGTCCGGCTCGATTAGTGGCAGGGGCGGATTGCGGTAGGGCTGGCCCACGACGTGAACCACTCCCGCGGTTGCCACCCAGAGAGCCAGCACGACCACCCCGGCGAGCGGGACGAAGGCCAGCCACGGGGACCGCCCGGGCGCGACTCGGTCCGCCTCGTAAGGCTGCTCTTCGGCCCGCTGCGTGTCGACCCTCGACATGAGGGGAGCCTACGCCGGAGGGGGTCCCGCTCAGCCGGCGGCGACCACCAACTCCACGTCGCTGACCGCGAGGTCGTCGCCCGCGGCATACGTGAGATCTCCCGAGATGCGGCCCGCGGCTCGCAGGTCCCCCTCACCGGCGCGGACCTGCGCGATCACCGCATCGGACCCGCCGATGACGATCTTGGCGACCTCGGTTCGCATCCCGACCTTGGCCTCGGACTTGGCTTTGCGCACGGCACCGAGGGCGGCGCCGACGGTGCTCAACACGGCCGGATCGCCCGGCTGGCCGAGCGCGAGTTCCTCGGCGTTCGGCCAGGTGGCGCGGTGCACCGAGCCCTCCTGCCACCAGGACCAGACCTCCTCGGTGGCATACGGCAGGAAGGGCGCGAGCAGGCGCAGCAGCACCGAGAGCGCCAGCCGCAGCGCGGCGCGCGCCGACGGATCCCCGGCATGCGCACGGTCCTTGACCAACTCGATGTAGTCATCGCAGAAGGTCCAGAAGAAGGTTTCGGTGGTGTCGAGCGAGCGGGTGTAGTCCCAGTTTTCGAAACCCACGGTCGCGTCGGCAACGACCTTGCCGAGCGCGGCGAGCATGGCGCGATCCAGCGGCTCGGTGACCACGGACGCCAGTCCCTGGCGCGGGGCGAGGTCGGGTTCGCCGAAGCCAAGGGCGAACTTGCTCGCGTTGAGCAGCTTGATCGCGAGTCGCCGGCCGACCTTCATCTGGCCGATGTCGTATGCCGCGTCCGTCCCGAGCCGGCCGCTGGCCGCCCAGTAGCGGACCGCATCGGCGGAGTGCTCCTTGACGACATCCTCGGGCGTGACGACATTGCCCTTGGACTTGCTCATCTTCTTGCGCTCGGGGTCGAGGATGAAGCCGGAGATCGCGGCATTGGTCCACGGCGCTGTGCCGTGCTCCCAGAACGAGCGAACGACGGTGGCGAAGAGCCAGGTCCGGATGATGTCATGCGCCTGCGGGCGCAGGTCCATCGGGAAGACCTTCTCGAAGATCGGGTCGCTGCCCGTGCCGTCGGCGGTGCGCCAACCGGCGGCAATCTGCGGGCTCAGCGAGGATGTGGCCCAGGTGTCGAGCACGTCCGGGTCGCCAACAAAGCCGCCGGGTATGCCGCGCTGCTCCTCCGCATATCCCGCCGGCGGGTTGGCGGCCGGGTCGACGGGCAGGTCGGCCTCGGCGGGCAGGATCGGGTGGTCGTAGTCCGGCTCGCCCTCGCTATCGAGGGGGTACCAGACGGGGATCGGCACGCCGAAGAAGCGTTGGCGCGAGACCAGCCAGTCGCCATTGAGGCCGGCAACCCAGTTGCTGTATCGGGCCTGCATGAAGGGCGGGTGGAAGGCGACGGTCTGGCCCATGCCGATGAGCTTGGCGTTGAGGTCGGCCTCGCGGCCGCCATTGCGGATGTACCACTGACGGCTGGTGACGATTTCGAGGGGCTTGTCGCCGCGCTCATAGAAATTGGCCATCCGCTTGGTGGGCGTCGGCTCGCCGTCGAGATCGCCGCTCTCGCGCAGCGCCTCGACGATGGCCGCCCGCGCACTGAAGGCGGTCTTGCCGGCGAGCTGCTCGGCATACAACGCGTCGCCGGGGGTGCCCACGAGCCAGGCCGGGGTGTCTTGCTGCAGGCGGCCGGTGCGGGTGACGATCGAACGGGTCGGGAGTTGCAGCTCGCGCCACCAGATCACGTCGGTGAGGTCACCGAAGGTGCAGCACATCGCGATGCCGGCGCCCTTGTCCGGCTCGGCGGCGGGGTGGGCGAGCACGGGGATCTCGACCCCGAACAGGGGTGAGGTGACGGTGGTGCCGAAGAGGGCGGCATACCGCTCGTCGTCGGGGTGGGCGATGAGCGCGACGACGCTCGGGATCAGTTCGGGGCGAGTGGTCTCGATGTAGACCGGCCCGTTGGCGCTGTGGAAGGCGACGCGGTGGTAGTGCCCGGGGTACTCGCGCGCCTCCAGCTCCGCCTGCGCGACCGCGGTCTGGAAGGTGACATCCCACAGGCCCGGCGCCTCGGACTGATAGGCCTCGCCGCGCTGGACATTGCGCAGGAAGGCCTGCTGGCTCGTCGCGCGCGAGTGGTCGTCGATCGTGCGATAGCTGATCGACCAGTCGAGGCTGAAACCCATTCTGCGGAAAAGGGATTCGAAGGCTTCCTCGTCTTTGACCGTCAGCTCGTCGCAGAGCTCGATGAAGTTCTGGCGGCTGATCGGCTTCTCGTCGGCGGCCTTGGTCGAGGTCGCGGTGCCGCGGTGCGGCGGCTCAAAGCCGGCGTCATAGTGCAGCGACGCGTCGCCGCGCACGCCGTAGTAGTTCTGCACGCGCTTCTCGGTCGGCAGGCCGTTGTCGTCCCAGCCGATCGGATAAAAGACGTTGTAACCCGCCATCCGCTTGTAGCGCGCCATGCAGTCGGTGTGCGTGTAGCTGAACACGTGCCCCATGTGCAGGCTGCCGCTCGCGGTGGGCGGCGGGGTGTCGATGGAGAAGACCTTCGCGCGGTCGCCGGCGAGGGCGGCGTCCCGATCGAACGCGTAGGTGCCCTGCTCACGCCATACGGCGCCCCACTTCTCCTCCAGGCCGTCGAGCGTCGGGCGCTCGGGGAGGGCAGGGGGCTGCGGGGCGGGGGTGGTCATGGTTCGGGATTCTTTCATCCCGTATGCCGTGCCCTCGACCGGGTTTCGCCCGGTCGAACCTCGACGGCGTTAGGCGCGGCAACCGCCGGCTTCGCCGCCGAGGGTGCAGCCGTTGAGGATGTAGGCGACCTGCGTCACGTGGGTGCCCGCCGGCGGCGAGACGGTGCCCCAGCCATTCGTGCTGCCGCCCGCGGCGACCGCGACGGGGGACATGGACACGGCGCCGGTCGAGCGGTCGGAGAAGGTCACCCGGGTCGCGGCGAAGGTGACGGTGCTGGTCCAGCCGTTGCTCACGTCGAAGCGGAGGTCCACATTGCCCGTCGAGCAGCCGTTGTTGGAGAAGAGCACCATGACCGTGCCGTCCGGCGGGCACGACCCCGCGATCGCGCGTGCAGAAGCGGCCGCAGCCATCACGGGCGCACTCCAGGCGATGCCCTTGGTGAGTGTGCGACGGGTGGGTTGGACGTTCGTCATGGATTTGGCACCTTATGGCTCCGGTTGTGGCTCGCGAGGAACCCCGACCAGGGCAATTTAGGGCCCCGGGCCCGACGGAACAAGCCGACACGGGCGTCGTGAGAAATCGTGTCACCTTTGACTACCGTGGGATAGGTGTCGCCCCTCGCTCAGAACCCGCCTCATAACCGGCGCAAGTGACCTTCGGTAGCCTCGGGTACCGTTCGTAAACCGCGTCCTCGTCGGCACGTCCGCACCTCAGGTACACCGTTCCCCGCCGAGTCGGCCGCAGCAGCGTATGCTGACAACTTCCGCACAAACCGGCTTGCGCGCGCAGCCCCGCAACCGCCGCAGCCAACGCCGCTTCGGCGCCTTCGGATGTCACTGAGGCGGCAGGACGTCGATCTGCGCCGGGAGGTCAGCGATCCCAACCGGACACGTCAGCCCGTTGGGACCGTGATTGCAGTACCCACCCGGATTCTTGTGGAGGTACTGCTGGTGGTAGGGCTCGGCATACCAAAAGGTCCCGGCCTCAGCGGCCGGGCGGAACTCCGTCGTGATCGCCCCGTGCCCATGCGTGGTGAGTTCCGCCTGGAAGGCCTCGGTCGTGGCGCGGACCGCCGCTTCCTGGCCAGGAGTGGTCCAGTAGATCGCCGAGCGGTATTGCGTGCCGACGTCATTGCCTTGGCGATTCAGCGTCGTTGGGTCGTGGTTCTCCCAGAACGCCTTCAGGATCTCCTCGGGCCGAATCCGCGCCGGGTCATACGCCACGAGAACCGCCTCGGTGTGGCCGGTGCGCCCGGTGCAGGTCTCCTCATACGTCGGATTGGCCGTGAACCCGCCCATGTAACCGACCGCCGTCGTCACCACCCCAGGGAGCCGCCACATGATCCGCTCGGACCCCCAGAAGCACCCCATCGCGATGTAGAGCACTTCGGTCCCCGCCGGCCACGGCCCCTGCAGCGGAGTGCCGAGGACCTCATGCTCGGCCGGAACCTCGAAGGGTCGCTCGGCGCGGCCCGGGAGGGCAGTGTCGGCGGTGGGCATGGGCTGGCGCGCGCGAGAACCGAACATGCCCAGGGCAACGCGCCACGACGCTCGGGGATTCCGCGCGGGATTCCGCAGACGTCAGCCGGTGGGCTGGGCGAGCCCCGGGAAAGCGGTCAGCGGCACCTTCCAGGCGTCCGCCAACAACGCCGCCTCCTCCAGCCACCCGGCACCCAACAGGACGTCAGCGCGCTGGAGTTTCGTGCCCGCAGCCGCAGTCCCGATGGCCTGGGCGTACGCCGTAACGAGCCCGCCGAGGAGGTATTCCACCAGCCGCCGCGCGCTCGCCTCGTCGTCCGCGCTCAGCGGCAGGCTGTATGCCGTGATGGCCGGCGGGGCGTCCTTGCCCGCGATCACTTCCTGCTCCAGGGCCAAGGCCCGGATTTCATCTAGGGCGTCGATCGCGCGGGTGCGGAAGTCCCCGGCCGCGCGCGCCGCCACCACTTCCATCCCGTATGCCGCGGCCCGGCTCGCCAGCAGATAGGGCACCGTTGCCGGTGGTCCGGAGGGCGAGGGAGTGTCCGCATGGGGAATCGTCGCCTTGAGCACGCGGCATACGACCGCCCGGTTTGCGCCGAGGGAGGCCAGGGTCGGCAGCAACGCCGGGTCCGCCGTCGTCAGTAGCGACCGAATCAGGGCGACCTGAGCGACCTCGCGATCACCCACCGACCGGCTATCGGCTGCCGCTGGCGCGGTCAACAAGCTCTCGGGCACCCCGCCCCGACGCAGCGCGCTGTCGAGCACCGCCGCCTGCTCGACGTGCTGGGCGGCGAACTCGGCACCTCGCGCGCCGGTTGCGGGCAGCGCCACGGCGAGGGCACTCGACTGCGTCATCAGCGCGAGAAGATCCGCCTCGCCGGGCACCGGGGTCCGCGTCGGGACCAGCGGGATGTGCGGGGCGTCTTCCTCCAAGTGAATGCCGCACCCGGTGAGCTCGATGGCGCCCACGCCGAGGAGGGCCGCCCCGAGGACGGCACGCCGCGGCATACCGACACCCCTGTGCACCCGCCGATGATGACATGCCGGGCGCTGCGAGCAGCGCGGGAACGAATGTCGGCGCGGCGACGCTTAGAGTTGGGGATTCACACGTCAAGAGAGGACTTCCGCATGAGCGCGCAGGAGAAGGTAGCCGCCCTACTGGGACCGGTGGTCGCTGCGCACTCGCTAGTCCTCGACGACGTCGAGGTGTCGGCGGCCGGCAAGCGCCGGTTGGTCCGGGTCACCGTCGACCACCGGCCGCACCTGGGGGAGGACGGCTGGATCGCCAGCCCGACCCCCGCCTTGAGCTTGGACGACGTCGCGGACGTCAGCCGCGGCATCAACGACGCGCTGGACGCCTCCGACGTGCTGGGCGCCGCGCCATACGTCCTCGAAGTCTCGTCCCCCGGGGTCGGGCGACGGCTGCACGAGCCGCGCCAGTTCCAGCGCAATGTCGGACGCATCCTGCAGTGCCGCGTCGAGGACACGCAGGTGTCCGGACGCATCCTTCGGGCCGGAGGCGACGCCGTCGTCATCGACGTTGCCGGCACCGAACGACTCCTGTCGTATGCCGCGCTCGACCGTCCCCAGATCGTCGTCGAGTTCGGCGCGGTCAAGGACGGCGACGACCTCGACGACATCGAGCCCGACAACACCGACGCAGACAACACCGAGATCGACGAGAGGAACTGAGCACGATGGACATCGATCCCGCACAGCTGCGCCTGCTCGAACACGAGCGCGGCATCGCGATGGGCGATCTCGTCGAGGCGATCGAGCGCGCGCTGCTGATGGCCTATCAGCGTACCGATGGCCACTACCGCGTGGCCCGCGCCGAGATGGACAAGAAGACCGGCCGCGTGACGATCTGGGCCCGCGAGGAGTTCGAGGTACCGGCCGAGCCGGAGCCGGTCAGCCCCGAGGCGGGGTCGGAGCCCGGGTCGGAACCCGAGGACGACGCCGCCCCGGCCCGGCCGCGGATCGAGCTGGGTCCGGAATTCGACGACACCCCGACCGACTTCGGGCGGGTCGCCGCCGCGACGGCTCGCCAAGTGATTGTCAACCGGCTCCGCGAGATCGAGGACGAGCAGATCTTCGGCGAGTTCAAGGGCCGTGAGGGCGACATCGTCGCGGGGGTGATCCAGCAGAGCGCGAGTTCGCGCTATGTCACCGTGAGCTTCGGCTCGGTCGAGGGCATCCTGCCGCTGGCCGAACAAGTCCCGGGGGAGTCCTACAAGCACGGCGACCGCATCCGCTGCTATGTGGTGGCGACCAAGCGCGGCCCCCGCGGCCCGCAGATCGAGCTCTCGCGAACCCACCCCAACTTGGTGCGCAAGCTGTTTGCGCTGGAAGTGCCCGAAGTGGCGAGTGGGGCGGTGGAGATTGCCCAACTCGTGCGGGAGGCGGGCCATCGGACCAAGATGGCCGTGCATACCAAGGTGGCCGGGCTCAACGCCAAGGGCGCGTGCATCGGGCCGATGGGGGCCCGGGTGCGGGCTGTTATGACCGAGCTCGGCGGCGAGAAGATCGACATCGTCGACTACTCGGAGGATCCGGCGGAGTTCATCGCCGCGGCACTGTCTCCGGCGCGCGTGCAGTCGGTGACGATCGTGAGTCCGAGCGAGCGCAGCGCCCGGGTCATCGTCCCGGACTACCAGTTGTCGCTGGCCATTGGTCGCGAAGGCCAGAACGCCCGGCTCGCCGCCAAGCTCACCGGCTGGCGGATCGACATCCGTCCGGACGTCGACTCACCGGCCGCTGGCGGCACCACCGGGCCCAGCCACGGGCGGCCCCCGCAGCAACCGCCGCGAGCCGATCGCGGGTGACCCGCTAGAATGGCTGATGCCGACCGGGCTGGACTCCGGGAAGCGGGCTTGAGCACGCCCATCCGGACGTGCATCGGGTGCCGTGTCACGGATAGCCGGTCGGTCCTTCTGCGAGTTGTCGCGGGGGTCGCTCACGAGGGGGTCACGCCACTCGTGCCCGATCCGCGCCGTCACCTGCCGGGTCGTGGCTGCTGGCTGCATCCGACACGTGACTGTTTCGACCTCGCGCTGAGACGACGCGCGTTCGTCCGTGCCCTCCGCATCGAGGGTGCGACCGAGCCGAGCGTCGTCCTGGCGTGGGTGGAGAGTCACCTCGCGGGGGTTTCATGTCCGACCGCCGTGCCCAACGAGATTCTGAAAGCGGGATTCCGCAATGAGCCTCCGATGAGTACTCAGCAATGAGCTCCACCCAGCCATAACGCGGTCCGCGCCTGTCTCGGCACGGACCCGAGACAGGAGAATTGTGTCCAAAGTCCGTGTCAGCGCGCTCGCCAAGGAAGTGGGAGTGACCAGCAAGGTCCTCCTCGAGCGCCTCAACGAGATGGGCGAATACGTCAAGAGCGCCAGCTCGACCGTGGAGGCGCCCGTCGTGCGTCGCTACAAGGAGCGGTTCGACGCCGCCGGTTCGGCGTCCG
>NZ_HF571038.1:2376576-2389949 GCF_001046875.1 Nostocoides jenkinsii Ben 74
CGCGGGCCCGCCACCGATCACGACTACCCGTTGTCGTTCCACACTTCATCCAATCCGCTGACCCACGCCACTGACCTACGCCACTCGCGCACACCACTCGCGCACACCCTTGGCGGACGCCCTTGGCGTCCGCGGGGGTTCTGCGCGAACTCAGAGGGTCGAACTTAGACGGTCGACGGGAGGTGGCGCTTCGTGCGGGCCTCACCCTTGCCACGCACGACCTTCGCCAACTCGCCGCGCACCACGGACCAGCGCGAGCGGCCGGGCTCCTCGTTGGGGAGGGAGAGGCGGCATACCTTCCGATAGACCTGGTAGGCCTGCTTCAGCACCGGCCCCGTCACGTAGTGCAGGTCGTGCTTGGCCATCAGCGCCTGAATCTTGGGCGAGATCTCGGCATACCGATTGGAGGGCATGTCCGGGAAGAGGTGGTGCTCGATCTGGTGGCTCAGGTTGCCGGTCATGATGTGCGTGAACTTCGAGCCGGAGATGTTGCCGGAGCCGAGCATCTGCCGCAGATACCACTCACCGCGGGTCTCGCCGTCAATGGAGTCGGTCTCGAAGGTGTCGATCCCGTCGGGGAAGTGCCCGCAGATGATCACGGTGTTGGACCAGACATTGCGCACGATATTGGCCGTGAAGTTGGCCGCGAGCGTCGGCAGGAAGCTCGGCCCCGACACCAGCGGGTGCAGCACATAATCCTTCAGCGCCTGCTTGCGGATCTTGCCGAGCATCTCGTGCAGATTGGCCTTGAAGACCTCTTTGTCCTTGTCGGACAACTCATTCCAGTTCTGCAGGTTGCCGCGCAGCTCCAGGTCATAGGCCGCGATGCCGTACTCGAAGAACATGGCATTGATCAGGTGCCAGATCGGCTGACCGAGGTGGAACAGCTGCCACTCCTGGTCTTCATCGACCCGCAGGAGCCCATAGCCGAGGTCGTTATCCCGCCCCAACACATTCGTATAGGTGTGGTGCAACTCGTTGTGGCTGTGCTTCCACTGCTTGGCCGGCGAGGCCATGTCCCAGTCCCACGTCGTCGAGTGGATCTTGGGGTCGCGCATCCAGTCCCACTGCCCGTGCAGGACGTTGTGGCCGATCTCCATGTTCTCCAGGATCTTGGCCAGCGAGAGCCCGACCGTGCCCGCCGCCCACGCAACCTTGTTGCGGGAGAACAGCAAAACCACGCGGGAGCCGATCTCCAGCCCGCGCTGGACCTTGATCACCCGCCGGATGTATGCCGCGTCCCGCGCCCCGCGCGAATCCATCACCTCCGCGCGAATCGCGTCGAGCTCGCGCCCGATCCCCTCGATCTCGGCGTTCGTCAGGCGACCAAACGGATTGGGTCGCCCGGACTTCTTCGGCAGATGCTCGCGCTCGCTGCCGCCCCCCACCGACAACCGCGTGTTCAACGTATGCCGCTCCGCCTCCAGGTGCGTCGGCTCGCTCACATGCGGCGCCGTCGGCGAAATCGACGTGCGTGCCGGGGACGACGTGCGTTCGGGGGCCAGAGTCATGAGGGTTCCTCTCGACGGGGGAGGTCAGGCTTCGAGGTCGCAGGAGCCGGCGACCGCGTTGATACACGTTTGGATGGGAAGTTCGTCGCCGGGTTCGGCCACGGTGATTTCGCCGGTCCGCAGGTCCCGGACCGCGCCTTGGCGCATCGTCACGACGCAACCAAAGCAGATCCCCATACGGCAGCCGGACTTCAAGAGCAGGCCGGCGTCCTCGCCGGCATCGAGGATCGGGGTCGCGCCATCGGCGTCGATGGTGACTTCGGAGCCGAGGAAGGTGATCTCGCCACCCTCGCCCGGCTCGATGATCGTGGGCCGGAAGCGCTCGACATGCAGCGCGTCCGCGAGCCCGTGCCCGGCCCAATGTGCCTCGGCCGCGTCGAGCAGGCCGGTGGGGCCGCACACCCATACCTGCCGCTCGCGCCAGTCGGGGACCTGCTCATCCAGGGTGGCCAGGTCCAGCATTCCCGCGGTGTCCGTATGCCGCGTCACCAGCCGAATCCGGCCGCCTGCCGCGAGCGCGCCCAACTCACCGGCGAACATCACGTCTGCAGGGGTCGGCGCGCTATGCAGGAGGGTGATGTCGGGCCCGACCCCGGTCGGGAGGTTGCGCAGCATACCCATGACGGGGGTGATGCCCGAGCCGGCGGTGAGGAAGAGGATCTTGGCCGGCAGGGGCGTCGGGAGGACGAACTCGCCGATGGCCTGATCGAGCATGACCAGGGTGCCCGGCTGCGCCTCGCGCACGAGGTGGTTGCTGACGATGCCGTCCGGGATGGCCTTGGTGGTGATCGAGATGGTGCCGTCGCCGACCACCGAGGTCAGCGAGTAGGCCCGCCAGTGCCGCACGCCGTCGACATCGATGCCGATACGGATGTACTGGCCGGGCACGTGGCCACGCCAGGACCGTCCCGGCTTGATCGTCAAGGTCGCCGAGTCGGCGGTTTCGAGGCGCTTGGCGACGATCCGGCCGCGCAGGTCGGCGCCCGCCCGCAGCGGGGCGACGAAATCGAGGTAGTCCTCGGGCAGGACCGGGGTCGCGATCGCGGCAGCGAGCTTCCAGACACCATTGATCAGTTGGGGACGCCGCGCGCTCGCCGGGCGAGGTGGAGCCGCAGTCATGGGCCCAAGTCTAACCTACGTTCCCGTAGGTTACGTTGGCGTAGGTTGTGCGCTGGCCCACCTTTGCCGGTGAGTTCGGGCGCCGCCACACCTGCGCGGATTATGTTGGGTTCATGTCTGCCGCAACGCCATCCCACGCCCCCAGTCGTGCTCGTCGCCGCGCTCGCGCCCTGGCTCTCGCCACTGCCGTGGGTATGGCGCTCCCGCTCGCCGGGACCCTCGCCGCGCCCGCCGTCGCGGACACCGGCGCGCATCGCCTGCACCACGGCAGCAAGGTCGCCGGGGCGCACTGGATGTACTTCCTGCCGGTCTATTGGACGAGTTCCTCCCCCAGCAACGATCCGACGGTGGGCGTGGAGGCCGCCGTCAGCGATGCCGATTCCTATTGGCGTGATGTGTCCGGAGACCGGGTCTCGGTCTCGCTCGGGTGGGCGGAGCAGTGGAGCCGGATCAATATGACCTCCACCGAGATCGCCACGTGCGATCGCAAGGCGTTGACACGCGAAGCCCTGAACCTCATCGAGGGCACCGGTGACTCCCGTGATCATCTCGTCGTGGCCCTGCCGGGCTACAGCCAGTGCGATTTCACCGACCTGGAGATCATGGGACCGTCCTCGCAAGGGCTGGGCATCACCTTCACCAACGGACCGGTCAACAACACGTGGGTCACGCAACGGGCCATGTTGCACAACGACGAGGTGTCCTCGACCGGCTCGCTCGACTGCCTCGACGGGGCGACGCCCGTTCCGTTGGGAGGCTCGTGCAAGGTCACCGACTACAACAACCCGTGGGATCCGGCGAGTGATCACCCGTATGGCGAGGTCGGCAGCCCGCTCGCCAGCACCCTGTGGAGCCTTGGCGCGGTGAGCGACGCCGAGTACCCGCAACTCCAGGTCGGCATCCCCCGCTCGATGACGATCGCGCGCAACGGTTCGTCGACCGGCACCCGGGGCTTCTATTTCGACATGGGCGGTTATCGCTATCACGTCGACTACCGCACGGCGGCGGGCCGGGACTCGTGGATCGACACGGCCACCTACACCAGCGCCGGCGGCACCGTGCGGACCGACCCCGGCGGCGGCGTCACTGTGCACCGCCAAAGCCTCACCGACGGCCACTACGTCCGAGCAGTAGTCGACTTCCACCCCGAGACGCGCGCGGTGCGCGACACGCAGCGCCACCCCGGGCTTGCCGCGGGCGAGAGCTACACCTCCCCCGACAACTTCTTCAAACTGACCGTCAGTTCGGCGAATGCGACGTCGGCCACGGTGGACATGAGCTTCCCGGCCCTGCAGAAGGTCACGCGCTGGAGCGGCGCGGACCGCTATGCCACCTCCGCGACGATCTCGTCCCGGACCTTCTCGCCGGGCGTGGACGTGGCCTATGTGGCGTCCGGCAATGTCTACACCGATGCCCTCTCCGGCGCCCCGGTGGCCGGCATGACCCGCGGCCCGATCCTGCTGACGAAGGCCGACTCCGTCCCCGACCCGATCGTGGCCGAGCTTCGCCGGCTCAACCCCAAGAAGGTCGTTGTCTTCGGTGGCACCGCCACCATCCAGGACTCCGTACTCACCCAGATCGGCAATGTCACCGGCGCCCCCGTGACCCGCTGGTCGGGCCCGGACCGCTTCTCGACGTCGGCCCAGATCTCGGCCAACAGCTACCCGGCCGGGGTGGGCACGGCATACATCGCCTCGGGTCGCGTCTTCACCGACGCCCTCTCCGGCGCTCCGGTCGCGGGCAAGACGGATGGCCCGGTGCTGTTGGTCGACACCAACTCCGTCCCGTCGTCGATCGCGGCCGAGTTGGCTCGCCTGAAGCCGAACCGGATCGTCATCTTCGGCGGGTCGAGCACCATCTCGACCGGCGTCGAGGCCACCCTCGGCTCGTATGCCGCATCCGTCGTCCGCTGGTCCGGTCCCGACCGGTTCACCACCTCGACCGCGATCACGAGCCAGTCGTATGCCGCGCCCACCGACACGGTCTATATCGCCTCCGGCCGGGTCTACACCGACGCCCTGTCGGGTGCCCCGGTGGCCGGCGCGACGAAGGGCCCGATCCTGCTCTCCGACACCACGCGGCTCCCCGATGCGGTGGCTACCGAGCTGGCGCGGCTCAAGCCGAGCCGGATCGTGGTGCTGGGCGGGGAGAACACCCTCTCGTATGGGGTGCAGGCCGCCCTCAGCGCCTACGTCACCCCGCGCTGACGGCGAGTGGCCCGCCCGGGCGGGCGCGCGGCATACATCTCGGGTTCACGTCACCCCTTCGCGCTCACGTCACCCCCTAGAACGGGTGATGTGAACGGGAAGGGGTGACGTGGTCGAGAAGGTATGACGTGAATCCACAGCCCTAGGGGACCCACGTTGGACGGCTGTCCACAGGCCTGCCCGTCTCCGCTGGCGGGAAGGCGCTCCGCCCGGCCACGGTGGTGGTATGCCGCACACCAACCCCGCGCACCTCAGCCCCGCGCATCTCACGCTGCCGCAGACCTATCCCACCCCGCCGGCGCTGCCGACCATCATCCGCTCGCGGGACCGAACCGAGGCGGCCCTGCGGCACGCGCTTCGGGGACGCACCATCGCCCGAGTTGGACGGGGCGCGTATGTCGAGGTGCCGCCCGGCCCGGCATGGCAGCAGCGAGAGTTCTTGGCGCTCGCCGCGATCGTCGCGACGATGGATCGGCTAGGTCCCGACGCCGTTCTGAGCCACACCTCGGCCGCCCGGGTGCACGGTTTGTGGGTGCCGCCGTGGGATGGGCTGACCCACGTCATTGTCCCCAAGGCCGGCAAGCAAACTACGGGGATACGCCGACATGTGGGCCCCCTGCCGTCCGGCGACATCGTCCAGGTCGATGGGATCAGAGTGGCGTCCTTGCGCCGAACGATCGTCGACTGCGCCCTGATGCTGCCGCCGCGATGGGGCTTGGCCATCGTGGACAGCGGCTTGCGGAGCGTGCTGCGGCCTGACCGCGCCAACCCCCTCGCCCACCTCGAGCGCCAGCAGCACATCAAGGCCGTGCTCCTCCGGCTTCTCGCCGAGCGACCGGGCGCACCCGGAACCCTCGCCGCGCGAGCGGTCATCATGGCTGGCAATGCGTTGAGCGAGTCACCGGGCGAGAGCGGCCTTCGCTGGGCCGGCCTCGCCGGCGGCGCCCCCGAGCCCACGAGCCAACTGGCCGTGACGACCGCCGAGTCCACCTTCTATCTGGATCTCGCGTGGGTGATTCCCCTCAGCGCTTGGGCTCCCAACGAATCCAATCGCCCGCGGCTCATGTCCGATGTCGTGATCCTGGGCGAGGAGTACGACGGCGAAGGGAAATACTCCGAGTGGCCGCCAGCTGACGGCAGCCCTCGGCTGAGCCCGCTGTTGCGCGAGAAGCGACGCGAGGATGCGTTGCGCGAGCGCGATGTGTACCTGGTGCGTCGGACCGCGGCCTCGCTGCGCGACCACCTGGCACTGATTGCCTCAATGGTCGCCCGATTTCCTCGCTCCATGACGGCGAGTTTCAGGCCCAATCTGGCCCTCCTCGCCCCAGCCCCACCAGCCCGTTCACGTCACCCCCTTGCGCCCACGTCATACCTTTCCGACCACGTCACCCGCTCTAGGGGGTGACGTGAACGACCAGGGGTGACGTGAGCGACAGGGGGTGAGGTGAGCGACAAGGGGTGAGGTGAGCGCAATGGGGGGACGTGAAGAGCGCGGATGACAGGATGCACCCCGTGGTCACCATCGGACTCGTCTTCGTCGCCCTAGCGGCGCTCATCCACGTCTACATCTTCGTGTTGGAGTCGCTGCGCTTCGACCAGCCGTCGACCTGGCGGGTCTTCGGGGTGAAGGGCGCCGCCGAGGCGGAGCTGATGAAGCCGTGGGCCTATAACCAGGGGTTCTACAACCTGTTCCTGGCGATCGGCGCGGCCGTCGGCGCGATCCTGAACGGCGTCGCCGACAGCGGGTCGAGCGCCAGCGCGTGGGGGCGGGCGCTCGCGGTCTACTGTTGCGCGTTCATGCTCGCCGCGGCCCTGGTCCTCATCGCGTCCGACCGGCGCAAGGCCCGCGCCGCCCTGGTCCAGGGGGCCGCCCCGGCCCTCGCGCTGGTCTTCCTGGTCCTCGGCTGAGCCAGCCGAGCCGAAGCCGCCGCGCCCGCTCCCGCCAAACCCCTAGGACGCGGGCAGGTGGGCGTCCAGCCAGGCGATGATGTCGGCGGTGACCTCGTCCCGATTGGTCTCGTTGAGCATCTCGTGGCGCCCGTCGACATAGAACCGCGTCGTCACCTCCTGCACCCCCGCCTTGCGATATTGCCGCGCGACCTGTTCGACGCCCTTGGAGTTGGCGCCGACCGGGTCCATCGCGCCGGCGAGCAGATGGATCGGCAGGTCCTTCGGCACCTTGGCGCTGGTCTTGGGGTCGTGGATGTAAGCCAACCCGCCCAGCAGGTCGGCATAGAAGCCAGCGGTGAACACATTGCCGCACAACGGATCCGCGACATACTTGTCCACCTCCTCGGGATCCCGGGAGAGCCAGTCGAACTTCGTGCGGTTGGGCTTGAACGCCTTCCCATAGGCACCGAAACTCAGGTTGTCCAGCATCGGCGACACGGCGCGGCGACCACGGACGCGGGACTCGACCGCGGCGATCGCGGCGCCCGCCTTGCCCAGCAAACCCTGGTCCCCGGCCGTCCCGGACAGGATCAGGCCGGCCAACTCCCCACCGTATGCCGCGGCATACGCCCGCGCGAGAAGCGACCCCATGCTGTGGCCGAAAAGGAAGACCGGGATATCCGGATGCTCGTCCCGGGCGAGTTCGGTCACCTCATGGAGGTCACGCACGACCGTCTGAAAGCCGTCCTTGTCCGCGAAGTAGCCGTGGTCCGGGCCCACCGGGTGGGTCTGGCCGTGGCCGCGGTGGTCCTCGGCATACACCACATAACCCGCGGCAGTCAGGGCCTCGGCAAACCGGTCATAGCGTGCCGCGTGTTCGGCCATGCCATGGGCGATCTGGACGATCGCCTTCGGCGCCCCCGCCGGCTCCCAGAGGTAGGTGTGCAGGGACGTGCCATCGGCAGCGGTGACCGTCGTGGTCTTCATGGGGGGCCTCCTCGGCGGCGCCGGTCGACCGGCGGTGGGCATTGCCGTCAATGTAGCCGTCCCACTGAGCCGAGGAGATCGGGGGCGATGGTAATCCCCGCCTCACTACCGCATACCGAACCGTTTCACTAAGTTGGTGGCGTGAGCCAAATGAACCTGCGGGAGTACATCGATTCGCTCAAGGTCGAGGGCTACACGGTCCGCGACGATCATGGGGATGACCCCATGTTGATCGCGCCCGATGGCAAGGCCGTCGAGACGTGGCGCGAGAACTATCCATACGACACGTTGATGTCGCGCAACGACTATGAGGTCGAGAAGTACCTCCTGCAGATCGAGTTGCTGAAGTTCCAGTACTGGGCACAGGACAACGGCGAGAAGCATGTGCTGGTCTTTGAGGGCCGTGACGCCGCCGGCAAGGGTGGCACGATCAAGCGCTTCATGGAGCACCTCAACCCACGGTCCGCCCGCGTTGTCGCGCTCACGAAGCCGACCACGACCGAGGGTGGACAGTGGTACTTCCAGCGCTACATTTCCCATCTGCCGACGACCGGCGAGATCGTGCTGTTCGACCGCTCCTGGTACAACCGGGCCGGCGTGGAGCGCGTGATGGGCTTTTGCAGCGACGACCAGTACGACACCTTCATCCGGCAGGCGCCGCGCTTCGAGGAGATGCTCATCGAGGCGGGCACGACGGTCACGAAGTTCTGGTTCTCGGTGACGCAGCAGGAGCAGCGCACGCGCTTCGCGATCCGCCAGATCGACCCGGTGCGTCGCTGGAAACTCTCCCCGATGGACCTGGAGAGCCTCGACCGGTGGGAGGCCTACACCGACGCCAAGGAGGCGATGTTCAAGCTCACGGACACCAAGGTCTCCCGCTGGTACACCATCAAGTCCAACGACAAGAAGCGCGCCCGCATCAATGCAATGCGCCTGTTCCTGAGCCTGCACGACTACGACGGCAAGGACGCCGATGTTGTCGGCGAGCCGGACCCATTGGTCGTGGGGCGCGGCAAGAAGACCGTCGGCGACTGATCCCGCGTCGGCTCGGGTTAGCCTGAGCCGGTGCCACGGCTGCCAGTCAATCCCGCCCGTCGGGTCGCTGCTGCGGCGAAGCCCGCGGTGGATCGGCTACGCGAGGGACGCGGAGCGGCGACGAGCCGCGCGGAGCGGTTGATTCCTGGCCGTCGCCGTGCCGCCGTCGATGTCGCCGGCTGGAGCACGACCGATTTTCTGGCGTATGCCGCGGCCGGCACCCTTCGCGAACTCCCGCCCCCGCGGGCCGGCCGGGACGCGGTCATCCGCATCAACGCCCTCAGTGGCTCGATGCCCATCGAGGCCACCCTGCTCGCCCGCGCGATCACCGACGCCGCACCCGCACCCGATGCGCACCTCAACCCGACCCTGTTGGATGTGCTGGAGCGCTACCTGCCGGAGAGCCTCAACGCCTTCGAGGTGTCCTCCCGGCGCCGCGGCCAGGAGTCGGCCGAGCAATTGCTGCTCGCACAGTTGCGCCTGCTCCACTCGGTGGCGCTCGACATCGAGCAGGCGGACGCCGAGCACAACGAGCGTGACCTGCAGATCCAGGACCGCTTCCTGCGCGAGCGCTTCGCGAATCTCACCCCTGGCGAGCTGGAGATCGGCACCCGACCCACCCTGTCAGCGCCGATCCGATCCCTCGACGCCCCGCTGCGCCCCCGCGCCAAAGCGGCCCCGGTGGAGGGCCGTGCCTACTTGCGACCCGATCGGGACTCGGTCGTGCTCTTCCGTCGCGAAAGCCCCGGGTCGTGGGACCTCGCCCTGCGGCTCGCCTTGCCGAAGGGTCATGCCGTGACGCTCGGCGTGGTCGAGGAAAGCACCTCGGGCGCAGTGCAATTCACCCATCGCACCGGACGGCGGGTCTTCACCAGCCGCCGCTCGACGGGCTTCCGGGCGGCGCAGGTGGACCTCGCGTTGCCGGTCCGACTCGCCTCTCCGCGGCGCTTCCTGGTGTATGCCGAGGGGTCGGCCGGGCGGGGCCCCACCGGTACCGTCCTCTTCGTCCGCAGCGATGCCCGCAGCCAGGCGGAGGTAGCCACGACGTTGACGAACCACGCGCGGGCGCCGCTAACGGTGATCGCGTCGGGCTACGAGACGACCGATGGGCTGATCCTGCGCAACGAGTCGGTCGTCTTCCCCGACCTGCAGTCCGCCTGCACCGGGTTCGGCTATCACCACATCACCTGGCTGGACCGGCACTCCCCCGTCGTCTGACCCGGCGAGGAACGGGCGAAGAACTTCGTGGGATGTTTAGAAATAGCGGAGCGCAACATAGGGGACGCAGCACGCGATCGTCACCGCGGCCACGATCAGCCCGTAGCGGGTGAACTCCCAGAACGAGATGGGATGCCCGTTGCGTTTCGCGATGCCGGTGATGACAACATTCGCCGAGGCGCCGATCGCGGTGGCGTTGCCGCCCAAGTCGGCGCCGAGGGCCAGCGCCCACCAGAGTGACTGCTGCTGCGGGGGCAGCCCCTGGGCGGGCCCGACCAGGTCGTGGACGAGCGGGGCCATCGTCGCGACATACGGAATGTTGTCGACGATCGCCGAGAGTCCGGCCGAACCGACCAGAATCCCTTGTGCCGCAAGGGCGTAGTTGTCCCCCATCGCCGCGGTGATCGAGTGCGCCAGCTCGGTGATCACGCCCTGGTGCACCAGCGTCCCGACCATGATGAACAGGCCGGCGAAGAACAGCAGGGTCTCCCACTCGACCTCCGCGAGATAGGTCTCGGAGCTCTGCCGGGAGATGAGCACCGCCACGCCCGCGCCGAGGAGGGCGATCAGGGACGGTTCCAGATGGGTGAGGGCGTGCGTCGCGAACCCGATCAGCACCACCGCGAGGATGACCAGCATCCGCCACAGCAGTCGAGCGTCCGTGATCGTCTCGCGCGGGGTGAGCGCCATGATCTGGTCGGCCTTGCCCGGGTCGTAGGTGAGCCGCCGCCCCCAGAGCAGCCAGCACAGCCCGATGAAGACGACGAGCAACGCCAGCACGATCGGGGCGAGGTGGATCAGGAAGTCGTTGAAGGACAACCCGGCTCGGCTCGCGATGATGATATTCGGGGGGTCGCCGATCAGGGTCGCGGTGCCGCCGATATTGCTGGCCATCGCCTCGGCGAGGAGGAAGGGCATGGGGGCGAGCGCCATACGATCGCAGAGCAGGAGCGTGACCGGAGCGACGAGCAGCACGGTCGTGACATTGTCGAGCAGGGCCGAGGCGACCGCCGTGATGAGCACCAGCAGCACCATCATCCGGAACGGTCGGCCCCGCGCGCGCTGCGCCGACCAGATCGCCAGGAACTCGAAAACTCCTGTCTGACGCAGGATTCCGACGAGGACCATCATCCCGAACAGCAGGAAGATGACATTCCAGTCGATGCCGGTCTCGGCCGAGAAGTAGATCTCGTGCCCGCGGGTCGCGCCGATGACGACCATGAGGGCGGCGCCAGTGAGGGCCACCGCGGCCCGGTTGAGTTTCTCGCTCGCAATGACGACGTATGCCGCGGCGAAGACCCCGATTGCCAGCCACGCCGTGAGGGTCATTCCTCGGACCCAGAGTCGCCGAAGTAGCCCGGCTCGGCGCGCTCGATGAGGTCGCGTTCGAGGCGATGACGCACGAGGTCGCTGTCCTGGCCGGCAGCGGTGGCGATGGCCGCGAGGACGCGGCTGACGGTGAGTACGCCGCGGTAGGCACCCGACCGATCTCGCACGACGATCACGGGGCGGTTGCCCTCGTCCATGACAGACGCGATCTCCAGCAGCGTGTCCTCGGGCAGGACCGACGGCAGTTTGCGTGCGGTGATGCGCTTGGCGTCGAGAAGGTCGCCGAGGGTCACCGTGTTGAGTTTGTGGCACAGCTCATCGGCCGAGGCCTCGTCAAAGGCGTGGACGAGCTTGCGATCGTCACGGACATACTGCGGCAGGACGGCCGAGAGCAGTTGGCTCCCCGGGATGACGGCGATGGGTTCGCCGGCGTCGTCGGCGACGACGAGCCCGCTGAGGCGGAACTCGGCGACGACCTTGGCGGCTTCGGCGGCCGTGGTCTGCCGGCGAACCATCGGAATCTGTTCGGCGAGTTGCTCCGCATGCACGGGATCAGCCTGCCAGGCGGCTACACGCGATGTCGGGTCACGACGTGGCGGAGATGAGGTCCTTGACGAGTTCGACGGTGCGCAGTTGGTCGGCCTCCAGCGCGGGCGAGAACCCGAGACGGACGACGACGAGATCGGCGGAGGGAACGACATACAGCCGTTGACCGTCGTGGCCCTGCGCCCAGTAGGTGTCGGCGGGCAGGTCGGGAGCGACGAGGGTGCCGTCGGCCTGCTTGTTGACCCACCAGCCGGCGGCGTAGCCCTTCTCCTCACTCTCGGCCACGGCGAGGTGGGTGGTGGAGCGGGCCATCCAGCCGGCGGGGAGGTAGCGACGGCCGTTCCACTCACCGTCTTGCAGGGCGAACTGGCCGATGGCGGCCCAGTCGCGGGGAGTGGCCCATAGGTATGAGGAGCACACCGGGGTGCCGCTCGCGTCCGGCTCCCACACGGCCGAGGACAGCCCGAGTTGCTGGAAGAGGAGTTGGCGCGGCAGGTCGGGGCCGTCGCCGGACTTGGCCGTCATCAGTGAGCAGATGATGTTGGTGGAGCCGCTGGAGTACTGCTGATAGGTGCCGGGGTCGTGCGCGATGGGGAGGCCCGCGGCATACGCCCCCATGTCGGGTTGGCGGTAAAGCATCGTGGTGACGGCCGTGCCGAGGGCGTAGGTCTCGTCCCAGCTCAAGCCGGAGGTCATCCGCATGAGCTGCTCGATCGAGATCTGGGTCTTGGTGCCGGTCCAGTCCTTGACCAGGCCGGTCGCGGCGGGGTCGAGGTCGCCGGCTCGCACCATCCGCCCGACGAGCAGGTTGGTGACGCTCTTGGCCATCGACCAGCCGAGTTGCCGCGTCGTGGGGTCGAAGCCGTCGGCGTAGCGCTCGGCGACCAAGTCGCCCTTGTGCAACACGACGATGCCGCGGGTGCCCAATTCGGTCTTGGCGTCGGCGGCGAGGTCGTCGCCGAACGCCCCGGCCAGGGCCGCGGTGACGGCGGCGTTGGGAGCGGGAGTGGCGGCGTCGGCGTAGGGATTGCCGTCGGCAGGGACAGGGGTCGGCGTCGGGAGCTGCGGCCGCTCGGCGGCCAGGATGCAGCCGTAGCCCTCGACGTACCACGCCTTCTGCTTGGCGAGAACGCCGAGGATGCTGGCGGTGGTGGCTGCCCCGCCGTCGCTCTCCTTTGCCCGCAGGTAGGGCACCAGCGGGTTGGGTGGCAGGTCCGTGGCCGGGTCGTGGCGGTTGGTGAGGTGGGTGACGGCGCAGGCGTTGTGCGCGGCATACCCGGTGCCGGTGAGCAGGAGGGGGCGCTCGAACCAATAGCCACCGACGACCGCGACGACTAACAGGGCCAGGATCGACGCCAGGATGCGGCGGATCACCCGGCGGCGACGTCGTGACATGGCCCGACGCTACGGCACGCGGCCGCCTGGGCCCAGGAGGTTGGGGCTACCGGGCGGAAACCAGGACCCTCGGCTTGGAACTTGAGCACGCCTTACGCACTTGAGCACGCCTTGTAAGGCGTGCTCAAGTGCGTAA
>NZ_HF571038.1:2390049-2408041 GCF_001046875.1 Nostocoides jenkinsii Ben 74
AGCACAAGTTAGTCAACTGTGGACACCTTGCAAGGTGTCCACAGTTGGCTAACTGCTGCTAGCAGAAGCTCCTCGGAGTGGGCCCGGCGTCAGGCGTCGCGGCGGGCGGCAAGGGCTTCCCAGCCGGCCTGGAGGCGCTGCATACCCGCCAGCCAGGCGTCGGTATCGGTCGCCCGGAAGCGGTAGTAATCCGCTACCTGGGGGTGGGGCAGGATCAGGAACCGGTTGTCCTGCAACGCATCCCACACGTGCCCGGCAACCTCCTCGGGTGTCAGGGCGCCCTGGGCCGACAGCAGGTCGCGCAGGTCCCCGGCCTGGTCCAGCATCGCGGTCTGCACGCCTTGCGGGCACAGCGCCTGGACCGCAATTCCCTTGCCGCCGTAGGTGATTGCCAACCACTCGGCGAACGCCACCGCGGCATGTTTCGACACGGAGTATGGCGCGCCCCCGATCATCGACAACAACCCGGCCGCGCTCGCGGTCACGACGAAGCGCCCGTGGCCACGCGCGACCCACCCCGGCATCAGCAGTCGGGCGGCCCGCACGTGCGCCATCACGTTCAGGTCGAGGGTCGCGGCCCACTGCTCGTCGGGGGTCTCCAACCCGGCCCCGCCGATTATCCCGGCGTTCGCGAAGTAGGCGTCGATCTCGCCCAGTTCCGCCGTCGCGGCATCGATGAGCCGAGCGACACCGTCGGCGGAGGCGCAGTCGCCGGGCACGGCATACGCCCCGATGCGGGCCGCGGTCTCGCCGAGCCGGTCCCCGTCGATGTCGGCGACCATGACCCGGCATCCCTGCGCGGCGAGGCGGGTGGCGATCGCGGCACCGATGCCGCCCGCCGCACCGGTCACGACCGCGCGCAGGGACGAGGGGGCGGGGTCGGGGCTCGGCATACGGGCAAATCTAGGCGCTCCCCACGTATGCCGAGCCCGCGCCTCCCCGGCCACCTCGCCACCGATGTGGGTCAAGATGGGCAGATGACCAAGCTCGCACGTCAGATCGCTTCCAGTTCGGCACCCGGCTGGCGGCTCGCCCTCCAGCGACTTCACCTGCGGGTCAAGACCGGCGACTTCGCCACCGGACTCGACCTCGTCAACGCCATCGGGGCGCTTGCGGAGGCGGCGGACCATCACCCGGACATCGACCTGCGCTACGGCACGGTCCATGTCGCGTTGTCCAGCCACGACGCCGGTGGGGTCACCGACCGCGACATCGCGCTGGCCGGCCAGATCGACGCCCTCCTCGCCGAACGCGGCCTGACCCCGAGTCATGAGGACGTGACCGTCGTCGAGATTGCTATCGACGCGATGGACATCGCGGCGATCAAGCCGTTCTGGGCCGCGGTGCTGGGCTGGCCTGCCGACGCGGACGAGGTAGGCGACCCGGCGACCTCGGGTCCGACCGTGTGGTTCCAGCAGATGGATGAGCCTCGGCCGCAACGCAATCGGATCCACCTCGATGTCACCGTGGCGCACGACGAGGCCGATGCCCGGGTCGCCGCCGCGCTGGCCGCCGGCGGCACGTTGGTCAGCGACAGCCGCGCCCCGTCGTTCTGGATTCTGGCCGACGCGGAGGGCAACGAGGCCTGCATCTGCACCTGGCAGGCCCGCGAGTGATACGGCGGGGTGACTTGCTGCCGCCAGAGCGACAATAAACCACCCCGCGACGGGGCCTGTGGATAGCGCCGGGCCTCGATGCCGCCCAGGCGCCACGATGGTGGCGTGAATCTCGACGCGCTCGCCCGCCGCCAACGCGGCGTCATCTCGCGCGCGCAGGCCCGCCAGGTGCTGAGCGACTCGGCCATCCGACACCGGCTCGCCAGCGGACGATGGCGGGTGGTCCACCGAGGCGTTTACGTCACCCACACCGCCGACCTTGATTGGTATGGCCGTGCCGTCGCCGCCCTCATCCTCGCCGGCCCGGGCGCAGCGCTGGGGCTGGCATCCGCGGCATACGTCCAAGGTTTGGAGCGGCGGCCGCCTCCGGTGATCGTGGTGGTCGTTCCGCACGGGCGACAGGTGGCGAAGGTGCCCGGTGTTCGGGTTCACCGACGACGGGACCTTGCGACCACGGTGGTCAAGGGACTGCGCTGTACCGGTCGCGGCGCAAACGGTGCTCGATCTCGCCGCCCAGCCTGGAGTGACTGCCAGTGATGCCGTGGCCCTGGCCGCCGACGCCGTCCGGATCGGCGTGTGCCGCGTCCCACAGCTGGCCGCGGCGCTCAGGCACACCCGGGCACATCCGAACCGACGCCCCCTCAAACTCGCCCTCGGAGATATCGACGCCGGCGTGCAGAGCCTGCTTGAACACCGAGCGCTCAACCGAGTCCTGCGGGCCCACCGGCTGCCCACCATGCAACTTCAGGTCCCTGGACCTGGGGTGCGGCGGGACTTCGTCAACATCGAGTTCGGGGTGATTCTTGAGGTCGACGGCACGGTCGGGCACGGCTTTGTGGCCCCCATTGCGGCGCGATCCGGCGTGTCGGGGCCTAGCGGCCACTTATGGGGTGGATTGCTGCCGCCAGAGCGACAGCAATCCACCCCGCGAAGCCACCGCGCCGCCCAAACCACCCCGCCGCCAGCCGCGCAAGGCCCTCAGCGATAGTTCGTGAAGCTCACCGCGAAGTCCAGGTCGGCCTCCTTGAGCAGCCGCTGCACCGCCTGCAGGTCATCGCGCGACTTGCTCGTCGCGCGGATCGCATCGCCCTGCACCTGCGTCTTGACGCCTTTGGGTCCCTCGTCGCGTAGCAGCTTGTTGACCTTCTTGGCGTTCTCCTGCGAGATGCCCTCCTTCAGGGGCACATCCAGCTTGTACTCCTTGCCCGACAGCCGCGGCCCCGCCTCGGGCACGTCGAGGTGCTTCAACGACACCCCCCGCTTCACCAGCCACGTCTGCACGACGTCAAGGACGGCCTTGCAGCGGTCCTCGGAGTTGGCCTCCATCTTGATGACCTCGCCGACCAGTTCGACGCTCGCGCCAACCCCCTTGAAGTCGTAGCGATTGGCGATCTCCTTCGCCGCGGTGTTGACGGCGTTGGCGACCTCCTGGCGGTCGTACTTGCTCACGATGTCCATGCTGGCGTCGGCCACGGCATACCTCCGAGGGGTCGAATTGGGGTTGGGCGCACTGGCTTGCTATCCTTCCATGCGCACCAGGCAGGTTGTCCGAGCGGCCAATGGAAGCGGACTGTAAATCCGTCGCGAAAGCTACGAAGGTTCGAATCCTTCACCTGCCACCCGTGCTGGTCGGGCCCGGTTCTCCTCGTGGGAGCCGGGCCCGATCGCGTATGCCGATCCCCGGACACCCCTTGCCCGCCCGGCCCCGAGCCCGCAAGGCTTAACCCCATGCGCGCCGTCGTCTATCGCCAGGCCAACCAGGTTGAGATCACCGAGGCACCCGACCCCGAACCCGCGCCTGGCGAGGTGCTCCTGCGCCCGATCCTCACCGGCGTCTGCGGCACCGACAAGCACCTGCTGGCCGGCGGGTTCATGGCGACCTACCCGCTGATCCCCGGTCACGAGATCGTGGCCGAAGTGGTCCACGGGGGCTCCACGCTCGCGGCGGGGACGCTTGTCGCCGTCGACAACACGGACGTATGCCGCGCCTGCGACTACTGCCGCCGCGGCCAGACCCTATATTGCACCGCCTTCCGCTCCCTCGGGTGCAACGCCCCGGGCGGGTTCGCCGAGCTCATGGTCGCCCCGGAGCGCAAGTGTTTCCCGCTCGACGGGGTCGACCCCAGCGTGGCGGTCCTCACCGAGCCCCTCGCCTGCGCCGTCCACGGCGCCGACATGCTGGCCCTGACCCCCGGCAGCGACGTCCTCGTGCTGGGCGCCGGCCCGACCGGCCTGCTGCTCACGCAACTCCTGCTTCACGGCGGTGCCGCCCGGCTCACCGTCGCGGCGCCGAGCCAGCACAAGCTCGATCTCGCCGTTCACTTCGGCGCCGACCACACCGTCGTCCTACCCCGCGGTGATCAGGACGGCGCCTTCGCAGCCATTAAAGCCTTGGCGCCCAACGGTTTTGACGTCGTGGTCGAAGCGACCGGCGTGCCCACGATCCTCGAACGCTGCCCCAGCCTCACCCGGATGGGCGGCACCATCATGGTCTACGGGATGGCAGACGCCGACGATCGGGTGGCGTTCTCGCCATACGAGATCTTCTCCCGGGAGCTCACGATCAAGGGCTCGTTCGCGCAGATCGAGTGCTTCGACCGGTCGCTGGCCTACTTGAGGACCGGGCGGATCAAGACCGACGGCATCGTCACCCACACCTTCGGCCTCGACGGGTTCGCCGACGCCCTCGATGCCGCGCGTCTGCCCGGCGCGGTCAAGGCGGCGATCGACCCCCAGCGCTGAGCCGACAACCACTGACCCAACAACCGCTGAGCCAACAGCGCTAGGGATTCGCCGCGACCACCGCGGCCGCGCCCACCGAGGCCCGCACCTGGGCGATCGCATCCTGCACCGCCTTGGCGCCCCAATCACTCGCCGCGATCTCCTTGGCGCGTCGGCGAGCCGCCCGCTTGTCCGTCTCCGGTGAGATGACCCGCAACAGCAGGTCGGTCGCGTCCAACAGGCCGATCAAGGCCGCGGTCCGCGCGCTCGGCTCGCCCCCCATCAGGGCCGCGTTGATCCGCTGCCGCACCTCCCGCTCGGGCTCGGGATCGCGCTCGGGATAGTTCGTCAGGTTGATAACCCCCATGACCGTATGCTGCTCGCGCCCCAGGATCCCCGACTCCACCAGCCGGCCGGTCACCTCATCAGTGAGCATCTTGCCGGTGCGCCCGTTGCACCACCGCCCCAACGCGTCCTTGGGCTTGTGCCCGACCTGCTTGACGGCCTCGACCAGCGCTAGGTCCAGGATGCGGTCCTCGGTGGACGACTCCAGCAGCAGGGTCAGGCGGTCCCGCTCCCGCCACGGCAGGTCGTGCGCGGTGACGCTGAGCCGCTCGCGCAGCACGAGTTCGATCAGCAGCGCCCCGGACACTGCCAGCCGCAGATGCTGCACGGACACCAGCAGCTTTCCCGTGTCCTCCTTGCGGGCGAGCAGCAGGTATTCCTCGGCGAGCAGCATGGGTCAAAGGTATGCCGCTTCTGTCCGCCACCGTGGAACCGCTCATTTGGCAAACTCGTCCGAGCTTCGCCATCCGCGATCTCGAAGGAGACCACAACCATGCCCAAGGTGACCCCCACGTCCGGGAACGCCCTCCATGAGGCGACCGGACGCGTCGGCGGCCTCGTCAAGATCCTGCTCGTTCTGGGGGTGATCCTGGCCCTGCTGATCGGTGCGATGAACCTCGTGCGCACGGTGGCGTCGCCGGCCGACGAGGTCGCGGTGCACAAGGGCGGCGGCGTCATCGAGGCGCCCAACTCCAAGGGCTGCGTCAGCGCCAACTCGCGCCAGATCCGCAAACCCGGCGACAAGTACTACTGGTACCCCGCCTCGCAGCGCACCTACAACTTCACCGGTGGGGACGGCGCGGACCACGAGTCGTTCTCGGTGGTGTCCAAGGACTTCCAGCAGTTGGAGGTCCCGGGCTCGGTGGAGTTCACCCTCAACGTCGACTGCACGGTCTTGACACGCTTCCACGACGCCATCGGCAACCGCTACCACGCGTTCTACACCAGCTCCGACGAGTGGTCGGAGACCAACGACGGCTGGCAGCGCATGCTCGACCTCTACTTCGCCCCGGCCCTGGACGCCACGCTCGACCGGGTGGCCAAGAAGTACACCTGGAAGGAGTTGTATGCCGACCCCACCATCAAGGACGAGATGAACCGCACGGTCAACGAGCAGTTGGCGACACTCATCCAGCAGAAGATGCCCGGTGAGGACGAGTTCTTCCAGGGCTTCTCCGCGCTCATCCAGCAGCCGCGTCCGTCCGATGCCCTGGTGCAGGCGCTCTCGGACGAGGAGGCGGGCCGCGCGCAGGCGGCGGCGGCCAAGGCGAAGGCGGTCGCCGACGCCGAGACCGAGCAGGCGCGTGCGGTGGCGGAGGCCAAGGCGCTCGAGGCGGCCGCGGCCGCGCAGGTTGCGCAGAAGGAGGCCGAGGCCCGGATCGCGCGGCTTGAGGCGCAGATCAAGGAGTCGGAGATCGGGCCCTTCGGCAGCGCCAAGGAATACAACAACAACCTGGCGATCCAGAACGGCCTCAACCCTTACCAGCCGACGTATGGCGGCAGTGTGCTCACCCCGAGCGGCGGCTCGACCCCCTAGCGTGTTCTGAAACTCCCTCGTGGGGTGTCTTAGGCTCGCGGGGCGCTGTCGCCCTTCAACTCCGGGAACATCTCGTCGCGCCACTCCGCGAACTCCCCGCCCGCTTCCTCGCGATGGCGCAGCTCCACGCGCCGGATCTTGCCGGAGACGGTCTTGGGCAGTTCCGAGAACTCCAGGCGCCGGATGCGCTGGAAGGGCGCCAGGTGCGCGCGGCAATGCGCGAAGATCGACAGCGCCGTTTCCCGGGTCGGCTCCTGACCGGCGACCAGCACGACATAGGCCTTGGGAACGGCGAGCCGGACGGGATCGGGCGCCGGGACCACGGCGGCCTCGGCGACCGCAGGATGCTCGATCAGCACCGACTCCAACTCAAAGGGACTGATCTTGTAGTCACTCGCCTTGAACACATCGTCGGTGCGCCCGATATAGGTGATGTAGCCGTCCGCATCGCGGCTGGCGATATCACCGGTGTGATAGAAACCGCCGCTCATGGCCGCGTTGTTGCGGGCCTCGTCGCCCTGGTAGCCGGTCATCAGCCCAAGCGGACGCGCCTCCAGGTCGAGGCAGATCTCGCCCTCGTCCGCGGCGATTTCGCCGGTCAGCGGGTCCACCAGCACCACCGGCATCCCCGGCAGGGGCTTGCCCATCGACCCGGGCACGACGACATCGCCCGGCGCATTGCCGACTTGGGCGGTCGTCTCGGTCTGCCCGTAGCCATCGCGCAGCGTGAGTCCCCACGCCTTCCCGACCTGGGCGATCACCTCGGGATTGAGCGGTTCGCCGGCGCCGATGACCTCGCGAAGGTTGCCGGGACCACCGGAGAGATCCGCATTGATGAGCATGCGCCATACGGTCGGCGGGGCACAGAAGGTGGTCACATGCTCGGTCCGCAGCGTCGCCAGCAGCGCGGCGGGGTCGAAGCGGGAGTAGTTGTAGAGGAAAACCGTCGCCTCGGCGATCCACGGGGCGAAGAAGCACGACCATGCATGCTTGGCCCACCCGGGGGAGGAGATATTGAGGTGGACGTCGCCGGGCTGAAGCCCGAGCCAGTACATCGTCGACAGGTGCCCGAGCGGATAGCTCTGCTGGGTGTGCTCGACGAGCTTCGGGCGGCTTGTGGTGCCGCTCGTGAAATAGAGCAGCAGCCGGTCGGTCGGCGCCGTTTGCGGGTGCGCCGCCGGCGCCACATCTTCCTCGTATGCCGCGCGCAGGCTCTCCCACCCGCTCACCTTCCCGACGCTCACCTTGAGCAGGTCGGCGCCGAGGTCGGCGAACTTGTCGGTGTCGGCGGCATTGCAGACCACCGCCTTGGCCGAGCCGCGCTCGAGGCGATCACGCAGGTCGGCCGGGCCGAGGGCCGTCGTTGTCGGCATGATGACGGCGCCGAGTTTCATCACCCCGAGCATCGTGCTCCACAGCTCGACTTGGTTGCCGAGCATGACGATGACGGCGTCGCCCTTGCCGATGCCGCGGGCGGCGAGGAAGGCCGCGACCTGGTCGGAGGCGGTGGCCATCTGATCGAAGGTGAGTTCGGCGCGAGTGCCGTCCTCCTCAAGGATGATCAGGGCCGGCCGGTCGTTGCCGCGGGCGATGACGTCGAACCAGTCGATCGCCCAGTTGAACGTGCCGCCGAGGTTGGGCCAGGCGAAGCTCGCGTTCGCCTCGTCGTGGCGGCCGCGGAGGTCCAGCAACTGGTCTCGGGCGGCGCGGTAGCGGTCGGTTACGGACGTCATCGGAAACCTCCAACGGGTCGGATTCGCTCTCGATCCCACCTTGCCAGGTCACGCCCAGGCCGCGCCCCAGGTGACCCGGGTAACGTCGCGGCGTGCCCCCACCCGCCCCACGTCCTGCCGGACCGCCCGGCCCGGCGGCCCCGACGCGGGCCAACCTGCTGATCTCGCGGGCCATCGCGATCGTGCTGGTCCTCCTCGCCGCCGCGATTGTTGTCTTCGGCATCCAGCTCGTCCGCAATCGTGCGGCCAGCGACCGGACGGGGGCGGCGGGCAGCACCCTGGCGACGCAGTGCCCCGACGTTGACGCGTCGGTCGTCGCGGCGGCTCGCCGCGTCCCGTTGATGGGTGCCGACGGTCGGGCGCTGGGCGCGGCGATTGTGGGGGATCCGTCGGCCACACTCGGCGTCGTCCTCCGGCATGGAGCGTCGCAGACGATCTGCGATTGGCTGCCCTGGGCCGTCGAGACCGCGCGAGCGAACCAGGCCCAAGTCCTGCTGTTCGACCGCCGCGGCAAGGGCTCGTCCCCGGGCGAACCGGGCGTCACCAAGGAGCCGAGCGACAGCCAGGCGGCGGTCGCGGCTCTGGCCGCTCAGGGTGCGGACAAGGTCGCCCTGGTCGCCTCGTCCATGGGCAATTCCGTGATGTATGCCGCGCTGCCCGGCCTCACCCCGCCCCCGTGCGCGGTGGTCTCGATCTCGCCGGTCCTCACCAGCTCCGACGACAGCGGAACCGTTCAGGGGGACCGGCTCACCGATCTGACCGACAACACCTGGATCACCTGGGAGTCCCGCGCCCCCGGCATCGTGGCCGAGGTCGGGGCGATCCAACGCGCGCTGTCGGTCCAGGGGAGAACCGCCCCGCACGAGCTCGCGGTGGACACCAAGGATCACTCCCGCGCCCTCATCGCCAAGCACCCCGAGGCGGCCGCCTTCGTCCAGCAAGCGATCGCCTCGTGCCGGTGAGACGTCGCATCGCCTCGAGCGGACGCAATAACCCGGCCGCACCCCCTGAGCGGACGCAATAACCGGCAGCGGACGCAATAGCTATTGCGTCCGCCGGGGCTAGGGACGTCCGCGGGGGCTAGGGACGTGATGCGGGGGTAGGGGCGTGCTGGAGCGAGCCTGATGCAAGGGGCACGGGTGGCCGGGACGACGTGCCGGGGCCCGACGCCATAGGCTGTGAGCCACCTAACAGCCAGGAGGTCTTGAGGGTGTTCACGCGGATCGCCGTCGTCAACCGGGGAGAGGCCGCCATGCGGCTGATCCACGCCGTACGCGACCTGAATGCGCAGCGTCGAGGCGATCCACCCATCGAGGTCGTCGCCCTCCACACCGAGGGCGAGAAGAGCGCGATGTTCGTGCGCGAGGCTGATCTCGCCTACAACCTCGGCCCGGCGTCGGCGCGGCCCTATCTCGACTACGCCCTCTTGGAGCGTGCGCTTCTCGAGACCGGCGCGGACGCCGCGTGGGTGGGTTGGGGGTTCGTCGCCGAGCACCCTGACTTCGCCGATCTGTGTGCGCGTATCGGAGTCACCTTTATCGGCCCCAGCGGCGACGCCATGCGCAAACTCGGCGACAAGATCGGCAGCAAGCTGATCGCCGAGGAGGTCGGTGTCCCGGTGGCGCCGTGGAGCCAGGGCGGCGTGGACACCCTGGAGGACGCCCTGGCCACTGCCAACCGGCTCGGCTACCCCCTGATGCTCAAGGCGACCGCCGGGGGCGGCGGCCGGGGAATCCGCAAGGTGACCACCGACGAGGAGCTCATCGCGGCATACCAATTGACCAGGGACGAGGCGGAGCGGGCCTTCGGGTCCGGGGTGGTCTTCCTGGAGAGCCTGGTGACGGGCGCTCGGCACGTCGAGGTCCAGGTCATCGCCGACGGCCAGGGCGCCGCGTGGGCGATCGGCGTGCGCGACTGCACCGTGCAACGGCGCAACCAGAAGGTCATCGAGGAGTCCGCCTCCCCGGTCATGACGGCCGAGCAGGCGCAGATCCTGAAGGACAGCGCGGAGCGGCTGGCCATCGCCGTCGGCTACGCCGGCGCCGGGACCGTGGAGTTCCTGTTCCAGCCGGACGACGGCACCTTCGCCTTCCTGGAGGTCAACACCCGGCTCCAGGTTGAGCACCCCATCACCGAGGTCACCACCGACACCGATCTGGTCAAGCTGCAGATTCACGTCGCCGCTGGCGGCCGGCTCGAGGGAGAGCGGCCGATTGAGAAGGGCCACGCGGTCGAGGCGCGCCTGAACGCCGAGGATCCCGACCGCGACTTCGCCCCCGCCCCGGGCCATATCGCCTATCTCGACTTCCCGGCCGGACCTGGAATCCGTGTGGATACCGGTGTGGGCGAGGGCGATTCGATCCCTGCCGACTTCGACTCGATGATCGCCAAGATCATCGCCTACGGCCGCGATCGCGACGAGGCGCTGGCCCGACTGCGCCGTGCCATGCACGAGACCACGGTCGTCATCGAGGGCGGCGCCACCAACAAGTCGTTCGTCCTCGACCTGCTCGACCAGCCCGAGGTCATCGACGGCACCTGCGACACCGGCTGGATCGACCGCGTCCGCGGCGAGGGCCGACTCGTCAGTCGCGCCGGGTCGGGCATTGCCCTGGTCGCGGCGGGCATCGAGGCCTACGAGGAGGAAGAAGCCCTCGAACGCACCCGCCTCCTGGAGACCGCCCGCGGCGGTCGCCCCCAGGTCCAGCACAACGTGGGCCGGCCGGTCGAGCTGAAGCTGCGCGGCGCGGCATACAAAGTCACCGTACTCCGGACGGGACCCGCCCGCTTCCGGGCAACCGTCGACGACGGCACCGGCGTCTATCGCGTGGAAGCGCGCCTCACCCGCCTCGGGGAGTATGCCGCGCGCCTCACCACCGGGGACAAGACCTATCGCCTCGTGATGGCCACCCACGGTCCGGTGCACCTCGTCGAGGTCGACGGCGTTGCCCACCGCGTGAGCCGCGACGAGGGCGGCGTGCTGCGCTCGCCGGCGCCGGCCCTCGTTGTCGCAACCCCGGTCCCGGTCGGTGGCGAAGTCGCCGCCGGCGCCCCCGTCCTCGTGCTGGAGAGCATGAAGATGGAGACGCTCATTCCGGCTCCGTTCGCGGCCCGAATCAAGGAACTGCTTGTCTCCGCGGGAAGCCAGGTCGAGACCGGGGCGCCGTTGGCGCGCCTAGAGCCGGTCGGTGACGGCGAGGAGGCGGCGGCCGCGGACACCACCGCACAGACCGTGAGCCTTGACCTGCCATCCTCCAATGAGCCGGACGGGATCGAGGCTCGGGCCAAGAGCGGCATCCGCGATCTCAGCGGGATGCTGATGGGCTATGACATCGACCCCGGCGACAAGGGGAAGTCGTTGGCCGACTACCTCGTCGCGCGCGATGCCCTGGTTGCCGGCGGCCTCGCTCCGTTGGAAGGGGAGTTGCCGCTGCTGGAACTCTTCGCCGACTTCGCCGAACTCAGCCGCAACCGCCCCGCCGAGGATGCCGAGAAGTCCGAGACGCGTATTCATTCCCCGCGCGAGCATTTCCACACCTATATGGGCACGCTCGACCCCGACCGCGGCGGTCTGCCCACGGAGTTCCGTGACCGGCTGAGCCGCGTGCTCGCCCACTACGGCGTCGACGGTCTGGACCGGACTCCGGAGTTGGAGCGCGCGGTCTTCCGGGTGTTCCTGGCCGGGCAGCGCACGGAGCCCGAGGTCGCGCTCGCCGTGGGCGTCCTGCGCCGCTGGCTCGCCTCGCCGCCGCCGGAGGGCGACCTGGTGCAGCGCGCTCGCGTCGTGCTCGACCGGCTCGTCGCGGCCACCCAGTTGCGCTTCCCGCTCGTCGGCGATCTCGCGCGGAGCGTGCGCTTCCGCTGGTTCGAGCAACCGATCGTCGAGGCCGACCGCGCAGCCGTCCTGGGCAATGTCGCCGCGGAGCTCGAGGCGCTCGATCGCTATCCGGACGGGCCCGACCGCGCCGCCCGGATGGAGGTCCTGGCCGACATCCCCGAGCGCATCGTCAGCTTCCTCGGTGACCGGCTTCGCAGCGGCGTCCCGGCGCACGAGCCGATGCTCGCCGTCCTGATCCGGCGCCACTATCGCGAGCACGGCCTCACCGACCTGCGGGAGTATGCCGTGTTCGGCCGCCCGTTCGCCAGCGCGGCCTACCGCCTCGACGGCCGCGACAGCCGCCTGGTCTCGACGGTCGGCCGGCTGGACGAATTCGTGCCCGACAGCGCCCTGGTCCGAGCCCTGCAGGAGGAGGTCGAGCGCGGCGCCGGCCAGCCGGTCGTCGATCTCTACCTCCACGCCCCCGACCTGCCCGAGGACGACGACGCCGCAGCGGCGCAGCTCATCGACGTGGCCGGTCGGCTCGACTTCGTGGCCGCGCTCCGCCGGATCGCCATCGGCGTGGTGCGCGGCGAGGATGCCGAGGTCGGCTATTTCACCCTCCGGCCCGGCGCCGACGGCAGCCTCACCGAGGATCTCGCCGTGCGCGGCATCCATCCGATGGTGGGCCGTCGACTCAACCTGTGGCGACTTCGCGACTTCGACCTCACCCGGATCGCCGCCCCCCGGGATGTGCTGCTCTTCGACTGCGTTGCCCGGGACAATGCCGCCGATCGCCGGCTGATCGCCCTGGCTCAGGTGCGCGAGGTCGTCGTCATGCGTGATGACGACGGCAAGGTCGTCGGCCTGCCCCATGTGGAGCGGGCCCTGGCCAACTGCCTGGAAGCGATCCGGGCCGCGCGCACGGGGGCCGGCGGCGCGGGGGCCCGCCTCGACACCAATCAGGTGTGGATCCACATCTGGCCGCTGATCGACGCCGATGTCGAGCAGTTGACCGCGCTGCGGGCTCGCATCGCGCCGATGACGGCCGGGGCGGGAATCCAGGAGGTGCGGATCGAAGGCCGCATCGCGGCGGCCGGCGGACGAAGCGTCCCGATCGTTGCGCGCTTCTCCTACCAGGCCGGAGCGGGCGTGATCTACAGCGTTGAACCGCCCGCCACCGAGCGGATGGCACCCCTGGATGCGTATGCCGAGAAGGTCCTGCGCGCCAGTCGCCGGGGCTTGGTCTACCCCTACGAGTTGCAGTCGCTGCTCATCGGCGACGGCGGCAGCTTCGTCGAGTACGACCTCGATGAGACCGGGGCCTTGGTGCCCGCCGAGCGGGCCGCCGGCAAGAACCGTGCCGGCATCGTCTGCGGCGTGGTCACCACCCCGACCGAGCTCCATCCCGAGGGCATCAAGCGGGTCCTGCTCGCGGGAGACCCGCTGCGGTCCCTCGGGTCCGTGGCGGAGGCCGAGTGCGCGCGCATCATCGCCGGTCTCGATCTTGCCGAGGAACTCGGGGTCCCCGTCGAGTGGTTCGCCCTCTCGGCCGGGGCGCGCATCTCGATGGACTCCGGCACCGAGAACATGGACTGGGTGGCCAAGGCGCTTAAACGGATCATCGAGTTCACCCAGGACGGACACGAGATCAATATCGTCGTGGCGGGGATCAACGTCGGCGCCCAGCCCTACTGGAACGCCGAGGCGACGATGCTCATGCATACCAAGGGCATCCTCGTCATGACCCCCGACAGTGCCATGGTGCTGACCGGCAAACAGTCCCTCGACTTCTCCGGGGGCGTCAGCGCCGAGGACAACTTCGGCATCGGCGGCTACGACCGCGTGATGGGGCCCAACGGCCAGGCGCAGTACTGGGCGCCCGACCTCGCCGGCGCCTTCGAGATCGTGCTGCAGCATTACGACGCGACGTATGTCGCTGCGGGAGAAGACGGTCCGCGGCATTCGCCGACCACCGACCCGATCGAGCGGGATGTCACCGACTCGCCACACCTACTGGACGGCAGCGACTTCACCACCGTCGGCGACATCTGGTCCGCGGCGACGAATCCCGACCGGAAGAAGCCCTTCGACATTCGCACGGTCATCCGGGCGCTGGTCGATCAGGATCATCCGCTCTTGGAGCGGTGGGCTGGGATGGCCGACGCCGAGACCGTTGTCGTCGTCGACGCCCGGCTCGGTGGTCATTCCGTATGCCTGCTCGGCGTGGAGTCGAAGTCCGTCCCGCGCCGCGGCTTCCCGCCCACCGATGGACCCGACACCTATACGGCCGGGACGTTGTTCCCCAAGTCCTCCAAGAAGGCCGCCCGCGCCATCAATGCCGCCTCCGGCAACCGCCCGTTGGTGGTATTGGCCAACCTCTCCGGCTTCGACGGCTCACCCGAGTCCATGCGCAGTCTCCAACTGGAGTATGGCGCGGAGATCGGCCGCGCCATCGTCAACTTCCAAGGACCCATCGTCTTCGTGGTCATCTCGCGCTATCACGGCGGCGCGTTCGTGGTGTTCTCCAAGGCGCTGAACCCGCGGATGACGGTGCTCGCGATCGAGGGTTCGTTCGCCTCCGTGCTCGGCGGTGCCCCGGCGGCGGCGGTGGTGTTCAGCCGCGATGTCGACGCCAGGACCGCGAGCGATCCGCGGGTCGCGGAAGTGGAGGAGCGCCTGCGGGCCGCGGACAATGGCGATCGGGCAGCCATCGCGACCGAGTTGGCCGAGACCCGCAAGAGCGTGCGCGCGGAGAAGCTTGGCGAGGTCGCGAGCGAGTTCGACGCGGTTCACGACATCCACCGCGCGGTCGAGGTCGGCTCGGTCGATGAGGTCATCTCCGCGCGCGACCTGCGTCCGCGGATCATCGCGGCGCTCGACATGGGGTGAGCCCGGACGGGCATGAAACACCGCATCGCCGCCGTTGCGACGGCAGTCGTCCTCGGCGCCACGATCGTGCAATTGGCGATCGGGGCCTTCACCGACCTCCCGCAGTTCGCCGGTAAGGGGTTCGGCGCGCGACTCTGGGCATACCCGGCGATGATGCTCCTCGTCCCTGCGATCTGGTGGCTGGTATCGCGCCGGCGGGCGGCCGTCGGCGGCGCCCGGGCGGGGGACGGCGCCATTCCGTGGGCGGCATTCGGCCTCATCATGGCGCCCTTCCTGATCGACGTCACCGGCAACACCCTCGACCTGTATGACTCGGTGGTGTGGTGGGACGACGCCAACCACTTCGTCAACTGGTTCCTGCTCAACGCCGGTCTGGGGATGCTCGTGTTGCGCCGCGTCGGAATCGCGTGGGTGCGCGTGCTCCTGGTCACGGGGCTCGGCGCCATCCTGGCGATCGGGTGGGAGGTGGGGGAGTGGTACACCTTCATCCGCCACGGCACCGAACTCGACACCGCCTACCAGGACACCCTCGGGGATGAGGCGCTCGGCACCCTTGGCGCCCTGCTCGCGGGGCTGGTCCTGGCCCGCCGCGGGGAGGGGGCCACGCGGCATACGTCCTGATGCGGGATCGGGAGTCGGAGTCGCGTGCGCGGAGTTGGGAGCGGGGATCAGGTCCGGAGGAGGCCGCGATTTCGTGTCCGCCGGGACGGCCGTGTAGGCTCTCCGTCGCACTCCCACGAGGGGCGCGCGCCTCCTTAGCTCAGTCGGTAGAGCATTTCCATGGTAAGGAAAAGGTCGTCGGTTCGATTCCGACAGGGGGCTCTGGTCTGCCCGGTCACCGGGCCGGCCGCCGAGGCGGGATAGCTCAGCTGGTCAGAGCGCACGACTCATAATCGTGAGGTCGCGGGATCGAGCCCCGCTCCCGCTACTGCGCGCGATTTCGTGGGAACGAAACCGCTCGTTATCGTGTTATGTCCGTGTCTCGGCATCTGCCGGGGCGCCTCCCGTTCTGTTCGTTGAAGAAGCAGGTTGCTCCCGTGGCTAAGAAGTCCACCGAAATCCGCCCCAAGATCACCTTGGCCTGCACCGAGTGCAAGGAGCGCAACTACATCACGGAGAAGAACCGCCGCAACAGCCCCGACCGGCTCGAGCTGGCCAAGTTCTGCCCGCGTTGCGTCAAGCACACGGCCCACCGCGAGACCCGCTGACGCTCGCCCTCGCATCGCCTCGTGCGCCCCGTGACCGACCGGTCCGGGGCGCACGGCGTTCTCCGGCCTAATAGAGTTCCCGTCATGCCGGTGAACGAGAGTTTTGTGGGGCGAACCTTCGACCCCGTCGGACCGTATGCCGTGGACGCGGCCATGATCGCCGCCTTCGCCGAGGCGGTGGGTGCGACGGATGCAGTGCACTTCGATGCGGAGGCGGCGCGCGCGGCCGGCTACCGGGATGTGATCGCCCCGCCGACGCTGGCGGTGCGCTTCGACCAGTTGTCCTCGCGGGCGTATGTGCAAGATCCCGACGCGGGGATCGACTACTCGCGGGTGGTGCACGGCGAGCAGTCGTTCGTTCATCACCGCCCGATCACGGCCGGCGACGAATTGGTCGCCGCGACGACGGTCGACAGCATCCGCAGTGCCGGCGGTCACGCGATGATCAGCGTTCGCACCGAGATCAGCAATGGCGACGAGCCGGTGGCGACGACTCGCTCGACCATCGTCGTGCGGGGAGGGGAGTGAGCATGGCTCGCCAGTTCAGTGACGTCAGCGTCGGCGACAGCCTCGGCACCAAGACCGTTCCGGTCCAGCGCGCGACGCTCGTCGCCTATGCCAACGCCTCCCTCGATCAGAACCCGATCCATCAGGACGAGGCATTCGCCAAACAGGTCGGCCTGCCCGACGTCATCGCGCACGGCATGTGGACGATGGGAGCGGCCGGCACGCTGGCCGCGGAGTGGGCGGGAGACGCCGGGCGCATCGTGGAGTACGGGACCCGGTTCACCAGCATGGTCGTCGTCCCCGCTGGTGGCTCCGAACTGTCCGTCACCGGCGTCGTGAAGTCGCTCGACGAGGCGCGCAAGCGCGCCACGGTGGAGCTGACGGCCACGGCCGGCGGCAGCAAGGTGCTCGGCCGCTGCCAAGCCGTCGTCCAACTCGACTGATGCGTCTGACGGGGCGGACGGAGAAATTCGACGCGGCGCTGGCTCCCCATACGACCATGCGGGTGGGTGGGCCAGCACAGCGGCTGGTGACCGTCACCAGCAACGATGAATTGGTCGACGCGGTCCGCGAGACCGACGACGCCGGCGAGCCCCTGCTCGTGCTCGGCGGGGGCTCGAATGTCGTCATCCCCGACGGCGGGTTTCCCGGAACCGTCGTCAAGGTCGCGACGACCGGGGTGACTCGGGAGTCGATCGACGCGTGCTCGGGAGCCTTCGTGCGGGTCGCCGCGGGCGAGGTGTGGGACGAGGTCGTCGCGCAGGCCGTGGCGAGCGGGTGGAGCGGCGTCGAGGCGTTGTCCGGGATTCCGGGCTCGGCCGGTGCCACGCCGGTGCAGAACGTCGGCGCCTACGGTCAGGAGGTCGCGCAGACGATCGCGCAGGTCCGCACCTGGGATCGGCAGGCACAGGCGGTGCGGACGTTCTCGGCGTTGGAGTGCGCGTTCACCTATCGGCATTCGATCTTCAAGGCGACCGATCGCTTCGTGGTCCTGGACGTGGTCTTCCAGTTCGTGCTGGCGGACCTGTGCCGCCCGATCGCGTATGCCGATCTGGCCACCCAACTCGGGGTCGCGGTCGGCGACCGGGTGCCGCTGGCGGATGCGCGCGAGGCCGTGCTGGCGCAGCGCCGTCGCCGCGGCATGGTCCTCGACCCGGCCGATCACGACACGTGGAGTTGCGGGTCCTTCTTCACCAACCCGATCCTCTCGACGGCGGCCTTCGACGCCCTGGTGGCGCGGGTGCACGACCGGCTTGGCGCCGACATCGATCCGCCCCGCTTCGCCGACGCCGACGGCAATGTCAAGACCAGCGCCGCGTGGTTGATCGAGCGGGCGGGGTTCGGCAAGGGCTTCGGCGCCGACGGCGAGGCGGGCCTGAGCGGCCGGGCGAGCCTGTCGACCAAACACACGCTGGCCCTGACCAACCGCGGCTTCGCGACCGCCGCCGACATCCTGGCGCTCGCGGCCGTGGTCCGCGACGGCGTGCACGCCGCCTTCGGCGTGGCCCTGGTCAACGAGCCCGTCCTCCTGGGTCAGGCGTTCTAGCGCGCCTTGGCCCTCCGAACTTCTGCTAGCAGCAGTTAGTCAACTGTGGACACCTTGCAAGGTGTCCACA
>NZ_HF571038.1:2408141-2421321 GCF_001046875.1 Nostocoides jenkinsii Ben 74
AGCTCGGGCCGCGGCCGGCCCGGTGGTGGACGAGAAGCTCAAGCAACTCGCCCAGCAACCGCCGGAGGGTCAGTCGGCCTACAACTCCATCGCACCCTCGATGGTGGTGATCCGCACTCAAGGCGGCGGCGAGGACGGGCTGGGTTCGGGCTTTATCGCCAACGCCGACGGACGCATCCTCACGGCTAACCACGTGGTGGACGGCGGCGGGAGCATCGAGGTCATTTTCGCCGACGGCACCCGGTCCTCGGCCACCGTGGCCGACCGGCAGCCCGACAAGGATCTTGCGGTGCTCACCGCCCAAACACTGCCCGCCGTCGTCACCCCGGCCACCCTCGCCGGTCCCGGGCCGATCGGGACCCCGGTGTATGCCGTGGGCCACCCCCTCGGCCTGACGTTCTCCCTCTCCGGCGGCTTAATCTCCGCGCTCGGGCGTGACCTGCAGACGCCGGGAGGCAAGCTGACCGACCTGATTCAGTTCGATGCCGCCGTCAACCCCGGCAACTCCGGCGGTCCGTTGCTCAATGGTGCCGGCCAGGTCGTCGGTGTGGTGACGGCCCTGGCCAATCCGAGCAAGCAGCCCTACTTCGTCGGCATCGGCTTCGCCGTGCCCATCTCCGCCGCCGGCGGCGCGGTGGGAGCGCCGCCGCTGTGACCCAATTCGAAGGAGCACCCATGGATGCGACCACGCAATCGCCGCAGGGCCAGGCCGGCGCGGGCCAGCGGGCCGGCGCGGCGAGCCACCCCCTGGAGCGCACCCTCTATGAGGTCAAGAAGACGATCGTCGGGCAGGACGACCTGCTGGAGCGGATGATCGTCGCCCTGCTCGCGCGCGGCCACCTCCTGGTCGAAGGCGTTCCCGGCCTGGCCAAGACCCTGGCGATCAAGGCGCTCGCCGAGGCGATCGGCGGCGACTTCAAACGCATTCAGTTCACCCCTGACCTCGTGCCGGCCGACCTGATCGGAACGCGGATCTACAACCAGCAGAGCGGGGAATTCCAGGTCTCACTCGGCCCGGTCTTTGCGCACTTGGTGCTGGCCGACGAGATCAACCGCGCGCCGGCCAAGGTGCAAAGCGCCTTGCTGGAGATCATGCAGGAACGCCAGGTGACCATCGGCCGGGAGACCTACCGTGCCCCCGACCCATTCCTGGTCATGGCGACGCAGAACCCGATCGAGTCCGAGGGCACCTATCCGCTGCCCGAGGCGCAGGTCGACCGGTTCATGTTCAAGGTTCGCGTCGGATACCCCTCTCCCGCAGAGGAGTTCGTCGTCGTCGAGCGCATGCTCGGGCTAGGCGAGCGGGCCAGCGCCGTGCTCGATCCGACGCAATTGCGCGACCTGCAACGCGCCGCCGACGCGGTCTATGTCGACCCCGGGATCATCCAGTATGCCGTGACGCTGACCGGGGCGACCCGCGACCCGGGCCTGGTCGGCCGCGATGACTTGCGCCGGTTCATCACCTTCGGCGCGAGCCCGCGCGCCTCGATCAACATGGTCGTCGCCGGGCGGGCACTGGCCTATCTGCGCGGACGCACCTATGCCCGACCGGAAGACGTGCGCGACCTCGCGCTTGACGTGCTGCGGCACCGGCTCGTGCTGTCATACGAGGCGTTGGCCGACAACATCGACCCCGACGCCATCCTCGGCCCGATCCTGTCGGCGGTCCGCATGCCCGAGATCAACGTCGGCCCGCCCGCGGGTCAGGTGTCATGGCATCGCCCCTCGCCCTGACCGCGGAGGCCCTGCTCCGCCGCGTCGAGTGGACCGTCCTGCGCCCGCTGGACGGGCAGTTGCAGGGTGACTACCGCACGTTGTTCGCCGGCGCCGGCATGGACTTCCGGGAGTTGCGGGAGTATGTCCCGGGCGACGACCTGCGGCGCATCGACTGGAATGTCACCGCCCGGATGGACACTCCCTACGTCCGCGAATACGCCGAGGATCGCGAACTCACGGCGTGGTTCGTGCTCGACCGATCCGGCTCGATGGCCTTCGGCCCACAGGGCCGCGGCAAGGAGCAGGTCCTCGTCGAGTTCACGGCAACCTTGGCTCGGCTGCTGACCAGGGGCGGCAACCGCGTCGCCGCGATCTTGTATGACGGGGCCCGCCCCGAGACCGTGGCCGCGCGGTCTGGGCGCCTGCACGTCTTGCGCCTGATCCACCGGCTCCAACAGCCGCACGACAGTGCGCACAGCCCGACCGATCTGGCCGGCCTGCTCAAGGCGAGTGCGGGCGTTATCCGTCAACGCAGCCTGGTGGTCGTGGTGTCGGACTTCATCTCGGCACCCGGTTGGGAGGCCCCGCTGCGGCTGCTGACTCAGCGGCACGACGTCGTACCCGTCCAGATCGTCGATCCGCTGGAGTCATCGCTGCCCGACGTCGGCGAGATCGTGCTGGAGGATGCCGAGACCGGCGAGCGGGTGCTCATCGACACCGGAGATCGTGCGTTCCGCGAGCGGCTCCGGGCCTTGGCGGAGCAGGAGCAGGACCAGATCCGTGACCGCGTCCGCTCCTGCGGCCTCGACCTGACGACCGTGTCGACCGCCGACGACCTTGTCGAGGTGTTCGTGCGGTTGGCGGCGCGGCGGAAGCTCCGCCGATGACGTTCACCTATCCCTGGGCGCTGCTCGCGCTGCTAGTCATCCCGGTGCTGATCTGGCGCTATCGGGCCCTGCTGCGCGCCGATCAGGAGCGCCGCGAGGCCTTGGCACGAAGCGGTCTGGTCCCGGCCGCTGCGGGAGCAACGGGAGCGACGCGCTCAGCGCGGCGAGGTCGCCACCTCGTTCCGGCCTGTCTGCTGGCGACGCTCGCGCTGCTGATCCTGGCTGCGGCCGGGCCGGCCGCGACCCTGACCCAGGTGCACCGCGAAGGCACCGTGATCCTGGCGTTCGACACCTCCAACAGCATGCGCGCCACCGACCTCCGGCCCGACCGGTTGGCGGCGGCGAAGGCCGCCGCCTACCGGTTCATCGACGCGCAACCGCGCAACATCCGGATCGGCGTCGTGGCCTTCAGCGACACCGGAAATGTCACGCAGTCACCCACCGACGACCCGAGGCTCGTGAAGTCGGCGGTCGATCGCCTCGGCGCCCACGGCGGCACGTCACTCGGCCAGGGTCTGTTCACCGCGCTCAAGGCGATCGCGGGCGGCAAGCTCACCGTCGATCCCGAGCAACTCGCCAGCGATCCCGACAGCGTCGATATCGGCTACTACGGCTCGGCCCGGGTGGTGCTCCTGTCCGACGGTCAGGACACCGGCACCCTCGACCCGCAGGCGATGGCCCGGCTCGCCTCGGTGGCCGGAGTGAAGGTGAGCACCGTCGGCCTGGGTGACCCCGGCGGGACGACGGTGACAATCGACGGGGTGGCGCAGCATACGGCCCTGGACGAAGCCTCCCTCCGGGGGATCGCCGAGACCACCGACGGCACGTATGCCCGGGCCACCAGCGCCGGCGACCTCGGCGACATCTATGCCGGGATGAAGCTCGATTTCGTCTCACGCCGAGAATCCACGGAGCTCGCGCCCTATATGACCCTGCTGTCGCTGCTCATCCTCGGTCTCGGCGTGACCGTCTCCGTCGTGCGCACCGGACGGGTGGTGTCGGCATGAGTCTCGGCTGGCCGCTGGCGCTGGCGATGCTGCTGATCCTGCCCCTGGTTCTCGGGCTTTATGTATGGCGTCAACGTCGCCTCCGGGCTGCCGCGGTCCGGCATTCCAATGTCGCCCTCCTGCGCGCCGCCCTGGGGACGCGACGCAAGCCCTGGACCCGGCACCTGCCCCTGGTGGCCGTGCTGCTGGCGCTGATGTCGCTGGGGCTGGCCAGCGCCCGGCCGGCTACGCAACTCGCGGTTCCCCAGGACCGGACGACCATCATGCTGGCCATCGACGTGTCGCGTTCGATGTGCTCCATCGACGTCGAACCCAACCGGATTGCCGCTGCGAAGTCGGCCGTGCGCGAGTTCATCGACGACCAACCCAAGGGCACCCGGATCGGGTTGATCGCGTTCGCCGGCTATGCCGAGATGATCGCCGCGCCGACGACCGACAAAGACCAACTGCGGGCGGCGGTCGACGGCCTGACCACTGGACGGGGAACAGCGATCGGGTCGGCGATCTTGCGGTCCGTCGACGCCATTGCGGCGATCAACCCGTCCGTCAAGCCCATCGGACCCGATGAAGTCCCCGTCCCCGCGCAGGACGAGCAGACGATGCCCCTACCCGCCCCGACCAACGTCCAGCCGCCCACGGCGGCACCGATCCCGGACATCGTCGTGCTGCTGACCGACGGCGCCAACACCCGCGGGGTCCGCCCGATGGACGCCGCGAAGGCGGCCGGGGACCGCGGCATCCGGGTGTTCTCGATCGGGTTCGGCACCTCCGAGCCGACCCGGATGGTGTGCACGCGCGAGCAGCTGGGCGCCGATGCGTTCACCGACGACCTGCCGTATGGCCGTGGCGACGTCGCCCAGTTCCTGGTCGTCGACGACGCGACGATGAAGGCCGTGGCGACCGCGACCGGCGGCACCTACTCCCCCGCCTCAGACCGCGCCGAGTTGCAGTCGGTCCTGGCGAAGCTGCCGCGCCAGACGGTCACCGCGACTGAGACCGTCGAGATCGCGCCGGCTCTCGCCGCGCTCGGCGCCGTGCTGCTCCTGGGCGCGGTAGCCATCGCGATCCGCCAGCGCCGCTTCCCCTGACGACGGGGTTGCCCCGAGCCCGCTTTTACTGAGCCCGATTCCCCTGAGCCCGGTTGCCCTGACTGGGTTGCCCTGACTGGGTTGGCCTGGCGCCGGTTGGATCGGGTCAGGCGCCGAACGGGGCCAGCTCCGCGGCCAGGTCAGGGCCGACCAGCGCCTCGACACGCGTGCCGTGCTCGGTGTGCTCGGAGTCGAGCAGCTCGCCGGTCTCGTGGATACGCGAGAGGAGGTCGCCGCGGTCATAGGGAATGAGGACGGCGACCCGCACCCCCGGTCGCGGCAACTCGCCCGCGACCAACTCGATCAGTTCGGCAATGCCCGCACCGGTATGCGCCGACACCGCGATGGCGTGCTTCTCGTGCCGCAGCAGCCGATCGACGACGTCCGGGTCGGCGATATCTGACTTGTTGACGACGATGATCTCTTTGACATCGGCGGCCTCGACATCGGCCAGCACAGCGCGCACCGCGCTGATCTGCCCCTCGGGGTCGGGGTGGGAGCCGTCTACGACGTGCAGCAGCAGGTCGGCGTCGGCGACCTCTTCGAGCGTCGAGCGGAAGGCATCGATCAGCTCGTGCGGCAACTGCCGGACAAAGCCGACCGTGTCCGTCAGGGTGAACTCCCGACCGTCCGGCGTCTCGGCGCGGCGAACCGTCGTGTCCAGCGTCGCAAACAACTGGTTCTCCACCAGCACCCCGGCGTCGGTCAGCCGGTTGAGCAGCGACGACTTGCCGGCATTGGTGTAGCCCGCGATGGCGACGCTCGGCACCCCATGTGCCTTGCGGGAGTGGCGCTTGGTGTCCCGATGAGTCTTCATGTCTCGAATCTCCCGGCGCAGCTTTGCGATGCGGGAGTTGATCCGGCGCCGATCGAGCTCGATCTTGGTCTCACCCGGGCCACGCGAACCGATGCCCTCACCGCCGGCCACCCGGCCACCGGCCTGGCGAGACATCGACTCACCCCAACCACGCAGGCGCGGCAGGAGGTACTGCAGCTGCGCCAGCTCGACCTGAGCCTTGCCCTCCCGGGACTTGGCGTGCTGGGCGAAGATGTCGAGGATCAGGGCGGTCCGGTCGATGACCTTGACCTTGACGATGTCTTCGAGGGCTCGCCGCTGGGACGGCGCGAGTTCGGAGTCGCAGACAACGGTGTCGGCGCCCTCGGCGATGACGACGTCGCGCAACTCCTGGGCCTTGCCCGAGCCGAGCCAGGTGCCGGGGTCGGGACGCTGGCGGCGCTGCAGCATACCGGCCAGGACGTCGGATCCCGCCGTCTCGGCGAGCGCGGCCAGTTCCCGAAGCGAGTTCTCGGCATCCTCCGCGGTCCCCTCGGTCCATACGCCCGCGAGCACGACGCGCTCCAGGCGCAGCTGGCGGTACTCGACCTCGGTGACGTCCTCAAGCTCCGTCGAGAGTCCGCCGATGCGTTGCAGGGCGGCGCGTTCCTCCCGCTCGAACTGCTCGCCGTCCCGGTCGCTGGATTCGTATGCCGCTCCCGCCAGCGCGCTCGCGCGACCCCTGAGGAGGTGGTCGCCGGCCGCCCCGGGCAGGTCGCGGGGGTCTGATGTCTCAACTGCGTAATCACTCATGCGGCCTCCAGCGTCTCACGTGGCCGACCCCGGTCGCACCTGAAATTGCCCGGGCCCTGCCCCGCTCACATTTCCCGCGGACAGTTGGAATACGTATGCCGCGCTTCCCGCCGCTGTCTCCCGCGTGGCACCAGCCGAATGTCCCGGCATTGATATTCCAAATGTCCGCTGTCCCGCACCGAAGTGCGCAGAGTGAGCAGTGAAGTGCGCAGAGCCGTGCGCAGGGGCGGCTCAGTGGCCGGCGCGCAACCGGGCGTCGCGAGCGGAGGTGCGCTCGGCGTTGGCTTCCTGGTCGTCCGGCATCTGCTGGCTCTCGCGCTCGGCCTGGACGCGCTGGCGATACAGCTGGACCTCCGTGGCTCGCTCGGCCTCGTCCCAGCCCAGCACCGGGGCGACGAGGTCGGCGACGGCGTCGGCCGAGTCCACACCCCGGGACAGGGTCTCGATCGAGATCCGCGTGCGCCGGGCGAGTAGGTCGTCCAGATGGAGCGCACCCTCGTGGGTCGCGCCATACAGCAGCTCGATCTTGAGGTATTCCTCGGCGCCGGGCACCGGCTCGAACAGGGAGCGGTCGCCCTCGGCGAGCTCGAACAACTCATTCACGAGCGAGCCGTAGCGGCCGAGGAGGTGGTTCAGGCGCCATACGGGCAGGTCGACCTTCCGGGCGAGCCGGTCGAGCTGGTTCATCAGCGCCGGGTAGCCGTCGGCGCCGAGCAACGGGATGTGCTCGGTGACGCTGTCGGCGACGCCCGGGCCGATGTCCTCGCGCGCCGCATCGATGGCGTCGGCCGCCATGACCCGGTAGGTGGTGTATTTGCCGCCCGCGATCGAGATCAGACCCGGCTGGGGCCGGGCGACGGCATGTTCGCGGGAGAGCTGGGACGTCTGCTCGTCCTCGCCGGAGAGCAGCGGCCGGAGCCCGGCATACACCCCTTGAATGTCGTCTGGCGTGATCGGGTGGGTGAGGACCGAGTTGACCTGCGCCAGGAGGTAGGCGATGTCGGCCTTGCTCGCCGCCGGATGCGCGAGATCGAGATTCCAGTCGGTGTCGGTGGTGCCGATGATCCAGTGCGTACCCCAGGGGATCACGAAGAGCACAGAGCTAGCCGTCCGCAGGATCAACCCGACCTCGGAGTTGATCCGGTCCCGGGCGACCACGATGTGCACGCCCTTGGACGCGCGCACGTTGAAGCGCCCGCGTCCCCCGGCGAGCGTCTGGATCTCGTCGGTCCACACCCCGGTGCAGTTGACGACGACGGACGCTTTGACGCTCACCCGGGCCCCGGTCTCGACGTCCTCGACAATCGCCCCGGTGATGCGCTCCCCCGCCCGGGTCAGTTCCACCACCCGGGCCGAGTTGAAAATCAAGGCACCGTATGCCGCGGCCGTCCGCGCCACCGTCAGCGTGTGCCGGGCGTCGTCCATCTGGGCGTCGTAGTAGAGCAGCGCGCCGGTCAGGGCATCGCTGCGCAGGGCCGGGGCCAGGCGGCGGGCGCCCGTGCGGCTGAGCTGCTTGTGCCCCGGCACGGAGCGGGCGCCCCCCATGTTGTCGTAGAGCGTCAATCCCGCGCTGACATAGGGGCGTTCCCAGGCGCGGTGGGTCAGCGGGTAGAGGAAGGACACCGGCTTCACCAGGTGCGGCGCGAGCCGGGTCAACGCCAGTTCCCGCTCCTTCAGTGCCTCGCGCACCAGCGCGAAGTCGAGTTGTTCGAGATAGCGCAGGCCACCATGCATGAGTTTGCTGGAGCGAGAGGACGTGCCCGAGGCGAAGTCACGCTGCTCGACCAGGGCGACGGACAGTCCGCGCGTGGCCGCGTCGAGGGCGACACCGGAACCGGTCACCCCACCACCGATGACGAGGACGTCGAAGTGCCGGGTCCCCAGGCGCGTCCAGGACTTGGCGCGATAGGCCGGATCGAGACGCGGAGGGGTCGCCATACGGTCATTGTGCCAAGCAAGTAGGTTGGCTCCGGCATCGCTGCCCGTGATCAACGCGACGAAGGAGCCCTGTGGCCGAGACGACCTACATCCTGGCGGTCGACCAGGGGACGACCAGCACGCGCGCCATCCTCTTCGATCACTCGGGCTCGATCGTGGCGGTGGATCAGCGCGAGCACCAACAGATCTTCCCTCGGGCCGGCTGGGTCGAGCACGACGGCCTGGAGATCTGGGACAACACTCGCGCGGTGATCGGCGGCGCCCTCGGCAAGGCCAATGTCAACCGGTCTGCCGTCGCGGCCGTGGGCATCACGAACCAACGCGAGACGACGATCGTGTGGGATCGGCATACGGGGATCCCGATCGCGAATGCGATTGTCTGGCAGGACACGCGGACCCAGCGGCTGGTCGAGGAATTGGGCGGGGACGAGGGACCCCGGCGGTATGCCGCGCGCACCGGCCTCCCCTTGGCCACCTACTTCGCCGGGCCCAAGGCCTGCTGGCTCCTGGACAATGTCGCCGGCGCCCGCGCGCGGGCGGAGGCGGGCGACCTGCTCTTCGGAACCATCGACACGTGGGTGCTGTGGAATCTCACCGGCGGCCCGGACGGCGGGCTCCATGTCACCGACGTGACCAATGCGAGCCGCACGATGCTGATGGATCTCCATACGCTGCAATGGGATTCGCAGTTGTGCGCGGCCATCGGGGTGCCCGAGTCGATGCTGCCGCAGATCCGGTCGTCGGCGGAGGTGTATGGCACGTGCCACCCCGGCATCCTCGACGGCGTGCCGGTGGCCGGCATCCTGGGGGATCAGCAGGCCGCGACCTTCGGGCAAGGCTGCCTGGAGCGGGGGATGGCCAAGAACACCTATGGCACCGGCAATTTCATGCTCCTGAATACCGGCACCGAGATCGTCCCGTCGGACAACGGGCTGCTGACGACCGTTTGTTATCGCCTCGGCGACGAGCCGGCGGTCTATGCCCTCGAAGGCTCGATCGCCGTGACCGGCTCCCTCGTGCAATGGTTGCGCGACAACCTCGGGATGATCGGTGCGGCCCCGGAGGTCGAGACCCTGGCGCAGTCGGTGAACGACAACGGCGGGACCTATTTCGTGCCTGCCTTCTCGGGGCTGTTCGCCCCGCACTGGCGTCCGGATGCCCGCGGGGCGATCGTCGGGTTAACCCGCTTCGTGACCAAGGGGCACATCGCCCGGGCGGCGCTCGAATCCACCGCCTATCAGACCCACGACGTGTTGCAGGCGATGAACGCCGACTCCGGAGTTGCGTTGCGGGAGTTGAAGGTTGACGGCGGGATGACCGCCAACGACACGCTCATGCAGTTCCAGGCCGACATCCTCGGCGTCGACGTCATCCGGCCGGTGGTGGCTGAGACGACGGCCTTGGGGGCGGCGTATGCCGCGGGGCTGGCGGTCGGCTACTGGTCCAGCACCGATGACATCCGCACCAACTGGCAGGAAGCGAAGCGCTGGTCGCCGGCCATGGACGCGGGGACGCGCGACCGGTTGCTGCGCGGCTGGGACAAGGCGGTGCAGCGGACGCTGGATTGGGTCGACGACGACGTGGAGCAGGACTGAGGGTGGCGGCCTTCGAGCACTACTTCACGGCGCAGCCGGCCGGGGAGGCCGACCTGCGGACGCGGGTTGTGCACCTCGCCGGTGACGACGTCGAGGTTGTCGTCGCGTCGGGAATCTTCTCCCCCGACGGGATCGACCGTGGCACGGCTGTGCTCTTGGCGCAGGTCCCGCCGCCCCCAGCCGCCGGGACCTTCCTCGACCTCGGATGCGGCTGGGGTCCGATCGCGTTGACCCTCGCGCGCACCGCTCCCGAGGCGACCGTGTGGGCGGTCGATGTCAATGAGCGCGCGCTGGATCTGTTGCAGCGCAACGCGTCTCGCCTTGGCGTGGACAATGTGCGGGTGGCTCGGCCGGACGCGGTGCCGCCGACCGAGCGCTTCGATCTGATCTGGTCGAACCCGCCGATCCGGATCGGCAAGGCCGCCCTGCACGAGCTGTTGAGCACGTGGCTGCCGCGGCTCGCGGCGGGGGGATCGGCATACCTCGTGGTGGCGAAGCAACTCGGCGGGGACTCGTTGCAGCGCTGGATCGCCGAGCAGTGGCCGGCGTTCTCGGTCGAGCGCTACGCCACCGACAAGGGCTTCCGGGTGCTGCGCGTGGGCGCGCCGACCGGCTGACCTCAGGGAAGAGCGACCGTACCGTCGGCCACGAGGACGGCCGGGCCGGTCAACTCGACGTGACCGTTGGCCAGGAGCCGTACCTGCAGGCGCCCACCCGGGACGTCGACCGTCCAGGGCTTGTCGCGGTCGAGATCGCCGGCCCACAGGTGGGTTGCGATGGCGGCAGCGCAGATGCCCGTCCCGCAGGATTCGGTCTCGCCGACGCCGCGCTCGTGCACCCGCATCCGGATGTGGCCCGGGCCGAGCGGCTGCACGAACTCCACGTTCGTGCCGGAGGTCGGGTGGGGGTTGATGACCGGCGCCTTGCTCAGGTCGAGGGTCTCCAGATCGACTGTCGGCGGCACCGCGACGACCGTATGGGGATTGCCCAGGTTGAGTCGCAGCGCCGAGAACGGCTCGTGGTCGGGGACATGAACCAAGGCATCGATGCCACTGGCCCCGGTCTCGGCGTCCTCGTAGCGCCAGGGCCCCATGTCGACGACGACATTCTCCCCCGCAAAGCGCACGAACTTGGTCCCCGATCGGGTGGCGACGCCGAATCCCGCGGCCGAGGCCAGTCCCTCGCGGCGCAGATAGCTCGCGAAGACCCGCACGCCGTTGCCGCACATCTCGGCGACGCTGCCGTCGGCGTTGCGATAGTCCATGAACCACTCGGCGTCGACGGCTTGGGCTCGGATCTCGGTGTCGGCCGCCTCGCTGGTGCGGGCAACCCGGATAACGCCGTCACCACCGATGCCGGACCGTCGATCGGCCAGCATCGCCGCGAGCGAGGCCGTCAATGCGAACTCGTCGTCGCGGTCGTCCACAAGGACGAAATCATTGCGGGTCCCATGGCCTTTGGTGAAACGCACCGTCCTCGACATGCGCCCATTCTCCGGTATGCCGCGAGCCTCCCGCGCCGTGGTGGCGCCGGGTGTCAGCGGATCAGCGCGAGCGCCTGGGAGATGAGGTCGGGGCTGGCGGCGTCGAGCCAATGGATGCGTGGGTCGGGGCGAAACCAACTCTCCTGCCGCCGCACGAACCGCCGGGTCGCCGCAATGGTGGCGTCGATGGCTTGCCGCTGCGTCAGTTCCCCGTCGAGTTGGGCCAGGGCCTGCTGGTAGCCGATTGCCGTCCGCGCCGTTCGGCCGTCCCGCAGGCCCAGTGGGAGCAGGCCGTCGACCTCCTCGACCAGCCCGTCGGCCCACATCTGCTCGGCCCGGCGGGCGATGAGCTCGTCCAGCTCACCGCGGTCCCGGCGCAGGCCGATGGTGATCGTCGGCATGCGATACGTCCGCTCGGGCAGGACGGCCAGAAACGGGGCACCGGTGAGCTCGTTGACTTCGAGCGCCCGCACGACGCGGCGCGCATTGGTGGGCAAAATGTGTTCTGCCGCCGCGGGATCTACCCGAGCGAGGCGATGGTGAGCGGCCAGCGGGCCGTGCTGCGCGGCATACGACTCCCAGCGGGCACGGACACGCGGATCCGTGGGCGGGATGTCGAGGGAATCGAGGGCAGCACGGACATACAGCCCACTCCCCCCGACGAGAATCGCGTGGCCGGCGATGGCGTCGAGATCGGCGCGCGCGGCCCGTTGGTAGGTCGCGACGCTGGCTTCCTGGTTCACGTCGAGAACGTCGAGTTGGTGATGTCGTATGCCGCGCCGCTCCCCCGGCGGGAGCTTGGCCGTCCCGATGTCCATCCCGCGGTAGAGCTGCATGGCGTCGGCGTTGACGATCTCGCCGCCGAGCGCTTCGGCCAGCGCGAGACCGAGCGCGGACTTGCCGGTGGCCGTGGCCCCGACGACGGCGATGATCGCCCGCTGGTGCGGCACGTCAGTGCCCGAACGGGTCCTCGTCGACTCCCGGCATCCAGGAGTGGCCGGGCCTTCCCCAGCCTTCTGAGCGAATGGCCTTCAGCGCCTTCTTCTTCCACTTCTCGCCCAGGCGGTCGACATAGAGGAAGCCGTTGAGGTGGTCGTACTCGTGCTGCATGCAGCGGGCGAACCACCCGGTCGCGGTGAAGGCGATGTCCTCGCCAAAGCGATCGACGCCGGTGACCTCGGCGCTCTCGCCGCGCCGGAGCGGGTAGTGCAGCCCGGGCACCGATAGGCAGCCTTCGGACTCGTTGTCCTTGTCCGGCTCCCCGACGGCCGGCTTGGCGGGGCGGACGAAGGGGTTAACGATGACGCCGATCTCGGGGACGCCGTCCTCGTTGGCCATGCTCCAGGTGAAGACCCGCAGTCCCACGCCGATCTGGGGGGCGGCCAAGCCGACGCCATTGGACGCTTCCTGGGTCGTCAGCATGTCGTCGATCAGGCTCTGGAGATCCGGGCCGAAGTCGGTGACGGGCTCGGCGCGGCGATGCAAGACGGGCTCGCCGGTGATGACGATGGGGCGCACGGGCATACGCCTAATTGTCCCTTATCCACCTCCCAGGTTTTCCCCAGCATCAGAGGGCTACCCTGAGCCCGAAGGAGCGTCAACCGGCGCCACCTCCCCGACAGAGAGGAGTCCGCACATGGGTATGTTCGACGACATCAAGGGCAAGGTCAGTGACCTCGCCGGCGAGCACGCCGACAAGGTCGAGGACCTGAGCGACCAGGCCATCGATAAGGCCTCGGACGCGGCCGACAGCGCGACTGGCGGCAAGTACTCCGACCAGATTGACACCGCCGGCCAGAAGGCCGACGAACGCATCGGGGAGTAGCCCAACTCGTCGACAACTTCGGGCGCCGGACCACCTCCCAGGTTTTCCCCAGC
>NZ_HF571038.1:2421421-2442208 GCF_001046875.1 Nostocoides jenkinsii Ben 74
CCCCCGCCGGTGCCAGGGTGGGCACCAGCTGGTGGGGACCGAAATCCTCGACCAGAACCTCGGGCTCGATGCCGAGTTCGTCGATAGCTTTGGTGCGCAGTTGATCGATGCGCGCCTGCGCCGCCGCCTTGGCGATCTCGTCCCGGTGGAGGTCGTCGGTCAAGCCGGAAAGCTCGTCGCGCAAGGTGCCGGTCCGAGCGCGCAACTCCGCGAGCGCCCGGTCGCGCTGCTCTCGCTCCGCGTCGGCGGCGGCCACGATCATCGCCGACCGCTCGCAGGCCGGTGTCAAGGTCGCCAAGCCGGTCACGGCGGCCGCGTGCACCGTCTCGGCGACGGCGGCCTCGCGCCGGCGCCGCTCCTGACGGGTCCGGAGACGATCGCGGGCGGCTTGCTCGTTGCGGGCCGCGCCTTCGAGCGACGCCGCGCGGCCTTGGACGGCCCGGGCGCGTTCCTCCTTGGTACGCACATGCAGTCGGGCTTCGGTCTCGGCCGCCCTCGCCGCGGCAGCGGCCGCATCCAAGCGTTCCCGGTCATCCGGCGCTTGCCCGCCATCCTCGACGACGTCCTCCTGGGCCGCCGTGAGACGTTCGGTGAGATCGGCGAGTTCGGCCCTGGCCGCGGTGAGTCCGCTGCGAGCCTGCTCCGCGGAGGCTTCGTTGCGGGCAATTTCGGCATTCGCCGAGCGAATGACCCCGCCGAGGGCTCCGAGTTGCTCGGCGAGCCCGGCCATACGGGCGTCGGACTCGTGTAGCCGCTCCAAGTGGCCGTCCACTTCCGCGGCACTCGCCTCCAACTCCGCGCGAGCTTTGGCGAGGGCGAACCGGGTGCGCTCGGCGGCCCCGGTTCGATCGGCGAGTTCCGCCTCGGCGGACGCCACGGCCGCTTCCAGTTCGATCAGGCTGGGGGCGTCGGCACTGCCGCCACGCGCGAATCCGGGCCCGATCACGTCGCCCTCGGGCGTCACCGCGGTGAGGCCGAACTCGTCGGCCGCGCGCAGCGCCGCGGGCAAGTCCGCGACGAGGGCGACGTCGGCGAGGAGGTGGTCCAGGGCGGAGCTCAACTCCTGCGGGACGGTCACGACCGATCGCGCCCACCTCGCCGTCTCCGGCTTCGGCACCTCGCGCCCGGACCGACCGGCAGCCCGACCGGAAACAATCCCAACGCGCCCACCGTCGTTCTCCCGCAGGAAGGCGAGCGCCTCCGCCGCGGCGTTGGCATCGGTCGTGGCGATCGCCTCGGCGGCCCACCCCAGCGCCGCCGCGATCGCCACCTCATCCCCGGGGGCGGTCCGCAGCACCTGCGCCAGGCTCCCGGTCACCCCGCTCAAGGGGGCCCCGTCCGCCAGCAGGACGTCGGCGCCGTCGCGGCGGCGCAGGCTGAGCCGCAGGGCGTCGAGTCGCGCCGTCAGGGCGAGTCGTTCCCGCTCCAGCCCTCGCTCCGTCTCGACGAGCTCGTCGACGACGCGACAGTTCGCGTCGTGCCGCGCCGCTGCTGCTTCGTATGCCGCGTCCAGCCCCTCCTCGCCGTCCTCGTCCTGGGCGATGCTCCCCTCAAGCGCCTTGAACTCGACCTCGGCCTGACTCGCGCGGTGACGCGCCGCCGCGATGGCCTCCCCCAACCGGCCGATCTCGGCCTCGGTGGCCTCGATCCGGGACGTGCGCGAGGCGACCTGACCCGTGAGCCGGGCCAGACCCTCGCGCCGGTCCGCCTCCGCCCGGGCGAGCCGAGCGACGCGCTGCTGCTCGGCATACGCCTGCTGTTCGGCGGTTTCGCGCGCGGCGACGGCGAGCGCGAGGGCTTCGGTGGCGGCGACGGCCTCGGCGGTCAGTGCGGTTTCGTGCTCCCGGGCGGCGGCCGCTTGGCGGAGCAGTTCCTCCGGGTCGCGCCCGCTGACCGTCTCATCGGCGTCGTCCGTGCGCAGCAGGCGAAGTCGTTCGGCCGCCAATCCCGAGGTGGCCTCGATGCGATCACGCACACCGCGAAGGGCGATCCAGCGGTTGCGGGCGGCGGTGAGCAGTGGCGCGGCTGCGGCGGCCTCCTCTTCCGCGGCGGCGAGCCGTCCGCGAGCGTCGGCGAGCGCCTCGTCGAGTTCGGTACGCCGCGCGAGCAGCGCCGCCTCATCCGCACTCTCCTGCTCCATCGCCGAGAGAAGTTGCACGAGATCGTCGGCCAGCAGGCGCAGTCGGGCGTCCCGGGCGTCGGCTTGAATGACAGCGGCCTTGCGCGCCGCCTCCGCCTGACGACCGAGGGGGCCGAGTTGGCGGCGAATCTCTCCGGTCAGATCGGCGACTCGGGTGAGATTGCCTTCCATCGACTCGAGTTTGCGCAGGGCACGTTCCTTGCGCCGCCGATGTTTCAGGACCCCGGCCGCTTCCTCAATGAACCCGCGGCGCTCCTCCGGAGTCGCCCGCAGCACCGTGTCGAGTTGGCCTTGGCCGACGATGACGTGCATCTCCCGGCCGAGGCCGGAGTCGGACAGCAACTCCTGAACGTCGAGGAGTCGGGCCGAGGTGCCGTTGATGGCGTATTCCGACCCGCCGGTGCGGAACATCGTCCGCGAAATCGTGACCTCGGTGTAGTCGATCGGCAACGCCCCGTCGGTGTTATCGATCGTCATCGCGACCTCGGCGCGACCGAGCGGGGCCCGCCCGGCCGTCCCGGCGAAGATGACGTCCTCCATCTTCCCGCCGCGCAGACTCTTGGCGCCCTGCTCCCCCATCACCCAGGCGAGGGCGTCGACGACATTGGACTTGCCGGAGCCATTCGGGCCGACGATGCAGGTCACGCCGGGTTCGAGCCGGAGGGTCGTCGCGGAGGCAAACGACTTGAACCCCTTGAGGGTCAGGGTTTTGACGTACACACGGGTCCTTGGGCCTCGGCTGGCGGATCAGCGCCTCACTGTAGCCCCGTGCCCCGCTCGCACCGGGCTAACTCCGGGCTAACTCGCGTCCGGCGAGCCGTGGGAGGCGCTGATCGCCTCGTGGTGACGGATGACCTCGGCGATGATGAACGCCAGAAACTTCTCGGCAAAGAGCGGGTCCAGCCCGGCATCGTCGGCGAGCGCTCGGAGGCGGGCGATCTGGCGGTCTTCGCGCGCGGGGTCCGCGGGCGGCATACCGGCATCTGCTTTGAGCCGACCCACTGCTTGGGTCGCCTTGAATCGCTCCGCGAGGAGGTGTACGAGGGCGGCATCGATGTTGTCGATCGTCGCCCTTAGGCGGGCCAGGTCGGGCCTGGTCGCGGGGTCATCGGCGGCGGTCACGGCAGCGATCGTATGGTGCGCGGGGTCGGTGGGCGGGTCCAGGTCGCCCCTCGGACAGGGTGCGGGGAATGTGGTCAAGAGTGCCGCGGATCAGCCGGGCTCACGGGGGCGCCAACCAGGCTCGGGAGGGATCAGCGTTCGACGAAGGTGTCCCGGTCGGGGCGGGCGGGGACCCAGTTCGGGGCCGAGACAAATCGGACCCGACCCGGTCGGCGGGTGGAGGACGGCTGCTCGCCCAGGAGGTACAGCAACCGCTCACAGTCGGCGGGCTCGCCCTGGGCGTCGATCTCGACCCGGCCGTCGTCGGTGTTGCGCGCATGGCCGGTGAGCCCGAGTTCCAGCGCCCGCGCGCGGGTCCACCAGCGGAAGCCGACGCCCTGAACACGGCCCGCGACAACGACCACCATCCGGGATGGAGCGGTCATCGGGGTCCTTGGGGGTGTCGGTCCCGCGTGGCTTCCACGGGCTGTCGGTGGCTCACTTTACGGTGGCTACGAGCGATGGGCACCATATCGGGCCCCTGGGACCGAGTTGAGGAAATGAGGCTGACCCCATGACCGCTGTTGCCGATCCGGCACGCCGGGCAGACGGTGGCCCCCGCCTCCAGGCTGGACCGCCAACTCCTCCGGCGAGGGCGGGGTTGCCTCGGCATCTGCCCGGCCTCGATGGTCTGCGCGCCCTTGCGATCGTCGCCGTCATCGTCTTCCACCTCAACCCGGCGTGGCTGCCCGGTGGCTACCTCGGGGTCGACGTGTTCTTCGTCGTCTCGGGCTTCCTGATCACAACGTTGCTGGTGCGCGAGCGCCGGGACAACGGCCGGGTCGACCTAGCGGGGTTCTGGACGCGGCGCGCGCGGCGGTTGTTGCCGGCGCTGCTGGTGTGTGTGCCGGTCAGTGTGCTTTTGGCCCGCATCGTCGAGAGTGACCTGCTCGTCGGCATCGGGCGTCAGGTGCTGGGGGCCTTGACGTTCTCGACCAACTGGGTCGAGATACTGGCCGGCTCTGACTACTTCCACTCGACCACGCCGCAGTTGTTCATGAACCTATGGTCGCTCGCGGTCGAGGAGCAGTTCTACCTCGTATGGCCGCTCGCCACCCTCGCCCTGCTGGCGCTCGTTCGCTCGTCGCGGGTTCGGGCCAGCATCGCTGTCGGGGCCGGGCTGGCGTCGGCGGTGGCGATGGCGGTCCTCTACGACCCTTCGGGTGGGGCGACGCGGGTTTACTACGGCACCGACACCCACCTGATGGGCTTGATGTTCGGCGCCGGCCTGGCGTTCGCGCTCGCGGGTCCGGACGCGCGGTTCTTCACGTCGACCACCTGGGCGCGTTATGCGCCTCCGGTGACCGCGGTCGCTCTCGTCACGTTGGCTTCCCTGTTGTGGTTTGCGCAGGAGACCTCCGCCTGGACCTTCCGTGGCGGGCTGACGTTGGCCTGCCTGGCGACCACGGTGCTGGTGGCCGTGTCGGTGACCACGTCCGGCACCCTCCAGCGCGTTTTGGAGTTGCCGCCGCTGCGTTGGGTGGGCCAACGGTCATACGGCATCTATCTCTGGCACTGGCCCGTCATCCTGATCGTCAACCAGGACATCCGCACCGCTCCGGGGGGCTCCGGTTTCGTCAGCTCCCGCCTCTGGTGCGTCCTGGTGACGTTGGCCATCGCCGACCTGTCCTACCGGTTTATCGAGACCCCGGTCCGACGGCTGGGGTTCCGGGGAGCGGCCCGACGGGCTGTGCGGCTGCCGTCATTGGGGCGCTATTCCGCCCGCCAGTGGCTCGCCGGCGCGACCGCCCTGGCGGTGCTGATTGTCGGCACCGTCGTGCTCACCGCTCCTGACGAGACCTCGACCCAGCGGCAGATCGACGCCAACGCCGCCGCCGCCCGTCCGACGACGGACCGGTCCCTGAGCGTCGCCCCGACGGCCACCAACGCGGCCGCCTGGTCGATGCCGACGGGCGATGAGATCGATCTGTATGGCGATTCCATGGCCGTGGGCTCCGTCCCCGCGCTGCAGTACTACTTCCCCGGCATCCGCATCGACGCCCGGTCCAATCGGCAGTGGAGCGCCGCCCTCGCCGCGGTGAAGGCGTCCGGCACCAATATCCGCCGCGCCGTCGTGCTGGCCTTCGGCACCAATGCCGGCGTGGACGAGCCCGAGTTACGCGAGACGCTCAAGCTGCTGGGGCCGGACCGGATGATCGTCCTGGTCAACCTGCATCTCAACATGTCGCGCACTGCCGGCGACAACGCGCTGCTCCAACGCGTCGCCAGCCAGAACCCCAACGTGATCGTCGCCGACTGGAACTCCGCCGTCACCGCCGATCCATCCCAGCTGCAGCCCGACGGCATTCACCCGAGCATGACCGGCCAGCACCTGTTCGCCAAGACGATCCGCGCCGCCCTGGCCACCCTGTCGGAGAAGCACACCGGTCAGAAGGTCACGCTCAAGGACCTCCCGATCCCCTGACCCGCCGGCCAAACGCGCCGCCCCCTCCGCAGCGGAGCCGCCCCGCCTGGGACGCAATAACCTGGCCGTCCCTCCGTCCGACCCCCGCCCCGGACGCAATAACCTGGCCACCCCCCTCCGCGGACGCAATAGCCTCGCGCGGACGCAATAGCTTTTGCGTCCGCCGCGGGTTATTGCGGCCGCTCATCGCCTTCCGGATGCCTATACACAACGAGTATTTGCCCGCTTCCCCCCTTGGGGTGAGAGACCTCGAGGCGATCTTGCGGAATGCCCAGTAACCGCATACTCACAGGTCAACAAGCCCAAGCGCCCGGGGGTTACCGCGTGTACGCTCGTACGAATGGGACTACCACCACGACCCCCCATCACCGTGGCCATCATCAACGACTACGAACTCGTCGTCCGCGGCCTGGCGGAGATGCTCGCGGACTACCCCGGCCGCGTCGACCTCGTCGAATTTGATGTGCGCGCTGACGTTGCAAAGCCCGTCGACGTCGCGCTGTATGACACCTTCGCTCCCGCTCGCCGTGAAGAAGCGGCACTATCGGACGTCATCGCCAGCCCGGCCGTCGGCAAGGTCATCGTCTACTCCTGGGGCGGGCAGCCGGACCGTGTCGACAACGCCTTCGCCCTCGGCGCGGATGGCTTCGTGTCCAAGGCGACCAGCGCTCTCGAAATGGTGGAAGCCATCGAGCGCGTGCATGGTGGCGAACAGGTACGCCGCGACCACCCCGTCGCCCCCGCCAGTGCCGATGTTGACGACCCCAACGGTCGCATCCGACAAGAACCCAGCCCGGTCGAGCCCCCGTCGCGCAAGCGCAGCTGGCCGGGGCAAGCCGAGGGCCTCACCGAACGCGAGGCCGAGATCATCGCCCTGATCACGCGGGGCCTGTCCAATAAGGACATTGCCGCCCGGTGCTTCCTCTCGATCAACTCGGTGAAGTCCTACATCCGCTCGGCCTATCGCCGGATGGGGGTTACCTCGCGAAGCCAAGCCGTGCTGTGGGGAGTTCGCCACGGTATGGCGATGGAACCCCCGAGCCGGACCACCTGCGCCTGAGGACATCGCCCGCAGCGCATGCCTGCGTTGCGCCAAACTTCGTGCTGAGCTACTAGAACTCGAGGAGCAGGCCCAGAGTCTCACGGACCTCACCGAGGAGCACCGGGCCGATGTTGCCGGCCTCGTCCCAGGCCTTGAAGAATCGCCTGTTGACGTCGGTGACGGCCGAGATCCTCTTGCGCTGATAGCTGGTCGACACCACCGAAGGTCTGTCCAGCCAGATGCTTGATCTCCGCCTCGTTCGACGCGAACTCCAGGCCGAGGAACCGGACCAGGCCCCGTCCGCATGGACGACGTTGAACAACGCCTTCAACGTCGTCGACTTGCCGCCCCGCTGCGGCCACCGAACCCCAACAACGTCCCAACCGCGAGTTCGAAGCTGACGCGGTCGAGCAGAAACGACGGGAAGCGCTTCGTCAGACCGGCCGACGACAACAGGACTGGACTCTCCGCGAGCATGCGTTCTCGCTCTCCTGGGCGGGACGCTTCAGGCTCGCGAGGCCCGGTCACCACGATAACTCCCCCTTGCCAATTGCCATTCAGGCGTCGCTAGGAACTTGTCCGTGGCTTCGGTTGGCACCTCGGGCAGAAGTGCGACGAACGGTTCATGAACGACTCGCGCACGATTGGCGTCCCACATCTTGGGCAAGGGATTCCCTGCTGTCCGTAGGCCGCGAGTCGCCGGTCGAAGTACCCCGACTGACCGTTGACGTTCACATAGAGCGCGTCGAAGCTGGTCCCGCCCTCCTCGAGCGCGGCGTTCATCACGTCGGCGGCGTGGCCAAGAAGGCGGACAATCGCCGGTTTCGTATGCCGATCACCCGGCTTCTCCGGGTGGATCTGCGCCCGCCACAGCGACTCGTCAGCATAGATATTGCCGATCCCGGACACGATCGTCTGGTTGAGCAGCAGCCGCTTGACACCGCTGCTGGAGGTGACCATCCGGGCGGCCGCGGCGCGTGCGTCGAACTTCGGGTCAAAGGGGTCGCGCCCGATGTGGCGGACCGGCTCCGGAATGCCGTCCCAGTCGAGGGTCGCCAGGGCCAGCCCACCGAAGGTGCGCTGGTCGACAAAGCGGATCTCGCGGCCGTCGCTGAGGCGAAAGCGCGCGTGGAGGTGACGCTGATCCGGCTGGTCGGGATCGCTCACCAACATCTGACCGCTCATCCCCAGATGGACGATGAGTCCTTCGCCGCCGTCCAACGCCAGCCAGAGATACTTCCCACGACGCTGCGCCGACTCGATCAGTCGGCCGCGCAGACGGGCGGTCAGGTCCTCAGGACCCGCCTCATGTCGGCGCGCAACCCGCAAGCCACGGAACTCAGCAACCTCGATGACCCGGCCGGCGGCATGCGTCGCCAGACCCCGGCGAACGACCTCGACTTCGGGGAGTTCCGGCATGGTCAGTCGCCGACGGCGACCGCGGGGATGGGGCGCTCTTGCAGCTCCCGCCACGCGGCCGCGGCGGCGCCCTGCTCGGCATCCTTCTTGGTTCGGCCCGTGGCAGTCCCAAATACCTGGCCGTCGATCACGACCTCCGCCGTGAAGAGCTTTTCGTGCTCCGGGCCTTCGTCAGCGACGCGATAACCCACCGAGCCCAACTCCCGCGCCGCGCAGGCCTCCTGAAGCGAGGTCTTCCAATCCAGCGCGGCGCCCATTTCGGCCGACGACGCCAACAACGGATCGAGGAGGTGGTGCACGAGTCCGGCCGCCGCGGGCATACCGGCCGAGAGGAAGACGGCACCGATGATGGCCTCGGTGGTGTCCGCCAAGATGGACGACTTGTCTCGTCCACCGGTCGTCTGCTCGCCGCGCCCGAGACGCACATAGTCGCCGAGGCCGATCGTGCGACCAACGTCGGCGAGCGCACGCATGTTGACCACGGCGGCGCGCAGCTTGGCGAGGTGACCCTCGCTCTTGTCGGGGTGGGCCCGATAGAGGGTGTCGGTCACAACCAGACCGAGCACGGAGTCACCGAGGAACTCCAGCCGCTCGTTGTGCGGGACGCCCCCGTTCTCGTACGCAAACGACCGATGGGTCAGCGCAATCTCGACGAGTCCGGGGTCGACAACGTGCGCCGTGACCTCCGTGAGGTACGCGCACAACTCCTGCGCCGGTCGTTCCATGACCGACTCCGGACTAGCCCTGGTGCTCGGTCCGCTCGGCCACGGCATACGTCCGGCCGTTGTAGGCGCCGCAGCTCGGGCACGCGATGTGCGGCTGGGCAATCGCCTTGCAGGAGGGGCAGGTGGTCAGCGCGACGGGCGCTGCCTTCCAGTTGGCCCGGCGGGAACGGGTGTTGGATCGCGAGGTCTTCCGCTTCGGAACGGCCACGTCAGGTCCCTTTCGTCGGTGGGTCGTCGACCTCGGTCGAGGACGCCAGTTGTGCGAGAGCCGACCATCTCGGGTCGAGCGATTCGTGTGTGTGGTCGGGATCGTCCGCCAAGGGCTGGCCACATTCCTGGCACAGCCCCGGACAGTCCTCCCGGCACACGGGTTGAAAAGGCAGCGCGGGAACGATGGCGTCGACCAAGACCGGTTCGAGATCGATCAAGTCATCGACGACGACACATTCCTGCGAGTCCTCATCGGTTGCCCCCACCTCGCGGTTGTGGACGGCGCGATCAGCATGGACGAACAGTTCCTGGAACGGAGCGTTCACCTCAAGGGTGAGCGGCTCCAGGCACCGCACGCACAAGCCGGCCGCGATCGCCCGCGCCGATCCGGTCACGAGCACCCCTTCCATGACCGATTCGAGGCGCAACTCCACCTCGACCGGACTGCCGGCCGCCACCTGGATAACGTCGGTGCCGACGGCTTCGGGGAACTCGACCGAGCGGGAAATGGTACGCATCGACCCCGGACGGCGGCTCAGCTCCGTGGTGTCGACCACCAGGGGCGAGCGGGGGTCGAGACGCGTCATGGCTCCAGCTCAGTGATTCGGATCGATCGGGCCCACGAGTTCGGGACAGACCAATGCAAGAGTTTACGGTGCGGCAGGCCCGGCGCCCAAATTGCTGCGGAACTGGGCGACGAGGGCGTCGCGGACCGCGTCCGGAACCATCCCGCTCACGTCCCCACCGAACCGCGCAACCTCCTTGACCAGGCTGCTGGAAATGTGCGCGCGGGCCGGATCCCCCACGAGGAAGAGCGTCTCGATGCCGGTCAGGGCGCGATTCATCGAGGCCATCGGCACCTCATACTCGAAGTCCGTCTCGCTCCGCAGCCCCTTGAGCAGGCAGGTCGCCCCCACCTCGCGGGCCACGTCGACGATCAGCCGGTTGGCGAAGGCTTCGACCCGCACCCCCGGCAAGTGGCGGCACGCATCCTCGATGAAGCGCAGCCGCTCGGCGACCGGGAACGTGCCCTGCTTGGCCGGGTTGTGCAGGACCGCGACGAGCACGGTGTCGAACATCCCCGCCGCCCGCTCGATGACGTCCAGGTGCCCCGCCGTCACGGGGTCGAAGGAGCCGGGGCACAGAGCGAGGGACACACCCGCAACCTAGCAACCCGCGCACCCCACGGACTTGAGCACGTCTTACGAACTTGAGCACGCCTTGCAAGGCGTGCTCAAGTGCGTAAGGCGTGCTTAAGTCCGTGAGGGGGCGCGCGGTGGCGCCGCCCTCGGTCCGTCAAAAACCGCTAACCCAGAACCTCATTGACGTATGCCGCCCACGCGAGCCACACGGTCGTCTCGCCGTAGCGGCGGCCAACCTCGACCTCGACCCCTGCGGGCCAGGTGGGCTCGGGCGAGCGGCTGGAGCGCTCCACGACCAGGAGCGCCCCGGGCTCGGCCACGCCGGCGAGACTCGCCAGATCGGCCGCCAGCACCGGCTCGGTCATCGGATAGGGCGGGTCAGCCAGAATCAGGCCGAACCGTCGGGTCTCGCGCCCCGCGAAGTCCGCCACCGTCGCCGCCACCACGTCCACCGGCAGCCCCAACGACTTCGCATTGCGCTCGATCAGGCGGGCCGTCGGGCGGTGCGACTCGACGCACACCACGCTCGCCGCCCCCCGGCTGGCGGCCTCCAGCCCGAGGGCGCCCGACCCGGCATACGCATCGAGAACCGCCACCCCGTCGAGCACGTCGCGGCTCTCCAGCACGCTGAAGATCGCTTCCCGGACCCGGTCGGACGTCGGGCGCGTTTCGCGCCCTGAGGGGACCTCCAGCCGCCGACCCCCCGCCGTGCCACCAATGATGCGCGTCATGAGTCACCCCTTGTCCAAGAACTCGGCCTGCTCGGGAGCCACCCACTGATCGGCCGCCAGCCGGATCTCGGGGTGATCCGCCAACTCCGGGTCGCGCGCCACGACCTCGCGCGCGTCGGCGCGGGCCTGCGTGATCAACTCCTCGTCCCGAATGAGCGACAGGAACCGTAGCCGACCACGCCCGCCGCTTTGCCGCGCCCCGAGGATGTCGCCCTCGCGGCGCTGCTGCAGGTCCAACCGCGCCAACGCGAACCCATCGTCAGTCTCAGCGACCGCATTCAAGCGCTCCCGCGTCGGCCCGGCCGCGACGGACGTCATCAGCAAACACAGCCCAGGGTCTTCGCCACGCCCGACCCGCCCCCGTAGCTGATGCAACTGCGACACCCCGAATCGATCCGCGTCGCGGATCACCATGACGGTGGCGCGCGGCACGTCGACGCCGACCTCGATCACCGTGGTCGAGATGAGCACGTCGATCGCCCCGGCCGCGAAGTCGGCCATGATCCGATCCTTCTCCTCGGCGGTCAACCGCCCGTGCAGGACCGCCAGCCGCAGGCCGGCGAGCTCCGGCTTGGCCTGCAACTCCGCGAGGGTCTCGATCACGCCGATCGGCGGCCGCAGCGAGACGCCGTCATCGAACGGCAGCCACGGCTCCCCTCCGTCCGCAGCCCCCCGCGACTCCTCCTCGACAGTCCCCTCCTCGACCTCCCCGATCCGGGGGCAGACGACGTATGCCGCGTGCCCCCGCCCGCATTCCTGCGCCACGCGCGTCCAGGTCCGCTCGACCCACGTCGGGAGTGCCTCGTCCACGACATACGACTGAATCGGCGAGCGACCGGCCGGTTTCTCGGTCAGCGTCGAGACGTCCAACTCCCCGAAGGTCGTCATCGCGATCGTGCGCGGGATCGGGGTCGCCGTCATGACCAGGACGTGCGGCACGGTCTTGGCCTTGGCTCGCAGGGCATCGCGCTGCTCGACTCCGAAGCGGTGCTGCTCGTCGATCACCACGAGCGCCAGGTCCGCGAAGATCACCTTGTCCTGCAGCAGGGCGTGGGTGCCGATGACGATCCCGGACTCCCCCGACGCGATGTCGAGCAGGGCTTGGCGTCGCTGAGGCTGAGTTAGCGAGCCCGTCAGCAGGGTGACTTTGGTCCCGTCGGGGTGGCCGCCGAGCATGCCGCCCAACGCCAGATCCCCCAGCATTGCGCGGATGGTGCGGGCGTGTTGGGCCGCCAGGACTTCAGTGGGGGCGAGCAACACCGCCTGCGCGCCCGCGTCCACCGCCGTCAGCATCGCGCGCAGCGCCACGACGGTCTTGCCGGAGCCGACATCGCCTTGTAGGAGGCGATACATCGGGTGCTCCCGCGCCAGATCGGCCTCGATCTCGGCGGCCACCGACACCTGGCCGGGGGTGAGCGCAAACGGAAGCCGCTCGTCGAAGGCCGCCAACGCCGCCCCATCCGTCACGACGCGGGCCGTGGCGATCTCGGCCTCCCGCGCCGCCCGCAGGCGCCCCAGGACCACCTGCAGGAGGAACGCCTCCTCATACCGCAGCCGAGTGCGGGCGACTTCCAGATGCCGTTTGCTGTCGGCCCGGTGAAGCGCGATCACGGCCTTGGCGCGCTCCAGCAGGTCGCGCCGCCGCCGGATATCGGCGGGGATCGGATCGGGCAACGGATCGAGTTGGTCAATGACGACCTTGACCGCCCGCACGAGGTTCCAATTGTGGAGTTTCGGAACGGCCGGATACAGCGGAAACAGGCCCGGCAAAGCCGAATCATCGAGGTCACTGATCAGCGTGTAGCCCGGATGCGCAAGCTGCCGCCGCTCCCGAAAGTGGCTCACCTGACCCCCGGCGATGACCTTGGCCCCAGGACGCAACTTGTCCTCGTGACCGCGCGCATTGAAGAACGTCATCTCGATCTCACTGCGCCCGTCGGTCAAAATCGCCGAGAGCATCGACCCTCGGCGATTGCGCATCGGCCGGGTCGAGGCCGACTTCACCTCCCCCACGACGACCACGAACTCCCCATCCGCGGGCGTGCCGAGGTCGCTGTCATAACTGACCCACCGCGTCGGATAGAAGTCCAGCAGGTCGCCCACAGTCTGTATGCCGCGCGCCTGCTCCAACGGGCGCGCCGTGGACGCGATCAGGGTCGACAATTTCGTCTGCAGACCGGCCATGACCGCCTCCTTTCCCGCGCGCCGAATCTCACCCGGGCAGGCTACCCATGAGGGGTGACAGCCTGCCGTTTTGGAAGCCGACCTGACGTCGGCTAATCTTGTGGGGTTGCCTTGCGCCGCTCGTGACCCATCACGCCGGGCGCCGGGCGCTTGACGATTACCACACTTCCGAGGAGATCCACCCATGGCTGCCACCTGCGACGTTTGCGGCAAGGGCCCGGGCTTCGGTCACTCCATCTCGCACTCGCACCGCCGCACCAAGCGCCGCTGGAACCCCAACATCCAGCGGGTGCGTGCGATGGTCGGCGATGCTGGCAAGACCCCGAAGCGCGTCAATGTCTGCACCTCCTGCCTGAAGGCGGGCAAGGTCGTCCGCTGAGGTCGGCCTGACCGAATGCCTCCGGGGCCACGCCCCGGGGGCATTTTGCTGCCCTTGCAAGCCGTCGCAACCGGTGGTCACGCACCGGGCCGGTCGGCAAAATGATCCCATCCGCCGGCAGGCACCGCGCGCCCGTCGAGCAGCAGCCCCTCACCGGCGACCACCTCACCGATAACCCGCCACCACGGCGGCACTTCCACGGTGGCCGGGAAGCACGCGAGCAGGCTGTGCTCCTCGCCGCCGGTCAGCACGCACGCCCGCGCCTCCTCCCGCGACAGATAGCGTTCGGCCCAGTTGAGGTCGGGCGCCAACGCCGCCGAGTCGATGCTCACGGCGACGCCGCTCGCGCGCCCGATCCGCCCGGCGTCGCGCAGTAGCCCATCCGAGATGTCGATCATGGCGCTCGCCCCTGCCCGCGCCGCGATCGGGCCCTGGCTGAGCGGGCTGGAGGGTCGGCGATGGTGCGCGAGCGCCTCACGCGGCACCGCCGCCACATCGCCGACTCCGCGCGATCCGGCCGTAGCGGCCAGCAGGAGCGACAACCCGACCGCCGATCGCCCCAACGACCCAGCAACGGCGACCCGGTCCCCGGTCCGCGCCCCAGAGCGCAGCACCGGCGACACACCATCGAGGACGCCAAGAGCCGTCACCCCGATCGACGCGAACCCGGGCGGCGCTCCCGAGAGATCACCACCGGCGGCGGACACGCCATACCGCCGGCATTCCTGGCCGAGTTGCGCGGCGAGCCGCAGGACCCACTCGACCTCCGTCGTGGGCTCCATCGTCAACGTCAGCAGCAGCGAGCGCGGGCGCGCGCCCATGGCCGCGATATCCGCGAGGTTCTGGGTGACCACTTTGACCGCGAGGTCTTCGGGTTCCGACCAGTCTTCGCGCCAATCCACCCCTCGCACAACGACATCCGTCGTCGCCACGACCGGCCCAGCCAGGTCGAGCACGGCCGCATCGTCGCCGGGGCCGACACGCTCTGCGGGACCGGTATCCATCAGCGGAAGCAGCCGGTCAAGCAGCTGCGACTCGGTCAGATCCGAGACGATCCGGGGCTGGGGCGACGCGGGCATAGCAGGCAAGGTAGCGTTCAGACAGGTGCCCGGGGCCGTGCCCGGGCCGATCAACCCGACCCGGCCGAGCGCCGGCGCACCGGCGAAAGGACGGCCAATCCCATGGTTCAGGCCTACATCCTCATTCAGACCGAGGTCGGCAAGTCCGCGAGCGTGACCGAGGCGATCTCGGGCATCTCGGGGGTCACTGCGGCCGAAGACGTCACGGGCCCCTACGACTGCATCGCCCGGATCGAGGCCGAGTCGGTTGACGACCTCGGCAAGCTCGTCATCGCGCGCATCCAGGAAGTCCCCGGCATCACTCGGACCCTCACCTGCACCGTCGTCCACGTCTGATCCGCTCCGCGCTCGCGGCGGCGACGCTCGTCCTGCTGGCCGCCTGCGGAGGGCCCATCGAGGTCACGGCGGCCCCCAATGCCGCCGACCCCGCCTGCGCGCTGGCCTGGCCGGAGAAGGTCGCCAGCCAACCGATGGCCGTCATCTCCCCCACATCGCCGGCCGCCGCGGCCTGGGGTGATCCGGCGATCATCGCGCGCTGCGGCTTCGCCGCCCTCAGCCCCACCACGCTCGACTGCATCCAGGTCGACGGCATCGACTGGGTCGTCGAACCCCTCGACGACGGTGTCGCCTTCACCACGTATGGCCGTGACCCGGCCCTTGAGGTCCTCATCCCGAAGGCCTATGCCCCCGAGCCCATGGTGCTCCCCGACTTCGATCAGGTCGCCGAGGCGCTCCCCCGCACCGGCCACGCCTGCACCTGACTCACGCCTGCGCGCAGCTCACAACCACGCCCAGCTCACACCCGCGCCCGAACCCGTCCGCCCTCATCCGGCCGCCCATCCCGGCAATGGCGACAGCCTTAGCGCAGCCCGACCGGTCGCGCCAGCGCCAGCGCGATCAATTCGTCGATGAGGTCGGGATAGCTCACCCCGCTCGCCTGCCACATCTGCGGATACATCGACTGCGGTGTAAACCCCGGCATGGTGTTGATCTCGTTGATCAGCACGTCCCCGTCAACCGTATAGAAGCAGTCCACCCGGGCTAGCCCCTCGCAGCCGAGCGCCGCGAAGGCGGCCGCGGCATACGCACGAACCCGGTCGCTGATCTCCGCCGGTACCTGCGCCGGGCAACTCAACTCCACCGCCGAGCCATCGAGATACTTCGCCTCGAAGTCATAGAACGCGTGCCCGTGACCGGCCCGGACCACGATCTCGCCCACCTGCGAGGTCCGGTTCGGCTCGCCGTCCCGGCCCTGCAACACGGCACACTCGATCTCGCGTCCGACGATCGCGGCCTCGACCAACACCTTCAGATCGTGCGCGCGAGCCGTCTCGATCGCCGCAGCCAGTCCCTCCGGCCCGTCGACTTTCGTGATCCCCATCGAGCTCCCGGCCCGCGCTGGCTTCACGAACACCGGCCAGCCCAGCCCGGCCACGTCGGCCTCGACCGCGGCCCGGTCATGGCGCCACCGGGTGTCGGGCACCACGACATACGGACCCACCGGGAGTCCCGCACTCGCGAACATCACCTTCATGACGTGCTTGTCCATCCCCGCCGCGGAGGCGAGCACGCCCGACCCGACATAGCGGATGTCGGCGAGTTCGAGGAGCCCCTGGACGGTGCCGTCCTCGCCATACGGACCATGCAGGAGGGGGAAGACGACGTCGACCTCGCCGAGCTGGTTGGGGACGCTCGTCGCGCTCATCGAGCGCAGCACGCGGTCACGCGTGGAGGTGGGCACGATGACCCCGGGAGCATCGTCGGGGACGCTCGGCCGATGCGTCGCCGTGAGTTCGAGCGGAGTCGGATCGTCCGCGACGACGACCCAGCGCCCGTCGGGGGCGATCCCGATCGGGATGATGTCGTATGCCGCGCGGTCGATCGCGCGCATCACCCCGGCCGCCGTGGCACACGAGACGGCGTGCTCGGAGGACCGCCCGCCGAAGAGCAGGGCGACACGGACCTTGGCTGGCTGCTGGTCTGGACTCATCGGGCTCAACGCTATCCCGCAGAGCGCCGCGGGGCGGGCAGCCTAAGGTGAACGCATGTCGCCCGACGACCTCTCGACTCTGCAACCCGCCACCCTCGTCGTCTCCGGCGGTCGCCCCGACCCGACGCCGGGAGCGCCCGTTGCCCCGCCCATCGTCCTCACCTCGACGTATGCCGCGGGCGGCGACCTCATCTACGCCCGCGGCGGGAACCCCTCCTGGGAGCCGTTCGAGGAGATTCTCGGGGCGTTGGAGGGGGGTTCGGCGCTGCTCTTCTCCTCGGGTATGGCCGCGATCCACGCGGCCCTGCGCCTCGTCCCCGTCGGGAGCACCATCGTGGCGCCGGCCGGTCCCTACAACGGCGTGCATCAAGTCCTCACGCTCGCCCACGAGCGCGGCGAGTTCGTGGTGCGCTGGGTGGACAGCAGTGACACCGAGGCGACGATTGCCGCGCTCGACGGCGCCGACCTGCTGTGGATCGAGTCCCCGATCAATCCCCTGCTGACCTTGACGGATATTGCCGCCGTGACCGCCGCCGCCCACGAGCGGGGGGCGATCGTGGTGTGCGACAACACTTTTGCCACGCCGCTGAACCAGCGGCCCCTGACCGATGGGGTCGATGTCGTCGTCCATTCGGTCACGAAGTACCTCTCGGGCCACTCCGACCTCATCCTCGGCGCCTGCGTCACCGCCGCCACCGAGCGGGGCGTCGCCGCCCACGCGTCCCTCGCCGAGACTCGCCACCTCGAAGGCGCCATCCCCGGCGCCGTCGAAGCCTGGCTTGCCGCGCGCGGCGTCCGCACCCTCTCAGTTCGTATGGAGCGCGCCACCCGCAATGCGGCGATCCTCGCCGCCCGCCTGGCTCGCCATCCGCAGGTCGCTCAGATCCGCTATCCCGGATTCGGGGCGATGCTCGCCATCGAGGTCGCCGGCGACGCGGATGCGGCGCAACGCGCCTGCGCCGCGACCCGGCTCGTGAGCCATTCGACGTCGCTCGGCGGCGTCGAGTCGCAGTGGGAGCGGCGACGTCGCCACCCCAACGAGCCGGAAACCACTCCCCCGAACCTGATCCGGATGTCGGTGGGCATCGAGGACATCGAGGACCTCTGGGCTGACGTCAGCGCGGCCCTGGACCAGGCCGCCGACGCCTGACTCGCCCGCCTGACACCGACGCCTGACTCCCGCGCCAGACTTCGACGCCTGACTCCCGCGCGTGAGTCCCGTCGGTCAGCGCCGCCGACGCCATCGACGCGGCGGCTTCCCGAACGCCGGCGCACCCTCCTTGCGCGCGTCATACGCCTCAGCCGGGGCGTCCTCCCCGCGGACCTCGGCCAACTGCCGGGTGATGGCCGCCATGATCCGGTCGGTCGCCTCCCGGGCTGCGTCGGCGTCGGCACGGCCATACAGATCATCCAGGAACACGGGCGACCCGACCACGATCCGCATTGTCTTGCGCGGAAACAGGCGCAGTCGACTCGAATACGGCGCGAGTAGTTGCTCGGGGCCGTACATCGCGATCGGAATGACCGGACACCGAGTCTCCAACGCAACGCGCGCCGCACCGGTCTTGCCCTTCATGGGCCAGACGCCGGGATCGCGGGTGAGCGTTCCCTCCGGATACATGGCCACCGCCTTCCCGTCCCGGACGGCCTGGACAGCGGCTCGATAGGCATCGACCGCCCGCTCGGTCCCGCGATAGACGGGGATCTGGTCCGCGGCGGTGATGATCCGCCCGATCACCGGCGTCTCGAAGAGGCCGGACTTGCCGAGGAAGAACACCGGGCGGCCACTGTCATACATCAGGTGCGCGAGCGCCAGGAAGTCCGTATAGGACACATGATTCGGGCACACGACAAAGCCACCGGTGCGCGGAAGGTTTTCCACGCCGGACCAGTGTCGCTTCGTCACGGCCATGAGCACCGGGCGCAGGACCTTCACGACGCCTCGGTAGGCGCGCGGAGGCTCGGTGATGGTGGGTTCGTCGCTCGTCATGGGTCCTTCGGCATTCGTTTCGACACAGATCCTGGTGGAGTATGCACGCACCCGGCCCGCCATGGCACGATCCTGCCCATGACCGCACCGCAGAGCCTGATTCCGTGGTGGGTCATCGTGCCCGTCAAGGGCGCCCCGGCCGGCAAGTCCCGCCTCGATGTTGCCCACGCCGACAGGGCCGCGCTCACCCGCGCCATCGCCTTGGACACTCTCGACGCTGTGGCCCAGGCGATCCCGCCGGACCGCATCGTGCTCGTGTGCAGTGACCCGGTGATTGTGAAGTATGGCGAGAACGCCGGCCTTCTGTGCGTCCCCGACCCCGTCACCGGGCTGAACGCCGCCGTCCGGCACGCGGACGGCGCGATTGGGGCGCGCGAGCGGACAATGCCGCATGAGCGGGATCAGCCGCCGGCCGCTGTCGCTGCTCTCCTAGGCGACTTGCCCGCCTTGCGCGGGGAGGACTTGACCGAGGCGCTGACGCTGGCCGCGTCATACGACCGCGCCTTCGTGCCGGACCGGGAGGGGACGGGCACGGTCCTGCTCACGGACCGCACCGGGACCCTGCATCCGCGCTTCGGGGAAGGATCGGCCGAGCGGCACGAGAAGTCCGGCTATCTGCGCCTCGATCTGGAGCTGCCGCATCTGCGCACCGATGTCGACGTCGCCGAGGATCTCGCCGCCGCCCTCCAGCTGGGGTGCGGGGCCAATCTCGCGACGCTGCTCGCCGATCACACGATTCCCCGCCGCTAGGGTCGGCCCATGCAGGCAACGGTCCACCGCTTCGACGCCGACGACGCCTCCGGTGAGTTGATTCGCGACGACGGCCGCGTGGTTCCCTTCGAGCGAACCGCCTTGGTGGGCAGCGGGCTTCGGCACCTGCGGGTGGGTCAGCGCGTGTCGCTGGAGCTGGCCGGGGAGTCGGTCACGCGCATCTGGATCGTCGGCATCGGCGACGGTCAGGCCATCGGCTGAGAACGGCCATACATCGGCTGAGCGTGGCTTAGACGAGGCTGTAGTCCACCCCGAGCGCGTCGAGCTTCTCCGAGAACCGCTCGTAGCCGCGATAGATCAGTTCGCACCCGGTCACGGTCGAGGAGCCGTCCGCGGCCAGCGCCGCGATGAGATAGCTGAACCCGCCCCGCAGGTCCGGCACCTCGATCTCCGCGGGCGTCAGCGGCGTCGGTCCGGAGACAACGGCCGAGTGGTGGTAGTTGGCCTGCTGGAAGCGGCAGGGCAGTCCGCCGAGGCACTCCGGATACGTCTGGATCCGAGCACCCATGTCGCGCAGCGCCTCGGTGAACCCCATCCGGTTCTCATAGACCGTCTCGTGGACGATCGAGATGCCGCCCGTCTGGGTCAGGGCGACCACCAGCGGCTGCTGCCAGTCCGTCATGAACCCGGGATGGACGTCGGTCTCCAGGACGATGGAGGCGATGGACCTGCTCGGTGGCACCGACGGACGGATAGGGCAACGCAAGTTTCGTCCCGTGCAGACCCTCGGGCGCGGTCAGGCGCAGCCCCTCGGGCCGCTTCTCGACGTGGGCCCCGAACTCGCGCAACACATCGAGGTGATAGTTGATCGGGCGTTCGCCGATCCGGCAACCGCCGAGGTCGGGGATGAGGGCCTCTCCCAGGCGGTGCAATAGCGGCCCGCAGAGCAGGACCGGGACCCGCGACGAACCGGCGTGGGCGTCGATATCGGCGACGTGGGCTTGCTCCACGTTGGTGGGATCGAAGGTCAGCTCGCCGTCGCGATCGGTGGAGTCGGTCCGGACACCGTGCAACTCCAACAGTCCGGAGACGGCCTGCACATCCGATATCTCGGGTATGCCGCGCAGCCGGCACGGTTCCTCGGCCAGGATCGTGGCGACCATCGCCTTGGAAACGAGGTTCTTGGCCCCGCGCACCTCGACGTCACCCACCAGCGGCTTGCCGCCGCGCACGATGAGGGTCGACGTCATTACCTCAGCCTCGCAGATCGGCAGCGGGCGGCAAGCGGAGGGGCGGTGCCGATCGGCACCGCCCCTCTGAATTGTCCGATGTCGGACCGGTCAGGACTTCGCCTTCGTGGACTTGGTCGCCTTGGCCGCAGCCTTGGTGGCCTTGGCGGGCGCCGCCTTTGCGGTCTTCGCGGCGGCCTTGCGCGCCGGAGCCGCGGGCGCGGCGGGGG
>NZ_HF571038.1:2442308-2452581 GCF_001046875.1 Nostocoides jenkinsii Ben 74
CTGAACCGGGGGAGCGACAGGACGATCCTCCTGGCGTGGCTGAACCGGAGGCTGCTGCTGAACCGGCTGGCGCGTTTGCGTAGCCGCCACCGGAACCTGGCCCTGTTGCGGCTGACGCTCAGAGGCCAGCCATGTGCCACCTTGCCGCTCTTGACGAACCTGGGGGCTGACGACCGGCGGGGCCACGGTACGGTCCTCCGACGAGCGGTCCTCCGACGAGCGGTCCTCCGACGAGCGGTCGGGTGACGTCAACGGAGCCTGCCGGGCCTGCGAGTCAGACGTCGACGGCCCGGCCGACCGGTCAGCGGGCGGTGACTGCTGACCGAACTGCGGGTTGACCGGGGGAGCGACCGGGCGGCTCTCCGGTTGACGGTTTGGTGCCGTCGCCGGATGGTGACCCTGCGATGGGGCTTCCGACCGAGTTGCCTGGGGAGTGTCGAATCGACTGGTGGGCTGCTCGACCTGACGAACCGGCATGACGGCGGGGGCGTCGATCGGGGGCGTCCCGCCCTGCGGCTGAGCGACCGGGGGAGAGTCCAGACGGGCAGCCGGTTGGTCGTTGTCGTGGACCTGGGGGTCAACGACTGCCGGGGCGACTGGGCGCGACTGCTCAACGATCGGCTGCGTTGTCTCCGACGGTGCGGAGTCGTGGTTGCGGTAGTAGCCGGCCGCGGCGGCAGCGGTCCCCATCTCGCCGACAACCGAGTCGAAAGACGGCGGGATGGAGTGGACGTCCGGTTCCGTCCACGGCGACGGCGCGGACGGCGGCTCCGACGCGCCAGGTTCCTCATCGTCCCAGTCCGGCGCAGGCGACCCGAGTTCGGGGCCAAGCGGGCCAACCTCCGGGTGTCTCGGCTGGCCGAGACCGGGGGCGACATCCGGAGGACGCCAATCGTCGAGGCGATTGTGCGGCGACCTACGCTCCGGCGCGGTCTCCTTGGCAGCCTGGGCGTTGGCCGCTTCCCGGCGCGCGCGCGCCTCCTGCTGCTCGCGGAACATCGCCAGATTCGCCTTGCTGACCTGGTCGGCCCGCGTCGGCGCACCACGCTTAGCGGCCTGACGGTCTTCCGCGCGCCCCGTGCGCAGACGGTTGGCGGCATACGCCGTCCCCGCGGTCGCGAAGGCTACCGGGGCAGCGACCGGGACCGCCGCGACGGCCGCTGCGGCGAGAGCAATCTTGGCGGTGTTGCGCAGCGGGGCATCCTTGTACGAGTCCCACATGCCACGGGCAGAGCCGCCGACAGCACTGGCGGCGCGGCGAGGGGCGAACTGTAGGCGCATCTTGGCGTCTTGCAGGCGACGGCCCATGAACCCCTTGTCCGGGTCGAGTTCGCGGTTGCCGCGCTTGGCGTAGGCGTCGGCCTCGCGCTGTTCCTTCTTCTTCGCCGCTTCGTACTCGCGGGTGCCGGGGATGCGGGAGAGGGCGTTGCGCTGAGCGCGGGCAGCCCGACGGCCATTGGCGCGATCGGAGGCACGGCGCTGCGCGGTGTCGAGCACGTCGTCGCCGTCGCGTGTCGGACGGGGGACGTTCGCGCCCGCCGCGACGCCACCGCTGGCCATCGCGGCGATGACGGCTGCGTCAGCGTCGTCACCGAGGCTGTCGCCGCCGTCGATCCGGCGCGGACGCTCAACGACCTCGCCGTCATCCCCGCCGTCCTCGAACGGCGCGTCGACTCCGCGCTCCTGGTCGGGGTCGTCCAAGGCGCTGGTCTCGCCGTCGATCCGCGAACGTCGACCACCGGTAGCGGGCGCAGCGTCGTCGGCCTCGTCGTCGTCCGTCGGGTCGACGGGATTCTCCGCGTCGTCAAACCGGTTGCGGGGCATCTTCTCGCCGTCGCCGTTCGGCATCGGCGCAGTGTCTTTAGCGTCGTCCGGCGCGGCGTCCTTCGCAGGAGCGGTGTCGTCGTCACGCTCGGCCAGCTTTGTTCCTGCGTAGGCCCCGCCACCGGCTGCCGCCGCCGCGCCAAGGGCACCAATCCGCTTCGACGCGCGGCGGCCCATGAAGGCATCCGCCGCCGTCGCACTGGCACCGCGGGCTAGGTGTCGGCCCCGGTTGCCGACCTGAGACATGACCCGGTCGAGACCGACACCGGCCAGCGCGCCGCCACCGCCGAGGACGGCACCCCACTTCAAGGCCGCGCTCGGGGTGAACGGGGACGGTGCGCCGGACTGCTTGAACAACTGGTGGACCAGGATCAAGGCGGCGACCGGGGCGAGGCTAGACCAGACCACCGACCAGACCGAGATCGTGCTGCCGGTCGACCCGCCGGTCCCCGCGGCGACCAACGCCGAGGTAACGACGGCGATCAGAGACAGGATCAGTGACGCGCCGAAGACGAAGATGGCGATGCCGACATACTTTTTGGTGATCGGCAGAATGGCGTCCCGCTGTCCGGGGAAGAGGGAACGGATGAGCATGGCGACGGCCAGCGCACCGAGGAAAAGCATGTAGACCTTGGCGGCGAAGATGGCGACGCCGAAGATGCCGTAGACGCCGAGGCTGATGACGGCGGCGGGCATGTAGGCCAGCGCGATCATCATCGCGGAGCCGTTCTCGTTTCCGTGCAGGCTCAGCAGGAAGTCGGTGATGTAGGGATAGTCGACGGTCTTGGTGCGGATTTCTTCGGCGTCGGCGGGCCAGTCGAGAATCGTTCCGTCGCCATCGAAACCGGAGTCGTCGGTGAAAGCCTCGTCACAGGCGCTCTTGTCGGCCCCGTCGAGGTCTTTCCAGCCGTCCCGCAACTGCCAGGCGTTGCTCTTGTACTCGCACGCGGCCCAGGCGACCAGCATCCGGTCTTCCTGGTTGTTGTCGCCTGCATTCCAGATGAAGGCGTCTGGATTGGTGGCTGCATTCGGCAGCCCGGACAACTCGATCTGCTCCGTCACGGGGGTGCCCCGGTCGCGCTCCAACAGGTGGCAGCCGACTTCGTCGCCCCAAGGGTTGCCGGTGCCGAATGACGCCGCCTGCCACGCGCGCAGACCGGAGTCCTGCCACATGCGGTCGATGCTGGATTGGACGATGCCGAGACTTTCCCCGGTCGACTCGCCGCCGACCGCCTTCAATGCGGCGACATACTTCTCGCGCAGGTTGGCCCGATAAACCGCACACGACGTGCGCGCCGCAGGCTCCGCGGCGTTGACGGTCTTGGTGGCGAAGTCGTTCAGCGACGCGGCGGGAATCTTCGCCACTTGCTCGACGGACTGGTTGATCCGCACCGACCACCAGGCCGGAGACCCTTTCCCGAGAGAGCCGCCGTTGTTCGTTGTCGACTGGACGGCCCCGAAAACCAGCATCGCCAACACGCCCGCGGCCATGCAGATGCGCATCCACTCGGATGAGTCAAACGATCCGTTCTTCCGCATCCGGAAGATCAGGATGGCGATGCCCGAGATGAAAATGATGGCGATGACGCCGGACCCGAACAGGGCGCTGCCGACGGTGCCGATGGCGTTGTCGACACCTTGGACGATGCTCGACCCGACACAGAAATTGGTCGCATTCTCCACGACCCCGGAGGCGACACCCCACGCACCGTTACCCGCAGACAACCCCATCGTGACAACGCCGTCGCGTTGCAGCTTCGACCCGAGATCGCCCCCGGCAGGGTTCCACGACAACTTCGTATGGACTGGAACCAAGCCGCCCCACCGGTTCAACGGCAGGTATTCCTGGCTGGCGTCTTGCACCGATTGGCTGACGAACTGGGTCGGGCACACCCCGAGCACGTCGGGGTTAGGCAGCCCAGGGTCGACGATCGCGTTGGCGGGCGTCGCCCACACGACCATGACGATGAGCGCCGAGATGACGGCGGCCACCAGGCGGGCGGGAGTGGATCGAGTAAGCCTCACACCCTGCCCTATGCGGCAGGAATGCCTGCGCCGCGGCGCGGATCAGTTTTTGACGTGCGGGGCCGCTGCCTCGATCAGGTCTTGGACGGCTTTCTTCTGCGTGTCAGACCATTCGCCTTCGCCGCCGTCGTACATGTCGAACTTCCACTCGCCAAGCACGAAGTCGGCGTCGGCGGCAGCGCCAGACTTTGACATCGTGATGTGAAGTGGCCCGTCTGCCGCCTTCTTGCCCACGGGGGTCAGGGTGCAGGACATCTTGTCCTCGTACATCGGGTTCCCCACCCACGTAAACTCGTTCTCGCCGAACTTCGCGCCGATCCCCGACGCCTTGCCGAACAAGTCCGCACACGCCTGGTCCGCCGTCCCTTTCGTCACCGCAGAGATCGACACGTCTTTCCCGGACGGCTTCGCCGCCTCGCCCCCACACCCGGCCAGAGACAGCATGCACGCAGCCGCCACGAGCGGCACCAACGGTTTTCGCATGGGGCGCACCATACGCAGTGACGGCCAGCGCCGCCACTGCGGCCGATCGGCGGATGCTCGATGGGTGTCCATATTTCGCACTATGCGGCGCAAAACACGCCGGCACGGCGAACGCCCCCAGGTGGACCGCTGGGGGCGTTCGTTGAGTGCGAACCGCGAGAGAGGGCGGTTGCATCTAGTCCGGCCCGCCGCCGGGACGGGGGTTGGCGACGGGCCGGATGGTGTTCCGCGTTCTAGCCGAGGGCGGCGGTCAGAACGCGGAGCCTTGGCCCGAGAACGCAGGCTGACCCTGCGGCTGGGGCTGGAACTGAGCGGGAGCCTGTGCCGGGGCCGGGGCCGAGAACGCGGGCTGGCCGTTCTGCGGCTGGGGTTGGAACTGAGCGGGAGCCTGTGCCGGGGCCGGAGCCGAGAACGCGGTCTGACCCTGCGGCTGGGGCTGGAACTGGCCCTGCGGAGCGCCGCCGGTGCCCTGCTGGGCGTAGGCCGCATAGGCCGGGTTGTTGGCCCAGTTCTGTCCGCCGTTGCCGTTGCGGGTGATCGCGGCGGTAGCCCACTTGGTGTCGGCCGCCGCCGAGAAGCACTTCAGCGTGACGTGGGTGACCTTGCGGGTGGTTCCATCCGCAAGGTTAAGCTCTTCGGTGTAGTTGTCGAGGGTGGCGTCGGTGACGGTGACCCGGTCGCCCTTCTTCGCGGACGCCACGAAGTTTCGCGCGGCGACGTCGCCGAACAGGCTGACTCGCGCCCAGATCGGGTCGTTCTTGGAGCCGTCCTGGTTCTGGGGCTGGCTGATGGCGACCGAGAAGACTGCCATTGCCTTCCCGGTACTCGGGTTGACGCGCAGTTCGGGGTCAGCCCCGAGGCCGCCGACGATGGAGACGAAGTTATCGCTCACTGGTTAATTCCTTTCAGTGTCTCCACCCGGATCGGTCTGTTGATCCGGGGGTGAGCCCGGCTTTCCGGCTCGCAGGTTCTTTGCCTGAGAGGCCGCCGCGGCGGCGCGTTTCGCCTGTCTTGTCCGGATTTCGGACGACAGGCGATCAGGCGGCGCCGCTGACGATCATCCGGACGACCGAGCGGTCGTAAGCGGTGGCCGCTTTGAGGACGAGACCGGCCCCTCCGTCGCATCGAGCGAGCACGGGGGAGTGCCAGTCGGCGCCTCGCGGGCTGATGTCGGCATCGAGATCGCGCAGGCCGGGGTAGAGGCGCACGAGCGCGGACCAGGCACCGCCGACTTGGTGGCGAAGCCGCTTCTGCGGGTCGATCCCGACGACGAAGACGTCGTGCGACTCCGGCTCGGGGAGTGGTTCCGGGATAACGGGCTCCGGGTCGGGCTCGCTGTCCGGTTGGGGGGCGTCGTCGTCAGGCGCGGTGGTGGGTTCAACCTCTAGTTGAGGTTCAATCATAACGGGTTCAACCTCACGTTGAGGTTCAGTCGGTTCTGGCGCTCGTCCGGGTGTTAACACGACAGAGGGTCGACGGACTGGGTCGTAAATAGGCTGCCGCCACACACTGTAGCCACGCAGCGACGGCGGCAAGTCCTCCTCGACTACTGCGTCGTCGTCGGTCGGAGGCCGCCAGGGGGCCTTGGTGATGCCGGAAATGCCGGCAATTTCCCCCGGCTTCGGAGCCGTGCCGTCGGCGACCATGCTGGTCCACGACTCATTCCAGAAGGTCGCTTCAAGGTAGCCGGTCGGGTCGGCGACCGTGACTTCGCAGAGCACTCCGCGGGCGTAAGACTTCTCTTCGACGGCGGCGACGACGCCGAGAGCATGCACTGGCACACCGGAGGTTGTCGGGATAGAGCCGATCGGGATCGGCGGCGTGCCCGCCGGGGACAGCCAGGTCGAGAGTTGGTCGGCCAGCAGGACGACCGGGTCGCCGTCGATGATGACGCCCAGGCGTGCCCGCTGTCTGGCCGCCCGCTCGACAATCCCCCATTCGGCGTCGGGGGCGGGCAGGTCGTCGGGGATCGGGTTGACGCACGCGAGCATGGCGTGCCCCATCCGGCTGCCGAACTCATCCAGCGCCCCCGACTCGGCCAAGGCGGTGACGATCGTGGAAGAAAGTGACGTTCGCTTGCCGTCTTCGCCTGCGACAACAACGCGCGAGACCAGGTCGGCGAGGCTGGCAAACGGTCCGCCACGGTCGCGCTCGGCGACAATCCACGCCGCAGGCTCACCGACAGCGGCGATCTCTGACAGGCCGATCTGGACGGAGCCGTCAGGCAGCACCGACGTCTTGACGGAGGCGCTGTTGATACCGGGGGCGCGGACGACGATGCCGTCACCGCGCAGCGCCCCGATCAACGCTTGCCGCTTGCCCGCCTTAGCCTTCCCGGATTCGGTGCTCGCCAAGAGCGCGGCTCCGAATTGCGCGGGCCAGTTGGCCTTCAACCAGGCGGTCTCGAAGGAAATCCGCCCGTATGCCGCAGAGTGCGATTTATTGAAGGCGTACTCGCCGGACGCCCGGAACGTCTCCCACAACCGGTCCAAGGTCTCCCGCTGGAACGACACTTTTGCCACCCCGTCCCGACGGGCTCCCTTCACCCCGCCGTCGATCCACAGCGGATACATCGCATCGAGGATGTCGGTCTTCTTCTTCGCGATGCCTTTGCGCAGCTTGTTCGACTGGCTGTCGTCGAAGTCGGCGACCAGTACCGAGAGTCGCTGCATCTGCTCCTGGTAGGCCAACACTCCCAGCGACGGGGCGAGCACTTCGGCGATGACCTCCTGCTCGGCAGGCACGCGCGTGAACAGGGCGTAGTCAATTGCCTTGCCGCGGGCTCTCGCCGCGTACTCGTGATGCATCCCTGCACCCATGGGGCCAGGACGGTACAGCGCGCCCAGGGCCGTCAAGTCTTCGTGACGATGCGGCCTGATCGCTCGCGCCAACTCAGTCATGCCAGGGGAGGAAAGCTGGAAGACGCCCGCCGTCCGGCCAGCCGAGATCAAGTCGAAAGCCGCTTTCGCGCGCGGATCGGCCGGGTCCATCGTGGCCGTCTCCGGGTAGACCTTCACCCCAGTCGTCTCGGCGATCATCTGCACGCATCGCTCGATTCCGGTCAAATCTTTGATCGCCAGGAAGTCGAACTTGACCAGCCCGAACGCAGCCAGCGCCTCGCCGTCCCATTCGGTGATCGGCAACGCATCCGGGTCGGACGGGTCGCGTCGCATCGGAATCAAGCCTGTCAGCGACTCGTCGCCGATGATGACGCCGCAGGCGTGAATGCCGGACCGGGAGGCGACCCCTTCCACCGCCATCGCCATCATCACCAGGTGGGCGACCGACGGGTCGCTGCTCATCAGTGCTCGCAGCGGAGCCCCGGCGGGGTTGTCGACAGCCAAGATGGTGCGCAGCGGGTGCTCTTTACCCGCGAAATCCGGAACCGCCTTGGCGATCTTCTCGGCCGCCGAGGCGGTCCAGCCGGTGACGCGAGCGACATCCTTGATGGCCGACCGCGCCCACGAGGTGCCGATCGACCCGACGCGCGCCGTGCGGTCGCGGCCGTACTTGTCGGCGGCGTACTGGATCAGCTCGTCGCGACGCTCGGCGTCGAAGTCCATGTCGACGTCCGGCATGTCCGGGCGGCCAGGGTCGAGGAAGCGGGAAAACAGCAGGTCGTTGACGCGCGGCTCGATGTCGGTGACGCCGAGGGCGTACATGACTCTCGACCCGGCGGCGCTACCGCGCCCAGGGCCTTTACGGATGCCGCGCCGCACTGACTCGTCGATGATGTCGGAGACGATCAAGGCGTAATCGTCAAACCCGGCCCCGCCGATCACGTCGAGTTCGTGCCGCAACTCGGCCTTGATCTCAATCGGCAGATTCTCGCCCCACCGCCCCACCGCCCCTTGTCGAGTCTTCTCGTAGAGCAGTTCGGCGGCGGTGACCCCGTCCGGGGCGGGGTAGACCGGGAGGCGGTTCCCCTTGACGGGGATGACGTCAGGTTCAACCATCTCCGCGACAGCGCGGGAGTTGCGGACGGCGTCGTGTGTCCCCGGCTGGTGGTCGAACAGGGCGTGCATTTCTGCCGCCGTGCGGAAGTGGTAGCCGCCGCCGTTGAAGGCGAAACGGTTGGGGTCGGTCACCAGGACCGTCTTGCCGCCTTTGCTTTGCCCCATCGCCAGCCAAGCATCGTGGGCGGCAGCCTGCTCGGCGCGGACGTAGTGGGAATCATTGGTGGCGACGACGCGCAAGCCGAACCGGCCAGCGATCTCGACCAGGCCGGGGATCACGGCTTGCTCCAACGCCAGACCGTGATCCATCACTTCCACAAAGACGTTCTCGCGGCCACACACCTCGACCAGGGAGACGACGGCGGCGTTGGCAGCATCGACATCTCCGCGCAGCAGCGCTCCGGCCACGGGGCCACCGAGACACCCGGTGCCGACGATCAGTCCGTCGGCATGCCGTGCCAGCAAGTCCATGTCCCAGCGCGGTTTGTAGAAAAAGTGCCCCCACGAGGCGTTGTGGCCGGTGACAAGGTTGCGCCAGCCGGTCGCATTCTTCGCCAGCAGGGTCAGGTGCTCGTACCGCTGCTGGCGCTTGTCACCCATCCCGCCGGAGCCGTCGAAATCGTCACCGGAGGCGATGGTGCGAATCTCTTTGTCGTGCCGGGAGCCGATCGCGAAGTACGCCTCCAACCCCAAGATCGGGGTGATCCCCGCGGCGCGCGCAGCCTCATAAAGTTTCCAGTGGACGGCCAGCGAACCGTGGTCGGTAGCCGCGACACCGACATGCCCATCGGCGACCGCTGCGGCCACCAACTCCCCCACGCGAGCCAGGCCGTCGAGTTCTGAATGCTCTGTGTGGACGTGCAGCGCGACGTAGTCGCTGCCGTCGATCACGACGCCTCCAACTGGCTCATGCCCATGCTGCGGGCGGGGGCGGAAACAGCCGTCCGCCAGGCCGTGATCCAGGCGTCCGGATGAGCGACATACAGGTCGGGAACTCCCTGCCGACGCACGAGCACAATGCGGTCCGTCGTGGGCTCGACCGAGGACGTGACAATGCTGACGGCGCGTGCTGTTTGACCGATGACGGGGATGCCCGCCAGGTCGAGCGAGACCGGCCACGAGGCCGCCGACGCTACCCATGAATCCGTGCGTGCAGCGTGCCTTTTCGACAGCCCGAGGTGGTAGCGCCGTTCGGCGTTGACGGCCTGTTGGGCGGCCCCGATCGCGGCTTCGCGGATGGCGCCACTCAGCTCCCGCCACGCCTTGACCTGAATGGCGACGCCGGGGAAGACCAGGATGTCGCCTTCATCGTCGCGGCGTCCGGCCCCCAAGACGCGGCGGGGCCGCTCAACGGTGTGCTCGGGCGCTAGCCCGGCGAGATACAGGATGGCGGCTAGCTCTGCCTTGTCGCCTTGCCGCTTGCGCGCGTTGCCCATGCATCTTCTTTGCCGGGGACCGGTCCACGACGGCTGGGAAGCCTTTTCGGGGGTGTTTCACCCCGTTTTGACAAGTTTGACAAAATACATCATGTGATCCATGTCACTCAGTGATGTAGGTCACAAACGCTTGACACGTTGTGTTCACGATGGTGTATCACGCGCGCGCGTCCGACGGGTATGGAGACCCCTTGGTTTTTCCCATGAGTCAAATGAGTCAAAAATAAATCGAAAATGCCCACCATATACCCGGTATTCACGCAGGTCAGGAGCCTGTTGACTCATTTGACTCATTTGACTCATGCGAAACATAGCCCCCCCTTGTAGAGAGAACATATATACCGAATCCAGGGAATATAAATGTTCTCCCGCATCAGGGGGTATGTATGTATTAGTCAAATGAGTCAAGTAGTAGTAGTAGTAGTAAAAAGGGCCTCTGACCTGCATGTTCGATTTGACTTTCGATTTGACTCATCCGGGATTTGCGTGAGTCAACGTGAGTCATTTCCAAACCGTGTTCGATTGGGGATGATTTGACAATCGGGCGAA
>NZ_HF571038.1:2452681-2502951 GCF_001046875.1 Nostocoides jenkinsii Ben 74
ACTGTGGACACCTTGCAAGGTGTCCACAGTTGACTAACCTGTGCTGAGTTGTCGGATTTGGGCCTCAGCCGACGCGATAAGCCACGAGGGCGTCCGGCCGCGCCACGACCCGCACGTCCCCCGCCTGGGACCCAACCCCGTCCGGTATGGGGAGTGGCACCGCCTCCGCGATCGCCGCGTCCCGCACGGGCTCAAGAACCTCCAAGAGCCGTTGGGTATTCATCCCATTGCCCGACTCATCCGTGCCGCGCCAATACGTCAGGTCGGCGGCGTCCGTGGCCACCCCGCTCTCGGCATCGACCTGCATCGTCGCGTTGCCCAACTCCACGATGACGCTGCCACCGGGCAGCACGATCACCTTCGGGAAGGAGCTCGGCCGCTCGAACTCGACCCGCCACTTCTGCGCACCCGTCTCCCGGTCAAGCGCGCGCAGGCTCCCGCCGTGCAGCAATTGGGGGTCCCACTCCCCATACCGGCCCGTCATCCGCGTCGGGTCCGGCGTGAAGACATAGATCACGTCGCCGGTGCGCACATCGCGGCCGTGGTCGTCCTCGGGCATCGCGAGCACGTCCCCGCGGGACGTCCAGCGCTGCGCCCCGGAGGCTGCGTCGAAGGCCGCAACCGTCGCGGCGTGGAGTCGCTCACCGCGAGCCTGGACCGTCAGCGACGCCACGGCGGTGTCCTCGACCGTCGCCCAGCCGCGGGCGCAGAACCACGAGGCGCAGTCTTTCAGGATCGCTGCCGGCCGGAACGTCCATTGCTTCGCCCCGTCGACGTAGTAGCTCAGCGTGTCCTCCCTCGCACTGTCCCAGCGGATGATGCCCGCGTGCGTCGTCGTGAAGGTCGCCGCCCCCGGGGCCAGCCGCTGCGCGGGCATCGGCACCGTCCCGTCACGGCTGCCCAGGAAGCACCACGCCATCCCATCGGCGCACAGCGCGAGATCCTCGACCGCGTTGACGGTCGCGCTGTCCTTGCCGACTTGCTTGCCCGTCGCCACATCAAGGATGCGTATGCGGGAGTCGTCCCCCGCGGCGATCGCCGCAGCGACACGGTTGCCGACGATGGCGGGCGGGGTGTTGGTCACGCCATGCCAGCCGACCTGCTTCGGCAGCGCCTGCTGCCAGGCCACCTTGCCCGTGGCGGTGGAAATCGCGCGCAGGTAGCGGCGCTCGCCGCGTTGCGCGAAGTACAGCGCCAGGTCCTTCCCGGCCGACAGGGTGACGCCCGTGACTGGGTCCATGTCGGCGACACGCCAGGCAACCTTCGCCTCGGGCGCCGCGGCCGAACTCCCCGAGGTGGCGGAGGCCGAGGGTCGAGCCGTGGGGCCGTCCGGCGAGGCGGAGGAGCCCGAAGCGCTCGCCGGAGTCGATGACGACGTATGGGGCGCCGGCCCCCCGGAGCAGGCCGCCAGACTCAGCGCTGTGATCACCGCCGCGGGTAGGTCGCGCCGCAGCGCGCGTCGGGACGGGACTAGGGCGGACGGGACCAAGTCGGACCGTCCTGCGGTGGGGAGGATGCTGATGTGGGTGTTTTCGATGTGGGTCATGTCAAGCAACGTAAGTTCGGGTGATCGCCCGCGGCGTCGCCCCGCGCCCATGCGCCCCCGCGCCCATGCGCCCCCGCGGCCCCCGCGGCCCCCGGAGCCACCCGGCGACTCCGCCTCGCCAACCCGGACTCAAACCGGGGCTGCCGCCAGCCAGTCGTCGATCGCGTTCAACGTCGAGGTTCGCAGCGCGGCCGGCATCCGGGCCGCCCGGACCGACCCCCGCGCCAGCTCGGCGAGCCCGGCATCGTCGAACCCCAGCACGTCCCGCGCCAGGGCGTACTGCGCCACCAACCGCGAGCCGAACAGCAACGGATCGTCTGCCCCGAGCGCGACCGAGACCCCGGCCTCCACCAGCGCACGCACGGGGACGTCGGCGGGCTCGGCATACACGCCGAGCGCGACATTCGAGGCCGGGCAGACCTCCAGCGCGACCCCGTCCGCCGCGATGCGCTCGACCACGCGCGGGTCCTCGATCGAGCGGACCCCGTGGCCGAGCCGGTCCGGCTGCATCGCGTCCAGCGTCTCCTCGACGGCATTCGGCCCGAGGAGCTCACCCGTGTGCGGCATCAGCGCCAGCCCCGCCTTCCGCGCGATGGCGAAGGCCGGGGCGAACTCACGTGTCTCCCCGCGACGCTCGTCATTGCTCAACCCGAATCCCACGACCGTGCCCGGCCCGTCACCCGCATACCGGGCCGCCAGCCGCGCCAGCGTTCGTGCATCCAGCGGATGCCGGATTCGGCTCGCCGCCACGATGATCGCGACCGGCGCCCCGCCCGCCGCCGACACCGCGGCCGCCTCGTCCAGCACGATCTCGAGGGCGGGGGTGATCCCTTCGACAAAGGGCGCGTATGACGTGGGGTCCACCTGCAGTTCCAACCACCGCGATCCCTCGGCGGCGTCGTCCACCGACGCCTCCCGCACGAGGCGTCGCATGTCTTCCTCGGCGCGGACGCAGGCGCGGGCCGCGTCATACAGCCGTTGGAAGCGGAACCACCCACGCTCGTCCCGCACGCTCGCCAACCGCGGCGGCCAAGCCCCGACGAGGGCGTCAGGCAGCCGGATCCCGTGACCCGCCGCTAACTCCACAAGGGACGACAGCCGCAGCGAGCCGGTGAAATGCAGGTGCAGGTGAGCCTTGGGCAGGGTCGCGAGATCGCGCCCAGTGACGGGAGAACTCAGCGGGTCCTCGCTCCCGGTTGTCGTGCGACAGTCACTCGGCCTCGAGGATGTGCATGGCTGCTTCCTCGGCGGACGCGCCGGCGCCGTCGACGCCCACGTCGCGACCCCACGTGTGGTCCCCGCCGTCGTCCACGAGTCGCCCGGCCCGCTGGTCGCCGACCTCGTCGTCACCGAGCCAGTCATCCTCGGCGTCAATGGAATCCGGGTCGTCGCCGCCGATCCGCTCCTCGTCCAGGATCGACTCGTGGAAGGGCGCGCCATACGCCGAATTGGGGTCGGGGACTTCCTGGGCGATGCGCTGTTCGATGCTCTCGTGGCCGGCCTGCTCGTGGGCGGTCACCCCATACGCCCGGGACCCGCGATCGGTGTCGGCAGGGGAGTAGCCCCGGTCCAGCACGTCCTCGATCCCGTCGTCGATCAGAGTGTCCTCGGGCTGGAGTTGGTCCTCGTCATCGACGCTGTAGGTGCCGAACTCGTCGCCGATGTTCTCGGTTGCCTCAGACATGGCGTCATTCTCCTTCCGGAGTCGATGCGGAGGCCGTATGCCGCGCGGCCAGCTTCTCGGCGGCGGCTAACCCCACACAGGTGGCCACCCCGGCCATCGCCGTCTCGACGTCGGCCAGGACGGGGAAGGACGGCGCGAGGCGGATGTTGCGGTCGCGCGGATCGTGCCCGTGCGGGAACGACGCGCCGGCCGGGGTCAGCACGATCCCGGCCTCCTTGGCGAGCGCGACGACCCGCGAGGCGGTGCCGTCGAGCACGTCGAGATTGACGAAGTAGCCACCCGTCGGCTTCGACCACGTGGCGACCCCGAGCCCGTCCAGCGCCGCGGTGAGCGCCGCGTCGACGGCGGCGAACTTCGGCGCGAGGATCTCGCGGTGCTTGAGCATGTGGTCACGCACGCCCTGCGCGCTGCCGAAGAACTGGATGTGCCGCAGTTGATTGACCTTGTCCGGCCCGATCGAGGCGTACTGATAGTGCCGCAGCCACCACGCCACATTGTCCTTGGCGGCGGCGAGGAAGGCGACGCCGGAACCGGCATACGAAATCTTGCTCGTTGAGGCAAACATGATGGGGCGGTTGGGGTTTCCTGCCGCTGCCGCGACCGAGAGGATGTCGACGCTCTTGGCCTCGTCCTCGGTCAGGTGATGGAACGCATAGGCGTTGTCCCAGAAGATCTTGAAGTCCGGGGCTGCCGTCGGCATCGCGACCAGAGTCGCGGCCACGTCTTCGCTGATCGTCGTCCCGGACGGGTTGGCATAGGTCGGCACGATCCACATGCCCTTGATCGCCGGGTCGTCCTTGACGAGGGCGGCGATCGCGGTCGCATCGGGGCCGTCGGCGTTGATCGGCACCGGGATCATCTCGATGCCATAGGAGGCGAGCATCGTGAAGTGCCGGTCATAGCCCGGCACGGGGCAGATGAACTTCACCGTCTCCTCGCGCCCCCACGGACGCTCGGAGTCGACCGCCCCGTGCAGCAGGCACATGACGAGGGTGTCGTGCATCATCGTCAGGCTGGAGTTGCCGCCCGCGATCACCTGATCCGGCTCGACCCACAGCAGGTCGGCAAACATCTCGCGGATCTCGCGCAGACCGTTCAGGCCGCCGTAGTTGCGCACGTCCACACCGTCGGCGTCCTTGAAACCCTCGGGCAGGTCGAGGAGGCGGTCGGCGAGTGCCAACTGGGCCGCCGACGGCTTCCCCCGAGTCAGATCGAGGGTCAACCCGCGCTCTTTCAAGGCGTCGTATGCCGCGCGCTGCCGACCCAAGTAATCCTGGAGTTCGGCGGGGGTCAGGTCGGTCAAGGGCTGCGTCACGTCGCTCACACCCCCATGCTTCCACTCCGGCATACGAGTTCGCACCCAGCCCACCCTGTCCCGTATGCTTGTTCCTCGGTGTCCACCTAGGCCTGCTCCGGCATGCCTTCGGACACCTCCGGGAACGCGCGACTCAACCCGCGCGTTGCCTAGGGCAGTGGCTCAATTGGTAGAGCACCGGTCTCCAAAACCGGCGGTTGGGGGTTCGAGTCCCTCCTGCCCTGCGTTGTGGTCGTCGCCCGGTGCGGCGCCTGCTGCCACCGCACCGTATTCGCCGCCATCGAAGGAAGTTACGCCGTGACCGACGTGGGTAGCTCTTCGCGCGCCTCCACCAGGAGGGGTGACAAAGGGATGTCGCCGGTTGCCAGGCTGCGGCTGTTCATCAAGCAGATCCTCGATGAGTTGCGCAAGGTCGTGCCGCCGACTCGCTCCGAACTGCTCAACTACACCGCCGTCGTCATCGTGTTCGTCACGTTCATGATGGCCATGACCGCAACGTTGGACTTCGGGTTCAGCAAGCTCGTCGCGCTGGTCTTCGGCAACTGAGCGCCGACGACCGCCGATCGATCCACCGAACTGTGAGGAAGTGTTGATGTCCCAGGAGCCTGAGTTCGACGACACCGCAGCCGACGAGAGCACCCTCGACGCGGGCGACGCCACTGCGGCCGAGGAGACGACGGCCGACGAGACTGCGGTCGAGCTGGCTGACGACGCTGCGGCCGACGAGACCGAGCCGAACGACACCGACGCCGATGGCGACGCCCTCCCGGCCGACCCGGTGCAGGCGTTCAAGGATGACCTCGCCGCCAAGTTCGGTGACTGGTACGTCATCCACTCCTACGCCGGCTACGAGAACCGCGTCAAGCACAACCTCGAGACCCGGATGACCTCCCTCAACATGGAGGACTACATCTTCGAGGTGCAGGTCCCCATGGAGACCGTCACCGAGATCAAGAACGGCCAGAAGAAGCAGGTCAACCGCGTGCGGATGCCCGGCTACGTCCTGGTCCGGATGGAGATGACCGACGAGTCCTGGGGAGCCGTGCGGCATACGCCCGGGGTCACCGGCTTCGTCGGCAACGCGCACGCCCCCGTGCCCCTGCACCTCGACGAGGTCTTCTCCATGCTCAAGCCCGCCGACCTGGAGCAAGGCGTCACCGCCGGCGGCCAGGGTGGCACCGCCCCCTCGAAGTCCTCGTCGGCGACGCTCGTCGACTTCGAGATCGGCGAGTCCGTCACCGTGATGGAAGGCCCGTTCGAGACCATGCCGGCCACGATCTCCGAGATCAACGTCGACACCCAGAAGCTCAAGGTCCTCGTCTCCATCTTCGGCCGCGAAACCCCCGTCGAGCTCGGCTTCGGCCAAGTCGCAAAAATTTGATCACACGGGGGGCTCCGCCCACACGGGGGGCTCCGCCCCCCGTGTGCCCCCCAAAGGCGAGGCGTTCGCTTCGCTCACACAACTGAATGTTCCGGTCAAACCAGGCTCGCGAGCTCGCGGTTTGACCGGCACGGGGGGCTTCGCCCCCCGTGGACCCCCCAAGAGCCAGGCGCTCGCTTCGCTCACCACAACCCATATTTCGTCCGAACCAGGCTCGCAAGCTCGCGGTTCGGACGATGCAACCGGGTCATCGCCCACGGCGTAGGCCCACGAACAGAAGGAATGGCACATGCCTCCCAAGAAGAAGGTCTCCGGCTTCATCAAGCTGCAGATCAACGCCGGCGCCGCGACGCCCGCGCCGCCCGTGGGCCCGGCCCTCGGTCAGCACGGCGTCAACATCATGGAGTTCGTCAAGGCCTACAACGCCGCGACGGAAGCCCAGCGCGGCAACGTCATCCCCGTCGAGATCACGGTCTACGAAGACCGCTCGTTCACCTTCGTCACCAAGACCCCGCCGGCCGCCGAGCTGATCAAGAAGGCTGCTGGCGTTGCCAAGGGGTCCGGCGAGCCGCACAAGACCAAGGTCGCCAAGCTGACCAAGGACCAGGTGCGCGAGATCGCCGAGCAGAAGATGGAAGACCTCAACGCCAACGACGTCGAGATGGCAATGCGCATCATCGCCGGCACCGCCCGCTCGATGGGCATCACCACCGAACTCTGATCCTCAGGGTTTCATCAACCGCCACCAGCACCGGTGGCGGCGTGGCAGGGCCGCGCTGGCCCGCACCACAACCACTCACTCAAGGAGTCACCATGCAGCGCAGCAAGGCCTACAAGGCCGCGGCCGAGAAGATCGACCGCTCCAAGCTTTACACCCCCCTCGAGGCCGTCCGCCTCGCCAAGGAAACCTCCACCACCAAGTACGACCCGACCGTGGAGGTCGCCTTCCGCCTCGGCATCGACCCCCGCAAGGCCGACCAGCTCGTCCGCGGCACCGTCAACCTGCCCCACGGCACGGGCAAGACCGCCCGCGTCCTGGTGTTCGCCAATGGCGACAAGGCTGAAGCCGCTCGCGCCGCCGGCGCCGACTACGTCGGTTCCGACGACATGATCGACAAGGTCTCCGGTGGCTGGCTCGACTTCGACGCCGTCGTCGCGACCCCGGACCTCATGGGCAAGGTCGGTCGACTCGGCAAGGTCCTCGGCCCCCGCGGTCTCATGCCGAACCCCAAGACCGGCACCGTCACGATGGACACCGCCAAGGCTGTCACCGACATCAAGGGCGGCAAGATCGAGTTCCGCAACGACAAGCACGCCAACCTGCACTTCATCATCGGCAAGGCGAGCTTCGACGACAACGCGCTGGTCGAGAACTACGCCGCCGCACTGGAGGAGGTCCTGCGTCTGAAGCCGTCCGCGTCCAAGGGCCGGTTCCTGCTCAAGGCGACCCTCACCACCACGATGGGCCCCGGCATCCCGCTGGACTACACCAAGACCCGCAACCTCCTGGAGGAGGACGCGAACGCCTGACGTTCGCCGCGGCATACCGTATGCCGTTCTCCCGCACCCAGGGCGGGCACGAGGACTCCCCTCGTGCCCGCCCGGAGTCGTGTCCGGCGCAACCTCGGACGGAACCGACGGCGGGAGGCCGCACGTCTATGCGCACGGAGGCAGCGATTAGAATCGCTGTCAGCCGGCCAGCGGGACACCCGGTGGCCGAAATCGGAAGATCCAGAGGGGAAATCACCGTGAAGAAGATGAGCCTGGCCGCGGCTGTCGCCGCGGGCGCGCTGGCGCTGACTGGCTGCGGGGGCGGCACGAAGACGGCGGATCCGTCCACGAGCACGGCCGCCGGTGCGTCCACCAGCGCCTCGACCGCCAGCGGCAGCGGGTCGGCATCGGCCGCGACGTCCTCGGAGTCCGAGGCCCCCGCCTCGACCACGACCACCGACGCGGGCACTGGCGACACCGCCAGCTCGCTGGCCAACGCCAAGGTCGGCGACAAGATCAGCGGCAAGACGCTGGCCGACGCCATGTCGGCGGCTTTCAAGGACGGCACGTCCGGCCACATGAGCATGGACATGGGCGGCTCCATCACCGCCGAGGGCGACTTCCAGGTCGCCGACGGCAAGCAGAACAGCACCATGACCATGGAGGTCGCCGGCTCCAGGATGGAGATGATCTCCGTCGGGGGCAAGACCTACATGAAGTCGCCGATGTTCGCCGGCGGCACCAAGTGGGTGTCGATGGACAGCGCCACGGCCGGCGACGCAGGGGCGCCCGACGTCAACACCTTCGACCCCGAGACGATGGCCAAGGCCCTAGGCGACCAGGACATCACCGTCACCGCTAAGGACGGCGGCAACACCACGGTCAAGATGGACCTCAACATGGCCAACCTGATCGAGGCCATGGGCGACGCGGGCGACAGCCTTGGGTCGGCCACGGCATCGATGCCCAAGTCCATCCCGGTCACCTACACCCTCGACAGCGAGGGCCGTCCCGTCGAGACGGTCATGAACATGGGTATGGAGATCAAGGTCACCTACTCCGACTGGGGCAAGAAGGTCTCGATCGAGGCCCCGCCGGCCTCCGAAGTCACCACCATGTGACGATCCGCCACCGCGGACTCGATCGGCCGGCACCCTCGTTTGGGTGCCGGCCGATCGGCATACGTGGGCCTGTTCACCGGCCGACGATTTGGTGGCCGCGTCGGCAGCCCGTATCCTGAACAACGACCAATGACCGCCGGTTGCTGCACGGCATACGCCGTGAAGCCGAAGGTTCCACCCTCGAGTGGGCGACCAGCGCAGGCCACGACGTTCCACGATGCATCAGGATTTTCTTCCTCGTATGCCGTGCCCGCCCCGTGCCCTGCGCCGGGGCTTTTCTCGTGGTTGGGCCCTCACTGCGGTCGCCAACGACGAAGGAGGCCCACATGGCGAAGACGACCAAGTCCGCTGCCATTGCCGAGCTGACGGACAAGTTCCGTTCCTCGAACGCGGCCGTTCTCACGGAGTACCGCGGTTTGACCGTGAAGCAGCTGACCCAGCTGCGCACCACTCTCCGTGGCAACGCCACCTACGCCGTGGTCAAGAACACGCTGACCGACCTGGCGGCCAAGGAAGCCGGGGTGACCGCTTTCGAGGGTCAGCTCGCCGGTCCGACCGCCATCGCTTTCGTCGAGGGTGACCCCGTCGAGGCAGCCAAGACGCTGCGTGACTTCGCCAAGGCCAACCCTCTGCTCGTGATCAAGGGCGGTGTCCTTGACGGGCGCGCCCTGACCGCCGCAGAGGTCACGAAGCTCGCCGACCTTGAGTCGCGCGAGGTTCTGCTCGCCAAGCTTGCCGGGGCCATGAACGCCTCGCTGAGCAAGGCTGTCTACCTCTTCGCCGCGCCCCTGTCGCAGGCCGCTCGCACCGTCGACGCCCTGCGTGCCAAGGTCGAGGCCGAGGGTCCCGCCGTCGCGGCTGCGCCGGCTCCCCAGGACACGGTCCAGGACGCTCCCGCGGACGCCCCGCAGGACGCCCCGGCCGAGGACGTCGCCACGGGTGGCGACGACGCCTGAGCCGCACCCGCGGTTCAGCACCCTTCACGCCACTCACGGCATACGAAATAACGAGAAAGGACGCCCATCATGGCGAAGCTCAGCACCGACGAGCTCCTTGACGCTTTCAAGGAGATGACCCTGATCGAGCTCTCCGAGTTCGTCAAGCAGTTCGAGGAGACCTTCGGCGTCACCGCCGCGGCCCCGATGATGGCCGGCCCGGCCGTCGGCGGTGGCGGCGCTGCCGACGCTCCGGCCGAGGCCGAGGAGCAGGACGAGTTCGACGTCATCCTCGAGGCTGCCGGCGACAAGAAGATCCAGGTCATCAAGGAGGTCCGTGCGCTCACGTCGCTCGGTCTCAAGGAGGCCAAGGACCTCGTTGACGGCGCCCCCAAGCCCGTCCTCGAGAAGGTCGACAAGGCTGCGGCCGAGAAGGCCAAGGAGCAGCTCGAGGGCGCGGGCGCGACCGTCACCCTCAAGTGATTGAAGGCCCGGGGTTCCGGGTCTGATGATCTGCGAGAGCCCCTCCTCCGCATACGAGAAATCGTTGCGGGGGAGGGGCTTTTCGTATGCCGCGCGCTCCCCTCCCGGACTGTCGCCGGTCCCCATGGAAGTCACTCGTCGGGGCCCCGACGCGCCCGGCACCACGCGCCTGCTTGACGTGAGCCGCTGCACACTGCATCCTCTACGCGTCGAGTTCAGCGCCTCCCCGCCGCTTGGCTGGTTCGGAGGCCGGTTGGACAGGCTTGCCGAGTCATGCCCGGATGCCGTATAGTCGTTCTTTGCGCTGTGCTTCCCTCCTTCCACCCTGTGTGCCACCGGCTTGTCCACGGGCTTTTCGTCCGTATGCCGCGCTGTTGCCCCAGGGCGTGAGCGTCGGGTTGTTCCGCGCATGAAGACAAGTCAGGCCCGTGGAAGGACCCTCCTTGGCTGCCTCGCGCACCACTTCAGCTGCATCCGCTCTGACGGCCTCCGGCCGTCTCTCCTTCGCCAAGATCCGGGAGCCTCTCGAGGTTCCTGACCTGTTGGCCCTGCAGACCGAGTCCTTCGACTGGCTGCTGGGCAACGAGCGTTGGCAGGACCGCGTCGCCGCCGCCCTGGAGGACGGCCGCCGCGACGTTCCTGACCGCTCTGGCCTGGAGGAGATCTTCGAAGAGATCTCCCCGATCGAGGACTTCTCCGGCTCGATGAGCCTGAGCTTCCGCGATCACCGCTTCGAGGAGAGCAAGTACTCCATCGAGGACTGCAAGGAGCGCGACCAGACCTACTCCGCGCCCCTGTTCGTCACCGCGGAGTTCATGAACACCACCACCGGTGAGATCAAGAGCCAGACGGTCTTCATGGGCGACTTCCCGCTCATGACCGAGCGCGGCACCTTCATCATCAACGGCACCGAGCGCGTCGTCGTCTCGCAGCTCGTCCGCTCCCCGGGCGTCTACTTCGAGCGGACGCCTGACAAGACGTCCGACAAGGACATCTACACCGTCAAGGTCATCCCGAGCCGGGGTGCGTGGCTGGAGTTTGAGATCGACAAGCGCGACATGATCGGCGTGCGCGTCGACCGCAAGCGCAAGCAGTCGGTCACGGTGCTGCTCAAGGCCCTCGGCATGACCGAGGCGCAGATCCGCGAGGAGTTCGCCGGCTACGAGTCGATGGAACTCACCCTCGAGAAGGACCACATCGCCGGCCAGGACGATGCCCTGCTCGACATCTACCGCAAGCTGCGCCCGGGTGAGCCGCCGACGCGTGAGGCCGCCCAGACCCTGCTGGACAACCTCTACTTCAACCCCAAGCGCTATGACCTCGCGAAGGTCGGCCGCTACAAGATCGGCCGCAAGCTCGGCCGTGACGTCGACCTGCACGACTCGGTCCTGACGCTGGACGACATCGTCGCGACGATCAAGTACCTCGTCGCCCTGCACCGTGGCGACGACACGATCGCCGGCGTGCGCGACGGCGCGCCGGTCGAGTTGAGCGTCGAGACCGACGACATCGACCACTTCGGCAACCGCCGTCTGCGCAGCGTGGGTGAACTCATCCAGAACCAGGTCCGCACGGGCCTGTCCCGGATGGAGCGCGTCGTGCGCGAGCGCATGACGACCCAGGACGTCGAGGCGATCACCCCGCAGACCCTGATCAACATCCGCCCGGTCGTGGCGTCGATCAAGGAGTTCTTCGGCACCTCGCAGTTGTCGCAGTTCATGGACCAGAACAACCCGCTGGCCGGCCTGACGCACAAGCGGCGTCTGTCCGCGCTGGGTCCGGGCGGTCTCTCCCGTGACCGCGCCGGCATGGAGGTCCGCGACGTCCACCCGAGCCACTACGGCCGCATGTGCCCGATCGAGACGCCGGAAGGCCCCAACATCGGCCTCATCGGTTCGCTCGCGTCCTACGCCCGGATCAACGCCTTCGGCTTCATCGAGACGCCCTACCGCAAGGTCACGGGCGGCCGCGTCAGCGACGAGATCCACTACCTCTCCGCAGACGAGGAAGACAAGTACGTCATCGCGCAGGCCAATGCGGCGCTCAACGCCGACGGCACCTACACCGAAGAGCGCGTTCTCGTGCGCACCAAGGGCGGCGAGGCGATCGACGTTCCGGCCGCCGAGGTCGACTACATGGACGTCTCCCCGCGCCAGATGGTGTCGGCGGCGACCGCGATGATCCCGTTCCTTGAGCACGACGACGCCAACCGCGCGCTCATGGGTGCCAACATGCAGCGTCAGGCGGTTCCGCTGGTGCGCAGCGAGGCCCCGCTGGTGGGCACCGGCATGGAGTACCGCGCCGCGCTCGACTCCGGCGATGTCGTCCGGGCCGAGAAGGCCGGTGTGGTCACCGAGGTGTCCGCCGACCTCGTGACGGTCGCCGGCGACGACGGCACCTACCGGACCTACCGCATCGCCAAGTTTGCGCGCTCGAACCAGGGCACGTCATACAACCAGCGGGTGATGGTCGCCGAGGGCGATCGCCTGGAAGAGGGCGGGCTCATCGCCGACGGTCCCGCGACCGACGGCGGCGAGATGGCGCTCGGGCGCAACCTGCTCGTGGCATTCATGCCGTGGGAAGGCCACAACTACGAGGACGCGATCATCCTCAGCCAGCGCCTGGTGCAGGACGACGTGCTGTCCTCGATCCACATCGAGGAGCACGAGGTCGACGCCCGCGACACCAAGCTCGGCCCCGAGGAGATCACCCGGGACATCCCGAACGTCTCCGAGGACGTCCTGGCCGACCTCGACGAGCGCGGCATCATCCGCATCGGCGCCGAGGTTCGCGATGGCGACCTGCTCGTCGGCAAGGTCACGCCCAAGGGCGAGACCGAGCTGACCCCGGAGGAGCGCCTGCTCCGCGCGATCTTCGGTGAGAAGGCGCGCGAGGTTCGCGACACCTCCTTGAAGGTCCCGCACGGCGAGACCGGCACGGTCATCGGCGTCAAGGTCTTCGACAAGGACGACGGCGACGAGCTGCCCCCGGGCGTCAACCAGCTGGTCCGCGTCTATGTCGCCAACAAGCGCAAGATCACCGATGGCGACAAGCTCGCCGGCCGCCACGGCAACAAGGGCGTCATCTCCAAGATCCTGCCGGTCGAGGACATGCCCTTCCTTGAGGACGGCACCCCCGTCGACGTCGTGCTCAACCCGCTCGGCGTCCCCGGCCGGATGAACATCGGACAGGTCCTCGAGCTCCACCTCGGTTGGGCTGCCAGCCGCGGCTGGGAGGTCCCGGACGGCGCCGAATGGGCCGCCCGGATGGGTGCGGACGCGCGGGTCGCGCCGGCCGGAACCCGGGTCGCGAGCCCCGTCTTCGACGGTGCCCGCGAGGAGGAGATCTTCGGTCTCCTGGAGAACACCCTCCCCACCCGTGACGGTCAGCGCCTCGTCGGCCCCAATGGCAAGGCGCGGCTCTTCGATGGTCGCTCCGGCGAGCCCTACCCCGCCCCGGTGTCGGTGGGCTATATGTACATCCTGAAGCTCCACCACCTCGTCGACGACAAGATCCACGCGCGCAGCACGGGTCCCTACTCGATGATCACCCAGCAGCCGCTCGGCGGTAAGGCCCAGTTCGGTGGCCAGCGCTTCGGTGAGATGGAGGTCTGGGCCCTGGAGGCGTATGGCGCGTCCTACGCCCTGCAGGAGCTTCTGACGATCAAGTCCGACGACGTCAACGGCCGCGTGAAGGTCTACGAGGCGATCGTCAAGGGCGAGAACATCCCCGAGCCGGGCATCCCCGAGTCCTTCAAGGTGCTCATCAAGGAGATGCAGAGCCTCTGCCTCAACGTGGAGGTCCTCTCCCGCGACGGCAGCGCGATTGAGCTACGCGACAGCGAGGACGACGTCTTCCAGGCCGCGCAGGAACTCGGCATCGACCTCTCCCGCCGTGAGCCCAGCAGCGTCGAAGAGGTTTAGGCGCACCCGACCACCAGCCCGTCAGGGCTCTAGTGCGGTACGCACGAACTGAACTTTCTCGGCATACGAAAGAACGGAAGCACGAAGTGCTGGATGTGAATTTCTTTGACCAGCTTCAGATCGGCCTGGCCACGGCCGATGACATTCGCACGTGGAGCCACGGCGAGGTCAAGAAGCCGGAGACCATCAACTACCGGACGCTGAAGCCGGAGAAGGATGGTCTGTTCTGCGAGCGCATCTTCGGTCCCACCCGGGACTGGGAGTGCGCCTGTGGCAAGTACAAGCGGGTCCGCTTCAAGGGCATCATCTGTGAGCGCTGTGGCGTCGAGGTCACTCGGGCCGCGGTGCGGCGCGAGCGGATGGGCCACATCGAGTTGGCCGCACCGGTCACCCACATCTGGTACTTCAAGGGTGTCCCCAGCCGTCTCGGCTACCTCCTCGACCTCGCCCCGAAGGACCTTGAGAAGGTCATCTACTTCGCGGCATACATGATCACGAGTGTCGATGTGGACCAGCGCCACGCCGACCTGCCCTCCTTGGAGGCGCAGATCGAGGTCGAGAAGAAGGAGATCGAGAACCGGCGGGACGCCGACATCGAGGCGCGCGCCAAGAAGCTCGAGACCGACATGGCCGAGCTGGAGAACGACGGCGCCAAGGCCGACATCAAGCGCAAGGTCCGTGATGGGGCCGAGCGTGAGATGGGTCAGTTGCGTCGCCGCGCCGACCAGCAGATCGACCGCCTCGACCAGGTCTGGGACCGCTTCAAGAACCTCAAGGTCCAAGACCTCGAGGGTGACGAGATCCTCTACCGCGAGATGCGGGACCGCTTCGGTCTCTACTTCGAAGGCGGTATGGGCGCCGCGGCGATCCAGCGTCGGCTCGAGACCTTCGACCTGGATGCCGAGGCCGCGCTGCTGCGCGAGATCATCGCCACCGGCCGCGGGCAGAAGAAGACCCGCGCGCTCAAGCGTCTGAAGGTCGTCTCGGCGTTCATGACGACCGACAACCACCCCGCCGGTATGGTGCTCGACGCCGTCCCGGTCATCCCCCCGGACCTGCGCCCGATGGTGCAGCTCGACGGGGGCCGGTTCGCGACCTCGGACCTGAACGACCTCTACCGTCGCGTCATCAACCGCAACAACCGGTTGAAGCGACTGCTCGACCTCGGCGCGCCCGAGATCATCGTCAACAACGAGAAGCGGATGCTGCAGGAGGCGGTCGACAGCCTCTTCGACAACGGCCGTCGTGGTCGCCCGGTCACGGGCCCCGGCAACCGTCCGCTGAAGTCGCTGTCCGACATGCTCAAGGGCAAGCAGGGCCGTTTCCGCCAGAACCTCCTCGGCAAGCGTGTCGACTACTCCGGTCGGTCGGTCATCGTCGTCGGTCCGCAGCTGAAGCTGCACCAGTGCGGCCTGCCCAAGACCATGGCGCTGGAGCTGTTCAAGCCGTTCGTGATGAAGCGACTGGTCGACCTCGACCACGCCCAGAACATCAAGTCGGCCAAGCGGATGGTCGAGCGTCAGCGTTCGGTCGTGTGGGACGTCCTCGAAGAGGTCATCACCGAGCACCCCGTGCTGCTCAACCGTGCACCCACCCTGCACCGCCTCGGCATCCAGGCCTTCGAGCCGCAGCTGGTCGAGGGCAAGGCCATCCAGATCCACCCGCTCGTCTGCACGGCGTTCAACGCCGACTTTGACGGTGACCAGATGGCTGTCCACCTGCCGCTGTCCGCGGAGGCGCAGGCCGAGGCCCGCATCCTGATGCTGTCCTCCAACAACATCCTCAAGCCGGCCGACGGACGTCCGGTGACCATGCCCACCCAGGACATGATCATCGGTCTCTACCACCTGACCTCCGAGGTCGTGGACGGCAAGGGTGCGGGTCGCGTGTTCTCGACCCCGGCCGAGGCGCGGATGGCCTTCGACGCGGGCGAGATCGAGCTCGGCTCGCTGGTCAAGATCCGGTTGGCCGACATCGTCCCGACCGCCGGCACGGAACTGCCGGAGGGCCTCGAGGCCGACGACAACGGCGTGGTGTCCTCGCTCCTGGTCGAGACGACGCTGGGTCGCGCGCTCTTCAATGTCGCGCTCCCGCACGACTACGCCTTCGTCAACGAGACCGTCGACAAGAAGCGCCTGTCCACGATCGTCAACGACCTGGCCGAGCGCTACAGCAAGGTGCAGGTCGCGGCGTCCCTCGACGCGCTCAAGGAGGCGGGCTACCACTGGGCGACCCGCTCGGGCACGACCGTGGCCGTCTCGGATGTCGTGACGCCGCCGCGCAAGAGCGACATCCTGGCTGGTTACGAAGCCAATGCGACCAAGGTGCAGACCCAGTTCGATCGTGGTCTGATCACCGACGACGAGCGCCGTCAGGAGCTCATCGAGATCTGGACCAAGGCGACCAACGAGGTCTCCAAGGAGATGGAGTCCAACTTCCCGCAGGACAACCCGATCTACCGCATGGTGCGTTCGGGTGCCCGAGGCAACTGGTTCCAGCTCCGTCAGATCGCCGGTATGCGAGGTCTGATGGCCAACCCGAAGGGCGAGATCATCCCGCGCCCGATCCGCACGAACTTCCGTGAGGGTCTGTCGGTGCTGGAGTTCTTCATCTCCACCCACGGTGCCCGCAAGGGTCTGGCCGACACGGCGTTGCGGACGGCCGATTCCGGATACCTCACCCGTCGTCTCGTCGACGTCTCCCAGGACGTCATCATCCGCGAGGACGACTGTGGGACCGAGCGTGGCCTGACCATGCCGATCTCTGTCACCAACGAGCTGGGTCGGTCCCTGCACGAGGAGGTCGAGACCTCGGTCTACGCCCGCACCCTCGCCGAGGACGTCACCGTCGATGGGGACGTCTTGGCCGTGGCCGGCATCGACCTGGGTGACGTCGTCATCGACGCGCTCTACGCCGCCGGCGTCGACAAGGTCAAGGTCCGCTCCGTCCTGACCTGTGAGTCGCGGGTCGGCACGTGTGCCAAGTGCTATGGCCGCTCGCTGGCGACCGGCAAGTTGGTCGACATCGGTGAGGCGGTCGGCATCATCGCCGCGCAGTCCATCGGTGAGCCGGGCACCCAGTTGACGATGCGTACCTTCCACACCGGTGGTGTGGCCGGTGACGACATCACCCAGGGTCTGCCGCGTGTCGTCGAGTTGTTCGAGGCGCGCACCCCCAAGGGTGTCGCCCCGATCGCCGAGGCGGCCGGCCGGGTGCAGATCGAGGAGAGCGACAAGGCTCGGCGCATCCTGCTGACCCCGGACGACGGCTCGGAGGAGCACGCCTACCCGGTCAGCAAGCGCGCCCGCCTGCTCATCTCCGACGGTGAGCACGTGGCCGTCGGCACCAAGCTGGTCCAGGGCGCGATCGACCCCAAGCAGGTCCTGCGCATCCAGGGTCCGCGTCAGGTGCAGATGCACCTCGTGGACGAGGTCCAGGCGGTTTATCGCCAGCAGGGTGTCGCCATCCACGACAAGCACATCGAGGTCATCGTGCGGCAGATGCTGCGCCGGATCACGATCATCGAGTCGGGTGACACCGAGTTGCTCCCGGGCATGCTGTCCGAGCGCGGCCGCTTCGAGGAGGAGAACCGTCGGGTCGTGGGCGAGGGTGGCCGGCCGGCCTCCGGGCGCCCCGAGCTGATGGGTATCACCAAGGCCTCGCTGGCGACCGACTCCTGGCTCTCGGCGGCCTCCTTCCAGGAGACCACCCGCGTCCTGACCGAGGCGGCCATGGAAGGCAAGTCCGACCCGCTGCTCGGCCTGAAGGAGAACGTCATCCTCGGCAAGTTGATCCCGGCCGGCACCGGCCTGACCCGCTACCGCAACATCAAGGTCGAGCCGACCGCTGAGGCCCGCGCCGCGATGTACGCGATGCCGAACTACGACGACTACGTCTACCCGGTGTTCGGCGCCGGCACCGGCGAGGCCATCCGCCTCGACGATGCCGAGTTGGGCCTGGACTACAACTGACCCGGATTCGTCTGAGCTTGGGCTAACCGAGCAGCAGACGGAGTAGTAGCCGACGAAACGCCGCCCCGCACCCTGCGGGACGGCGTTTCGCCGTCCCGCCGCCCCAGCCCCCCTCTGCCGGTGAGGCTTTTCTGACGGCGTGAGGCTTTTCTGAGCTGGTGAGGCTTTTGTCGACCAGGTGAGGCTTTCCTGACCGCGTGAGGCGCTATAGCCCCTCACGCGGTCAGGAAAGCCTCACGCCGTTGCAGGAAAGCCTCACGACGTTCCGGGAAAGCCTCACGACGTTGCGGGAACGCCTCACGTTCCTCCAGAAGCATTGACCACGTACATTCGGGTCATGCTCGATGACGTCAGCCCGGAGCTGCGGCGCGCGCTCCTGGGTGGAGTGCTGGCGGCCGCCGGGCTCTTCGTGCTCTTCCGGGTCGCCGGCCCCGCGCGGCTCGTGGCCATCGCGCTGGTCGCGGCGGGGGCGTTCCACCTCAACAAGACCGACCCGAAGCGCCTGACGGCGGTGATGGTGGTGCTCGTCGGCATGTTCGCCTGGTTCGCCTATCGGGCCTGGCAGCGCACCACGTGACCGACAGCGCCTTCTCGGTCCTGACGCTCAACATCTCCCGGCCGCCGAAGGATCGCGCCGCCGCGCTCCTCGAATACCTCTGGCACCGCGAGGATGACATCCTCGTCCTCACCGAGACGGGGCGCGGCGAGGGCTCCGCCCTGATCGAGTCCGTATGCCGCGCGGCTGGCCACGACGTCCACTCCAGCCTGCGCGGGGTAGCCGATCGCGGGCTCATCGAACGAGGTAGCACCGAGCGAGGTGCATTGGGCGTCCTGGTCGTGGCGCGCAACGGATTCACGCTAGTCCCCGACGACATTCCGGCCCTGCCCCTCCTGCCCGAGCGGCTTATGGCATGCCGCCTCACGCCCTCGTCAGGTCCCCGGGTGAGGCTGCTCGCGGCATACGGTGCGGCCAGTGATCCGGTCCGCTACGCGAACGCGGCCCAGCGACAACGCAAACGCGACTGGCTGAACGGTTTCGTCGCGACGCTCCAGGACCTGCCACCGACGCCCACCCTCATCGCGGGCGACCTCAACATCGTCGCCCCGGGACACCGCGACCGGCTGCCATATGTGCTGAGTGAAGAGCGCGCGGCATACGACACCCTCACGACGGATCTCGGCCTGACCGACGTGTATGCCGCGGCCCACCACGGCACGGACCTCGCCGGCGACCCCACATGGGTGGATCATTCGGGGGTTGGGTGTCGCTACGACTACCTGCTCACCGGTGGCGGGGTGACCGGGTCCGGAGTCGTTATCGACCAGACTCCGCGTACCAGCCGCCTGACCGACCACGCCGCCCTGAGCGCGAGCTTCACGGCATACGATCCTGGCTTGTGACTGACGTCGTGATTCGCCCGGAGCGGCCCGAGGACGCCGCCGCGGCCCGGGCCGTCCACATTGATGCCTTCCCGGTGCCGGACGGCGAGGTGCAAAGTGTCGAGTCGGTGCTGGTGGATTGGCTGCGCGAGGACGGCGACGTCCTGTGGCCGCTGACCCTCGTGGCCGAGCGCGACGGCCAGATCGTCGGCAGCGTTGTCTGCAGTCGCGGGACGATCGACGAGCGGGACTCGGTGGGGTTGGGCCCGATCGGGGTGTGCGCGGCATACCAAGGCAAGGGGATCGGGACGCGCCTGATGGAGGCCGTGATCGGGGCCGCGCAGGAGTCGGGGGAGCGCGAGATCGTACTTCTCGGCGACCCCGGGTTCTATGGGCGGTTCGGCTTCGTGCCCGCCACCACGGTCGGGGTAGTGAGTCCGGCTCCGTGGCCGGACGCCTACTTCCAGGTCAAGCCGCTCGCGGATTTCGACCCGGCCACGGACGGCGGCTCCTTCCGGTATGCCGCGGCCTTCGACCGACTCAACGGCCCGGCCGGGGAGGGCGAGGATGGCCACTGAGGACGCCTTCTTCCTTGCCCTGCCGTCGGATGATGGTGCGGGAGAGCGGTTTCGGGCCACGCGGCATACGGCCGGGCCGTGGACGGACCAGGCCCAGCACGCGTCACCGCCGGCCGCGCTGATGGGGCGCGCCATCGAGGGACTCCTCCCAGACGGGATGACCGTGAGCCGCTTCGCGATGGATCTCCTCGGCGCGGTGCCGGTCGGGGACCTGCGGGTGAGCGCCGCTGTCGCCCGGTCGGGACGGGTGGTGAGTCAGTTCCGGGCCGAGTTGGTCGACGAGGCGACCGGCCGGGTCGTTGCCCAGGCCTCCGCCTGGTGCGTGCCGGAATTGGCGCATGGGCCCGTCGCGGGCGCGCGCCCGGTGCCGCCCGGCCCGGAAACCGGTCGGGCGCTCGACCTGCCGCCGGGGTGGGTTCCTGGGTATGCCGATGCCATCGACTGGCGCTGGGTGGCCGGTCATATCGCGGAGCCCGGCCCGGGGACGGCGTGGATGCGGCCGCGGGTGCCGCTGGTGGCGGGGGAGGAGTTGACGCCGCTGCAGCGGGTGCTGGCGTGCGTCGACTCGGCGTCAGGGATCAGCGCTGTGCTCGACATCCGGGAGTGGGACTTCCGCAATCTCGAACTCACCGTCCACCTCACCCGGCCGGTGGTGGGTGAGTGGGTGGCGGTCGAGGCGGAGACGCTCATCTCCGGGGCCGGCTCGGGCGTGGCTCGCTCGACGTTGTATGACGCGTCCGGCCTCCTCGGCATCTCCGCCCAGGCCCTGCTCATCCGACCGCGCTCGGCCTGACTCGGCACCGCTCGGCCAACTCCGCACCGCCGGCTCAACTCAGCACCGCTCGGCTCAACTCAGCACAGGTTAGTGAACTGCGGACAGGTTGCAAGGTGTCCACAGTTGACTAACTGCTGCTAGCAGAAGTTCCAACTCGGGGCCCACCAACTCGGGGCCCACGAGCGGTGTCCAGGCGGAGCGTCCGAGGGGCGACCGCCCGCGATTTGGCCCCTGCCCACGGGCAAAGTAGACTGAAAAGCCGTGTCTGGTCTTTCGACGCCTCCGCGTCGACCCCCGGTCACATCGGCCGCAGTCCTGGGTGACTGAGTTCGGCCCAGACCTCTCGCCGGGCAATCCACGTCCGTGTCGGCTCCCGCCTCAACGCGGGTGCTGGCCTCGGGCCTGGGGAGTGCAGGGGAGAGCGCTCATCGGCGACACACCCGACCACGGGGGTCGCAGGTCGAGCATAGCTAGGAGTCTTCGCGAGGACGCGAAGGCAACGACGATTTCGAAGGACGCAGTTTGCCTACCATCAACCAGCTGGTGCGCAAGGGCCGGCAGGACAAGGCCACCAAGGTCAAGACTCCTGCCCTCAAGGGCTCTCCCCAGCGCCGCGGCGTGTGCACGCGTGTGTACACCACCACCCCCAAGAAGCCGAACTCGGCGCTGCGCAAGGTCGCCCGTGTGCGCCTGACCAGCGGCATCGAGGTCACCGCCTACATCCCCGGCGTCGGCCACAACCTGCAGGAGCACTCGATGGTGCTCGTGCGTGGCGGTCGTGTGAAGGACCTCCCCGGCGTTCGCTACAAGATCATTCGCGGCGCGCTCGACACCCAGGGTGTCAAGAACCGCCAGCAGGCCCGCAGCCGCTACGGCGCCAAGAAGGGGAAGAAGTAATGCCTCGCAAGGGTCCCGCCCCCAAGCGCCCGCTCGTCGTCGACCCGGTCTACAACAGCGTCCTGGTGACCCAGTTGGTCAACAAGATTCTGCTCGATGGCAAGAAGTCGATCGCCGAAAACATCGTCTACGGCGCCCTCGAAGGAGTCCGCACCAAGACCGGCACCGACCCGGTGCCCACCCTGAAGCGCGCGCTGGACAATGTCCGCCCGACCCTGGAGGTCAAGTCCCGCCGCGTCGGTGGCGCGACCTACCAGGTCCCCGTCGAGGTCAAGCCGGGCCGCGCCACGACCCTGTCGCTGCGCTGGCTCGTCGGCTACTCCCGGCAGCGCCGCGAGAAGACCATGACCGAGCGCCTCATGAACGAGATCCTCGACGCCTCCAACGGCCTCGGTGCCGCCGTGAAGCGTCGCGAGGACACCCACAAGATGGCCGAGTCCAACAAGGCCTTCGCGCACTACCGCTGGTGACCCCAGCAGGTCGTATGCCGCGCGCTCACCCGAGCGCGCGGCATACGGCCCCCGGCGCAGCCGCGCCGGACCACGACACGTAACGCAGTTCGCAACGAACGAGATGAGATAACCCAAAGTGGCACAGGACGTCCTGACCGACCTGACCAAGGTCCGGAATATCGGCATCATGGCGCACATCGACGCTGGCAAGACCACGACGACCGAGCGCATCCTCTTCTACACCGGTCGCAACCACAAGATCGGTGAGACCCACGACGGCGCCTCCACCACCGACTGGATGGAGCAGGAGAAGGAACGCGGCATCACCATCACCTCCGCCGCGGTGACCTCCTTCTGGAATGGCAACCAGGTCAACATCATTGACACCCCCGGCCACGTCGACTTCACCGTCGAGGTGGAGCGCTCGCTGCGTGTCCTCGACGGCGCCGTTGCCGTGTTCGACGGCAAGGAGGGCGTGGAGCCCCAGTCCGAGACCGTATGGCGTCAGGCGGACAAGTACGACGTCCCCCGCATCGCCTTCGTCAACAAGATGGACAAGCTCGGCGCGGACTTCTACTTCACGGTCCAGACCATCAAGGACCGCCTCGGCGCCGAGCCGCTGGTCATCCAGCTGCCCATCGGTTCCGAGAACGACTTCGTCGGCGTCGTCGATCTGATCGAGATGCGCGCCCTGGTGTGGCCGGGCGATGCCAAGGGCGATGTCACCATGGGCGCGAAGTACGAGGTCCAGGAGATCCCCGCCGAGCTGAAGGACCAGGCGGACGAGTACCGCATGGCCCTGGTCGAGCGGGTTGCCGAGTCCAGCGACGAGCTGATGGAGAAGTACCTCGAGGAGGGTGACCTCACGGTCGCCGAGCTCAAGGCCGGCATCCGCGCGCTGACCGTCTCCTCGACGCTCTACCCGATCCTGTGTGGCTCGGCGTTCAAGAATCGCGGCGTGCAGCCCATGCTCGATGCGGTCATCGACTTCCTGCCGAGCCCGCTCGACGTCCCGGCCATGAACGGCCACGCCGTCGGTAACGAGGACGAGGTCATCGTCCGCAACCCCTCGATCGACGAGCCGTTCTCGGCGTTGGCGTTCAAGGTTGCTGCGCACCCGTTCTTCGGGACCTTGACCTTCATTCGTGTCTACTCGGGCCGGATCGCGGCGGGCACCCAGGTGCTCAACTCGACCAAGGTCAAGAAGGAGCGCGTCGGCAAGCTCTTCCAGATGCACGCCAACAAGGAGAACCCTGTTGACGAGGCGCTGGCCGGGCACATCTACGCCGCGATCGGCCTAAAGACGACCACCACCGGTGACACGCTTTCCGATATCGAGAAGCCGGTCGTGCTGGAGTCGATGACCTTCCCCGAGCCGGTCATCCAGGTCGCCATCGAGCCCAAGACGAAGGGCGACCAGGAGAAGCTCGGCGTCGCGATCCAGAAGCTCGCCGAAGAGGACCCGACCTTCAAGGTCAACCTCGACGAGGAGACTGGTCAGACGATCATCGCCGGTATGGGCGAGCTCCACCTCGACATCCTCGTCGACCGCATGCGTCGCGAGTTCAAAGTCGAGGCCAACGTCGGCAAGCCGCAGGTGGCCTACCGCGAGACGATTCGTCGCGCCGTGGAGAAGTACGACTACACCCACAAGAAGCAGACCGGTGGTTCCGGTCAGTTCGCAAAGGTGCAGATCGCGCTGGCTCCGCTGGACACCTCCGAGGGCGAGATGTACGAGTTCGAGAACAAGGTCACCGGTGGCCGCGTTCCCCGCGAGTACATCCCGTCGGTGGACGCCGGCATCCAGGACGCCATGCAGTACGGCACCCTGGCCGGTTACCCCCTCGTCGGGGTCAAGGCGACCCTGCTCGACGGTGGCTACCACGACGTCGACTCCTCGGAAATGGCGTTCAAGATCGCCGGGTCGATGGCCTTCAAGGAGGCCGTCAAGAAGTGTGACCCGGTCCTTCTTGAGCCGATGATGGCCGTTGAGGTCCGCACGCCCGAGGAGTACATGGGCGACGTTATCGGCGACATCAACTCCCGCCGTGGCCAGATTCAGGCCATGGAGGACATCAGCGGTGCGAAGGTCGTTCGCGGTCTCGTCCCGTTGTCGGAGATGTTCGGCTATGTGGGCGACCTGCGGTCCAAGACCCAGGGTCGGGCCAACTACTCGATGGAGTTCGATTCCTACGCCGAGGTGCCCAAGAGCGTCGCGGAAGAAATCATCAAGAAGACCAGGGGCGAGTGACCGGTAGACTTACCGGCTGACCCTCTAGTCATACCCCTAAGCACCGCCCGTCCTTCCTGGTCGCAAGCGGTATCCCAGAGAAGTCCTGAGGAGGACAAGCAAGTGGCGAAGGCAAAGTTCGAGCGGACCAAGCCGCACGTCAACATCGGCACCATCGGTCACATCGACCATGGCAAGACGACGCTGACGGCTGCGATCTCGAAGGTCCTGCACGACAAGTACCCGGACGTCAACCCCAAGTTCGCGTTCGACGACATTGACAAGGCGCCGGAAGAGAAGCAGCGCGGTATCACCATCTCGATCGCGCACATCGAGTACCAGACCGAGGGCCGTCACTACGCCCACGTCGACTGCCCCGGGCACGCCGACTACGTCAAGAACATGATCACCGGTGCGGCCCAGATGGACGGCGCGATCCTTGTGGTCGCCGCCACCGACGGCCCCATGCCGCAGACGAAGGAGCACGTCCTCCTGGCCCGCCAGGTCGGCGTCCCCTTCATCGTCGTGGCGCTCAACAAGACCGACATGGTCGACGACGAGGAGATCCTCGAGCTCGTCGAGATGGAGGTCCGTGAGCTCCTGTCGACCTACGAGTTCCCCGGCGACGACCTGCCCGTCGTTCGCGTCTCGGCGCTGAAGGCGCTTGAGGGCGACGCGAAGTGGGGCGAGTCCGTTCTCGAGCTCATGGACGCGGTGGACAACTACATCCCCGAGCCCGAGCGTGACATCGACAAGCCGTTCCTGATGCCCGTTGAGGACGTCTTCACGATCACCGGTCGTGGCACTGTCGTCACCGGCCGTATCGAGCGCGGCATCCTCAAGGTCAACGAGGAGGTCGAGATCGTCGGCATCCACGAGGGTCCGGCCAAGAAGACCACCGTCACCGGTGTCGAGATGTTCCGCAAGCTGCTCGACGAGGGCCGCGCCGGCGAGAACGTCGGTCTGCTCCTTCGTGGTGTCAAGCGTGAGGACGTCGAGCGCGGCCAGGTTGTCGTCAAGCCCGGCTCGATCACCCCGCACACGGGCTTCGACGCCAACGTCTACATCCTGTCCAAGGACGAGGGCGGCCGTCACACGCCGTTCTACGACAACTACCGTCCGCAGTTCTACTTCCGCACCACGGACGTGACGGGTGTCGTGCACCTCCCCGAGGGCACCGAGATGGTCATGCCCGGCGACAACACCGAGATGTCGGTCGAGCTGATCCAGCCGATCGCCATGGAGGAAGGCCTCAAGTTCGCCATCCGTGAGGGTGGCCGGACGGTCGGCGCGGGTCGCGTCACCAAGATCACCAAGTAGTCCATGGGGGCTCGCCCCCGTGTACCCCCAGAAAGGCGCGGTACCCGCATTGCGGGTGCCGCGCCTTCCTGTTCCGCTCGACGAGCCCAGTCACGCCGTCATGCGGGCGGATCTGCGGAGGTTGGAACTTCTGCTAGCAGCAGTTAGTCAACTGTGGACAGGTTGCAACCTGTCCACAGTTCACTAACGTGTGCTGAGTTGCCGTATGCCGCGTGCCTCGGCTCCTCCCACCTCGGCTTCCCCACGCCCTGGCTCCGGCGCAGGGTCCGTACCGGCCCGATTTGGATCGCCGACCAGGACGTGGCAAGATAGTTAGGTTGCTTGACGCGGCTGCGCCCTCTACGGGTCTGCGGCCGCCCGACGGTGCGAACGAATCGAACCCGCCGCAAGGCAGGGGCGACACACCGTCGAGTGCAAGCCGCCGGCTCAGGCCGGACCACCGATCATCCGAACGATCGCGCTGAGCGCGGCCGTCGGGTAGCGGAGCTAGGGCGACACGCCCGACCTCGGGGGTCGGAGGCCGGAGCAGGCCACAGGATTTTGTCAGTTGGACGGCGAGAGAGAGACGACCACACGATGGCGGGACAGAAGATCCGCATTCGGCTGAAGTCGTATGACCACGAGGTCATCGACAGCTCGGCGCGAAAGATCGTCGACACGGTGACCCGCGCGGGTGCGACCGTTGTCGGCCCGGTTCCCCTGCCCACGGAGAAGAACGTCTTCGTGGTCATCCGGAGCCCCCACAAGTACAAGGACTCCCGCGAGCACTTCGAGATGCGCACTCACAAGCGCCTCATCGACATCATCGACCCGACGCCCAAGGCTGTCGACTCGCTGATGCGTCTCGACCTGCCGGCGGACGTCAACATCGAGATCAAGCTCTGAAGGACACCGCGATGACTCACGCAAATGCGCGCGCCGTCAAGGGCGTGCTCGGCGAGAAGCTCGGCATGACCCAGGTTTGGGATGCTGACAGCCGCCTCGTTCCGGTGACCGTCGTCCAGGCCGGTCCCAATGTAGTGACGCAGGTTCGCGACGCCGCGACGGATGGCTACGCCGCGGTCCAGCTCGCCTTCGGCGCCATCGACCCCCGCAAGGTCAACAAGCCCATGGGCGGCCACTTCGAGAAGGCCGGGGTCACCCCGCGCCGTCACCTCGTCGAGCTACGCACCTCCGACGCCGCGGACTACGCGCTCGGCCAGGAGATCGGCGCCGACACCTTCGAGGCCGGCCAGAAGGTCGACGTCTCGGGCACCACCAAGGGCAAGGGCTTTGCCGGTGTCATGAAGCGTCACGGCTTCAAGGGTGTCTCGGCCTCGCACGGTTCCCACCGCAATCACCGCAAGCCCGGTTCCATCGGCGGGTGCTCCACCCCCGGTCGCGTTTTCAAGGGCATGCGCATGGCGGGTCGTATGGGCGGCGAGCGCCAGACCACGCAGAACCTCACCATCCACGCCGTCGACGTCGAGCGCGGCCTGCTGCTGATCAAGGGCGCCGTCCCCGGTCCCCGCGGCGGCCTGGTCTTCGTTCGCACCGCCGCGAAGGGAGCCTGAGCATGACCGCCAAAACCGTTGCCGTCGACCTGCCGGCTGAGATCTTCGACGTTCAGACCAACGTCCCGCTGATCCACCAGGTCGTCGTCGCGCAGCTTGCTGCTGCGCGCCAGGGAACGCACGCCACCAAGACCCGCGGCGAGGTCCGCGGTGGTGGTCGCAAGCCCTACAAGCAGAAGGGCACCGGCCGCGCCCGTCAGGGTTCGACGCGTGCACCGCAGTTCGCCGGCGGTGGCACGGTTCACGGCCCACAGCCGCGCGACTACAGCCAGCGCACCCCCAAGAAGATGAAGGCCGCCGCCCTGCGCGGTGCCCTCTCCGACCGGGCGCGTCACGGCCGCATCCACGTCGTCGAGTCTCTGGTCACCGGGTCCACCCCGTCGACCAAGGATGCGGTGGCGCTGCTGGCCGGTCTCACCGAGCGCAAGAACCTGCTGGTCGTTCTCGACCGCAGCGACATCGTCTCGCTGAAGTCGGTCCGCAACCTCGACAACGTCCACGTCCTGGCCGTCGACCAGCTCAACACCTACGACGTGTTGTGCGCTGACGACGTGGTCTTCACGCAGGCCGCCTTCGACACCTTCGTCGGAGCGCCCGCGAAGGAGGAGTCCAAGTGAGCAACGTCCAGAAGGACCCCCGCGACATCCTGATCGCGCCGGTCGTCTCGGAGAAGTCCTACACCCTCCTCGAAGAGGGCAAGTACACCTTCATCGTCGACCCGCGGGCCAACAAGACCGAGATCAAGATCGCTGTCGAGCGCATCTTCGATGTCAAGGTCGACTCGGTCCACACGATGAACCGCCAGGGCAAGTCCCGCCGCACGCGCTTCGGCACGGGCAAGCGCAAGGACACCAAGCGTGCGATCGTCACCCTCCGCGAGGGCGCGATCGACATCTTCGGTGCTGGCGCCTGAGGAGCTAGGTAGACATGGGAATCCGTAAGTTCAAGCCGACGACGCCGGGGCGTCGTGGCAGCAGCGTGGCCGACTTCGTCGAGATCACGCGCACCACGCCCGAGAAGTCGCTCGTCAAGCCGCTCTCGAAGTCCGGTGGCCGCAACGCCTCCGGTCGCATCACCACCCGTCACATCGGTGGTGGCCACAAGCGTGCCTACCGCGTCATCGACTTCCGTCGCCACGACAAGGACGGCGTGCCCGCGAAGGTCGCGCACATCGAGTACGACCCGAACCGCACCGCGCGCATCGCGCTGCTGCACTACGCGGACGGCGAGAAGCGCTACATCCTCGCGCCGAACAAGCTGCGCCAGGGCGACCAGATTGAGAACGGCCCCGCGGCCGACATCAAGCCGGGCAACAGCCTCCCGCTGCGCAACATCCCCACCGGTACGGTCATCCACGCCGTGGAGATCAAGCCGGGCGGTGGCGCCAAGATCGCTCGCTCCGCCGGCGTCCGAGTGCAGCTCGTCGCCAAGGACGGCCCCTACGCCCAGTTGCGTATGCCGTCCGGTGAGATTCGCAACGTGGATCTGCGCTGCCGCGCCACTGTCGGTGAGGTCGGCAACGCCGAGCAGTCCAATATCAACTGGGGCAAGGCCGGCCGCATGCGGTGGAAGGGCAAGCGCCCCACCGTTCGCGGTGTCGCGATGAACCCGGTCGACCACCCGCACGGTGGTGGCGAGGGCAAGACCTCTGGTGGCCGGAACCCGGTCAGCCCGTGGGGTCAGCCCGAGGGCCGCACCCGTCGTCCTGGCAAGGCGAGCGACAAGATGATCGTCCGCCGTCGCCGTTCCGGCAAGAAGCGCTGATAGGAGCCTTTCGAGATGCCACGCAGTTTGAAAAAGGGCCCTTTCATCGACGGCCACCTGCAGAAGAAGGTGGACGCGCAGAACGCTTCGGGTTCCAAGCAGATCATCAAGACCTGGTCGCGTCGCTCGGTCATCGCGCCGGACTTCCTGGGCCACACCTTTGCCGTTCACAACGGCAAGAGCCACATCCCGGTCTTCGTGACCGAGTCGATGGTCGGTCACAAGCTCGGTGAGTTCGCGCCGACCCGGACCTTCAAGGGTCACATCAAGGACGACAAGAAGGGCCGTCGTCGATGAGCACGCAGGAGAGCGTCATGGAAGCCACGGCGAGTGCCCGCCACGTGCGGGTCACGCCTCAGAAGGCACGCCGGGTCGTCGACCTCATTCGCGGCAAGAAGGCCGCGGACGCTGTCGCCGTCCTCCGCTTCGCCCCGCAGAGCGCGAGCGAGCCGGTGCTGAAGGTGCTGCAGAGTGCCATCGCCAACGCCAAGGTCAAGGCCGACGCTGCGTCGGAGGCCTTTGACGAGCGTGACTTGGTCATCACGGCAGCCTTCGTGGACGAGGGCCCGACGATGAAGCGGTTCCGTCCGCGCGCTCAGGGCCGCGCCGGCCGCATCAACAAGCGGACGAGCCACATCACCGTGCACGTCGCGCCGAAGGACTCCGGAAAGGCAGGTACCCGCTGATGGGTCAGAAGGTCAACCCGCACGGCTTCCGCCTGGGCATCACCACCGATCACAAGAGCCGCTGGTTCGCCGACTCCACCAAGGAGGGGCAGCGTTACCGCGACTACGTCAAGGAGGACGTCGCCATCCGGCGCCTCATGGCCAAGGGTATGGAACGCGCCGGCATTTCCCGCGTGGAGATCGAGCGCACCCGCGACCGGGTCCGCGTCGACCTGCACACGGCGCGTCCGGGCATCGTCATCGGTCGCCGCGGCGCCGAGGCCGACCGCATCCGCGGTGAGCTCGAGAAGCTCACGGGCAAGCAGGTCCAGTTGAACATCCTCGAGGTCAAGAACCCCGAGATTGACGCTCAGTTGGTCGCCCAGGGCATCGCCGAGCAGCTCAGCGCCCGTGTCACCTTCCGTCGGGCGATGCGCAAGGGTATGCAGTCCGCCCAGCGCGCCGGCGCAAAGGGGATCCGGATTCAGTGCTCCGGTCGTCTCGGCGGCGCCGAGATGTCCCGCTCCGAGTTCTACCGCGAAGGCCGTGTGCCGCTGCACACCCTGCGCGCGAACATCGACTACGGCTTCTTCGAGGCCAAGACCACCTTCGGCCGGATCGGCGTGAAGGTGTGGATCTACAAGGGCGACATGACCGAGAAGGAGTTCGCCGCGCAGCAGGTCAACGCGCCGCGCCAGGCTCGCGGTCCGCGTCGCGACCGGGACGAGCGCCCCGCGCGTGCCCGTCGTGACTCCGTCGCCACCGACACCACCGACGCGAGCGCCCCCGCCGCCGAGGCCGTCTCCGAGGGAGTGTGAGGATTCGATGCTGATCCCGCGTCGCGTCAAGCACCGCAAGCAGCACCACCCCGGTCGTTCGGGGATGTCCAAGGGCGGCAACGTCCTGGCCTTCGGTGACTACGGCATCCAGGCTCTTGAGCCCGCCTATGTCACCAACCGGCAGATCGAGTCCGCTCGTATCGCCATGACCCGCTACATCAAGCGTGGCGGCAAGGTCTGGATCAACGTCTACCCCGACCGTCCGCTCACCAAGAAGCCGGCCGAAACCCGCATGGGTTCCGGTAAGGGTTCGCCGGAGTGGTGGATCGCCAATGTCAAGCCCGGTCGCATCCTGTTCGAGCTGTCCGGTGTTCCCGAGGAGACCGCTCGCGAGGCCATGCGCCTGGCGATGCACAAGTTGCCGATGAAGGCCCGCTTCGTCCGGCGTGAAGGTGGTGACATCTGATGGCTATCGGTTCGAAGGACCTGACGTCCGCTGAACTGCGTGGCCTCGACGAGGACCGTCTCGTCGAGGAACTGCGCAAGGCCAAGGCGGAGCTGTTCAACCTCCGCTTCCAGTCCGCCACCGGCCAGCTGGAAAGCCACGGCCGCCTCCGCGCGGTCCGCAAGGACATCGCCCGCATCTACACCGAAATGCGTGAGCGCGAGCTCGGCATCGGCGGGACCGGGGCGTGAGCGGCATGAGCGAGAACACTATGGAAGAGAAGTCGAGCGTGGAGCGCAACTACCGCAAGACCCGCCAGGGCTATGTGGTCAGCGACAAGATGGACAAGACCGTTGTCGTCGAGGTCGAGGACCGCGTCAAGCACGCCCTGTACGGCAAGGTCATGCGCAAGAGCCACAAGGTCAAGGCGCACGACGAGCAGAACGCCGCCGGCGTCGGTGACCGCGTCCTGATCATGGAGACCCGTCCGCTGAGCGCCTCCAAGCGCTGGCGCGTCGTGGAGATTTTGGAGAAGGCCAAGTGATGCACCGAGCGAAGCGAGGAGCTCGCGCACTCGCGAGCGCAGCGAGCCTGATTGGGCGAAACAGCAGTCGCCGGGCGCAGCCCGTCCGCGCAGTTGGGTCGGCGGAGCCGACCGTCACCGGAGGTGTGTGGTGATTCAGCAGGAATCGCGCCTCAAGGTTGCCGACAACACGGGTGCCAAGGAGATCCTCTGCATCCGCGTTCTCGGTGGCTCGGGCCGCCGCTACGCCGGCATCGGCGACATCATCGTGGCGGCCGTCAAGGACGCCATCCCCGGCGGCAACGTCAAGAAGGGTGATGTCGTCAAGGCTGTCATCGTCCGGACGACCAAGGAGCGCCGTCGCGCCGACGGCAGCTACATCCGCTTCGATGAGAACGCCGCCGTCATCCTCAAGAACGACGGCGACCCGCGTGGAACCCGCATCTTCGGCCCGGTTGGGCGCGAGCTGCGCGAGAAGCGCTTCATGAAGATCATCTCGTTGGCACCGGAGGTGCTCTGAGGCCATGGCCAAGATGAAGATCAAGAAGGGTGACACCGTCCAGGTGCTCACCGGCAAGGACAAGGCCAAGCAGGGCAAGGTCATCGCCGTCGACACCGAGACGCAGCGCGTCACGGTCGAGGGCGTCAACCGGATCACCCGCCACGTCAAGCCGGGCCCCCAGGGCACCGGTGGCCTCGTGGTGCAGGAGGCCCCGATCCACGTGAGCAACGTCGCGATCGTCGACCCCAGTGACAAGAAGCCCACCCGCGTCAAGACCCGCGTCGAGCAGGTCGAGCGCGACGGCCGCACCAAGACCACCCGCGTGCGGGTTTCCGTGCGCTCCGGCAAGGACATCTGATGACCGAAACCGCAACCAAGCCGCGCCTCAAGACGCGCTACGCGGACGAGATCCGCAGCACGCTCTCCGAGCAGTTCTCCTATGGCAACGCCATGCAGGTACCGGGCGTCGTCAAGGTCGTCGTCAACATGGGTGTCGGCGACGCCGCCAAGGACAGCAAGCTGATCGAGGGTGCCATCCGCGACCTGGCCGCCATCACCGGCCAGAAGCCGCAGGTCACCAAGGCTCGCAAGTCCATCGCCCAGTTCAAACTGCGTGAGGGTATGCCGATCGGCGCCCACGTCACGCTGCGCGGCGATCGCATGTGGGAGTTCCTCGACCGTCTCGTCAGCATTGCGCTGCCGCGTATCCGTGACTTCCGCGGCCTCTCGCCGAAGCAGTTCGACGGTCGTGGCAACTACACGTTCGGTCTGACCGAGCAGTCGATGTTCCACGAGATCGACCAGGACCGCATCGACCGCGTTCGCGGCATGGACATCACCGTGGTCACGACCGCCACCAACGACGACGAGGGACGCGCGCTGCTCAAGGCGCTCGGCTTCCCCTTCAAGGAGAACTGACGCCATGGCGAAGACCGCTCTGAAGAACAAGGCCGAGAAGAAGCCGAAGTTCAAGGTTCGCGGCTACACCCGCTGCCAGCGCTGCGGCCGCCCCCACTCGGTTTACCGCAAGTTCGGCCTGTGCCGGATCTGCCTGCGGGAGATGGCGCACCGCGGCGAGCTCCCCGGCGTGACCAAGTCCTCTTGGTAGAGACCGAAAGGCACCGCCTTCGCTCCGCGAAGACCGTCTCTTTCGTTCCGGGCAACCAAGCTCGCTACGCTCGACGGTTGCCCGGTCCGCTCCGCGGATTTCAGTGCTCGCCGTGGGTCTGTCGCTAACGCGGAAGGCTCACGGTGTCACCAAGAATTTCACAGCACCACACCACCACCAACATCGAAGGTCCGTAAGGAAACCGCGGTGAGAAGGGGCCGACTAAGCCCATGACCATGACTGACCCGATTGCGGACATGTTGACCCGCGTCCGGAACGCCAACTCGGCGCACAAGGACGACGTCTCCATGCCGTTCTCGAACCTCAAGTCGCACATCGCCGAGATCCTCCAGGCCGAGGGCTACATCGCCTCCTGGGCGGTCGAGGACGCCGAGGTCGGCAAGACCTTGACGATCCAGCTGAAGTACGGCCCCAACCGGGAGCGCTCCATCGCCGGCCTGCGCCGGGTGAGCAAGCCCGGTCTGCGCGTCTACGCCAAGAGCACCAACCTTCCGAAGGTGCTCGGCGGCCTCGGCATCGCGATCATTTCCACGTCGTCCGGCCTGCTGACCGACAAGCAGGCGGCTAACAAGGGTGTGGGTGGGGAAGTCCTCGCCTACATCTGGTAAGGGAGTACCGACATGTCTCGAATCGGACGTATGCCGGTCACCGTTCCCTCGGGTGTCTCGGTCGCGATCGACGGCCAGACCGTCAAGGTCACCGGCCCCAAGGGCGAGCTTCAGCACGTCGTCGCCGAGCCCATCGCCGTCGCCCAGGGCGAGAGTGGCCTGGAGGTCACCCGTCCTGACGACGAGCGTCTGTCACGCTCGCTGCACGGCCTGACCCGCACCCTCCTCAACAACATGGTCCTCGGTGTCACCGATGGCTATGAGAAGAAGTTGGAGATCGTCGGGACCGGTTACCGCGTCATGGCACGCGGCAGCAACCTCGAGTTCGCCCTCGGCTACAGCCACCCGATCACCGTTGAGCCGCCGGCTGGCATCACCTTCGCGGTCGAGAGCCAGACCAAGTTCTCGGTCCAGGGCATCGACAAGCAGTTGGTCGGCGAGGTCGCCGCCAACATCCGCAAGCTGCGCAAGCCCGACCCCTACAAGGGCAAGGGTGTCCGTTACGCCGGCGAGCAGATTCGCCGCAAGGCCGGCAAGACCGGGAAGAAGTAGTCATGGGAATGATCATCAAGCGCGGCAAGAGCAAGTCTGCTGCCCGCATTCGTCGTCACGAGCGCATCCGCAAGCACGTCAGCGGCACAACCGAGCGTCCCCGTCTCGTCGTCACCCGCAGCGCCCGCCACATCGTCGCCCAGATCGTCGACGACACCGTGGGCAAGACGCTGGTCAGCGCCTCCACCATGGAGGTCGACCTGCGCAGCGCCGACGGTGACAAGAGCGCCAAGGCCAAGAAGGTCGGCGAGCTGATCGCCACCCGCGCCAAGGACGCCGGCGTCGACGCCGTCGTGTTCGACCGCGGTGGCAACAAGTACCACGGTCGGGTCGCTGCCGTCGCCGACGGTGCCCGCGCGGGAGGCCTTTCCCTGTGAACAACGCAACCATCGAGATGAGGAACATCTGATGCCCGGACCCCAGCGTCGAGGCACCGGCGCCGCCGACCGCGGCGGCGACCGGACCAACGAGCGCGGAGAGCGTCGCGGCCGCGACGGAGACCGCCGCGACAACCGTCGTGGCGATGCTCCCGAGAAGAGCCAGTACCTCGAGCGCGTGGTGACCATCAACCGCGTTGCCAAGGTCGTCAAGGGTGGTCGTCGCTTCAGCTTCACCGCTCTGGTCGTCGTCGGTGACGGTGACGGCACCGTGGGCGTCGGCTATGGCAAGGCCCGCGAGGTCCCCGCCGCCATCGCCAAGGGTGTCGAGGAAGCCAAGAAGGCGTTCTTCAAGGTTCCCCGGATCCAGGGCACCATCCCGCACCCCATCCAGGGTGAGGCCGCGGCCGGCGTCGTCATGCTGCGTCCGGCCGCTCCTGGTACCGGTGTCATCGCCGGTGGCCCCGTGCGCGCCGTTCTCGAGTGTGCGGGCGTCCACGACGTGCTCTCCAAGAGCCTCGGCTCCGACAATTCCATCAACATCGTGCACGCGACGGTCGCGGCCCTGAAGGGTCTCGAGCGTCCCGAGGCGGTCGCGGCTCGTCGTGGCCTGCCGTTGGACGAGGTTGCTCCGGCCGCCATGCTGCGCGCCCAGGCCGCTGGGGCTGGTGCGTGATGGCACGGTTGAAGGTCACCCAGAAGAAGGGCATCGTCGGCGAGAAGCACAGCGCGCGGGAGACTCTGCGCACGCTGGGCCTCAAGCGCATCGGCGATGTCGTCGTCAAGGAGGACCGCCCCGAGATCCGGGGTATGGTCCGGACGGTCCGCCACTTGGTGGTCGTCGAGGAGGTTGAGTGAGCATGGCTGAGCAGGCCGAAAAGGGCGCGAACACCCACGCGCTGAAGGTCCACCACCTGCGTCCCGCCCCCGGTGCCAAGACTGCCAAGACCCGCGTTGGTCGTGGGGAAGGCTCCAAGGGTAAGACCGCCGGTCGTGGCACCAAGGGCACCAAGGCCCGCTACCAGGTGCCGGCGCACTTCGAGGGTGGTTCCACCGCCATCCACATGCGTCTGCCTAAGCTGCGGGGCTTCAAGAACCCGTTCCGCACGACCTTCCAGGTCGTCAATCTCGACAAGATCTCGGCGCTCTACCCCTCGGGTGGCGTCGTGACGGTCGAGGACCTGGTCGCCAAGGGCGCCGTCCGCGGCGGTCAGCCCGTCAAGGTGCTGGGCACCGGCGAGATCACCGTCGCGGTGCAGGTCACCGCCGACGCGTTCTCCGCCAGCGCGAAGGACAAGATCGAGGCCGCGGGCGGGAGCACCGCCACCGCCTGATCGCGTCGCACCCGCGATTTCCTCCCGTATGCCGTGAGGCGAGCCGATCTCGGAACTCGCCTCACGGCATACGGCGTTATCCAGGGGGATCGACTCGATGCCGGACGCGACACCCTCGTCGGGTATCGTGCATCGGCGGACGATTCCGCCCTATTCGTCAGCAAGACCAGCGGGCCCGCCCCCCGGCCCGCCCATGGAGGGGACCAGTTTGCTCACCGCCTTCGGCCGCGCGTTCCGGACACCGGACCTGCGCAAGAAGCTGCTGTTCACGTTCGCGATCATCGCGCTCTATCGCCTGGGCACGCACATTCCCACGCCCGGGGTGAGCTACCCCGCCGTCCAGCAATGTATGAAGGACGCCCCGAAGTCCGGCTTCCTCGGCCTCGCCAACCTCTTCAGCGGCGGCGCCTTGCTCCAGCTCTCGATCTTCGCGCTGGGCATCATGCCGTACATCACCGCTGCGATCATCGTGCAGTTGTTGACGGTCGTCATCCCGCGCTTCGAGACCCTCAAGAAGGAGGGCTCGTCGGGCCAGGCCAAGATGACGCAGTACACCCGCTATCTGACCATCGGGTTGGCGATCCTGCAGAGTTCGACGCTGATTACCTTCGCCCAGAACCCGGGCGCGCTCTTCGGCCCCGGCTGCACCAACATCCTCGTCAGCGACAGCATCCCGACAATCTTGATCATGGTGCTGACCATGACGGCCGGCACCGGCTTGATCATGTGGCTCGGTGAGCTCATGACCGACAAGGGCGTCGGCAATGGCATGTCGCTGTTGATCTTCACCTCGATCGCGGCCGGCTTCCCCGGCGCCCTCTGGCAGATCAAGAACCAGCAGAACTGGTTCACGTTCTTCGTGGTGATCGCGATCGGCTTCTTGATCATCGCCCTCGTGGTTTATGTGGAGCAGAGCACCCGGCGCATCCCGGTGCAGTACGCCAAGCGCATGGTCGGCCGGCAGATGTATGGCGGCACCTCGACCTACATCCCGATCAAGGTCAACATGGCGAATGTGATCCCGATCATCTTCGCTAGCTCGTTGCTCACGCTGCCCATGATGATTGCCCAGTTCAACACCGACCCGACCAACCCGGCCGGGTGGGTCACCTGGATCAACAACCACCTGAGCCAGGGTGACAGCAATATCTACATGATCATCTACACCGTGCTGATCGTGTTCTTCACGTTCTTCTACGTCTCGATCACCTTCAACCCGGAGGAGGTCGCCGACAACATGAAGCGCTACGGCGGCTTCATCCCAGGTATCCGCGCCGGGCGACCCACGGCCGAGTACCTGCAATATGTCCTGACCCGGATCACCGTTCCCGGCGCCATCTACCTGGCCGCCATCTCGCTGATTCCGTTGATCGCCTTCCGGCTGATCAACGCCAATCAGAACTACTTCCCGTTCGGCGGCACGTCGATCATCATCATCGTCGGTGTCGGGCTGGAGACGGTCAAGCAAATCGAGGCGCAGCTGCAGCAGCGCCATTACGAAGGGTTCCTCAGGTAGTCACATGATGCGGTTGATCATTTTCGGCCCACCCGGTGCGGGCAAGGGCACGCAGGCGTCGCGGATCGCCGAGCGCTACGGCATCCCGGCTATCTCCACCGGCGACATCTTCCGTGCTAATATCAAGGCGGAAACGCCCCTCGGCGTCCAGGTGAAGGAGATCCTGGCGAGCGGCGGTTATGTCAGTGACGAGATCACCAATGCGATCGTCGCCGACCGTCTTGGCCAGGCCGATTGCGAGCCGGGCTTCTTACTCGACGGCTACCCCCGCACGGCCGAGCAGGTCGAGGCGTTGGACGCAGTTCTAGCTGAGTCGGGGCGCCGCCTTGACGCCGTCCTCGAACTCACCGTTGACGACGACGAGGTTGTCGGCCGGCTGCTGCGTCGAGCCGAGATCGAAGGCCGCGCCGACGACACCGAGGACGTCGTCCGCGAACGGATGGCCATCTATCACGCCCAGACCGCCCCCCTGGCCGAGATGTATGCCGCGCGCGACCTCCTCGTGCAGGTCGATGGCCTCGGCGACGTGGACGAGGTCTCGGCCCGCATCGGCGAAGCCCTGGACGCGCGGACCTCCTGACGTAGGACTGAAGGACATGAGCATGTTCGGACGCGAACGGATCGAGACCAAGAGCCTGGACGAGGTCCGCGCGATGCGCCCGGCCGGGCTCTTGGTCGCGCAGTGCCTGACCATGCTCCACGCGGCGACCGTCCCGGGACGGACCACCGCGGAGTTGGACGCCCTCGCCGAGGCCTTCATACGGGACAACGGCGGGCGGCCGTCCTTCGTGGAGGTGCCGGGATATCGGCATACGCTCTGCACGTCGGTGAACGAGGAAATCGTTCACGGGATCCCGGGGGAGCGGGTGCTGGCGGAAGGAGATCTGCTCTCCATCGACTGCGGCGCCATCGTCGACGGGTGGCATGGCGATGCCGCGATCTCCCTCATTGTCGGGGGCCGCGATCTCGGCCGGTCCGAGGATGTCGAACTCATGGACGCCACGCGGGACGCGCTCTGGGCGGGCATCAAGGCGTTGGAAGTCGGACGCGGCCTGTTCGAGGTCGGTGCCGCGGTCGAGGACAGCTTGGTCGAGACGGGGGAGCGCCGCGGGCGCGAGTACGGCATCGTCGAGGACTATGTCGGCCACGGCATCGGCCGAGAAATGCACATGTCCCCGAACGTCCCCAACTACCGGGTTCGGGGCAAGGGTCCGACCGTCAAGAACGCCACGACGGTGGCAATCGAGCCGATGGTCACCCTCGGGGCGCAGGACAATCGCGTGCTCGACGACGACTGGACCGTGGTCACACTGGACGGGGCCCGCGCCTGCCACTGGGAGCACACAGTCGCGGCGCATTCGGGTGGCCTGTGGGTGCTCACCGCCGAGGACGGCGGCCTGGAGGGGTTGGGCGCGGCATACGCACCGCTGATCGGATGATGTCGGCACGGACGCGAGATGAATCCGCGGGACGCGTGCATTAAGTTCCGCGTCATGCCGTTACTGCGCGTCTCGCCCACCGCCGCGGGAGTTGATCCCGCGGGCATCATTGCCTTCCTCGACGCCGCATCACGGGCCGGCATCGACCTGCACTCCCTGATGATCGCCCGCCACGGCGAAGTGCTCGCCGAGGGGTGGTGGGAGCCCTATTCCGCCGATCGGGTGCACCTGGGCTACTCCTTGAGCAAGTCGTTCACGGCGACGGCCATCGGATTGCTGGTGGACGACGGCGTGATCGGCCTCGACGACCTCGTCATGGACCACCTGCCGGACGTCGATCGGGCGGCGGTCACGCCCGGCTATGAGCGGCTCCGGGTCCGGCATTGTCTGTCGATGACGACGGGGCACCTGGCGGAGATGTGGTCACCGGAGCTGATGGTGGCGGACGGTCTCCCCGGCGATGCGGTGGTGCGGCGGATCTTCGCGTTGCCGCTCCCGGCCGAACCGGGGACGGTGTTCACCTACAACCAGATAGCGACGTACCTGCTCGGCGCCATCGTGCGGGCGATCACCGATGGCGACATCCTCGACCTCCTGCGCGCCCGGGTGTTCGAGCCGCTCGGCTGGGGTGAGGCCTACTGGCACGTCACCCCAGACGGTCGCCAACTCGGCTTCTCCGGCATCCACGTCACGACCGAGGCGATCCTGTCGCTGGCTCAGCTCTATCTGGACGGTGGCGTCGCGGGTGGACGTCGCATCCTTTCCGAGTCGTATGTCGCGGAGGCCGTCCGCGGCACCGGTGCCCCTCGCGGGGTCCCCGACCCCGAGGCGGGTCCGGACTGGAATCTCGGCTACGGCTTCTCCTTCTGGCAGGCGCGCCACGGCTATCGCGGCGACGGGGCGTTCGGCCAGTTCGCCATCGTGCTACCGGAGCAGCAGATGACGATCGCGATTACCTCGGAAGTCGACAACATGCAGGAGGTGCTCGACCTCGTGTGGGCGCACATCCTGCCCGCGGTCGATCGAGTGAGCGACCGTGGATTCGGCTCGGACAGCGCCCTCACCCAACGGTTGGCTCGGCTGGAGTGTCGTCCGCTCGCGTCGACCTCGCTCGGCCGCGACTGGGTGTGGTCGCTGACTGACGCCTTCGGGCTGGGCGGACGCAGCGGCTCGGTGGCCGTTGCGCGCAGCCGCGGGCACTGGGAACTGACCGTGGAGTTCGGGCGCACCTCCGGTGCGCATGAGGTGATCCGGCTGCCGATCGGGGACGGCCAGTGGCTCGCCGGGGATCTAACGGCTGACGGCGTTCGCCTGCCGGTCATGTGCTGCGGCAGCTTCAGCGGAAGCGAATTCCGCGCCGACATTCGGCTCATCGAGACCCCGCACACCGTCCGGCTGCGCACCGTCGGCTCGGAGGCGACATTCGCCTGGCGCTATGAGCCGCTCAGCGGGGCCTGGCCGTTCTGGCTCGCGGTGCACCGCGCCGACCCGGGAATCAACCCGCCCGACTGAGGCGTTCACCCAGGGGAACCAGCCACTCCCCATCCGAAGGACAACCATGGCCACCCGCGACGTCACCCTGACCGACATCGAGTCGACTGTTGCCGACAACGACATCGTGCTCCTCGACTTTTGGGCCTCGTGGTGCGGACCGTGCCGCCAGTTCGGTCCCGTCTTCGAGAAGGCGTCGGAGGACAACACCGACATCGTCTTCGGCAAGATCGACACCGAGGCCGAGCAGGCCCTCGCTGCCCACCTGCAGATCACCTCGATCCCGACCCTGATGGCCTTCCGCGAGGGGATCCTCGTCTTCAACCAGCCCGGCGCGCTACCGGCCGCCGGCCTGAAGCAGGTCATCGACGGCGTCCGCGCCCTCGACATGGACGAGGTCCGCAGCCAACTCGTCACCCGACCGGAAGCCTGAGCCGACTGCCAACTTGTGGTCGTCCCTAGCCGGAGGTGTAGGTGAAATCGTCGTACTCCGTCCCGACCGAGTGGCCGAGAGTCGTGAACGCCTTCACGTTCACCACGCCGGCGGCGTGAGGCGGGACAGTGACGACAAGTTCGTTCGACGACAGCACCCGGATGTTGGTGGCGGGAGTGTCGCCCAGGAGCACCGAGGTGACATTGATGAAACCGGCGCCCTGGATGTGCAGGTCGTAGCCACCTGCGGGGAAGTCCGTGGGGAGGAGGGTCGCCCGCCGCGATTTCGGGGCGCGGCATACCTCCCGTATGATGGAGCGTCGGTCACGTGTGCGCTCGCGCCTTGCGTGTGCTCCATGGGGCCGATTTCGTATGGCCGTTCCCAACCTCAGCGGGGTCGGTCGCCAACATGGATTGACGGAGGATATGGCCAAGAAGGACGGTGTCATCGAGGTCGAGGGCACGATTGTTGAAGCCCTCCCCAACGCGATGTTCCGCGTGGAGCTCACCAACGGTCACAAGGTTCTCGCCCACATCTCGGGCAAGATGCGCCAGCACTACATCCGGATCCTCCCCGAGGACCGGGTCGTGGTGGAACTCAGCCCCTATGACCTGACCCGCGGGCGCATCGTTTTCCGTTACCGCTAACCGCAAGACCCGCGCGCCCAGCCTGGGACGCGGGACGCCGATCGAGAAAAGACCGAGGCAATGAAGGTTCAGCCGAGTGTCAAGAAGATCTGCGACAAGTGCAAGGTGATCCGCCGTCACGGGCGGGTCATGGTGATCTGCGACAACCTGCGCCACAAGCAGCGTCAGGGCTGAGCACCGGGCACCGGTCGCACGACCTTCCCGCACACAATTCAACATCGCACTACCGCAGCACCCGACCCCCGCACGTGGCGGGACGTCACCCCCGGCCCGGAGGCCGGGGACGGGCTGGCACGGCATACGAGTCCGTGAGCGACCACCCGACTGGCGCTGCTTCCATACCTCCGGACGACAGAAAAGGAATGCCACTCCATGGCACGTCTTGTTGGAGTTGACCTCCCGCGCGACAAGCGCGTCGAGGTCGCCCTGACCTACATCTTTGGTGTGGGTCGGACGACGTCCAAGCAGGCGCTGGCCGCGACGGGTGTTGACCCGTCGGTCCGCGTGAAGGACCTCGTCGACGACCAGCTGGTTGCGCTGCGTGACTACCTCGAAGCCAACGTCAAGATCGAAGGTGACCTCCGCCGCGAGGTGGCCGCCGACATCCGTCGCAAGGTCGAGATCGGGTCCTACGAGGGCTTGCGTCACCGCAAGGGTCTGCCGGTTCGCGGTCAGCGGACCAAGACCAACGCGCGCACCCGCAAGGGCCCCAAGCGCACCGTCGCCGGTAAGAAGAAGGCTGGTAAGTAATGCCCCCCAAGGCTCGTGCGACCAAGGTCCGTCGCAAGGTCAAGAAGAACGTCGCCGTGGGTCAGGCCCACATCAAGAGCACGTTCAACAACACCATCATCTCCATCACCGACCCGACCGGTGCGGTGATCTCGTGGGCGTCCGCCGGCCAGGTCGGCTTCAAGGGCTCCCGCAAGTCCACCCCGTATGCCGCCCAGATGGCCGCCGAGGCCTGCGCCCGCCGCGCCATGGAACACGGCATGCGCAAGGTCGACGTCTTCGTCAAGGGTCCCGGCTCGGGTCGTGAGACCGCTATCCGTTCCCTGACCGCTGCCGGCCTGGAGGTCGGTGCCATCTCCGATGTCACCCCCAGCCCGCACAACGGTGTCCGCCCGCCCAAGCGCCGCCGCGTCTGAGCCTGCACTGAAACGGAGAAATAGCTAAGTCATGGCTCGTTACACCGGCCCCATCACCAAGAAGTCCCGTCGCTACAAGCTCGACCTCGTCGGCGGCGACAAGAACTTCGACCTGCGTCCCTTCCCGCCCGGCCAGCACGGCCGCCGCCGCATCCAGGAGAAGGAGTACCTCACTCAGCTCCAGGAGAAGCAGCGCGCCCGCTTCACCTATGGCGTCATGGAGAAGCAGTTCCGTCGCTACTACGAGGAGGCAGCCACCCGCCCCGGCAAGACCGGTAGCAACCTGCTGACCATCCTCGAGTCCCGCCTGGACAACGTCATCTACCGCGCCGGCCTGGCCCGCACGCGTCGCCACGCCCGCCAGCTGGTCACGCACGGCCACTTCGAGGTCAACGGCGTCCGCGTCGATGTTCCGTCATACCGCGTCGAGCAGTTCGACATCATCACGATCCGCAAGCAGTCCGTCGAGACCTTCCCGTTCCAGCTGGCGCGGGAGACCTTCGGCGAGCGCACCGCCCCGGCCTGGATGCAGGTCGTCGCGGGCAGCCTGCAGATCCTGATCCACCAACTGCCCGTCCGCGAGCAGATCGACACCCAGCTCACCGAGCAGCTGATCGTCGAGTTGTACTCCAAGAACTAGCCCGGAAGGCACAGTCTTCGCGAAGCGAAGGCCGTTCTTTCTGTTCCGAGAAACCAAGCCTCGCTTCGCTCGGCGGTTTCTCGGACCGCGGTCGGGTATGCCGCCCTAAGGGGCGACATACCCGTCCGCTGTGGTCTGTGGTTGGCCGCAGGCCAGTAGTGCCGCGCTCAGACAGACGGGCGGGGTGCGCGCGTGAGAGTCGCGCACGCGACGGGCATCAAATAGCGGGTGTCCCTCGAGGAAGAAGAAGATAGTGCTGATCGCACAGCGTCCCGTCCTCACCGAAGAGGTCGTCGCCGAGAACCGCTCGCGGTTCGTCATCGAGCCGCTGGAGCCGGGCTTCGGCTACACGCTCGGCAACTCCCTGCGCCGCACGCTCCTGTCGAGCATCCCCGGCGCGTCCGTGACCAGCATCCGCGTCGACGGCGTGCTGCACGAGTTCTCCACCGTCCCCGGGGTCAAGGAGGATGTCACCGAGATCATCCTCAACATCAAGGGCCTGGTCGTCTCCTCCGAGGAGGACGAGCCCGTGGTGATGTACCTCCGCAAGCAGGGCGCCGGCGCCGTCACGGCCGCTGACATCGCCCCGCCGGCCGGCGTGGAGATCCACAACCCCGACCTGCACATCGCGACCCTGAACGACAAGGGCAAGCTCGAGATGGAGCTGATCGTCGAACGCGGCCGCGGCTACGTCTCGGCGCAGCAGAACAAGTCCGGTGACCAGGAGATCGGCCGCATCCCGGTCGACTCGATCTACTCGCCGGTCCTGGCCGTCACCTACAAGGTCGAGGCAACCCGTGTCGAGCAGCGCACCGACTTCGACAAGCTGATCGTCGACGTCGAGACCAAGAACTCGATGGCTCCCCGCGATGCCATGGCGTCTGCCGGCAAGACCCTCGTCGAGTTGTTCGGCCTGGCCCGCGAGCTCAACGTCGAGGCCGAGGGCATCGACATGGGCCCGTCGCCCACCGACGCCGCGCTGGCCGCCGACCTCGCCCTGCCGATCGAGGACCTCGTCCTGACGGTCCGCTCCTGCAACTGCCTCAAGCGTGAGGGCATCCACACCGTGGGTGAACTCGTCGGTCGCAGCGAGGCGGACCTGCTGGACATCCGCAACTTCGGCACCAAGTCCATCGACGAGGTCAAGGCCAAGCTTCACGACATGGGCCTGAACCTCAAGGACAGCCCGCCCGGATTCGACCCCACCGCGATGTCCGACGGTTATGACGACTTCGACGAGGACGACCTGTCCTTCGCCGAGGACGAGCAGCTCTGAGCGACCACCCCAACTAGGAGATTCACATGCCTGCCCCCAAGAAGGGTCCCCGCCTCGGAGGCGGTCCCGCGCACGAGCGGCTCATCCTCGCAAACCTCGTGACCGCGCTCTTCGAGCACGACGCCATCACCACGACCGAGGCCAAGGCCAAGCGCATGCGCCCGCTCGCCGAGCGCATGGTGACCTTTGCCAAGCGCGGTGACCTGCACGCCCGCCGTCGCGTGATGACGATCATCCGCGACAAGGGTGTCGTCCACCGCCTCTTCGTCGAGATCGCGCCGGACATGGCCGAGCGTCCCGGCGGCTACACCCGCATCGTCAAGATCAGCCCCCGCAAGGGCGACAACGCCCCCATGGCCGTGATCGAGCTCGTCCGCGAGCCGGTCTCGGCCAAGCCGAAGCGCGCCGTCGTCGCTGAGGCCGAGGGTGCGACCAAGCGCGCCGCCAAGGACAAGAAGGCCAGGGCTGCCGCGGACGATCAGGACGCCCCGGTCGAGATCGAGGACGCCGCCGGTGCCGCAGCGGACGACGCGGCCGTCGCCGCTGAGGTCCAGGACGCTCCGGTCGCCGACGAGGTCGCTGCGGTCGAGGCCGCCGAGACCGACGCCGCCGCGGAAGGTGCTGCGGTTGAGGCCGTTGCCGACGAGGCTGCCGCCGCTCCGGTTGCCGACCTGACCGACGCCGAGCCGGTTGCCGCCACCGCGGCAGCTGGTCTGGTGAGCGACGCGGGCTCGGCTGACGCTGCGTCCGACGCTGCGGTGGAGGAGGCCCCGGCGGCCGACGCCACCGAGGCCGCCGCTGCTGTCGAACTGCCCGCGGGTGCTGTTGCTGCGAACGCCGACGGCGCCGCCCCTGAGGGCTACACCGTCAAGGGCAACGCCGACTCCGGGCTCTACCACGTCCCCGGCTCGCAGTGGTATGACGCCACCGAGGCCGAGTTCTGGTTCAAGTCCGCCGCCGACGCTGAGGCTGCTGGCTTCAAGCCCGCCGGTGGCGCCGCGAAGCAGAAGGTCGACGACGAGGCCTGAGCCTCGTCATACGCCTGATTGAAGGCCCCGCTCCCACTTCGGGAGCGGGGCCTTTGCTTTCCCCTGGGACACATTTGCGCCCATTGCCGGAACGTGGACATACGCAACGGCTCATCTTCGTTGAGTATGTCTAGGTTCTCTCCCAGACTCAGGTCGTCGCGAACTGGCGGGCAAGCGGGAGTATGCCGAGAATCAGCACCATCGGGACGGCGAAGCCGATGCGCAGGTTGCCCGAGCCGACGAGCCCGGTCATCACCGCCCCGATGAGCGCTCCCGCGTAGTTGAACTGGTTGAAGCGTGCGACCACCGCATCGAGCCGGGCGCGGTCGGCGCCGGGCCCACCCGCGAGCCGTGCGGCGGCCGTAAAGCTCAGCGGCGCGATGACCCCGACGCCCAGTCCGAGTAGCGCGAAGGCGGCCACGGCAACCGGTCCCGAGGGGGAGGCGACCAGCAGCGCCAAGGCCGCTGCCGCGATCAGGGCGCCGAGGGAGATCGTCCGCGGGCCGCCGAGGCAAGCCCGCGTCGCAGCGGCCCCCATCCGCGCCGCGAGCGCGGCGACGAAATACGGAAGGGTCGCCCAGGCCACGGAGCCGACCGCCAGACCGTGGACCGTATGCAGGAAGACCGGCCCCCACGTCGTGGCGGCGGTGTCGACCTGTAGAACAGCACGGCGCCGCGCCGACGAGGCTGATCTGGCGCCAGGGAACGGTGATGATTTGGCCGGCATCGGCCGGGGTGTCGTGGCGTTGGAAGGTGGCGGTCAGCAGCAGCACTGGGACGATGGCCAGCGGCGCCACGGCCCACGCCAGGGGCCCGTCCCCGGTGAGCAGCGCCAGCACCGTGGCGAGGATTCCGCCGGTCGTCCACCCGGCGTGCAGTCGGGAAGCAGGGTCCTGCCCGCGCGGTGCTCCAGGGCGATGCCCTGCATATTGCTCGCCGCGTCGACCATGCCGACTGCCAGGCCGTATGCCGTGACCCCGCCCCCCAGCGCGACAAGGCTCGGTGCCAGACCGATGCCCGCGACGCCAATCGACAAGCCGGACAGCCCGATTCGCAGGGCGGTGGCACTGTCGCGCCGGGTGGCGATCTGCTCGGCCAGGACCGATCCGGCCCCGGACAGCAGCACCATCGCCAGCAGGATCAGGGTGAGTCCGAGTTCGCCGAGGTCGAAGCGGTGTTGCAGGGCGGGGAGGTGGGTCGTCATACCGATGAACAGGAGGCCCTGGACGGCGAAGGCGCCGGCGACGGGCAGCCATTGCGCGGGCGGCAGGCTGTGGACCTCGACGTTGGCGAGCTCGTGCTCACGTGGGTCACTGTGGACCTTTGTCACTGCCGAGTAACTTGCTGCCGCGAGGGCGCAGTCGAGGTCAGAGCGGCAGATACATCACGTGCAGCCCGACATCGCCGTGGCGGCGCGAGCGGAAGGCGCCGGGGACGGTGCCGATGATCGTGAAACCGAGGTCTTGCCAGAGGCGGACGGCTGCCGTGTTCGTCTCGACAACCGCATTGAACTGGATGGCGAGGAAGCCCTGCTGCCGGTGCCAGGCGATCATGTCTTCGGCCAGCGCGCGCCCGACGCCGAGCCCGCGGGCGGCCGGGCCGACCATGAAAGACGCCGTGCCGACGTGGTCACCGCGGCCGGGCCGGTTCGGCCCCATCTTCGCGGTGCCGAGGACATTACCGGTGTCGCCCACGGCGACAACGACTCGGCTCGGCGGCCCCTCCATCCACCACCCGCGCGCCTGCTCGCTGGTGGCGGTGTCGGGATACGCATAGGTCTCCCCGTCGTCGACAATCCCCTTCCAGATCGGCCAGATCGCCGCCCAATCCTCCGCCTCGGCCTCCCGTATCCGCATGGTGCAGAACCTATTCCGTCGGCCGGCCCGGGGCCAAGGAAGTTCTGCTAGCAGCAGTTAGTCAACTGCGGACACCTTGCAAGCTGTCCGCAGTTGACTACCTTGTGCTGAGTTGACCGGGGGATGATGGGCGGGTGCGGATCCGCCTCGAGCTTGGATATGACGGCACCGACTTCGCCGGGTGGGCCGCCCAGCCGGGGCTGCGGACGGTCGAGGGGGAGTTGTCGGCGGCCCTCACCACCTTGCTGCGCGCGCCCGAGCCCGTGCGCCTGGTCGTCGCCGGCCGGACCGACGCCGGCGTCCACGCACGCGGCCAGGTCGCGCACGCCGACATCAACCACGATGCGTATGCCGCCCTCCCGGGCCGCTCGTCCCGCTCACCGGAGCTGGCGGCTGCCACCCGGCTGCGCGGCATACTCCCGCCCGATGTCGTCGTGCACCGAGTCACCAAAGCACCCCCAGGCTTCGATGCGCGCTTCTCGGCGACGCACCGGCGCTATCGCTACCGGATCAGCGACAACATCGCTGCCAGCGATCCGCTGCGCCGGCGCGACACCGTGACGCTGGGCGACCCGCTCGACGTCGACGCCATGCACGAGGCAGCGCAAAAGCTGTTGGGGCTCAATGACTTTGCCGCTTTCTGCAAGAAGCGCGAGGGCGCCACAACGATTCGAACCCTGCTCGATTACTCCTGGCACCGCACCAGCGAGGGCATCGCCGAGGCCACCGTCATCGCCGATGCCTTCTGCCACTCGATGGTCCGCGCCCTCGTCGGCGCCGTCGTTCCTGTCGGGCTCGGCCGCGCGGACGTGAGCTTCCCTGCGGAGGTGCTGCGCGCCGGCATACGCGACCCTCGGGTCAAGGTGATGCCCGCGCACGGCCTGTCGCTGGAGGAGGTCGGCTACCCGCTCGATGACGAACTCGCCAGCCGGGCCGAGGCCGCGCGTGCCCTCCGGTGCCTGCCCGGCTAACCGCTCGATCGACCGCTCGGCGCCCGCCCCGGCCGCTGTGCCGAACCTCTCCCCCCAACTGGTCAGCCGCTTCCTCACTCGTCGATAGGCTGGAATCCGACCGGCGAGGCCGCCGGACGCGTGCCGTCTCGACCTCGCCCGCCGCGGTTGTCCGGTTGCCCGAAGGAGCGCGCATGTCCGAGTCGATGACCCTCGCCGGGGGCTTCCCCGCGCAGACCCACGAGGACTGGCAGCGCCTGGTCGCCGGTGTCGTCAACAAAATCCGCGCCGAGGACGCGAAGCTCGCGCCCGCCGACGCCGAGGCGTCCCTGCGCACCACGCTCGCCGGTGACCTGGTCATCGACCCGCTCTATTCGCGCCCGGCCGACGCCCGCCCACTGGGTGTCCCCGGCGCGATGCCCTTCACGCGCGGCCGGGCGCTGCGCGATCCCAACCAGCCGTGGGACGTCCGCCAACTCCACGACGACCCCGACGCGGCCCGCACCCGCGCGGCGGTTCTCGACGATCTCGAGCACGGTGCCACGTCCGTATGGCTGCACATCGGCGCCGACGGCATCGCCCCCGATGCGGTGGCCGAGGCGCTCGCCGATGTGCGCCTCGACCTCGCCCCCGTCGTCGTCTCGTCGTGGGACGCTCAGCCCGCGGCTGCCGAGGCCCTTCTCGCGGTCCTGCGCGGCGCCGCCGTGGCCAGCGGCAACCTCGGCCACGACCCGATCGGCGCGGCGGCGCGCACCGGGACGACGCCGGACCTCAGCGGACTCGTCGGGGCAATCGGCGGGCTCGACGGCCTTCCCGAGGTGCGCGCCATCACCGTCGATGCGCGGGTCTACCGGGACGCCGGCGCGAGCGCCGTCGACGAGATCGCGTACGCCGTCGCCACCGGCATCGCTTACCTGCGCGCGCTCGCCGAGGCCGGCATCGAAGCGCCAAAGGCGTTCCCGCACATTGAGTTCCGCATCTCTGCGACCGCCGACCAGTTCCTGACGATCGCCGCACTCCGCGCCCTCCGCGCGCTATGGGCGCGCGTCGGCGAGGTATGCGGAGTGCCCGAGTCCGAGCGCGGCGCCCGCGTGCACGCGGTCACCGCGACCCGGATGTTCACTCGCGAGGACCCCTGGGTCAATGTCTTGCGCAGCACCATCGCGACCTTCGCCGCCTGTGCGGGCGGCGCCGATTCGATCACGGTCCTGCCCTACGACACCATCGCCGGCCTGCCGGAGAAGTTCTCGCGGCGCTTAGCACGCAACACCCAGATCGTGCTCGCGGACGAGGCCAATATCGGCCGCGTCACCGACCCCGCGGGTGGCTCCTACTACGTCGAAGACCTCACCCGAGATGTCGCGACGAAGGCGTGGGCCGTCGTTCAGGCCGTCGAGGCTGCCGGGGGTATGCCCGCTGCTCTGGCCAACGGCCTTGTTGCGCAGCGGATTCAGGAAGCCATCGCTGAGGAGGGAGCGCGCATCGCCACCCGTCGCCAGCCGATCACCGGCGTCTCGATGTTTCCCTTGGCGGGGGAGCAACGCCTGGCTCGCCGGTCCCGTGCTGACCTGCCCACGCGCGACGGTGCGCTGCTCCCGCGGCGGGATGCCGCGGCATACGAAGGGCTCCGGGATCGCTCGCTCGCCTTCGCCGCCCAGGGTGGCGTCGCCCCCAGTGTCGCGTTGGTGGCGCTCGGCGGGCGCCGCGACTTCGGAGCCCGCGAGACATTCGTAACCAATCTGCTGGCGGCTGGTGGGATCGAGGCGAGCCTGTTCGAGGGCGCGTCGGCGGCCGCCGATGCCACGGCGACAAACCCGAGCGTGGCCGTGATCGCGAGCTCTCCCAAGGGGTATGCCGCGCATGCCGCCGACGCGGTGGCGACCCTGCGCGAGGCCGGCGTCCCGACGATCTTCGTCGCCGGTCGCGCCAAGGAACTCGGGGCGACGAGTGTGGACGGCGAGATTTACGACGGCATGGATGTGGTCGCCTTCCTCTCCGGCCTGCTCGACAGACTCGGCGTCCCGGCGGAAGGAGCCCTCTGATGACGACAATCCCCGACTTCGCTCGAGTTGCACTCGGGTCTATGGAGCCGACTGAGCGCAGCGAAGGCATAGCCGTTGGGGGGGACTCGGGGGG
>NZ_HF571038.1:2503051-2514081 GCF_001046875.1 Nostocoides jenkinsii Ben 74
CCTTGCAAGGTGTCCACAGTTGACTAACTGCTGCTAGCAAAGGTTCGTTGGAGGGGCCGGGGGCACAAAAAAGTCCGGGCCAGCCTGTTGGCTGACCCGGACTTCGGTGGTAGCGGGGGCAGGATTTGAACCTGCGACCTCCGGGTTATGAGCCCGGCGAGCTACCGAGCTGCTCCACCCCGCGTCGGTGTCACCACCATACGTTGCCGTATGCCGTGCCACCAAATCGGAGGTCGGAGCACCCGCCAGCCTCACCGGCCCGTCGTCACCCGCCTGTCGTCACGCTCCCGGTCGGGGCTGCCGCGATCGCCCGGGCGAGGGCATCCTGGGCGGCCTGCTGAGCCTCGCCATACTTCGCGAAGTCGCCGGCCTTCAAGGCCGCCTCACCGTCGGCGAAGGCCTTCTGCAGGTCCGCGAGGGCCGCGTTGAGCTTCGCAGGATCGCCCGGAGTCGGGCTCTCCGGCGTGGTCGGGGGCGGCGTGGTGGGGGTGCCGCCGTCGGATTCGCCGGTCTGCGCGCCCGAGTCACCGCCGAACAACTCATCCAGGGCGCCCTCCAGGGTGTCGGACCAGGCCAGCTTGTCACCGAAGGCCGCCACCGTCACCCGCGACAGCGGGAAGGCCGAGGCCGTATTTGCGCTGACATAGATCGGCTGGACATAGAGCAACCCACCGCCGACCGGCAACGTCAGCAGGTTGCCCAAGGTCACCTTGGACCCCGCGCTGCGGTTGGTGTTGAGGAACTGCGACAAGGTGAGGGTGAAGTCGGCGGACTTGTCGTTGGACGACACGATGTCGTTCTCGACCTGGCCCGGACCCTTGACGCTGGAGTCACGCGGCAGCACCAACAAGCGCAACTTGCCGTAGCCAGGGGCCTTCACCCCCGACTGGTTGCCCGCATTGGAGTCCACCGCCAAGAAGCCCGCCAACACCTCACGATCACCGGTCGGCATGAACGTGCTGGTCAGGGAGAAGGTCGGCTCGTCCTGATCCGGCATCGCCACGGTCAAGTAGTAGGGGGGCTGGAAGGCGTTCTGCTCCTGGGCGGGATCGTCCGGGACCTTCCAGAAGTCGTTGCCGCCGAAGAAATCCTCGGCCTTGTCGACGTGATAGCGGCTGAGCAACAGGCGCTGGACCTTGAACAAATCCTCCGGATAGCGCAAGTGCGCCATCAGGTCGCCGCTGATCTCACTTGTCGGCTTGACCGACCCGGGATAGGCCTTCATCCAGGTACGCAGCACGGGGTCGGTCTCGTCCCACGCATAGAGGCGGACGGTGCCGTCATAGGCATCAACGGTCGCCTTCACCGAGTTGCGCAGGTAGTTCACCTTGCCGCCGGCCAGCGCGGTCACGCTGCTGAGCCGCTCGGTCGTTGAGTCGGAGGTGGCCTGGCTGAGGTTCTGCAGCGCGGCATACGGATAGTGATCGGAGGTCGTGTAGCCGTCGACGACCCACTGAACCCGGCCGTCGACGATCGTCGGGTAGGGGTTGCCGTCGAGCGTCAGCCAGGGCGCGACCCGCTGGACTCGCTCCTGCGGACGACGGTGATCGAGGATTCGCGACTGGCCGCCAACCGTGTTGGAGAGGAGGAAGTTCACCTCGCGGTACTTCACGGCATACGCGGCCTGACGAAGGAAGTTGCCGATCGGCACTCCCCCGACGCCGGCATAGGTGTTGTTCTTCTGACCCGACTTGTCCTGGTAGTCGAACTCCAACGGGGCGGCGTCCTTGGAGTTGCCGACGATCGAATACAGCGGGGACTGCTCCCCGAAATAGATCCGCGGCTCGAAGTCGGGCAGGTCGCCGGTGGGCGGGATGTTCTTGGTGGCGAAGACCGGTTCGCCGCCGGCCCCGCGCTTGTTGCCATAGGCCGCGACGACCCCGAACCCGTGCGTATAGACCGTGTGGTCGTTCAGCCAGTTCCGCTGCGCCGCGGGCACCCCGGCGAGGTTGAGTTCACGAACCGCGACGACAACATCGGACTCTTTGCCGTCGATCTGGTAGCGATCGATATCGAGCGCGTCGGGGAAGGCGTAGTAGTCACGCAACGCCTGCAACTGCCGGAACGTCGGCGCCACGACGATCGGGTCGACGAGCCGGATCCCGGGAATCGTCCGCGCGTCGTCGCGCAACTGTCCGGCGGTCGCGGTCGTGCGCGCGTCATACCTGGGCGTGACTTGGATTTGATCCAGGCCGTATGCCGCCCTGGTCGCCTCGATATTTCGCTGCAGGTAGGGCGCTTCCAGGGACTTTTCGGACGGCTTGACCTTCACAGACTGGACGATGGCGGGATAGATCGTGCCGACCAAGACGGTCAGGATGGCGAGCAACGCGACCCCGATCACCGGCAGGCGCCAGGACTGGGTGAAGATCACCGCGAGGAAGAGCAGCGCGCAGATCACGGCGGCCACGGCGAGGATCGTCCGCGTCGGCAGGATCGCGTGATCGTCGGTGTAGGTGATGCCCGTCAGCAGCTTGGATTCCTTAACCGCCAGGGCATAACGGCCATACCAGAAGGACCCCGCGCGGACGAGGGCGAGCAGCGCGCCGAGGACACCGATGTGGATCAGGGCGACCCGCGTGGAGGCGCCCCGACCGGGGAGGCGGAGCCCGGCATACACATAGTGGGTGAAGCCGGCGGCGGCGATGGCACCGACCAGCACCATCGTCAGGAAGGACAGCACCGTCATGATCCACGGCAGGGAGAAGACGAAGAAGCCGATGTCCTTGCCGAAATGCGGATCGGTCGTGCCGAACGGCACTTGATTGCGCCAGGCCAAGAACGTGCGCCATTGCGCCGAGAGCGCGGCGCCGGCCAGCGAGCCGATGATGATGGGGATGCCGATCGTCAAGAGTCGACGGACGGGCTCGATCGCCTCGCGATACTGCTGGAGGGTGTCGTTGGCCTCATCGAGGATGGGGACATAGAACGGTCGGCGGCGGTAGGCCAGGATCAGGCTTCCGGCCACGAGCGCGCCTGCGATGACGAAACCGACGGCGAACAGCAGAACGCGAGTCAGCAAGGTGGTGGTGAAGACACGGCCGAAGCCGACCGAGCGGTACCAGAGGATGTCGGTCCAGACCCCGGCGAACCCGGTCGCGACCGCCGCGAGAACGCCCAGCACGAGGAGGGTGGGCACCAGAGGGCCCCGGCGTCGGGGGGTCGCCGGCGCCGGCGCACGTCGCTTAGGGGGCGGCTCCGGGGCGTCGAAGTCGTCAGTCCAATCCTTGCCACTCACGGGGGCAACCTAACCTGCGCACCTGGATAGCCGGAGATCGGGCACGATTGACCGTATGCCGCACCCCGCCTCTCCCCCTCCCACTCCCCTCCTGAAGGTGGCCCTGGAAACGGAAAATCACGTGGCCGGGGATGGCTGGGATCAAGCCCCGCGGCTCTTCGCCCTGGTGCCGACGCGCGCGGTCCTGGGGACCGACGAACCCGACCCGGCGGAGTTGAGCGCCGTGGAGCAGGAGTGGAGCCCCGAAGGTGATCTGGAGTCGGCGCTGGCACGGCTCGCCTGGCCGGAGGCCGTCGTCGGTGTGGCGCTCGTGCTCGAACGTCTCGTGGTGCCCCCGGCCGCCGAACACGACCTGCCGAGCAATCCCGACGACGCCCTGGCCGCCCTTGCCGCGCACCCCGACCGGCAAGACATCCGCCTCGTCGCCGCCGTGACTCGCGAGGGCGAGCGCACCTGCCTGCTGCGGCAACGGGCATATGACCGCGCCGACATGATCGCCTCGGGACCCGACATTGCCGAGGGACTGGTCACCGCCCTCGCCGCGACCCTCGTCGACTAACTGGGCATTACCCCTAATTGCAGGTGGGCAGCGAGCCGCTCGCGCCACTGCTGAGGGCCTTGACCTCGGCCAATGCCTCCGCGAAGGTGGCGACCCGGATGGCGCGGATGCCCTCGGGAGTGTGGCCCTTCAACTCGGCGCAGTTGTCGGCCGGGGTGAGGAAGATGGTCGCGCCCGCCTTCTTGGCGCCGACGACCTTCTGCCGGATACCGCCGATCGGGCCCACTTGGCCGGAGTCGTCGATGGTGCCGGTTCCGGCGATCCGCTTGCCGCCGGTGAGATCCCCCGGCGTCAGGACGTCGTTGACGGCGAGGGTGAACATCAGCCCGGCGGAGGGCCCACCGACATCGCCGGCGTGAATCGTGACCTGGTAGGGAAAGTTGTAGCTCGTCGCCAGGATCACGCCTAACGCGGCTTGCGATCCGGCGTCCATCGTCGTGACGGTCACCTCGGACTGCTTGCCATCGCGCTCGATCCTTAAAGTGACCTTGTCGCCGGGCTGGTGGGCTCGCACGCGTTCGCGCAGGACGCTCAAGGACGTGATGTCGACCTTGTCGATCGCGAGCAAAATATCGCCGGTTTTGAGGACTTTGGCAGACGGCGCCTCCGGCGCGAAGTCGCCTATGCGGTAGCGGGGCGTGACCTTCTGCCCGATGCTGCGCAGCGCAACCGCGACGGCCATCTCCTGCGACGACGCCATCTCGGCGGTGTTCTCGTCCTTGACTTCCTTCTCGGTGATGCCCTTGGGGAAGAACGCGTCCTCGTCGTAGATGTCCTCGCTTGGGCTGATGGCGGCGCCGACCAGATCCCACACATTGACGCGCCGCCCCGGGCCGCCCTGGACCGAGACCGTCGTGAAGTCCAACGCCCCCGCCGCCGGGTAGGTCTTCGCCCCGGTGACCTCGATCAACGGCGTGCCGCCAGAGTCCTTGCCCAGGGTGTTGATGGCAGGGCCGGGTCGCAGGATGGCGTAGGGCAACGGAATCAGGGCGAGCACCGCCGCGAGCGCCATCCCGACCACGACGGCGATCAGGAGCCGCCGGGGGCGGCGGCTCACGGCATACGGATCAGAGCTCTTGTCGTATGCCGCGTGCTCCCCCGCCGGCGGGACGGGAACCGTCACGGCAGGCCCACCCAGGTGGCGGTCCCATCGGCGAAGCGTTGGTTCTTCCAGATCGGGACCGTGGACTTGAGGGTGTCGATGAGGTCGCGGGCGGCCTCGAAGGCCGCCGCCCTGTGGGCGGACGCGACGCCGATGATCACGGCGAGGTCACCCACCCGCAGGTCGCCGACGCGATGGACAGCCGCGACGGCCAGGACGTCGTGGCGGGCGGCGACGACGCGGCACACGTCTTGCATGGCGGCGAGGGCGCCCGGGTGCGCGGAGTAGCCGAGCCCGCTGACCTCCTTGGCGTGGTCGTGGTCGCGGACCCGGCCGAGGAAGAGCACCTCGCCGCCGCAGCGGGGGTCGGTGATCGCGGCCAGGACGGCGTCAACGCTGAGCGGCTCGGGTGAGATGACGCACGAGCGCACGACGTCGGTCATCGTGGCCTCCTGCTCCGGTGGGTGTCGATGTGGGTTGTGTCGATGTGGGTGCGGTGTCGGTCGGGCGGCTCAGCGGGTTCTCGCCGGGTTGGGGCCGGAGTTGGGGCCCGGAGCGTTGGCACGGGGAACCTGCCGCGGCGCCGCGTGGTTATTGTGGATGACACATTCTCACAGGCCCCTAGGAGCCCTCAGTGCCCGAGCACGACCTGCCCGTGCCGCACAACCCCGACGACGAGTCCGGCCAGGCCGGCGGCATACCTCCGGAGATGGTCGAGATGCTGCGGCGCATGACCGGCGGCGCCGAGTTGCCTCCCGAACTGCTCAGCCATCTCGGCGAGATGGGCCTAGGGAATATTCCGGTCGCCCAGTTCGAGGCGATGATGGGCCAGTTCCAGGCCATGATGAACGCCCCGGACGACGGACCAATCTCCACCGACATCGTCACCGACGTCGCCCGCAAAACCGTTGCCGCCGAGGGCGATCGGTCGATGGGTGAGCGCGAACGCAAGCTGGCCGCCGACGCCGCACGTGTGGCCGATCTTTGGTTGGGTCAAGTGACGTCCTTGGAGGCGCCCGGCCTGGACGGGCGGGCCTGGTCCCGCTCGGAGTGGATCGAGGCGACCTTGCCGCTCTGGCAGGAGATCGTCGAGCCCGTCGCCGAGGGCGTGACCGGGGCGCTGGGCGAGGCGATGACTGCGCAGTTCTCCCAGACTGGGTTCGACCAGTTGCCGCCGGGCCTGATCCCGCCGGGGACCAACCCGGCCATGGTGCTCGGCCAGATCGGCCCGATGCTGCGCAAGGCCGGCGCGTCGATGTTCTCGATGCAACTCGGCCAGGGTTTGGCCGCGCTCGCCAGCGAGACGCTGACCGGGACGGAGGTGTCGCTGCCACTGACGCCGCCCGACACGCTCGCGCTGATTCCCTCCAATATCGCGGCCTTCGCCGCGGGGTTGGAGGTCGAGCTCGATGAGGTTTGGCTCTATCTCGCCGTGCGGGAGGCCGCGCGACTGCGACTCTTCGAGGGTGCGGCGTGGCTGGGGCCGCAGTTGCTGACCGCGGTGCAGGACTACGCCCGAGGTATCGAGATCGATACCGACAGCATCGAGTCGGCGGTCAGCGGGATCGACCCAACCAATGCCGAGGAATTGCAGCGCCAACTCACCGACAAGTTGTTCGCCCCGAAGCCGTCGGCCGCACAGCAGGCCGCTCTTCAGCGGTTGGAGACGTGGCTCGCGCTCATCGAAGGCTGGGTCGACGTTGTCGCCGATCGGGCGGCCTCGGCTCATCTGCCCCACGCCGCCGCGTTGGCCGAGACCGTCCGACGGCGCCGGGCGAGCGGTGGGCCGGCGGAGAAGACATTTGCCGGGCTAGTCGGGCTGGAACTGCGACCGCGTCGTCTGCGCGATGCCGCGAATCTCTTTGCCGCACTGGAGGCCGCCGGTGGCGCCGACCTCCGCGACGCCAGCTGGGCCCACCCCGATCTCGCGCCGACCGCGGCCGACCTTGACGACGTCCTGGCGTATGTGGAGCGCCGCACCACTGCGCCCGCGGAGGACGAGATGGACGCTGCCCTGGCCGACCTCCTGCGTGGCGCCGAGGCCGACCCGAGCGGAGACGACCCCGACAGGGGCGGCTCGACACCGTCGTGAGCCCGCACCCGCCGCCGGAAGTCCGGCATCTGTATGACGATGCCCTCGCCACCCTGCTCTCCCACCGGGGGCACAACGACGGGCAGGAGGCGCTGCGGCGCGGCTTCTTGCGCACGCTCGGCGACGATCCAGCGGCCGTGTCCAAGGCGGGGCCGCCGGCTCATTTGACGGTGTCGTGCCTGGTCCTGAGCGCGGATGCGACGCAGGTTCTCCTGCATCTGCACGCCAAGGCGGGCATGTGGCTGCAGTTCGGCGGGCATCTGGAGCAGGGCGACGCAAGCCTGCGAGCCGGCGCCGAGCGCGAGGCGCTGGAGGAGTCGGGGCTCGAGCGCATCGACCTGCTGCCCGACCCGATCGACCTGGACCGCCACCAGCTCGGGTCGCGCTTCGGGCAGTGCCGCGAGCACCTGGACGTGCGCTATCTGGCTTTCGCGCCGGTTGGCGCGCAACCGGAGAGCAGCGACGAATCGGAAGCCGTGGCGTGGTTCCCGATCGAGGGGCTGCCCGACAACATGGGTGCCGACCTGCCGCGCCTCATCACGGTGGCACGCGCGGTCGTCAATCGAGGGTGAACACGGCGTCCGGGTCAACCCCTACGTCCGCGTCCAGGTCGGGGTCCAGGTCGGAGTCGGGGTCCAGGTCGGATTCGGGGGCGATGTCGAGGCGGGCGGCCGCGGCATACCCCTCGAGATATCCGCGGGCCCGCTCCGCCGCGGGGTAGCGGGCCACCAGTGCATGGAAGGCCGGCGAATGATCGGCGTGGATCAGGTGTGCCAGCTCGTGAACGAGCACGTAGTCGATCACATAGGCGGGCATGCTCCGCAACCGATCCGAGAGCCGGATGCGGCCGGTCGCGACACTGCAGGACCCCCACCGCTTGGCCTGATTGGACACCCAGACCACCGACGCCGGCTGCGGACGTCCGTCGAGGACGTCGCGCGACAGGCGGGCCGCTCGCCGGGACAACTCGGATGCGGCCGAGGCGGGATCGGCCTCCCGGCTCGTGCGCTGTCGTCTTCGCGCCTCCTGCCGCCCCAGTGACGTGAGCATCCGCTCCACCCAGTCGCGCTCCTGGCCGGGGCTGAGACCGGCCGGCAGGAAGACGATCGTCTTGGTGCCCTCGCGGCGCGCCGAGACGGTGCGGCGGCGGCGGGCGCTGCGACGGATCTCGACATCGGGGTGGGTCGGCGGCATACAAACAAGCGTAGATAGGGGCACCGACAGCCCTTCCGAGCACGCGTGTCGCCCGCGTGCTCTTGCAGGCGTGAACGGGATTCGTCGCATAGGGTTTGAACCGGTCCACGAGCAACCTCGTGGAGGTTCGGCTAAAGAATGGAGTGACCACGATGGCTGACGAAACCTGGAGCGGCGAGTTCTACTGCGTCAAGTGCAAGGAGAAGCGCGAGGCTGAGGGCAAGGTCGTCACGACCGAGAACGGCCGCCGGATGGCCAAGGGCGTGTGCCCGGTCTGCGGCACCAACCTCAACCGGATCCTGGCCAAGGCCTGAGCACCCGCACACATCTGCCGAGGCGGGCCCCCACGATGTGGGGCCCGCCTTTGCCATTCCCGCACCCTCCGATCCGCGGTTTTCCACAGGGCTGTGGATAGCGGGGGCGGCGAGGCGGTGTCGTCTGCGAGAGTGGGCGTGAGCCGGCGTCGGCGGCGTATAGGGGGTCGAACGGTATGGAAGCCTGGCCGCGCATCGCGGGGCGCAATCGACCATTGGTGCGCGCCGATGGGAGCCTGCAGTTCGGCCTCGAACCCGAGCATGGCCTGCGCCTCGACGGCCTGACCGCGGCCGAGATGGAGTGGGTTGCCGGGCTCGACGGGACCTCGGACCCCGCGGCGACGGGCGCGTCAGCCGACATCGCCCCGGATCGTGTGCTTGCCATCCTGAGACTGCTTCAAGACCATCTGATTTTGCAGGACCCACCCGAGCCGACACTGCGCTGGCACTTCCCTGGTCGTTCGTTCGAGCATGAGGTCGCCTCCATACCCCTCCCTGGAGCGTATGCCGCGGTGCTGGCCCGCGCCGACACCTGCGTTCGCGTCCAGGGTCGGGGAGCGCTGGCCTCGACCATCACCGACCTCCTGCGGCAAGCAGGGGTGGGTGATCTCGAGCGTGACGACCTCGCCGCGACCTCGATCCAATACCGCCGCAAGCCCGATGTCGTCGTCCTGGCGATCGCGGGGCCCGTGGATCCGGAGGTGGGGTCGCCGTGGTTCGCCCGCGGCATACCGCATCTGCCGGTGTCGATCTCGGCGAGCCACGTCAGTGTCGGGCCGATGGTCGTGCCTGGGGAGACGCCCTGCCTGGGCTGTCTCGACCTCGTTCGCACGGATGGGGATCCGTCCTGGCGGTGGCTGCGGCAGCAGGTCGAGGCGCACGGCGGGCTCGCCGAGGGCGAGAGCGCTCTCGGCGCGATTGGGGCTGGGCTCGCGGCCAGGCTCGTGCTGGCGCATCTCGATCACTACCCGGCGCCGCCGGGGGTCGGTTTCGAGGTCAGTTCGCCATGGCCCGAACCCATCGCGCGTCAGTGGCCGCGCCACGTCGACTGCACCGCCTGCCGCAAGGCAGCCCAGACTCGGGCGACAATGACGGCGTGAGTGAACTCCCGCGGCGCACGGCTCGTCGCACCGCCAAGCTGGTCGGCCTCCCACTCGGAGTGGCCGGCCGCACTGCCTTGGGTATCGGCAAGCGCGTCGGTGGCCGGCCCGCCGAGGCGGTCGCGGCCGAGATTCAAGCCCGCACCGCGGAGCAGTTGTTCACCGTCCTCGGCGAGCTCAAGGGCGGCGCCATGAAGGTCGGCCAGGCCTTGTCCGTCATGGAAGCCGCGATGCCGGAAGAGTGGGCGGCGCCCTATCGGGCCACCCTGACGAAACTGCAGGAAGCCGCTCCCCCACTGCCGCCTGCCGCCGTGCACGCGGTGCTCGCCGCCGAGCTCGGACCGCGTTGGCGCACAGCGAAATTCCTCGAATTCGATGACATCCCGGCCGCGGCCGCCTCGATCGGTCAGGTGCACAAGGCGACCTGGCGGGACGGGCGCACGGTTGCGGTGAAGATCCAATACCCCGGCGCCCGTGAGGCCTTGCTCAGCGATTTGCGCCAATTGAGCCGGCTCGCGCGAGTCAGCGCGGGCTGGGTGCCGGGCCTGGACATCAAACCGGTCATGGCGGAGCTCACGTCACGGATGAGCGAAGAACTCGACTACCTCCTCGAGGCCACTCATCAGCGTGCCTTCGCCAAGGTGTTCCGGGGTGATCCAGACTTCGCGATTCCGGAGGTCGTGCACGCGTCGTCGGCGGTGCTCGTCAGCGAGTGGCTCCCGGGGGTGCCGCTATCGCGCATCATCGCCGAGGGTGATCAGCCGACGCGAGACGCGGCCGCACAGCTGTATCTCGAGTTTTTGCTGGCGGGCCCGCAACGCGCGGGCCAGTTGCATGCCGACCCCCACCCCGGCAACTTCCGCATCACCCCCGACGGCAGGCTCGGCATCCTGGACTTCGGCGCCGTCAACCGCCTGCCAGGTGGGTTGCCCCCCGTGATGGGCCGACTGCTGACGCATGCACTGGCCAGCGAGGCCGAGCCGCTGGTCGCCGGATTGCGCGCCGAGGGTTTCATCAAGCCGACCATCGAGGTCGATCCGGAGTCCGTGCTGTCCTACCTACGGATGTTTCTGGAGCCGCTGGAGCACGACCGCTACCGGTTCGATCGCGCGTGGCTGCGCTCGGTTGCGCTGAGGATCAATGATGTCCGCCGACCCGAATGGACGGTGGGGATCAAGCTGAACCTGCCACCGGAGTACCTCCTGATCCACCGCGTCTGGCTCGGCGGGATCGGGGTGCTGTGCCAGATCGGCGGCGAGGTGTCACCGCGGGAGGCGCTGGCGCATCATCTCGCCGAGTTCGACCTCGACCGGTTGCCGCCGCCGCTCCCCTGATCTGCCGCCACTCCCTCGACCGGAGCCACCCCCCCTGGGCGGAGCCACCCCCTGATCGGACGCAATAACCTGCGGCGGACGCAAAAGCTTTTGCGTC
>NZ_HF571038.1:2514181-2527648 GCF_001046875.1 Nostocoides jenkinsii Ben 74
GGCAGGGTCATAGCGTCCAAGCAACAGCCTCCACTGGATCGGGGCTGAAGGCTGGGAGGCTGGACCGGTGGCAGGCACGAGACGGCAGTTGACGATCAAGGACCGGGCGGAGATTTCGGCTGGGTTGAAGGCGGGCTGGAGCCCGGCGCGGATCGCGCGTGACCTGGGCCGGGATCGGTCAGTGATCACCCGGGAGATTGCCCGGAACTCCACCAAGACGTGTGGGTATCGGGTGGTCAGCGCCGACGTGCGGGCCCAACGGCGCCGCGCCCGTCCGCAGCCGCGCAAGGTGGCCGCCGATCCGCTGCTGGGTCAGCGGGTGTTGGCCGATCTGCGGCAGTCTCGCACGCCCCGTCAGATCGCCGGCCGGTTGAAGTTGGAGGCCGAGGACGCCACCGTGGAGGTCATGAAGGGTTCCCTACCGGCCGGTGGCCTGCTGGCTTCGCACGAGGCGATCTACCAGTTCATTTACGCCATGCCCCGCGCCGAGCTGGTCCGCCACGGGGTCTTCCTGCGCTCCAAGCGCACCCAGCGAAAGCCCCGCTCATCGAGCAGGCGCGGGGCCCCGATCGTGGGGATGCGTCCCATCACCGCCCGGGAGAACGAACACCCCGGCAGCGCCGAGCGGAGGGTACCCGGGCACTGGGAAGGCGACCTGATCATCGGCAAGAACGGCGCCAGCGCTGCAGCCACCATGGTCGAGCGGATGTCCCGGTACACCGTGATCGTGGCCCTGCATCACGGCAAGTCCAGCGACGACCTGGCCGAGGTCCTGATCGAGCACGTCAACGCCCTACCCGAAATGATGCGCGCCTCGCTGACTTGGGATCAAGGCAGCGAGATGGCCCGCCACGCCGCGCTGACCGTCGCCACCGACCTGCCGGTGTACTTCGCCGATCCACACAGCCCCTGGCAGCGTCCCAGCAACGAGAACACCAACGGCCTGATCCGTGAGTACATCCCCAAGGGCGAGAACATCCCCGCCCATCAGCCCTACCTGAACTCCATCGCCGAAGAACTCAACGAACGCCCCCGAGCCGTCCTGGGCTACCTCACCCCCCGCGAATCCTTCGAACGACTCCTCCTCGGCCAACCCCACGTTGCTACGACGCCTTGACACCGCCCAGTCCTGGCAGTACCGGATATCGCTAACGCTGCCGAGTTTCCGTGCCGTGGACGCTCCCACTTGATCTTGGCGAAAGAACTTGTCGCACCGAAGGCAGTTCAGGGTCGCCGGCGGCCGCATTGCACGTTCGAGGCCGGTTGTCCGTGCCCGTGCGACGCCGAAGTACGTCAGGACGTTGTACCAGGCGTACCGCTGGCAGACAGGATCCTCCTCTCGCCAGGCGGCGATGACATCTTCGGAGGTGACCGCAACGATGGCTTCGGAGATGTGCCACGGGTACAGCCAGGCGTATTGCTCGATGAGGCGCGCCAGCACTTGGTCCTGCGGCTGGCTCCACCACGCGCGGATGTGTTGGTTCTCCGCATATGAAGCCGGCGCGGTCCACAGATACGAGGTGTCGTCAGGTGCCGTCACGCCCAACCTCCACATCGAAGTCTCCAGCCACTTGCGCGGCGTCCAGCAAGCCACGAAGCCAACCGAACGCTTCTGGGTACCAGGCGGTGTCGAGAACGAACTCCTGGCCACGCGCAGCGCTCTGGAGTTCGACGCGATCGCCGTCAACGTGCCAGCGGTCAGGGTCGCCGTGGTAGCCGAGCGGCGGCCGTGAGTCGCTCGGTGCGAACCACGATGGCAACTCCCAAGTCGAGCGGTTACTGCCCTTCTTCGTGAGCCGTAGGCGGTCGTCGTAGAGGTCGAAGACGCCTGCTCCGGGAAGGTCGAGGTCGATCCCGTCGAGGGCGAGGTTCTCTCGCGCGACGTAGACGGTGTTGCCCCGTCCGCGTGGGCTTGCGATGTGTGGGTGGTAACTCATCCAGGAGGGATGTTCGACACTTCCGACCGGAACGACAGTGCCGATCTGCATCCATCCCCAGATCACGTGCAAGTCGGGTGCGCCGGGCACGTAGCGAAGCCGCCCGCCGGACGATGTCGCACGTCGGAACCAGCCGAAGAACAGGAACAGGTCGCCAGGGCCGACTTCTTCGCGGGCCAGGACAGACTGCGCAGCGTCGACCTGACCGAAGAGTGGCCGCCACCCCGGTTCGCGTGGGTAGGCGGACTCGATCAGGTCGGGGTCGAGGTGTGCGAAGTGGTCGGCACGCGTCCGGCCGTTGGTCAGTTCGACCGCGACCCTACCGAGGTTCTGGCCTGCGACGGTGAGGTCTTCGTAGCGGATCGGTGACTGCTTGTCCGGAATCGGCATCGGGATCAACGAGCCGTCGTCAAGGATGGGGTTGGCGACCTTGCCTGCGCCTGAATCGAACGCCTTGCGGCTCAGGATCAGCTTCACGTCTCGCGCCAACTCTGGTCGCCAGCCTTCCACTGCGCCGGCGCACCCAATACGCCGCCGGGGAGGTCTGCGAACCATCGGGCGACGGTGTCGATCTGGTCGGCGCTGAAGTTGGAGCGATGGCCACGGCCGACGGCGAGGAACTGGAGTTCCTCGGGTAGCGCGGGTCCGCTTCGGCCCCAGTAGGTGAAGCGCTCGCAGACCAGGACGTGGTTGCCGCTGAGGTCCGTGCGCTTCAACTCGGCGTCCTCTGACCCGTCACGGTTGGAGTGGAACGACGGCAACTGGCGGTAGCCGCCCGCTACGGGTTCGTAGATGTTGTCGCCGGCGCGATAGACGATCTGCGGTGAGTCGATGATCGGGCGTCGCGACCTGTACGTCGGGTCGGCCCAGTACTCCTCGAACGAGATAACCCCGGCGACCTGCGTCGCGTAGACGACCCGTTCGCTCCGGCTGGACAGCCCGACGATGATGTCGCCGACATTGGCGGTCTTGCGGATCAGCGGCTTGCAGCAGGCCAGCGTCAGGAGGCCGTGGAACGGGTTCGGCGAGAAGCCCGTGTCGTGAACCACGACGTAGGAGAAGACTCGGTTCGTCTGGACTGGATCACCAACATTCCACACCGGCTCCCGCCTCGGCACGAACGACATGGGAACACCGTCAGGGCCGGATGCTCCCAAGTTCGGTGCTTCGCGGTTCAGGGTGGCGACAACCGGCTCGTCATCCCACCGGGGTCCGCATGACGCTGACGTCGCCGGGGTGATGTTGCGCGACGAGGCAGGCGACGCGACTATCCGGGTCGATGTCCCTCGGGTCCACGAGTGACCACAGCTCTCATAGGTGATCTGTCTGCGACCGTCGCCGAGCGCGACCCCGCGCAACTCCTCATCTTCGCCGCAACTGGGGCAGTCGATCATCGGTCACCTCCCTCGGCCTGCTCACCGTGACAACGATATCGAGATGCGCCGACAGAACTCTGGGAAGCCTCGAATCACTGGTCGTTGCTGGCTGTTCAACTTTCTGTTCTGACATGCCTCGAAGTCGCTGTTGAAGCCTTCAGATCAGTCGGCACGCATGCTACGAAGGTTCGTAGACGGTCCGCCCCTCTTGGGCGGGCCGAGCGTCATTTTCAGGGTGGTTGTTGGACGTTGCTGATGGTTGCTGAGGCCGCGTCCGGCACCGGTTTCGAGGTGATCGGATGCATGGCGGGGTGAAGTTCTATCGCGGCGCGGCGAAGGCGGCGCGCGCCTATGTCGAGTCCGATCACTCGCGTGCTGACGACTACTACCTCGCCGAGGGGAGCGGGTTGGCGCAGCGGCTGGTCGCGACGCCCGAGAGTGTTGGCCGGTTGGAGGACCTCGACGGGGATGGCTACGAGTCATGGGTCGCTGGGATCGACGTGGACACCGGGGTCAAGAAGGGTCGGGTCCGTGAGGACGCGAACGCGTTGCGGTTCGTGGAGGTCACCGTCAACGGGCCGAAGACGTGGTCACTCGCAGCGGCCTTGCACCCGGATGTGTCGGATGCGTTGGACGCGGCCCAAGACCGGGCGGCGACGCAGATCGTCGGGTGGGTGGCACAGCACGCGACGACGCGGGTGGGGCCGCGTGGTCGTCAGGTGCAGGTGCCGGTCGAGCAGATCGAGGCGGCGGTGATTCGGCACTACACGTCGCGGGCGGGTGATCCGCACCGGCATCTTCATCTTCAGATCAATGCCCGCGTGTGGGCGGAGGGGAAGTGGCGGGGTCTGCACTCGGTGGGGGTGCGGGACATGATCGAGGCGATCAACGGCATCGGCCATGCTGCGGTGGCCACCGACCCGGAGTTCCGGGCCGCGCTCGCCACTCACGGCCTTACTGTGGACGCTGCCTCGGGTGAGGTGGAGCAGCTTTCCCCGTATGCCGGTGCGTTCAGCGCGAGGACGAGTCAGATCCACCGGAACATCGACCGGTACGAGGCCGAGTGGCGGCGCGAGCATCCCGGTGAGGAGCCCGGGCCGAAGCTGCGGGAGGTGTGGGATCGGCGGGCGTGGGCCGACGCCCGCCCGGACAAGGTCGCTCCCGCCAGCGGTGCTGAGTTGGTGGCGCGGTGGAACGCCGAGCTGCGGGACCTCGGCTACCGCGATGCGGCTGAGCCCGTCGTGTTGGAGTCGACGCAGGTGGCGTGGATCAACCGCGATGGCACGGCGGATTGGGCGCTCGCTCAACTGTCGGCGAAGCGGTCTGCATGGAACGTGGCCGACATCCGTGGCGCGGTCGAGGTCCTGATTGCGGAGGCCAACGTGGTCGCTGAGCGGGCGGCGCGGATCGAACTGGCCGAGGACATCACCGCCCGAGCGGTTGCTCGCTGCACGCCGCTTTTGAACTCCCCGGAGGATGTTCCCGAGCACGTCAGGGCCCTGTCCTCGCAGCAGGTGCTTGATGTGGAGGACGACATCCTGCGTCGTCTTGCTCGGCGCGCGGAGCGGCCTGCCAAGCGGATTCGTGCGACAAGCCGTGGTCTGGTGCGTATCGACCCGAGCCAGTCGGCAGTCGTGGGCACACTGGCAGGCAGCGGACAACTCGTAGTCGTTGAGGGCGCGGCAGGTGCAGGCAAGACGACAGCACTTCGGGCGACCCACGAGTTGCTCGCAACCTATGGGCATCGGCTCTTGGTCGTGACACCGACCTTGAAGGCTGCCGAGGTTGCTGCCGCCGAGACGGGTGCGGAGGGCCACTCCGCTGCGTGGCTGATCTACCAGCACGGCTGGCGGTGGGACGGCGAAGGGCACTGGACGTGCAAGCCCGACGCGCAACCTGCTGCCGCCGCGCAGTTGCGTCGTGGCGACCTACTGCTGGTCGACGAGGCAGGGATGCTCGACCAAGACACCGCCCACGCACTGCTGACCATCGCCGACGAATCCGGCGCACGCGTCGCTTTGGTGGGCGACCGGCACCAACTCCCCGCCGTAGGCCGTGGCGGGCTCCTGGACCACGCGGTCGCGTGGGCGCACCCGACCGCGGTCGTGACGTTGGAGAAGGTGCACAGGTTCACCGATCCCGACTACGCCTCGCTGAGTCTGAAGATGCGCAAGGGCGACAACCCCGACGCCGTCTTCGACGCGTTGCATCAGCGAGGACAGATCGTCGTCCACTCCAACGACCTCGAACGCGAGGCCGCCCTCTCAGAAGCCGGCGCAAGCGGTGATCTGGTCGTGGCCGACACGCGCGAACAGGTCGCCGGCCTGAACGCCGCCATCCGCGACCAGCGTCAGGGTGCAGCGGTCTCGGACGACGCGCTGGTCACCGCACGGGGCGAACAGATCGGACTCGGGGACCGCGTCGCCACTCGCCGCAACGATCCCGACCTCGGGGTGGCGAACCGTCAGACCTGGACCGTCACCCGCATCGACGACGACGGTGGCCTCGTCTTGCGCGGCAAGGGACACGACCGGGTGATCCCGGCCGAGTACGCGGCCAAGTTCCTTGAGCTCGCCTACGCCACCACCGTCCACGGCGCACAAGGCGAGACCGTAGACCGAGCACATCTCGCCATCGGCGAAACCACCGGAGCAGCCGCCGCCTACGTCGCCATGACGCGCGGCAGGCACGACAACACCGCCCATCTGGTCGCCGAGACCGTCGAGGACGCCCGCAAGCAGTGGGTCGCGGTGTTCGGCCGCGACCGCGCCGACCTCGGCCCCGCCCACGCCAAGCGGCAGGCCCTCGACGCCGTCGACCGCTACGGCAGCCAGAGGCGTCGTCAGCCTCCGGACGACCCGTACCGTCGCCAGATGCTAAGTGGCGATTCTCGGTCGTCCGGCGGGATCGGTTTCTGAGGCCGGGGTTTGCGTTTGCGGATCGGCTTCCACTCGACGCCGACTTCCTGGGTGATCCACGCGCTGAACCCAGCAGGATCACGCGGAGACGTGTCCTGAGAGACGGTGGCCGCGTCGACAACCGGCTGCCACGCCGCGCGGATCACGTCGGGGATGTTGAGGCGGTCCCACACCTGCATGAGCAGGATGCCGTCGACGGAGTCGAGCATCAGGTCCTCAAGGCCACGAACGATGACCCACTCGTAGTAGTTGATCCGTTCGGCCTCGACCGACAGGTCCCACACGCGGGTGCGCTTGGACTTCAACAAGACCCCGGCAACCTGAATCTTGCTGAAACAGTCGGGCATCGGCACCGACCACAACTTCTCAGGAACGACGTACCTGCCGATCTCGGGGTCCTCACGGTCCTCGAAAACAATGACCGGCTTGATCGCCAACTCGAACTCGATGACCTCCAGCAGACGTTCGACCACCTCCAGGGTGGGCGACTTCTTGCGTGACTCGTACTCCGAGATCGATGACTGTTGCGTCCTCGCCCACAGCGCGAGTTCCTGCTGCGAGGCACCCGCACGCCTCCGCGCTAGCTCGATCACCGTCTTCGCCTCCACCACAACAGATTATCGCTGAACATCGATAGGGAGTACGTGCGCACCTACTTGACGAGGTTGAGGACCGCTTGGCCTCATCGACCAGCAAGGAGCGCAACCATGACCACCGCACCGATGAACCACGACAACCACGAGCACGACGAGATGCTCTCCATCGAGGAAGCCGCCGCGCTCTTGCGTGTGCCGGTCGCCACCATGCGCTACTGGCGCTACTGCGGCGACGGACCCCACAGCTTCCGCCTCGGTCGGCACGTCCGCTACTGGCGCACCGACCTCATCCTCTGGCGTGCCGAGCAGGCCAACCGTTCGCGGCACGACTGAAGGGACTCGGGCCATGTCGGTGCCCGAGCGCATCATGGAGGTATCCCGGAAGGAATAGTGCGATGGGCTGGGTTTGGAAGCAAGGGCAAGCGTGGCGTGGCGCGTACCGCGATGAGGCTGGCAAGCAGCATACGAAGTCGCATCGGCGGCAGATCGACGCCAAGCGATGGGTCGCCACCGAGGAGGCCAAGGTCGTTCGCGGCGACTGGGTGAACCCCGCCGCCGGCAAGGCGACGTTCGCGGCGTTCTATGCCGACTGGTCAACCCGGCAGGTCTGGCTGTCCTCGACACGGGAGAACGCCGACATGGCCGTCGCCGGGGTGACCTTCGGAGGCATGCCGCTGCGGTCGATCCGTCGCTCGCATGTCGAGACATGGGTGAAGGAGATGACGTCCTACCTCGCGCCGACGACCATCGACACGCGGTTCACCATCGTTCGGAGCGTGTTCCGGGCGGCGGTCGCCGACCGGCTCATCCCGAGTGATCCGTCGGTCGGAGTCGTGCTGCCTCGCAAGCGCAAGAACGAAGCGGCGATGAGCATCCCGACGAACGCCGATGTCGCGCTGTTACTCAACGCGGCCGAGCCACCGAGGCGTCCGAAGTCGAGGCCGGGATTCACGGCCTTCGTCGCGCTGTGCGCGTTCGCGGGCCTGCGCCGTGGCGAGGCGCTGGGTGTGCAGGTGGGCGACATCGACTTCCTCGCTCGCACCCTGCGCGTCACGAGGCAGATTCAGCGCGCCAAGACCGCCGACATCAAGGCAGGCAAGAACCTCGTGGAAGCCGTCGCCGGGATCACAGTGCTCACCCGACCACCGAAGTACGAGTCCGAGCGGACGATCTACCTGCCCGACGAGTTGGTCGCGATCCTCGCTGAGCACATCCGGCAGCACACCCCCGACGGCGAGCCGTCACGTTGGTTGTTCAGCGAAGGCGGCAAGCCTTGGCACGACAATCTCGTCGACTACCGCTGGCGCTCCACCCGCACCGACGCCGGCCTGAACTTCAAGCTCCACGAACTACGGCACTACTTCGCCAGCGGCCTCATCGCGGCCGGGTGCGATGTCGTCACCGTCCAGCGCGCGATGGGCCACGCCTCCGCCACGACCACCCTTAGCACCTACACCCACCTGTGGCCCACCGCCGAGGACAAGACCCGAGCCGCCGCATCCGGAATGGCCGCTGCCGTCCTATCCGTGGATCGACCGGCGCAGCCCGGAGCTTCGTCCGGGCAATAGCGGCCCGCTACTGGAACCTGCGCGGCCGGAATGCGCGGACATCATCCGCGTTCAAGTCGAACCACTCCGCATCGGGCCGGACGCGCTTTGCGGCGAATCGCCGGTGCCAGTAGGACTCGATCCCAGCTGGGTCATCGGTCGTGATGACGTGAATCAACTCACCGGCTTCGGGCATGCCTGTGTTGAGCTGGAGAAGGCGGCGCTGCACATCTGTCGACAGCCCGATCTTGAATCGCTTCCCGGACTTGATGAGATAGACGTAGCCCCGCACCAACTCCGGCTCGGACGCCATCGCAGCGGGCAGCGGCTCTGCAGGTTCTGGAAGCATTCCAAGCACGTCAGCCCACTTGCCAGGGTCGGCCTGGCAGAACTGGCGGACCATCTCGACCATGCCCGCCTTGCCCCCTTGGCGCTGGAAGGTCTTGGCGTTGGGGAAGTCCGAATCTTCGGCGGATCGCATCTTGAGTTCGTTGATGATCGGCACCCTGCCGAGACGACGAATCTCGGTGGCCAGTGCCTGAGCCACAACAGCATCATCGAGCCGGGGATTCAGGACGTTGGGCGACAGTCCCGCTTCGGCAACTGCATCGCTCCAGCGCACCCAGTACTTTCCGGCCCAGTCGGACTCGCGAATCCCGGTCTCTCGCTCAAAGACGCGCTTCCCCGGCGCCCTACCAAGGTCAGCGCCAATCCGTCGCAACTCGCTGAGGATGTGGTCTCTGGTGGGCACACGACAACGCTAGTGGACAACGGCTTCCCGTGCGGCAGAAGCGCTCGCGAGCGGTCAGCCCCTGCCACCTATCCATGCCGCTATCGCTCGGGCGCGCGTTCCAGGAACAATGCCTCGCACACCATGGAGCGAGCGGCGTCGGAGACGCGCCGATTGCCGTGCGGCTCGCGCTCGCGGGGCCCGACGTTCCCCAGAACGGTCCACAGGCTGTTGTAGATCGGCCAGAGTTCCCGGGCAGTCGCTGCGACGCCATCGCGGTCCTTCCAGCCGGCATCGGCCATCGTGCGAGCCACGGCGTCCATGTCCACCCGGTCCCCCGAAGTCACCATGTGAACCAGGACCACCGCACCGACCGACCCGGTGAAGTCGTCATCAGCGGGCACGAGGCGCTCGACGAGGAACGTCCACAGGTCGACGGAATCGGCCAGCGCCGCCTTGCCTGCCTCGGTTAGCCGCAGCGAGTTCTTGAACTTCCCCAGCAGTCGGTAGTTCTGCAACGTGGCTCGGAAGTCGGTGACGATGTGGACGTCGATCTCGCGCGTAGCGGAGTGAATCCAGTCAGCCGCTGTCGGCAGCACCTCCATGAACTCGGTCAGTGTCGAGGGCTTCATCCAGCCTGCCGTCGTCAGCGGCAGACCCTCGGGGGCGGCCGCGCGCTGCAGGAGCCACAGGTGTGCCGCCAACGCCTCGCGGAGGGCCTCACCCGTCGGCGGTGGTCCTCCCGACGCACCGACCTCGGCGACCCGATCAGCCAAAGCCTGCTGCATCGGCGACCCCGCGAGCCCGGATAGGACGTGGCTGAGACGCGGGTGGAGATAGCGGCGTTCGTGCCTCACTTCTGCCACAACCTCACCTCGCTCACGATTCTTGCCACACTCCAGCCACATCTGACGACCTGAACCGCCTCTGACCTGCGCAAACATCCCAGATCAGTAGTACCAGGGGTAGGGCGACCAGTCTGGCTCGCGCTTCTCCAGGAACTGGTCTCGACCTTCTCGCGCCTCGTCCGTCATATAGGCAAGCCGGGTGGTCTCGCCCGCGAACAGCTGCTGCCCCACGAGGCCGTCGTCGATGAGGTTGAACGAATACTTCAGCATCCGCTGCGCCGTGGGGCTCTTGCCGTTGATGAGCCGCCCCCATTCCAGCCCGGTCGCCTCCAGTTCGGCGTGGGGGACAGCGCGATTGACCGTCCCCATGCGCACGCCGTCCTCGGCGGAATACTCCTGACCGAGGAAAAAGATCTCCCGGGCGATCTTCTGTCCCACTTGCCGGGCGAGGTATGCCGAGCCGAACCCTCCGTCGAACGATCCCACGTCCGCGTCGGTCTGCTTAAACCGCCCGTGTTCGAGGCTCGCCAGGGTCAGGTCCGAGACGACGTGCAGGGAGTGGCCCCCACCCGCCGCCCACCCGTTGACCAGCGAAATCACGACCTTGGGCATGAACCGGATCAGCCGCTGGCACTCCAGAATGTGCAGCCGCCCCAGCCGGGCCGCATCGATCGGGTTCGGCGCCGCGGAGCCGGTCGAGGTCGAGACGTGCTCGGTCTCGTACTGGTACCCCGCGCGGCCACGAATCCGCTGGTCCCCGCCGGTGCAGAACGCCCACTTGCCGTTCTTCTCGCTCGGGCCGTTGCCGGTGAGCAAGACGCAGCCAACATCGGCCGACGTCCGCGCGTGCTCCAACACCCGCAACAACTCATCGACCGTGTGCGGCCGAAAGGCATTGAGCACGTCCGGGCGGTCGAAGGCGATGCGGACGGTGCCGTGCTCCTTGGCCCGGTGATAGGTCAGGTCGCTCAGATCCTCAAATCCGGGTATGCCGTCCCATCGGTCCGCATCGAAAATCTGGCTCACTCCCGGGATGGCACTCATGGTCGCCAGGCTAGTCGGGGGCGCACCGCGACTCTTGACAGGCATAGCTGCGGCATAGGCTCACCACAGGCGCGGCCACAAGACTGAGGCCATGGCATCGGTTGACTTCCCCGACGGCGCTGGCGTCCTTCCCGCGCATTTGTATGTTCGTGACGAGGTCCAGGACGCACCGGGACCGCCTGCGACGCGGCGGGAGCGCCTCGCCCGGCACCGGGTCACCGTCGCCGTCCGCGAGACCATCGCCGAGGCCCGGGCGACGACCAGCCACGGCAGGGCCATCAAGCCGTTCTGGCGCCGACCCGCGACCTGGGTTGCGGCAGCAACGATCGGGGCGGTGGGCTTCGGGGCGGGCGCGCTGGCTACCGGCGGTGAGCACCACGAACTGGGCCACCACATGTCGATGATGATGGACGGAAACGGTCGCTGATCGCGCCCACGCCGCTCATAGCGCGAGCTTGAACCCCAGGTGGCTGGGGACGAACCCGAGCCGCGCATAGAACCGGTGTGCGTCCGTGCGCGTGTTGTCCGAGGTGAGCTGGATCAGAGCGCAGCCGTATGCCGCGGCCTCCCCAATCGCCCAGCTCACCAACGCTTCGCCCACGCCTCGACCCCGGGCTTCGCGCGCCACCCGGACGGCCTCGATCTGGGCCCGGATCGCACCGCCCCGCGAGAGGCTCGTCAGGTAGGTGATCTGCAGGGTCGCGACGATCTCGTCCTCGATCTCGGCGACGACGAGCCGGTCGTGCCAGTTCTTGTCGATCCGCCGAAAAGCGTCGAGGTAGGCGTCGTCGAGGACATCGTGCTCCCGCTCGGCCCCCAGCGGATCGTCGGCGAGCATCGCGACGATCGCTTGGACGTCCCCGATGCGGGCGCGGCGCACGAGGATCGGCGCCACTCGTGCCTCACCTAGGCTCCCGATCGGTATGCCGGGCCAGGCGTACCCGAAACTGCTGCCTCGGTGGAGGGCAGTCGGGCATACCCATCGACCCATGACCTGCTCGGTGGTCAGCGGATGGGTGCCGGGATGTAGCGGGCACGCTGGCCAGGTCGGATCTTGTTGCGTCGCAGCAAGATTGACTTGGACCAGTTCCTGGATGGAATAGGCAATGTGCTGGGTGGCGACCGTTAGCGGCGTGTCGCTGACGACGCGCATGATCGCGCGGTCCCACCCCGGCACCACACCGTTGTGCCGCGCCCACTCCGGCTCAATCCCGTCCAGGGCGAACACACCGCGCAACTCGAGGCGCGGCGGGGACGTCGTGCGTTCCTCGGTCCTTCCCTCCGGCTCGTGGGTGACCTTGGCACCCCGGGGATACCGGGTCACAGCGGGGTATGCCGTGAACCCCAGTCGAATGGGCGTCGTGCGTTCGATGTCCGCCAGAACGAGCGCGGCGGCCTGGGCGAGAACGTCGGGCGTCTCGATCATCTCCCCATCCTGCCCGCGCGGAGGGCGTGCCGTCAGCGCTAGGCGACGGCCATCCGGGAGGTCGCCTCGGCCTTGTCGACCGGTTCGGACGCCGAGGAAGACAGGCCGTCGAGCAGCTCATGTCCGGCCTCCTCCGAGGCAGGCGCGTGGTTGCTGGTGCGCAGCGGCACGGACTTGATCAGGGCGGTTGTGACAAAGACGACGGCCAGGATCGGCAACCCCAGCACGAAGACCTCGTGCAACCGCTCGGCCAAGCCTTGGCGCACCGCCTCGGCGACCGCGGGCGGCAACTTCGCCATCACGGACGGGTCGAGCACCGAACCTGCGCCGATTTCCTGCCCGGAGGCGGCCATCTTCTCGGCCGCACCGGCCGGCAGGTGGCTGGCAATGGCGGCGTGCAGGCCCGAGGTCATGACCGTGCCGAAAATCGCGATGCCGACGGTTGAGCCGACATTGCGGAAGAACTGGGTCGAGGCAGTGGCGATGCCGAGATCTGCTCGAGCCGAGACGTTTTGGACGAGCAGGGTGAACTGCTGCATACACAGACCCAGGCCAACGCCCAGGACCACCATCGCCAGGGTGAGTTCGGTGGAGGTGGCCTGATCGGTCAGGCGGGTGAGCAGCCATACGCCCGTCGCCATGAGCCCGACGCCGGTGAGCATGATCGCCTTGTAGTGGCCGGTGCGGGTGATGATGAGCCCGGCGAGGACCCCGCAGACGACGAGGCCGATCATCAGCGGCAACAGGATCAGGCCCGAGTTCGTCGCATTGACGCCGACGACTCCCTGGGCAAAGACGGGGATGTAGATGATCGAGCCGAACATCACCATTGCCACTCCGAAGGCCGAGATGTTGGACATCGTGAAGACGGAGTTTGTGAAGAGGCGCAGCGGCAGGATCGGCTCCACGGCCCGGGATTCCGCCCAGACGAAGGCGGCGAGCAGGGCCGCGCCCGCGGCATACAGACCGAGGATGACGCCCGAGTCCCACGCATAGGTCGTCCCGCCCCAGCTCGTGGCGAGGAGGACCGCCACGAGGCCGGGGG
>NZ_HF571038.1:2527748-2576411 GCF_001046875.1 Nostocoides jenkinsii Ben 74
CCCCCGCCGCACCCGCTAGGACCAGGCGGCGCGCGCTGATCCTCAGCCTGATCGGCCTGCTCATCGCCGCCGGTGCGGGCGCCGGCTGGTGGTTCGGCCTAGGCCCCGGGGCGACCACGACCATGCCTCCCGTGGCGGGGCTGGCGCAGGACGCGGCGGTGAGCGCGCTCCACACGGCTCATCTCGATGCCCACGTAAGTGGCGCGTTCAGCGAATCGGTGGCCAAGGGCACCGTGATCGAAGCAGACCTCAAGGAGGGCGCGACGGCCCACCGGGGCGACACCGTCACGCTGACCGTGTCAAAGGGCAAGGAGCGCTATGACGTTCCGACCCTTGCCGGCAAGACGCGTGACCAGGCCGAGTCCGCCCTCCGCAAGGTGAAGCTGACGCTCGGCACCGTCACCGAGGCCTACGACGAGACCGTGGGTGTCGGCAAGGTCGTCTCCAGCGATCCCGGACAGGGCACTCCCCTCAAGAGAGGCGATGCAGTCGCGCTCGTCCTCAGCCTCGGACCCGCCCCCATCAACGTGCCGGACCTCAAGGGCAAGACCCTCGACGAGGCCACGAGCCTGCTGCAAGCCCTGGGCCTGGAGATTACGACGGGCGACGAGGTCTATAGCGTCGACGTCCCCGAAGGGCAGATCGCGGAACAGGAACCCGCCACTGGCACGCTCAAGCGCGGCGAGACCGTGACGGTGCACGTGTCCAAGGGCCCGGAACTCATCGAGGTGCCGGATGTTTTCCGCAAGTCCACCGATGAGGCGGTTGCGATCCTGAAGGCCGCCGGCTTCGAGGTCAAGATCGAGAAGCAATTCGGGGCACCGTTCAACCGGGTGACCGCCCAGGAGCCGCGCTCCGGGACGAAGTACCCCAAGGGCCAGGTCGTCACGATCTTCGTGGTCTGAGCCACCCCTGTGGTTGAGCCGGGAAGTGCTGTGCCGGGCCGGCGGGCGACGCGCCTGGCAACTTTGCTGCTCCTCGCCGTGACCGCGGCGTGGGGCTCGACCTTCTTCCTCATCCGCGATCTCGTCGTCCACATTCCCTCCGCCGACTTCCTCGCCGTCCGGTTTCTCGTGGCAGCCAGCGCGATGACTGCCGTGTTCCACCGGCACGTGCGTGCGTTGCCACGCCGCCAACTCGGATTCGCCCTCGTCCTCGGCGCGGTCTATGGCGGCGCCCAACTCCTGCAGACGATCGGCTTGGAGCACACTTCCGCATCGGTCTCCGGTTTCGTCACGGGCGCCTATGTCGTGCTCACTCCCCTCTTCGCTGCCGCCGTTCTGCGGGAGCGGCTCAGTGCGGCCACCTGGGGCGCCGTCGCCTTGGCGACGGTCGGGCTCGCCGTGTTGTCGTTGCGCGGCTTCGCCCTCGGCCTCGGCGAGGGCATCACCCTGCTCGCCGCTGTGCTGTATGCCCTCCACATCCTCGGCCTCGGGCGCTGGTCCACCCCGGCCGAGGCCACCGGGATGGCAGCCGTCCAGGCCTGGGTGATCATGGCAGTGACCGGGCTCGCGGCCCTGCCGGGCGGGATCACCATGCCCAGCGGCGGCGGGCAGTGGCTGTCCCTGCTCTATATGGCGCTGATCGCCGGCGCCTTCGCCCTGTGGGCGCAGACCTGGGCCCAAGCCCACCTAACCGCAACCCGCGCGGCCATCGTCATGACCACCGAGCCGGTGTTCGCAGCGCTCTTCGCCCTCGCCTTCGGGGGTGAGTCGCTGACGTCGCGCATGCTCGTGGGCGGCAGCTTGGTGCTGGCCGCGATGTATGTCTGTGAACTCGCCGGCCGCCGCCCCGACACCCTCGCGTCGGTGTCACCGCCGGCGGAGGCACTCCACCACGACGCCCCCTGACCCGCTCGGGCCAGCCACAGAGGAGGTCCAGACACAGAGGAGGTCAGCGGATGGCGAAGTACAGCAGCGGGTCGATGGCGACGGCGAGGAAGAGCACGGTCACATACGTGATGGAGTAGTGGAACAGCCGCATCGGCTTCATCTGCGCCATCCCGGCGCCGGACTTGGCCGAGCGCAGCAGGCGGTGGGCCTCGGCGAGGAACAGCCCGCCGGAGAGGACGGCCGACGCGGCATACAGCCAGCCCATCGGCGCGACCGGGATCAGCGCGAGGGACGTCGCCACCATCACCCAGGAATAGGCGACGATCTGACGCCCGACCGTCACATTGGTCTCGACCACGGGCAGCATCGGCACGCCGGCTTGCGCGTAGTCGTCCTTGAACCGCATCGACAGCGGCCAGTAGTGCGGCGGCGTCCAGAAGAAGATCACCAGGAAGAGCACGACAGCGGCCCAACTCACCGAGTTGGTGACGGCAGACCAGCCGATGAGCACGGGCATACAGCCGGCCGCGCCTCCCCACACGATGTTCTGGGACGTGCGGCGCTTGAGGATCATGGTGTAGCCCACGGCATACAGCGCGATCGCGGCCAGAGACAGGACCGCCGACAACACATTGACGACGAGGGCGAACCACAGGGTCGACACGAGCGCCAGCACCGTGGCGAAGATCAGCGCGGCGCGCGGCGTCACTTCCCCGGTCACGAGGGGCCGTTTGCTGGTCCGCCCCATGTGCGCGTCGATATCACGGTCGTAGACCATGTTGAAGGTGTTGGCGGATCCGGCCGACAGCGTGCCGCCGATCAGGGTCGCCACGACCAGCCACCACGAGGGCACGCCCCGCTGAGCCAGGAACATCGTCGGGACCGTCGTGACCAACAGCAGCTCGATGATCCGCGGCTTCGTCAAGGCCACGTATGCCGCGAGCGTCCGACGCCACGACGTCCCGTCCTGCCCGACGTGCGTCGGAGAGTCGAGGGTGGTCACGATGCGTTGCCTGACGGTCGGGAAGGAGCGCGGGGAAACTGGCGCCTGCCTGAGTCTATCGGTGGACAGCATGCGACGTGAGTCACACGCCCAGTAGGCTGGATCGGGTAAGCCTGTAGTCGCTCCCCCGCACCGAAGAGGTATCCGTGACCGACGTCGCCACACCAGCCCCAGCCAAGCGGTCCAGCCGCAGGCCCGCCTCGGCATCGACCCGCGCGGTCCCTGCCCCCAAGGCCAAGAAGGCCGGGTGGAGCGACCTCGACATCCGCGCCGTCGACACGGTCCGGGTCCTGGCCGCGGATGCGGTGCAGAAGGTGGGCAATGGCCACCCGGGCACGGCCATGAGTCTGGCGCCCGCGGCATACCTGCTCTATCAGAACGTCATGAAGCACGACCCCGCCGACCCCCAGTGGCTCGGCCGGGACCGCTTCGTTCTGTCCTGCGGCCACTCCTCGTTGACGCAGTACATCCAGCTCTACTTCTCGGGCTACGGCCTGGAGTTGGCGGACCTCAAGGCCTTGCGCACGTGGCGATCGCTCACGCCGGGGCACCCGGAGGTTCACCACACCACGGGTGTCGAGGTCACGACGGGCCCGCTCGGGTCGGGGCTCGCCACGGCGGTTGGGATGGCGTTCGCGCAACGCCGCGTCCGGGGCCTGCTTGACCCCGACGCCGCAAAGGGCGCCAGCCCGTTCGACCACCACGTCTGGGTGATCGCCTCCGACGGCGACATCATGGAAGGCGTCACCCATGAGGCCAGTGCCCTGGCGGGTCACCAGGAACTCGGCAACCTCACGGTGATCTACGACCAGAACACCATCTCCATCGAGGACAAGACGGAGATTTCGTTCTCCGAGGACGTGGGCAAGCGCTACGAGGCCTACGGCTGGAATGTCGAGACCATCGACTGGCGTGGCGACGGCGACGGCGAGACCTACGTCGAGGACGTCGATGCGCTGCTGGCGGCCTGCGAGAAGAGCCGCTCGGCCAGCAAGCCGACCCTCATCATCCTGCGCACGATCATCGCGTGGCCGTCCCCGACCAAGCAGGACACCGGCAAGTCGCACGGCTCCGCCCTCGGTGACGCCGAGATTGCTGGGTTGAAGGAGCTCCTCGGCTTCGACCCGAAGCAGAACTTCGAGGTCTCCCGAGAGCTGATCACGCACGTCCGAAAGGTGAAGGCGCGCGGCAAGGCGGCGCACAAGGAGTGGGACAAGGGCTACAAGGCGTGGCGCAAGGCCAACGCCGACGGCGCCGCCCTCCTCGACCGGCTCGTCGCCCGGGAGTTGCCCGCTGGGCTCGCCAAGGCGGTGCCGAGCTTCCCGGCGGACCCCAAGGGTGTGGCGACCCGCGCAGCCTCCGGCAAGGTGCTCGGCGCGCTCGCTGGCGTCATGCCGGAGCTGTGGGGCGGCTCGGCCGACCTCGCCGAGTCCAACAACACGACCATGGAGGGCCAGCCCTCGTTCATCCCGAGTGAGAAGCAGACGCGCGAGTGGAGCGGCGGACCCTATGGGCGCACCCTCCACTTCGGCATCCGTGAGTTCGGGATGGGCCTGATCCTCAACGGCATCGCCCTGTCCGGCCTCACCCGGCCCTACGGCGGCACCTTCTTGGTGTTCTCCGACTACATGCGCGCCGCCGCGCGGCTCGCCGCGATCCAGGAGATCGGGGTGACCTTCGTCTGGACCCACGACTCGATCGGCCTCGGCGAGGACGGCCCGACGCACCAGCCGATTGAGCACATCGCCTCCCTCCGCGCGATCCCCGGCTTCGACGTGATCCGCCCGGCGGATGCCAACGAGACGGCAGCGGCGTGGCTCGCGATCCTGCAGAACGACCGTCCGGCTGGGTTGTGCCTGTCGCGCCAGGCGCTGCCGACGCAGGACCCCAAGGTTGCCGGCAAGGTGGCCAACGTTTCCAAGGGCGCCTATGTGCTCCGCGAGGCGTCGAGTGGCACCCCGGATGTGATCCTGATCGCCACGGGCTCCGAGGTCGGCGTCGCAATGGCGGCTGCCGACACACTCGAAGCCGCCAAGGTCGCCACCCGCGTGGTCTCCATGCCGTGCCGCGAGTGGTTCGAGCGGCAGAGCAAGTCCTACCAGGAGAAGGTCCTCCCGGCATCCGTCCGGGCCCGGGTCTCGGTCGAGGCCGGCGTCCCGATGGGCTGGCGTGACCTGGTCGGCGATGCCGGCGAGATCATCGCCATCGACCACTTCGGCGCCTCCGCAGACGCGGCAACGCTGTTCCGGGAGTTCGGGTTCACGCCCGACAAGGTCGTGGCCGCCGCCAAGCGCAGCGTCAAGGCAGCGCGAGCCAATACCGGACCTCAGCTGCCCCAGCCCAGCTCGGCCGACACCGACGTCGACGCCGCGAAGTCCTGAGCCATCCACGAAGGAGCGAGAATGACTGACACCAGCAACCTCAAGGCCCTCGCCGACAATGGCGTCTCCGTGTGGCTCGATGACCTCTCCCGCGCCCGACTCACCTCAGGCAACCTCAAGGACGTCATGGAGAACAGCGGGGTCGTCGGGGTCACCACGAACCCGTCGATCTTCCAGGCGGCGCTGAGCAATGGGGACTCGTATGCCGCGCAGGTCGCCGAGCTCGCGCAGGCCGGCTCCTCGGTCGATGACGCGGTCTTCGCGATCACCACCCAGGACGTCCGGGACGCCTGCGATGTGTTCCGCCCGATCTACGACTCCACCCTCGGCAAGGACGGCCGGGTGTCGATCGAAGTCGACCCGCGGCTTGCTCACCAGGAGGCCGAGACGATCGAGCAGGCCAAGGCGCTGTATGCCGCGGTCGACCGCCCGAATGTCATGATCAAGATCCCGGCCACCCTGGCCGGGCTGCCCGCGATCAGCGCGGTCATCGCCGAGGGCATCAGTGTCAACGTCACGTTGATCTTCAGCCTGGAGCGCTACCGCGCCGTCATGAACGCTTATATCGACGGCCTGGAGCGGGCGCACGCTGCTGGCCACGATCTGTCGAGCATCTGGTCGGTCGCCTCGTTCTTCGTCTCGCGCGTCGACAGCGAGATCGACAAGCGGCTCGACGCAATCGGCACCGATGAAGCCGCTGCCCTCAAGGGCAAGGCCGCCGTGGCCAATGCCCGCCTCGCCTACCAGGCCTACGAAGAGGTCTTCTCGACACCGCGCTGGCAGGCACTTGAGGAGGCCGGAGCCAACAAGCAGCGTCCACTGTGGGCCTCGACCGGTGTCAAGAACCCGGACTACTCCGACACGATGTATGTCACCGACCTCGTGGCTTCCAACACGGTCAACACGATGCCGGAGAAGACCTTGCTGGCCGTCATCGACCACGGCGACATCGCCGGCGATGCGGTCACTGGCCACTACGCCGACGCCGCGCAGGTCCTGGACGACATCGCAGCGCAAGGCATCTCGTATGGCGAGGTGACCGACCTCCTGGAGTCCGAGGGTGTCGAGAAGTTCGAGGCCTCCTGGGCCGATCTGCTGAGTGAGTTGCAGGCCAACCTCGACGCCGCGAAGTGACCGACCGCGGGCGGGCCTCCGGGTGACCGGAGCCCGCCCGAGGTGGCAGGCCCGCGGCATACGGCCAGAAGGGACCAGTGCATGAGCCCCGCCCGCGTTGCCCAAGGAATCAACCCACTTCGTGATCCTCGGGATAAGAGACTCCCCCGGGTCGCTGGCCCATGCGGCCTGGTGCTGTTCGGGATCACGGGTGACCTCGCCCGCATGAAGTTGCTCCCGGCGATCTATGACCTGAGCAATCGTGGGCTACTGCCCCCAGGCTTCGCGCTGGTCGGCTTCGCCCGCCGGGATTGGTCGGTCGAGGACTTCGCCAAGGTCGTTCACGACTCGGTCAAAGCGCATGCTCGGACGCCCTTCAAGGAGGAGGTCTGGCGAGGTCTCGCCGAGGGGTTGCGCTTTGTGTCGGGCAGTTTCGATGACGACGACGCCTTCGATCGGCTGGCCGAGACTCTCGCCGAACTCGACGAGACCCGCGGAACCGGCGGCAACCACGCCTTCTATCTCTCGATCCCGCCGGGCTCCTTCTCGACCGTATGCCGACAACTGGAGCGTTCCGGGGTGTCGACCGGCCCCGACGGCGCGTGGCGGCGCGTGGTCATCGAGAAGCCGTTCGGGCACGACCTCAAATCCGCCCGCGAACTCAACGCGATCGTCGAGGGAGTGTTCCCGGCGGACTCGATCTTCCGGATCGACCACTACCTGGGCAAGGAGACCGTCCAGAACCTCCTGGCCGTCCGCTTCGCCAACCAGCTCTTCGAGCCCGTCTGGAACAGCCACTACGTCGACCACGTCCAGATCACCATGGCCGAGGACATCGGTATCGGCGGTCGCGCCGGCTACTACGACGGCATCGGCGCGGCCCGCGACGTCATCCAGAATCACCTCCTGCAGTTGCTCGCGCTGACGGCGATGGAGGAGCCCGCCTCCTTCGCCGCCGACCAGCTCCGCGCCGAGAAGGAGAAGGTCCTGTCCGCGGTCCGGGTGCCCACGGAGGTGGCCGCCGCGACCGCGCGCGGGCAGTATGCCGCGGGTTGGCAAGGCAGCGAGCAGGTCGTCGGTTACCTCCAGGAGCAGGGCGTCGCGCCGGACTCCGCCACCGAGACGTATGCCGCGATCCGACTCGACATCGACACTCGCCGATGGGCGGGGGTGCCGTTCTACCTCCGCACCGGCAAGCGCCTGGGCAAGCGCGTGACGGAGATCGCGGTCGTGTTCAAGGCCGCGCCGCACCTGCCTTTCGAAGACACCGCCACCGAGGAGTTGGGCCGCAACGCGATCGTCATCCGGGTGCAGCCCGATGAGGGTGTGACGATGCGCTTCGGCGCCAAAGTCCCTGGGGCACAGATGGAAGTCCGCGACGTGACCATGGACTTCGGTTACGGCCGGGCCTTCACCGAGTCCTCTCCCGAGGCCTACGAGCGGCTCATCCTCGATGTCCTCCTCGGTGATCCCCCGCTGTTCCCCCGGCACGAGGAGGTCGAGTTGTCCTGGCGGATCCTCGACCCCATCGAGCAGGCGTGGGCGCGCGACACCGAGCCGCTCGATCAGTACGAGTCAGGCACGTGGGGGCCAGCCTGCGCGGACGACCTCATGGCCCGCGACGGCCGGGTGTGGAGGATGCCATGACCACCACCCCCCTCAGTTCTCCGCTCCTTCGTCGCTCCGAAACTGAACGGGGACCCCGGTGATCGTCGACCTGCCGAGTACCAACACCGAGACCGTCAGCAAGCGCCTGCTATCGCTGCGCGAAGACGTCGGCGCGATGGCCCTCGGCAGGGTGTTGACGCTCGTCATCCCAGTCGACGAGGCCCTGGTCGACCAGGCGGTTGACATCGCCAACGAGGCCAGCCGCCAGCACCCCTGCCGCGTGCTCGCCTTGGTGACCGGCAACCCGCGTGGCAAGGCGCGCCTGGACGCGCAGATCCGGGTCGGCGGCGACGCCGGCGCCAGCGAGGTCGTGGTGCTGCGGATGTATGGCCCGCTCGCCAAGCACGGCCGCTCGGTCGCGACCCCGCTGCTCCTGGCCGACTCCCCCATCGTCGCCTGGTGGCCGGGTGACTCCCCGGCCGACCCCGGCGAAGACCCGATTGGCGCCATCGCCCAGCGCCGGATCACCGACGCCGCCGCGGCGAAGCGACCGCATCGCCGCCTGGCCGAGTTGGCCGCCGCCTATGCCGGTGGCGACACGGATCTCGCGTGGACCCGGGTGACCCTGTGGCGCGGGCGGCTGGCGGCGGCGCTGGACCACGCACCATACGAATCCGTGACGAGCGCGACCGTGACCGGCGCGGGCGACTCCCCGTCGGCGCTGCTGCTGGCGGCGTGGCTGGAGCACTTCCTGCAATGCCCGGTGACTATCGCGAGCTCGCCATCGGGGACGGGCATCATCTCGGTGCAGCTGGACCGCCCGAGCGGCCCGGTCGTCCTGGACCGGCCTCGGGGGAAGGTCGCGACCCTCGTCCAACCAGGTCAACCCGACCGAATCATCGCGCTACCGCCACGCAGCGATGCGGAATGCCTGTCCGATGAGCTACGCCGGCTCGACGCCGACGAGGTGTATGCCGACACGCTCGTGCGTGGGCTCGGCAAAGTATCCGGACGCAAGAACGGAACAACGACGAAGGAGACCACCCGATGACCGCCCCCGCCCGCCTCCTGATCCACCCGGACAAGCGGTCGCTCGCCGCGGCGGCCGCCGCCCGGCTCATCACCGCGATCGTCGACACGCTGGCGGTCAAGCCCGAGGCCCAACTCGCCCTCACGGGTGGTTCCATGGGCTCGGACGTATGGCGCGCCGTCGCCGCCTCCCCCGCGCGCGGCGCCGTCGACTGGAGCCGGGTCCGGGTGTGGTGGGGGGACGAGCGCTATCTCCCCGCCGGCGATCCCGACCGCAACGACACCCAGAACGACGCCGCCGGCCTGGCCGAGTTGGGACTCGTGCCGGACAATGTGCATCGGGTCGCCGGGCCCGACACGAGCGAGTCGGCGGAGGCGAGCGCCGCGGCATACGCAGAGACGATCCGGACGTTCGGGCAGCACGAGTGGGATGTGGTGCTCTTCGGCGTGGGCCCCGACGGGCACATTGCCTCGCTCTTCCCGGGGCACCCGGCCCAACTGACCACCGGCGAGATCGCCATCGCCGTCCACGACTCCCCCAAGCCGCCGCCGACGCGGGTGTCGTTGACCTTCGAATGCGTCGACCGCGCGCAGCGGGTGTGGTTCCTGGTCGCCGGGGAAGACAAGCGGCAGGCCGTCGTGGATGGCCTCGCGGGCGCGGGGCCGTCGGTGTCGTCAGCGGCCCAGGTGCACGGGGTCAGTGAGACGCTGTGGCTGGTTGACGCGGCGGCGGCGGGCGACCACTAGCTGCTCCCGGTAGCCAGGCCGCCCCGTAGCCAGGTTGAGCTGGCTACTTGATGAGGCCGCGGTCCCGAAGGGCGCCGAGCGCCTCGTCAAGGATCTGCGCACCGTCGACGTCGGAGCGACGCTCCTTCACATACGCCAAGTGGGTCTTGTAGGGCTCAACCCTGGGCGCGTTCGGCGGGTTGGCCTCGTCCTGCCCAGCGGGAAGTCCGCAACGCGGGCAGTCCCAGGTCTCGGGGACGACCAGGCCCGGCTCTTGCGCAAAGCTCGGCCGGGTCGTATGGCCGTTGGCGCAGTAGTAGGAGAAGAACACACGGGGCGCGACCTCGCCGCGCTCGGCCTCACCCATCGGCCCGGCGCCGACTCGGCTGCCGCGAATGGCATTACCACCAGCCATGGACGATCGTCATTCCTCTCGTTGCGGCCGCGTCGTTGCGGCCTGACGGGGTGATGCAGGCGTTAGACGTTGAACCGATCGATCAGGCCGATGCCGACAATGGCCGTCACCCAGACCAGCGCCACCAAGATGGTGATCCGGGTCAGGTTGCGCTCGGCGACCGACGACGAACTCATCGAGGTCGACATCCCGCCGCCGAACATGTCGGAGATCCCGCCGCCCTTGCCCTTGTGCATGAGGATGAGCATGGTCAGGAAGAGCCCGGACAGGATGAGCAGAACCTCTAGCCCGATCCGTACAGCGTCCACGTGGTTGCAGCCTTTCAATTCGATGACGGCCGACCGAGATCGACCCCCGGCAGGATACCTCGCCCCACCGTGGTCTCCAACGTGTCGACGCGCGGCAGGGGTTCCGGACTTTGCCCAACGGCCGAGGCCCGATAAGCCGAACCCCGAGTCCCAGCGGCGGACCGGGTGGGACTCGGGGTTCAACGGGTCGTGATGGGGTGCTGCCTCGGCGACGCCTCAGGCGTCGGGGGTGAGGTGCTGCTGGTAGCGGCAGATCGAGGCAAACTCGACGGGGTCGAGCGCCGAGCCACCCACGAGAGCGCCGTCGACATCGGGACAGGCCATGATCGCGGCGATATTGCCGGACTTGACCGAACCGCCATACAGGATGCGGATGCCCTGGGCCGTGGCCTCGCCATAGCTCTCGGCGAGCTGCGCGCGGATCGCGCCGCAGACCTCTTGAGCGTCATCGGGGGTCGCGACCTCGCCGGTCCCGATCGCCCAGATGGGCTCATAAGCGATCACGACGGACGTCACCTGCTCCGGGGTGAGTTGCGCCAAGCCGGCGCGCACCTGCTCCAGAACATGGGCAACGTGCGAGCCTGCCTTGCGAATCTCCAGGCCCTCGCCGCAGCAGAAAATCGGCGTCAGGCCATAGCGGTAGGCCGCGACGAGCTTGTCCGCGACGACCGCGTCGGTCTCGTGGTGGTACTCCCGACGCTCACTGTGGCCGACGATGACATAGCTGCAGCCGAGTTTGGCCAGGAACTTGCCGCTGACCTCGCCGGTGTAGGCGCCGCTGTCGTGCACCGAGAGGTCTTGGGCGCCGTACTTGACCTCCAGCCGGTCGCCGTCCACCAGGGTCTGCACGGTGCGCAGATCGGTGAACGGCGGGCAGACGACAACCTCGACCGCGCCGAAGTCGTGCCGGCCGTCGCGCAGCGTCCAGTCGAGCTTCTGGACCAGATGGGTAGCCTCGAGGTGATCGAGGTTCATCTTCCAGTTGCCCGCCATCAGCGGGATGCGGCTCATGCGGTGGCCTCCAAAATGGTGATGCCGGGGAGATCCTTACCTTCGAGGTATTCGAGGCTGGCACCGCCACCGGTGGAGATGTGTCCGAACTGGTCGTCGGCGAAGCCGAGTTGGCGCACGGCCGCGGCCGAGTCACCGCCCCCGACCACGGTCAGCGCGCCACCGGCGGTGGCGTCGACCAAGGCTTGCGCCACTGCGAGCGTCCCCGCCGCGAAGGGCGCCATCTCGAACGCGCCCATCGGGCCGTTCCAGAACACCGTGCGCGCATCGGCGAGCTTCTCGGCATACATCTGCGCGGAACGGGGACCGATGTCGAGGCCCATCGCGTCGGCCGGGATCGCGTCGGCATCCACCACAGCGGTCTCGGTGTCGGCGGAAAACTCCTTGCCGACGACGATATCGACGGGCAGAACCAAGTCGACGCCACGCTCCTTCGCCCGCTCCAGGTATCCCTTGCAGGCTTCCACGCTGTCGGCGTCGAACAAGCTCTTGCCGATCTCGTGCCCCTGGGCGGCGAGGAAGGTGAACAGCATGCCGCCGCCGATGAGCAGACGGTCGGCCTTGCCGAGCAGGTTGTCGATGACCGCCAGCTTGTCGGCGACCTTGGCGCCGCCGAGAACCACGGCATACGGCCGCTCGGGGTCCTCGGTCAGCCGCTTCAGGACGTCGACTTCGGTCTTGACCAGGCCACCCATGGCGGACGGCAGGCGCGTGGCGACGTCGTAGACGGACGCCTGCTTGCGGTGCACAACGCCGAAACCGTCGGAGACGTAGGCGTCGGCCAGGCCGGCCAGCGCATCGGCGAACTCAGCGCGCTCATCATCGGTCTTGGCGGTCTCGCCGGCGTTGAAGCGAAGGTTCTCCAGCAGCACGACGCCGCCATCGGCGAGGGCGTCGACCGCGGCCTGCGCCGACGGGCCGACGGTGTCATCGGCGAACGCCACGGGGAGGCCGAGGAGTTCGGAGAGGCGCGTAGCCACGGGCGCGAGGGAGTACTTCGCCTCCGGAGCACCCTTGGGCCGCCCGAGATGGGCGCACACGATGACGCGTGCGCCCCCCTCGACCAGCGCCTTGATCGTGGGGACCGAGGCGCGGATGCGGCCGTCGTCGGTGATCGTGGTGCCGTCGAGTGGCACGTTGAGATCGGACCGAACCAGGACGCGCTTGCCGCGCAGGTCGCCCAAGGAGGCGATGTCACTCATGACGGCTCAGAGCGTCTTGCCCATGAGCAGGACGAGGTCGGCGAGGCGGTTGGAGTAGCCCCACTCGTTGTCGTACCAGCCGACGACCTTGACCTGGTTGCCGATGACCTTGGTCAAACCCGCGTCGAAGATGCAGGAGTGCGGGTCGGTCACGATGTCGGCGGAGACGATCGGGTCCTCGGTGTACTTCAGGTAGCCCTTGAGCGGACCCTCGGCCGCCGCCTTGATGATGGCGTTGACTTCCTCGACGGTCGTCTCGCGACCGGCCTCGAAGGTGAGGTCGGTGGCCGAGCCGGTCGGCGTCGGAACGCGTAGGGCGTAGCCGTCGAGCTTGCCCTTGAGGTCCGGCAGCACCAGGCCGATGGCCTTCGCGGCGCCGGTGGAGGTCGGGATGATCGACAGGGCGGCGGCGCGGGCGCGACGCAGGTCCTTGTGCGGGCCGTCCAGGAGGTTCTGGTCCTGGGTGTAGGCGTGGATCGTGGTCATGAGGCCCTTGACGATGCCGAGCTCGTCGTTGAGGGGCTTGGCCATCGGCGCGAGGCAGTTGGTCGTGCAGGAGGCGTTGGAGACGACGTGGTGGACCGACGGGTCGTAGTCCTGGTCGTTGACGCCCATCACGAAGGTGGCGTCTTCGTTCTTGGCAGGCGCGGAGATGATGACCTTCTTGGCGCCGCCGTCGAGGTGGCCCTTGGCCTTGGTGGCGTCCACGAAGTGACCGGTGGACTCGATGACGATGTCGGCCCCGACCTCGCCCCAGGCGATCGCGGCCGGGTCCTTCTCGGCGAAGACGCGGATCGTCTTGTCGCCGACGGTGATGGAGTCCTCGGTGGCCGAGACGTCGTCCTTGAGAACGCCGAGAACCGAGTCGTACTTGAGCAGGTGCGCGATGGACTTGTTGTCCATCAGGTCGTTGGCGGCGACGATCTCGATGTCGGCGCCCGACGCCTGAACGGCGCGGAAGAAGTTGCGGCCGATCCGGCCGAAGCCGTTGATGCCAACACGAACAGTCATGTTGAATGCCTTCCGATTCTTAAGGGGGATGGCGCCGCGACGTTGCGGTGCCGAAGCCGGTTCCAGCCTATTGCCGTCCGGCTCGTGGGCGCGTTGCGACCACGCTTCGGACAGAACCCGCTCAACTGTCGAGCAGGTCCGCCGAGATGGAGGTCTCGGTGTCAGGTATGCCGAGTTCGGCGGCGCGACGGTCGGCCATCCCGAGCAGTCGGCGGATGCGCCCGGCGACCGCGTCCTTGGTCATCGGCGGGTCCGCGAGCTGACCGAGTTCCTCCAGGGAAGCCTGTTTGTGCGCCAGGCGGAGCTCGCCGGCGGAGCGCAGGTGATCGGGGACCTCGTCGCCGAGAATCTCCATGGCCCGCTGAACGCGCGCCCCCGCGGCCACGGCGGCGCGGGCGGACCGGCGCAGGTTGGCGTCATCGAAGTTGGCCAGTCGGTTGGCCGTCGCGCGGACCTCGCGCCGCATCCGGCGCTCCTCCCACGCGAGCCGGCCGTCCTCGGCGCCCATCCGCGTCAGCATGGCCCCGATCGCGTCGCCGTCGCGGATGACGACACGATCGACGCCGCGCACTTCGCGGGCCTTAGCCGGGATCTCCAGGCGCCGTGCGGCCCCCACGAGCGCCAGCGCCGCCTCGGGTCCGGGGCAGGTCACTTCGAGCGCCGATGAGCGACCCGGTTCGGTGAGCGAGCCGTGGGCGAGGAAGGCACCGCGCCAGGCGGCGACGGCATCGCACATAGAGCCCCCGACGACCTTGGCCGGCAACCCGCGGACGGGACGACCGCGCTGGTCGATCAGGCCGGTTTGTCGCGCTAACGTCTCGCCGCCGTCGACGACGCGCACGACATACCGACTCCCCTTGCGAAGCCCTCCGGCCGCCACGACCATGACCTCGCTTTGGTGGCCATAAAGGGTCGCGATCTCGCGGCGGAGCCGGCGGGCGATATTGGCCTGGTCGACCTCGGCCTCGACAACGATGCGCCCACCGACGATGTGCAAACCACCGGCGAAGCGCAGTAGCGCAGCCACCTCGGCCTTGCGGCAGCAGGTCTTGGTGACCTCAAGCCGACTCAACTCGTCTTTCACGGAGGGGGTCATTGCCATCCGCCAATCCTCGCATCCCCCGGACGCGCTCATGACAAAAGCGGATGCCCCGACGGGCCCTCGCGGCGTGGCCGCGGGCTCAGTCCAAAATGATGTCCCGGTATGCCGCGGCGAGCCGCAGCGTGTCGTGTTGCCCCGGGTGTCGCCCGGCCACCGGCGCGACGACGAGCCGGGCTCCCACCGCCGACGCGGCCGCGGACAGCGCCTCCACGTCATCGACGGCCGACGGATCGGCCAGGACGACGTCGAGCGTGATGTCGGGTGCGTGGCGCGTCAAGGATTGGATGTGGCCGACGGCCGTGAGCCCGCGGGTTTCTTCGGTGTGGAGTTCGAGGTTCAAGGTGAGCACGCGCGTCGCCCGAGTCTCCTTGAGCGCCGCCCGCAGGTCTGGGACGAGGAGGTGGGGCAGGACCGAGGTGAACCATGACCCGGGGCCGAGCACGACGACATCGGCGGCGTGAATCGCGGCCAGGGTGCGCTCCCCGCACGGCGGCTCGGCCGGCTCCAATCCGATCGTGCGAATGACGCCACCGGTGGTCGCGACCTCGTGCTGGCCCACGACCTTGCTCAGTCGCTCGGGGTGCGCGTCATCCAGAGCCACCGAGGCGACGATGTCGAGCGGCACCGACGCCATCGGCAACACCCGGCCCCGCGCGTTGAGCAACTGACCGACCAGGTCGAGGCCGGACACGGCGTCGGGATCGAGATCCCAGAGCGCGACGATCAGGAGGTTGCCGAGGGCGTGCCCCGCAAGCGGTCCGGTCCCGGAGAAACGGTGCTGGAGGACGTCGCGCCACTGATGTCCCCAGGGAGTGTCGTCACAGAGTGCGGCGAGCGCCATCCGGAGGTCTCCGGGAGGAAGGACCCCGAACTCCTGCCGAAGGCGGCCGCTCGAACCCCCGTCGTCGGCGACAGTCACAACGGCGGTGATGTCGTCACAGACGAGGCGCAGCGCCGACAGCGACGCGGCGAGACCGTGGCCGCCGCCGAGGGCGACGACCTTCGGCGAGCTCATTCGCGCCCCAGGTCGCGGTGCAGGGTGAAGGTGGCGGCGTCCTCGATCGTCAGGGCATCGGCGAGCCGCTTCGCGATCGCCACGGAGCGGTGCTTGCCACCCGTGCAGCCCACGGCGACCGTCGCATAGCGGCGGCCCTCGCGCAGGTAGCCCTCCGCGACGGTGCTCAGCATGGTTGCCGCCTGCTCGACGAACTGCGTCGCACCGGGCTGCGCCGCAACGAAATCGGCCACCGCGGAGTCCAGCCCCGTGAGATTGCGCAACTCCGGGATCCAGAACGGGTTCGGCAGGAAGCGCAGGTCGAAGACGAAGTCGGCATCGAGCGGAACGCCGTACTTGAAGCCGAACGACAACACCGCCAACCGCAGTCGCGCCGTATTGGATTGGCTGACCAGCGGGGTGACCTTGCGGGTCAGCTGGTGCACATTGAGGCCGGAGGTGTCGATGACGACGCTGGCGATCCCGCGCAGATCCTCAAGGAGTTCGCGCTCGGCGTGGATGCCGTCCAGCAGCCGGCCGTCACCTTGCAGGGGGTGGGGTCGCCGCACACTCTCGAACCGGCGCACCAGCGTCTCGTCGGTCGCGTCGAGGAACAGGATGTTGGGTTCCCACCCTTGACTGACCAACTCGGCCACGGCCTCGCTGAGGGAGACTTGGAATCCGCGGGCGCGCACGTCCACGACCGCCGCCACCCGGGTGGGCCGACCGGTTTTGCTGGCCGCGCGGGCCTCGCGCGCGAGTCCCACGAGATCAAGGATGAGGCGCGGCGGGAGGTTGTCCACGACATACCAACCGTCGTCCTCCATGACGTCGGCGACGGTCGTGCGGCCGGCTCCACTCATGCCGGTCACGATCATGAACTCGTCGCCGGCGCGAGGAGGCTGCGCGGCGGGGCCACCCGTCTCACTCATACGGACATTCAACACGTATGCCGCGCCCCTGGCTCCCGTCGCCAGCCCGGGACACGCCGAAGTCGGCGTCGCGACGGCGCGCTCAGTCGAGGACTTCGCCGGTGGTGACGTTGACGGCCGGAGTCGTGTCGGCGCCGCTGAGTCGGGCGACGATCACCTCCGCGAGAGCAGGGCCGATGCCCGAGACCTCGGTGAGTTCGGCGGCAGTAGCGGCGCGGATCTTCTTAACCGAGCCGAAGTGACGACGCAGCGCCTCCTGACGCGCCGGCCCCAGCCCGGGTATGCCGTCCAGCCCGCTCACCGTCATCGCCTTGCTACGCCGCTCGCGGTGGAAAGTGATGGCGAAGCGGTGTGCCTCGTCGCGGACCCGCTGGAGCAGGTAGAGCCCGTCGCTGCCGCGGGGCAGGATCGCCGGGTGGTCGTCGCCGGGAAGCCACACCTCTTCGAGTCGCTTGGCCAGGCCGACGACCGCCACGTCGACGACGCCCAATTCCTCCAGGACCCGCACCGCCACGTTGACCTGCGGGAGTCCGCCGTCGACCACGACGAGATTGGGTGGATAGGCGAACTTCTTGGCGCGGCCGTCGTCGCCGACCTCATGCCGCTCGGTGAGATAGCGCCGAAAACGCCGGGTCAGGACCTCGCGCATGGCGGCCGTGTCGTCGACCGGCTGCTCGCTGTCCCGGCCGACGATGAACCGGCGGTACTCGGACTTGCGCGCCAGGCCGTCCTCAAAGACGACCATCGAGGCGACGACATTGGTCCCCTGGACGTGGCTGACGTCGAAGCACTCGATCCGCAGGGGCGCCTGATCGAGGGCGAGATATTGCGCCAACTCCTCCAACGCCTGCGCGCGGGCGGTCAGATCACCGGCCCGGGCGACCTTGTGCCGGGCCAAGGACTGCTCGGCATTGCGCCGGACGGTGTCCATCAAGGTGCGCTTGTCGCCGCGCTGCGGGATGCGGACCTCAACCTTCGCGCCGCGGGCGGAGGCGAGCAGGTCGCTCATCGCCTCGGGATCGCTCGGCAAGACCGGGACCAGGATTTCTCGGGGGATGCCGTCCCCGGACTCCCCGCCGTAGACCTGCAGCAGGAGGTGCTCCATCAACGTCGGGACGTCGGCGGCATCCTTCTCGGCAACCCAGCCGCGTTGGCCCCGCACGCGCCCACCGCGCACGTGGAAGACCTGGACGGCCATCTCCAATTCGTCGTCGGCGATGGCGAAGACGTCGGCGTCGGTAGCGTCGCCCAACACAATGGCCGAGCGCTCCAAGGCTTTGGTCATCGCCTCGATGTCGTCCCGACGGCGGGCAGCGGTCTCGAAGTCCAGGTCGGCGGCCGCCGCGCGCATCTGCAGTGTCAGATCCTTGACGAAGCGCGAGGTATTGCCCGCCATGAAGTCGCAGAAGTCCTCGGCGATCTCCCGATGCCCGGCCTCGTCGATGCGCCCCACACACGGTGCCGAGCACTTGTCGATATAGCCGAGCAGGCAGGGCCGGCCCACCTGGCCGGCACGTTTGAAGACACCATTGCTGCAGGTCCGGAGGGGGAACACCCGCAGCAACTGATCGAGGGTCTCGCGGATCGCCCAGGCGTGCGCATAGGGCCCGAAGTAGCGCGTGCCCGGCGTCTTCGCCCCCCGCATCACCTGAGCGCGCGGGTAGTCCTCCCCCATCGTGACGGCGAGATAGGGGTAGGACTTGTCGTCGCGATACTTGACGTTGAAGCGCGGGTCGAACTCCTTGATCCAGGAGTATTCGAGTTGCAGCGCCTCGACCTCGTTGGCGACCACGGTCCACTCGACCGAGGCGCCGGTGCGCACCATCCGAGCCGTGCGCGGGTGCAGGGCATAGATATCTTGGAAGTAGCTCGACAACCGCGGGCGCAGCGACTTGGCCTTGCCGACATAGATGACTCGCCCGCCGGCATCGCGGAAGCGATAGACCCCGGGGTCGGTCGGGATCGATCCCGGGGCGGGGCGATAGGTCGACGGATCAGCCATTCACGACACTGTATGGGGAGCCCCCGACACCCGACGCGAACACACCACCCACTTGACGCGAGGTCAGCTGACCACCAGGTTGTCGCCGTCGGCGGTGACCGTCTTGGCCGGCAGTGGCGACGTTGCCGGACCCGAGACGACCGCGCCGTCCGCGAGGGCGAACTTGCTGTTGTGGCAGGCGCAGTCGATGGTGTCCGTGACGGCGGAGACGACGCAGCCTTGGTGCGTGCAGACGGCCGAGAACGCCTTGAAGTCGCCGGCGGCGGGCTGGGTGACCACGATCTTGGCGTCCTTCATGATCACGCCGCCGCCCTCGGGGACATCGGCCTTGGCGACGCTCGTCCCGGCCGCCGCACCCGTTGACGATCCCGTCGTCCCGCTGCCGGCTCCGGCGCTGGTTGTCGTGATCGTGGCACCCTCACTTCCGCAGGCCGTCGTGGTGAGCGCCGCGGCACCCACACCGCCGATGGCCAGCGCGCGACGGCGGGTCGACTCGGGTGCGGCGGACGCGGACGAGATGGGCTCTGGGGCAGTCATGGCGGGCCTCTCCAGGGTGAGTTCACGGCGGTGCGGCGGCACGGCCATACGCATCATGCACTGCGCAGCTGGGCAGACGACGCAGGCAACCGGGGATAACGAGAGGGACACGTCCCCGGCGAGGCGTGTTGCGCTTCTGCGGAGACAGGTTACTGTGCGCATGCTCCGGCTAAATGCCGAGTCCGACGGAAGGTATGCCGTCGGCACGTTTTACAGGAGGAAACACTCGTGCCCAAGCGCTCTGTAGTCTCTGTCGGCGCTACCTTGCTCGCGGCCTCACTCGCCCTCTCGGCCTGTGGCTCCCGCGGTGGCAGCGACAACAGCTCGACGGCCGGCGGCAACAGCAGCGCCAAGGTGGCCAAGATCGGCGTCATCGCGCCGCTCTCCGGTGACCTTGCCGCGCTCGGCCTCGGCATCAAGAACTCGGTCGACCTGGCCATCAAGCAGGCCAACGAAGCCAACGCGATCCCCGGCTGGAAGCTTGAGCTTGCCGCTGAGGACGACCAGGCCACTGCCGACGTCGGCAAGAACGCCGCCACCAAGCTCGCGGGTGACAAGGAGGTCATCGGTGTCGTCGGCACCCTGAACTCCTCGGTCGCCCTGCAGGTCCAGCCGGTCCTGGCGTCTGCCAACATCGTCCAGGTCTCCCCGGCCAACACCGGCGTGTCCCTGACCAAGGGTGAGGACGCCGCGAACCCGAAGCGTCCGTTCCCGACCTACTTCCGCACCTGCACCACGGACGCCATCCAGGGCCCGTTCGCGGCACGCTACCTCTTCAACTCGGGCATCAAGGAGGTCGCGACCGTCCACGACAAGAAGGCTTACGGCCAGGGTCTGGTCGAGGCGTTCACCGCCGAGTTCAAGAACCTCGGTGGCACCATCGTCGCGGCGGAGACCATCAACCCCGACGAGGACAAGTACGACGCCGTCGTCTCGGCCATCAAGCCGAAGGCGCCCGAGGCGGTCTACTACGGCGGCGAGTACCCCCAGGGTGGCCCGCTCTCGCAGCAGATGAAGAGCCAGGGCCTCGACGTCCCGCTCATGGGTGGTGACGGTCTCTTCGACGGCAAGTTCATCGAGCTCGCCGGCTCCACCTCCGAGGGCGACATGGCGACGTCGGTCGGCGCCCCCACGGACAGCACTGCCGCGGGCAAGACCTTCCTCGACCAGTACAAGACGGCCGGCTACTCCGACCCGTCGGCTGCTTATGGCGGTTACGCCTACGACGCGGCCAACGCCATCATCAACGCCCTCAAGGTGTCCCTGAAGGACGCTGCCAGCGTTGAGGCCGCCCGCCCCAACACCGTCACTGACCTCGGCAAGGTCAGCTTCGACGGCGTCACCGGCAAGGTCGCCTTCGATGAGTTCGGCGACACCACGACCAAGGTCCTCACGGTCTACAAGGTCACCGGTGGTGCCTGGAAGGCCGAGAAGACGGACGAATTCAAGTAAGCCGCTTCTGCGCGGTGAACCAGCCGTGAATCGACGCGTCGGTGGGGTGACAGTGAGCCTGTTCCCCACCGGCGCGTTGTTTCGCTAGCTTTCTCCCAGCATGGCCGCCTGACCCCGACGTTTCCCCCGCTTCGGGCCCGAGAAGTTAAGGAGCAACCCCTACGTGGAGACCTTCCTGCAGCAGCTCATCAATGGGCTGACGCTGGGCTCCCTCTACGCGTTGATCGCCGTCGGCTACACCGTGGTCTATGGCATCGTCCAGTTGATCAACTTCGCGCACGGCGAAGTCTTCATGATCGGCGCGTTCGGAGCCCTGGCGACTTATCTCCTGCTTTTCCAAGGTCAGACGGCGCTGTGGATCTTGCCGATCATGATCATCGGCGCCATGGTCGCCGCCGTGGGCACCGCGGTCGCGATGGAACGCGTGGCCTATCGACCATTGCGCAATGCGCCACGGTTGGCCCCGCTGATCACCGCCATCGGCATCTCGGTCTTCCTCCAGGAATTCATCCGCCTGTTCTTCGACAAGATCCCGGGCACCAACTTCCCATCGGCCAAGGCCAAAATTCCGTTCCCGCAGATCGACGTCGTGACCGGCAAGGCGTTCAGCCCGCTGGCCGGCGTGCAGATCCAGCGGGCCGCGGTCTTCACGATCGCCATGATGGCGCTCTCGGCGCTGGGCCTGTGGTACTTCATCAACAAGACCAAGACCGGCCGCGGTATGCAGGCCGTCTCCCAAGACCCTGACACCGCCCGCCTCATGGGCATCAACGTCGACCGGATCATCGTCGCCGCCTTCGCGGTCGGTGCCGCGCTCGCCGGCATCGCGGGTGTGGCCCAGGGTCTGCAGATCACCAATATCAACTTCAAGATGGGCTTCATCGCCGGTCTGAAGGCGTTCACCGCCGCCGTGCTCGGCGGCATCGGCAACATCCAGGGCGCCGTCATCGGCGGTCTCGTCCTCGGGATGGCCGAGGCGATGATCACGCAGTACACCGGCATGCTGCCCGATCCGTTCGGCCAGTTCGGTGGCTCGTCCTGGAAGGACGTCTGGGCGTTCGCGCTGCTCATCATCGTGCTGGTGTTCCGGCCGCAAGGCCTCCTCGGTGCGAAGGTGGTCGACCGCGCATGAACTTCGTCATCCCCACCATCCCCGACGCCACGCGCGCGCAGCACGCCAGCAAGGGCTGGCCCCTGGCGCTCGCCGGCTCGGTGCTGCTCCTTGTTTCCGGCCTGCTCTCGTGGAGCTACGACCCGAGCATCCTTGGCGACATCTCGATCGCCTTCTGGCCGGCCACCTTCCAGCTCTTCGCCATGATCCTCGGCGTCATCGGCATCGTGTTGGCGCTGATGCACCAAGGTCCGCTGAGCAAGCTCGGCAACTGGTTCGATGCCGCCCTCGGCCTGCGCGCCCTGGGGACCGCCAGCCTGCTGGTCATCTTGTTCGGGCTCTTTGCCATCTCCTACCAGGCCGGCGGTCTGATCAATATCAACCCCGGCGGCTGGGTCGCCCTGCTCGGTGCGATTCTGCTTCTCGTGGGTGGCCGCTTCGTGCCGCAGCGAACCCTGCACAGTTTCGCGAAGGCAAAGGCCAACTCGACGCTGGAAATCGTCGTGATCGTGGTCCTGATGGCTCTCGTGCTCTTCGGCCTGGCCTATGTGCTCGGTCAGGATGACCCGTGGGTGTTCGTCGGCTTCCTGATCATGGCCGGCGGCGCCGCGATGGCATTGGCGCGAGCCGGGTTCTTCACCTGGCTGAGCCACATATCGCAGCGGCACCGTCATGTGTTGACGCTCGCGGCCTTCGCGGTGGCCTTCTTGTTCCCGTTCACGCAGGACGGGTCCGACGCCAATATGTCGATCGCCACGCAGGTGCTGATCTTCGCCGCGACCGCCATCGGCCTCAACATCGTCGTCGGCTTGGCCGGTCTGCTCGACCTCGGCTATATCGCCTTCCTCGGCTCCGGCGCCTATGTCGCGGCCATGATGTCGAATGCGGCCTCGGCGACCATCGGCTGGAAGCCGCCGTTCGTGGTCGTCATGCTCATCGGCGCCTGCGTCGCGGCCACGCTCGGTCTCATCATCGGGTCCCCGACCCTGCGGGTCTCCGGTGACTACCTGGCCATCGTGACGCTTGCTTTCGGAGAGATCTTCCGGTTGTCGATGTTCAACCTCGACGGCAACAACGGCCCGGACCTGACCAACGGCCCCAACGGCATCCCCGGCATCCCCGACCTGAATCTGTTCGGCTTCGACTTCGGCAAGCCGCACGAGATCGCCGGCTTCACCCTGGGCCGCTTCAGCAACTACTACTTCGTGCTGCTCCTGCTGATCGGGTTCATCATCTTGGTGTTCACCCGGCTCAACAACAGCCGCATCGGTCGTGGTTGGGTCGCCATCCGAGAGGACGAGCGGGCCGCCGAGGCGATGGGTGTTAACACCTTCGCGCTGAAGCTGCTCGGCTTCGCGGTCGGTGCCTTCCTGGCCGGCCTCGCCGGCACGATCAAGGCGCACCAGGACACCGCGTCCTCGCCGGATCAGTACATCTTCCTCGAGTCCGCCTTCCTCCTATCCGCCGTCGTTCTCGGTGGTATGGGGACCGTCGCGGGCGTCTTGGTCGGCGCCACGATCCTGAAGTTGCTCCCCGAGAAGCTGCGGTTCTTCTCCGAGTACCGCCTCCTCCTCTTTGGTCTGCTCCTCGTCGTCATGATGCGCGTGCGTCCGGAAGGCCTCATCGCCAGCAAGCGCCGTCAGCTCGAGTTCCACGAGGATGACGAGGCGTTAGCGAGCGAAATCCAACAAGATCATCTCGTCGAGAAGGCCGCGGAGGCAGCACGATGACCGTCATCGAGACCGACGTCCAGGACGGGCGGCCCCGCCCGCAGCGGGGCGCCAAGGTGCTTGACGCTGAGAAGGTCGTCATGCGCTTCGGTGGCCTCGTGGCCGTCAACAATGTCGACTTCGACGTCCACGAGGGCGAAATCGTCGGCCTGATCGGCCCGAACGGTGCCGGCAAGACGACCTTCTTCAACTGTCTCACCGGCATGTACAAGCCGACCTCCGGCACCGTCCGGTTCTACGGGGAGGTTTTGCCGCCCAAACCGCGGGCGGTCGTGAAGGCCGGCATGGCCCGGACGTTCCAGAACATCCGGCTCTTCGGCAACATGACGGCGCTCGAGAACGTCATGGTCGGCCGCTACTGCCGCACCACCTCGGGCGCGATCACCTCGGTCCTGCACGGCCCGAAGTACCGCCGCGAGGAAGCCGAGTCCCGCGCTCGCGCCGCCGAACTGCTGGACTTCGTCGGGCTCGGCAAGTCCGCCGAGCTGCTCGCACGCAATATGCCGTATGGCGATCAGCGTCGCCTGGAGATCGCGCGGGCGCTCGCGACGGACCCCAAGCTCATCCTCCTGGACGAGCCCACGGCCGGCATGAACCCGCAGGAAACCCAGCAGGCCATGGACCTGATCTTCAAGATCCGAGACATGGGGCTGGCCGTCGTGGTCATCGAGCACGACATGCGCTTCATCTTCCAGCTCTGCGACCGCGTGCTCTGTCTCGTGCGCGGCGAGGCCCTCATCTGGGGCACGCCGGGTGAAGTGCAATCCGATCCCCGAGTCATCGAGGCCTACATCGGGGGTAGCGAACTGGAAGACGACGAGGACGACGCATGAGCGACATGCTGGAGGTCAAGGACCTCGAAGTCAGCTACGGCAAGATCAAGGCCGTCAAGGGCATCTCCTTCACGGTCGGGCAGGGCGAGGTCGTCTCGTTGATCGGCACGAATGGGGCGGGCAAGACGACGACGCTGCGCACCATCTCGGGCCTGCTGCGCCCCACAAAGGGGTCGATCACCTTCAAGGGCCAGCGGATCGACCAGACCCCGGCCCACGAGATCGTGACGCTCGGTCTGGCCCACTCCCCCGAGGGACGACGGATCTTCCCGCAAATGACGGTCGAGGAGAACCTGCTCCTCGGTGCGTTCACGCGCAGTGACGGCGAGATCGGCAAGGACCTGCAGGCGGCATACGACCTCTTCCCGATCCTCGGGGAGCGCTCGAAGCAGCCCGCGGGCACCTTCTCCGGTGGCGAGCAGCAAATGCTGGCCATGGGCCGCGCCATGATGAGCCGCCCGCAGTTGCTGATGCTCGACGAACCCTCAATGGGTCTGTCGCCGCTGATGATGAAGCGGATCATGTCGACCATCAAGACGCTTCAGGAGCAGGGCACCACCATCCTGCTGGTGGAGCAGAACGCGCAGGCCGCGCTACGGCTGGCCAACCACGGCTACGTCCTGGAGGTCGGCAAGATCGTCCTGACGGGCACGGGCCGCGAGTTGCTCACCTCCGACGAGGTCCGCAAGGCATACCTCGGCGAGGACTGACACCGGCCACCCAAGCCAATAAGGTCAGACGTTTGGTCACCCGGAAGTGACCGAACGTCTGACCTTATTGCGTTGCTCCTGGCCTACGTGACCACGAGCGCCCCGGTGCGCGGGAGCAGGCGGGGGGCAAACCCCCATACGGCCGTCCACGTGATCCGGGGAGCCACCACGGTGATCGTCCGGCTGGAGTTAGCGGGGACCGGAACCGAGCGCGTGCCGAAAACGAGTGTCATCGCCTTGGCTTCGCGGTTGACGATCTTGACCCGATCCTTGGCCGGCGAGGTCACCGAGACGTTACCGACACGTGGGCACGGGGTGGCCGTGAAGGTCTTGCTCCAGGCGGTGGTCTCTGCTGCGAGGGTGTAGCCAAAAGCCGCCACAGCACTGACGCTGACGCTCCCGGACGCAGTAACTGTTCCGGGACTCGTTGCCACCCCGTTGACGGCATAGTCGACCCCGACTGCGGACGGGATGACCACGCCATCGTTGGCGGTGCCGCACTTGTCCGCGAAGGTCGGCGCCGGAACTGCGACAGGCTCCGGGCAGCCGTTGTTGGCCATCGTGCCCGGCTCATAAACGCAGTGGTCACTCGCATCGTCGACGCCATCGCTGTCCGAGTCGGCAGGGCTCGCCGGGCAGCCATAGTTGGCGGGATCGCCATACGTCCACGGGCAGACATCGTCGTTGTCGAAGACCCCGTCGCCGTCACTGTCCGGCCACGGACACCCGCCATTCTCCAATGGACCCCAGTCAGCGGGGCACGCGTCGGAGGGGTCGCTCAGCCCGTCGCCGTCGGTGTCTGGGTCCGGCCAATAAGGACAGCCATTGTTGGTGTACTCCCCGGGATCCGAGGGGCACTGATCGAGATCATCCGTGACGCCATCACCATCGCTATCAGGGATGGGGCACCCGTTGTAGTCGGCACTACCCCAGTCATAGGGGCACTGGTCGACATCGTCGGCGAAGCCGTCCCCGTCGCTGTCTGGAGCCGGGCAACCGTCATATGCCGCGGTCCCCGCCTCCGTTGGGCACGCATCCTGGTCGTCGGGTATCCCGTCGTCATCCTGGTCGCCTTCGGCGAGTGACGGTGTCGAGGAGAAAGTGAGGGGCGTGACGGCGGCGGCGGGAGCGGGATACGCCAGAAGGAGGGAGCAGGCGCTGAGGAGGGCTAGGGCAATCCCTCGGTAAGGCGAGATCCGACGCATGGACATCCCTGCTTTCCCGGCCATAACGGGGTTGGCCCCGATGCCGCACCTCAGTGACCGTTGGCCAATGCTAGGACACCCCACGAAGTTCTCCGCTCGTACCTCACTTCGACACTTCGCGGGGACCCCATCCACATACTTTCGTGACACTGCCTAGCGGCCGAGCGCCTCGCTCCGTAAGGCCTCGACGAACTCAGGCGCCGCGGGCCGCCGGGCTGTATGCCGCGAGGAAGACCCCGATCAGGTGCACCGTGAACGCGGCCACCGTCAGGGCGTGGAAGACCTCGTGGAACCCGAACCAGCGCGGGAGCGGGTTGGGGCGCTTGATCCCGTAGACGATGCCGCCAAGGGTATAAAGCACTCCCCCGACGATCACCAGCGTCAACACCGCCGCCCCGCCGCGAACCGCAAAGTCGGGCAGGTAGAACACGGCGGTCCACCCCAGGGCGATATATGCCGGGGTGTACAGCCAGCGCGGCGCCCCGACCCAGAAGACTCGGAACGCCACGCCCAGCAGTGCTCCAGACCAGACGATTGCGAGCAAGACCTTGGCCTGTTCGTGGGGCAGCAGGAGCACCGCGAACGGCGTGTAGCTGCCGGCGATGATCAAGAAGATGTTCGAGTGGTCGATGCGCTTTAAGAGCTTCTCGCGTGCTGGCGACCAGTGGCCCCGGTGATAGAGCGCACTGGTGCCGAACAGGATGGCCGCGGTGGCGGCGAAGACCGCGCACGCGACTCGTCCGCGACCAGCAGGCGCGAGGGCGACGAGCACGATGCCCGCGACCACCGTTAGCGGGAAGGCCACCAGGTGCAGCCAGCCGCGCAGTTTCGGCTTGAGCTGCTGCACGAATTGCGCCGCCGACTCGGCAAGCGTCTCCGTCAGGGGTTCGCGGGCACCCATAGTCAACACCATAACCTACGGACCCGTAGGTTACTGACCAGTTCGGGATGGTCGACGAGCCGCACGCGATGGATGGACGGGGTTTGTCGGTACCCCCTCGGGGCGAGAGATTCGTCGCTCACTCGCTCGTTCCTCACTCGGCTCGCTCCTCGATCGCCCCTCAGGGGCAACGTCAAACCCCGTCTCCGTTGGGCGTGCGGGTCTGGCGAGCTGCGCGAAAACCGGGGCTGTCGGTGGGTCCGCATACGATGGCGGGCGTGACGAGTAGGACGACGAAACGCGGCTCGGGGAGCCGATTGCACGACCAATTGATCGTGCGTGGGGCGCGGGAGCACAACCTCAAGGACGTCTCGATCGAGGTGCCCCGCGACGCGCTGGTGGTGTTCACCGGGCTGTCTGGTTCGGGGAAATCGTCGCTGGCGTTCGACACGATTTTCGCCGAGGGTCAGCGGCGCTATGTCGAGTCCCTGTCGGCCTATGCGCGGCAGTTCTTGGGGCAGATGGATAAGCCGGATGTGGACTTCATCGAGGGGCTTTCGCCGGCTGTGTCGATCGATCAGAAGTCGACCAATCGCAACCCGAGGTCGACGGTGGGGACGATCACGGAGGTTTACGACTACCTGCGGTTGTTGTTTGCGCGGGTGGGGCGGCCGCACTGTCCGGTGTGTATGGAGCCGATCACCCGGCAGACCCCGCAGCAGATTGTCGACCGGCTGTTGGAGTTGCCGGAGGGGACGCGGTTCCAGGTGTTGGCGCCGGTGGTGCGGGCACGCAAGGGTGAGTATGTCGATCTGTTCGCCGAGCTGCAGAGCAAGGGTTATGCGCGGGCTCGCGTCGACGGGGCCGTGGTCAACCTCACGGAGCCGCCGAAGTTGGAGAAGCAGATCAAGCACAGGATCGATGTCGTGATCGACCGGCTAGTGGCGAAGTCGGCCGAGGGGGATGCCGGCTACACCGCTAAGCGGCGGCTGACGGACTCGGTCGAGACGGCGCTCGGGCTGGCCGGTGGACTGGTCGTGGTCGAGTTCGTCGATCTGCCGGCGGACGACCCAGGCCGGGAGCGCCGGTTCAGCGAAAAGATTGCGTGCCCCAACGATCACCCGATCGGGGTCGACGAGATCGAGCCCCGGTCGTTCTCGTTCAACAGCCCGTTCGGGGCGTGCCCGGTTTGCACGGGTTTAGGCACCGAGTTGGAGGTGGACCCCGCGCTCATCGTCCCCGATGAGGACCTCTCGTTGGCCCAGGGCGCCATCGCGCCCTGGAATCAGGGCAGCGGGTCAGCGGAGTACTTCCAGCGGGTGCTCACCGCGCTCGCCGAGGATCTCGGGTTCTCGATGGACGCGCCGTGGCGAGCACTCCCCATACGCGCTCAGGAAGCGGTTCTGCACGGGCAGAACTACAAGGTGCACGTGAAGTACCGCAATCGGTATGGGCGGGAGCGGGCCTATACAACGGGTTTTGAGGGGGCGGTGCCGTTCGTGAAGCGGCGGCACGCCGAGACGGATTCGGAGTGGAGCCGGGAGCGTTACGAGGGCTACATGCGGGAGGTGCCCTGTCCGGCGTGCCGGGGGACGCGGCTGAAGCCGGAGTCATTGGCTGTGCTGATCGGCGGGCATTCGATCGCCGACATTTCGACACTGTCAATCAAGCAGGCCGCGGGGTTCCTGGGCACTGTCGATTTCACCGTCCGGGAGCGGGCCATCGCCGAACGGGTGATCAAAGAGATCGATGCGCGGCTCGGCTTCCTGCTCGACGTCGGCCTGGAATATCTGTCGTTGGACCGGCCGGCAGGCACGCTCTCTGGTGGGGAGGCGCAGCGCATCCGGCTCGCGACCCAGATCGGGTCCGGCCTCGTGGGGGTTCTCTATGTCCTGGATGAGCCATCGATCGGGCTGCACCAGCGCGACAACCACCGGCTGATCGAGACCTTGGTGCGGCTGCGGGATCTCGGCAACACCCTGATCGTGGTCGAGCACGACGAGGACACCATCGCCACGGCCGACTGGGTGGTCGACATCGGCCCCGGGGCCGGTGAGCACGGGGGTCGCGTGGTGCACTGCGGGCCGGTGAAGGGTCTTCTCGAACACAAGGAATCGCTGACCGGCAAGTATCTATCCGGGCGGTTAGAGATCCCCTCCCCCGCGGTGCGGCGGCCGATCGACAAGAAGCGCATGGTCAAGGTCGTGGGAGCCAAGGAGCACAACCTTGACGACGTCACGGTGTCGTTCCCGCTGGGGACGTTCGTGGCGGTGACTGGTGTCTCGGGCTCGGGCAAGTCGACGCTGGTCAATGACATCCTCTACAACGTGCTGGCCAACAAGCTCAACGGGGCCCGGCACGTGCCGGGGCGGCACAAGTCGGTCACCGGTCTGGAGCATCTCGACAAGGTCGTCCACGTCGACCAGAGCCCGATCGGGCGCACTCCCCGGAGCAATCCGGCGACCTATACGGGGGTGTTCGACCACATCCGCAAGCTGTTCGCCACCACCACTGAGGCCAAGATCCGCGGCTATCAGCAAGGCCGGTTCTCCTTCAACGTCAAGGGTGGACGCTGCGAGGCATGTTCTGGTGACGGCACGATCAAGATCGAGATGAACTTCCTGCCCGATGTGTATGTGCCGTGCGAGGTCTGCCACGGGGCGCGCTACAACCGGGAGACGCTGGAGGTGCACTTCAAGGGCAAGACGATCGCCGACGTGCTGAACATGCCCATCGAGGAGGCCGAGGAGTTCTTCGCGGCCGTCCCGGCGATCGCGCGACACATGACCACGCTGAATGCGGTGGGACTGGGGTATGTCCGCCTGGGCCAGCCCGCGACGACCCTCTCGGGGGGCGAGGCGCAGCGGGTTAAGCTCGCCTCCGAACTGCAGAAACGCTCCACGGGCCGAACGATCTATGTCTTGGACGAGCCGACCACCGGTCTCCATTTCGAGGACATTCGCAAGCTGCTCATAGTGCTGCAAGGGTTGGTCGACAAGGGCAACACGGTGATCGTCATCGAGCACAACCTCGACGTCATCAAGAACGCCGACTGGATCATCGACATGGGACCCGAGGGCGGCTCTGGTGGTGGCTTGGTGATCGCCGAGGGCACGCCCGAGCAGGTTGCGGCGCAGCCGGATTCGCACACCGGCCAATTCTTGGCACCCGTCCTCCAACGTGCCGCGCGCACTGTGGAGCGGCCGACCGGGCGGGCACGGACGGCATCCACCACGCCACCGGCAAAGAAGGCGACCATCTCGAAGACCGCTGCGGCCGCGGCGCGTCGCGCCCGCAAGGCCGGATGAGCCGACAAGGCCGGATGAGAGTGAGTTGCCATGAGCACGTATGACGGTGTCGTCACCCCGGGTGGGCCCAGCCAGGCTCGCGAACTCGGGGAGGTGACGATCCGAAAGATGTCGGTGTCCGCGATGCACAACAACGTTTATTTGCTGAGCCATCGCGACGGGCCACAGGTGTTGATCGACGCAGCCGACGATGCACCGCGCGTGCTGGAGTTCATCGCTGAGGGCGGCGGCGGGCGGCACGGCATACGACTCGATGCCCTGATCACCACACATCAGCACTGGGACCATGTTCGGGCCCTAGCCGACGTCGCGGCTGCGACGGGCGCGGGGACGTATGCCGGCGAGGACGACGCCGACGCGCTCCCGGTTGCCCCGGATGTTCGGCTGCAGCAGGGCGACTGGATTGCGGTGGGACCGCTGAGCCTGGACGTCGTCTATCTGCGCGGGCATACACCAGGTTCGGTGGCTCTCGCCTACACCGACCCCGCGGACGACAACCGAGTGCACCTCTTCACGGGCGATGCGCTCTTTCCCGGAGGTGTCGGCAACACCAAGATGCCGGGTCAGGATTTCGACTCGTTGTATGCCGATGTCACCAAGCGCATCTTCGACGTCTACGACGACCGGACGATCGTCTATCCCGGCCACGGCGCGGACACGATTCTGGGCGTGGAGCGACCCCACCTCGCCGAGTGGCGGGCACGGGGATGGTGACACGCCACTAGCCTGCGGCGTCCGAGGGGATGAGCACGGTGCGGACACGACCATGGGCAGGTAGCGACGTCATCCGCCCGAGCGGCGTGAGCGAGGCTGTAACCGTCCGTAGCACGGGTGATACTCATCACCTGAGGAGCGTCCCTGTTCGTGATCTGCGCAACAAGAGTGCTGCTCTGCTGAAGCGCGTGCAGCAGAGCGAGCGAGTCGTGGTCACCAAGGATGGTGACCCCGTGGCGAGGTGGTCCCTTTGCGTCGTGCGCGCCTGCACCGAGACCAGCTGCTTCAGCGGTGGGCGAGCCGGCCCAGGATCGACGCTGAGCAGTTCAAGAAGGACGTCGACGACATGCTGGACTGGTCGTTGTGACAGCGCCCGACGGATCAGGGCTGCTCGACACGAACATGGTCATCAACCTCTCCCATGTCGATCCTGACGATCTGCCCGAGGTGCCGGTGATCTGCGCCATCACCTTGGCTGAGCTGTCCTTCGGTCCACTCGTCACGGCAAAACCGACCGAACGGGCGCATCGACAGCAGGTGCTCCAACTGACGGAGGCGTCTTTCGACCCCCTCCCCTTCGACGCCGGGGCGGCTCGTTCATTTGGCGCGGTGGCTGCATCGCTGCGCGCCTCAGGCCGCAAGCCTTCTGCCCGGGGATACGACGCATTGATCGCGGCCGTGGCCATCTCGCAAGGCATGCCGCTCCACACGGCAAACCCTGACGACTTCGCCCACATCGAGGGGGGCTGGATCTCCGACCCGTTCGGCGCAGCCATCCCGAAACCACCGTGGACCAGCCGTGACCCGCGGCTAGTGATCCGCGCAGGTCGGGTGGAGTTTGGGTGGCTTTCCGGCGCTATACATGGCAAACCCACAGCCAGAAAGCCTCCCAAAGCGCCGGGTTCTGGGACTGGGTGGGAATCCGATACTCCGCAGGGCGGTTTGGTCGAGTGTCAAGATACGCCCGGTAGCTGCAATCCTGAAACGTGCAAAGTTGCACGGCAAATATGGTCAGAAGGGTTGCAGGGCAGTGGGTTTTCGAAATGAGCAGGTCACGGCGCACGGTGATCAAGGCGGGGTCCTGGTCGGTGCCGGTTTTGGCAGCGGCGGCGGCGCCTGTCCTCGCCGCATCCACGCCGGACCATCACGACGAGCGCTGACCCCATCATGGTCAGCGTCATCAAGCCGACCGGCATGACCCTGACCGCAGCCAGCCTGCCATCCGGGTGGACCGCCGTCGACAACGGCACCACGATCACGTTGATCGGCCCGGGCGGCACCCAATGCCAGCGTCCCGCTGAACTTCACCGCCTCAGGCGCCCCGCCCGGGAACTACACCATCAACGCCACCATCACGCAGGCCACCGACGAGACCAATGTCGCGAACAACACCGCCGCCACTACCGTGACCGTCAACGGCGTGCCGGACATGAGGGCCAGGTTGAGCACGAGCAGCGCGAACTACCAGGTCAACGTTCCGATGGAGGTCTTCTTTGAGTTCAGCAACGTCGGATCGACAGCAACGTCCGGCGCCATCACCGTTTACGTCTACAAGCCCAGCGTCGCGGGGACCTTCACCGTCGCGGCACCGGTGGGCTGGTCTCTGACGAACACGACAAACACATACTTTGCCTACACCTACACGGGCGTGATGCAACCCAACGACAGCGGGATATTCACTGGCACCTACACCCGAACCGCAACGGGCACCGGAACGTTGCAGTTCCGGGGTGTGGTGGTGCCCGGCTCTGGTGGCGAGACGAACAACACCAACAACTCGAGAACGGTCGCCATCACGCTGATCCAGTAGCCGTCTCGACCTGCATTCAGCGCACCTCCAAGAGCGCCGCCGGCCATAGCCTGAGCCGGTGCTGTCCCGACTCGATGCCGTCCCGGCTCCCGCTCTTGTGCTCGCGGGGATCGTGTCGGTGCAGTTCGGCGGGGCATTGGCGGCGACGCTGATCCCGGTGATCGGGGCGGCAGGGTCGGTCACGATGCGCCTGCTTTTCGCGACGGTCGTGCTGCTCGCCATCGTTCGGCCCCGCGTACGCGGCTACTCACGTCGGGACTGGGCGACGGTCATCGCCTTTGGGTTGGCGCTCGGGCTGATGAACTTCGCCTTCTATGGCTCGCTCGCGCACTTGCCGATCGGCGTGGCGGTGACGATCGAGTTCATCGGGCCGCTCGCGCTGGCTACCGCGCTGTCGCGGCGGCCCAAGGACTTCTTCGCGGTGCTGGGTGCGGCGCTCGGCGTGGTGATGATCTCCGAAGCGTTCAGCGCACCCCTGAGCGAGCTGAACTGGGCCGGCATTCTGCTCGCGCTGACCGCTGGGGGGTGCTGGGCGGCATACATCATCTTCAGCGGACGCACCGGTGCCGCCTTTCCCAAGCTGGACGGCCTCGCGATCGCGATGCTCGTCGCAACCCTCGTTGTGTCGCCCTTCGGGCTCATCAGGGTCGGCGAGTGGACGCCGAGCCTGTTGGCGAAGGGCCTGGGGATCGCGATCCTGTCCTCCCTGCTGCCCTACTCCCTCGAACTGATCGCCCTGCGACGGATGAGCGCCGCCGTCTTCGGGATCCTGCTCTCGCTCGAGCCTGCGGTCGCGGCGCTGGCGGGCCTGGTGATCCTCGGGCAGCGGCTGCACGGCATACAACTGCTGGGTATGGCGCTCGTCGTCGCTGCCAGCGCTCTGATCATGAGCGCCAGCAGCGAACCCGATCCGGCCGAGGCGGCCGGCGCCTAGATCGCGTCCTGCGGTCCACCGAACTTGGCGTCCCGCCGCGACTTCCACAAGCTCGCGATGGTCGTCACACCGAGGATCACCACGATGGCGCCCAGCGAGACGGCAATCGGGATCTCCGGGACCTTGACATGCTCGCCGCCGTTGATGAACGGCAACTCGTTCTCGTGGAGGGCGTGCAGCAGGAGCTTGACGCCGATGAAGGCCAGCAGCACGGCGAGGCCGATGCTGAGGTACACGAGCTTCTGCAGCAGGCCGCCGAGCAAGAAGAACAACTGGCGCAGACCCATCAGGGCGAAGAGGTTGGCGACCAGGACGATGTACGGCTCCTTGGTCAGGCCGTAGATCGCCGGGATCGAGTCAAGCGCAAACAGCAGGTCGGTCGTGCCGAGGGCCAGGATGACGAAGAGCATCGGGGTGGCCATGCGGCGGCCAGCCTTCTTGATGAACAACTTGGTGCCTTCGTAGTCCGGCGTGGACGGCACTTTGCTCTCGATCGCCTTCATCAGGCGGTTGTCCTCATACTCCTCATCGTCCGACTCGCCTTCGGTGGCCAGCTTGACGGCGGTGTAGATCAGGAACGCGCCGAAGATGTAGAAAACCCAGGAGAAGTTGTTGATCGCGGTCGCGCCGAGCCAGATGAAGATGCCGCGCAACACGATGGCGATGACAATGCCGACCATCAAGGCGAACTGCTGCAGCCGCTCCGGTACGGCGAAGCGCGCCATGATCAGCAGGAAGATGAAGAGGTTGTCGACACTGAGGGAGTATTCGGTGAGCCAGCCCGCGAAGAACTCACCGGACAGCTTCGGCCCCTTCCACACCAGCAAGGCGACGCCGAACAGCACGGCCGCCCCGATGTAGGCGCTCAGCGCGACCCAGAGCTCGCGATTGCTTGGCCGGTGCGGATTTCGGGCGATCCAGTAGACATCGAAAAGCAGCACCGCGCTGGCGATGCCGATGGTGAGCAGCCACGCCCACGTGGGCAGGTTGAGTTGGGTCTCGTTGGCGGCGACGAACAGGCTGGTCAAGCGGGTGGCCCCTTTCGGACATGAAGCGGGTCAGTCCGAAGTCTCTCCCACCCATGACAACTGGGCCGCCGCCCCGGGCCGAGTGGCCGTGATGACGAGGCAGGCGTGGCGGGATACTCCCTCCGCGAGGCGCCGACGGCACCCCATTGCGCCCAAGTGTGGCAGAAGCCGCCCCAAGCAGAGAAATCCCGACCGCGAAGGGGGCTTATCTCGGCTGGTCCGGCCGCTTGGACTTCGGGAGTTTGCTCACGATGAGGTCGTATGACGTGTCGATCGCTTCGAGAATCTCCTCATCAGGAATCGTGCCCCCGATGGCGAGCGTGTTCCAGCCGTTGCGACCGATATAGGGCATGACGCTGGCGTCGTCGGGATATTGCAGCAGCCACTCATCGGCCTCCGCGCGGTTGGCGCCGCACTTGACCCCGACGGCATCTCGACCGAGCCCGAACACGAAGATCTTCTCGACAACCTTCGCGACCAAGTCGCCCTCCCAGGGCTCGTCGGGGTAGGCGCCCGGCTTGGACAGGGCGTGATCGCGGAACTCCTCGGGGGTCATGGCCCCAGTGTCTCAGCGCGTAGCTTCGGTCATCTGGCGCAGTTCCTTCTTGAGGTCGCCAATCTCATCGCGCAGCCGCGCCGCGAGCTCGAACTTCAACTCGGCCGCCGCGGTGTGCATCTGCTCGGTCAGCTCCTGGATGAGATTGGCCAAGTCGCTGGCCGGCAGCCCCTTGATCGTCGCCACCTGGCCCGTGTCGGCCATCATCGCGCCGCGACCGCCGCGCCCGGAACCCCGGGTGCCTCGGGTCTGGCTCCGCCCCGACCCCATGAGGGCCTCGGTGTCGGCGTCCTCGCGGCCGAGGAGATCGGTGATGTCGGCGATCTTCTTGCGCAAGGGCTGCGGATCGATGCCGTGCTCCCGGTTGTAGGCGAGCTGCTTCTCCCGGCGCCGGTTGGTCTCCTCGATGGCGTGCTCCATCGAGGGGGTGAGCTTGTCGGCATACATATGAACCTGCCCGGACACATTTCGGGCGGCACGCCCGATCGTCTGGATCAGGGAGCGCGCCGAGCGCAGGAAGCCCTCCTTGTCGGCGTCCAGGATCGAAACCAGGGACACCTCGGGCAGATCGAGGCCCTCGCGCAGCAGGTTGATGCCGACGAGGACGTCGAACTCGCCGAGGCGCAACTCGCGCAACAACTCAACCCGGCGCAGCGTGTCGATGTCGGAGTGCAGGTAGCGGACTCGGACGCCCTTCTCCAGCAAGTAGTCGGTGAGGTCCTCGGCCATCTTCTTGGTCAGCGTCGTGACCAGGACGCGCTCGTCCCGGGCCGCGCGTTGGGCGATCTGATCGAGCAGGTCGTCGATCTGGCCGCGGGTGGGTTTGAGGACGATCTCGGGGTCGATCAGGCCGGTCGGGCGGATGACCTGCTCGACGACGCCATCGGCCTTGGCCACCTCGTAGTCGCCCGGTGTCGCGGACAGGTAGACGGTTTGGCCGATGCGATCGAGGAACTCCTCCCACATCAGGGGGCGGTTGTCCATGGCGCTGGGCAGCCGGAAGCCATGGTCGACCAACGTCCGCTTGCGGGACATATCCCCCTCATACATCGCCCCGATCTGCGGCACCGTCTGGTGCGACTCGTCGATGACCAGCAGGAAGTCCTCCGGGAAATAGTCGAGGAGGCAGTTGGGCGCGCTGCCACGGGTGCGGCCGTCGATGTGCATCGAGTAGTTCTCGATGCCGGAGCAGGACCCCACTTGGCGCATCATCTCGATGTCGTATGAGGTGCGCATCCGCAGGCGCTGAGCCTCCAACAGCTTGCCTTGCTTCTCGAACAACGCGAGTTGCTCGGCGAGTTCCTTCTCGATGCCGGTGATGGCCCGCTCCATCCGCTCCGGCCCCGCCACATAGTGCGTCGCCGGGAAGACATACATCTCCTGCTCCTCGCGCACGATCTCGCCCGTGAGCGGATGCAGGGTGTAGATGCGCTCGATCTCGTCACCGAAGAACTCGATGCGGATCGCGTGCTCCTCATAGACGGGGATGATCTCGACGGTGTCGCCGCGCACCCGGAACGTGCCGCGGGTGAAGGAGAGGTCGTTGCGGGTGTACTGCATCGTCACGAACTTGCGCAGCAGGTCATCGCGCTCCAAGACGTCGCCGACGCGCAGCGGGACCATGCGATCGACATACTCCTGCGGGGTGCCGAGGCCATAGATGCAGCTCACCGATGCCACCACGACGACATCGCGCCGGGTCAGCAGTGAATTGGTGGCGCTGTGCCGCAAGCGCTCGACCTCGTCGTTGATCGAGGAGTCCTTCTCTATGTAAGTGTCTGTCTGCGGGACGTAGGCCTCGGGTTGGTAGTAGTCGTAGTAGGACACGAAATATTCGACCGCGTTGTTGGGCAGCAGCTCGCGGAACTCGTTGGCCAACTGCGCCGCCAGGGTCTTGTTGGGCGCCATCACCAGCGTGGGCCGCTGCACCTGCTCGATCAGCCAGGCGGTCGTCGCCGACTTGCCGGTGCCGGTGGCACCCAGCAACACCACGTCCTGCTCCCCGGCCTTGACCCGGCGGGTGAGGTCGGCGATGGCCGTCGGCTGATCCCCGCTGGGCTCGAAGTCGGAGACAACCTCAAAGGGAGCCAATCGTCGCTTCAGGTCTGTTGTCGGACGCATGAGTCAACCGTAAACGCGACCACCGACAGCCCTCCCCCGCCCACCCTGAACATGAGGGCGGCGGGCGATAATGCCGCCGTGAGTGTCGCCGAGGAGTCCGCCGGGGAGGCGCGCGCGCCATACGATCCGATGCCCCACGGACCCGCCGAGGTGGGGGTCGGGCCGTGGGACGGACCGTGGCCGGCCGGCCCCGGGAGTGAGGTGTATGACGCTGACCTCCTGCGCGAGGGGGATCGCCGCAATGTCGTGGACCGCTACCGCTATTGGAGTATGGCCGCGATCGTCGCCGACCTCGACACCCGTCGCCACGACTTCCATGTCGCCATCGAAAACTGGCAGCACGACTTCAACATCGGCACCATCGTGCGGACGGCGAATGCGTTCTTGGCCAAGGAGGTTCATATCGTCGGCAATCGACGCTGGAATCGTCGTGGGGCCATGGTGACCGACCGTTATCAACACCTGCACTATCACCCCGACGCCACGGCGCTCGCCGAGCATCTCGCCGGACAGGACGTGGCCCTGTGGGGCGTCGACAACCTCCCCGGATCGCTGCATCTGGAGTCCGCCGAACTCCCCCGACGCGTGTGCTTCCTGCTTGGGCAGGAAGGCCCAGGGCTGAGCGAGGCCGCGCGGGAGGCGTGCGCCGCGACCTTCTCGATCGCCCAGTTCGGCTCGACCCGCTCCATCAACGCCTCGGTCGCCGCCGCCGTCGCGATGCACGCGTGGGTGCGCACGCACGCCGATTTCACGGAAGCCTGGCGCGGATGAGCCTGCTCGCGCGCTATCGCGCCTCGGGGGCCGATCTGCCGTTCGGCGACCCGCGCCCGGCGCACGGCCTGGCGATGGAGGGCTACTTCTGGCGCGTGACCGATCGGTCAACGCAGCGCACGTTGATCGCGTTGATCGGCGTCAATCAGCCGCGCGACGGGAGCGCGCCGTGGGCGACGCTCGGTTTGGCCACGAGTGACGGCTTCCTGCGCACGCTTGCCGCTCCAGAGGGCTGGGCGGACCCACGCCGCCTGGGGGCGCGCAGTGGAACCGCCTTCGTGGCGGACGCGACCCGGGTCCGCGTCGACCTCGGCCCGGATGCGCTGTGCGAGTTCCGGATTGACCAGCCGGCACCCTGGCCCCGGCGGGCCGTCGGTGGCTCCAGCGTGTTCCAAAGCGTGCCGGGCCTCAATCAGTATTGGCATCCCTGGCTGCTCGGCGGCCGGGCAACGGGGTCGGCCACGATCGCGGGCGAGCGGTGGGACTTCACCGACGCGCAGGTGTATGCCGAGAAGAACTGGGGCAAGGGCGGTTTCCCGGAGAGTTGGTGGTGGGGTCAAGCGCAGGGCTTCGCCGAAGCGGAGGCGGGCGTCGCCTTCGCGGGGGGCTTGGTCCACGCGGGACCGCTGCGCACCACGGTCACTGCCGTCGTCGTGCGGCTCCCCGACGGCCAGGTCTTCCGGCTCGGTAACCCTGGCGTCTCCCCGGTCCGCGCGCAGGTCACCGACGAGCGATGGTTACTTCGCGGGCGCGGCTACGGCTGGGAGGTCGTCCTCGACGGCCGCGCCCCCCTCGGTGATGCACACGTCCTGCCCGTCCCCTTGCCCGACGAGCACCGCAACACCGCCGGGGACTTGGAGCATCTCGCCGCCACTTTGGACGTGACGGTCCGGCGGCGCGGGCGGACGGTCTGGGAGGGGACCACCGACCTCGCCGCCCTGGAGCACGGGGGGCTCGCCCGGGCCGAGGCTGAGCTGCGGCGACGCGGCATACCTCTTGGGGCGACGGACGCCCCGCCCGTGCGATGACGGCGCCCCTGCCCGATCGGGCGGACCTCCTTGGCCGGGTGCACGTGGTGGCGATCCCGATGCGGGTGCGGTTCCGCGGTATCACGGCGCGCGAGGTGGCGTTGATCGATGGCCCGGCCGGCTGGGGTGAGTTCGGTCCTTTCCCGGAGTATGCCGTTCCCGAGGCCGCGCGCTGGCTCGCCTCGGCGATCGAGGCGGCGTATGGCGCGTGGCCAGCTCCCGTCCGCGAGTCCGTCCCGATCAACGCAACCGTGCCCGCCGTGGGCCCGGAAGCGGTGGCGGGGATCGTGGCCCGGTTCCCCGGCTGCGACACCGTCAAAGTCAAGGTCGCCGAGCCCGGCCAGCCTCTCGGCGAGGACGTCGCCCGGGTGGCGGAGGTGCGCGCGGTGATGGGCCCGCGCGCCCGGATTCGGTTGGACGCCAACGGAAATTGGAGCCTGGCCGAGGCGGCGGAGGCCCTAGAGCGACTGGGGCGGTACGACCTCGATTATGTGGAGCAGCCGTGCGCGAGCGTGCGGGAGCTGGCCGCGCTGCGGCGGTCGCTGGCGCGCCGCGGCATACGGATCCGGATTGCGGCCGACGAGTCCATTCGGAAGGCGGAGGACCCGCTGCGGGTCGCGCGCGAGGAGGCCGCCGACCTCGTGGTGGTCAAGGTTGCGCCGCTGGGTGGGGTGGCGCGGACGCTGGAGATCGTCGAGGCGTGCGGGCTGCCGGCGGTGGTGTCGTCGGCGCTCGACACGTCCATCGGTCTGAGTGCGGGGGTGGCCCTAGCGGCCGCGCTGCCGGAGCTGGCGGGGGCGTGCGGGCTCGGCACGCTGGCGCTGATGGAGGGGGATGTGACGACGGCATCCCTGCGGCCGGTGGGCGGTGTCCTCGCGCCAGGTCGGGTCGCTGCCGACCCCGACCTCCTCCATCGGTATGCCGCTCCCCCGCCCCGCGTTGCCTGGTGGCACGAGCGCGTCAGGGCCTGCCTGGCGGAGCTGACTCGGTAAGCCCCCGCCCCCGCTCCCGAACTTGAGCACGCCTTAGGAACTTGAGCACGCCATGCATGGCGTGCTCAGGTTCCTAAGGCGTGCTCAAGTTCGAGGTGGCACTAGGCGGATGCGCGCCGGCCAGGCGGGGTCGCAGTTGCCGAGGCGGTCGCCCTGCGCGTCCAGCACGGGGAAGCCTGCGGCCGCCAATCTTTGGTATGCCGCGCCATCCGGCCACGCGGGCACCGGCACGGCGAACTCCAACACGCCGCTCGACTCGCCGATCGCGGGCTGACCCGTCGGCTCGCCCGCCACCACCCCCGTCGACACGCCACTACCGATCGCACCGTCACCGGTCGGGCTACCCCCGATCACGCCGACGCCAACCGCAGCGGCGATCCGGGCGGACATCCGCCGGACCTGGCCGAGGATCAGGTCGGAGATCTCGCGGGGCAGCGGCGCGGCATACTCCGCCTGGAAATCACGCGGGGTGGCGGGACGACCGGCGGTGAGGTTGGCGGCGAAGGGGAGGATGCGCGAATCCCACAGCGCCCCAGCCTGATTCGCGAGCGCACCCGGGCTGCCGTTGTTGTCGAGCAGGACGTCGGCGGCCGCGCGGCGGGCGTCGTCATCGACCTGCGCCGCGATGCGGCGCCGCGCATCCGACTCGTCCAGGCCCCGATGCTCCACCAGGCGGCGGACGCGAAGCTCGGTGTCGGTCAGGACAACAATGACCAGGTGGTATTCGGCCGACATGACCTTCTCGACCAGAAGCGGCATGTCGTGCACGACGATGCCGTCCGCCGGCACCGCCGCGAACTGCCGCGCGGCTTCGGCCCAGATCAGCGGGTGAGTGATGCCCTCCAACGCCGCCAGCGCCGCCGCATCACCAAAAACGACCCCGGCCAGCGCGGCCCGATCCAGCGCCCCGTCCGCGCCGAGCACATCCGCCCCGAATCGCTCCGCCACCGCCGCCAGGCCCCGCGTCCCCGGCGCCACGACCGCGCGGGCGATGGCGTCCGCGTCCACGATGACCGCGCCCCGCTCCGCGAACAGCCTGGCGACACTCGACTTGCCCGACCCGATGCCGCCCGTTAGCCCGATGCGCAACATACAAATCAGCCTATCCAGCGAGCGGATTCGGAAAACCGCGCGACAACGGTGGCCACCGAGCCGCGCAGTGTTGGCTATGCGCCTGAAGCGATACTTCCCGCCTCCACCCGTCGAGTGCCCCTACTGCGGCAACACGAGCGTCCTCGCCGTCACCTATGGCTATCCGTCGCCGACCTTGCAGGACGCGATCGAGCGTCGCCAGGTCGAACACCGCGGCTGCATGATGCCGCCCGAACCACCGACCCACGCGTGCCAGGACTGCCACTACGAGTGGCGCGAGCCGCGCACGTCCTAACGGGCGCCCCGCCCCGGCAAGAACTCCCGGGAGACAACATGGACGTACGCAACGGAAATGTTCCGTTGCGTACGTCCATGTTGTGGCAATGGGCGGGAAAGTGCGCTCCCCCGCCCACGCGGGTCAGTTGCCGGTGAGCTTCTCCCGGAGGGCGGCGAGCGCCTCGTCGGAAGCCAGGGTGCCCTCGGTGGGGGCGGCCTGGGTTGCGCCGGAGGAGGAGTAGGAGGTCGGAGCCTCTGCCTCGGCGCCGGCCTCGGCGTCTTCTTTGGCGGCCTTCTCGATCTGGGCGCGGTGAGCCTCCCAGCGAGCGTGGGCCTCGGCATACTGCTTCTCCCAGGCCTCGCGCTGCTTCTCGAAGCCCTCGAGCCACTCGTTGGTCTCGGCGTCGAAGCCCTCGGGGTACTTGTAGTTGCCCTGCTCGTCGTACTCCGCGGCCATGCCGTAGAGGGTCGGGTCGAACTCGACCTGACCGGCGCCGTCCTCGTTGGCCTGCTTTAGCGACAAGCTGATGCGGCGGCGCTCGAGGTCGATGTCGATGACCTTGACGAAGATCTCGGTGCCGACGGTGACGACCTGCTCCGGCAGCTCCACGTGGCGCTCGGCCAGCTCGGAGATGTGGACCAGACCCTCGATGCCGTCCGCGACGCGCACGAACGCACCGAACGGAACGAGCTTGGTGACCTTGCCCGGCACGACCTGACCGATCGCGTGGGTGCGGGCGAAGTGCTGCCACGGGTCTTCCTGGGTCGCCTTCAGCGACAAGGAGACGCGCTCGCGGTCCATGTCGACGTCGAGGACCTCGACGGTGACCTCGTCGCCGACCTCGACAACCTCAGACGGGTGGTCGATGTGCTTCCAGGACAGCTCGGAGACGTGGACGAGACCGTCGACACCGCCGAGGTCCACGAACGCACCGAAGTTGACGATCGAGGAGACGACGCCCGGACGGACCTGGCCCTTCTGCAGCTCGCGCAGGAAGGTGGAGCGCACCTCGGACTGGGTCTGCTCCAGCCACGCACGACGCGACAGCACGACGTTGTTGCGGTTCTTGTCGAGCTCGATGATCTTGGCCTCGATCTCCTTGCCCACATAGGGCTGGAGGTCGCGGACGCGGCGCATCTCGACGAGGGAGGCGGGGAGGAAGCCGCGCAGGCCGATGTCGAGGATGAGACCACCCTTGACGACCTCGATGACGGAACCCTTGACGACGCCGTCCTCTTCCTTGATCTTCTCGATGGTGCCCCAGGCGCGCTCGTACTGAGCGCGCTTCTTGGACAGGATGAGGCGGCCTTCCTTGTCCTCCTTCTGGAGAACGAGGGCTTCGACCTCGTCGCCGACCTTGACGACCTCGTTGGGGTCGATGTCGTGCTTGATGGAGAGCTCGCGGGAGGGGATGACCCCCTCGGTCTTGTAGCCGATGTCGAGCAGCACCTCGTCGCGGTCGACCTTGACGATGCGGCCTTCGACGATGTCGCCATCGTTGAAGTGCTTGATCGTCGCGTCGATGGCGGCGAGCAGTTCTTCCTCAGAGCCGATGTCGTTGACGGCGATCTGAGAAGCGGTCGCAGGGACCGTGGTGGCAGTCATGTAGTAGGAACTCCGATGCGGATATGGACTAGTGCGGACAATTGCGTGCCCACCTGCGCGCATGCGGGAGCGCACGCACAGATGTGCATCGCGATTCTATTGCCGTTGTCCAAAGGGGGTCAAAACGGGGAAACGCGACAATAGGCCGTATGACGCACGTCAGCCGCGCCCACATCGACCAGGCGGAGTCGGCCTCGGCTCAGCGACGGTGGTGGGACGCCGAGGCGGTCAACTATTACGCCGACCACGGGGACTTCCTCGGCGATGCCGAGTTCGTGTGGGGCCCCGAGGGCTGGACCGAGGCCGAACTCGGCGTGCTCACCGGCACTCCCGGCGACCTCCCGGCCGGACCTGTCCTGGAGATCGGCGGCGGCGCCGGCCAATGCGGGCGCTGGCTGCGCCGGCACGGCGTCGACGTGGTCTCCACCGACCTCTCCATGGGTATGGTGCGCCAAGGCGCCGCAGTCAACCGCACCTCGGGCGTCCCCCTCCCCCTGCTGCAGTGCGACGGAGCCAGGCTCCCGTTCGGTGACGGGAGTTTCGGGGCCGTCTTCACGGCATACGGTGTCGTGCCTTTCGTCGCCGATCCCGGCGAGGTCATGCGGGAGGCGGCCCGCGTGCTCCGCCCGGGTGGCCGGTTCGCCTTCTCGACCAGTCACCCGATCCGGTGGGCGTTCCCGGATGTCCCCGGGGAGGCCGGCCTCACGGCCCACCAGAGCTACTTCGACACGCGGGCGTATGCCGAGCGCGACGACCGTGGTCGTCTCACCTATGTCGAGCACCACCGGACGATGGGGCAACGCATCCGCGACATCGTCGCGGCCGGGCTGCTTTTGATCGATGTCGTCGAGCCCGAATGGCCGGAACGCAATGCCGACGAGTGGGGCGGCTGGTCGCCGCTGCGCGGCCGTGTCCTTCCCGGGACGGCCATCTTCGTCGCCGAGAAGCCGCGCGGCTGAGCCACGAGACCAGTAGGTTTGACCGTGATCCTCGGCCACCAGGCCGAGACGTTGAGTTGTCGAGGAGGATGACAGACGGTGGGCAAGCACAAGGTCGCGTTGGGAATCGACATCGGCGGATCAGGGATTAAGGGCGCTCCGGTCGACCTGGAGTCCGGCGAGTTGATTCAGCCCCGCATCAAGATGGCCACGCCTGAGGTGTCCACCCCGTCCGCGGTCGCCGCGATTGTCGACCAGATCGCCGACGAGTTCACCGACGACCTACCCAAGGACGCGCCGATCGGCGTCACCATCCCGGGCGTCGTGCAGCACGGCATCGTGCGCACCGCAGCCAATATCGACAAGAGCTGGATCAACGCCGAGGGCCAGAAGATCTTCGCCGCGGCGCTGGGCCGCGCGTGCCACCTGGTCAACGACGCCGACGCCGCCGGTGTCGCCGAGCAACGCTATGGCGCAGCCAAGGGCAAGGACGGGCTGGTCATCCTCACCACGCTCGGCACGGGCATCGGCATCGCCATGCTGCACAACGGCATCCTCATCCCCAACAACGAGATGGGCCACATCGAGCTCGACGGCCACGACGCCGAGACTCGCGCCGCGTCGAGCGCCAAGGACCGTGAGGGCCTGAAGTATGCCGTGTGGGCGACCGAGCGCTTGCAGCCGTACTACAAGCACCTCGAAGACTTGCTGTGGCCGGACCTGTTCGTCGTCGGCGGCGGTGTCTCGCGCAAGTCGGAGAAGTTCCTGCCGCTGCTGAAGCTGCGCACCCCGATCATCCCGGCGAAGCTGGAGAACACCGCCGGCATCGTGGGTGCCGCCGCCCTCGCCGCCGACGACGACGCCTGAGTCGAACTGGGCCGGCGTGGCCCGCCCATGGGGGCCGCGGTCAGCCGTTCAGGATGGCCTGGGTCCGCTCCGGGGCGAGCGGGGGTTCGGTGAAGGCATGCCGTTCGTCCTGCTCGCGGAACCACGCGATGGTGCGGCGCAGGCCCTCCTCCACCGGGATCTCCGGGCTCCAGCCCAGTAGCCGCGCGGCCAACATGGTGTCGGGCTGGCGCACGGTGGGGTCGTCCACGGGACGCTCGATGTGGACGACATCGCTGTCCGACGCGGTCAACTCGATAATCCAGCGCGCCAGGTCCAGCATCGCAATCTCGTGCGGATTGCCGATATTGATGGGCCCTGATTCGCTGGACCCGGCCATCGCCAGGATCGCCCGGACCAGGTCGTCGACGTAGCAGATGGAGCGCGTCTGCTTGCCGTCACCGGCCACGGTCACCGGCTCGCCGGCCAGCGCTTGCCGGATGAAGTTCGGGATCGCCCGGCCGTCGTCCGGGCGCATCCGCGGGCCGAAGGTGTTGAAGATGCGGACGATGCCGGTGTTCACATCGTGCGTATGGCGATACGCCAGCGTCAGCGCCTCGGCGAACCGCTTCGCCTCGTCATAGACCCCGCGAGGCCCCACGGGGTTCACGTGACCCCAATACGACTCGGGTTGCGGGTGGATCTCGGGATCGCCATACACCTCGGAGGTGGAGGCGAGGACGAAGCGCGCGGACTTCTCCCGGGCCAGGCCAAGGGCGTGCAGCGTCCCGATGGAGCCGACCTTGAGGGTCTCGATCGGCACCCGGAGGTAGTCGATCGGGGAGGCGGGCGAGGCGAAATGCAGCACCAGATCGACGGGGCCGGCGACGTGGACGTAGTCCGTGACGTCGGCCCGCACCAGCCGGAAGCCCGGTTGCTCCATCAAGTGCGCGACATTGGCCGGGTCGCCGGTCAGGAAGTTGTCAAGGCAGACAACCTCGTCGCCTCGAGCGATCAGCGCCTCGCAGAGATGGGAGCCGAGGAACCCGGCGCCACCAGTGACGACAGCGCGCACGGGTCGGTCAGTCCTTCTCCAGGTTGATCCGACGCGGCGCGGTCTGCTCGGTCGTCGGGATCGCGCGGGTCTGCTCTGCAGACCCGAAGGCGGCCGGAGCCTCCTCGGTGCGGGTCACCGCAATCGCGGCAGGCGGCTCGTCATCGCCGTCACCCTGGCGACCGAGCATCATGCCGAGCCCGGCGGCGATGAGGCCGAGGAGGCCGGCGATCCAGGGCAGCTTGCCAACCAGGCCGAGCTTGCCGCCGTTGGCCTTCGCGTCATCGACATTGGCCTGGATCTGCTCGTCGGTGAAGGCCAGCTGCATGTCGAGAGCCGCGGTGCCGTCGGGCAGGACGCGCTTCTGGACTTCGGTCTGCTTGATGATCGAGCCGGTCATCGGGTCGACCCACATGGTCTTGTCGTTGGAGTAGGTGCCCTGCACGCCCGAGGAGATCTCGGCGGCTTCGTCGGTGATCTTGATCTGGTACTTGTTCGTGGCCAGGCCGTTGACGTCCTCTTCACCGACGAACGCCGCGTCGACCGCGCGCTTGAGGATGCCGTCCCAGAACGGGTAGGTCTTCTGCTCGGCGCCGAACGGGAACTTGTTGACCAGGCCGTCGTGCGGCGAGGCGTTGGCGCCGAGGTACTTCTCCTGGTCCGACAGGGCCAGACCGGTCTTGCGGTCGGTCGCGAAGGCGTCCGTGCTCGCGTTGATCAGCGTGCTGTCGTCGCCCTCGGCGCTGACACAGTTGGGGGCCGAACCGTCCTTGTTCCACATCAAGCACGTGAAGGTCTGGAAGACCGCGGTCGAGCTGCTCGACGCATCGCCGTCTGTGACCGTGTGGCTCGTGGCCTTCACCGGTGCGCGGTCGGACCCGAGGTAGCTGGCGTCACCGGTGAGTGTGGTCAGGCTGTCGACGTTCAGCGGCGTCTTCTTCACCTGGCCAGGCACCCACAGGAGCACGAGCAGAGCGGTCGTGAGCAGGAATCCGCCCACTCCCAGAAGGAGGGGGCCGAGAATCTTCCGCATAGTGATCGTGGGTCTCCTCGTCGGGCCAAATGCCCAACAGCTAGCTGGTCGGTCGGGAGATGCTACCAGTGAGTATCCCGTGCTGCTAACCACGACGCGATCGTGGTGCCGCCCCTCACGTGCGGGAACGTCATAATCGGCGGGTGCGTGCCCACGTCGCGGCTCTAGACGGCCTCCGCTTTGTGGCCGCGACCTTGGTCGTCTTGACGCACGCGGCCTTCCTAACCGGGTCCGTGACCACGACCGGGCTCTTGGGCCGGCTGATGGGGCGCGGCGACCTAGGCGTCCTGATCTTTTTCGTGCTGTCGGGCTACCTGCTGCACCACGGTTTCGTCCGGGCCCGCTCGGGCGCCCCGGTCTCGACCACCGCCTACCTGTCGCGGCGCGCGGCGCGGGTGCTCCCGGCATACTGGCTCGTCCTGGTCGTGGTGACGATCGCGGCGCACCCGAGCGCACGCGATGTCGTCCTGCACGCCGCCGCCGCCCAGATCTATGTGGCCGAAGCGCAGATCACCGGGTACTCGCAGTCGTGGAGCATCGCGACGGAAGTCTCGTTCTATCTCTGCCTTCCCGTGGCCGCGTGGGGCCTGGCTCGGGCGGCGCGGCGAAATCCCGACTGGCCCGCCGCGATCTGCGCGGCGGCCGTGCCGCTGGGAATCGGGATCACTTGGCTCACGAGTTCCAGTGACCTACTCACCGAGGTGCCGTATGAGCGCTGGCTCCCCGCGTGCAGCGCGACCTTCGCGCTCGGGATGCTGCTCGCCGAGGTCAGGGCGCGCCCGAGCCATGTCGTCTCCCGCTGGCTCGGGCGGCTCGCGGCGGCGCCCGGACCCCTGCTGGCGGTGGGGGGCGCGGCATACCTCCTGGCCACGACCCCGGTGGCCGGGAAACTCACCCTGGGCACGGTCGACGGCAGCCGGCTCGCGGTGAAGATGACGCTCGGGTGCATCGTCGCCGGGGCGTTTCTCCTTCCGCTGATCCTCGGCCCCGGGAATCTGTGGCGAGCGACCCTGGCCCACCCCTGGGCCGCGGGGCTCGGCCGGATCAGCTACGGGATCTTCCTCTGGCACGTCCCGGTGTTCACGGCGCTGTATGCCGTGTCCGGCCTCGAGCCGTTCTCCGGTGGGTTGATCCCGCTACTCGCGTTCGGGATGCCGATCACCCTCGGGCTGGCGGCCGTGACCTATCGCTTCGTCGAGCGACCCCTGCTTGCGCGGACGCGTCCCCAGGACGATCAGCAGCGCGAGCAGGCACGGCGTGCGGGTGCCGATCTCGACCCAGGCCGGGCCTGATCCCCCGCCCGTACCGAAGGCCGCCTGGATAGCCCCAGCCAGCACGACGAGCCCCCCGGCCAGGATGACCAGTTGCCCGCGTTGCCGGCTGATGCCCGCGATGCCGAGCGCCGCGGCGGCCAGGAGGGCTCCCCACCCGCCGGCAAGGACCACGCCAG
>NZ_HF571038.1:2576511-2588206 GCF_001046875.1 Nostocoides jenkinsii Ben 74
AATCGTCACGAGAGCGGCGGTGGCGATGGCGGTGCCCGCCTCTTTCCACCGTCGGCAGAGCAGGTAGTGCACGACGAACACGCCGGGCGTCAGCTTGATCGACATCGCCAGACCGACCAAGACCCCTGGCGGGATGTGCGCGATCAGCCCAGGTCGCGGGCGGCGCAGGTCCATCAGGACCACCAGGACGAGGATGGCGTTGATCTGCCCGAACCGGATGCCATCGGAGACCGGGTGCAGCCACAACATGACCCCGGTCAGGACGGCCAGAAGCAGCGGCTCGGCGCGCCCATGACGGTGGATCAGGCGATAGCCCGCGTACCAGACGATCCCCGTCGTTGCGAGCACTTGCCCGACCGTCCAGAGCCACGCGGCCGCCCGGAAGGGCACCAGCGCGAGCGGCAGCGCCAAGAAGGCCGCGAACGGCGGATACGTGAACGGCAACAACTGCGGCGCCTCGGTCATCGCGGTGTAGATCGGGCGGCCGATCAGCAGCGATACGCCCGCTTCGCGATAGACCTCGATGTCAACCTGCCACTGGTCCTGTGGCCAGAACACGAGATAGCGAAGCACGGGGATCGACGCCGCGGCGGCGATGATGAGCGCGGCGGCGACCCAACCCCATGCGGTATGCCGCGCGCTCGCCCCCCGCGCGCGGCTCCCCTCTGGCGTCGCCTCGCCCAGGCGGGAGTCGCCGGTGGTCACCGAGCGGACTCCCGGCTCTGGTCGCGAAGCGTGGCAACGGCGACGGCGATGACGAGCGGGATGGCGATCATCGCGCCGGTGGCGGGAATGGCCACACCGGAGTCGTTGAGGGCGAAGCCGAGGATCATCACGATGACCCAGGCGACGAGGCCGGAGCGCAGGAGCGGAGCCCGTTCGAAGCTGCGTTCCAGGGACTTAGCCCCCCAAGATGTCGGGCGAAGGAGCACATAGACGACGAAGACCAAGGCCACCGGGACGAGCAGGGTCAGCGGGCTGCCGATGAGATTGCCGATATTGGTGGACAGCTTGCGGTTGATCGTGTCGAGGGCGGCGCTCGTCCCGAGGCTTTCGAAGAAGCGGCCGAGGTGGGACATCTTGTCCGCCGGGCGCAGTGAGTCGAGGAAGCCCACCAAGAGGAAGAGTCCCGCGGTCACGGCGGCGATGAGGGCGCCCTTGCGCCAGGTGAGCCGGACGCCAAGGACCGCCAGGACGAGGTAGGCGATGCCGGGCAGCAGCGCGGGCGGTCCACCCCCGTCGGCACCCCATGACGGATGGCCGTCGACGACCGCCGCGGCCAGGCCCCCGGCGGCGACCACGCCGGCGGCGACGAGGCGCTTCCCGCGGCGCACGAGCGCGTCGGCGAGCACGGTGACGGCGAGGATCACGGAGGTGACGAAGAGCGCGAAGGTCACATTCCCCATACCGTAGAAGCGGCCGCCGACAACCGGTTGCAGGCCCATCATGGAGGAGAGTTGCAGCCTCGATCCGGTGACCGCGTCGGCCGCCAGGACCACCGCGCTGGCCAGGGAAACAACCAGCATGGCGCCGAGCAGATGTCGGCCGGCCGGCGGGGCAACGGCGACCAGGGTGATCATGGCGACGAACACGCCCACGGCCCCGACGAGCGCGAGCATCACCGGGTCGACCCGCCACCACGGCAAGAGGTTCGCCAAGAAGGACGCCACCGGTACGGCTGCGGCGGCCACCGACACGACTTGGACAATCCCGAGCAGGCGCCGGCGGCTGGTGGGGGCGCCGAGCCGGCCCTTCAGCAGCGCCCAAACGCCGAGGTAGATCGCCAACTGGGTCAGGATCATCCCGTTGAAGAAGGGCGGGACGAGGGCGTGGCCCTTGAGGGTCGCGAGGTCAAGATCGACCAGGTCGCGATAGCGGGCGGCCACATCGTCGCTGTCGGCGCGCGCCGCTAGGACGCCACCACCTTGGCCACGTGGCACCTCAGCCCCGGCCAGCGTGAGCAGGGTGACCGTTAGGTCGGATGACTGGATCAGCCGCGGCTGGCGAGTCGACGGCGAATACAGCAGGCCGGCCCCGAAGTCGGGTCCGGCGGCGAGCACCGGCCGCAGTCGAGCCGTCCGGCCACCATCCGAGAGGCCCGCGACGAGGACGTCAGCATCCGCCGGGAGGCGCGTCAGGAGTTCACCGAGCTTTTGGTCCAGGGCGCTGACCTGCTGCGCCAACGTCTCCTGGACCGCCGCCTCCCCGCGAGGCTGGTCATCGGGATCCCGGACGCTCCCAAGATCGACGAGCGTCACGCGCGTGGCGGGCAACCGCTGCGTGGCCAAGGCGGTAGCGAGGTCGAGATACTCGGCCACCTCGCCGTTCTCGGTGGCTGCGCCGATGGCCGCTCCCGGACCGACGGCCAGCACCTCCGCGCCCGCCGCCGCGAGCTGGTCACCGAGCATGCCCGGCTCGGCGCCGAAGTCGCTGCGCTCGGCCAACGACCGGTAGTCGCTCCAGTTGGGCACCTGCCCGTTGACCGGCTCGCCCATCCCCGGGCATGGTGTGCCCGTGTCGCGCCGCATGGCCCCGTTCACACCGGCCGCCGCGGCGCGTTCGCCCGCGGACAGCGACAGCCAGGCGTCCACCGGGCACGTATTGGTGTTGACCGAGCGGACCGTCACCGTCGATACCGCCGCGCGTTGAAGCAACGCCCAGAAGGTCGGGGTGCGCGCGGCTGAGAGGTCGGACCAGGTGAATCCACCAGTGCCAACAAGCACGATCGGGTGCGTTGTGGCTGCGGTGGCTCGGGATGTCCCCGGGGTGCCGGCGGCCTCCAACGTCTGACCGGAGCCGAACGCTTGGCCCTGGCCCTGGCCAGGGGCCTGGACCTGGCCCGGCGGCGCGGCATACGACGCGGTGGTCGGCAGGAGGCCCGCGGCCACGACAGCCACCAGCGAGACCAGGGTGACGAGCCAGCGCCCTGCCGAACGGATCACCGCTACAGGCTAGTGGTCGCGCTCGCGACCACCCCGCGAGCGCCGGTCACGGGCGCGGCGCGACGAAGACAACGAGGCCGGCCTCGGCCAGCTTCGCGATGGCGTCCCGGACGAGTTCGGCGGCCTCAGGGTGCGGGCCGTGCTCGGCTACCACCTGTTCGACGATCTCGGCCAGCCCGATCGGCTCGTCCGCGGCCAGCCAGATCGTGTGCCCGAGACCCATTAGCCGCACCGGCTGCGGGCCGTTCAGCACCAGCGACTCCGACCCCCAGGCCAGGGCCTCGATCCACGCCGCGCGCTCGATGACGAGCGGCTCGGCGTCACCGGGGGCACTCCGGCCAGGGGCCTGGGTCCACGCCGTCCCGCGGCGCCGGTCGTCGGCCTCAATGACGTCATAGTCGGCTGGTACGAGTCGGCCGGGAGCCGAGCGCGCAAGGAGATCGAGGATCACGGGCGCGGCGTCCTCGATTTCGCTGTAGACCAGCGTCGCCACCCCCTCCCCCGTGCGCAGGACCTCGGCCAGCCCGCTGAGCGGGCGCTCCTGGGCCGGCAACGACGACGACTGGGGTATGGCCTCGATCAGCGCCTCGATCAGCGGCACGGGTTTGAGGTGAGCCACCTGCCCCGCGCGCCGCTCCAGCAGCACGGTGGCGGCGAGGCGAGCGTCGGCCCGCGGCGGTAGCAACCCCAACTCCGCGGGAGACGCCTCGGACTTGCCTCCCTCGCCCACGATGGACAGCGGCTTGGGGTGCGCCACGATCGTGTGATCCGGGCGCAGCGCCGAGGTCTCGTCGGACAGATAAGACAGCGTGCGACCGAGGGTGCGGGCCGCGGTCGTCTTGCCGGTCCCGGACGGCGCGATCAGCAGGATTGCCGACCCGGTGTCGGGATGGGCCAGAGCCGCGGCGTGCAGCATCGTCAGCCGGCCGGACTGGGCCATAATTCCGCGCGCCGTGATCGCCGTCGAGAAGATGTATGGCGCGGTGCGCGGATCGTCCGACACCTGAATCACGCTCGGCAACGGTTGCGTCGGGTCGTCGGGGTCGAAGGAGGGCAGGACGCGGCCGGCGCCGGGCTGGCTGACCACTTCCAGCGGTCGCGGAAACCCGGCGGGCTCGCACGTGTCCGGGGACCAGTCCCCGGCGTCGCGCCAGAGCCGGCGAAGCTCATCCGCCACCTCTTCCGAGGTCTCGCTCAGGTCGACTTCCCAGCGGGTGCCGAGCGTATTGATGCGCAGCGGCGTCGACATGGGGGCTCGATTCGACAGTACGGGACGGGTCCCGGCGATTATCCCAGGCAACGCGCCGAAACCCCATCGTCATGCCAGGGGTCACACCAGCGACGCCCGCCGCTGTCCCCTGAGTCACACAAGGAGTCAGACCAGCGGAACTGGCTAGTGTTCACGCATGGCCAAGCCGCACGCCGCCGCGGTCCTAGAAGACCGGTGGACTGCCCTGAAAGGGGCCGCCCTGACCCGCCGCGGCTATGCGAGCCAATTCGTGGGCTACCCCGGCTACGGATCGACCGGTCACGCCCGCATCCTCGCGCGGGTCGTCCTCAGTCGCCGGTCAGAAGCCCGGCCGGCGGGGCCGGTCGTGAGTTCCCGAGCGCTCGGGGGTCGCCGGGGATGGCGAGCCTTCTTCACCACCCCAGCCATGAATGCGCCCGTAACCGTCCGCGTGGGCAGCCGGACCGTGACCGCCCGGACGGACCGCACGGGCATACTCGATGTCGTGGTCTCGGACCATGGCTTGCCCCCGGGCTGGCACGATGTCGAACTCGAATCGGCCACCGGCACCCGGGCGAGCGTGCCGATCTGCATCGTCGACCCGGCCGTGACCTTCGGGGTGGTGAGCGATATCGACGACACCATCATCAAGACGATGCTGCCCCGCCCACTGATCGCCGCGTGGAATACCTTCGTGCGCCACCAAGGCGCGCGAACGGCCGTGCCGGGGATGGCCACGCTGTATCGCGGCCTGCTGGCGGCACACCCGGGCGCGCCGATCGTCTATGTCTCGACCGGCGCCTGGAACACCGTCCCCACGCTGCTGTCGTTCCTGGCGGACAAGGGCTACCCCCTCGGACCATTGCTGATGACGGACTGGGGGCCGACCAACACGGGCTGGTTTCGCAGCGGACAAGATCACAAGCGCGCCTGCCTGCACCGGCTCGCCCGTGAGCTTCCGGACATCCAGTGGGTCCTGGTCGGTGACGACGGGCAGCACGACCCGACGATCTATGGCGAGTTCGCCGAGCAACGACCGGAGAAGGTGCGCGCGATCGCCATCCGGCGGCTGTCGGCGACCGAGCAACTGCTGTCCCACTTCACCCCGCTTGCCAATGACGAGTTCGGTCCCCGCCGCGCGCAACGTGCCAAGGTGCCCGTATGCCGCGCCTCCGACGGCTACGGCCTCGCGCGCCTCCTGCAGGTGGCCCTGGACGGTTCGCCGGTCCCCGGCGATGTGGTGGTGGAGAACTGAGCGATGTGGTGGTGGAGAACTGAGATGTGGCGGTCCAATCGGACTCCAGGAAGGCGGGACTGAGAATGCCGGAGTTGCCGGAGGTCGACGCCCTGCGCGCGTTCTTGGGGTCCAGAGCCGTCGGCCAGGCCGTCGTCGGGGTGGAGCTGGGCTCGTTCACGGTCTTGAAGACCGTGTCGCCGCCCCCCCAGGCCCTGATCGGCGCGCCGGTCGAGTCGGTCACCCGGCACGGGAAGTTCCTCGACCTCGACTGCGGCGGAACGCATTTGATCTTTCACCTGGCCCGGGCCGGGTGGCTGCGGTGGTATGAGGCGCTCCCCACGACCGTCATTCGCCCCGGGAAGTCGCCCATCGCCGTGCGTGTCCGGCTCTCCGACGACTCGGGCTTCGACCTGACGGAAGCGGGCACGAAGAAGCGGCTCGCGGCATACATCGTGTCGGACCCGATGGCGGTGCCGGGGATCGCCAGCCTCGGGCCGGACCCACTGGGGATGGACTTCACCGAGGAGCGGTTCGCCGCGATCCTGGCCGGGCGCCGCGCCCAGATCAAGGGCGTGTTGCGCGATCAGGGCATCATCGGCGGCATCGGCAATGCGTACTCCGACGAGATCCTGCACGTGGCCAAGATGTCGCCGTTCGCGATGGCGGCATCGCTGGACGCCGACGCCGTGGCGCGGCTGTATGAGGCGATGCGCGAGACGCTCGCCGGGGCAGTGGCCACGGCCTCTGGGAAGCCGGCGGCGGAATTGAAGGATGCCAAGCGCGCCGGTATGCGGGTCCACGGGCGCACGGGCGAGGTCTGCCCGGAGTGTGGCGATGTCGTGCGCGAGGTGTCGTTCGCCGACTCCTCATTGCAGTACTGCGCGACTTGTCAGACCGGCGGCAAACCTCTGGCCGACCGACGGACCTCGAAGTTCCTGAAGTAGCCGGAGCGGCGCGCTGGCTAAGGCTGGGAGAAAGAGAAGGATGGGCAAGGGAGAAGAATGGGCGACATGAGCGGCATACCCACAGTGGCAGTGACGGACCTGGCCGACGACGCGGTCGTGCTCGACGTTCGCGAGGACGACGAGTGGGCGGCCGGACGGGCTCCGGGCGCGGTCCACATTGTCATGAGTGAGATCCCGGCCCGGCTGCACGATCTGCCCGACGTCGAGCCGGTCGCCGTGATCTGTCGCTCGGGCGGGCGGTCCGGCCAGGTCGTGGCGTGGCTCAATGCCCAAGGCATCGATGCCGTCAATGTCGACGGCGGCATGCGGGCGTGGGCGGGGGCCGCGAAGCCGATCGTCGGTGACGACGGCACGCCGCGGGTCATCTGACATGGGCTTCTTCTCGCGCCGCAAGGCCGATGCCGAGCCGGAGCAGGCGGTGCCGGCTGGGCCGGCGCGCTATCCCGAGGCCGACGAATCCCTGATCGATGAGTCCGGAGTGGGGCCACTGCGGCCACGCGATCGTGGGCTCGGCCCGGGGGAGCGGCAGCGGATCGAGGCGGGCCTGGCCGAACTGGCGGGGGCGGGCGTCGACGTGGACGACCTGGACTCGCTTGCCGCGGGCTTCGACCGCGAACTGACCGAGTGGCGCGACCTCGCCAAACGCAAACGCCCGGACCACGATGCGATCGTCGAGGCCTATGCCATCGGCATCGGTGAATATCTCTCCCGCACAACAGACTTGCGCTGGCGTGTGGTCACCGACGTGTTCGGGACCGATCTCGCGGTGGCCGATCAGCGCGAAGGTGACTTCGTCGTCGTTCCGCACAATCTGGTGGCGGCCCGCTGGATGCGGGGCGAGACCGGTTGGCTGGCGGGGGTCGTGGGGCACATCGTCGCCGTGCGCGCGGCGGCCTGACGGGGTGTCTGTGCCGCCGTCGTTCGAGGATGAGTCGTTCGAGGATGGGCGGGCCGGCCGGTTCGAACGCCGGGTGCTGGGGCCGGGTCGTGAGCCGGACCCGCGCTACAGCCTGGCCAACGAACGCACCTTCCTGGCCTGGATTCGCACCTCGCTGACCTTGCTCGGGGGCGGTGTCGCCATCGAAGCCTTCGCTGGCGACGCCTTCGGGGTCGTCGCTCGCCGCGGACTGGCGCTCGGTCTCGTGTGCCTCGGTATGGTGCTCGCCGCTGTCTCGTGCTACCGCTGGGTGTCGCTCGAACGCGCCATGCGGCAGGGCCGACCGCTGCCGCTCAATCCGGTGGGTCTGGCGTTGGCCGCCGGGGTTGCGATCGCGGCGGCCTTCTTGGCCGTCTCCATCGCCGTTCGGGGCTGAACGATGGGACGCCACGAGGCGCTGTGGACCGGTGACACCGGCCTGGCCCGCGAGCGCACGGACCTCTCCTGGGGCCGGACCTTGCTGTCGGTGATGACCGTGACCGCGCTATTCCTGCGTTGGCTTCCCCAATTCGGCGGGGACGTCCTCGTGCCGGTGATCCTGGGGATCGCGGCGGGCTTGGGTCTGGTCCGGCTGCGCCACGGGCGGCGCGCCGAGGTGTTCGTCGGCCACGGCGACGCTGCCCACGAGGTCATCGGGCTCACCGCGTTGGTGCTGATCGTGGGCTTGGCTGGGTTGGTCCTGATCGTCATCCCGATCTGAGCGCCAATATTTCAGTCGACGGGCAGGGACACGCCGTATGCCGCGCCCGCATACCGCGCGTCTGTGCCCGTCGACTGGGTGGACGGGATCTTCTCCGGGACGGCCGCTCGAACGTACCCTTGTGCTCACCCAACCCCGATCGAAGGAGCACGACCCATGGCAGGTGGCCTCGTCGCCCTGCTGGACGACATCGCCGCGCTGGCCAAGGTCGCGGCGGCGTCGATCGACGACGTCGGTGCCGCAGCGGGCCGGGCCAGCGCGAAGGCCGCGGGGGTCGTGGTGGACGACACCGCCGTCACCCCCCGCTACGTCCACGGCTTCACCGCCGACCGTGAGTTGCCGATCATCAAGAGGATCGCGATTGGGTCGCTGCGCAACAAACTGCTCTTTATCCTGCCTGCGGCGCTGCTCTTCAGTCAGTTCGTGCCGTGGCTGCTGACTCCGTTGCTGATGATCGGCGGGACCTACCTCTGCTACGAGGGCGCCGAGAAGGTCTGGGAGAAGATCGGCGGCGGACACGAGGGCGAGCACGACAAGCCGGTCGGGATGGAGGGCGAGAGCCAAGAGGACGAGATGGTCAGCGGCGCCATCCGCACCGACTTCATCCTGTCGGCCGAGATCATGGTCATCGCCCTGAACGAGGTCGCCGAGGAGCCGTTCGTCTCGCGGGCCGTCATCTTGGCAGTCGTCGCCGTGGCGATCACAGTGCTCGTGTATGGCGTGGTCGGCCTCATCGTCAAGATGGACGACATCGGCCTGAGCCTGGCCGAGCGCCAATCCGGTGCCGTCCGCGCGATCGGTCGCGGACTCGTGGCCGGTATGCCGAAACTCATGTCCGTCCTGTCCACCGTGGGGATCGTCGCCATGCTGTGGGTCGGTGGGCACATTCTTCTGGTCGGGACCGACGAACTGGGGTGGCACGGTCCATACTCTCTGGTTCACCACTTGGAGGAGTCGGTTCACGGCGTGGGCGGGATCGGCGGCTTCCTCGGCTGGCTGATCAACACCATCGCCTCGGCTCTGATCGGCTCCGTGGTCGGTGCCATCGCAGTCCTCGTGATGAGCCGGTTCCACGGCTCCGGCCACGACGCGCACGAGGAGCCGGCGCGCGCCGCGCACTAACCGGCACCCCGGAAATTGCCCCGAGGGCCGGCGAGCAGTGCTCGCCGGCCCTCGGTCTCTTTCGGTCGACCCGGTCGGGTCGCGTGGTTGCGGGATCAGGCGTTGGCGGCCAGGACCTCGCGATAAATCGCCAATCCGGCGCGGGCCTCGTCGTCGGTGATGACGCACGGTGGCACGACGTGGATGCGGTTGTCCTGGACGAAAGGCAGCATACCGGCGCCAATCAGCCCCGACTTGATGCGCGCCATCCGGTCGGCGGGCAGTGGCGCCCTCGTCTCCTTGTCGGCCACGAGTTCCATTGCCCAGAAGACCCCGAGCCCGCGAACCTCGCCGATGAGCGCGGACTCTTCGGCCAGGGCGGCCAGGCCCGGACCGAGCACCTCCGTCCCAATGCGGGCGGCGTTCTCGACGATGCCCTCATCGGCCATCGCCGTCAGGGCACCGACGATCGAGCCCATCGCCAGCGGGTGACCGGAGTAGGTCAGGCCGCCGGGGAAGACGCGCTCGTCGAACGCCTTCGCGATCGGCTCGCTGATCATCACCCCGCCGACCGGGACATAACCGGAGTTGACGCCCTTGGCGAACGTGATCAGGTCGGGCACGACGCCGTAGTTGTCGAGCGCCAGCCACGCACCCGTCCTACCGAATCCGGCCATGACCTCATCGAGGATCATCACGATGCCGTGCTGGTGGGTGAGTTCCCGCACGCCGGCGAGGTAGCCGGGCGGCGGTGGCAGGATTCCGGCCGTCCCCGGAATGGTCTCCAGCAGGACCGCGGCGATCGTTGCGGGGCCTTCGGCCTCGATGATCCGGCGCAGGTGCTGCAGGGCACGCTCGCTCTCCTGCTCCGGGGAATCAGACCAGAACTCCGAGCGATAGGCGTAGGGCCCGAAGAAGTGCGCGTGCCCACGGGCGAACTCGTTCGGCATACGACGCCAGTCACCCGTGGCCACGATCGCCGCGCCCGTGTTGCCGTGGTAGCTGCGATAGGTGGAAAGCACCTTGTCGCGGCCGGTGGTCAGCCTGGCCATCCGGATGGCGTTCTCGTTGGCGTCGGCGCCGCCATTGGTGAAGAACACCTTGCCAAAGCCGCCGGGAGCGCGTTCGAGGATCAGCCGGGCAGCCTCACCCCGCACGCGCGAGCCGAAGGCCGGTCCAACCGTGGCGAGCGCGTCCGCCTGGCCCTTGATGGCCTGGATCACGCGAGGGTGCTGATGGCCGATGTTGACGTTGACCAGCATGCTGGAGAAGTCGAGATAGTCCCGTCCGGCGGCATCCTGCACGTGCACGCCCTGGGCACTGACCAATTCCAGTGGGGCCAGGGCCGCCTGAGCGGACCAGGAGTGGAAGACCATTGCCGGGTCGTGCATGACCGGCTCGGAGTTGTCGACGGACATGGTGTCGCTCACTTGCCGCCCTCCTTCAGGGTCACCTCGATCGGCGTGTAGGACGACCCGGTGGTGTCGACGCCGTCCTTCTTCAGCAGGTCGAGTGCCTGCGTGACGTAGTCGTTGGTGTAGGCGTCGGCGGGCGGGTCGGCCGTGATGATGGTCGCCCCGGTCTCGTTCTTGGTGGTCTTGGCGATGTCGACCGTCTGCTTCCACAGCGCCTCGTCGATCATGCCCGCGCCATTGGCCGCCGGCCAGATCAGCTTGTTGACCTCGTTGGTCATCCACAGCTGGTGGCTCTCGCCGAGTTGGCTACCCGCGGCGGTGACGATCTTGGCAGCCGCGTCGGCGTTGTCGCGCGCGTAGGCGCAGCCGGCGATCGTCCCGGCGATGAAGTTGACGGTGTTCTTCTTGTATTGCTCGTCGCTGGCGAGCTTGTCGGCATCCGCCCAGATCGCGTCCTGGAGCATGGCCGTGCCCACGTCATTCCAGTTGATGACGTTGAGGTCCTCGGGCGTGTAGAGCTCGCCGGTGTCGGGGTTCTTGGACTCCAGCACCTGGGCGTACTCGTTGTAGGTCATCGCCTGAGCGGCGTCGATATCGCCGGCGAGGAAGCCGTTCATGTCGAAGGCCTGCTGCACCAGCTCGATGTCGTCCAGCGCGACGCCGTCCTTCTGCATGCCGGCGAACAGCTCGAACTCGTTGCCATAGCCCCAGCTGCCGACCTTCTTGCCCTTGAGGTCGGCCGGCTTGGTGATGTTCTTGTCCTTGAAGGAGATCTGCGTCGTGCCGCTGCGCTGGAAGATCTGCGCGACGTCGGTGACCCGGGCGCCCTGCTCGATCGCGCCGAGCACCTTAGGCACCCAGGAGATCGCGTAGTCGGCCCCGCCGGAGGTCAGCACGTCGATCGGGACGATGTCGGTGGCCCCGGGGAGGATCTCGACGTCGAGGCCGTACTTGTCATAGAGGCCCTGGTCCTTGGCGGCGTAGTAGCACGCGAACTGCGCCTGCGTGACCCACTGCAGCTGCACCTTGACCTGCTGCTTTTCGGTCGACGCCGTCTCGGAGCTGGTCCCTGCGGAGGACGAGGACGCGCCGCCCCCCGAGGCGGACGTGGACGTGCTGCTACCGGAGCCGCCCGAGCCGCCACAGGCGGCGAGGAGACCGGTCATGGCG
>NZ_HF571038.1:2588306-2595687 GCF_001046875.1 Nostocoides jenkinsii Ben 74
CCCGCCGCTATGCCTGAGGGGACTTCGGATCGGGCGCGGACTGGGGATCGACGCGCTCGGCGAGATGCCGTGGCGCCTGGATGCAGTAGGAGATCGCGAGGAGTTCGCCGACCTCATCCCAGTCGGTGTCCTCGTCGACGAGCATGCCGATGACATTGCTCCCCCAGTCGCTCTTGAAGTAGGGCGAGCCGAGATGGGTGAACGCGGCGACGTCATCGGGGTCGCCGCGCAGCGTGATGCGGAAGAGTTCGTCCTCGCCGCCGAAGATGTGCGCCACCGTCGCCTGCCCCACCCGCCAACGGTGTCCGATCCAGGCGCTCTCCTCGCGGCACTCAGGCAATGCGGTCGCGGCGGCGCGGAGGCGCTCGAGCATCCAGTCGGGAACGTCAGGTCGATCTCCCACGTCGTCATTGTCCCCAGGTGCCGTCAGCGCGTCGCGTGCACCACCTCGAAGATGCCGGCGCTCTCGCGGCGGGAGTCGATGATGGTCATGCCATGTCCCGGCAAGAGCGCGGCAGGTCGGCGAGTGAAGTGCTCGCCCACGAGCCGGCCGCTGACGGACTCGATGGCACGCTGGGCGAGGCGGATCGGCATACGCGTGGACGGGACGTGGTCGGCCAGGAGCAGCCGACCACCGGGTCGCAGCACGCGCACCATCTCGGTGATGGCGCGTTCGTGGCGCGGGACGCAGCACAGGCCGAAGGTGCATATCACGCTGTCAAAAGTGTTGTCTCGGAATGGAAGTTCGGCGGCATCACCCTGGTGAAGCGCTACCACGCGCCCTAATGCCTCCGCCTTGGCGCGCGTCTCCGCCAGCATTCCGCCACTCCAATCGAGCCCCGTCAGCCGGACGGTCTCGGAGTAGAGCGGCAGGTTAGCGCCTGTCCCGATGCAGACCTCCAACACCTCCCCCACGGTGCGCTCTGTCACCCACGTCCGCGCGCGTGACATCCACCGGCGTTCGATGAAGGCGGACGCCTCGTCATAGCCCGCGGCATGCCGCTCCCAGAACGCGACGGCGCGCTGCTCCATACCCACGCCACCATCATGCTGCCGAACCCTGACCCGGAACCCCAAAAATTTCCCGGACGCCAATTCGTCACGACGTCTAGACTTTGTTTAATGTATGGCTCACACTGATCGATCAGGTCCCTGATCGGCAGCCTTATCAAGGCGAATAAAGGCCATGACCCTCATCGCCTGGATCATCATCGGCGGCCTTGCCGGCTGGATTGCCTCCAAGCTCATGGGGACCGACGCGCAGCAGGGTCTGCTCCTCAACATCCTCGTCGGCATCGGCGGCGGCTTGCTCGGCGGATGGATCCTGAGCTTGTTCGGCGGCAACCCGATGGGCGACGGCTGGATCGTCAGCCTCGTCACTGCCACCTTCGGCGCCGTCGTGCTCCTCTTCCTCGTCGGCTTGGCCACGGGACGTCGCAGCATCCGCGCCTGACCGACTTCACTACACACAACGCCGCGGGCCCCAGGGGGTCCGCGGCGTTCTGCTGCCAGCGACATTAGGAAAACCGTCGCCAGCGTCCCTCGGAGACCACCTCGACGCCGCCATCCGTCACGACGATCGCGGACTCGTCATCCAGGACGTATGCCGTGCCGCCCACCTCCTCGTGCCACCGCTCGGCGTCGGCAATGGTGTTGGTGGAATCCGTCTCGGCTCGGGCAGCGAGAGCCAGCAATTCCGGGAGATCGGTCAAGGCCGGGACACCCTGATGGTCGGTGGCCTCTAACTGTCCGGCTCAGCGACGAAACCGCAGCGCTCCCTGACGCAGGTCGTCACGGACGCCGAGGAGATAGTCGACCTCGCCGAGGCTCCGAGGTTCACGGCCCTCGGCTAGTGCCTGGGCGGCCTCACGCCGCGTGATCAGGGTCCGGCCCCACCGGTCCGGCGCACAGTCTGCGAACGCGCCAAACGTCCGTTGGCCGAGATGACTCTGGTGGGCACCGGCCTGGAGCGGCAGCCCCGGTTCGAGGGAGTAGGCGCGCGGGTTGGCGATGTAGTCGGAAAAGTAAGTGAAGGTGGCGCTCTCGGTGCTGCCGCCGCGGCGGCGGTGGGAGTACAGAGTGCCGGCACTCACGTCGACCCCTCCGATGGACACGCACACGTCGACTGCGCTCACCGATCGGCCCTGCGGGTGCGAACCCGGGTCGGGAGCTTTTCCTCAGCCCGAAGGCGACCCACATCGGTTGCGTACGGATCGAGCGCCTTGGTCAGGAGGTCCAGCACACCAAGCGCGCGGGCCACCCGCAGCGCATTCTCCAAGGAGGCTCCCTGCCCGCCCTCTAGGCGCAGGACGGTGCTGCGGCTTAGGCCCGCCCGGTCGGCGACCTCTGCAACCGTTAGGTGGCGTAATTTGCGCCATGTGGTCAGGTCCCGTCCCAACCCGTCGAGGGCGCGCGCCACAGCCACTGGAGTTCGAACCCCGTTCCGATCGGTCATCGTGAGTCCCGCTAAGTGCCATGAGTGATGCATTAAGATTCTTAGGATACCAATTTTGACACATAAAATGTAGGGGAGACCCACGTACCGCCTGATCCGAGCGCGGTGTTCAGCGCAGCCGCACGCCGACCTCCGCCGCGACGGCCTCCACCATGGTGGTGAGCCGCGCGGTTCTCGCGGGCATGGAGTCGCGGTAGCCCGCCAGGGTCAGCAAACCCGGCCCGACAAAGGCCCACGTCCGCGCTCTGAGCCACGTCCCCTCATCGATGTCGGCCGCGGTTCGGAGTTGTTGGCGAGCCGGAGCACCCAACATGCTCCACGCATAGAGGAAGTCGATGGAGCGGTCGCCGATCCCCATACCCCCGAAGTCGATGACCCCCGCCAGGCGGCCGTCGAGATGGACCAGCAGGTTCTCGGCGGAGACGTCGCAGTGGACGAGGCGGGCAGGGCCAGTCGCGGGCGGGACGTCACGTAGTCGCCGCCACGCCTCGCGCACGGCATCCTCATCCAAGAGATCGGCGAGCGCCGTTGCCGCCTCGTCGGCCCACTCATCAATCGTGTCCGTGACGGGCTCGCCGCAGCGGTAGCCCCAGTGCGCCGCCCCTGCCTCCGCCCCGACCGTATCGATCGTGTGCAGGGTGCGTAGGAATTCGCCCAGACTGACGGCGAGCCGATCCTGCTGTTCAGCGTCCAGGAACCCCGGTGGTTCGCCCGTCAGCCACGTCACGATCGTCCACGGTCGTGGGAAGTATGCCGCGGGCTCGCCGACTGCAACGACCCTCGGCACGGGCGCGGGGAGCCGCCCCGCAACGTGCGGCAGCCAGCGAACCTCATTGAGCAGGCCAGGGGCGTAGCCGTGCGTCCGAGGCAACCGGACCGCCAACTCGTCACCCAGACGGAACACCCAATTGCTGCTGCCGGAGGTCGAGATCGCGCGTACCGGCAGATCGGCGAAGTCGGCGGCCTGGTCCCGCAGGAGCCGGCTCACCAGCCCGGGATCAGGGGCTGTCTCGGGGGAACTCACAATGCCCCATGGTGGTCGCCGCGCGCGGCCCCCGCCACCGACTTCCGTCGAACACGCTCAACCCGTGCCGTATGCCGCGGGGCCCGCTCAGCTGCGGTCCGCGCGGAGGGCGGCCACGGCATCGGCGACGGCACGGTCATACTCGCTTCTGTCGAACACGAAGGGTCCGAACGACCGGTAGTCGCGCGCCGCTCGGTGTGGTTGGTGGAAGTCCTGCCAGAGCACCAGATCGTCGGTCACATCGATGCGCGCGTCCAAGGGCCAGCACCCGACTTCGCCGCAGTCACAGCCGAGGAGCCAGGCGCGGCCCGGCCCCGGCCATTGCCTCGCGGCGCGCCCCAGGTAGTACTGCGTGAGATCGCCGAAGCTGAAGGACGCAGGAACGAGGCCGGAGTAGTCGCCCGCCAGTTCCCAGCGTCGCGCCTTCTCGAAGTCGGCCACAAGGTCGATGAGCGAACGGCCATTGACCACCGGCACGATTTCCGCCGGATCTTCGGCCGTGATCTCGAAGACCACGGTGTCCGTACGGCCCAGGGAGACCGGGAAGCCCCATCCATCACGCCCCGGCTGCTGCCCAGCCTCTGCGCGGATCGCCCGGGCGAGGTAGGCGGCTAGCGGTGCCGCGAGATCGCGGACGTCATTCGGCCAGGTCTCGTCGGCGTAGGTGCAGGTGAGGTAGAGGTGGCGGGCATGAGCCAGCGGAGGGCGCAGCTGTATGGGGAGCCGGGGGAGCGCCCAGTCCGCGGCCACGTCCTTCGGTGCCAGCTGCCCCGTGACGCAGGTGTGCCAGGCGCGGGCCAGAGTCAGCAAGACGTTGCGAGTGTCGTCCGGCAGATTGTCGAGGAGGGAATCAACGCCGTCCATGCTTGCTTGGACCAGATCTCCCGTCGGCACTGGGTCGAGGTGAGTGCCGAGCGGCTCCCCGAGGAGAGGAACGCTGGAACTCCCGCCGCGCCGAGACCTACATTCGCGAGATCAAAGACGGCCATCGAGCGGATCGCCGACGACCATGCCGAGGGCGCGCGTATCGGAACTGATACGATCGGGACATGGCGCGATCCCCGGGGTTGGCTGCGGTCCTTCTCTCCGCCGCGCGGCTTCAAGGGCTGGTGCCCGATGCCGTGCTGGTCGGAGGAACCGCAGCAGCAGTTCATGCCGGGCATCGGCTATCGCTGGATCATGACCACGTTCTGTGCGACCTCGCCGAGCGATATGCCGAGGTCGTCGAGGCGGTCGAGGCCAGCGAAGGATGGGTGACATCCCTTCGTGCCAGTAGCCCGCCCCTCACGCTGCTCGAGAGCCTCGACGGTATCGAGGCCGGGCTGCGGCAGCTTCGACGAACCCGCCCTCTGGAGGTCGAAGACGTCGAGCTCGGGGCCGGTGTCAGGGTGCGCGTCCCCACCCTGTCGGAGATGCTTCGCGTCAAGGCCTATCTGATCGTCCAGCGCAATGCCACCCGCGACTATCTCGACACGGCGGCACTGGTCGACCGGCTTGGAGAAGAGCCAGCGGCGGCGGTGCTCGCGAGGATCGACGACTACTACGCCGATCGGTCCAACGAGGAGGACTCGGTGCTCACGTCTCTGGTGCTGCGATTGGCCGAGCCGGCACCCAAGGACCCCAAGGTGACGAGGCAGCTGCGGTCGTACAAGGAGTTGGACCGCCGGTGGCACGACTGGGCTTCGGTGGTCGCGGTCTGCACCGATGTCGCCGATCGTCTCCTCGATCTCGTCGAGCAGGAACAGCGATGAGCGGGCCGGGACTGCGCCGGGTGCGCCACGTGGAGGTCGACCCAGCGGCGCCCGTGTCGACGTGGCCCTACGAGGCACTGGTGGCCATCCTCGAGCGTGGGTCGATCCGGGACTGGGCGGTTCTTGCGAAGGAGTTCCGGCGCGACCCCTGGGGTCCCGTCGCCCGCCAGGTGGAGGACTATCTCCACGAGCCGCAAGAGCAGCGCGAGACGGGCCTGACAGCACTCCTCCAGCGAGCGATCTCCCGTGCTCGTCAGCGGGCCGAACAAGCCGAGCGAGATGCGGTGGCCGCGCGCGTGACCCAGCTGGTCGTCGAGTCCGGCCTCAGCACCACCGAGTTCGCCGAGCGCATCGGAACCTCCCGCAGCCGGCTCTCGACCTATCGTCATGGTCGGGTCACGCCGTCGGCCACCCTGATACACCGTATGGAGCGAGTCTCCGCCCAGGCCAACGGCCACGTCGGCGGCTGAAGGTGCAGGACATGCCGCGAGGTCGCCCTCCTGCGCCACGAGGGCGCGCTACAGCCCGAACGGTGGCAGGGCAGTGTCGACTGGAAGCTCCGTCGCACCACGATTCCGTCCCGCGGCACCTCCTCCTCCGCGATCCGCAGCCGATCCGTGGTCACGTCGGCGGTGTCACTGCTGCGCAAGACCGTGCCGCGCGGATGCACTAGAGACACCGTCCCGTCCTGGACGAACCGGATCAATGGTTGTCGCTGTAGATCGGTCGCCAGCGAGCCCGCCGGGCGGTCCTTGGCGGGCACCGCGATGTCTGCGGGCCGGGTGGCTTACCGGTCTGTGGACATGCCGGTATGTGCAGCGGTTGGGAAGGGTCTACCCGATCGGTCGGGCAAGTTGTTCCTCCAACGCGCTTGCGACTGCCTCGAACTCCTCAAGAGCGGCAGTGAGGTCTTCGACGATTTCGCGCGCTAGGACGTCCGGCGAGGGCAGGTTGTCGAGATCCTCGAGGGACTCGTCCCTCAGCCAAGTGATGTCAAGGTTCGCCTTGTCGCGCGCGGTGATCTCGCTGTACGTGAACGGCTTCCAGCGCTCGCCCTCCTCCCGCTCGCCTCGCCGACCCGGTTTGTATGCCGTGACAAAGTCCTCTAGGTCGGCTCGCCGGAGGGGGTTCTGCTTGAGGGTGAAGTGCTCGTTCGTGCGCAGGTCGTAGACCCACAGCCGCTCGGTCCAGGGCTGACCGGGGCGGGCGACCTTCTTGTCGAAGAAGAGCACGTTGGCCTTGACGCCTTGGGCGTAGAAGATCCCGGTCGGCAAGCGCAACATCGTGTGCAGGTCGAAATCCGTGAGGAGTTTCCGCCGGATGACCTCGCCCGCGCCACCCTCGAAGAGCACGTTGTCCGGCAGCACGACCGCGGCCCGCCCGTTGGTGTCGAGGATCGTCATGATGTGCTGGACGAAGTTGAGCTGCTTGTTGCTCGTGGTCGCCACGAAGTCCTGGCGCTCGATCTCGCGATCTTCACGCACCTCGCGGCCGTCGGCGCCGATCATTGTCAGCGACGACTTCTTGCCGAAGGGTGGGTTCGACAGCACGACGGACCAGCGCTGGCCCGGGTCAGCGATGAGCGAATCCCGGACCTGGATCAGCGAGTCGCCGTCCGCCGTCCCCATGCCGTGCAGTAGCAGGTTCATCGCCGCCAGCCGGGCGGTCCCGTCGACCAGCTCGAAGCCGGTGACGAAAGCGTCACGGAGCTTGTCGCGCTGGATCGGCGTCATCGATTCGGCGCCCTGCGCGGCATACTCGCTCGCCACGAGGAGGAAGCCGCCGGTGCCGCACGCGGGGTCGACGACTGTGTCGTCGACTGTGGGCTGGATGACGTCGACGATGGCCTGGATGAGAGCACGTGGGGTGAAGTACTGGCCGGCGCCAGAGCCTTTGTCGGAGGCGCCCTTGCTCAGGAGTTCCTCGTAGGCATCGCCCTTGATGTCGGTACCCGTGCCGCTCCAGTTCTCCTTGTCGATGAGGTCGACGATGAGGCGCTTGAGCTTGGCCGGGTCCTGAATGCGGTTCTGTGCCTTGCGGAAGATGGTGCCGATCACGCCCGGCTGACGAGCGAGACCGTTGAGGATGCGGGTGTACTCGAACTCGAGCTGGTCGCCCTGCGCGTCCAGCAGCTTCTGCCAGGAGTACTCC
>NZ_HF571038.1:2595787-2620628 GCF_001046875.1 Nostocoides jenkinsii Ben 74
GGAGCGTGATGTCCTCAAGCGATCCGTGGTCCTGTGGGTGAAGGAGGCGACGAAGTGAGCGTGGCACGCTTCGTGGTCGACCAGAGGACCAACTACCAGGTGCCCGTCGCGTTCACCTGCGCGCTGCTCGGGATCTCGATCTCGTGGTTCTACAAGTGGCTACCTCGGACGGCCATCGCGACCGGCCTGTACACCAAGCGGGACCTGCGCCGCGACACCATGGACCGGGCGGTGAAGGTCATGTTCGACAAACACCGCGGGTTGCACGGGTCCCCGCGGCTGGTGCTCGACCTGCGCGAGGAGGGGTGGACGGTCAGTGAGAAGACGGTCGCGAACTCGATGCGCCGGCAAGGGTTGATCGCTCGGAAGATCAAGCGCCGCAACGGATTAACGAAGCAAGATAAGTCGAAGGCGCCGTTCCCGGACTTGATTCGCCGGGACTTCACCGCGACCGCGGTCAACCAGCGCTGGGTCGGTGATATCACCGAGATCCCGACCGCGGCCGGGAAGCTGTACCTGGCCACCGTGATCGACCTGTACTCCCGCCGACTGATCGGGGCCGCGACGTCGCTGCACCCGAACGCGGAACTGGCCAAGGCCGCGATCACCATGGCCGTAACGGTCCGCGGCGGCAAAGAGGCGATCTGGAAGGAGGAGGAATCAGAGCGGGTCATTTTCCACTCTGACCGCGGCTCGACCTACACCGCGGATCTGTTCACCCGCGCATGCCGAAACCTCGGGATCCGCCAATCCATGGGACGCGTCGGATCGTGCTTCGATAATGCGGCCGCGGAGGCGTTCTTCTCCAGCCTCGAGTGGGAAGTCCTCTCCCGCAACGAGTTCCGAAACACCACCGAAGCCGCTACCGTGGTCTCGGACTGGTGCTGGAACTTCTACAACACCGACCGCCGCCACAGCGCCGCATTGATGATGTCACCCATCAACTACGAAAACGCTGCCCTCACCCCGAGAGCAGCCGCCTAAGAGACAACCTCCACGATTCGGGGGGAACCACACTCGTGCGTTCAAGCCCTTCAGTGAGAAGGAGTCCAAAGCCATCGCCAGCGCTAGGAACGACTACCTTCACGCCGCAGCCCCCAACTTCACGCCGATACCCCCGGACGCCTGGTGGCCCCGCTTCTGGGCGCAGGCCCACATACTCGTCAATGCGTGCGACCGCGTCCTGGAGGACTTGGTTGGCTCCGACCGTGTAAGGATCGTTGAGGACCACCTCACGAAGAACAAGCAGAACATCGAGCACCGACGCGAGATGCTGATCGAAAGGGCGCGCCAACGCCTGGGTCTCTACCAATCCGGACAGATGCGCGCGACAGAGGCCCAGCAGTGGGCTCAGTACCGGGCCGGCGATCTCTCCGCCGGGCTCTCCTACTCAGGTTCAACCAATTGTCCCGCTTGCGGCGCCGACGGGAAACTTGAGGGCGAGGACGTCGAGGCTGCGAAGCACGAGGTGGAGCAGGTCAGCGAGGACGACTACGACTCATGGATGGAGCTCACTGTCGGCGCGGAGTACTTCAGCTGCGACCGGTGTCGACTGGTGCTCGACTCCTTCGAACTCGTCGACTCCGCGGGCCTACCAGCAACTTTCGAGGCGACAACCGACGTCGGAGACTACTGGGAGCCCGAGTATGGAAACGACTGAGCCTGGATCCGGCCAGCGACCGCCCGCTCCCGGCAATCGGCCAGGAGACTTCCGAAGCATCCTCGAAGAACTCCGTGAGCTCGTGAGCGCCTTCGCGGACGCGTCGCCGGACCACATGACGCCACACTTCTACGCCCACGCGTTCAACGAGTACGACATCGCGGTCAGGGCTCTGCTCGAAGCGCTGCCCGACGGTTTCATGGAAGATCAGGATCGGTAAGCTTGGGTCGGGCACGAGGCCGCGCCCAGCCTGACACCGCCCCCAGCCGCCAAGTCTGATGCAGGGGGCGGCGTCGTCTTGGTTAGCGCCGCAAGGGAAGCACGTTGTCCAGACGCTCAGTCGCTGCTGCCTCCAACTGGGCGCGCATGCTCCTCGACCACCCCGTTGCGAAGTTCAGCAGGAACTCCGAGTACCACTCGCCCGATCGTGCAGGCGGGAGCTCGCCGAGAAACGCTTGCAGGTCGGGCGATATCCCGAACCCGACCTCGATGGCGTTGGCAACGAGCAGAGGTCGCTCGACTGTCCGCGAGGTAGCGCCAGGTTCACGCACCCGCCAGCGTTCGCCAGTCTTTGGGTCACGCCCATTCGACAGTTGCTTGAAGAGGGACACCCGACGATCGTCGTCAAGGAGCTCGTTGCGGTAACCGTGTTGGATGAGGGCTGCGATGGACATGCCCCAGCGTTCCTTCAGTCCCAACAGGCCCATGACGGTCACGTGCCGCGGCCACTCCGCCCGAAGGGTCGCACTGGGGAGAAGGAGTTCGGCCGCAAACTCGGTGGCCTCTTGTTCGCGGTTAGGGCCACTGGATTGTCGGTGGAGGGCTAGATGCCCAGCTTCGTGGGCAACCGAGAACCGCACCCGTTCCCATGACGAGTGCTGCCGGATGAGAACGACTGGTGCAGCGCGGCCGGATTGCAGGTTGAACCAACTCGACGACGCGTCATGGTTGCGGAGGTGCGTTTCCTCCTCGAAGTCGACCACCCCGACGAAGACGCCGAGCTTCTCCAGGGAACGGATCAGGTGGTCGATGGGCTGGTCGGGTCGGAGCCGCAAGGTCGCACGCACATGCTGCGCTGCGTCACGGGGATCGGCATCCAAAACGGTCTGGAACGGAAACGTGGTCGGCGGCAGGGTGACAACTCGGTCCAAGGTCGCGAGCAACTCTGCGTACATCGTCAGCCAGGACGTGACGGTCTGTTGCGCCCCCTTCGTCATTCGGCTGTTTGCACGGAACTGCGTCCCGCTTGAGGTGGCGAAGGCTCGGGGAGGCGCGCTCAGCCATCCAAGCGGCGTGCTCAAGGCGAGGGCGAGCGAGTGCGCAACGACTGGATCGACCTCCGTCATGTCGGAGTTCTCGATGCGTGAGTAGGTCGGCGAACTGACCGGAAGCGAGTCGACGACCTCCCGCGCCAAGAGGCCGCGCAGATGTCGGGCCCACCGAACCCTGTCGCCGAAAACGGTGAACGTCTCAGGCACCGGTCTCACCGATTTGCTTCGGCTCGGCCGCGGGCTCAACCCCTTCCCCTTCGAGGGACTCCAAGTCGACGTCGGCCACCGGCGCGTCGCGACGAGTCATCGCTGAGCGGAAGACACCTTCGTCTTCGTCGGACAGGATCGGCGTTGCTCGCATAGCCGACGTCGGTGCCGCGAAGACCAGGACCTCGTCCACAATCGCCACTCCGTCGACGATCCAACGTGCTTGCGGGTTGGACACCAGAGCCAGGGTCACTGACGTCAGCCCAACGCCCGCGCGATCCTTCTCGCACAACATGAAGAGCCTGAGTCCGGTGTCGTCCACGGCCTCGGCGAATCCGCTGAGCTCCAGTTCTTTTTGGACCTTGAGGCCCCCAGGAGGAGGGGGCGCCACCTTCGGCCGTGCAACCACGTGCACCGGCTTCGAGCACCCTGGAATCGTGAACCAGAAGCGGTCACGTTCCGAGGGTTTGGCAATACAGCGGATCCCGTTCTGCGCGAGTAACTCTCGTGCCCCTTTGCCCTCCGCTCCATCGACCATCTGCGTCAGGAGCGCGCGGATCATGTCCCACTCGCCTCTGGACTCTGGGAGGTCAGAGATGCGTTGACGGACGATCCGCGTGGCCAGGTCAGCCAGCGAGCTGAGGTACTCCATCGAGGTGATGCCCTCGGGCGGCAACTGGGATGGGCGGTCGGTGCCGCAGTCCATACTAGCAAGACGTGAATCCATGTCTGAAAGTTTCATACAGATCCTCATGTGAAGCAAGGAGGCCCCGTCGGCGTGTCGATGCCTCACTCCAACACGTGCAGACAGTCGGGGGAACCGCCGTTCAACACGGGTCAAGCATTCGAGCATTACGACGACTGGATGGAGCACTCAACGTGGCTGTCCTTCATGCGCGAGCGACTGCTACTGATCCGGGACCTCCTGGCCCCGGATGGCTCGGTCTGGGTCCACCTCGACGATGCCTAGCAACACCGAAAGGGCTGCCTGATGGACGAGGTCTTCGGCCCAGACAACTGCGTGGCCACGATCGCATGGGAAAAGTCAGACACCGTGCGAAACGACGCGCGACGGTTCTCAGGGCGGCACGACCACATCAACGTGTACGCGCGCGATGCCAGGATCTGGTTCACGAACCGTCTGCCTCGAAGTGCCGAAGCCGATGCCGTCTACCGCAATCCGGACGACGACCCCCGCGGCCCTTGGCTTCCTGGCGATCCTTACGCGAACAAGCCATACTCCAAAAGGGGCGATTGCGGCACGTCGTGCAAGAGTCGAAGCCGCACCTCGCCTCTCGGCGTCAGGCTCTTCGCCAGACCTGCCGGGGCCGGTATCCATCTCGTCGCAGCCAGTGCTCGGTGTAGAGGATGCGGGTCGGGGTGATCACGGTGAGCGGATCGGTGGGTGGATCGTCGATCGAGCGACCGCGTTCGACGTGGTCTGCCTGCCAGCGCACGGCTTCCCAGTAGCGGTCGGCGTCGGGGTCGTCTCGCTCGAGGGTTCGTGCGGTGCCGAAGAGCTGGGCGCCACAGCTGCTGGCCTGCCCGACCAGCGGGGCGACGATGCCCGCCGACACTCGAGGATCGCGGCGAAGATTGCGCGACTTCACGGAGTCGTTCCAGCTGGTGTAGAAGATCTCGAAACCGAGGCTGAAGTACCGCACCGGTGTCGCGACGGGACTGCCGTCGGCGCTGACCGTGGCGATGACCGCCGTGTTGTGGGCCGAGAGCAGGTTGAGGATTCGCTCCTCGAGCACGTCTTGGGGAAGCTCCCGATCAGGGGACGGACCGGCAAGCCAGGGGTTCGTCAGCGGCATACGTCACTCGCTCCTGGATGCGACGATGGCCCGCACGGTGTCGAGATCGGCCTTGGTAAGGACCGGGCGTGTCTGGAGGCCGATGTCGCCTACGGGTCCGCTTGGCTGCCCGCTGCGGTCGATCGCGCAGAGCACGACGTCGACTGTTGCGCCCAGGTCGCGCAGAGCCGTGGTTGCGTCCCGCACCGCGCCGCCGGTCGTCAGCACGTCCTCGACCAGGGTGACGCGGCGACCTGCAACCTCCGCGCCCTCGGCCAGGCGGCAGGTGCCGTACGTCTTGGCCTCCTTGCGGATGAAGACAGCGGGGATGCCCGTCAGGCTGCTCAGCATCGTGACGATGGGTATGCCGCCCAGCTCCAGACCGCCGAGCAGATCCGTCTCGTCGGGAAGGAGGGGCACCATGTGCTCCGCCACCGCGCGCAGAAGCACCGGGTCGGCCTCGAAGCGGTACTTGTCGAAGTACTCGGTGGCGTGCTGACCGGAACGGAGCGCGAACTCTCCGGTCAGCCGGCAGGTCGCGTCGATTGTGCGGGTGAGCTCAGCGTGATCCACGCCCCACAGCATCCCATCGCTGCCTCTGACCGTCGGCCGAGCAGCACCCCACCCCATAACGTCGGGGGTCGAACGGGAGCCAGTTCATAACCACGTGTTTTATGAATCGAAGCTTGGTCGTTTGTGAACGATCCAGAGCGATGTCGACCTGCTGCTCCGGCACGGACCGACAGCGGAACTGTCGAGATGCACTCAAGATTGCGTGATCTTGTGAGGGGTACTTTGCTCGTTCGGCGCCTTCCGGAACAGTCGTGCAGCATCGAGCGTGACGGGGACGGACGGTGTCACATGTGGCCGGCGTGCGGGTTTAGTTGGCCGCATGGAGTTCGTACACGGCGCCCTTGGCCTGCCTTTGTTTGCGTCATGCCGAGTCCAGGCTCGGTGGTTGGGGTGGCGGAGCTTGGCCTGAGTTCTCGGGGCTGAGGGGCATGGTTGCCCAAGCGCTGGACAGTGCTTCTCTCTCGAGTTCGCGGCGGTCATGGGGGGTGAGGTCGGCCAGGTCGAGGGCCCGCCAATAGTCGAGGTGCTGTTCGCAGTGGAGCACGGCGGTGATGTCGCCGCGGATCGGCGCTTTGCTGCGGTGGGCTGACACCTGCAGGTAGCGGTGCCCGGAGTCGCCGGCCCGCCAGGCAACGATGTGGGGGCTGGAGAGGATGAGCGCCCAGGCGAGGAGTTCCGAGGGGTTGTCGACCGTGGCGGTGACGTCTCCGATGATGTCCAGCTCGCGGCTGATGCGAAGGAGGATCGCGAGTTCTCGCGCGTCTTTGGTGGGGTACATGGTTGCTCGAATCCGTTGGCTCGTGCCGACGATGCCCGACTGCGCATGAGTGCGCGATGTCGAGCGTGGGTTAGGTTCTCAAGGTTCGCGGGGACCCCGCCTTCATGCCGGAACGCGAGCGGCGCGAACTGAGCGCTGCGCGCGTTTCGGCGGGCTCTCCTGCGTCCCGCCGCGGGATGGTGCGTGTGCGGCAGGACTGGCGGACCTCCTTCCCGAGGGCACTGGTCGCGTGCGAGGGACGGTGTGGCTCGGCTCAGGCGTTGATCGCCTTTGCAGAGTCCCCTGCGGTGATCTCGACCTTGCGCGGCTTGGCCTTCTCGGCGATGGGGATCCGGAGGGTGAGCACGCCCGCCTCGTAGCTCGCCGCTACCTGCTCGGCGTCGAGGGTCTCGCCCAGGAACAGCTGGCGGCTGAACACGCCATAGCTGCGCTCGTCGACGACGCGCTCAGTCTCGCCGGCCGGGGGCTTGCGCTCGGCGTGCACGGTGAGAACGTTCTGCTCGACGGTCAGATCGATGGAGTCCGCCGAGACACCGGGCAGGTCGAGGTGGACCACGAACGAGCTGTTGTCCCGGTAGGCCGTCATCGGCATGACAGCTGGGCGGGCGCGGGTCCCCATCATGGCCTGGGTGAGACGGTCGAGGTCACGGAACGGGTCGGTGCGCATCAGCATGAGATCTTCCTCCTCACTTGTCGCTCTGAAGCCGACACTCCATACGCTCGACTTCAGATAATCTCATGTTGCTGTTTTAGATTGTCTCCATCTGTGGGAAGATGTCAAGTGACAGTCACAACAAGTCCTGAGGGACGGTCCAGGGGGGAGGCGTGGCGTGGACGAGCACCGAAGCGAGGCGTTCCGTGTGCTGGGGATCCCCACTGACAGCGACCGGGAGGCAATCGCCCAGACCTACCGGAGGCTCGCGCGGGCTTGCCATCCTGACGTCTCGAACGACCCCGGGGCGGCTGAACGGTTCGCGGCGGTCGCGGCGGCGTACCGACTGTTGTCAGCCGGGACCGGGACGGCGCCGGTCTCGGTGCGAGTGACGACCCCGGCAGAGCCGGGGAACAGCGGCGGTACAGGGGGTTCGGGGAACGCTGCCGACCGAATCCCCTGGTTCTGGCCGGGCACAGGGCGATGGGCGGCGCCGATGGTGTGGAGGGCGAACGTCGGGCGAGCTGACTCCCCGCCGATCGTGGCTGGCCCGCCGCGGGTCACCCCGCTGCCCGGCCACGAAGATGACAGGGGGGTGCGTGATGGTTGACCTCGGTGGCGACCGGGCGCTGTTCTCCATCTCTGTCGCGGCCGAGGTGACCGGGGTGAACCCCCAGATGCTGCGCGTCTACGAGCAGAAGGGCCTGTTGGAGCCGCAGCGGACCCAGGGCGGCACCCGTCGCTACAGCGGCAAGGAGCTGGAACGGGTCCTGGAGATCACGACCCTTCTCGCCGCCGGGCTCAACCTGGCCGGAGTGGAGCAGGTGTTCCGGCTCCGAGCCGAGAACCTGCAACTACAGCGTCAGGTCGACCGGCTCCGCCGAGGCGAGTCATCCGACGGGACGATCGACTCGAGCGCACCACAGTCCGGCGCGTAACGGCGCGACCCTTCATCACACGGGATCGATGACGCCTGTGATCGGCCCTCGACAAGTCACGCACGCTCGTGCAGGGCGCGAGCCAGACCCAGCTGCTGTCTCCGGCGTCAAGGGACTTCTCGAACCGCCGGTAGCGGGCCCGGTCCCTCGCGGTGGGCTTCCTCCCGCGCCAGGCGGGTGATGGGTCGAGGTGGGCGTGGGCGACGTGGACCCACTGCCATGTCAGGCCGAGGTCGTAGGCGCCATATGGAGTGCCGGGACGATTGCGGCGGGCCCATTCGTCGAACCAGCGTCTCGTCCCGAGACGGTGCCGGATGCCGGCTTCGGTGGCGCGGTAGTCCCTTCGTGGCGACTCCTCGCCGGCGCGCCAGATTCGGCCCTCCATTCGTCGACGGCAACGAGCATGGTCGCCGTGCATGCTCGGGCGCAGCGCACGCCCATCGAGCCGGGCATACCCAGCGCTTCGGCGGCCGCAGCCCAGGACTGGATGTCCGGGTGCAGCCGCGCCAGTGACAGGGAGGCGAAGAGGCGGACGGTCACCTCGCCGGAGGCAGACGCGCCCGCGAGGTGCTCGAGGTACTGCGTGTGGAATGACCTGGGGGATGACGAGCAGGTTGATCGGCATACGCGCTCCGTCGGGTCCGGGGGTGTCGAGGTGGTGGGACAGGCGCCGGTGCGGGGCGCGGGCGGCCATGACCAAGCGGGTCAGGGTCGCGGTCATGACGGTGCGGTCGGCCAGCCAGCCGAGCGGCCCGTCGTTCGTCGTCGGGGTGAGCTCGGTCCACGGCGTCAGCAGCGTGGCGGCGGTGTCGAGGTCGTCGGCGGCCAGGATCGCATCCGCAGTCGCCAACGCCTGACCGCGCAGGGCGGGGTCGTCGGGTGGGCGCATGCCCCAGCGTGGCCCGCGGGCCGAGGTGCGGTCTGCGGCGACGAGCGCGAGGTCGGCCACCCATGGCGCGAGGCCGTCCGCGCGGGGTTGTCCGGCCAGGTGAAGGAGGAGCGTGGTCAGGTGCCGGAGGTCGGCCAGGTATGCCGCGGGCTGGGCCAGCTGCCCGAGCACCATGACGTGCTCACCCGTGAGGGCCGAGTTGATTCGCGCCTGGGTCGCCAGGATGGACGGCCAGGCCGGCTCCCGCGGGAGGGCGGCGAGGTCGCGCTGGCACTGCTTGACCGGCCCTTGCCCGAGGGGGTTGCCGCACACCGTGGCGGCGCCGACGCGGCGTAGGTGGGAGTGGCGTTGGTCGCGGAACGGCCGCCCGCACGACGGACATTCGGCGACCAGGACGAGGCCGTGGTGGGTGCAGGCGGTGACGAGGAGGAGTCGCCAAGTGGCCTTCCAAGCACCGGTCTCGGCGAGGCACGCGGGGCAGATCTGGGTGCCGTGGGCGGGGGTCCAGCCGCGGGCGGCGATCTGGCGGTATGAGTGCCGGTCGGCTGGGTCGAGGCCGGTGAGATCGAGCGCGGTGCCGTCGAAGGAGGCCAGCGTCGCGGCATACACGGCCTGCTCGTCGACGCGGGCGAGGGCCGCGTCCCGGTGCCACCGCTGACGATGCCATTGGTCGAGCTGGTCGGCGCGTTCGAGGTCGCCGTAACGGACGCCCCGGGGCGCATCGTGTAGGTGTCGCAGGAACGTGGGGTGCAGGTGCCATGTAGTCATGGCGGCTCGTCCTGGTGTGCCAGCTGGTCGGGTCGGCTCGGTCATGCCGTTCTCCTCTGGTTCGGGTGACGTTGGCGGGCGTGGTCGAGCCGGCCGTTGCGGTAGCCCTGACCGGCGGCGATTCCGGTATAGCCGGACAGTTCTGCGAGGTCGGCGCACTCGGACACGATGGGGCAAGCAGCGCAGACGGCGGCGGGTTCTACCAGTGCTGTCTGTCGGGCAGCGGCGGTGGCTGACGCGACATACGTGGCCTCCCAGCGTGCCCATTCGATGGTGAGGTCTTTGCAGCTGCCGTCGGCGAGGCTCCAGGCCGCGTCGCGGGCCAGGACTTCGCGGCTGACGCCTCTCACTGGTGGCTCCGGTGCGAGCCGAGGCATTCGGTCGGGACGTGTGCCGTGGTGATGGTGATGCTTTCGAGGGGGTCGGCGTCGGGGCCGTACTGGCACAGGAGCTGGTGTTGGAGGTCGGCGCGTGCCTCGCGGGCGGCGTGCTCGGTGGAGTAGGAGCCGGCGATGTCGTGGCAGTTCCAGACCAGCCACACGCGCGTCACGGAGGCGGGCACCGGGGGATGGTCGGCGAGGAACTCTTCGACGAGCATCCTGAGCTCTTCGGCGTAGTGGGCGTAGAAGGTGGCGTCCATCGCGGGGATGGGGGTGTCGTCCATTGCCTGCAGCATCCGCGCGGCGCGGGTGCCCAGGTCTTCGTGCTCGGGCTCGAGGTGGCTCATCCGTACCTCCGGGTGACGCCAGTGAAGGTGGCGCGGCCAGCGGGGATGGTGAGGAGGTCTGCGTCGGCGAGCAGCTGTTGGCCGGTCTCGTGCAGCAGCAGTCGCGTCTCGGGGTCGATGCGGGTGTCGAAGGCGTGGATGTCGCGGTCGGGGATGTGGGGCCAGGGGCTGGAGCGCATCGGGCCGTGGGTGAATCGCGTCCAGATCCAGCCAAGGGCGAGGACGTGAATGTCGGTCCTGGATCGCCGGGGTGAGGGTGCTCCACCACGGCTGCAGTGACAGGTGGATCGCGTCCAGGCCATCGTCGCCGAGGCCGGTGACGGCGAGCTTGTCGGCGCGCACGAAGTGGTTCTCCCCGAGAGCGTCCTTGACGGTGACTCCGTGCCGGCCCAGCTCCACCACGACCGCCGGGCCGTAACTCATCAGAACTCGGGCCCCGACGTAGAGCTCGACCGCCTTGCTCACGCCGAGACTGCCTCAGGCTGGTGCACCACGATGCGTGTCGCCTGCGTGATAGGGGCGTCGAGGTCGCAGTCGATCTGCCCGCTCCAGATGCCGTGCCACATCGCAGACAGGACGTGCCCTCCGCCGGCATCCAGCTCGAGGACGTCGGCGACGGTGCCCTCGCCCTCCAGGTACTCGTGGAGCAGGCACAGCGAGCCCGCGTACCACGGCATCGGCCGGCGGAAGCCGTGGATCCACATCAGGTTCACCCGGCGGACCCTGGACCAGCCGGAGAAGACCTCGTGTCTCCAGCCCACGTCCGCGCATGCCTCGGCGGTGAGCCGGACCTTCAGCCGGAAGTCCTCATCCTGTCGCCTCGCTGGTCGGGCGTCCCAGAGCCGAATGGTGCCGTCGTCGTGCTGGGTGAGCAGGTCTGGGGTGTGCTCGATGCGCCGGCCGCGGCGCTTGGCCGGCAGCCGCAGCTTGCAGGGCTGTGCGACGAGCCATGTCACGTCAGCGCGGCGGTCCAGCTCCCGGACCAGGTCATGCTCGAGCCCGGACTCCAAGTGCAGGTGGGTCCCAGTCGTGACCGAATACGCGTACACCGGCACATGCCCCGACTTTGCCTTCACCTTCGGGGTGCGGGTGCGCTGCAGACGGGTCACGGCCGGGCGCTCCAGCCACGGCCACACGGCCAGGTCCGCACCCACGTCGAACAACCACTCAGTGTCCAGCTCAGGGCACAGCACCACAGGGGCTGGCCGTTTCCGGGCATGCGAAATAGACTCGTCCACGCGACGGCACCTTCGTTTCTGTCCAAGATTCATCGGGACCGTCGCCGAGGGCGTGCCAGCTGCGAACTGGCGCGCCCTCACTCGCGTGCGGACGCTGCCTTCGATCTACGGCTCCGCGCCCAACCTACTCGCCACGCCCAGTTGATACAAGCACTTCTGCTTAGTTTCGGCAGACCGTAAGTATTCACTGTCCCCGATCCTTCCAATTCCTGCTTGCTGGAGATCGTCCACTCTGACTTGCTGTGCTTCGTCTCACACCCCCGCGCGACCCGTTCTCGCAGGTCACACCGTGTGACCTTATCTATGCAGTCTGCGAAGGGTAGGGTCGCATAGATACGACATGGAGGAGGCTAGGCTTGAACACACCAACACCAAGCGCGACTGACCATCGCCACACGAAGCGGGCTGGATCCGTGCCAACAACCCTTCAGTCGGCCCTCGCCAAGGAGCCGGACGCAAGTATCGATCGAGTGCTCCAGATCGCCGAGGGCTTGTCCGACCTCCCCAATGGCGCATACCCCTGCCTCAATCCCAAGTGCCGCAATCCATGTACGTACCCCGCCAAGGGCACAAGAGGGCACCGGCCTCAGCGCTTCTGCTCACGCGAGTGCCGTCTCAAGTTCGAGCGAGCCCAATCCCGCCTCGCATGGGAGGTGCGACGGCTGGAAGAGCTCCGGGAGCTGCCCATGACCACAAGGCTAGGCGTGTTACTCAACCGTGAGATCAGCCGACGTCAGTGGGCTCTGGACCGTTACCCGACGCTCGAGGCTGAGGTCGGGCAGCCCAAGAGCCCGGCCAACGGCAACGAGCCTCGCTAACGGCCACGGATAGATCAGATGACGCCCATGGGGTTTCAGGACAAGGTCGCTTTCGTCTGGAAGGTCGCTGACAAACTGCGCGGCAGCTTCAAGCAGCACGAGGACGGCTCGGTCATGCTCCCCCTGCTGGTGCTGCGGCGCATGGACGCCGTGCTCGCGCCGACCAAGCCAGCGGTGGTCGAGGCGGCCACCGGCATGAGCGTGATCGGCGAAGGCCAGGCGCGCTGCCAGGGGAGGTGTGATGACTGCGCATGACCGACCGTTGTCGGTGGGCGACGCTACCTTCGCACCAAGCGAAGCAGCCCATGACGACGATCAATTGGCTAAGGTCCGGTGACCGTGGCGGACGGTTCACCCAAGCAGAAGGAGCGGTTCAGTCGCGCGTGGCTGATTGCGGCCGCGGCGGCTGCTGACTTCACCTATGAGATCGTCACCGATGACGAACGAGGTGTCGACATGACGGTCAACAACGGCCTTCACGGCATCGACTTCCAGCTCAAGGCCACCAGCAAGCCAGAGATTCAAGCTGGTCACCTGGTGCATGATCTCGACGTCAGGACATACGACCTTCTCCGTTCGCCTCTACGCTCGGCCTACGGCGTCTTGGCCGTGGTCATCGTGGGGGATGACACTGACACCTGGCATCAAATGGACGCGGATGGAACCCACCTTGCGCGGTCGGCCTACTTCCTCCCGCTCATTGGCATGCCTCCCACAGCCAACGAGTCCACAGTCCGGCTGAAGGTCCCACTGACGAACCTGCTCACCCCGACGGCGATGCGCATGCTCATGGACTCCCAAGCGGCGAGGTGGAGCTCGTGACCACCCAAGCGCTCACTGCGCAGACGATTGTGCCGGACGACGTGACCGAGTGGCTCAAGGGGCTCGGGTGGACTCGCACTGGCTCCCTAGGCGACGTCGCGCAGAGCTGGCGACGCGGAGAGAGCCAGGTCCTGATCCCCACTCTGGCCTCCTCCCCAGACTTCCCTTTGCGTTGGTCGGAGATGCTGGCGAACCTCTCACGAACGTTGGGGACCGACCCCGCGGGCGTGCTCCTCGCGGTAGCCAAAGCGGGCTCAGATATCGCCGAGTTCCGGGCGTCTGGACAGATCGACGACACATTGCCGCTTGGGGATGCGTCGACTCTGATCGAGTCCGTGCGCCGAGCCATTCAGGCTTCAGCAAACTCAGCGCTGCAGCCACGCAGCTACTTTGGTCACAGCGTGCCTGACGCCGCGCGCCTCCATGCCAGTGGCGTGCGGATGGCTCAGACGCGTCAGGGGAGCTACATCGTCCCGGTTATCAGTCGTCTTCCGCTCCTGAAGCCAGACGACGTCGAGGATGCTGTCCTCTTCGAGGACGTCGAGTATCAGCCGTTCGCACGGCGGGCAATGCTCAGGCTCGCCGAAGGCCTGTCGGCGCTGCGTGACCTAACGCACGGCGCCACAGTGCCCGCCGCCAGCAGCATCACTGAGGCCGTTGGTGTGGGTGTCTCGTCCGAGCTTTGCGAGGCTGTCGCCAACACCCTCGACACCTCAAGCATCACGGATTTGCACGTCGCCTTCGCCTGGGCCGATCGACTCCCCGTACGCCAAGCACCGACTGCCGTCATGCTCGCCGGTGAAGCATCCCCGGCGATCCGGCAAGTTGGTGAGGTCCTGAAGGGTTCTCCGGTCGTAGGGCGTCAAACGATCATCGGCTACGTCAAGCGCCTCGACCGTGGTGAGGAGGACGAGGTCGGCCGGGTGACGCTGCGCGCCCTAGACAACGACAAGGCGAGGAACATCTCCCTGGAGTTGAACGACGCTGACTACCACGTCGCTGGTGTCGCCAACACGGACCGGAGGATCGTCTCGGCTACGGGAGTCCTCCACCGAGAGCCTGGACGTGCCCTTCGATTCAGCGAAGTAAGCGACTTCCGCCTCGTGGAGCAACTCTCACTTGACAGGTCGACTGACTCGACAAACTGAGGGCGCTCGACCAGCAGTCCACCGCTGGAGCCGAACGTCCTCGTGGGCGCCAGCCGTCGAGCCGCCGGATCCATAACGCTGTGACCACGACACTCCCGGGGTGCATAACGTCGGCTAATTCTTAGAATCAGCGCGCGTTCTTACAAGATTCAGTGCATCTCGACAACATCAGATGTCGAGATGCAGCGAGGATTGCACGAGTGTGTGCAGGCTACTTTGCGTGATCGACCCAATTGCAGGGGATCGCGCGAGGTGTGTTTCAGCGTCTCTCACGCAAGAGCCCGCCGGTCAGGAGATCTCTTGGGCGCGAAGGCGTAGCGCGTTGCCGATCACGCTGACGCTGGAGAAGGCCATGGCGGCTGCGGCGATGATGGGCGACAGCAGGAGCCCGAAGACCGGGTAGAGGACACCGGCGGCGATGGGGATTCCGGCAGCGTTGTACGCGAAGGCGAAGAACAGGTTCTGGCGGATGTTGCGCATCGTCTTCTCGGAGAGGCGGCGGGCGCGCACGATGCCAGTGAGGTCGCCCTTGAGGAGGGTGACCCCGGCGCTTTCCATGGCGACGTCGGTGCCGGAGCCCATGGCGATGCCGACGTCGGCTGCCGCGAGGGCGGGTGCGTCGTTGATGCCGTCGCCGGCCATGGCCACGATCCGCCCCTGACTGCGCAGCCGGGTGACGACGTCGGCCTTGTGGTCGGGCAGAACTTCGGCTTCGACCTGGTCGATGCCGAGGGTGCGGGCGACGGCTTGGGCGGTGACGCGGTTGTCGCCGGTGAGCATGACGACCCGTATGCCGTCCTCGCGCAGTGCCTGCAGCGCGGCTGGGGTGGTCTGCTTGATCGGGTCGGCGATGGCGAAGAGGCCGGCAGCCTGGCCGTCGATGCCGATGTGGATGACGGTCGCCCCGTCGCCGCGCAGCTGGTCGGCGTGACCGTGCGAGGCAGTGGTGTCGATTCCTTGCGATGCGAGGAAGTCCGCGCTGCCGAGGGTGACCTGGTGTCCCTCCACCGTGCCAGTGACACCTTTGCCCACCGGGGAGTCGAAGTCGGCCACCGGCGGAATCTCCAGGCCCTTGGCCGTGGCGGCCTCCACGATCGCATGGGCGAGAGGGTGCTCGGAGGCGCGCTCGACGGCGGCCGCGATGCGAAGCAGCTCGTCGGGGGTGCGGTCGCCGACCGGTTCGGTGGCGGTGACGGTGGGTCGGCCTTCGGTGAGGGTGCCGGTCTTGTCGAGGACGATGGTGTCGACCTTCTCCATCTGCTCGAGGGCCTCGGCGTTCTTGATCAGGACGCCGAGGCCGGCGCCGCGGCCGACGCCGACCATGATGGACATGGGCGTGGCCAGCCCGAGGGCGCAGGGGCACGCGATGATGAGGACGGCGACCGCGACGACGAGGGCGTGGGCGAGCTTGGGGTCGGGGCCGACGAGCGCCCAGACGATGAACGCGACGATGGCGACGACGATCACGATGGGCACGAAGATGCCGGAGACCTTGTCGGCCATGCGCTGGATGGGTGCGCGGGAGCGTTGGGCGTCGGCGACCATGGCGACGATCCGTGCGAGCATCGTGTCTCGGCCGACCTTCTCGGCGCGCATGACCAGGCCGCCGCTGCCGTTGATGGTGCCGCCGATGACCGTGTCGCCGGTGGTCTTGGTGACGGGCATGGACTCACCGGTGACCAAGGACTCGTCGACGGCGGAGCGTCCTTCCTCGACGGTGCCGTCGACGGGGACCGCTTCGCCGGGGCGGACTCGGAGACGGTCGCCGATGTGGACGTCCTCGAGGGGGACCTCGTTCTCGGTCCCGTCGTCGGCCAGTCGGCGTGCGGTCTTGGGGCTGAGGTCGAGGAGTGCCTTGATGGCGCCGGAGGTCTGCTCCCGGGCGCGCAGTTCGAGGACTTGTCCGAGCAGGACGAGTGTGGTGATGACGGCCGCGGCTTCGAAGTAGACGTCGACGGTGCCGTCGGCGGCGCGGAAGGAACTCGGGAAGATCCCGGGGGGCGAGGGGGGCGACAAGGCTGAAGAGCCACGCGACGCCGGTTCCCATGGCGATGAGGGTGAACATGTTGAGGTTGAGGCTGCGGACGGAGGCCCAGCCGCGGACGAAGAATGGCCAACCCCCCCACAGCACGACCGGGGTGGCCAGGACGAGTTGCGCCCAGATGGCCGCCGGACCCGGGATCAGGTCGTGCAGCCAGGGGATGAAGTGGCGTCCCATCTCGAGGATGACGATGGGGATGGTCAGGGCGACCCCAGCCCAGAAGCGACGCGTCATGTCGGTCAGTTCGTGGCTCGGACCAGCCTCTGCAGCCACGTCCACCGGCTCGAGCGCCATCCCACAGATGGGGCACGGTCCCGGTCCCGGCCGGCGGATCTCCGGGTGCATCGGGCAGGTCCACTCACTGGCCGTGGACTGCACACCGGGGGTCTCCCGGGCCTGGTGGGACTCAGCGCCGACGTCACCAGGGGTGAACTTCGCCGGATCGGCTACGAACCGGTCGCGGCAGCGCTCGGAGCAGAAGTGGACCTGCCGACCATCGTTTTCGACGCTGAGTGCCGTGACCGGGTCGACGGTCATCCCGCAGACAGGGTCGGTCACGGCCGAGTTGGGTTGACTGGACGATGGCGCGTGCTCGTGCGTGGACATGGCAGCCTTCCGATGTCGGTGGGGGCGGGAGCGCGTCCGGGTGTCGGAGAGCGTCAGAGCATTCCCTGCATGGTGGCGATCTCGGCGTTCTGCGCCTTGATGATCGCTTCGGCGAGCTGCTTCACCTCAGGGTTGTCGGTCGTGGTGAGGACCTGTTGCGCCATGGTGACGGCGCCTCGGTGGTGCTGGACCATCATCGTCAGCCACATTCGGTCGAAGTCGGCACCTTGGGCCGTCTCGAGCTTGGCCATGTCATCGCTGCTCATCATGCCGCTGCCGTGGTCCATGCCTCCGCCAGCACTTGGGGCCGCGCCCCAGTTGGACAGCCAGCCGCGCATGGTCGCGATCTCGGGGTCCTGCGCCTTCTTGACGTCGGCAGCCAACGTGCGGACCTCGGGGGAGGCCGTGGAGTTCTTCAGCGCCAGGTCGGCCATCTCGATGGCCTGCTCGTGATGAGGAATCATCATCTGCGAGAACATGACATCGCCCGTCCGGGCGGCGGAACTGCCAGTGACAGCGGGCGAACCCCCGCTGGTCATCGGGCTGGCGCCATGGTCCATGCCGCTCATGCCTGAGTCGTTCGACGTGGTCGAGCAGGCGGACAGAGTGGCGGCGGTCAGTGCGGCGACGAGCACGGCGATGGTGCGTCGGACGGGCTGGCGCATGGGTGACTCCTGGGATGTGGACATGGAAGGGGTGTCGACGGACACGTCCTCCACCCTTCGTTCCCCGCGTTGTCGCGAGACTGTCCTTGTGTTGAGGTTTGGTCAAGGTCGGCCCGACGCGACGTGTTCACCGAGGCGGGCTGGTTGGCCATTGAAGAGAAGAACGCACGCCAGGGTTGCGTTCCCGATCAGCGTGAGCGGTCGGCGTGGTTCATCCAGGTCATCATGATGGCCATCATGGCCAGGCACCCCACGGCATACAGGAGGGCGCCGACGCCGAGGGTGCCGGTGGCGATCAGGACGCCGATGAGGGCGAGCATGGGCAGGCACATGAGCCACATGAGCCAGCCGTGGCCGCGTCCGTGTTGGTGGGTAGCGGGGCGCTCGGTTGGTGCCGCCGGCTCGTGGCTCGTGAAGTCGGCGTAGTGATGGTCGGGGGGGTTCGAGGTCATCGTCGGCTCCGTGGTTGAGTTGCGGAAACGCGGGGTCGTCTCCGTCACTTCAGGATTGAGCCCGAGTGTGGCGCTCGGGGTTCGGTCGCGTTCAGATCTGGTCAAGACTTCCGGTTCAGGCAAGCGCGTCGGTGGTGGTCGCGCCGTTGTCGGTGGTGCGCAGGACCCGGTCGTGCAGGGCGACGACGACCTCCACCTCGCCGGAGCCGGATCGGCCGGCCCAGAGCGCTTCGACGGGTCCGACGACGCGTGTGCCGAGGGTCCAGGTGGCGCCTTGGTCGGTGCTGGTGGCCAGCCGGCCGTCGGTCGTGGCGATGACCAGGGTGGACTCGTCGGCCCAAGCGGTGAGGACGGATAGGGCGGGGGTGGTGAGGGTCTGCCAGGTGGCGCCGTGGTCGGTGCTGCGGAGCAGTCCCTTCTCGGTGGTGGCGACCAAGGTGCCGGAGGTGGGTGAGGTAGATATGGACCGTGGTGGAGCGGGTATGCCGCGATCGGCCCATTGCTTGCCGTCGCTGGTGGTCCGCAGCGCGCCGTCGAAGCCGACGACCATCTGGGGTCCGGCGGTCAAGGCGTGGAAGTCGGATTGCCCGCCGCGGGAGGTGACCTGCCAGGTGCGGCCACGGTCGGTGGAGCGAATCAACCCCAGGGGTTGCGGCAGGTCGACTGCCCCAAGGCCAGGGTGGCCGGAGGCGTAGAAGGTTCCGTCCGGGCTGACCGTGAACCCCATGAGGTCCATGACGGGTCCGCGCAGGGTCAGGCCATCGGCCTCCTTCGCATAGAGCCCTTCGTGCGTGGCCAGGAGCAGCGTGCCGTCGCTGGGGTCGCGGGCGATGGCATGGATGTGCGTGATGGCGACGGGTTTCGCGCTGGCGCTCGGTGGAGCGGTCACCGAGCTGGGCGGCGTCATGGTTGTTGGGGCTGCGGTCTGGCCCGCAGGGGTCGAGGAGCCGGCGGGGGTGGCCGTTGCGCCGCACGCGGTCAGGGTCGTACTCGCGGCAAGGGCGGCTGCGGCGAGGAGCAGCCGCTTGCCTCGTGGCGTCCTCATGCGACGTAGTTGAGGGCGATCATCATGCCGGCCTCTGCGTGGTAGATGTTGTGGCAGTGGATCATCCAGTCGCCGGCGTTGTCGGCGTCGAGGTCGATCGCGAACGACTGCATGGGGGCCATCAGAACGGTGTCCTTGCGCAGGCCTGAAGGCAGCGCGAAGGTGTGTCCATGCAGGTGCAGGGGGTGAGTCATCATCGTCATGTTGGTGGCGTTGATCCGCAGACGTTGCCCGGCCTTGACGGTGAGGGGCTCGTTCTGCCCGAACGGCGCGCCGTTGATGCCCCACTGGTAGGGCTTCATCGACCCCTGCAGGCTCAGGTCGACGGTCGCGTCGGGTGACTTGTTGGGCAGCCGGGAGGACTCGGCCGGTTGCAGCTGGGACCCGATCAGGACCTGCCCTGACAGCTCAGCTGGCGTGACCCCGGGGTCGGGTGCCGCACCCGAACCGGTACGCAACAGCGCGACGGCTTGGCCGCCGCTGGTCTTGCCGAAGGGTCGGGCCACGAGCGGGAACACGCCGTCCTTGACGGTGACGATCGCGTCGTAACGTTCACCCATCCCGATGTAGAACGCGTCGACCTCGGCGGGTTGCACAGCGTGGCCGTCGGTCTCGGTGATGGTCATCCGGTGACCGCCGAGCGCGACCGTGAAGATGGTGTCGGAGGCGGCGTTGATCACCCGCAGTCGCACCTTTTGGCCCGGTGTGGCAGTCAGCACGTCCGGGTCGGTCGCCGGCTTCCCATTGATGAGGAACAAGGGGTACTGGACGTCACCGGCGTCACCCCACGGTGGTGTCCCCATCGACATGCCGCCCATCGACCCGTGGTCCATGCCACCCATGCCGCCCATCCCGCCCATCCCGCCAGGGCTGGTGGTGCCACCGTCGGCGATGAGCTTCTTCAGGACGTCATCGGGGGTGGTGCCGGTGCCGTCGATCCAGTCGTCGAGGACCACGATCCATTCGGCGTCATACCTGCCGGGGTCGGCGGGGTCGTCGATGACCATCGGCGCGTAGAGGGCCCGGTCGAGCTGGACGCCGACGTGCGGGTGGAAGAAGTAGGTGCCCGGGTCGGGGGCGGTGAACTCATAGACGTACTTCGCCCCGGGCTTGACCGGGTCCTGGGTCAACCCGGGGACCCCGTCGGCGGAGTTGCGCAGCCGGATGCCGTGCCAGTGGATGGTGGTGTCGGCGGGGAGCTGGTTGTCCAAGGTCACGCGCAGGAAGTCACCTGCGGTGGCGCGCACCAGCGGACCGGGCGCGGCCTCACCGTACGCCCACGTGGAAACCTGCCGTCCGGCCAGATCGAGAGTGGCCGGCCTGGCGGTCAGGCTCGCCTCGACCACCTTCTGCCCGGCCGACGGGGAGACCGACGAGGGGGCACCAAAGGTGCGCGACGGCATACCGGCTTTGTTGCCACCGCTGGAGGTGCAGGCGGACAACGCGCCGACGGACGCGAGGCCGAGACCTCCCACGAGCAGGGTGCGACGAGACAGCAGGGGGTTGGTCACCGGAGGTGGCTCCTTGGTCAGGGTGTTGGGGTCAGTGAATGTCGGACAGGATGCGGCGGCGATGCTCGTACTCCTCGACGGAGACCTCGCCTCGCGCCAGGGCCTCCTTGAGCAAGGTCAACGGGTCGGTCCGCGGCGCCGTGTTGTCCTTCGTGCGGTCGGGCAGCAGTGAGCGAATCACGAGGATGACCACCAGCCAGAACGCCAGCGCCCCCGATCCCATCACCAGCCACATGCCCCACCCCATGCCAGTGCCGTTGTTCCACATCATGATCGGTGCTTCCTTCCATGGGAGCGTGATCAGGTCACCGTGTTTGGCCCGTGAGCGCCACGCTCGCAGCAGGACCCGTCGATCCGGTCGTGGCGAGGTTGAGGTTTGACGAAGATCGCCCCCATCGAGCGCGGGGATCGGGCGGGGTGCACGAGGAGGCCGGGCAGACTGGACGGCGTGACTGATCAGCCCAGCCCTGCCGCGACCGGCCGCGTCCTGGTGGTCGAAGACGAGAGGACGCTGGCCGGAATGGTCGCGGCGTACCTCTCGCGCGCCGGATTCGAGACCGCGGTCGTGCACACCGGCATCGCGGCCGTGGACGCCGTCCGCGAAAACGAACCCGATGTCGTCATCCTCGACCTAGGCCTACCCGGACTGGACGGCATCGAGGTCTGCCGGCAGATCCGCACCTTCTCCGACTGCTACATCCTGATCACCACGGCCCGTAAGGAAGAGATCGACACCCTCATCGGACTGTCCGTCGGCGCCGACGACTACCTGACCAAACCGTTCAGTGTGCGTGAGCTGGTCGCCCGTGTCCAGACCGTCCTACGGCGTCCACGCACCGGGTCCCGCGCCCACGCCCAGAAAGACGCGACGGTTTGGTCGTTCGGGAACCTGCGCGTCGACCCCGTCGGTCACGAGGTCCACCTCGGCGGTGAGCCGGTCGCGTTGACCCCGACCGAACGAGACCTGCTCATCACCTTGGCCTCGCGTCCAGCGGTGGCTTTCACCCGGGGGCAACTCATCGAGGAGGTCTGGGGCGCCGGGTGGGTCGGTGACGAGCATCTGGTCGACGTCCACATCGCCCACCTGCGACGCAAACTCCGCGACGACCCCGACACCGCCCGATACATCACCACCGTCCGCGGCGTCGGCTACCGAATGGGCAGAGGATGACACCCCCGACACGGTTCACCACTGGCCGCGGCCTGGCCAGCCGGCTGCTCGCCGGACAGACGATCGTTCTCATCGCCGGGGCGCTGACCACTGGCCTGGTGGCGGCACTGCTGGGTCCCTCAATCTTCCACCAGCACCTGCTCGAAGCCGGCCACGCCGAGAACTCCCCGGAGCTTGTCCACATCGAGATGGCCTACCGCGACGCGTCCTTCCTGGCACTCGGCACCGGGTTGACGATCTCCCTGCTGGCAGCCGGCATCGTCACATGGCTGCTGACCCGAAGGATCCGCACGCCCTTGGCCAACCTCACCCATGGAGCCCGCGAACTGTCCCGGGGCCACTACTCCACCCGCGTGAGCGACACCGGCTCCGGGACCGAACTGGACACCCTCGCCGACGCGTTCAACGTCATGGCCGAACGCCTCCAAGGGATCGAGGACACCAGGCGACGCATGCTCGCCGACCTCGCCCACGAACTGCGCACCCCCATCACCACACTGACCGCCTACCACGACGGCCTGCACGACGGAGTCGTCACGCTCGGCCCCGACTCCCAAACTGCCCTCACCGAACAGACCGACCGGCTCGCCCGCCTCGCCGAGGACATCGATGAGGTCTCCACCGCCGAAGAAGGCCGGCTCAGCCTCCAGCCCGAAGTGGTCGCGGTCTCGGACCTGCTGTGGAACGCCGGCGAAGCCGTCCGGGACCGCTACCGCGACGCCGGCGTCAACCTCGCCGTCGACACCACCAGCGCCGCAGGACTCACCATCGACATCGACCGGCAACGCCTCGGGCAAGTCCTCAGCAACCTCCTGAACAATGCCCTGCGCCACACGCCCGCCGGCGGCATCGTCACAGTCTCCGCACGTCAGGTCGACGACGAGATCGACATCACCGTCACGGACACCGGCGAAGGGATCACACCCGAACACCTGCCCCACGTCTTCGAACGGTTCTACCGAGGCGACGCCGCCCGAAGCCGCGACCACTCCGGATCCGGCATCGGCCTGACCATCAGCAAAGCCATCATCGACGCCCACCACGGAACCATCCAGGCCCTGAGCCAAGGCCCAGGGCAAGGGGCGACCTTCGTGGTCACCCTGCCCCGGCGCCAGACCTGACCCGACGGGGCTCATGGCTCCTTTTCGGCGGACCGAGTCCGAATCCGGTACGGTCGTAATGCTTTACTACCACTGTGAGCCCCAAGTCTTCCACGCATGTGTCCCGCAGCCAGGTACTCGGCTCCCGCATCGCGTACGCGCGTCGGGAGCGGGGCATGACTCAGGAACGCCTGGCAGCCGATGCTGGCGTGGGACTTGAGTCGCTGTGGAAGGTCGAGCAGGGACACGTCGTTCAGCCTGGAGTCTTCCGCATCGCCGACATCGCCAATGCTCTGGGCATGACCATCGATGGGCTGCTGCCGGCACGAGCGAGTCGAGTGACCTCCATCGGATATGAGGGTTACGACATTGGTGGCTTCGTCGAGGGGGTCAAAATTGCCGGGATCGATCTTGTGGCCGACGTGCGCCTCACTCCGTTGAGCCGCAAGCAAGGTTTCAGCAAGCGTGGCCTTGGTGACGCGCTCGGGGAGGTTGGGGTGCGGTACGAGCATCTTCGGCCGCTCGGAAACGCGAAGGAGAACCGGCCACTGTTTGCCGGTTCAGATCTGGAGGTGGGGAGAGAGCGTTATCGCGCGAGCCTGCGGACTCCCGAGGCACGGGCCGCTCTCAAGCAACTGACCTTCTGGCGACAGGATCATCATGTCGCGCTGCTCTGCTTTGAACGGGACGAGGAGAGATGCCATCGCTCCGTAGTGCTCGAGGAGCTCGCTTAGACGCCGCAGACCCTCCTATGAAACATAGGTAGCGGTTCATGAAAAGTAGCCCCCATCTCGACATCAGATGTCGAGATGCACTGAAGATTGCGCGTCCGCCTGCTGAGCACATTGCGCAAACGGCGTGTTCAGGGGCGACCGTGCAAAGCAGCCGTCCCTTGTGCTCACGGAGGGTCTCGGAGCAATGGATGCCGAACCAGCCTCAGTAGATGCATGGTGGCGGATCGTGGGGCCGGTCTGAACGCGCTCGTTCGTATAGGGCCCCGTCACCGGAACACCTCGCCGGGCGGGTCATACGGTCACCGGCCAGAGTCGCAGTGTGGCTTGCGCCGTTAAATGGCGGGGTTCTGTAGGTGATATGTGGCGGGCCCCGGTCAACTGACGCCGATGACGAGAGTGCTGGCGGCGGCTTCGATGACGTCGTTGGTGATGGTGTCGAGTTCGTTGATCTTCAGGACGCGCTCGATCTGGGGGAAGAGTCGTTCCAGAAGCCGGAAGTTACCTCGGGTGATCCGGGCGATGGCGGCGATGGCTTGGGCGTCGGTGAAGTCCTCTGGGTCGAGGATCTTACCGAGGGCGCGCCAATGCCGTTGCAGGACGAAGAGCAGTTCCTCCTTGCCCAGGGGCCGGTACTGGTGGGCGAAGCCGACGCGGCTGTAGAACTGGGGATAGTGGCTGAACTGCTTCTCCAGACCGGGCATGCCGATCAGGATGAGGGCAAGGTTTTCTCGGTCGTAGCGATCGCGCAGCAGTTCCATTGCGGTGGGGCGGAGGCGTTCGGACTCATCGACGATGACCAGCTCCACGTAGTTCCTGCTGTGGCGCCATCCGCGCGTCTCTGGCGTGACCTGCCCGGCCGGCGCGAGGTGCTGCTCGATGCAGATGTTGGTGCGGGTGATGACCTGGTCGAGTTCGTCCTTCAAGGCTCGTGGCGTGGTCAGCACGCTGGGGGTGTAGAGCACGGTGCGGCTCTTGGCCAGCGCAGCGTAGACCTGCGCGTCACTGTCGGAGCGCGGTCCCCAGTAGGTCAGCAGGTCGTGGACCTTGTCCCAGCGGGCGTAGCGGCGCGCGGAGAGCGTCTTGCCCACGCCGGCTGGGCCAAAGCACAGGCCGATGGTGTGCCCGCGCCGCACGGCGTCGGCGAACTCGGTGAAGCGGCGGTGTTCTTTGGTCACGATGAAGCGCTGACTCACCTTAGGTCCTCTCTGTAAACCTTCAACTTCCGCCGTGG
>NZ_HF571038.1:2620728-2658473 GCF_001046875.1 Nostocoides jenkinsii Ben 74
CCCACGAGGCACTGCGGTTCGAGGCGTGCGAGGTCGCACGCCGGATCACCGCCGGGGAGACGAGCTCACCACTGATGCCACCCGAGGAGACGCTCGCGATCATGCAGTTCATGGACGCGGTCCGCGACCAGATCGGCGTGCGCTTCCCGGGCGAGTAAGACGCGCCTTTTGCGGGCGAGTAGGGCCGTGCCGTTGCCGGGCGGGTGGGCGACGCCGGTTGGTTCACGTCAAACCTTTTCGCTCACGTCATACCTTGGCGTTCACGTCACCCGCTCTAGAGGGTGACGTGGGCGCAAAGGGGTGAGGTGAACGGAAAGGTTTGACGTGAGGCTCAGGCGCAGGGGCGGTCAGGCGAGAAGTTCGTCGACCTGGGCGATATAGGCCTGCTCGGCGTCCGCGGCGCTTGTTCCGGCGAGCTTCTGCCAGGCGTCGTACTTCGCCCGGCCGACCAGGTCGAACATCCCCGGGCGCTTGCCCGACACGTCGCCCTCGGTCACCTGCTTATAAAGCGCGTACAGCGTCAGCTTGACGTCATTGCCGGGATCGGCGGTGAGGGTCTTGACGGCGGCGACGGCCTCATCGAATGCGGGGCTGGGCTCGAATGCAGGGCTAGGCATGACTTCCTCCGTGTGGGTTGGGCGGGGCTACCGGAAGGAACGCCCGCAGGTCGGCGCGGATTCCGGAGTGGCGGACGTCGCCGCTGTCCACGGCAGCCTCCCAGGTCAGCGACCCAGTGGCCAGCGCGAGCCACGTCGCGGCATCGGTTTCGATGGTGTTGGGTGGGGTGCCACGCCGGTGCACCGGCCCCTCAATGCACTGCACCGCACCGAACGGCGGCACCCGCACTTCAACGCTGCGCCCGGGGTGCCGGGCGGCCAGTTCCTCCAGGAGGTAGCGCACTGCGGTCGCCACCACCGCGCGCGGCGCGCCCTCGCCGAGCGCGAGGCACTCGGCGAGGGCTGCCTTCCCATCGGTCGGCGAGATCCGGCGACGAGCGGGCATCAGCCGCCGTACGCGCGGGCCTGGGCCGCGGAATAGCGCGCGTCCGCGGCGTCGATGCTGGCCCGCGACGACAGGTCAACGCCGGCGCGAGCGGCCGCGGCCTTCGCCTCCGGCGTCGTCAGGTCTGGGGCCACGAAAGACTTCGGGGTGATGGTGCGGTCCAGCGCGGCATACCGACGCTGTTGCGTGGTGAGACGCTCCGCCGACGCGGCAGCGGTCGCCCGGATAGCCGGGGTAAGCCGCAGCGTCGACCCGGTGACGAACGGACTCACCGTGGGCAGGTAGCCGCTGCTGTGGCCGACGACCTTCGGGTGGTACGACTCGGAGATCGGGTTCGACAGGCCGTTGATCCACTCGGCTCGGTCGCACACGGCGTGCCCGACAAAGGCGTTCGTCGGATTGGCGAAGGCAAATCCCTTGCTGGCCGCCAGCGTCGCCAGCTTGCTGTTGAGCAGGTCCGCGGTCTGGTTGAGGCGCGACTCCTCGCTCGGGGAGAACCACGTGAAGGCATTGCAGTCGTCGCCATTGAAGATCCGCGGATAGCCGACGATGGTGACCCTCGCCTGGGGGGATCGGGCCTTGATCGCGTCATACAGCGCGGCCAGGCGGGACGGGAGGGTGGCGTTGATGAAGCTCTGCGCGGTGTCGATACGTCCATTGCAGTTGGACATCCACCCGGGCTTCGCGCATTCGGTGAGCACGTCGGCGAACCCCGCGTCGTTGCCACCCACCGACAGCGTCACGTATGCCGTGCCCGCCCCCAGCGCGGAGAGTTGCGTGTTCGTGACGTCGGGGATCGTCGCGCCCGAGCACGCCCGGAAGTTGAGCGCATAGCCGGCCGCGCTCGCGATCAGGCTCGGGTAGGCATAGATTGAGCGCTGGCACGCGGTGCCGTCGTTGAGATAGGTCCGCGTTCCGGTGCCCGACGAATAGCTGTCACCGAGCGCGACGTAGCTTGATCCCGCTGCCTGCGCGGGAACGGCGGTCGCCGCGACCAGCAGGCCAGCGCCGAGGCCGGCGAGGATCACACCGCCTGAGCGGACGCCGTGGTCACGCAGGACTGATCGGCGACGGGGGACTGACCGGTTACGGGGGACGGACGGGCGGGGGACGGGCATGGTGCTCCTCACTGCCACGCACCATTGCGTGGTTACCCAAGGGTAGGGCGCGGACCCCAGCCTCGTCCGCCAAACCGTCCGATCGGCTCGTCCCGAAGTCAGAGCGTCGTCCCGGTCAGCCGCTCGTAGGCCTCCACATAGCGCGCCCGAGTGGCCGCCACGACCGACTCCGGCAGCGGGGGCGGCGGGTCACCCGACTGCTTCGCCCAGCCGCTCTCGGTGGTGAGCCAATCGCGGACATACTGCTTATCGAAGGACGGTTGCGGGTGACCGGGCTCCCACAGGTCGGCCGGCCAGAAGCGCGAAGAGTCGGGCGTGAGCACCTCGTCGGCCAGAACCAAGCTCCCGTCGGCTCCCACGCCGAACTCGACCTTGGTGTCCGCCAACAGGATTCCGCGTTCGGCGGCGATCTCGTCGCCGCGCTTCAGGATGGCGACCGTGAGATCCCGCGCCGCGGCCGCCCGCTCGGCGCCGACCAGGTCGACGACGTCTGTGAAGGTGATTGGCTCGTCGTGCTGCCCCGCCGGCGCCTTAGAACTCGGCGTGAAGATCGGCTCCGGCAGCCGGGATCCGTCCACCAGCCCCGGGGGCAGCGCGATACCGCTGACGGCGCCCGTCGCGGCATACTCCCCCAGCCCACCACCGGTGAGATAGGCGCGGGCGACGCACTCGACGGGCAGCATCTCCAGTCGGCGCACCAGGACCGCGCGCCCGGCAACGGCCGTCGGGACATCGGTGGAGACGATGTGGTTGGGAACGAGGTCGGCCAGTTGCTCGAACCACCACAGCGACAACTGCGTCAGGACTCGGCCCTTGTCCGGGATCGGCGTCGCGAGGATGTGGTCATAGGCGGAGATCCGGTCCGAGGCGACGAGCAGCAGAAGCTCGGGATCGGGCCTGCCGGCGGCGGTGAGCGGCGCATACAGATCGCGCACCTTGCCGGAGTAGAGATGGACGTACCCGGGCAGTTCCATGGCCCCCGTCTTGTCGATGGCCCCAGTCTCGCCCATGCCCCCAGTCTCGCCCATGTCCCCAGTCTGGCAAAGGCTGGTTCAGGAGGGGACGGTGATCTCACCGCGCTCGGCGCGCTCGGCGATGTCTCGGCGGAAGTGGCCGCCCTCGAGTTGGATTCTGGCGATGCGGTCGTATGCCGCGCCCCTCGCCGCCGCGAGATCCGGCCCGTTCCCGACGACTGTCAGGACCCGGCCACCGCTGGCGAGGAGTTCGCCAGCCGCGCCACGTCGCGTGCCCGCATGCAGGACGTATGCCGCGCCCTCCCCTCCGCGCCCCGTCTCCTCGGCGCCCTCCCCCTCGTCACCCTCCCCCGCGTCGGCGGGCTCGGCTCCGGTCACCTCGCCACCCGTGACCGGCGACTCCGGGTACCCCGGCGCGGCGAGGACGACGGTGACGGAGGTGGCGGCGCGCCATACAAGGGGTTCGGCGAGGTCGAGCTGTCCGGTCGCCGCCGCGAGCAGCACCTCGGGAAGGGACGTCACGAGGCGGTCGAGCACGACCTGAGTCTCCGGATCGCCGAAGCGGACGTTGAACTCGATGACCTTGGGCCCGCGCGAGGTGAGGGCGAGACCGACATAAAGCACGCCGACGAACGGCATCCCGAGATGACGCATGGTGTCGATCGTCGGCTGGGCGATGCGGTCGATGACATCGGCAACCAGGCCCTCCGGGGCCCACTCAAGCGGCGAATACGCACCCATACCACCGGTATTGGGACCCTGGTCCCCCTCCCCGACCCGCTTGAAATCCTGGGCCGGCGCGAGCGGCACCACGGTCAAGCCATCGCTGAGGCAAAAAAGCGAGACCTCGGGGCCGTCGAGGAACTCCTCGACCACGATCCGTCCGTCCGGGCGCTCAAGACAGGCGGCGGCGTGCGCCAAGGCCTCGTCGCGATCAGAGGTGACGACGACGCCCTTGCCCGCGGCCAGGCCGTCATCCTTGACGACATAGGGCGCGCCGAGGGCATCAAGACCGTCCGCAACCTCCGCCATGGTGGTGCAGACGTGCGCGAATGCGGTGGGAACGCCCGCCTCGGCCATGATCCGTTTGGCGAAGGCCTTGCTGCCTTCGAGTTGGGCTGCGGCGGCGGACGGGCCAAAGGTGGGGATGCCGGCCGCGCGCAGCGCGTCCGCGACCCCGTCGACGAGCGGAGCCTCGGGTCCGATGACCACGAGGTCGACCTCGTGCTCCCGAGCGATGGCGGTGACCGCGTGCTTGTCCGTGATGCCGTCGCCGCCGATCGGGACGCAGGTGGCCAGCGCGGCAATGCCGGGATTGCCGGGGGCCGCGATGACCTCATCAACCATGGGATCGAGCGCAATGGCGCGGACCAGTGCGTGCTCACGAGCGCCGGAACCGACAACGAGGACCTTCATGGGCGCAACGATAATCAGGCGCGAGGACAATCAGTGGCGCCAAAAAAGAAAGGGGCGCGGCGTTCCCGAGGAGCAGGGGGGATGTTCCCCCGGGAACGCCGCGCCTTGGCGTGTGGCGCCTGGTGGGGGAACCGGCGCGCTGCACGCGGGTTGACGCGGGATCAACCAATGAAATCTTGACAAACTTCTACTCGCGAGTAAAGCCCTTTCATGACGGACCTCCGACATTGGCGGACACCCGCCATGCGGTTACCGTGGGAGGTATGGCAGCAGGGGACAAGCAGTCCGGCACCGGCGACGGCAGGCGTCGGCCGACCGGCACGGGACGAACCAAGAAGGAGTCCGATTCCGACGGACGGGCGCTGGGGACGCCTGCGGGCACGGTCGGGGCTCGGGTCACGACGTCTACCGGTGCCGCCGTTCGATTGGTCCTCAACGAGGAAGACATCTCTCGGGTTTACACCGCACTACTGCGCCAGCAGAATCCGAGCCGCGCCGCCCTGCTCGAGTCGGCACTGGATCCCGACTTTGTCGACCGGGCTAGTGTGATCCTCCAGTCTCGCGGGCTGCTGGACCCGACCGACCCAGACGACTGGCAGATCCCGGCCCCCGAGTTGGCCATCACGGCGTGGGCCGCCGAGGCGGAGCGCCGGGCGCGCTCATGGCGTGCGAACGCGGGCCAGCTCCATCAACTCTTCCTCGCAATGCGCGGCAACGAGGTTGTGGACAGCGGCAATCGTGACTTGAGGAACTTGGCCGATATCGCGTCGGCCACCGCCACGATCACCGCGGCGGCCAAGACCGACATCTTCTCGATTCGCGCCGACTCCCGGCGCACCGAGCAACTTTTGCTGGACCCGTTCAACAGCCACCGTGAGTTCTTCCGCAATGCGGCGGGCGATCTGGTGAGACTTCGGGCCGTCTATGACCATGACGTGCTCGACATCCCGGGGGCCCTGGACGCCCTTCGGGAGCGGATGATCGGTGGCGAAGATATTCGCTTGTCCAGCAAGATCCACTTCTCGGCGATCGTCGTCGACGACGTCGCGGCCGTGGTGGAGTTCAGCCACATCGAGGCGAGCGGTGCGGGATCGATGCTGGTGCGCAGCCGTCCCTTCGTGCAAGCACTGTTGCGCCTCGGTGAGGGCCTGTTCGCGTCCGGGGCCGCGCTGCCGATGGGCGAAGACAGTCGCGGCGTCGACAACAATGCCGAGCGCGATGCCCTGATCCTCAGCCTGCTGGCCGCGGGCGCGAGCGATTCGACGATCACCCGCCGACTCGGAATCTCTCAGCGGACAGTGGAGCGTCGCATTCGGCACCTGATGGATCACCTTGGGGCAGAGACCCGTTTCCAGGCCGGCGTTCAGGCCGCCCGTCAAGGGATCGTGTGATTCGCCAAGGGATTGGCTGATCCGTCGGCAGTTCCAGCCGAGCCCGCCGAGCGGCTAGGGTGGACTGTTCCCGATTCACCCCTGCACCCCGAGGCCGCCTTGACTCCGAGCCCGCCGGAACCGACAAGTGCCGTCGCCACCACTCCCGCCGTCACCACCGCCGAAAGCGCCACCGAAATCGGCACCGAGATCGCCGATCAGATCGCCATTGAGCAGGCCCACGTCGATGCGGTGTATGCCGAACTCGAGTCGGCCAGCGAGCGCGCCGCCCTGGTCGCCGCCGACGGGATGGCACGCGGGCGCACCGATCGCACCGGCGACATCCGTGACGAGGAGATGTCCGGCCTGTTCGAACGCGATGCTCTCGTCTTCAATGCCGCGCGCCGCCAGGCCGCGCTGGACACGCAGTACGAAGGCCTCGTCTTCGGCCGGCTCGACCTGGCCCATCCGGCGCCCGGTGCGACGATCGACAGCGACGACCACGACTGGTGGCGCGGTCTGGAGCGGGAGATCCGCTATATCGGCCGGCTCGGGGTCCGAGACGGCAACTACGAGCCCCTGGTTATCGACTGGCGAGCGCCGGCGGCGTCGGCGTTCTATCGCGCCACCCCGGTCCAGCCCCATGGCGTGATCCGTCGCCGAGTGCTGCGCAGCCAGGGCACCACCGTCGTCGGCATCGAGGACGACTTGATGGTCGCGGACGCACCCGACGACCTGGTGGTGGTCGGCGACGGAGCGCTGTTGGCTGCGTTGACGCGCACGCGCGGCGCGCGGATGCGCGACATCGTCGCCACGATCCAACGCCACCAGGACGAGGCGATCCGGGCTCCCAGCCGGGGCGTCACGGAGATCACCGGTGGCCCCGGCACCGGCAAGACGGTCGTCGCGCTGCACCGCGCGGCATACCTGCTGTATGCGGAGCGCCGCCGTTTCGAAGGAGGCGGGATTCTCGTGGTGGGGCCGTCCACGGCATACACCGCCTATATCGAGCGCGTGCTCCCTTCCCTTGGGGAGGACTCGGTGACGCTGCGATCCCTCGGCGATCTCGTCGATGCCGTCAGCGCGACGCGCCACGACCGGCCCGAGGTCGCGGCGGTCAAGGGATCGCTGCGCGTGCGGCGGCTGCTGGAACGGGCGGCCCGGGCCGCGGTCCCGGGCGGGCCGCAGTCGTTCCGGGCGTTCGTTGGTGGCCAGGCGATCAATCTCGGCGCGGAGGCGCTGGCCAATGTGCGGGGGCGGGCCTTGAGCAAGCACCGCCGCAATGCCGCCGTCGACGCTGCGCGTTCGCACCTAGCCGAGGCCGCGTGGGCCAGCCACCGCGTGGGGCTACGCGCGGACTTTATGGAGGCCTTCGAGACGTCGATGGCCGTGGACGAGTTCATGGCCGCCTGGTGGCCGCAACTCGATCCGCGCGAGGTGTTGTTGTGGCTGGCCGACACCGACCTCGCCTATCGCCTGGGCCGGGGCAGCTTGACCGATGACGAGAGCGCGGCCATCGCCGAATCGATGCGAGACGGGCTCGCGCTTGGCACGTGGTCGGTGGCCGATGTCGCGCTGATCGACGACCTCGCGGAGCGGCTCGGCCCGGTGCGCCATGACGTCGGCGAGGAGCGCGGATTCTACGAGATCGACGAGCTCGATTCGTTGTCCGCCAATGAGTTTCGGGAGTTGGGCCAGCGATCGGTGGCGGCGCCGACCGACGGACCGTCCCGCGGTCTTGAGCCTCGGGACACGTTGTTGCGCGGGGTGATCGGCGAGCCCGCGGAGTATGCCCACGTGTTGGTCGACGAGGCGCAGGACCTGTCACCGATGCAATGGCGCATGTTGGGACGCGTTGCGGAGTGGGCTTCCTGGACGGTCGTCGGCGACGCCGCCCAAGCCTCGTGGGGCGACGCCAGCGAAGCTGCCCGCGCGCGCGATGCAGCCTTCGGCACCTCCCCGCGCCGGCACTTCCACATGGACACCAACTACCGCAACGCCCGGGAGATCTTCGACTACGCCCGCGACGTGATCCTGCCGGTGATGCCGACCGCCGACATTCCGAATGCCGTGCGCGAGACGGGGATTCAGCCAGCTGAGCGCACCTTTACGGACGTCGTCGCGGCCGCGCGCGAGGCCGTTGCCGAGTTGTCGATCGAGGTGGCTGGGTCGATCGCGGTCATCACTCCCCTACGGCACGCCGACCGGCTGGCCGGACTGGACGGGACGCACGACGGCCGCGTCCAGGTGATCGATCCGCTGTCCACCAAAGGCCTGGAGTATGACGCGACCGTCGTCATCGATCCCGATGCCATCGTCTCGGAGTCCCCGGGCGGCGCGCGGGTTCTCTACGTGGTGCTAACACGGGCGGCCCACCGGATGACGGTGCTGCGCCCCGACTGAGTCCCACTGGGGCGGCATCAACTACCCGTACCCATCTTGTATCAACCACTAGACACAAGATGCCCACTCGATGCATGCTTTCTTGTATCACCTCAACAGTACAAGAAGGAGTGCTCTCATGGCGCTACGACTGCTATTTCCCCTCATCGGCATCGCCCTGCTCGTCGTGTTGGTCATCGCGGTCACGCGGCTGGCGACGTCACGCGGCCTCCGCGCAGACGCCGCCGGCGCCGATCTCGCCGCCGTCGAGCAGTGGACCACGCTGTGGCGTTGGCTCGGCATCCTCGCCGGCTTCACGTTGGCGATCGGCGCGCTGAGCGCCCAGGACGCCGGACTGGGCCGGCTCGCCATGTCAGCCCCGGCCATCGGGGGATGCGCCGTGCTACTGGCAATCATGCTGGGCGAGTTGACGATTCGCCCTGCGACGACGCAACGCCGCACCGCCAGCCTCACGACGCGCACGATCGCGGACCTGTTGCCACGGGTGCGCACCTGGGTCGCCAGTGTTGGAATTGCCCTGCTCGGGGCACTGCTCACGGTGGGTGTGCTGACCGCTTCCCCGGACGACATGGGACGGGCGGGCCGGGCCATCACCGCATCGTGTTATGTCGACCTGCCTGGTGGCGAGTCGACCCTGCAGACCAATACCAACGGGCCCTACCCGGGCAGCTTCTATGCCATCCCCGCCGCCCTCGTCATGGCGATCACCGTATGCTGCGCCGTCGTCGCCGCCCGGGCCATCCGGGACCGGGCGAACCCGGATGCCGGCCACACGGCATACGACACCGGCCTGCGACGCGACGCGATGAGCCGCGTGGTCAGCGCGGTGGGGGCCACGGCATACGGCACGGCGGCGCCGATCTCGTTCGTCATGGCCGTCGCGCTCAGCAGCAACGACTGCATTCGCGGAGGTGACACGTTCACCGGAATGTTGGTCGTGGCGGGGCTCGGCAGCGTCGTCGTGGCCGCGGTCTTGCTCGCGAACGTGCTGTTGCCGCGGAAGGCTGACAAGGCCTCGTCCGGCACGCCGGCCAGCACCCAGGCCGCTCGATGAGCGCCGATATCGCTATCGACCTGAGCGACCCGACCCCGCCGTATGAGCAGTTGCGCCGTCAGCTCACGACCATGATCGAGACGGGTCAACTCGTTGCGGGACAACGACTTCCGCCGGTTCGGCAACTAGCCAAGGATCTTGGGCTGGCCAATGGCACGGTGGCCCGCACTTACCAGGAACTCGAAGCAGCCAAGCTCGTCGAGACTCGACGGGGCGGCGGAACCACGGTCGCGGCCGTGCCGGTCCCGCCCGCGCGACTGGCCCGCAATCGGCTGGAGTCGGCGGCCAAGGCGTATGCCGACACCGCCCGCTCCCTCGGCTTCGGCGCCGAGGAAGCACACGAGGCGCTGGCCCTCGTGATCCGCTGACGTTCAGTCCAGCAGCGGGAAGCGTTCGATGATCTCGTCGCGCGCCGGGCCGACGCCGATGGCGCAGACCCGGGCGCCGATGAGTTCCTCGACGCGTAGGACGTAGGCCTGGGCGTTCGAGGGAAGCTCCTCGAAGCTGCGGCAGGCGCTGATGTCCTCCCACCAGCCGTCCAACTCCGCATAGATCGGCTTGGCGTGGTGGAAGTCGCTCTGGTTGACCGGCATCTCGTCGTGGCGGACGCCATCGACGTCATACGCCACGCAGATCGGGACCTTGTCCAAGCCGGTGAGGACGTCGAGTTTGGTGACGACGAAGTCGGTGACGCCATTGATGCGGGTGGCATAGCGGCCGATCACGGTGTCCATCCAGCCGCAGCGGCGGGGGCGGCCGGTGGTGGTGCCATACTCGGCGCCGGTCTTGCGCAGGAATTCGCCGTTGTCGTCGAAAAGCTCTGTGGGGAAAGGGCCTTCGCCGACGCGGGTGGTGTAGGCCTTGAGAATCGCGATGACGCGCGAGACCCGGGTCGGGGGGATGCCGGAGCCCGTGCACGCGCCGCCGGCGGTCGCGCTGGAGGAGGTGACATAGGGGTAGGTCCCGTGGTCGACGTCCAGCAGCGTGGCCTGGCCGGCTTCGAGCAGGACGTTCTTGCCGTCGTTCAGCGCCTGCTCCAGCAGCAGCGAGGTGTCGGCGACCATCGGGGCGAGCCGCGCGGCATACGGCAAGAGTTCGTCCATGATCTCCTGGACCGAGATCGCCCGCCGGTTGTAGATCTTGGTGAGCACCTGGTTCTTCAGCCCGAGCGCGGCCTCGACCTTCTGCTCCAGGATGTGCTCGTCGAAGAGGTCCTGAACGCGAATACCGTTGCGAGACATCTTGTCTGCGTAGGTCGGGCCGATCCCGCGGCCGGTCGTGCCGATCTTGCGCGAGCCGAGGAAGCGCTCGGTGACCTTGTCGAGGGTCCGGTTGTAGGGCGCGATGATGTGCGCGTTGGCGCTGACGACGAGCTTGTCCGTGGCGACGCCGCGCGCCTCCAGCCCGTCGATCTCGCGGAAGAGGACTTCGAGGTCGATGACGACGCCATTACCAATGACCGGCGTGCACGTCGGGGTGAGGATGCCGCTGGGCAGCAGGTGCAGTGCGTACTTCTCGCCGTCGATGACGATGGTGTGCCCGGCGTTGTTGCCGCCATTGAACTTCACGACATAGTGGACGTCGGAGCCCATGAGGTCGGTCGCCTTGCCCTTGCCCTCATCGCCCCATTGGGCGCCGACCAGCACGATCGCCGGCATGTCCTACTCCTTCGTCGGTGGGTCAACCGACGAAAGGCTAGCCGCCCCCGCCCCCGCGCACATTTCCGCCCATTGCCGGAACATGGACATACGCAACGGAAATGATCCGTTGCGTATGTCCATGTTCTCTCCCACGGGGGACAAGCGCGGAAGGACGGACTCATCGCGATGACAACACACCTCGGTCACAAGAACTGGCTCATCGTCTCGGCCCTCGCCATCGCCGCCTTCGGCCCGGTCTTTGCCCTCGCCGCGGCCGGACACCCCGGCCTGGCGCGGTGGACCATGGAGTTCCTCAACGGCCCCGGGGGCGACGCCGAGCCGTTCACAGACGGCACGGCCCGCTTCGTCAGCGCGCTGACCGGAGGATTTCTCCTCGGGTGGGGCGCCATGGTGCTGGCCCTGCGTCAATGGGTCTACGACCTGGCACCCGAGGGCGTTCGACGCTCACTTCTGGCCAGTGCCGCCGCCTGGTTCACGCTGGACAGCCCCGGGTCGATTGCCTCCGGCAACGCCTGGAATGTCTCGATCAACATCGCCGTCCTCCTGCTGGTCATCGGTCCGATGTGGCGGCCGGCCCGCGAAGGCGCACGTGGTTAGGGGCCTGCAGGATAGGCGTAGGGCACCGTTGTCGAGACCCGGTGCAGCCCGAGCGAGCGCAGGATCGGCTCGGAATCGGGGGAGGCGTCCACACGGGCATACCGATAACCCTGGGCGAGCGCCCAGCGGGCGCGCTCGGCGAGCATCGCCCGGAAGAGTCCGCGTCGTCGCCAGTCGGGATGCGTCGAGCCACCCCACATTCCGGCGAACTCCGTTCCGGAAGTGAGGTTTACGCGAGCAGCACACAGAACGGGACCGTTAAGGGACTCCTCGGCCAGCAGGGCAGATTCCGCCGGATCGGTCGCCACCGGCTCGGCATCGCGGCTCGAGTCGTCGCTCGCCTGACCCCACGCGCCGTCCCAGACAAGGTCATAGAGGGCCCGTATGCGGCGCTGGTCGCCCCGGGTGGCCACGCGGCGGATGGTCACGCCGGCGGGGGGCGCGACGTCGCGGGCGAGGTCGGTCAGTTCCCCGAGCATCAGCGCCTCGTCGTCACCCCGGCTGAACCCGGCGGCAATGAGGCGGTCGCCGAGGTCGGCGGGCTCGTCATACGTATAGGTCTTCCATTCCAGGGGTATGCCGAGCCCCCCGAAGTGGTCGCGCTCGCCCGCGATCACGCGGTCGGGGTCGGCGCCGAGGCCCTCGGGGCAGTCGACCATCGCCCATGGATCGTCGGGGTCAGTGGAGACGATCCGGAAGACATGGCCGTGGCGGGTCCGCGTGCTGCGCGGCGACCCCTCGCCCGCGCCGAGGCGAACCTGCTGGTGGAAGGTGACGAGCAGGTCGGCGGGGGTCATCAGCGAGGCAAATGTTAGAGGCCGAGGTCACGGGCCGCATCGGCGGAGGAGGCGCGCAGGAACTCGGTGCACCGGGCCCGCTCGTCCTCTTCCTCGATCGCCCCGGCGGCTTTGGCGAGCGCGGCCAGCGCCCGGAGAAAGCCTTGGTTCGGCGCGTGGTTCCAGGGGATAGGACCCTGGCCGCGCCAGCCGGCACGACGCAAGGCGTCGAGCCCGCGGTGGTACCCCGTGCGGGCATACGCATAGGCCTGGACCGGATGGTCGGCGTCGAGCGCCGCTTCGGCGAGCGTTGCCCAGGCGAGCGAGGAGGCGGGGTATGCCGCGGCCACCCGCCCCGGGCGATCCTCACCCGCCGCGATCATCGCCGCCGCGGGGTCTTCGGGGAGGAAGGTTTCGGGGATGCCGAGCAGGTCCGTCATACGGGCAACTCTAGGGCGGTGCGGGGGACGTCATGGGAGACAACATGGACGTACGCAACGGAACAGATCCGTTGCGTACGTCCATGTTTCGGCAATGGGCGGGAATGTGCGCCCCCGCCGCGGGAACGTAGCGTCAGCCGACGTGGGTGCCGGCGGAGCGGAGGTTCTGGCAGGCCTCGACCACGCGGGCGGCCATGGCGGCCTCGGCTTCCTTGCCCCAGGCGCGGGGGTCGTACTGCTTCTTGTTGCCGACCTCGCCGTCGATCTTCAGGACGCCGTCATAGTGCTTGAGCATCCAGTCGGCGACCGGGCGGGTGAAGGCGTACTGGGTGTCGGTGTCGACATTCATCTTCACCACGCCGTAGTCCACCGCGTCGGAAATCTCTTGCGGCAACGAGCCGGAGCCGCCGTGGAAGACCAGGTCGAGCGGCTTGCTGCCGGCCTCGAGCCCGCGGGCCTCGATGATGGCGTCCTGGCAGGCGCGCAGCACCTCGGGGCGCAGCTTGACGTTGCCCGGCTTGTAGACGCCGTGCACATTGCCGAAGGTCAGCGCGGCCATGTAGCGGCCGTTCTCGCCGAGACCCAGCGCGTCGATGGTCGCGAGGGCGTCCTCGGGGGTGGTGTAGAGCTTGTCGTTGATCTCGTTGGCGACGCCATCCTCTTCGCCACCGACGACGCCGATTTCGACCTCGAGGATGATGTTGGCGGCGCGGGTCAGCGCAAGCAGCTCTTGCGCAATCTCGAGATTCTCGGTCAGCGGCACGGCCGAGCCGTCCCACATGTGGCTCTGGAAGATCGGCAGACCGGTCGCCTTGACCTGCTCGGCCGAGGCGGCGATGAGCGGGCGGACGAAGCCGTCGAGTTTGTCCTTGGGGCAGTGGTCGGTGTGCAGCGCGATGTTGACGGGGTAATTCTTGGCGACCTCACGGGCATACGCCGCGAGCGCGAGCGAACCGGTCACCATGTCCTTGATCGTCGAGCCGGACGCGTATTCGGCGCCGCCCGTCGAGACCTGGATGATGCCGTCCGAACCGGCCTCGGCGAAGCCGCGGATCGCGGCGGTGACGGTCTGGCTGGAGGTGATGTTGATGGCCGGGTAGGCGAACGAGCCGCTCTTGGCTCGGTCGAGCATGTCGGCGTAGACCTCGGGAGTTGCGATGGGCACTTTTTGCTCCTTCGTGCGGGTGCCAAATGAGGTGGCTTTCTCCACCTCCGATCCTCCCATAGGGCCGTATGCCGCCCGCTCCCGTCTCACTCTGTATGCGGCCTCGCGCCGATGCGTCCGACCGCTAAGACGGCCACACGATGGGCGGTTGGGGCAGGATCGATTCATGGCTTCTCGCGCAGCGAATTTCTGTATCGACGCCCACGATCCCTATGCCCAGACCATGTGGTGGGCCCAGGTATTGGAGGACTTCGTGGCCGAGCCGTCCGATGGGATGGCCCCGGGCGATGAGGAGTGCGGCTTGACCGGGCCGGACGATCGCTACCTTCTCTTCCTGAAGGTTCCCGAGCCGAAGACCGTCAAGAACCGGATGCACCTCTGCCTGCGCCCGACCGACCGCGATCGCGACGCCGAGGTCGAGCGCATCCTCGGGCTCGGCGCCACCATGGTCAACGACCTGCGCGATGGCCCGGACAGGGGATGGGCCGTCCTGGCTGACCCCGAGGGCAATGAGTTCTGCGTGTTGCGCCGGACCGAGCCCGAGTCGACCTGACCGTGTCGCTGGACTGGACCACGGAGCTCGACGACCAACTCGATTGGTACTGGGCTAACCTCGCCCGGCCACGGCTCGCCGGGTTGACCGACGCGGAGTACCTCTGGGAGCCCGTCCCTGGCTGTTGGTCGATCCGCACCGACGCCCAGCCACCCACGATCGACTGGGCCTACCCCGCTCCCGAGCCACCGCCCGTCACGACGATTGCCTGGCGCCTCGGGCACGTCATCGTGGGCGTCTTCGCGATGCGGACGGCGAGTCACTTCGGTGGCCCGCCCGCGGCATACGACAGCTGGCCATGGGCAACGACCGCCGACGCCGCGTTGGCTCAACTCGATGAGGCGTATGCCGCATGGCTGGCCGGCGTGCGCACGCTCAGTCCCGCACAGCTCGCCGCGCCCTGCGGCCCGGCGGAAGGCCCGTATGCCGATCTGTCGATGGCGACTTTGATCCTCCACATCAACCGAGAGGTTTTCCATCACCTGGCGGAGGTCGCGCTGCTGCGCGATCTGTGGGCGCACGGATCTCGCTAGCCGGACGGCCTAGTCCGCAAAAGCCTTGGCCAGCGCGATCATTCGCGCACGGAAGCCGTCGCTGCCTGGGCTGTGCGGCGCCGCCCAGAGGGCGTTGAGCACGAGCCGGACGAAGGTCCAGTGCGTCACCCGGTCGGGGTCGAGACCCGCCGCCTCCGCGACGATGTCGGCACGCAACCGGACATGCACCCGCAGGTTGTATGCCGCGGCACTCGCCTCCGCGTGATTCCAGACGATGGGGGCCACGGCATACGCCCACTCCCCTGAGACCGGCTTCGGGGCGATCGCGAGCCAGGCGCCGCGCGCCGGATCGAGTGGCGCGAGGACGTTCATGTCGTGCAGATCCTCGTGGACCAGGCGCCCGTCGACGGCGCCGTCGAGGAGGTGCCCGAGGGTGGTCGACGCTTGCGCGGTGAGGCGTCGCGGGACGAGCGGGTGGCCGGAATCGAGACGCGGCAGCCACCGCTCGGCTCGCTCCGAAAGCCGGTCGAACTGGGGTGCCGCAGGGCGGTCGAGGGTGCCGAACAGTCCTCCGATCACCTCGCAGGCTTCGAGGATGGAGACCGAGGTGAGCTCTCGGCTGGCGTCGAGGCGTTCGAGGAGCAGGGCGTATGCCGCGGGGTCGGCCGCCAGTAGCCGCACCGCACCCTCGCCATTCCAATGCCGCAGGGCCAAGTGCTCGTGGCGCGCCTCAGCATGTGGCCAGGTGAGCTTGAGCGCCGCCCGAGTTCCGTTGTCCCGCAGGCTAACCGGTATGACGATCGCGCCCTCCCCGTGCCGCACCTCCCCGTCGGGCGTCGCGGACCATCGATCGAGATGTTCGTCGATCAGCCCCGGCAGCCGCCGCAACCAATCGTCGCCCGTCACATCCGGCTCCCCCGCCCGCCCCGCCACGAGCGCCCGGAAGCTCTCGGGGATAAGCGGGTGCGGCATACCGACGAACCTACGCGACGCTGAGTACGACGATCGGCGGGCCAGACGCCGCCGATCGTCATACTCAGCGCCGAAGAATCGCGTAGCCGAAGCCGTCGAGGGTAAGGCGGCCGGCATCGATGGTGGCCCCTGCTCCCCATACTTGCGTCGCCTCGGCGAACTCGGCGAGGTCGACGGCAGCGGACTCCCGGCGCGGGTTGACGGCCACCAGGTGGGAGTCGCCACGCACATAGGCGAACGGATAGCCCTCGTGCACAACGCGAGTCGACGCGTGTCCCTGCAAGGCTGGCGTCGCGCGGCGCAGCGCGAGCAGGTCGCGCACCAGCGTCAGTGTCGAGCCGGGTATGCCGTCCTGCCCCGCGACCGTGGGCCGCGATGGGTCGGGATCGATCGGCAGATACAGCTGATCGGCGGGCGCGGTGGAGAAGCCCGCATTGGCCGTGTCGTCCCACTGCATCGGCGTGCGGCAGCCCGCGCGGTTGTAGGACGGATTGCAGATCGCGCCCTCGACATTCGGCATGTCGGGCAGGTAGCGCAGGCCGATCTCGTCGCCGTAATACAGGCTCGGGATGCTCCCCCACGTGAACAGGAAGGTCAGCGCTGCCCCGAGTTGCTCGGGAGTTCTTCCGCCACAACGCAATCGGTTGAAGTCGTGGTCCGCGGTCGCCAGGATGACCGGCCGGTCTGGATCGATCGAGCGCAGCCAGTTCCAGGTCGCGAGGAAGGTGTCGGTGGAGCCTTGACCCTCGGCGGCGAAGAAGGGTTCGCGTGGCGTGTGCCAGGGCAGTGTCCCGGCGGAGTGGTCGTCGAACAGGCTCGCGTGCGGCGCCGAAATCACGAGGGTGAAGTCGGCATCGAACGCCAGCCACTCCCCGAGCCGCGGCTCCTCACCTTCCGGGATCAGCACCGCATCGGGGTATGCCGTGTCCAGCCACGCCCGCAGGTCCCGCCAGATCGCCGCGGAGGCCGCGTGGCCGTCGCTCAGCACCTCGTCCTTGACGAGCGAGAAGGCCATGTCCACGCGGAAGCCCGCGACGCCACGGCGGAGCCAGAAGTCCAGAATCTCTTGCAGCGCAGCGCGATTGCGCATCGGTCCGGGTGCATCGATGGCGTCGCGCCAGGGCTGCTCCGGATTCGTCCGCACCCAGCCGAAGTTCAGCGCGGGCTGCTCCTCGTAGAAGTTCTTGAGGTACCACCCCGGCCGCGGCCCCGGCGACTTCACCCAGCCGGGGATGCCGGGCAGGTCGATCCCCCATCCCGCTGGCTCGACCTCGCTCCAGACGTACCGGTCGCCTTCAGGACTCGGCCCGGCTGCCTGCAGTTCCGCCTGGAACCAGGGGTGCTCGATGGAGGTGTGCCCGACGACGAGATCGAGAAGGATGCGTATGCCGCGCGCCCCCGCCTTCTCGACCAACTCGACGAGGTCGTCGTTGGTGCCATAGCGCGGCGCGATCCGCAGGTAGTCCGCCACGTCATAGCCCGCGTCGAAGAAGGGGGAGGCGAAGCACGGGTTGAACCAGATCGCATCGATCCCGAGCGAAGCGATGTACTCCAGCCGGTCGATCACCCCGCGTAGGTCCCCGATCCCGTCGCCATTGCTGTCGGCATAGGACTGGGGGTAGATCTCGTAGATCACGGCATCGCGAAACCATTCAGCGGTCATCGGGCCATCCTGCCCGCAATCCCCCGACACCCGGTGCCTTGACGGGCAGACTGGGCGCGTGCCGCACGACATCCCCGATCCCGCGCTGGTGGTGCTCGTCGGCGCGGCCGGGTCGGGCAAGTCGACGTGGGCGGCGGCGCACTATCGCTCGGCGGAGATCGTGTCGTCGGATGCGCTGCGGGCCATCGTGGGGTCGGGGACGGGCGACCTGGACGCGTCCACGGATGCCTTCGCGGCCCTGGACCTGATCCTCGCGGCCCGTGTGCGGCGGGGCCTCACGACGGTGATCGACACGCTCGGCTTCGATCGCGACCGCCGCCTTGCCTACCTCGCCCTCGGCCGGGGCGCCGGAATGCCTTGCGTTGCAGTGCATTTCACGGCTCCCCACGCCGTATGCCGCGCCCGCAACGCCGAGCGCGACCGTCCCGTTCCCGCCGCCGCCCTGGCCCAACAAGTCAAGCGCTCCACGGCTGTGGCCGCGGAACTTGCCGCCGAGGGCTGGGACCGTGTCCAGTCGATCGACACGACCCTGGCCGTCCAACCCGGCCCGCCCGCTCGGACACCGCCCGTCACGCGAGGAGCAACATCCAGCTCTTGGCCGCCCCTTCCCGGCCAGGGCATCGACTACATCCTCAATATCTCCCGCTTTCCGTGGGGGGCCGATCCCGCCGGGTGGCTGCGCGACATCGCCCTGGCCGCCGCGGACGTCGGCTTCGCCGGAATCGCACTCATGGACCACCTCATCCAGATCCCCCAGTCGACCGGGCATGGGAGCCGATCCCAGAGCCCTATGTCGCCCTCGGTCACCTTGCCGCGCTCGTGACCGACCTGTGGCTCGGCACCCTCGTCTCCCCCGTGACCTTCCGCCACCCCGGGGTGCTCGCCAAATCTCTCGCCACCCTGGATGTCCTGACCGGCGGACGGGCCTTCGCCGGAGTCGGCGCGGGGTGGTGGGAGCGGGAGCACGCGGCATACGGCCTGCCTTTCCCACAACCCCGGGAGCGACTCGATGAGGTCGAGCGAGCCATCGAGACGATGCGGGCCCTGTGGGGCACCGGCACCAAGCCGTATGCCGGGCGCCGCGTCTCGCTGCCCGAGACCACGTGCTACCCCCGGCCCGTCGGCAAGCTCCCGATCATCCTGGGCGGCAACGGATCTCGCACGATGCGGATCGCGGCACGCTACGCGGACGCCGTCAATCTTCCCAGCGATGAGGCGACGTTGAGTGCCAAGCTGGGCGAACTGCATACCGCCTGCGCGGCCGCCGAGCGCGACCCCACGACCCTCGCCATCACGGTCCTGGACGTCACCGTGATCGGTGACGACCGTGAGGACGTGGCCCGCCGGGTTGAGCGGCTGCGCGGGCGGACGAGCGCCGCGGCATACGCCCGGCGGCATCACGCGGGCACGCTCGACGATCAGCGGCGTCGCCGCGACCGCCTCGCAAGCCTGGGTGTGGGCACGGTGTTCCTCGCGCTGCCCGACCTCTTCCAAGCCGACGATGTTGACTTCCTGAGCGCATTGCTCGATGACTGATCGCCGACTGCACCGCGCAACCAGGCCGACTAAGTGGACCGAGTCTCAACTAGGGTGCCGCCGAGCGCATTGATCGCGGAGCGCACGTGCGCTTGTAAGCGCTCGGCCTCATCGGTGGCAATAATCTGTCCGCTGGATTCTGTCCACTTCGCGACAGTAGAAAAGCCCGCGCACCCCTCGCCAACGGCGTGTGTTTCGATTAGAAACGTCAGGCGATCAGAGAACCGGTTCCCGACGCAGATCTCGACAGATCCTCCGTCAGCACTCCGACCCTCCACCCGAAACCCATCGGCAGGACCTTCAGCGATCCCCAAGGTCGTTAGGACACGATCAACAACAACCTTTCCGTCGAGCGGAACGCTAAAGTCCAGTTGTTGATGAACCGCCGCTAGACCGCGCTTGCGCGTGTTGCCAGTCACAGCCCCTGAGACCATCGCAGCCCCACGCCCAAGCAACCTCTGCAGCATCATGACCAGCGCGACCAGAATAACGAATCCACCGATTCCGAGAATCGTCTTCATACAAGGCCACGCTTCCGATCCTCAGCAGCGAGGCGAGCATTCTTCCTGCGGGTGCCGATGCGGTTTGCTGCGAAGAAGCTGATGATGGTGCCCACTGCTGATGCCAGAAGGATGGGCGTCTCGGACGGGTAGTAACCGGTGACATAACCCTTGTAAAACGTGAAGATCGCGCATATTCCGCCCATCACCCAGAGAATGATCTCGAGCGGGCCTACATCTTCCATTGCCTTCTCCTTGATTCGGTTGTGCTGTGCTTGACATCAAGCACAGCCAGCCAACATGCCTCTGACAAGTCATCCTTTTGCGGGACTCGGCTAGGCAACTCGGAAGACGCAGGGTCCTCTATTTTGAGGACTTTGCCAGCGCTTTAAGGTAGGCAATGCTCACCGATGGGGGCAACAACTCTTGGAGAAGTCAGGATGACCTTGAATTTCCACCAGCACCGACAACTCGAAGGAGCGCGCCCAGTCCGCAGCGGGGTGGTGTTGTTGATCGGCCTCACATCCTTTATGGCCGGATGCTCGAGCGTCGGCCTAGCGAAAGTTCCGACATGCTCTGAATACGCTTCACTGTCACCCAACACCGGCCTCATGAGCGACTTGACCGATGACCAAGAGAGTGCGCTCAAGAATATGCTGACGAAGCATGACCGTAAGTCCAGCGCCGAAAACGTCACCATCGCCGCACTGCAAGTCACGGCATACTGCAATATCGTCAGCGGTGTCGCAAACGACCATAAGGACGACGGCATCGATGGAATACCGGGCTTGCAGGACTGAGCACTGCGAGAGGCGTTCTGGGTGGGGGCCGGCCCCGGTCACGGGACTGTTGCGACCGGACCGCAGCGGATGACACGGACCGGAGGCGCTGGCAGACTCCAGAACGGGCGCGGCAGTGGGCCACGCCGACTCGATTGCAGGGGTTGAGTTATGCCGCGTTATCAGCAAGTCATCACGCTGCTCGTCATCATCAACGCGATCGTCGGGATCCTGGTCGCTCTCCAGGTGCTCCCGGTGGCGGTCGTCGCGGTCACGGGCGTAGTGCTCGGCCTGTGGTGGGCCTTCGGTGCCCGCCTCTACCCGGCGGAAGCTGCGTCTTAGCACAAGTTAGTCAACTGTGGACAGCTTGCAAGGTGTCCACAGTGCACTAACTCCTGCTAGCAGAAGTTCCAAGGAGAAGCCCGGCGCCAACCCAAGGGCTGAGCAGCGGTTGCGGCCCGGGCGAGGCGGTTCCTAGGGTTGTCGCATGGACAGCGCTCCCCCCGAGGTCGCGACCGGTGAACGCGCGAAGGCGCCGTCGGATGCGGCGCTGCGGCGCGACATACGACGGCTTGGCGAGCTCCTCGGCGAGACGCTCGTCCGCCAAGAGAGCGCTGGGCTGCTCGACGCCGTCGAGAGCGTGCGACTCCTGACCAAGCGAGCCCAGGGCGGCGACGACGCGGCGGCGCGCGAGCTCGCCAAGAAGTTGACCTCCGTGGACCTACCGACGGCGACCATGCTGGTACGGGCCTTCGCGACCTACTTCCACTTGGCGAATATCGCGGAGCAGGTCGATCGGGCCGCGCACCTCGCCCAGCGGCCGGAAGATGCCGACTGGATGAACGCCGCGATGGACCGGATCGTGGAGGAGCGGGGGCCGGCGGCGCTGACCACCGCGCTCGGCCGGCTCTCCGTCCGACCCGTCTATACCGCGCATCCCACCGAAGCCAGCCGCCGGACGGCCCTACTCAAACTTCGCGAGATCGCCGACGCACTGATCACCTACCGCGCCGCGCCAACCCCCCGGAGCCAGCGCCGCCGCGACCAGCGCCTCGCCGAAATCATCGAGTCGATGTGGCAGAGCGACGACCTTCGCGTCGACCAGCCCAAGGTCGCCGACGAGGCCCGCAACATGCTCTTCTTCGTGGGCGGGCTCCTTGAAGAAACCGTCCCGCGACTCCTGGCCGACATGGCCGACGAGGCCCGCGCGCGCGGAGCTTTCCTGCCGCCCACTGCCAGGCCGCTGATCTTCGGCAACTGGATCGGCGGCGACCGCGACGGCAACCCCAATGTCTCCCCGGCAACCACCCTCGACGTCCTCGTCATGCAGCACGCCATTGCGATCAAGGGCCTGATCGCCATGGTTCAGGACTGTGTCGACGAGGTCTCGATGTCGACGCGCCTGGTCGACGTGACCCCGGAGCTCGCCGCCAGCCTCGAACGCGACCTCGACAAACTCGATATCGACGAGCGCATCCGCCGTCTCAATGTCGAGGAGCCCTACCGCCTCAAGCTCAGTTGCGTCCGTCAGAAGCTCACCAACACGCGCGATCGCATTGCGGCGCGGGCGGATTCGCGGCCCGGGCACGACTACGTCGGCCGCGATGAACTCCTCGCCGATCTCCTGTTGATCCGTGACTCGCTCTTGGCGCACCGCGGCGAACTCGTCGCCAATGGCGCGCTCGCCACCTTGATCCGCACCGCGAGCGCGTTCGGCATCCAGATCGCCACGATGGACGTGCGCGAGCACAGCGACGCCCACCATCACGTCGTCGGTCAACTCGCCGACCGCGCCTCCGGCAACGACGGAGCGTATGCCGCGCTCTCCCCGACCGCGCGCCTCGACTGGCTCGGCGCCGAGCTAGCCGGGCGACGCCCGCTGGCCCCCTTCCCCCCACCCCTGGACACGGAGGGGTCGCGCACCTTCGAGACGTTCCGGGCCATCCGGGCAGCGCAGAAGTGGTTCGGGATGGAGATCATCGAGAGCTATATCGTCTCGATGACCCAAGGCCCCGCGGACATCCTGGCGCCCGTGGTCATCGCCCGCGAGGCCGGCTTGGTGGACATCGCGACCGGGTCGGACGGCCGGGCGCGTGCCGACATCGGCTTCGTCCCCTTGCTTGAGACCGTCGACGAACTTCGTTCTGCCGGAACGATTCTCGACACGCTGCTGAGCGTCGCGCCATACCGGGCAGTGGTCACGGCCCGCGGCAATGTCCAGGAAGTCATGCTCGGCTATTCGGACTCCAACAAGGACGCGGGCATCACGACCAGTCAGTGGGAGATCCACCGCGCCCAGCGTGTGCTGCGTGACGTGTGCGCCAAACATGGCGTGCAGTTGCGCCTCTTCCACGGTCGCGGCGGAAGCGTCGGGCGCGGCGGTGGCCCTACCCATGAGGCCATCCTCGCCCAGCCGTGGGGAACACTCTCCGGCGAGATCAAGGTGACCGAGCAAGGCGAGGTCATCTCGGACAAGTACCTCCTGCCCGCCCTCGCCCGGGAAAACCTCGAACTCACCATCGCCGCCGTGCTGGAGGCGAGCGCGCTCCATACGGCCGCCCGGGTGGAGCCCGGCCGCCTGGAGTTGTGGGACGCGACGATGAACGACATCAGCGGGGCGGCGTTCACGGCATACCGGCAACTGGTGGACGACCCGCAATTGCCCACCTACTTCGCCCAGTCGACGCCGTTCGAGCAACTCGGGGCGCTTAAGATCGGCTCGCGTCCGTCCAAGCGGCCGGACAGCGGCCAGGGCTTGGCCGGGCTGCGGGCGATCCCGTGGGTGTTCGGGTGGACCCAATCGCGGCAAATCGTGCCGGGCTGGTTCGGCGTGGGCACGGGGCTGCGGAGCGCGCTGGATGCCGGCAAGCAGGCTCAACTGCGCGAGATGTATGCCGAGTGGCACTTCTTCAAGACCTTCATCAGCAACGTCGAGATGATGTGCAAGAAGACCCGCCTCGACATCGCCGAGCACTACGTCCTATCCCTGGTGGACCCGGAACTGCACCCGATCTTCGAGCGTATCCGCGCGGAGTATGCCAAGACGGTCGAGGCGGTCCTGGAGATCACGGGTGAGTCGGAGCTGCTGGAGGCACAGCCCACGCTGAGGCGCACGCTTGAGGTCCGCGACCGCTACCTCGACCCGATTTCCTACTTGCAGATTTCGATGCTCGCGCGGATTCGCGCCGGGGACACGGACCCACAGTTGCAGCGCGCGCTACTGCTGGCCGTCAACGGCGTCGCGGCGGGACTGCGCAACACCGGCTGACGTCAGGCGGAGGCCCCGACCGGCATCCGATCGGCGACTCGCGGCCTCGCGGCGGCCGGGACACTGCTGGCCATGATGCGCGGGACACCGAACGGGCCGAGCACCTCACCGGCGGCGAACACCCCGCCCATCATCGCGCCGGCGATGCCCAGACACATGGTGTCGGCGCCGGCGAGATACAGACCCGGCATCACCGCTGTGGGAAACATCTTGTGCCGCAAGCGATCCGGCGTGCCGGCGAGGTCGGCGAAGCTGCCGGAGGCGTAGCCTGCGAAGCCGTCCACCGTCAGCGGCGTGGAGACCTCAACGTGCTCGATCAGGTCGGCGAATCCCGGCCGGTCGCGCTCAACCCGCGCGATGTGACCGGCCGCGAGCTGCCGCTTGAACGCCTCATAGTCCTCGCCCCGACGCTGCCAACGCGTGTCGCGCCAGGCCGCGAACTCCTCGGCCGGCAGGCCCGCGATGATCTCGGCCGTATGCCGCGTGGCCCGCGGGTCCTTCAGCGACGGAAACGACAGGTAGGCCATGGCCGGTTTCCCGGCGAGCAGGCCGGCCGGGTCGCTGTTGGCGTCGTGGTCAAAAGGAGTCGAAGTACCAGTGGTTCTCTCCGCGGAAGCCGAGCTGGTCATAGCCAGGCGGGAGTTGCCGCCACGCCACCGCGCCCCGGGTGGCAAGGTCCATGACGCGGCGCAGCGGCATACCGGCACCCATCTCGCCCACGTAGTGGAGACCGACGTCCCAGTGGAACCCCTTGCGGGTGAAGGCATGATTGAACCCGCCGAGCTTGAAGTGGCGCTCAATCACCAGAACGCGCTTGCCCATGCGTTGGGTGAGGATCGAGCCGGCCACCAAGCCGCCAATCCCGGAACCAATGACGATGACGTCATAACTCATGCGGTCGCCCGACGCCGCTTGGTCGCTGCTGGAGGCGGGCGGCCCCGACGAGGTCACCATCCGTGCCGTCGCCCGGGCGGTGAACGTCAGCCACGCCGCTCCCCGACATCACTTCGCCGGCCGGAGTGCGCTCATTGAGGCGATGATCGTCGAAGGCTTCGGCTGGTTCGTCGATGCCTTGCAGGCGGGGTGGGACAGCCAGGAGGATCCGGTCGCCGCGTTCACCGAGGTGGGCCTGGCGTATGTCCGCTTCGCCCGCACCCGGCCTCAGGTCTTCCAGCTCATCACCCGCCCGGAGCGGCACTTCCCCCACGGCCGCGAAGACGCGATCGGCGAGGCCGCGGGGCGGGCGTTCAATGTCGTGCTGCAGGGCGTCGAGGAATGCCAGGCCGTCGGGGCCATCGACGAAGGCGACCCACGGATGTGGGCCTTCGTCGCCTGGTCAGGAGTGCACGGTCTGGCGACGATGCTCGACGACGGCATCGCCGAGTCGGTCGGCATCGGCGATGCCGACGAACTCACCCTCTTGCTGTTGGCGGGTATGGGGCATGGGCTCTTCTCGCGTCGTCGCATGCCCGACGTCACGGGGCCGGAGCCGGGCCTCGACTGGCTCAGGACCCGAACTGCTCCAGGCGCATGATCCAGCCCTGGGGCGACGTCGGCCGGTAGTCCGCACCCGCAACCGCCATGTCGTCATCCCACGCGCCGAAGCGCATCGCGGGCACCTCGCGGAGCGACCCAGAGCCGGGGATCGGCACGTAGGCGTCTCGAGCCAGGTCGAAGCGGTAGTGCAGGTAGACCTCCCACAGCCGCTTCACGCGGACTCGACTTCGAGTGCCCGGATCGTCCGGGCCGCCGAGGGCGTGGTGGCCCACATACCAATCCAGTGGCATCAGGTCGCAAATGGCGGTGTCCCGCCGATCCATCGGGATGTGATCAACGTCGAGGACGTCGTTGACGGCGACTGGGTCGCCGCAGCATTCGTACTCGAAGAACGAGGTGTAGCTGTGGACGATGGACGGAGCGCGCTTCGGCGTCATCGGGGGGCACCTTTCAGCGGCGGTGCCGGGCCATCGTTGGTGATCCTGCACGGTGCAGGATCGGGCCCAGTTTAGGTGACTGGGCCCGATCCGTCACCGGTGCGCCTTGTTTAGCCCGTCAACTGCAAGCGCCCCGTGTCGAACAGGCGGGCCACCCGCTGAGCGCCCTGGTAAGGGGTGGCCGGGTCATAGAGGTTGCCGATGACCAGGACCGGGCTGGCGGTCTTGCCCCCGAACGGGCCGAGGTAGGCATCGTCCATCGCCGCCGGGCCAGCCCGCGCAGGGAGCCCCGAGCCAGATCCACCGCAACGCGAACCCGGGGTAGGACCTGTCCTGCTTGCGTGCGGCCTGCGACCACGAGGCGAGGTCCCGTGGGTTGCGCGTATCGGCGCAGGCGACGCCGGCGAAGGCATCGCTCACCCGACGAAGTCCCGGCGCGGGAACGGTGAACGGATTTTGGGCGTCCGCCGCTGACGTGACGAAGAGCTCCGCTGCCGCGCGCGCGGCAGCCGGGTCCGACCGCCCCTCGAAGTTCTCGGCATACAGCTGGTCGAGCGCCCCCATGAGATCGGTGTAGTCGTTGCCATAGAGCGGGCCGAGCGTGCCGGCGATCAGGTCGGCATACGCGAGATGCTCACCCATGAACTGGAGGTGACCACCCTTGGCCCGCGACGTGAGCTTGGCCCACTTGGCGGCGGCACCGCCGGCAAAGGCGCAACGTGCCTTGCCGGCCTTGTCGCACTCAGCGAGCCCGGTCATCATCGCCTCGTAGGCCCCTCGACCCGACTTGATGCGCGCCGTGAACGGCTCATAGGGCGGACGGCCGGTGCCGGTCGACCACGCGACCGGATCGAGCACGGCATCGACGACGACATGGCCCACGCGGTTGGGGAACATCGAGGCGTAGCTCGACCCGAGGTAACTCCCATAGGACACGCCGTAGTAGTTGAGCCTCGCGTCCCCGACTGCCTGCCGGATGAGGTCCATATCGCGGGCGGTGTCGGCGGTCGACATGTGCGTGACGATGGGGGCCGGGTTATCCGAGCACGCCTTCCGGAACCACTGCGTCTGACTCCGACAGCCGCTCGGGCGACCCGGCCACGCGGCATACGGGCCACGGATTTCCCGTCTCGCAGCGCGGGGACAGCGGGCGTTCAGGGTTCTCACAGACTGCACGAACTACCCTTGTTCTCGTGATGATGCCCGCCCTTGGCCCGGACTGGATGGACCCCGCCTGGCTGCTCGAACGATTCGGCAGCCAGTTCTTTTGGGTGAGCACGGCAATCGTGTTCATCGAGTGCGGCCTGCTGTTCCCCATTCTGCCCGGTGACTCCCTGCTCTTTGCGATCGGCCTGTTCATCGCCAATGGCGACTTGAACTTCAACATCGTGACCGCGTGCATCGTGCTGTCGATCGCGGCCTTCGCGGGCAATGTGGTCGGCTATGAGATCGGGCGGGCGATCGGGACACCGCTCTACAACCGGCAGGGCCGGTTCATCAACAAGGCCAACTTCGACAAGACTCACGACTTCTTCGAGCGGTATGGCGCGAAGGCCCTCGTGCTCGGTCGCTTCGTCCCGATCGTGCGCACCTTCATCACCGTGGTCGCGGGAGTGGGGAAGATGGAGCGGCGGCACTTCTTCGTATGGAGCGGGGTCGGCGCGGTGCTCTGGGCGACCGGGGTCACGCTGGCCGGCTACTTCCTGGGCCAGGCCTTCCCCGTGCTGCAGGACCACCTGGAGGCCGCGATCCTCGCGATCGTCGCCGTCTCGGTCGTGCCGATGGTCCTGGAGTTCCTCAAGCACCGACGCGAGGCGGCTCGCGCCAGGCTCGACGCCTGAGCTTTGCAAATCCGGCGAAATCGGCAACTCAGCACACGTAGTTCTCCGCTCGTGCCTCGCTCCGATACTTCGCGGGGACCCCGTCCACTACCCCCGCAACGGGGTCTAGCGGAAATTCGGAGGGGCCACTGAGCGCTGGCGGACGGCTTCGAAGAGCACGATCGCGGCCGCTGTCGCGGCGTTCAGGGAGTCGGCGCGGCCGGCCATGGGGATGCGGACGCGAATCGTCGAGGCCGCGAAGAGTTCCTCGTCCAGGCCGTACTTCTCGGTCCCCACCGCGATCGCGACCGGGCCGCGCAGATCGGCGTCGGTATGCCGCGTGTCCGTGTCCGGGGTCGTCGCGACCAGCGCGATCCCGCGCGCCGCGAGCCAAGCGATGGTCTCGGCCGTCGTCGCGGACGCCACCGGCACCGAAAAGACCGTCCCCTTGCTCGCGCGCACGACATTCGGATTGCCCCAGTCGGTCACCGGGTCGGCGGCGATCACCGCGGCCACCCCGGCCGCGTCGGCCGTGCGCAGCATCGCGCCGAGATTCCCCGGCTTCTCGATCCCCTGGGCCACGAGCAGGAGCCCATCGGTGGGTATGTCGAGTGCGAACAGCCCGCGCCCCGGGCTCGGGGCGACGGCGAGGAAGCCGTCTGGGCCTTCGCGATAGCTCGCCTTTTCGAAGACAGCCCGCGAGCATTCGATGATCTCGGCACCGAAGCTGCGCACCTGCTCGACCAGACCATCGCCAGGCCCGCCTCGGCCCATTAGCTGCGGGCAGTGGAACAGGGTCCGCGGCCGGACACCGGCCGCGATGGCCAGTTCCAGTTCCTCACGCCCTTCCAACCGGGTCAATCCGGACGCATCGCGGTCACGCCGATTGCGCAGCGCGACAACGGCTTTGATGCGCGCGTTGGCCGGGGACGAGATGACGAGATCGGGTCGGGGTGCGCTCATGGCGCCGCCACTTCCCGGCCTCGACGACCGGGGAGCGAGTCGAGGACGAGGGCGAGGCCATCGGCATACACATCTTCGGTGACCTCGTCGGCGACCTCCTTGACCTCCTCCGGCGCATTGCCCATCGCGACCCCGCGGGCCGCCCAACGCAGCATCTCGACATCATTGCGCTGATCCCCGACGGCGAGGGTATGCATCGGCTGGACCTCGAGGCGGCGACGCACGAGTTCGAGGGCGCTGCCCTTGGAGACGCCCTCGGGGTTGATGTCGAGCCAGGCGGAGAAGCCGACGGCGTAGTTCACGCCGTGCAGGCCGATCCGCTCGGCGAGTTTGGTGAAGTCCTCGCTGGTCCCGGTCGGGCTGCGGAAGGTCACGCGGGTGACCGGGTCGGCCAGCAGTTCCTCCCACGGCACGACCGTGACGACGCCCTCCAGCGGATCCGGGAAGGGCGCGCTCACCTTGAAGCCAACGCCCAAATCCTCCACTGCCACAACGGCATCCGGCCACGCCCCCCGCAGCAACTCCAGCGCCGGACCCGGGTCGAAGGTGACCGCTTCCAGGACTTCGTAGCCGCTCGGGTGAGCCGGGTCCAAGGCGATGGTGACGGCGCCATTGGAGCACACGGCATACCCCTGATCGAGACCGAGCTCGGTGAGGATCGGTAGTGTGCCGAGCACCGAGCGGCCGGTCGCGATGACGACATGGTGACCCGCGTCGGCGACGCGGCGGACGGCGAGGCGGACGCGCTCGCGCAGTTCACCCTCGTGGGTGATCGTCGTGCCGTCGATGTCGAGGGCGACCAGATGGGCGTCGCGCACGAGTCAGGCGACCGGCGTCAGGACGTCGAGACCGACATACGGACGCAGCGCCTCGGGGACCACGACCGAGCCGTCCGGCTGCTGGTGGTTCTCCAGGATCGCGACGAGGAAGCGGGTCGTGGCCAGCGTGCCGTTGAGGGTTGCGACAACCTCGTTGCCCTTCTCACCGCGCATCCGGGTGCCGAGGCGGCGGGCCTGGAAGGTCGTGCAATTCGAGGTCGACGTGAGTTCCCGGTAGCGGCCCTGGCTCGGGAACCACGCCTCGCTGTCGAACTTGCGCGCCGCGCTCTGGCCGAGGTCGCCGGCGGCGGTGTCGATGATGCGATAGGGCACCTCGATCTTGGCGAGCATGGCGCGCTCCATGTCGAGCAGGCGCTCGTGCTCGGCCTCGGCGTCGGCCGGGTCGCAATAGACGAACATCTCGATCTTGTTGAACTGGTGCACGCGGATGATGCCGCGGGTGTCCTTGCCATAGCTGCCGGCCTCGCGGCGGTAGCAGGTCGACCAGCCGGCATAGCGCTTCGCGCCCGCGCTGAGGTCGATGACCTCGCCGGAGTGGAAGCCCGCGAGCGCGACTTCCGAGGTGCCGGTGAGATAGAGGTCGTCGGCTTCGAGGCGATAGACCTCGTCGGCATGCCGGTCGATGAAGCCGGCGCCCTTCATGACCTCCGGCAGGACCAGGGTCGGGGTGATCATCGGGACGAAGCCGTGCTCAAGAGCGAGCGCCATACCGGCGTTGAGCAGGCCGAGTTCGAGGCGGGCACCGGGGCCGGTCAGGAAGTAGAAGCGCGAGCCCGCGACCCGCGCGCCGCGGGCCATGTCGATCGCGCCGAGGCCCTCGGCGAGGTCGAGGTGGTCCTTGGGCTCGAACCCTTCGGCCGCGAAATCCCGTGGCGTGCCGATGATCTCGCGCACGACATAATCGTCCTCGCCGCCCGCCGGCACGCCGTCGACGATGACATTGCCGATCGACATCAGCAGCGCGTCGCGCTCGGCGACCGCGGCATCCGACGTCGCCTGCAGTTCCTTGACCTTGGCCGCGATCGACTTGGTCTCGGCGAGCAGCACCTGCTTGGCCTCACCCTGCGCCGCCGCGACCTCCTTGCCCATGGACTTCTGCCGGGCGCGGAGTTGCTCGAACTCGGTCAGCGCGGCCCGTCGCTTGGCGTCGGCGTCGATGACCTGGTCGACGAGCGCGGGGTCGTCCCCGCGCGCGACCTGGCTGGCCTTGACCCGGTCGGGGTCGTCGGCAAGAACTTTGATGTCAATCACCCGGGCAGTTTATCGGCGCGTGCCCACCGGCTCAGGTGGGTTTCTGCGCGGCCCAGGGAGGGCCGTCCGCGCATGCGGCCCGACTCACGTCGTGGGCTGCGGCCTACCGGTAAACAGCAACGTGACCCCAAGCGCGATCATCATCAACCCGCCGGTGGCGCTCATCCGACGCAACCGATGGGGCGACCGGGCGAACCACTCACGCGCCGAGCCGGCCGCGAGCGCGACTAACCCGTCGCTGGTCACCCCGATGACGAAGAAGGTCAGCCCCAGCACGACCATCTGCAGGGGCACCGGACCGCTGGCCGGATCCACGAACTGCGGCAGCAGGGCAACGAAGAAGACCACTGTCTTGGGGTTCGTCACCCCGACGATGAAGCCGTCCCGAACCGCGTGATGCGCCGGCCTCCGCGGCGCGTCCATCGTCGCCAGCACTCCCTCGGCGTCCCGACGGTGGCGGATCGTCCCGATCCCCAAATAGATGAGGTATGCCGCGCCGGCCAGTTTCAGGGTCGTGTACAGCGCCGCACTGCGCGCCACGAGCGGCCCCAGGCCGACGGCGATCAGGAGGATCTGGGTGAGGATGCCCAGACCGTTGCCGAGCACGGTGAGCAGTGCGGACCTTTTCCCGTCCGACAGCGCCCGCCCGATCGTGAACAGCAGGCTAGGCCCGGGGATGGCACAAAGAAGCGCACCGGCGGCCACGAAGGCCAGCCAGAGGTGAAGAGGTGGCATCAGTTAGAACCGCACATCCCAGACGTGGTGGCTCAGGTCGTGCAGAAGGTAGCCGCCCAATGTCCGAATCGTGAAAAGCGAGCCGTTGCTGCGGCGTCCAGTGCGCTCCCACGCATCGTCGGGGATCGCGGCATACGTCTCGGCAAGGGTCTGCGCCGCCTCGGCCAATTCGGTCCGCACCACCTCGGGATCCTGGGCGAAGTAGCGCTGCGCCACGGCGGTCGCGTCCTGATCCCAGTCGGCGAAGTCCGGGCCGTCCTCGGTCAACATCAGCCGCGTGCGCTCCTCGAACAGCCGGCAAACGTCCCGGACGTGACAGCCGTATTCGAGCGGGGCCCAGACTTTGGGCTCCGGTCGGACGCTCGCCGCCGGCCGGCGCAGCAGGGCCTGCCACGGCAGGGTTACCTGCCGGATCGCCGTGGCGTAGTCGGCCGGTCGGATCGTCGCCGCATCGAACCCACAATCCGGACACGGCCGATCCAGCACCCAGGTCCAATCCTTGCCATCGGGGTCGGGGAGTTCCGGTGCCGAAGCGGAGGCAGAGTCCATGGCGCCCATGCTGCCGCAACCTGCGCGCGCGGCGCTGGTAGTTTCAGCCTGTGACGGACGCTCTCGCGCTTGCTGGCGTTGCCGTCGTTTTTTTTGCCCTCGTCGCGGTCGCCATCGCGCTGGCCTTGAGGACTACGCCGGGGCGGCCGGTCCGCCGCCGCCCGCACCGCGACGACTTCCGCAAGGATCAGCCGGCGCCGCGCCGGCGGCGCGTCGCCGTTGTCATCAACCCCACCAAGTTCACCGAGGTGGAGCCCGTCAAGGCGCGCCTGCGCGCCGTGGCCGCGGAACTGGACTGGGCGGAGCCGACCTTCCACGAGACGACCGCGCAGGACCCGGGCACCGGGCAGGCGCGGGCGGCTCTGGCCGACGGCGCCGATGTCGTTGCCTCGCTCGGCGGCGATGGCACCGTCCGGTGCGTGGCGAGCGCGCTGGTCGGCACGGACATACCTCTGGGGTTGCTGCCGGCTGGCACGGGGAATCTGCTGGCGCGCAACCTCGGGCTGGCCACGGACGACCTGGAGGCGGCTTTCCGGCTCGGGCTCACCGGACGCAACCGTCCCGTCGACGTCGGCTGGGTCGAACTCGACCCCGTCGCCACCGCGGCGGATGACTCTCTTGCCGCGACGGCGGCAGCCCAGCCCGAGCGCCACGCCTTCCTCGTCATGGCCGGGCTCGGGCTCGACGCGACGATCATGGCCGAGACGAGCGAGGACGCGAAGGCTCGCATCGGGTGGACGGCGTATGCCGCGACTGGCCTGCGCAACTTCCTTGGCCCGCGTTTCCGGATGACGCTCGCGGTCGATGGGGGCGAGCCGGTTAAGGCGCACGCCCGAACGGTGTTGGTGGGCAACTGCGGGCGCATCACCGGGGGCATCGAACTGATGCCCGATGCGGTCGTCGACGACGGACTGTTGGACTGCGTGGTGCTCTCCCCCAAGGGTTTGACGGGTTGGGTCTTGGTGACCGCCCGGGTGCTCACCCGCGATCGGAAGCAGCGGCACGAGCGGCTGGCACGGCATACGGGAACGCGCTTTGACATCACCACAGACCAGGCGGAGGAAGTCCAGGTCGACGGCGACGTCATCGGGACGGCGCGCCAGGTCACCGCGACGATCGCGCCCAGGTCACTCCTGGTGCGGGTCGGGGCGACGGTGGCCGACGCCGCCACCCCTCGAACTTGAGCACGCCATACGAACTTGAGCACGCCTTACGAACTCGAGCACGTCCTCCACGGCGTGCTCAAGTTCGTAAGGCGTGCTCAAGTTCGGGAGGCGGGGCCGGTTAGCTCGGCTCGCGCCACTTGCGCTCGAAGGGCAGCCGCCAGCCGAAGGGCGAGACCAGCTGGTGGATCTGGTTGGGGCCCCAGGAGCCTTGGTCGTACGGCCGCACGATCGGCGGGTTGTCCAGCAGGGGCTGGCTGATCTCCCACAGTCGCTCAATGCCATTCGCGGAGGCGAACAACGTCGAATCGCCGCGGGCAGCGTCATAGATCAGCCGCTCGTAGGCCTCCAACACCGAACCCGCCCAGGTCGTGTCCTTCATCGCGAATTGCATGGACAGCTTGTCGAGTCGATAGCCCGGGCCGGGTCGTTTGCCATAGAAGGACAACGACATTCGCGGCTGGTCGGACAGATCAAAGGTCAGGTGGTCTGGCCCGTGGTCACCGACGCCGGAGCCCGCCGGAAACATCGAGCGCGGAGGCTCCTTGAAGGCGATCGAGATGATGCGGGCACCCTCGCCCATCCGCTTGCCGGTGCGCAGGAAGAACGGCACGCCGGCCCAGCGCCAGTTGTCGATATAGCACTTCAGCGCCACGAAGGTCTCGGTCTCGGAGTCGGGGGCCACGCCTGGCTCCTGGCGATAGCCCACATACTGCCCGCGGATGACGTTGGTCGGCTCGATCGGGGACATCGACCGGAAGACCTTGGTCTTTTCGCGGTTGATCGCGGCGGGTTCCAGCGCCGACGGCGGCTCCATCGCGGTGAACGCGAGCACCTGGAAAAGGTGGGTGACGACCATGTCGCGGTAGGCGCCGGTCGCCTCATAGAAGTCCCCGCGCTGGGTCAGGCCAAGCGTCTCGGGCACATCGATCTGGATGTGGTCGATGTTGTTGCGGTGCCAGATCGGCTCGAAGAGACCGTTGGCGAATCGGAACGCGAGGATGTTTTGCGCGGCTTCCTTGCCGAGGAAGTGGTCGATCCGGAAGATCTGGCTCTCGTCGAAGACCTCGTGCAACTGCCGGTTGAGCTTGACGGCGGACGCGTAGTCGGTGCCGAACGGCTTCTCCATGATGATCCGCGAGCGCTCCACCAGCCCCGCGGCCGCAATCGTGCTCACCGCCGCAAGGGCGGCCTTGGGCGGAACGGAGAGGTAGTGCAGGCGCAATTCGTCGTCGCCGGGGAGTTCCTCCTCGGCGCGTAGCACCGCCGCCTTCAGCGCCTCGGGGCCGGCGGAGAGCGGGACGTAGTCGAGGCGCTGGCTGAAGTGGTTCCAGTCCTCGTCCTTCAGGGTCCGGGTGCTGTGCTCCCGGATCGCCCGCAACGCGAGATCCTTGAAGTCGTCGACGCTCAGGTCGTCAAGCGACGTCCCGACAACTCGCATGTCATCCAGCAAGTGGCTCTGGAACAGATGCAGTAGCCCAGGGATGAGTTTGCGTTTGGCGAGATCGCCGGTGGCACCGAACAGGATCACAGTCAACGGAGCAGCCATACGCCCATCTTGTCGCTTGTCCAGTCGTTTGCGCTATGGGAGAGCCAGATTCGCTGGCTCCATCGTCTGTACTGGTCGGCACATCGGAGGTTCGGCAGGCCGCGGCCTACGCTGGCCCCGTGACTCCTCGCACGGCATACGTCCTGGGGGGTGGCGGCGTCCTCGGGGCCTCCCAAGTCGGTATGGTCCGTGCGCTCGCCGAGGCGGGCATCGCGCCGGACCTGGTGCTCGGGACGAGCATCGGTGCCATCAACGGCGCCTTTATCGCCGGTGACCCGACCCTCGCGGGCGCCGAACGGCTCGCCACGGTGTGGGATGAGGTCCTGCGCGAAGGGGTGTTGTGGGAGCGGCCGGTCCGCAAGGCCGCGAAGATCGCGCGTCACCGGACGCACCTCCTCACGCATGCGCCGCTCGCGACGGTGATGGATCGGTATTTGCCGGAGCGGGAGTTCGACGAGTTGGCCGTGCCCTTCCAATGCGTGGCCGCGCGGATCGAGGACTGCCGCGAGACCTGGTTCACGACTGGTCCCATCGCGCCCGCGGTGCTGGCGTCCTGCTCGGTCCCGGGGCTGTTCCCACCAGTGCAAATCGACGGGGCGCACTATCTCGACGGGGGCCTCGTGCACTCGATCCCGGTCGGGCGCGCCATTGCGCTTGGGGCGGAACGCATCTTCGTGTTGCAGGTCGGCCGGGTCGAGCAGCCGCTCGCGGTTCCGCGGATGCCATGGGAGGTGGCCGCCGTGGCCTTCGAGATATCGCGTCGGCATCGGTATGCCCAGGAGATCAGCGGCGTCCCGGATTCTGTTGCCCTGCATGTGCTTCCCAGCGGAACGGAGGTTGCCCCGACCGTGTCCTTGGGCCAGGCAAGCGGGCGGCGGATGCGGGAGCGGGCCGACGCGGCATACGCGGCAGCCACGGCCTATCTCGGCGCGCATCAGGAGGATTGAGCGATGGGGATGCGCGGGCTCAAGCCGCCGCCGATGATTCTGCGGCGCGCGCTGCGGGTGGTGTGGCCCGTGCTCGCGGTGACCGTGACGGTGGCGAGCCTGCCCGTGCTCGTGGCCGGGGCCGTGTGGTCGCTGGTGGATCGCCGGGCGCGGCTCTTCCGGGCGACGGGACTGTTCCTGCTGATCGTCTGGCTCGATCTGCAGCTCTTGGTGGGCTGTTGGCGGCTGCGGCTCGCCGATCCGAGGGGCGAGTCCCCCACCTGGTATGTCGATCACGAGGAGCTCCTCGGCCGGGTGTTGGACACGGCAATGGCGTTGGGGCGCAAGTGGTTTGGCTTCGAAGTGCGCCTGGATGCGGTGATGGATCTGGGGGATGCTGAGCGGCCGCTGGTCGCCTTCGCCCGCCACGCTGGCCCGGCCGACTCGATCGCCGTCGCGTGGTTGCTCTCGCGCACCGGTGGCCGGCTGCCACGCATCGTCCTGGCCGATGCGCTGCGCTGGGATCCGGGTATCGACCTGATCCTGACCCGACTCGGGTCGTCCTTCGTGCCGTCGGTTTCCGGCGCCGGTGACGATCGCCTCGCCGGGGTGCGTCGGCTCGCCGACACGCTGGCCCGCGAGGACGCCTTGCTGATCTTCCCCGAAGGCGAGAACTGGACCCCAGCCCGGCGCTCGAAGCTCCTGCGGCGTCTGCGCGAGTCCGGACACCAGGCCCGCCTCCGCCAGGCGGAGCGACTGCGGAATGTGTTGCCGCCCAAGACGAAAGGCGCCGTCGCGACCTTGACGGCACGACCCGACGCCGACGTCATGATCGTCGCGCACGCGGGCCTCGGCCGCCTCACCGGCGCCCGCGCGATCTTCGACGCGATCCCGTTCAGGCGCCCCTTCCTGGTGCATACCTGGACGTATGCGGCGCCCGACGTCCCCCGCGAGCCCGCCGCCATCGAGGCCTGGCTGGAGGAGCGCTGGCTCGAGATCGATGCGTGGGTGGAGGGGCAGCACGAGTAGAGCGGCGCGAGGAGGGCCGCGGGAAGAGGGCACCGCGAGTGCAGCAGCGGGAGGAGGGCGCGGCATACGTCCGGCTTGGGTTGGTCGGGACCAACTCAGCACAAGTTAGTCAACTGCGGACAGCTTGCAAGGTGTCCACAGTTGACTAACTGCTGCTAGCAGAATTTCCTTGGGGGGCTCCGGCGCAGTGTCAGTCGGCTTGGGCGCGGGCGGCGATCGTCGCCTCGGTGAGGTCCGGCCCGGTCAGGGTCGCGGTGATCCGGCCGAATCGGAGGATCAAGACGCGATGGCAGATATTGGCCAGTTGCTCGTAGTCGCCCGAGGCGATGACGACGGCGGCACCCTTGGTGGCGGCCGCGCAGACCAGTTGCAGCACATCGTATTTGGCCCCCGCGTCGATCCCCTGGGTCGGCTCGTCGAGGAGCAGGACGCGCGGCTCGCGGTCCAGCCACTTCGCCAGGACGACCTTCTGCTGATTGCCGCCGGAGAACTGGCCAACGCGGGCCAGCGGGTCGGGGGGCCGCACCCCGAAGCGCGTCATCGCATCCGTCGCCGCGCCGATCTCGCGCTCGCGATGCCGCACGCCGAGCAGGCTCCTGGCCGTGTCAGGCAAGATCGCGAGATTCTCGAAAGCCTCGACGTCCAACCACACTCCGTCGCGCTGCCGGTTGCCCGGCACCATGCTGACGCCGAGCGCGATGCGCTCGGCGATCCCGGCGTCGGTGAGGTCAGCGCCGTCCAGGAGTACCCGTCCCGCCCGGGCGGGCACCGCGCCGGCGAGGAGCGCCGGGATCTCCTCGTGCCCCATACCGACCAGACCGGCGAGGCCGACGATCGCCGGCGGCGACCCCGAGATCGAGATCGACGACGCGTGCCCCGGTCAGGCCCTGCGCCTGCAGGACCGGGGCGCTGGTTGGGGCCGGGGCACGCTCCGGATAGGCGCGGGCCAAGCGTTGCCCGAGCATCGCCTCGATGATCTGCTGCGAGTCCGTCTGACCCACGAAGGTGTCGACCACAACACCGTCGCGCAGAACCGTGACCCGGTCGGCCACGGCAGCGACCTCCTGCAGCCGGTGCGAGATGAACACGACCGCGCTCCCGCGATCGGCCACGCGCCGCATCAACGCGATTACCTGCTGTGATTCGTCCGCGCTGAGGTATGCCGTGGGCTCATCCAGGATGAAGACGAACCGCTCGCCGTGCTCGCGCAGGAGACGGGTGGCCCGGGCGATCGCGACCGTCGCCC
>NZ_HF571038.1:2658573-2683593 GCF_001046875.1 Nostocoides jenkinsii Ben 74
CAGTTAGTCAACTGTGGACACCTTGCAAGGTGTCCACAGTTGACTAACGTGTGCTGAGTTGGCCCGCTCCGGGCTCAGACGCCCGCGCTGAGCGTCACGCCACCGTCGACCACGAGCGTCTGGCCCGTGATCCAGGCCGCGTCGGCAGACAGCAGAAAGCTCACCGCACCGGCGATGTCCTCCGGCGCCCCGAGCCGCTTCATCGGGTAGGCGCGGGCGACCTTTTCCTCGCGCCCCTCATACAACGCCTCCGCGAACTTCGTCTTCACTACGGCCGGCGCGACCGCGTTCACGCGCACATTGGGGCCGAGTTGGAAAGCCAGCTCGGTGGTGAGGTGGATGAGAGCGGCCTTGGACACGCCATACATCCCGATGACGCCGGAGGCGCCCAGGCCGGCAACGGAGGCGACATTGACGATCGCCCCTGGACCGGACGACCCGAGCCCAGCCTGGAGCGCCTTCTGCGTCCACGCGAGCGCGGCCACGACGTTGGTGTCGAGGATCTTGCGCGCCGCCTCCAGCGGCGTCTCCGCTAACGGTCCGTAGGACGGATTAATCCCGGTGTTGTTGACCAACAGATCCAACTGGCCGTATGCCGCGTGCGCGGCCTCGATTGCCGCGCGCTGGTGATCCTCGTCCGCGGCATTGCCCGCCACCGCCACCGCGTGCTCGGGTCCACCTAGGCGGGCCACGGCCTCGTCCAGGGTCTCCTGCTTCCGCGCGGTGATCACCACGCGGGCGCCCTCGGCGACCAGGCGCTCGGCAATGCCGAGGCCGATGCCGCGGGAGGCGCCGGTGACGATCGCGACGGCTCCGGCGTGGCGACCCACGGCCGCGCTGTCCCCGGTCATAGGCCCAGGTCCCGACCGATGAGTTCCTTCATGATCTCGTTGGACCCCGCCCAGATCTTTGTCACGCGAGCGTCACGCCAGGCGCGCGCCACGCGGTATTCGTTCATGAACCCGTAGCCGCCGAACATCTGCACACAGTCGTCGAGCACATCGTTTTGCACCTGCGCGCTCCACCACTTCGCCTTGGCGGCGTCGACCGCCGTGAGCTTCCCTTGCGCGTGCGCGGCGATGCAGTCATCGACATACGCCTCGGCGACCTCGATCGCGGTGACCATCTCGGCCAGCTTGAACTTGTTGTGCTGGAAGGCCCCGATGGGTTGCCCGAACGCCTTGCGCTCCTTGGCGTAGTCGATCGTCTCCAGCAGGATCTGCTTCGCGTTGGCCACATTGGAAACCGCGGCGCCCACCCGCTCTTGCGGAAGGCGCTGCATCATCGCGATGAAGCCCATGCCCTCGGGCCCGAGGCGGTTGGCGTCCGAAACCCGGACGTTCTCGAAGAACAACTCCGCGGTGTCGGACTCCTCCTGGCCCACCTTGTCGAGCTTCCGGCCCCGGGTGAACCCCGGCATACCGTCCTCGAGCATGAAGAGGGTGATCCCCTTCGGTCCCTTCGTCGGGTCGGTGCGCGCGGCCACGATGACCAGGTCGCACTGGAAGCCATTGGTGATGAACGTCTTCGACCCGTTCAGGATCCAGTCGTCGCCGTCGCGCACCGCGGTCGTCTTCAAGGCGGCGAGATCGGACCCCCCGCTGGGCTCGGTCATCGCGATGGCGCAGATCAACTCCCCGGCAGCCATCCCCGGCAGCCATCGCTGCTTCTGCTCCTCGGTGCCGAGGTCGACGATATAGGGCGGGCAGACGTCGGAGTGGATGCCGAAGCACGAGGAGACCGCGGCGTTGAACTTGCTGAGTTCCTCGGCGCTGATCGCGTTGAAGAGGTAGTCGTCGGCGCCCGCACCCCCGAACTCCTCGGGGATGTCGAGGCCGAACAGCCCCTGCTTGCCCGCCTCGCGCCAGATCTCCCGATCAATCGACTTCGCCGCCAACATCTCCTCGGCGCGCGGCTTGAGTGAGCGTTCGACGAACTCGGCGGCCACGGCGCGGAACGCCTCGTGGTCGGGACCATACAGATTGCGGGGCATCGCGGACTCCTTCAGGCGGGCGGCCACTCGTCGGCCATGACTAAGCGCTTGCTTAGTCTTTGACGAGTGCGGCATGCTTGTCAACATGACGGACCGCGCTCCCACGAGGACCGCAGGGCGCGTGCGCACCTACGACGCACTCGCCATACCGTTGACCGACGATGTGACCGAGACGGCGCTGCGGTTGATGGAGGCCGCGGCGGATGCGTTCGCGGACAAGGGTTTTCATGCGACGACGACGCGCGATGTCGCGAGCCGCGCGGGCCTCTCCCCGGCTGGCGTCTATGTGCACTTCGCCTCCAAGGAAGAGTTGCTCTTCTCGATCTGTATGCGAGGTCACACGGCCGCGCGCGACATGATCGTTGACGCTGCTGCCGCGGCCGACTCACCCGTCGACGCGCTCGCCGCGATCATGACCAACTTCTCACGCTGGCACGCCGAGCACTACCGCGTCGGGCGCATCGTCCAATACGAGTTTGCCCACCTCACGCCAGCCCATCGCGAGGCGGTCATGGGGCTGCGCAAGGAGATTGACGCCCAAGTCCGCTCGGTGCTGCTCGACGGCATCGGGCGCGGGGACTTCGTCATCGACGATGTCCCGCACACGACCCTGGCGCTGATGTCGCTCTGCATCGACGTCGCGCGGTGGTACCAACCCGGCATCAAGCGCACGCCCGCCGAGATCGGCGAGACCAACGGGCGGCTCGGACTGCGGCTCGCGGGCGCGCGCTGGGCCGCCACCTAGCCCCACGAATCGCCAACTAAACTGGGTGCACGTGAAGGCGTTCTTGGCCGAGCAACCGGTCCTCGTGCTCTTCGGACTACTCGCCCTCGGCACGCTGCTGGGCAAGATCACCATTCGCGGTGTCGGCTTGGGTCCGGCTGGCGTCCTCTTCGCCGCCCTTGCCCTGTCCGCCGTCGATCCCGACTGGGCCGTTCCGGAGATCGTCGGCACCCTCGGGCTCTCCCTCTTCGCGTATGCCGTGGGCATCGTCGCCGGCCCCTCCTTCTTCGGCGGCCTGCGTCGCGGGATTCGGCCGATCGCGCTCGTCGCCGCCGCGCTCCTGGGCGTCGGCGCGCTCAGCTACGGCCTCGGGCGGGCGCTCGGCTTCTCCCCGGGAACCATCGCCGGGATGTATGCCGGTGCCAACACCAACACCCCCGGCCTCGCCGCCGCGATCGTGCGCCTCGACGGCTCTCCCGAGCCGACAGTCGGCTACTCCCTCAGCTATATCGGTGGCGTGTTGGTGATGCTGCTGACGACCGCCTGGCTCCTACGCCGCGGGCAGTCCGCACCCGACCCCGAGCCCGGCGGCAACCGGCCCGAGGTGACCACCCGCACGGTCGAGGTGACCCACGACAATGTGATGGAGATCCGGGAACTGCGGCGCACACCATACGGGGAGGTGTTGTTCTCCCGGCACCGGACTCCCGACGGCGAGATGCACCTGGCCGCGGGGGCGACCGTGCTGCGCCCCGGGGACATGGTCCACCTCGTCGGCGCGCAGGCGGCCGTGGATCACCTGACCAAGCAACTCGGCCGAGCCAGTGATGTCGTCCTCACGATGGAGCGCGACGAATTCGATTTCCGCCGAATCGTGGTGTCCAACAAAGCCCTATTCGGCAAGTCGATTGGCGAGTTGCACTTGTGGGATCGGTTCATGGCGACCGCCACGCGGGTTCGCCGCGCCGACCAGGACTTCCTGGCGACGGCAGATCTGCACGTTCAGCCCGGCGACCGGATCCGCGTGACTGCGCCCGCCGATCAGATGACAAAGGTCGCGAAATATCTCGGCGACTCCGAGCACGCGATCTCCGACATCAACCCCCTCGGACTCGCCACCGGTATGACGCTGGGCTTGCTCCTCGGCGCCGTCCCGTTCGTGGTTCCCGGCCTCGGCACCCTCCATCTCGGGGCGGCGGCAGGTCCCCTGCTGGTCGGATTGATCGTCGGCCGCCTCGGGCGCAGCGGCCCCATGCTGTGGACGCTGCCGCACTCCGGTGCCGAAACCCTCACCCAACTCGGGCTCCTGCTGTTTTTGGCGTATGCCGGTGGCCGCGCCGGATCGCAGGTGGTCACCGCCTTGACGTCGCCGCTCGGCCTGAAGCTCATCCTGGCCGGCCTCGTCGTGACGGCCGCCCACGCCGCGGTCTTGGCGTATGGCGCGCGCCACCTCGCGATGGCGGCGCCGCGCGCTGCCGGAATGGTCGCCGGGTCTCAGACTCAACCGGCGATCTTGGCCTTTGCCAACGAGTCCACCGGGCACGACCCGCGCGTCACGATGGGCTATGCGCTGGTGTACCCGGTGGCGATGGTGGTCAAGATCATCGTCTGCCAGGTGCTCACGATTCTGTAGCCGGTGTGCGGTGGCGTCAGTCGCGCGTGAGCTTGCGGTAGGTCACGCGGTGCGGCCGGGCGGCTTCCTCGCCGAGTCGCTCGATCTTGTTCTTCTCGTAGGCCTCGAAGTTGCCCTCGAACCAGTACCACTTGCTCGGGTCCTGCTCGTCACCCTCATAGGCCAGGATGTGCGTGGCGACCCGGTCGAGGAACCAGCGGTCGTGGCTGATCACCACGGCGCAGCCGGGGAAGTCGAGCAGGGCGTTCTCCAGCGAGCCGAGCGTCTCGACATCGAGGTCGTTCGTCGGCTCATCGAGCAGGAGCAAGTTGCCGCCCTGCTTCAACGTCAACGCGAGGTTGAGTCGGTTGCGCTCGCCACCGGAGAGGATGCCAGCCTTCTTCTGCTGGTCCGGCCCCTTGAAGCCGAACTGCGAGACGTAGGCCCGGGACGGGATCTCGACATTGCCAACCTTGATGAAGTCGAGCCCGTCGGAGACGACCTCCCAGAGGTTCTTGTCGGGATCGATGCCGGCGCGGGACTGATCGACATACGAGATCTTGACGGTCTCCCCGATCTTGACGTTGCCGTCGTCCGGGCTTTCCAGCCCGACAATCGTCTTGAAGAGGGTCGTCTTGCCCACCCCGTTGGGACCGATGACGCCGACGATGCCATTGCGGGGCAAGGTGAACGAGAGGTTGTCGATGAGCACGCGCTCACCGAAGCCCTTCTCGAGCTTGCTGACCTCGATGACCTGGGAGCCCAGGCGCGGGCCCGGTGGGATCGCGATCTCCTCAAAGTCGAGTTTGCGGGTGCGCTCGGCCTCGGCCGCCATCTCCTCGTAGCGGGCCAGACGCGCCTTGGACTTCGTCTGCTTGGCCTTGGCGTTGGAGCGAACCCACTCCAACTCCTCGGCGAGGCGCTTGGCGAGCTTGGCGTCCTTCTTGCCTTGGACCTCCAGGCGGGCGCGCTTCTTCTCCAGGTAGGTGGAGTAGTTGCCCTCGTAGGGGTAGGCACGGCCGCGGTCGAGTTCGAGGATCCACTCGGCGACGTTGTCCATGAAGTAGCGGTCGTGGGTGACGGCGACAACACACCCGGCGTATGCCGCGAGGTGCTGCTCCAGCCACAACACCGACTCAGCGTCGAGGTGGTTGGTGGGCTCGTCGAGGAGCAGGAGGTCGGGCTTCTGCAGCAGGAGCTTGCACAGGGCGACCCGGCGCTTCTCACCACCGGAGAGGACGGCGACCTCGGCGTCCGGGGGCGGGCAGCGGAGGGCATCCATGGCCTGCTCAAGTTGGGAGTCGAGGTCCCAGGCGTCGGCGGCGTCGATCTTCTCCTGCAGCTGACCCATCTCGGCCAGCAGCGCGTCGAAGTCGGCGTCGGGGTCGCTCATGAGCTCGGAGATCTCGTTGTAGCGGTCGAGTGCCTTCTTGATGTCGCCGACCCCCTCCTCGACATTGCCGAGGACGGTCTTGGTCTCATCGAGCTTCGGCTCCTGCATGAGGATGCCGACGCTGTAGCCGGGCGTCAGGCGGGCCTCACCATTGGAGGGCTGCTCCAGCCCGGCCATGATCTTCAGGACGGTCGACTTGCCAGCGCCGTTGGGCCCGACCACGCCGATCTTGGCGCCGGGCAGGAACGACAAGGTGACGTCGTCGAGGATGACCTTGTCACCATGCGCCTTGCGGGCGCGCGAGAAGACATAAATGAACTCGGGCATGGTCCAAGGCTAACCGCGCGCCGCGCGTGCTCAGAACCGAGCCGGCCCCGGCGGCTGTCCCCCTCGGGTTGCTGCCGGATTCCCGCCCAATCCCATTACCCGGCGCTTTGGGAGGCTTTCTGGCTGTGGTTTCGCCATGCAAAGCGCCGGAAAGCCACCCGAACCCTAGGTGCGGGGCCCGGGCCGGCGCGCCAGGCCAGCGGGGCGGCCCATGAGCGGGGCAGGCCGACGGACGGGCGCGGGTCCGCGAGCGGGTTGTCCACAGGGTTGCCGCGGGCAGGTTCCTCGTCCGTCCACAGGGTTCTCGACTGATGCTGGCGGGTGGGCGGTGTGGATGTCGAGTATGGACGTAACGCGCCTGCCGGGAACGGCTCGGCGGGGCGTCGCAGATGGGGGTGGACGGTGTTCGACAACAATGTGACGGTCGCTGGCAATGCGTGCGAGAAGCCGGAGAAGAAGATCGCGGCCAGCGGGGTCGTCTTCACAAAGTTCCGGCTGGCGAGCAACTTGCGCCGGCGCAACATCGAGACGGGTCTCTACGAGGACGGCCACGTGAACTACTACTCCGTGGTCGCCTTCGGTCGCTGCGCGGAAAACATCGTGAGTTCGACCGACAAGGGGCACCCGTTGCTCGTGTTCGGCAAGTTGCGGATCCACGACTACAACCGCGAAGACGGGTCCCGCGGGACAAGCGTCGAGATCGAGGCGACGCACATCGGTCACGACTTCAGCCTCGGGGCGACGGCGTGGATCAGGGGCGGTCGCCAGGTCGTCGACCCTCGTGATCGGATGACGGATCCGGCCCTCAACGCCCAGCGCATCGCCGACGATGCCGCCGGCGCCGGCTCAGGTGGGACGGGCCGTCGTGACAACGGACCCCAGCGCTCCCGCAACGATGGGCACTCGTGGGGTGACTGGTCCGACCCCGACCCCTTCGATTCGGCTCCCGACGAGTCCAGCGCCAGCGACACGGGCTCGTTCGGCACGGGCGAGAACCCCACGATGGCTTATCCGAACCACAACGCCACTGTGATCGACTCCCCAGGCGAGGAGGGCCCGGCTGAGGAGAGCGTCGTCGACGAGCGGGAGGCGGACGCCGTCCCGGCGTGATCTCGACTCGCCGCCGGTATGGGGCGTCAGCGGCCTGAGGCGCGCGCGGCGTCCAGGTGGGTGCGCGTGGTTCGGTGGCGATCCAGCACGTCCTGCACCGGCCCGAGGATCAAACCCTCGGCAACGCCGGACACCGCCGCCCGCAGCCGGCGATCGACGGCGGCGGCGCGGCGACGAGCCCCGATGCCAGCAAACCAGCGGGCGAGCAGGGCCAGGAGCCAACCAAGTAGCAGGCCGCCGACCAGCAGCACGAGTGGCAGCGCGACGGGGCCGACATGCACGCTGGGAAGTTGGATGAGGCCGCCGGTGCCAAGGAATACCTGCACCAGCGTCCACGCGAGGCCCAACACGGCCGTGATCGCAAACAGCCATTGGGCGACGCGCAGTCCCTGCCACCAGAAGGGGTTTCGCTCGCGCAGCGGCGTTCGGATGATGGCCTGATCCAACTCGTCTGCAAGCAGATCCTGCGGTGGGAGGGCGGCTGCGGCGACGGCTTCGGCCCAGCGTCGGGGCAAGCCCTCGGCGGCGGCATCGGCCAGCCGACGGGCCGCGAGATCCACGGCCGCGCGAGCTGCTGGGGTCGCCCGGGGAAGCGACGTGCGCCCCCGGAAGCCGCGAATATCGGCCTCGGTGATGGCCGGGCCCGGACCCGGGTCCAGTCGGAGCCGCTTGAGCGGGTCCGGCCGCAAGCGCGCAACCCAGCGCGTGAACGGCCAGCCGGCCGCGGACACGGTGTTGCGGCGGTAGTCGTTCGCCACCGCATCGACAACGGCCGGAATGCCGCAGGCGCGGGCCAGCGCGTCGGTCAGGGCGGACGTCGCGCGGTCGGCAACTGGATTCTCGCGATCGGCCACGGCAGTCCGCAGTCGATCGGCACTCGTGCGGACGTCGGCGTCAAGCCGGGCGCGGGCGGCGTTCGCCCCGGCGACCGCGTCGGCGAGCCGGCCGCGCAGTTCCGAGACTCCCGCCCCAGTTGTTGCCGACGTCGTCAGGACCCGGGCGTTTGCGAGGCCGTCGCGCTGGATCAACCGTTCCAGATCGGCCTTGCACTCCGCCAGCTGTTGCGGCGTGAGCCGGTCGGCCTGATTCAACACGATCAGAGTGACCGCGTCGTAGTGCCGCATCACGGCGACATAGTCGTCATGAAGGCGAGCATCGGCATACTTTTGCGGATCGGTGATCCACACGAAGACGTCGACGAACTCCAACAGGCGCTCGGCTTCGAGCCGGTTCGCCTGCTCCCGCGAGTCGAAGTCGGGCAGGTCGAGCAGGACCAGACCATCCAGGGCGGTGGCTCCGTCCGACGGCACCTGGTGACGCGAGCCGACCCCGAGCCAATCGAGGAGTTCGCCGGCGGGGCTGGCTCCCCATACGGCTGCCGTGGGCGTGGATGTAGTCGGCCGGCGCGCACCCGTCCGGGCGACGTCCGTGCCCACGAGGGCATTGAACAGCGACGACTTCCCGCTGCCGGTCGCCCCGGCGAGGGCTACCACCGTGTGCGCTCCCGTATGCCGCGTGCGCGCCGCGACCTTGTCCAGAACCGCCCGCGCCTGCCGGACATCCTCGGGGGGCAGTTGGGCGTCGCCGGAGGCGAGCGCGTCCTCGAGCTCCGACGCGTGCGCGCGCAAAGCGTCGGCCGACACCACGGCTGGGCCCTTGTCGCGGCCTTTGAGGAGGGGGGTCATCGGGCCGCCTGCACGCGATCCAACGCCCGCGAGAGGCGGTCCGCCTGATCAGCCGGCACATCCACGCGACCGATCGCGCGGGCGAAACGCTTCGCCTCACCCGCCAAAAGGTGGTCGGTGTGCTGCTCCAGCGCCGCCCGCGCCTTGGCCGCCATGCTGCGCACGGCCTGGTCGCCGAAGATCGCCTCCAGGACGCGCTGAGCGGCGACTGCGGTGCCGCCGGCGATGCCGACCTCGGCACCGCTCAAGCCGGCTGTGTGCGTGAACGTGAACAACATCAGCAACAGGCCCACGCCGTTGACCCCGACTGCGGCCACCCGCGCATTGGTCCGCCGGCTGCCACCCTCGGTGCGCACGAGATCGAGCACCTCGCCTTGCCAGGTCCGAACGACCCGATCGACCTCGCCGGAGAATCCGGCCGACGCCCGCGCCAGCTCGGGATGGACGGCCAGCACTTCTTCACCGGCGGGGAGCCCCCGCCAGGTCCGCGCCACCTCGATGGCCGCGGTGTCGGCGTTCGCCTCGATCAGCTGCGCCACCCCGGTCTGTAGGGCGTCGTCGACGGCCTCGGGCGAAACCGGCTTGCCGGCGCCGCGCAGGGCATCGCCGATCCGGTCGCGCAGCCGGGAAACGCCGACCTCAACCTTCTTGAAGAACTCGCCGGTCCCGACGTAGTCCTGCCAGCGACCCAGGACTTCACCCCGAAGCAGTCGTCCGTCACTCATGCCTTCGTCGATGCCCGTGCGAGCGCGGCGATAGACCTGGTCCACGACCTGGCTCAACTCCTCGACCACCCGTTGCTGGGTGCGGCTGGCCACCACTAGTTCCTCGGCGCGCTCGTCCAGCGACGCGAGCGCCCCGGACAGGGTCTGGCGCACCACCGTCTCGCGCGCCGCCGCATCGGCGGCGAGGTCCGTCAGCCAGCCGCGCAGTCGCGCGATGTCCGACTCCGGAATGAGCGAACCCTCCAGCACGACCTCGGGTATGGGGAACACCGGCGCCGTTCCCAGGCCCTGCTCCCGCAGCATCTCGACCAAGTGCGGCCGGACCTCCCCCATCACCTCGGGCGGGACCCGGTCCAACACGATGGCGACCGCGGTCCCGCGATCGGAGGCTTGGCGCAGCAGTTCCCAGGGGACGGCATCGGCATACCGGGCGGCCGTCGTGACGAACAGCCACAGGTCGGCTGCGGCAAGGAGTTGCCGGGCCAGGCCCCGGTTCGCCGAGACGACGGAGTCGATGTCGGGGGCGTCCAGGAGCGCCATACCGGGTGGGAGTTCCGCCGAGGTGACGAGTCGGACCGTGGACGACTCATCCGGGCCGCTCGGCTCACCGGTGACCCGGGCCAGCCCGGGCAAGATGCGCTTGTCGGTGAACCAGCGCGCGTCCTGCGGGTGATGGATCAACACCGGGCTCGTCGTCGTCGGCCGGATAACCCCAGGCTTGGAGACCTCGCGCCGCAGGATCGAGTTGACGAGGGTGGACTTGCCCGCGCCCGTGGACCCCCCGATGACCGCCAGCAGCGGCGCATCGATCGACGACAGCCTCGGTATGACGTAGTCCTCGAGTTGGCGCAGCAGCGCGACGCGGTTGTCCTTGGCCCGCGCCGTGCTCGGCAGGTCGAGAGGCAAACTCGATGCGGCGACGACATCCCGGAAAGCCGTGACCGCGGCGAGGAGTTCGCCATTGGTCGCTCGGTCGGAAGTCACAGGCGGGAGCCTAGGTCACACACGGCTACCAGGCGCCGTTCCAGACGTCGCGTCCGAATCGAGGCAGGCCGGCCTGCGCGGCATATCCGAGATAGGGAAGCCCGAACAGGTCCTCGGTCGAGGCCAGCAGGGAGTAGTGGTTGTAGTCAGCGGGCGCCGTGGAGCCGGGCTTGACGAACCGCGAGATGACCAGGGCACCGATGTGGCCCCCGCCCAGCCCGGTGATGCCCGGGAGGGCGGCGTTCGGCGCCGGGCCCTCGCCGCAGCAGGCGCTGGAATCGACATTCGGCGAGTCCGACTCGTCGGCCGTGATGATGAGCGCGCCGTCCTGTTTGAAGGCCGGTGAATTGAGGATGCGCGGCACCCAGATCTTCATCCACGCGTCCACCTGCGCGAGCCCCCCCGGGACGCCCGTCCACGCACGGCGCGTCGTGGCCGTCGTTGCAAAGGTTCGGGGTGATGTAGACGTAGTTCGGCGTCCTCGACACCGACTTCAGGTCCTTGGTCAGCCGGCTCAAGTCAACGACGCGGTTTGCGCACGACGGGGAATCGGTGATGGCCCGGAAGTAGACGAACGGGTTGTGCCGCACCGCATATTGATCGCCGACCTCGGCGTGCTGGGTGTCGTCCGCGGCGCCCAACGCCGGCCGGCGGCAGGAGGTGCCCATGTCCTCCATATAGCCCTTCCACCGCAGCCCCTTGGCGTTCAGTTGGCCGGGCAGGGAGGGCACCGTCGCGGGGAAGACGCAGCCGATGCCGACGTACTGCCCAGGCGCCGCAGTCCCGGACACCTTGAATGGCTGGAAGATCTGACAGCCGGTCTGCATCTTGCGATTGGGCCCCTGACCCGAGATCTGCGCGATGTAGTTGGGCTGGCTGTTGTGCGCCGTTGCGTAGTAGTTGCTGAGGAGAACGCCCTTGGCGCGCAGCGTCTTCGACAGGTACGGCGCCTTCGAGGTCGGCCCCCAGGTGCGCGTGAAGCCCTTGTTCTCGAAGTTGATGATAAACAGATGCTTTACGGGCGGCAATGCACCGGCCGCCGAAGCGCCTTGGTCGAGGCCAACTGTCGGCCGCGCCGATGCGGTGCCGGTGAGCGCGGCGACACACGCCCCACCCGCGAGAGCTGCCAGAATCCTGCGGGAGCGAGTCACGACGCCAATCCTGCCGCACTCCTTGCGGCAACGACAGGCGCCCCCGGCAGGACTCGAACCTGCGACCTCGGGATTAGAAGGCCCTTGCTCTATCCAGCTGAGCTACGGGGGCAACGCCGCAGCAGTCTACGGCCGGGCGGGTGGGGGTCCGCTCGCGTCAGCGCGGGTCACGCAGTCGGCGAAGGGCGAGTTCGGCCAGAAGCACCGCCTGGTCCGGCAACACCGAGTCGTCGAAGTGCGCGCGCGGCGAGTGGTTGTCGGGTGCGCTGCTCGGGTCGTTGGCCGGGCACGCAGACAAGAAGACGTATGCCGAGGGCACGCGTTCGGCGACGAAGGCGAAGTCCTCCGCGCCCGCCTCCGGGTGCGGCATGAGGTAGTGCCGATCAGCACCGAAGACATCCTCGACCGTCTCCTGCAGGAACGCATACTCAGTGTCGTCGTTGACGGTCACCGGGTAGCCCATCAGCCTGGTGATCTCAACGCGCAACCCGTGCGCCGACGCGATGCCGTCCGCGACCCGCTGGATGGCCGGGTGCACGCGCTCACGGTTGGCCTCGGAGAAGGTCCGGACGGTGAGTTCCAGCGTCGCGTCGTCGGGGATGATGTTGTCCTTCGTCCCGCCGGCGATGCGCCCGACGGTCACCACGAGCGGGTCCATCGCGTCAAATTGCCGGGTGACCATCAATTGCAGGGCGAGCACGATCTCGCACGCCACCGGCACCGGGTCCTTGGCGAGGTGCGGCTGCGAGCCATGACCGCCCGCGCCCACGACCCGGATGATGCATTCGTCGGCTGCCGCCATCTGCGGTCCCGGCCGCCCGAACCACATCCCGAGCGGCTGGCCCGCCGAGGCCACATGCAGGGCGTATGCCGCGATCACCGGTCCCCCGCTGACCTCGAGCAGGCCCTCGTCCAGCATCACCCGTGCTCCCCCGGGTCCCTCCTCCCCCGGCTGGAACATGAAGATGACGTCGCCGGCCAACTCCGCCCGGCGCGCGTGCAGCACGTGCACTGCCCCGATGAGCCCGGCAACGTGCAGATCGTGGCCGCAGGCGTGCATGACTCCGTTGACCTCGGACACATAGTCCACGTCCAGATCCTCGGTCAGGGGAAGGGCGTCCATGTCGCCGCGCAGAATGACCGCGCGCCGGACCCCCGACTCCCCCACTGCGGCCCCGCCGCGGAGCACGGCGACGACCGAGTCCAGGTCCCGCCCCAGGGTGATCTCGAGATCCAGTCCGGCCAGCGCGTCGAGGATGCGCCGCTGGGTGCGGGGCAGCGCCATACCGATCTCGGGGTCGCGGTGGATGTCGCGACGCACGGCGACCAGCAGGTCGGCGACGTCGGCGGGGAGGGCGGAGGACGCGGTCATACGGTCATCCTCTCCCGCCCCGATCGATCAGCGGGAGGCGGCACCCAGGAAGGTGCGGCGAGCGGCCGTCATCGCGTCGAGCAGTCCACGCTCGTCGGCGAGGGCTTGCTGGTCGGCGGCCTGGTGATACATCCGGTTGCGCAACAGCGCCAGCTCCGAGGCCGCGTCCTGGAAGGCGCGCATCGACGCCAACCCGGCCCGGCCCGCATTGGCGCGCGCCCAAATGCGCGCTTCGCGGCGGTGCGCCATGCTCGAGAGCATCGTGATCTCGCTGGGGCTGAGCCAGCCGGCGTCGGCATACGGGCTGAGGCGACGCCCGATCAGCCGCCCTTCACGCCGCCGCGCCCACACGATCAGCACGAGGAAGCCGATGAACAGCGGCACGCCCACCACGAAGTAGCCGACGACCAGCCCCTGCCCGCCGGTAACCGCAGACAGATTCCACAGACCGTGGGCGCACATCGCCAACGCCAGCCCGAACAACGGGGCCACGACGCGCACGACCCGAGAGTGCGCAGTGGCGGCGATCCCGATCCCGATGCCCGTGAGCAGAGTGAACATCGGGTGCGCGAACGGGCTCATCAAGCCCCGAGCCACGAAGGTCGCGGCGAGCATCTGCGAGCCACCGTCCTGATAGGCCAGGCCGAGGTACTGGATGTTTTCGGTGAACGCCAAGCCGGCTGCCGTGATCCCGGCGTAGACCATGCCATCCACGACCCCGTCGAACTCGCGGCGCCGCATCCGCCACACGAGCCAGACGAACGCCCCTTTGAGGCTCTCCTCGACGATGGGCGCGACCACGGTCGCGGTCGTGAGCATCGCCTGCGTCGGATCGGTCCCGGCCTGGATGACGAACATCGCCCCGGTGTTGAACAGGGCCGCGAGCAGTGCGGACACCAGCGCCCCCCACAAGAACGCGGTGACGAGATACTTCGTCGGCTCGGCCTCGAATCGGTCCAGCCACAAGAACGTCGGCACCACGATCCCCAAGGGAAGGGCGGCCAGAAGGACCCCAAGGAGCGCCGTCACGACCCCCAGAGCCGCGCCGAAGTATGCCGCGAGCACCAGCGCCGCGACGCTGAACCCGGTGACGACCAATCCCCATACCAACCACTGTCGTATGCCGCGTCGCGCGGACGGGCGCGTCCCCTGGGGGATGTAGCCGGGGTCATAGGGGGCCGGCGCGGTCATCCGGACCTGGGTGGCACCCGGCGTGGGCGGCTGGGACATAGCGAGCAGGCTAGTCCAGCCGCCACCCCCTCTAAGGTTGGGGACGTGAGCGACTCAGGTGACGAGGTGACCATCGGCGACCGCGGGAGCAAGGACCGGATCGTCTGGATCGACTGCGAGATGACGGGCCTCGATCTGACGCGCGATGCGCTGATCGAGGTGGCGGCCCTGGTCACCGACTCCGAGCTGAACCAACTCGGCGACGGCGTGGACCTCGTCATCGCGCCCCCACCCGAGGCGTTGGCGTCGATGAACGAGGTGGTGCGGCGCATGCATACGGACTCCGGTTTGTTGGACGAGCTCGCCGGTGGGGTCACCATGGCCGAGGCGACCGAGGCCGTGATGGCGTATGTGCGCCACTGGGTTCCGGAGCCGCGCAAGGCCCCGCTCGGGGGCAACACCGTGGGCACGGATCGCAATTTCCTGGCCAGGGACATGCCCGAACTCGATGCGCACCTGCACTACCGGATCATCGACGTCTCGTCGATCAAGGAGTTGAGCCGGCGTTGGTACCCGCGAGCCTATTTCGCGGCGCCGCCCAAGGCCGGCGGCCACCGCGCTCTCGCCGATATCACCGAGTCGATCGCGGAGTTGCGCTACTACCGCGAGGCGGTGTTCGTGCCGATGCCCGGGCCGGACACGCCGACCTCCCGCGCCATCTCGGCTCGCCACCGGCGAGGCTGACCGCGGCGTCAGCCGTTGGTGACGAAGGGCAGGCGGGGCTGCACGGCATACAGGTCCGTGCCGCGGACATAGACCAGGCGCCGTCCCCAAGGACGACCGGCGACCAGCCCCGCGCGACCTCCGTCAGCAGTCCGGGCGTGTCCGTGGTCGCCCCCGGGACCAGTTTGGACAGGTCCAGCGCGCTGATGTTGTCATCGGTGCGCAGCACGAGGGCTCCGCTCGCACCCGCCCCCGGGAGGGCGCCGAGCGAGCCCCAGCCATGGTCGCCGAGAGCGATCTCCTGCCGGATGGCGAGAGTCGCCGGGTCGAGGTCGACCAGCCGGAACGCCCGCTTGCCGGCGTGCCGCTCCCCCGAGACCAGCGCGACGAGCCGGGCGGGCGTGCCGGAGGTGGCCACTCCCCATACGTAATAGCGCCCGGCGAGGACTCGGGTCGTCAGCTGGCCGGAGGCGAGGTCACGGCGAAAGATCGTGACGCCCGGCAGCCGGGAGGCGTCGTCACCCTTGTTGCCCCGATCGGCGCCGGTCCCGCCGAAGTGAGCAGGGTGGTCGGGTCGATCCAGCCGGGGCCACTGGGCATCTGCCCGCCGGGCCACGCGAGCGTTCCGACCGGGTGGACATCGGGCACGCCCGGCCGGGCCGAGCGCGGGTCATACGTCGAGAGGCGCTCGGCGGCGCCGCGGGCATAGACGATCTCGTCCGCCGGGTTGGGTCCCGCGGTCACCACCCACAGCGCGCCCGGCTCGACGTTGCTCCAGCGTCCCGCGGCGAGGTCGTAGACGTAGGTTCCGTCTGTGCCCGCCGCGGTCCCGTCGTAGGAGGCGTAGAGGTGGGCTCCCACGACCGCCACCTGGGTCACGCTTCCACTCCCGCCGGCCGGCACGCCGGGCAGGGGGAGCGCCTGCCAGGCACCACCCGCCAACGGCCACGCGAAGAGGCCGCCGCGGGTCAGCGCCGTCCCGGCATAGAGCACCCCGGCGTGGATGGCGAGATCCGTGACGTACCCATCTCCCGGGGAGGGGATGCCGAGGTCCACCCAGGGGGCGGCGGCCCCGGGGAGGAGGGACGCGGCATACGTATGGCCGTTGTTGGTCCCCACATAGGCGCGGCCGTCCGGACCGGCGATGACGTCGGTGAAGGCCGAGGGCGGGCCCGCCGTGATCTGCCGCCCGATCGGGGTCACCTCGGTGACGCTGTAGCCGCGCGGGTCGAGGACGAACAGTTCGGCCCGCGTGGTCGCGATGAGGACTCGGCCATCGGGCAGCACGGCGAACCCCTTGTTCAGCGCCGTGCCGCGCATCGCGGTGTCGTGCACGAGCGCGCGATGCACTCAAGGTGGCCGCTTCGGAGGTCGACGACATCGAGCATGCCGCCGACCGCGTGCGAGACCGTGACGGCCAGTGGTTGCCCGTTCGCGCCCTTGGTCAGCGCGACGCTGCCGAGTTCGGTGTCAGTGATGGGTCCCTTGGCCAACCGCACTTCGGGACCACCGAGGACCGGACGGGCAGCGGGACCGGCACTGGTCGGGCTCGCGGTCGGTTGGGTTGGGGGTGGGGTGGGCGTGCTCAGGCTCGTCCCGGACGCCGAACTGGCCGATCCCGAGGGTGCATCGTGCCGATCGCCCAAGGCTAGCCAGCCGACGACAGCCATCATCACGACCGCTAAGAGGGCCGCGACCAGCCGGCGCGGGACGGTGCGCCCGCGAGGCGATGCGATCATGGTCCCTCCCTGCCGGGCAAAGAAATCGCCCCATTCGCGCTGGGAGCGAATGGGGCGAGGTGGGGTGAGCGACGGGGCTCGAACCCGCGACATCCTGGACCACAACCAGGTGCTCTACCTGCTGAGCTACGCCCACCATGTGGGGCCGATTGCCGCCGTCGTGCCTGGCCCTGGTGCGCCATCAGGGACTCGAACCCCGAACCCGCTGATTAAGAGTCAGCTGCTCTGCCAATTGAGCTAATGGCGCGCGAGGGGAGACATTAGCACCCTCGTGCCGTGGCGCCCTAATCGGTTGTCACCGAAGGGGCCCCGCGCCCCCACGGCCACGACGACGCCCGGCAACGACGGCCGCGCCCACGACGAGGATGACGGCGAGGATGGCCGCCCCAATGGGCACCAGGGAGGCGCCCGAGCCACCCTCACCGCTGACAGATTCGGTGTTGGACGCCGACGTGCTGCTCGCGCTCATCGGCCGCGGATCAGGGGTCGTCGCTGTCGCCGACGGGGTCGTGCTGGTCGCCGAACTCGCCGCCGAACTCGCCGCCGAACTCGTGGAGGACGTCGACGTGGCGGACGAGGCCGCTTCCACGACCGTGAAGCTGAAGCTGCCGCTGACCGGGTGCCCGTCCGCGCTGGTCACCTTGTAGGCCACCAGGTAGGTCCCGGCGTGCACCGGGGTCCGCAGTGCCTGGGTGAGGTCCGGCCCGGAAACGCGGGCGTCGCCATCGGCCACCGACAACCCCTCGCCATCGGTCACCTGGACGGTGGCGAACTCGGTCTTGATGTCCTCGCTGAATCCCAGCGTCACCTCCGTCGGCGCCTCGACCTTGGCATTGGCCGCGGGCGTCGACGTCAGGAGTTCCGTGTGGGCGTATGCCGAGCCCGCCCCCGCCACGCCCGTCACGACGGCGAGGGTCATCAGGGCGACGACCGCCACAGCGGCGCGAACGAAGGAGCGAACGTTGGTGAGCATTGCGCCATTGTCTCCCGACCCCCTGAGCTGTCTTCCGCCACCCTGAACGCCAGGAAATACGATGCCGCCCATGACCCTCGTCAGCTTCCCCGGCCTCACGTCGTTGCCCGCCGCCGGCCACCTCGATCTCGTGGCACCGCCGGTCGCCGCGATGCTCGACGCCCATCCGGACCTTGCGGCGCTCGTGGCGATAGTCGAGATCGATCCCGCGTTGGCGGACACCGAGGCGATGACCGCGGCATACGACTTGCCGTTGGGAGGCAGCGCGAACTGCGTCGTCATCTCGGGTCGGCGCGACGGGACCGAGCGGGTCGCCGCCTGCGTGGTCTCCGCCGAGACGCGGGCCGATGTGAACAACCTCGCCAAGCGCCGACTCGACGTGCGCAAGGCGTCCTTCCACCCGATGGAGCGGGCCGTCGCGGAGACCGGGATGGAGTATGGCGGGATCACCCCGATCGGGCTGCCGGCGACGTGGCGGCTGTTCGTCGACGAACGCCTGCTGGCGCCGGAGCGCTGCATCATCGGCGGCGGGGTGCGGCGAAGCAAGATCCTGCTTCCCGGATCCGCCTTCGCCGCCATTCCGCAGGTCGAGATCGTCCCCGGCCTGGGCATCTGACGCCCGCTGCGCCCGGCGCGTCAGAGATATCCGGCGCGTCAGAGATAGAGGCCGGACGGGCCGTCTTCCACGCGCTCGGCCGCGATGGCGTGCAGGTCTCGCTCGCGCAGCAGGAGATACTCCTTGCCCTGAATCTCGACCTCGGCACGGTCGTCCGGATCGAAGAGCACCCGATCTCCCGACTCCACCTGCCGGGCGTTCGGCCCGGTGGCGACAACCGCTCCCCACGCCAGCCGTTTGCCCACACTCGCCGTCGCCGGGATGAGGATGCCGCCGCCGGAGCGGCGCTCCCCCGGCTCTCCCTCGAGCGAGACAAGGAGGCGGTCGTGCAGCATCCGCACGGGGAGTCCGGCGGAGGAACCGCCCTTCTTGGGCACGGTCAGCGGCCGCGTCGCTTGAGCAGGTAGCGCACCACCAACACGACCGCCAGCGCCGCCGCGACCGCCGCAACCCGCTCCGTGCGAAGGTCACCCTCGGGGGTCTTGGTGGCGTTGACGAAGCGCGCCCGGACGTTCTCCTTCTCCCGCTCCAGCAGCGCGCTCGGCGCCGCTTTGGTGGTGAGTTGGTCGATGGTGCCGGCCAACCGCGCGCGAGTGGCCTCGATCTGCGCCTGGAGCTCGGCGACGGACGGCGTCGCGGCGGGCTTCGAATCGCTCATCGGCTCTCTCCTGACTGGATCCCGAGCTCACGCCGCACCTTGGCGACGTGCCCCGTGGCTTTGACGTTGTACCAAGCGTGCGTCACGACTCCGGCCTCGTCCAGCACCACCGTAGACCGGATCACGCCCTCGACCTTCTTGCCGTAGTTCATCTTCTCCCCGAAGGCGCCCCAGGCGCGCAAGACATCCTTCTCGGGGTTGGAGAGCAACCGTATGGTGAGCCCGTCCTTCTCCCGGAACCTCGCCAGAGCAGCAGGCGAGTCGGGTGAGATCCCGACGACCTCATAGCCGGCGCCGCTGAGATCTTCCAGCGAATCGGTGAACTCGCACGCTTGGGTGGTGCACCCCGGCGTCATCGCCTTGGGATAGAAGTAGACGATCGCCTTGCGTCCCGCGAGGTCGGCCAGCGCGACCTGGTCGCCGTGATCGTCGGTCAGGGTGAAGTCGGGCGCCGGGTCGCCGGGCTGAAGCCGATCTCTCACGTGATGCCTCCTGGACGGGGTGTACTGGTCGGTCAACCTATCCCAGCCGGGCACCGCCGTTCGGCCCCGGCCCGCGCGAAGCCTTAAGGTTGAGCCCGCGCGCGAGTGGCGGAATTGGCAGACGCGCCAGATTTAGGTTCTGGTGCCTTCGGGTGTGCGGGTTCAAGTCCCGCCTCGCGCACGCTGTGCCCGGCTGGGCGGCTCAGCCGAGCCGCTCGCGCAGGACCTCTTCCATTGCCCGGAACGCGTTGCCGCGGTGGGAGATCGCGTTCTTTTCCGCATCCGTGAACTCCGCCAGTGTGCGCGCCGGATCGGCGTCCGGCACAAAGATCGGGTCATAACCGAACCCGTTGGTCCCACGCGGCGCGCGGCCCAGCCGGCCGGTGACCCGGCCTTCGCGCACAACCGCCTCCTGCCCGGGCACCACCAGAACGGCAGCGCAAACGAAGGCCGCAGCCCGGTGGGCATCCGGTACGTCCGCGACCTGCTCCAACAACAGGGTGAGGTTGGCGCGGTCCTTCTCGGCGCGCGGGGCACCGGCCCCCGCGCGGCTCCCGGCCCAGCGGGCGCTGAAGACCCCAGGGCAGCCCCCGAGCACCTCGACGGCCAGACCCGAATCGTCGGCGAGCGCCGGCAGACCCGTTGCCGCCGCCAACGCCTCCGCCTTGAGTCGCGCGTTGCCGGCGAAGGTGACCTCGGTTTCGGCGACGTCCGGGACCTCGGGGAAGGCGGCAGCCGAGACGATCTCCAGATCGAGGTCGCGGCATACGTCGGCGAGGATCTGGCGCAACTCGTGCACCTTGTGCTCGTTTTGGGTGGCGAGCACGACGCGCCGGCTCATGCGAGCCGCTCGCGAGCCGGCGCGGCCAGGGCCGCCTGCTGCTTCTGCTTGAGCAGTCCGCAGCCCAGCGTGCCGAGGTCGAGGAGGCTGTCAAGCAGCGCGCGATCGAAGGGCGCTCCCTCGGCCGTCCCCTGCACCTCGATGAACTGGCCGTTGCCGGTCATGACGATATTCATGTCGGTCTCGGCGGTGGAGTCCTCGGGATAGTCCAGGTCGAGGACCGGGACGCCCGCGACCACGCCGACGCTGATGGCCGCGACCGAGCCGGTCAGCGGACTGGCGGATGCGGGGATCAGCCCGCGCGCCTTGCCGTCGGCGATGGCGTCGACGAGCGCGACATACGCCCCCGTGATCGAAGCGGTCCGCGTGCCACCATCGGCCTGGAGCACATCGCAGTCGAGCACGATCGTGTTCTCCCCCAACGCCCTTGTGTCGATGATCGCCCGCAGCGAGCGGCCGATGAGCCGGGAAATCTCGTGCGTCCGTCCGCCCACGCGGCCCTTGCGGGACTCTCGATCACTGCGGGTGTTCGTCGAGCGGGGCAGCATCTCGTACTCCGCCGTCACCCAGCCCTTGCCCTGGCCCTTGAGCCAGCGCGGCACGCCCTCGGTGAACGACGCGGCGCACAGCACGCGGGTGCGCCCGAACTCCACCAGGACGCTCCCCTCGGCGTGATCGAGCCAGTTGCGGGTGATGCGCACGTCACGCAGGTCGTCGGCCGCGCGGCCGTCATGTCGGGTCATGACCGAAACGCTATCCGGCGGTGGCCGTCCCACCGAACCGGCTCCTCGGGGCACGCCCTAGATGTCGTATGCCGCGTCCGGCCGCGCCAGCTCCACCTCACCCGGCCAGATGGTCGCCGCGTCGGCGCGGCATACGTCCGGATCGTTCCAGGCGGGGATGTGGGTGAGCATGAGGCGGCGCGCGCCCGCCGCGACGGCGGCCTCGGCCGCGCGCTTGCCGCTCAGGTGAATGCCAGGGGTGTCGTCGCGACCTTCGACGAAGGCCGAATCGGCCAGTAGCAGGTCGGCATCGCGGGCGAGGTCGACGATGGCGTCGCAGGTGTCGGTGTCGCCGGTGTAGGCGAGCACCCGGCCACCCGCCTCGACGCGGAACCCGTAGGCCTCGACGGGGTGGTTGACTCGCCGCGCGGTGAGGGTGAACGGCCCGATCTCCAGTCGCTTCTCATCGCTGAGTCGCTGGAAGCTGAACTGGCGCTCCAGGGTGGCGCGGTCCAGCCCCTCGAAGGTGGCCAGCATGCCGTCGCGGGCGGGCGCGGGTCCGTGGACCGGCATCGGGGGGGTGGCTGGGCCGCGGGGGTGGTAGGTGCGAAAGACGTACAGGCCGGCGAGGTCGATGCAGTGATCCGGGTGCAGGTGGCTCAAGAACAATGCGTCGGCGGCGGCCGGGTCGAGGTGACGCTGCAGCGCGCCGAGGGCGCCGTTGCCGAGGTCGAGCACAATCGACCACTCGCGCTCGCCGTCATGAGCCTGCACGAGATAGCACGAGGCTGGCGACGCGGGCCCGGCGAAGGAGCCGGAGCAGCCGACGATGGTCAGTTTCACATCGACGCTCCGCGGTGCTGGTGGTGGGCGTGGTGGTGGTGGGCAGGAATCGGTGCCCCAGGGACGGGTGCGGCGAGGTTGCCGAACACATGGTCGACCTCGGGCCCAAGGAAGCGGCGAGCGAGCCGCCGGAACTCCTCCGGGTCGCCGGTTGTCGAGAAGCTGTGCGATGGCGGCGGGAGCGCGTCGTCGCGCAGTGCCTCTGCGTCAGCCAGCACGCGATAGACATCCTTGGCCGTCTCCTCGGCCGAAGAGACCAGCGTGACACCCTCCCCCATCACATACGAGATGACGCCGGTAAGCAGCGGATAGTGCGTGCAGCCCAGCACCAAGGTGTCGATGTCCTTCTCGGACAACGGATCCAGATACTCGTGGGCCACCCCGATGAGATCCGGACCGCCCGTCACCCCGGCCTCGACGAAGTCGACGAAGCGCGGGCACGGCCGCGACGTAACCTCCAGATCGGGAGCCGCGGCGAATGCGTCGAGATAGGCCTTCGACTTGTGCGTCCCCTTGGTGGAGATGACCCCAATCCGGCCGTTGCGCGTCGCCCGAGCGGCCCGCCGCACGGCGGGACGGATGACCTCGACGGTGGGCACGGCATACCGCTCCCGGGCATCGTGGAGGACGGCGGCGGAGGCGGTGTTGCAGGCGATCACCAGCACCTTGACGCCATGGTCGACGAGGCGGTCGAGGCATTCCAGGGCAAAGCGGCGCGTCACGGCGATCGGCCGCGGACCATAGGGCGCGCGGGCGGTGTCGCCGAGATAGGCGATCGACTCGTGCGGCAATTGGTCGAGGACGGCCCGGGCGACGGTGAGCCCGCCATACCCGGAATCGAAGATCCCGATCGGTGCGTCCGCCACAGCGTGGAAGCCTAGACCGCGAATCGCTCAGCGGAGCATGGACGTGGCGAGGCTCTCCTGCAGCCAGGTCAGGAAGTCGTAGACCGCGATCGCATAGGCGCTCGGATCGTCCGGGTCGAGGTGAAGAGCCACCTCCTCCAGCCGCGTGGCATCCTCGTCGTCGCGCAGCCCCAGCCGATCGCCGAGGACGAGCCGGACATCGGTGAGCGCGACCAGGAAGGTCTGGGCCTGCTGCGGGGTGAGTTCAACGACATCACGGCGGGCTCGGCCGAGCACGTCGATCGCGGTGGTCAGCCCGGCGACCTTGCGCGAGCGCAGCGAGGACTCGGTCAGTCGACGAAACTCCGCCGCCGCCTCGGCGTCGGTCCGGTTGGCGGACGGGAAGAGCCGGTCGAGGGCCGGGTCGCGCGGCTCGTCCGGGAGTCCGCGTCCGCCGAGCCCCTCGGGCGAGTCCGGGACGGTCGGGGTCGCGCCGAAGTCCGCCCCGAGGCCGGCGACAATCGCGTCGAACTCATCCCCCGCTGTTTCTGTCTGTATGCCGCGCCCTCCCGGCGCGATCAGGAGCCGCACCTGCCGCAGGAGTTCGGCCACGACACCGCGCTCGTCGGCGTCGAGGTGGGCGGTGTAGCGCGTCTCGTCGTCGTGACCCCGGCGGGCGAAGGCGCGCGCCATTAGTTGTCCTTCTGGAAGGTCGCCCACAAGCCGAAGCCGTGGAGGGCTTCGGTGTGGATCTCCATCTTCTCGCGGGGTCCCGTGGCGACAACGGCCCGGCCTTTGGTGTGGACGTCGAGCATCAGGGACTCGGCCTTCTCCCGGGAGTAGCCGAAGTAGCTCTGGAAGACGTAGGTGACATAGGACATGAGGTTGACCGGGTCGTTCCAGACCAGGGTGATCCAGGGGACGTCGAACTCGACGTCCGTGCCGGCGGAGGTGACCTCCTGCTCGACGGGCGCGATCGACATACGCGCCAGTCTAGGCAGGGCCAGCGCTCCAGGATTGGGCATAGCTGCCGTCGTCGCAGGCGAGGGCCGCCTCACCGAGGTCGAGTGGTTTGAAGGTGTCGACCATGACGGCGAGTTCGTCGAAATAGTCGACGCCGATGGAGCGCTCCATCGCCCCGGGCTGCGGACCGTGGGCGTGGCCGCCGGGATGCAGCGAGATCGAGCCCTTGCCGATGCCGGAGCCTTTGCGCGCCTCGTAGTCGCCGTCGACATAGAACATGACTTCGTCGGAGTCGACATTGGAGTGGTAGTAGGGCACCGGGATCGAGAGCGGGTGATAGTCGACCTTGCGCGGCACGAAGTTGCAGATGACAAAGTTCCAGCCCTCGAAGACCTGGTGGGCCGGCGGGGGTTGATGGACGCGCCCGGTGATCGGCTCGTAGTCGGCCACATTGAAGGCGTAGGGGAACAGGCACCCGTCCCAACCGACGACGTCGAGCGGGTGGAAGGGGATGTCGTGGATCGTGCCGGCCAGCCCACCCTCGCCGCGGCCGCGGTGCTTGATGTAGACCTGCGTCGCCTCCGCGGGGTCGGCGCCGATGTCCTCGGCGAGCAGCGGCCCGGCGGGGATGCGCAGGTCGCGCTCGCAGTAGGGGGAGTGCTCCAGCAACTGGCCGTAGCGGGAGAGGTAGCGCTTCGGCGGGGCGATGTGCGAGTTGGCCTCGACGCAATAGGCGCGCAGGGGCTCACCGTCGGGGTCCTCGGAGGGGGGCTTAGGAATCCATCGGTGGGTGGTGGCTCGCGGGATGATCAGGTAGTCACCGCGGCCTAGGTCGAACGCGCCGAAGACGGTCTCGACGCGGGCAGAGCCGCGCTCGACGTAGACGCATTCATCGCCGATGCCATTGCGGTACCACGGGCTGGGGGCATCGGCGACGGCATACGAGATCCGGACGTCGGAGTTGCCCAGGACGAGACGGCGGCCCGTGACGACATCGACGCCCGTCGCGGCGGCGGGGAAGAGGTCGTGGAGTTTGAGGTGGATCGGGCGCAGCGGGTGGTTGGGCACCAGGCTCTGGTCCGGCAACTCCCACACCGTCGCCGCGGTCACCGCGCTGGGGATGTTGCGGTGATAGAGCAGCGAGGAGTCGGAGGAGAACCCCTCCTCCCCCATCAGTTCCTCGTAGTAGAGCCCCCCATCGGGGTCTCGATGCTGCGTATGCCGCTTGGGCGGCACTGATCCCAGGCACTGGTAGTGCGCCACGTCGTACACCTCTTTGTGTCGAGTTCACGTGTGGGCCGAGGGTCCCCCGACCGCTCCCGCCACTGTACCGACCACCCCCGACACCCTTCCCGCCCGCCGCCGGCCG
>NZ_HF571038.1:2683693-2706192 GCF_001046875.1 Nostocoides jenkinsii Ben 74
CCCCCCCCCCCCCCCCCCCCGTTGCATGTTTCAGGTCCTCATCTATGCAGCTCAGAGCCACCCGCCCGAAAGGGTGAAATCCGTCAACTCGTGGCGCGTCAAGGCCTCTTCCGACAACTTCTTCGGGTAGAAATTGCCATGGATCGGCTCCATGGCACCGCCGCCGGGAGACTGACACACAAGCTGGCGTGCGCGGACTCCTCGCACGCACCGAACAGCCGGTGGGTCATCCGACCCGGAGCGGGGGACGATGGCCCACCGGCGCTGTCGTTGGAGCCACGCGGGTGACCGATTGGCCCTCCGGCGGAACATAGGTTCTGCCGGAGGGCTTTCGTCTTGTGCTGGCTTGCGCGCGGGCTCAGCAGCCCGGGCGGATGGCAGTCGGCGGCGGGGCGCCGAGGGACGGCATACCCAATGAGACGGCGGGCTTGACGATCGGGGCGCCGGCGTGGGCACCCTCGTTGAGCGCAGTCCAGGCGTCGCCGCCGGGGCTGCGGCGCACGGCATACGCACCGCCTTGAATGCCCGAGTCGGCGATCAGGTGATGGGGCGCGCCATAGGTGACCCCGACGGTCACGAGGTCGCCGGGACGGGCGCGCTCGGCGCCCTCGGGGACCGAGAAATGCACGAGTCGGTTGTCGCGGGCGCGGCCGGACATGCGTGCGGTCGCCTCGTCCTTGCGGCCTTCGCCAGGGGCGACGAGCACCTCGACGTCGTGGCCTTCTTGCTTGCGATTCTCCGCCCAGGAAACCTCCTCCTGGAGCGCGATGAGCCGATCGAAGCGTTCCTGCACAACGGCTTTCGGGAGTTGGTCAGGCATCGTGGCGGCGGGCGTGCCCGGGCGGATGGAGTACTGGAAGGTGAACGCCGAGGAGAATCGGGAGGCCGCAACGACGCGCAGGGTCTCGTCGAAGTCGGCATCGGTCTCACCGGGGAAGCCGACGATGATGTCGGTGGTGATCGCGGCGTGCGGGATCTGCGCGCGGACCTTGTCGAGGATGCCGAGGAACTTCTCCGAGCGGTAGCTGCGGCGCATCGCCTTCAGGACGCGGTCGGACCCGGACTGAAGGGGCATGTGCAGTTGCGGCATGACATTGGGGGTCGAGGCCATGGCGTCGATGACGTCTTCGGTGAAGGCCGCCGGGTGTGGGCTGGTGAAGCGCACCCGCTCGAGCCCCTGGATGTCGCCGCAGGCGCGCAGCAGCTTGGCGAAAGCGCCCCTGTCGCCGAACTCCACGCCATAGGTGTTGACATTCTGGCCGAGCAGCGTGACCTCGATAACTCCTTGGGAGACAAGGGCTTCGATCTCGGCGAGGATCTCGCCGGGGCGGCGGTCCTGCTCCTTGCCGCGCAGGCTGGGGACGATGCAGAACGTGCACGTGTTGTTGCAGCCGACGGAGATCGAGACCCACCCGGCATACGCGCTGTCGCGGCGCGTCGGGAGTGAGGAGGGGAAGACCTCCAGGGATTCGAGGATTTCGACCTCGGCGCGCTTGTTGTGGCGGGCGCGGTCGAGCAGCGCCGGGAGCGAGCCGATGTTGTGGGTGCCGAAGACGACATCGACCCACGGGGCACGCTCGACGATGGTGCCGCGGTCCTTCTGAGCCAGGCAGCCGCCGACGGCGATCTGCAGATCAGGCTTCTTGAGCTTGGCCTGGCGCATTGTGCCGAGATTGCCGTAGAGCTTGTTGTCGGCGTTCTCGCGCACTGCGCAGGTGTTGAAGACGACGACATCGGCCACCTCGGGCCGCTCCCCCGCCGGGAGGCTGGCGATGTCGACATAGCCCGCCGTCTCGAGCAGGCCGGAGAGCCGCTCGGAGTCGTGGACGTTCATCTGGCAGCCGTGGGTGCGGACGTCGTAGTACTTCTCATTCATCGCCTGTCAAGGGTACGTGCTGCGCCCGACTCCCCGTCGCGTGAGGCTTTCTGGCCCGGGTGAGGCTTTCTCGCCGAGGTGAGGCTTTCTCGCCGAGGTGAGGCTTTCCGCGGGGCTGGTGAGGCTTTCTCACGCTCGTGAGGCGTTATAGCGCCTCACGGCATCACAAAGCCCTCACGCGCCGGAACGAAAGCCTCACCACCGGGACGAAAGCCTCACCACCGGGCCATGGAGAGCCGGGTGAGCGCGACAATGATCCGGTGAGCACGATCGATCTCAATGCCGACCTCGGGCAGGGCTTCGGGCGGTGGTCGCTGACGGACGATGCCGGCCTGCTGGATGTGGTCACCAGCGCGAATGTCGCGTGCGGCTTCCACGCCGGCGATCCCGTGACGATGCAGCGCGTCTGCCGGTTGGCGGCGGAGCGGGGCGTGGCGATCGGGGCGCAGGTTTCCTATCGGGACCTGGCGGGTTTCGGGCGGCGGTTCATCGACGTCGAGCCGGCCGAGCTGACCGCGGACGTGATCTATCAGATCGGGGCGTTGGAGGCCTTTGCCCGGGCGGCGGGCACGCGCGTGTCCTATGTGAAGCCGCACGGCGCGCTCTACAACGCGGTCGTGCACCACGAGGCGCAGGCGGCGGCCTTGGTGGCCGCCGTCTTGTCGTATGACGGGCAGCTCGACGTCCTCGGCCTGCCCGGGTCCCGCTGGCTCGCCCTCGCCGGGGAGGTCGGATTGCGCACTGTCGCAGAGGGTTTCGTGGATCGCGGCTACACCGCTCAGGGCACGTTGGTGCCGCGCTCGGAGGAGGGCGCGTTTGTCGAGGAGTCGGCGATGCCCGCCCGGGCGGTGCGTATGGCGCGTGAGTGCCTCGTCGATGCCGTCGACGGATCGCCGGTCCCGGCAGCGGTCGAGAGCCTGTGCGTGCATGGCGACTCCCCCGGTGCGCTCGCTAACGCCCGTGCGGTGCGCGCGGCATTGGAGGGCGCCGGGGTGCGGCTGGCTGCTTTCGTGGCGGAGTGAGTGCCGGTGCAGCTGTTGCCGTGTGGCTCCGAAGCGCTTCTGGCGCAATTTGATTCGCTCGAGGAGGCGCTGGACTTCGATGCGGCGGTCGGCGCCGCCGCGATCCACGGGGTCGTCGAGACGGTGCCCGCGGCGCGGACCGTATTGGTCATTTTCGACCCATTAGCGACCGGCCCTGATCTGCTCGCCGGGCACTTACGGCGCGTGGCTTCCCGGCCTGCGTCCCCGCGGCCCGCGGAGGCAAACCAGATCATCGAGATTCCCGTCGTCTATGACGGGCCGGACCTGGATGGCGTCGCCCGGCACCTAGGGATCGCGCCCGCGGAGGTGGTGGGACGGCATACGGCGTGCCTGTGGCGGGTCGGGTTTGCGGGCTTCGCCCCCGGCTTCGCCTACCTCCTCGGCGACGGCTCGCTGGAAGTGCCGCGCCGGGCCGAGCCGCGGGTGCGCGTCCCGGCGGGGTCCGTGGCATTGGCCGGGGAGTTCGGCGGCATCTATCCGCGCGACTCCCCCGGCGGCTGGCAGCTCATCGGCCGAACGGACGCGGTCCTGTGGGACGCCGCACGACCCGAGCCAGCTTTGATCGTGCCGGGGCGGCACGTGCGGTTCGTGGCGGTGGCGCCATGAGTTTCGTGATCGAAGCGCCCGGCATGATGGCGTCGGTGCAGGACCTCGGACGGCCCGGGTACGCGCGGCTCGGCGTCAGTCGCGGTGGGGCCGCGGATCGCGGCGCCCTGCGCCTGGCGAACCGGCTTGTCGGGAATCCGGAGGATGCTGCCGGGATCGAGGTCACCGCCGGCGGCTTCCAGGCGTATGCCGAGCGCGACCTCCTGCTCGCCGTCACCGGCGCGGTGGGTCCTGTCCGGATCGGCGGGCGCGCGGTGGGGACGAACGCGCCGGAGACGTGGCGGCACGGTGAGTCACTAGAGATTGGCGCGCCCACGGCGAGCCTGCGTTCCTATCTCGGCGTCGCCGGCGGCGTCGCGACGACGGTGGTGCTGGGGTCACGGTCATACAGCCGGCTCGGGGACCTCGGCGCGCCCCTGAGTGCCGGCGAGCGGGTTCCGGTGGGGCGAGCCCCCGGCAAACATCCCGTGGTGGAGCATGCCGCGGTGCCGCCGCCCGCGACCTGCGAGCTGACCCTCGCGGCCACCCTGGGGCCGCGCGCGGGCTGGTTCGACGAGGCGGCCCGCGCGACGCTGCTGGCCGAGTCCTTCACGGTCACCGGGGAACTGGACCGCACGGGCATACGCCTGGACGGGCCGGCCATCCACCGGATGACGGACGCGGAGTTGCCGAGCGAAGGGATGATGCGTGGCGCCGTGCAGATCCCCGCTGGTGGGCGACCGATCATCTTTCTCAGTGATCACCCGGCGACGGGTGGCTACCCCGTGCCGCTGGTGCTGACGCCTGCTGCTGCGGACGCGGCAGCCCAACTCGTGCCGGGAATGTCGGTGCGGTTCGCCCTGTGCGGCTAAGGGATTGGGTTGGATAGGCGCATGACTGAACCCATGCCTCGCGAGCCGGTCACCCGGGGTCACGCCACGTTCCAGAGCGCCTACCCGCCGAGCGAGGAGACCTTCGCTGGCGACATCATGCTGCGGCTGGCGGGCGGGGTGTGGGAGGACACCGACGAGATCCGCGACCACTTCGTGGAGACGGCGGAGGATATTGACGACTACTACCCGGACGGGCCGGCAAGTGCCGACGACGTGCCGGCGATCTTCGACCGGGTGCTCGCGGAATATCGCCGCGTGGTGACCGATGTGTCCTATGACGCGGCGTTCCTGACCGCGCTGCCGGAGCTGCTGCTGAGCCGCGGCATCGTCATGTCGTGGGGCGACGGCTTCGACACCGGCGAGGCGGTGGAGTATGCCGCGGAGCTCGCCGAGGTGGCCCGGGACGAGGGCTATTCGGTGCGCGGCTACGCCTATGTGCACACCCAGGACATCGACCGGTTGGTGATGACGGGGCACCTGTTCGTCGGATTCGGTGTTTTCGGCGACCGTGATGATGCGGCTGCTCGCGCGATCGGGCAGGAGATCGTCGACATCCTGCGCGCCGCCGACCTGCCGGTCGAGTGGACCGGCAGCGCCGACGCCCGCATCGAGTCCCAGCCGCTGCTCTACGAGTTCCCCATCGACGACTGAGTCGGGTTGCGGCGGTGCACTTTTCCGCCCATTGCCGGAACGTGGACATACGCAACGGATCATTACCGTTGCGTATGTCCATGTTTTCTCCCATGAGCGTGGCTGCCATTGGCGGACGGCGGGGTTGTCGGTGGCGCGGCATACGGTCTTGGGTATGACGAAACTCGCCACCTCCGCCACCGAGGCTGACCGCGGCACGCCTGAGCGCGACGCGCCCGCGCCCCTGCTGTCCGGCGCCACCGCCGCGCTGCGCCGGCTCGTCGGGCGGGAGGATGCGCAATTCCGAGATGGGCAGTTCGACGCGATCGAGGCGTTGGTGGCTGGCCGGGCGCGGGTGCTGGTGATCCAGCGCACCGGATGGGGGAAGTCGGCGGTCTATTTCGTCGCCACCGCGCTGCGCCGGGCTGAGGGCGCCGGCCCGACGGTCATCATCTCTCCCCTGCTCGCGCTCATGCGCGACCAGATCGGTGCCGCCGAGCGCGCGGGGATTCGAGCGGTGACGATGAACTCCGCCAATGCGACCGACTGGGACGACGTGCGTGCTGCTCTTGCGGCGGACGAGGTCGACGTGCTTCTCGTCTCGCCGGAGCGGCTGAACAACCCGCGCTTCCGCGAGGAGCAGTTGCCCGATCTCGCGCGTCGGTGCGGGCTGCTCGTGGTCGACGAAGCGCACTGCATCAGCGACTGGGGTCACGACTTCCGGCCCGACTATCGCCGCATCCGTGATCTGCTCGACGGCCTGCCGCCGGACACGCCCGTGCTGGCGACCACCGCCACCGCTAATGCCCGAGTGGTCAGTGACATCGAGGCGCAACTGGCCACTGGCGGGGGTGCTGTGACGACGATCCGCGGCGGGCTCGCTCGGGATTCGTTGCGACTGGGCGTGCTGCGCTCGATGAGTCCAGAGCAACGCTTGGGCTGGCTGATCGCGCATCTCGGCGATCTTCCAGGCAGCGGGATCGTCTATGCGCTGACCGTCAGCGGTGCGGAGGACATCGCCTCGGCGCTGCGGGCGGCGGGGTACGAGGTGGCGGCATACACCGGGCGGACCGATCCCGCCGATCGCGAGCGACTCGAAAACTCGTTGCGGCACAACCACATCAAGGCGCTCGTGGCGACATCTGCACTCGGTATGGGCTTCGACAAGCCCGACCTCGGGTTCGTCGTGCACGTGGGAGCACCGTCGTCGCCGGTCGCCTACTACCAGCAGGTTGGTCGCGCGGGCCGTGCTACTGAGCGCGCCGACGTCCTCCTCCTGCCCGGCCCGGAGGACCAAGACATCTGGCGCTACTTCGCCTCCGTGTCCATGCCGCGCGAGGAGCAGGCCACTGCGGTCCTGACGGCGCTCGCGGAGGCCGGTCGGCCCCTCTCCACCGCAGCCATCGAGACCATCGTCGACATCCGGCGCACGCGCTTGGAGCTGTTGATGAAGGTCCTCGACGTCGACGGCGCCGTCAACCGGGTCTCGGGGGGCTGGATGTCGACCGGGCACGCGTGGACGTATGACGCTGAGCGCTACGCCTGGGTGGCTCAGCAGCGGCAGGCTGAGCAGGACCAAATGCTCGCGTATGAACGTGGCGGTGAGTGCCGAATGGCTTTCCTGCAGATGGCCTTGGACGACGAGACCGCCGCGCCGTGCGGGAGGTGCGACAACTGCGCTGGTGTCTGGTTCCCCACCGACGTGCCCGATCGCCTGATCGGCGCCGCACGGGATCAGTTGACGCGGGTCGGCGTGCCCCTCGAGCCGCGGGCGATGTGGCCGACGGGCATGGACCGCCTCGGCGTCGCATTGAAGGGCAAGATCCCTCCTGGCAGCCAAGCCGAGGAGGGTCGCGCACTTGCCCGGCTCTCCGACCTCGGCTGGGGTCAGCGGTTGCGATCTCTCCTCGCGGCGGACGAGCCCGTGCCAGCCGAGTTGTTTCGTTCCGTCGTGCAGGTGCTCAAAGAATGGGGATGGCAGGAGCGGCCGGTGGCGGTGGTCTCGATCCCCTCACGTGCTCGGCCGCACCTGGTGCGGTCACTCGCGGCCGGGATCGCCGAGATCGGGCGCCTCCGCGACCTGGGTGAACTCGACCTCATCGACGGGGGCCCGGTCGGGGATGCGGGCGGCAACTCCGCCTTCCGGCTGGCCGGCGTATGGCAGCGCCTCGCCGTGAGTGCATCGCTAGCCGACGCCCTGGCCGGCATCCCCGGACCCGTGCTGCTGGTCGACGACTACGTCAACTCGCGCTGGACGATGACCGAGGCGGCGCGAATCCTGCGGGACGCCGGCGCCCCGGCCGTTCTTCCGTTGACCTTGGCGGTCGACGGATGAACGGCCGAGGGATGACGTCCGGCTACTTGAAGGCGTCCTTGACGTCGTCGACAGCGCCCTTGACCTTCTCGCCGGCCTGCTTGAAGCTGGCGTCGGCCTGGTCGGCCTGACCTTCGGCCTCCAAAGACTCGTCGTCCATCGCGCGCCCGGCGGTCTCCTTAACCTTGCCCGCGGCGTCTTCGGCAGCGTTGCTGATCTTGTCACCAATTCCCATGGTCACATTCCTTTCGCTTGGGGCTTCCAAGCCTGACGCAACCACCCTGCGAACGGGTGATTAGCCGCCAGCCAATCCCCGTGACCTGCGGCTTTGTCGAATGACATTGCGTGACAGGAAAGCCACCGCCCTACCGGGCCGGCGGGTGCACGCGCACGGTGAGGATTGGCAGGAAGAACTGCACGATGGGTCCGATCAGCACGGCATACAAGACGGTGCCGAGGCCGACCGTGCCCCCGAGGAACCACCCGAGCACGAGAACCGTCACCTCGATCGAGGTCCGAACCAGCCGGATGGACCTGCCGGTGCGGCGGGCAAAGCCAGTCATCAACCCGTCGCGCGGGCCCGGCCCGAACTGGCTCCCGATGTAGAGCGCGCCCGCGAGCCCATTGGCCACGATGCCGCCCAGCAGCAAACCCCAGCGACCGACCAGATGCTCGGGAGCGGCCAGGAACCGCAGCGTCGCATCCGTGGCCAGTCCGATGAGCACCGAGTTGAGGAGGGTGCCGAGCCCCGGCCACTGCCGCAGGGGGATCCACAGCAGCAGCACCAGGAAGCTCGTGACGATGACCACGGTGCCGAAGCTCACGCCCCAGTGCGTCTGGACTCCCTGATGGAAAACGTCCCACGGATCAAGACCGAGACCACTGCGGAGCATCATGGCCATGGACACGCCATACAAGACCAACCCGATGATCAACTGCACGAACCGGTGCGTCCCGCGGCCGGCGCGCAACTGCTCGATCGGTGTCATCGGCAATAGGTCGACGCTGCGCGCGAGCCCGCGTCGGGCGAGGTGAAGGGGCGACATAGCTCAAGAGTGCCCCATAAGTGGACTGTCTTTCTATAGCCACTTGTGACATGGTGGCCTTATGACTGCGGCGCTGACTCCGGCTGTTTCCGCAGCCCGCCTTGGCCGTCTCCTCGGACCCGAAGCCCTCGAACGACCCGCCTACCGATCCCTGGCCGGCGCGATCATGGCCCTGCTGGCAGACGGCCGGATCGCGTCGGGAACGCGCCTACCCAGCGAACGCGAACTCACGACCGCCTTGGGATGCAGCCGCACCACCGTCACTAGTGCGTATGCCGTGCTGACCGACCGCGGCTACCTCACGACGCGCCGCGGCTCGGGCTCGATCGCGCGGATCCCCGGCAAAGCGGTCGCGGCCAGTCGCGCGTTGTCCCCGGCGGCCGACCTCGACCCCGATGCGATCGACCTGACCTGTGCGGCAACGCGGGCCCCGTCGGGCATCCTCGACGCCTATCGGTCCGCCGTGGCCGAGTTGCCGGCCTACCTCGGCGACAACGGCTATGCGCCGGTCGGCCTGCTTGAGCTCCGAACGGCGATCGCCGATCGCTTTCGGGAGCGGGGTCTGCCAACCAACGCAGATCAGATCCTGGTGACGTCAGGGGCGGTGGCCGGACTGGCGATCGTCACCCGCGCTTTACTGCGCCCACGGGACCGCGTCGTCGTCGAGAACCCGACCTACCCCAACGCCCTGGAGGCATTGGGCCGCAACACCTCGCGCATCATCACCATCCCCGTGGACGAGGAGGGGCATGACTTGGCCGAGGCGGAGCGGGTGCTGGGCAACAGTGGTGCGCGTGCGGCATACCTCATCCCGGATTTCCACAATCCAACCGGCGCCCTCCTCGACAACGCCGGGCGAGAACGCCTGGCCGCCGCCTTGGCGAGGGCCCGGGTGCGACCGGTGATCGACGAAACCATCACCGAAGTCGACCTCGACGGCGGGCCGGCGGCGCAGCCCTTCGGCGCCTTCGCCCCAGAGGCCATCATCCTCGGGAGCGCCGCGAAGGCCTTTTGGGGTGGGCTGCGCATCGGGTGGATTCGGGTCCCGCGGACGCTGGCCGCGTCGATGCTGGACGCCCGGGCGACCCTCGACCTCGGCGCGCCGATTCTGGAACAACTCGTGCTCACGACCCTGCTGCGGACTCACGACGGTATGCCGCACGACCGTCGCCACGAGTTGCGATCGGCCCGTGACGCAACGGCCGCGGCCTTGCGCGAGCACCTGCCCACGGCGCGGTTCACGTCGCCGCGAGGCGGACTCAGCCTGTGGGTCGACCTCGGTGACGTCAACGCCGGCGCCGTCGCGCTGGCGGCGGGCGAGCGCGGCCTTCTGCTCGCCGCGGGCCCGAGATTCGCGCCCGCCGGCGGCTTCGAGCATCACATTCGGATGCCGTATGTCGCGGATCTTGCCTCGATGACCGACGCCGTCACCCGCTTGCACGGCGCGATCACCCACGTGCGCGAGATGGGCAGGGCCGGCCTCGCGGCTCGGTTACCCCACGGCTTCGTGGCCTAGCCGCCCACGACGCCGTGCCCGCGAACTCGGCCATGACACAGTGGGCGCATGGGTGGATTCCGCATCGAGCGACTGCAGCACGTGCAACTGGCGATCCCGGTCGGCGGGGAAGACCAGAGTCGGTCCTACTGGGTCGACCTGCTGGGCTTTGAGGAGGTCGCCAAGCCTCCGCTGCTGGCTGTCCGCGGCGGGTGCTGGTTCAGGCACCAGGAGTTGGAAATGCACATGGGCGCCGAACAGGACTTCATCCCCGCGCGCAAGGCCCACCCCGCGCTGCTCGTGGCCAACCTGGATGCGCTGGCCGACACGCTGGCGGGAGCCGGGTTCTCAGTTCGCTGGAGCGACGAGGTTCCGGGCACCAGGCGGTTCCACACGGACGACACATTCGGCAACCGGCTCGAGTTCATCGAGGCCTGACCATCCCCGACACGCCGAACTGGTGCGTGGCGTTCTTCGAACATAATTTCGGGTACTGTCGTCCACAGGCGTGAGAACGGCAGGATTCGCGTTCATCCACAGGCTCCCCGCCCGACGGATGAGGGTTGTCGGTGCTCACCTCTAGCGTCTGACTCAACCCGGTTTCCGCCGGGCCGGGTCGCCGGTAGGCGCGTCCAGAATCGAGCAGAAGGTGGTGTCGTCATGGCGGTCAAGCCCGACGAGGATCAGAAGACCCGCGCCCTCACGAGCGTGATGGGGCAAATCGAGAAGAGTTTCGGCAAGGGTGCCGTGATGCGGCTGGGCGACGACGTTCGCCCGCCGATCGAGGTCATCCCGACAGGCGCGATTGCGCTCGATGTCGCGCTCGGCATCGGCGGCCTGCCACGGGGGCGCGTGGTCGAGATCTACGGCCCGGAAAGCAGCGGCAAGACCACCGTCGCACTGCACGCCGTTGCTAATGCACAGCGCGCCGGCGGCATCGCGGCGTTCATCGACGCCGAGCATGCCCTCGACCCCGAGTACGCCAAGAAGCTCGGCGTCGACACCGACGCGCTCCTGGTGAGCCAACCCGACACGGGCGAGCAGGCACTGGAGATCGCCGACATGCTGATTCGCTCCGGCGCGATCGACATCATCGTCATCGACTCCGTTGCGGCCCTGGTGCCCCGGGCGGAGATCGAGGGCGAGATGGGCGACAGCCACGTCGGCCTCCAAGCCCGCCTGATGAGCCAGGCGCTGCGCAAGATCACCGGCGCCCTCAACAACACGGGCACCACGGCGATCTTCATCAACCAGCTCCGCGAGAAGATCGGCGTCATGTTCGGCTCGCCCGAGACGACCACAGGTGGCAAGGCATTGAAGTTCTATGCCTCGGTCCGCCTCGACGTCCGCCGCATCGAGACCCTCAAGGACGGCAGCGAGCCGGTCGGCAACCGCACCCGCGTCAAGGTGGTCAAGAACAAGGTCTCCCCGCCCTTCAAGCAGGCCGAGTTCGACATTCTGTATGGGCAGGGCATCTCCCGCGAAGGCGGGCTGATCGATATGGGTGTCGACCAGGGCTTCGTGCGCAAGTCCGGCGCTTGGTATACCTACGACGGCGATCAGCTGGGCCAGGGCAAGGAGAACGCCCGCAACTTCCTCAAGGACAACCCCGATCTCGCCAACGAGTTGGAGAAGCGGATCAAGGAGAAGCTCGGGGTCGGCCCGCGCGTCGACGCGCCGGCCACTGAGGTCCCGGTCGACTTCTAGGGCGCCCGGTCGTGAAGCCCGACCTGACTCAATTGCGCGCCGCGGTCGCCCGCATCGAGGCTGGCGCTGGCGCTCCTGACGTTGGCGGCGTTCCGTCGGCAGATGGAGCGCCGGCGGCGGAGGCCGAGCACGAGGTTGACGCCGCACCGGGGAGGGCCGCGGCGCGCGACCTGCACGCAGTGGCTCGAACCATCGCGTTGCGGCAACTGGCCAACACGCCCAAGACGCGCCGTCAACTTGAGGCAGCGCTGGCCAAACGTGGTTGCGATCCGGAGGTCGCCGCGTCCGTCCTTGACCGCCTGACCGAGGTCGGGCTCGTCGACGATCTGGCGTTCACCGAGGTCTACGTCCGCTCGAAGCAGACCTCGCGTCGACTGTCGCGGTCCGCCCTGGCCAGAGAACTCGAAACCAAAGGGGTGGCCAAAGACACGGTCGCGGAGGTCCTGGATCGGGTCAGCGATGCCGAGGAGGAGGACCGCGCTCGGCAGTTGATTCGATCTAGGCTTACACGCCTGGACGGACTCGACCGGCAGGTCAAGGTCCGCCGGCTGGCAGGGCTCCTGGCGCGCAAGGGCTACCCCTCCAGGATCGCGGGCCGGGTGATCTTCGACGAACTCGACGCGATCGCCGAACACCGCCGAGACTAATGCCGAGCTCAGTCGGCAGGGATCCTGGGGCGTCGCCGATCGGGCCGGTCACCGTCGCGAGCGTCGCACCAGCGCGAGCCGGTAAACTCGACCTCCGGCCCGCTCCCGGGCGGACGACCCTTCGACCACGACGACGCGCCGGTGACTCAACAGACTCTCGCCCCTTCCCCGAGCACTCCTGCCGCGGCCCCGCGCGGTTTTCGCCCTGACGTCGAAGGCCTGCGCGCCATCGCCGTCGGCACGGTGCTGTGGTACCACGCGGGCTTGCCCGTCCTAAATGGCGGCTTCGCGGGCGTCGACATCTTCTTCGTCATCTCCGGCTTCCTGATCACCGGCCAATTGGTGCGAGAGGTCGAGCGCGACGGACGGATCAGCCTCCCGCGCTTCTATGCCCGACGCGCCAAGCGGCTCTTCCCGGCGGCCGCGGTGGCCCTGATCGCCAGTGCCATCCTGACCCGGCTGACCCTCTCCCGAACCGACTGGGAGACGTTCGGCGGCGACATCGTGGCCGCCGCCGCCTATTTCGTGAACTGGCGATTCGCGTCGCGGGCCGTCGACTACTTGGCCGAAGATGTCTCGCCGTCGCCGGTGCAGCACTTCTGGTCGCTAGCCGTTGAGGAGCAGTACTACATCGTCTGGCCGCTGCTGCTGTTGCTGCTGGCGATCGTGATCCGGCGGCGCGGGTGGCCAACCCGCCCGACGATGGGCATCGGCCTTGCCCTGATCGTCATCCCGAGCCTCATCTGGTCCGTCTATCTCACCCAGACCAATCCGGCCCGCGCCTACTTCGTGACCACGACGCGACTCTGGGAACTCGGCATCGGCGCCCTCGTTGCGATCGGTGCGGCGACATGGGGCCGCATACCCCCACGCTGGGCCGCCCTCCTGGCCTGGGCGGGCCTCGCCCTCCTGTCGATCGGGGTCCTCGTCCAAACGACAGCGACCCCGTGGCCGGGTTCGGCGGCACTCGTCCCCGTGCTCGGCGCGGCCGCCGTCATCGCTGGGGGTTTCAACGCCGGTCCGGCCGGTCCGGTGCGCCTGCTCGGCCTTCGGCCGATGGTCTGGATCGGCGGGCTGTCCTATTCCCTCTATCTGTGGCACTGGCCCCTGGTGGTTGCCGCCACCGGCCGGTGGGGCGAGCTCAACAACTGGCAGGGCGCGGCCGTCGTGACGGCGAGCGTCATACCGGCCTGGCTCACCCACCATTTCGTCGAGAACCCGCTGCGCCACAACAAGGCCGTGTCGGCCAGCACCCGAGTTGCGCTCTCCCTCGGTCTTGTCTGCTCGCTCCTCGGCGTAGCCGCCGGCGGCTGGCTCGCCCATGCCGGCACTAGTAGCGGGTTCGCCAGCGCAAAGCCCGGCAGTTCGGTGGGCGCCGAAGCGCTGGGCAACGGCGCCGACCCCGCCACTGCGCTCAAAATCGACATGCATCCCACGTCGATGACCCCGGACCCGCTCAAAGCCACCGCCGACGTCCCGAAGCTTTATGCCGACGGCTGCCAGGTCGCGCAGCCGTCGGTCGAGGTGCTGTCCTGCGACTACGGCGACACCAAGAGCAAAAAGATCATCGCCCTGGTCGGCGATTCGAAGATGGTTCAGTGGCTGCCGGCCGTCGATGCCATGGCCAAGGACAACGGCTGGCGGATTCGCACCTACGCCAAGTCGTCCTGCCCGTGGAACCCCAACCCGATCCGCCACAAGAATGCGGCCTACACCGCCTGCGTCACCTGGGGTCAGAAGGTCCTCACCCTCCTGACCGGCAAACAGAAGCCCATGCTGGTGCTGACCTCGGGGATCCGCAGTGCGGCATACGACGTCAAGACTGGTGAAGAAGAGCAGAGCCTGATGGTCGACGGCTATGTCGACTATTGGTCCGCGCTGGCGAAAGCCAAGGTGCCGGTCGTCGCCATCGCGGACACCCCGCAACCCGGCAAGATCGTCTACGAGTGTGTGCTCAACCATCACGACGACCTCATGACGGCCTGCAAAGGTGACTGGAATCGAGGAACCGGAACCGCCGCGCTCGAGGCCGCCGTGAAGCAGGTGCCAACCGCCCGGTTCGTGGACCTCAACCCCTGGATCTGCCCCGCCGAGCAGTGCTGGCCGGTGATCGGCGGCGTGCTCGTCTATCGCCAGGGCTCCCACATCACGGCGACGTATGCCGCGTCGCTCGCCCCCGAGTTCGCTCGCCAAGTCGTCCCTCTGGTCAAGGAGTTGACCCGCGGGTGAGGCGCGGAAATCGCCACCCTTTCGCCACGACCCTGGTCGGGATCGCGGCGTGCATCGCCTTGCTCGGGGCCGTGTTCCTGCCCCTGGCCAATGGCCCAACCAGCCCCCAGAACCCATCGTCGGTTGCGTCACGGTCAATGGCGGCACTCTCGCCAACTGAAACCACCACCGAACCGTCACCGACCCCCACTCCGCAACCGCTCGGTGCCGCCGTCTTCGCCTCGGCCGACCCTGCCTCCGCCACCAGCCCCGTCGCGCTCAACCCGCAGCGGATCGGCGCGCTCGATCTGGTCAACACCACCGACTTCACGGCCCCGGACGAGGCGTGCCAGGTGGGCCAAACCGACGAGCGGGTCGTGACGTGCGGGGCGGGCGACCTGTCAAGCACCCGAATCATTGCCCTGGTCGGGGACTCCAAGATCGGCCAGTGGCTCCCGGCGCTCGATGTCCTGGGCAAGACCCACGGATGGCGCGTGCGGATCTATGTCAAGAGTTCCTGTCCGTTCGCGAATGCGGTCGTGCGGTGGCGGACCGGCCCCTACCCCGAGTGCCCGGCCTGGGGCGCGAAGGTCCTCGACCGATTGCTCGGCGACGAACGGCCGGATGTCGTGCTCACGTCGGCGGTCCGCGGCGGGGCCTACTCCGCCGACGGGATAGAGCGGCGCGGTGCCCTGGTCACGGGCTACGTCGACTATTGGCAGCGACTGACCAAGGCCGGCGTCCGTGTCGTCGCTGTCGCGGATACCCCGCAGCCGCCGCCGGAACGGGACATCCGTGAGTGTCTCCTCGGAGCAACCGGTGACTTCCAGGATGTGTGTAGCTACGCCTACGGTCCGGGTTATGGCACCCCGGCCTTGGCCGCCGCCGTCGGCGCGGTTCCCGGAGCGGCGATGGTCGACCTCGACGACTTCATCTGTCCCGCCGACGCGTGCTGGCCCGTGCTCGGGGACACGATCGTCTACCGCAACGGCTCCCACCTCACCAGGGCGTATGCCGCGTCCCTCGCCCCCGCCTTCTGGGAGGCCCTCGCCCACGCGCTCCCGGACGTGGTCCACCCCTGACCCACAGCCGCCGCAAAACCGACTCCGAGTTCACGAACGGACCGGTTGTCGGTGGCGGGTGGCAGGCTGACACCACCATGAACGAACCGGCCACCCCAGAGCCCGCACTAAGCCAGCGCTCCGACGACGTGTTGGAGCGTTTCTCCCCGGCAACCGCTGCGTGGTTCCGCGGCAGCTTTACCGCGCCAACCCCTGCGCAGGCGGGCGCGTGGGACGCCGTGAGCTCCGGGCGGGATGCCTTGGTCGTCGCCCCGACGGGTTCGGGCAAGACCCTCGCGGCGTTCTTGTGGTCCTTGGATCGACTCCTTCGCGAGCCGGTCCCCGAGGAGCCGCTGCGTCGGTGCCGAGTCGTCTATGTATCCCCGCTGAAGGCTCTGGCCGTAGACGTCGAGCGCAATCTGCGCGCCCCCCTCGTTGGCATCGGGCATGCCGCGCACCGCCTCGGCGCCTCAGCGCCCGAGGTCACCGTCGCCCTACGCTCGGGTGACACACCCGCCGCCGACCGTCGGGCCTTCGCCAAACGGCCGAGCGACATCCTCATCACCACACCCGAAAGCCTCTTCCTCATCCTGACCTCGGCGGCCCGCGAGGCACTTGCCGGCGTCGAGACCGTGATCCTGGATGAGGTGCACGCGGTGGCCGGCACCAAACGCGGAGCGCACCTTGCCGTCACTCTCGACCGGCTCGACGCCCTGCTGGAGCGGCCTGCGCAACGCATCGGCCTGTCAGCAACGGTGCGCCCGATCGAGGAGGTGGCGCGCTATCTCAGCGGTGGGCGCCCGGTCGAGATCGTGGCCCCACCAGCGGAGAAGTCCTGGGACTTGGAGGTGGTGGTCCCCATCCCCGACATGGCGGAGATCGGGACGGCGACCGGCGACCTCAGCGGCGCCGCCGCAGGACCGGAGCGGCGCGCCTCGATCTGGCCGCATGTGGAGGAGCGCATTGTCGACCTGGCGGCCCAGGCTCGTTCGACGCTGATCTTCGCCAACTCGCGACGGCTCGCCGAGCGCCTCACGGCCCGGCTGAATGAGATCTGGGACGAGCGCCACCAACTCGACGACTCGCTGATCGACGACGACAACGTGGGCAAGGATCGAAGCGCACCCGCGGACGCCCTCACCGCGGTCCGGCCAGGCGTAGCCCGCACCCCCGCGCAGGTCATGGCGCAAGCGGGCGGCTCGGCCGGCGCACCGGCCGTCTTCGCCCGCGCCCACCACGGATCGGTGAGCAAGGAGTCGCGTGCCGAGATCGAGGAGGCGCTGAAGTCCGGGCGCCTCCCCGCCGTGGTGGCCACCAGCAGCTTGGAGTTGGGCATCGACATGGGCGCGGTCGATCTGGTGATCCAGGTCGAGTCACCGCCGTCGGTCGCCAGCGGCCTCCAGCGCGTCGGCCGGGCCGGTCACCAAGTGGGGGCGACGTCGCACGGGGTGTTCTTCCCTAAGTACCGCGGTGATCTCGTGCAGAGCGCCGTCGTCGTCGAGCGCATGCGCGCTGGCGGCATCGAGGCGATGCGGGTCCCGGCCAATCCCCTCGATGTGCTCGCGCAGCAGATTGTCGCGATCGTGGCACTCGATGAGTGGTCCGTGAGCGACCTGCACGCCCTCCTGCGGCGGAGCGCGCCCTACGCCACGCTGAGCCGCACCATGCTCGACTCCGTCCTCGACATGCTTGCCGGGCGCTACCCGAGCGATGAGTTCGCCGAGTTGCGGCCACGCATCGTGTGGGATCGCCTCGCCGACACCATCACCGCCCGCCGCGGCGCCCAGCACCTCGCCGTGACCAGCGGCGGCACCATCCCCGACCGGGGACTCTTCGGCGTCTTCCTGGCCAGTGACGGACCCGGGCGCCGAGTCGGGGAACTCGACGAAGAGATGGTCTACGAGTCGCGCGTGGGCGATGTGTTCACGTTGGGCACGTCCAGTTGGCGGATCGAGGAGATCACCCACGACCAGGTGTTGGTCACCCCGGCTCCGGGCGAGCCCGGGCGCCTGCCCTTCTGGAAGGGCGAGACCCAAGGGCGCCCCGCCGAGCTCGGCCGCGCCATCGGGGCGTTCGTGCGCGAACTCGCCGGCGCGTCCGCGCAGCAAGCCCTGGAGCGCGCCCGCGCCGCCGGCCTGGACGCCTGGGCAGCGGACAACCTGGTGGCCTACCTCACCGAGCAGAAGGCCTCGACCGGGCATGTCCCCTCCGACACCACCCTGGTCATCGAACGCTTCCGCGACGAGATCGGCGACTGGCGCGTCGCGATCCACTCCCCGTTCGGTATGCCCGTGCACGCCCCCTGGGCGCTTTGTATCGCCGCGCGCATGCGCCAGCGTTACGGCGTCGAGGTGCAGGCGATGGCCGCCGACGACGGCATCGTCCTGCGCCTACCGGACGTGGAGTTCGACGACGGCGCCGATGCGGGCTCGGAGTTGTCGTCGCTGATCTTCCTCGATCCCGAGGAGGTCGACGACCTTGTCACCGGGCAACTTCCCGGCTCGGCCCTGTTTGCCTCGCGTTTCCGGGAGTGCGCCGCTCGGGCGTTGCTCCTGCCGCGTCGTCGACCTGATCGCCGCCAACCTCTGTGGCAGCAGCGCCAGCGTGCGGCCCAACTGCTGGAGGTCGCCGGCCGATACCCCGACTTTCCGATCGTGCTGGAGACCGTCCGGGAATGCGCTCAGGACGTCTATGACGTGCCCGGCCTGCGGGCCCTGATGGCGTCGGTGGCCGCCCGCGAGATCACCGCGGTCGACATCGTGTTGTCCCAGCCGTCGCCCTTCGCCCGGTCCCTCCTCTTCGGCTACGTCGCGGCCTTCTTGTATGAAGGTGACTCCCCCCTCGCCGAGCGCCGCGCCGCCGCATTGACCCTCGATCCGGGCTTGCTTGCCGAGTTGTTGGGCCGCGGCGAAGGCATCTCGCTGCGCGATCTACTCGACCCGCAGGCGCTCGCCCAGACGATTGCTCAGTTGCAGCGCCTCACCCCGGAGCGCCAGGCCCGCGATGCGGACGAGGTCACCGACCTTGTCCGGGTCCTTGGCCCGCTGACCCAGGCCGAGCTGGCGGAGCGGGTCGTTCCCGAGGTGCGAGCCAACCTGTCGGCCCACGTCGAGGAGTTGGTCACCGCCCGCCGGGTCATTCCTGTCCGCCTCGCCGGGGTCGAGCGACTCGCGCTCGCCGATGACGCGGCCCGGCTTCGCGATGCCCTCGGCGTCGCGCTTCCGGTCGGCCTGCCCGGGGTCTTCCTTGAGCCCGTCGCGGATCCGCTGGGCGACCTGCTGCTGCGCTACGCGCGCACGCACGGTCCCGTCACGGTCACCGAGGTGGCCGACTACTTCGGGCTCGGGCCGGCGATCGTCCACGACGGGTTGCGGCGCCTCGTCTCCACCGGCCGCGTCGCCGAGGGTGAATTCCTGCCGACCGGCACCGGCATCGAGTTCTGTGACGCCGAAGTGCTGCGCCTACTTCGACGCCGCTCGCTGGCGAGCCTGCGGGCCGAGGTTGAGCCGGTCGACACCTCGGCGTATGCCCGTTTCCTGCCCAGTTGGCAAGGTGTCGGCGGTCCCCTTCGAGGCGTCGACGGGCTCTTGCGCGTGGTCGAGCAGCTCAGTGGGGCGCTCCTGCCGGCCAGCGCGCTGGAGACGCTGGTCCTGCCGACCCGGGTCGCGGCATACTCCCCGGCGTTGTTGGACGAGGTCACCGCGGCGGGCGAGATTGTGTGGCAGGGGCACGGATCGCTGCCCGGCGACGACGGCTGGATCTCGCTCCACCTCGCGGATACGGCAGCGCTGACCCTCGCCGAGCCCGACGGCGACCTCGGCGCACTGGCCAGCGCCCTGCTGGAGTCCCTCGACGGCGGCGGCGCCTTCTTTTTCAACGCCTTGCGCGCCGCCCACCCGACGGCGAGCGAGGCCGACGTCACGGCCGCGCTCTGGGAGTTGGTCTGGAGCGGACGCGTCAGCGGCGACACCTTCGCCCCGATCAGAGGCCTGATCGCGGGCGGGCGGCCAGCGCACCGCCGACCTCCTGCCGCGGGCGGCCGCTCCGCCCGCTATCCGCGCCGAGGCTCGCTGGCCGGCCTGACGGCGGGATCAGCGCGGTTGCCCCGGATTGCCACACCGGCATCGGTCAGCGGTCGCTGGTCGATGCTCCCCGCGATCCAATCGGACCCGGCCGAGCGGGCCGTGCTCAACGCCGAGATCCTGCTCGACCGCTATGGGGTCGTGACACGCGGGGTGGCGGCCGCCGAGGAGGCCGAAGGGGGCTATGCGGCGGTCTATCGGATCCTCGCGGCGGCCGAGGAGGCCGGACGGGTGCGGCGCGGCTACTTCGTCGAGACGCTGGGTGCGGCCCAGTTCGCCACCGGCGGCGCCATCGACCGGCTGCGCTCGTTCGCAACCGTTCCGGGGGATTCCCCGAGCGGCGAGACCGCGCGGTCCGCCCCGGCGCTCGTGCTCGCGTCGACGGATCCCGCCAATCCCTTCGGCGCCGCGATCCCATGGCCCGAGCGTCCGGGGAGTGCCGGGCACCTGCCTGGACGCAAAGCGGGCGCATTGGTCGTCCTGAGCGACGGTGAACTCGTCCTGTACGTCGAGCGGGGCGGCCGGACCCTCCTGTCGTGGGAGTCCTCGCCGCAGCGGCTACGCGCCGCCGCCGATGCGTTGGCGTTGGCCGTACGCGATGGGGCGCTGGGACGCCTGACCGTCGAGAAGGCCGACGGTGAGTCCATCCTCGGCTCCGACACCCCGGTCGCCGCCGCGCTCTCGGACGCCGGGTTCCGGATGACCCCGCGCGGCCTGCGGCTGCGCCGCTAGGGCGGGCCCCGCACATGCCCGAAGGCGACACCGTCAACCGGACGGCCACGCGACTCGACCAAGCCTTGGCCGGCCAGCCGTTGACGCGCCTTGACCTTCGCTGGGGGCAACTCGGCGGACGGACTTTCCTCCCCGCGGCCACCCTCAACGTGACCAGCCGGGGCAAACACGTGCTTCACCGACTCGATACGGGCTGGACGGTCCACACGCACCTGCGGATGGAGGGCTCGTGGCGGATCATGGCGACGCCCGAGGTCGCCGCCGCCGCATTGCACCGCAACGATCTGCGCGCCATAGCGGCCACGGCTCACTGGACCGCATTCGGATTGAGATTGGGACTGGTCGAGGTGTGGCCCAGCCGCGAGGAGGCGGCACGCCTTGGCTATCTCGGCCCGGACATCCTCGGCGACGACTGGGATCTCGACGAGGCGGTGAGCCGGGTGCGGTCACCCTCAGCGGATGACCCAAGGGGCACGCTTGGCGCCGCCCTGCTCGATCAACGCAATCTCGCCGGCCTCGGCACCTTCTGGACCAGCGAGGCACTCTTCCACCAGGGACTGCCCCCTTGGCAGCCAGCGGCGGACGTCTCGGCGGACTCCCTGGCCGCACTCCTCACTCGAGCTCAGGGGCAGATGCGGATCGCCGCCGAGACCGGCGTCCAGTCGGCCACCGGGAGCACGCGGCCGGGTGAACTGGCCGCCATCCACGGCCGCTCCGGGCGCCCGTGTCGCCGTTGCGGCACAACGCTGCGCATCGCCCAGATCGGGCCAGAACTTCGGGTGCGGTGGTTGCCATACTGCCCGACCTGCCAAGGAGGACTCGCGCCCACCGATGACGGTCGGCCGATCCGACCGTTGGGTTCGGCGCCTCGGGCGCGTCGGCGGTGACCTCTGCACGGCCGCTGGGCCACGCTGAGGCGGCCGGTTAATCAGGCGGCGGCGACGCCGACCTCGACCTCGGACCGGTTATCGCCGAGCGACACCACTGAGGTCACCGACGTGACCGGCAGCGCGATGGCCGCGTTGACGGACTCTGCGACCGCGACTCGGCGCGCGACATCGTCCAAGACCTCGGACAGCGGAGTGTCCAGCGCGTGGCAGATGGCCGAAAGCAACTCCGAGGAGGCTTCCTTCTCGCCGCGCTCGACCTCACTGAGGTAGCCCAGCGACACTGACGCCGCCGAGGAGACCTGCCGCAATGTGCGCCCCTGGGACTGGCGGCGGGCGCGCAGCGCCTCGCCCAACTCCCGGCGAAGCACGATCATCGGCCACCTCCTAGAACGTCGTCGAGCCGATCGGTGATGCGGAACTACTGACCAACCTACCCGGCCCGACCGACAGCGCGTTCGGTGGGCTGGTCCGCCAGCCAGTGACAGAACGCTATCCGGCGCCTGAGGATTCCGGGCCGTTCCGCGAATCGACACTCCGGCCACGCACCGCTGCCAGCAGCAGCGCGAGGGCCGCCGACACGGACTGCTCACGGATGCTCGCCCGATCACCGCGCCGGTCGAGGCGTTCGACCGTGGGCGGGGAATTGACGGCGACGAAGACGCACCCCACCGGCTTGCCGTCCGCCGGCTCGGGACCCGCGACACCGGTCGTGGCCACCGCGAGGTCGCAGCTCAGCACCCTCGCGGCACCGGTAGCCATCGCGAGCGCCACCTCCGGATCAACGGCCCCGCGCTCCGCCAGCAATGCGGCCGGCACGCCCAGCACCTGTGCCTTTACCTCGGTCGCGTAACTGACCACCGCCCCCCGGTGGCACGCCGAGGCACCCGGTATGGCCGTGATGGCCGCACTCACTAAGCCACCCGTCAGTGACTCCGCTGTGCCGATCGTCAGCCCCGCCGCGGTCGCCGCCGCCACGACGTCGGCCGCCAGCCGCCGGACCTCCTCGGCGCGGGAGCCCATGTCCTCAGCGCCCGGCACCGGTGCCTCGCGAGTGGCCACTCTCCGGCTCCGCGTCCCCGACCCGCCGCGTGTCTCCCTCCCGCCGCGTGTCGCCCTCGCGCTGCGACTCACCCGGTCGGAACTGCTCTCCCCCGCGACGCTGCTCTCGCGAACGGGCCGCCGCATCCCGTGCCCGCTGGCCCGCATCGCGGGCGCGCTGACCAGCATCACGGGCCCGCTGGCCGGCATCCCGGGCCCGCGCCGCCGCCTCGGCGGCCGCTTCCTTTGCCC
>NZ_HF571038.1:2706292-2714669 GCF_001046875.1 Nostocoides jenkinsii Ben 74
GCAAAAGCTATTGCGTCCGCCGCCGGCTATTGCGTCCGCGCGAGGGTCGGTGCCGCGGGGTGGGGCGGCGGCGCGAAGGGCTCGGGTTGCCCAGCACGTCATAATGGCGCCCGTGCAGATCCTCGTGACGGGCTCGATCGCGACCGACCACCTGATGACCTTCAAGGGGCGCTTCGCGGACTCCCTGGTCGTCGAGCAACTCGACAAGATCTCCCTCTCCTTCCTGGCCGACAACCTGGAGATCCGCCGCGGGGGGATCGCCGCCAATATCGCCTTCGGCATGGCCAACCTGGGCATGCGGCCGGTCCTGGTCGGCGCGGTCGGCGAGGACTTCGTGTCCTATCGCAGCTGGCTGGAGCGCCACGGCGTCGACTGCGAGTCCATCCTCGTCTCGGGCACGCGGCATACGGCACGTTTCGTCTGCACGACCGACAACGACATGGCCCAGATCGCCACCTTCTATGCCGGCGCCATGAGCGACGCCCGCATGATCGAGTTGGGGCCGATCGCCCAGCGCGTCGGCGGTGCAGACTTCGTCCTCATCGGCGCCAACGATCCGCAGGCGATGCTGCGCCACACCCGGGAGTGCCGCACGCGCGGCATACCGTTCATCGCCGACCCCAGCCAGCAACTCGCCTTCAGCGACGGCCCCGAGATCCGCGAAATGATCGAGGGCGCGACCTACCTCATCACCAATGAGTACGAAGCCCGGCTCACCGAGCAGAAGACCGGCTGGTCCAGCGACGACATCGCCGCGCGCGTCACCCACCGCGTCACTACCCGGGGCAAGGACGGCGTCACGATCGAGTCGCCCGGCGTCGAACCCATCCACGTCGGAGTCGCCAAGGTTGCCAAGCTCGCCGATCCCACCGGCGTCGGCGACGCCTTCCGCGCCGGCTTCCTCTCCGGTCTGGCCGCGGGACTCGGTCATCAGCGGTGCGCCGAGATCGGCTCCGTCCTGGCGGCACACGTGATCGAGACGGTCGGCACCCAGGAATACGAACTCTCCAAGCGCACCTTCCTGCGGCGGCTCGATGAGGCCTATGGGCCCGAGTCGGCCAGCGAGATCGGCCCGCACCTGCGCTGCCCACGGCCATAACGAAAACCCAATAACCCGAACCCCCATGCCCCCCAACCCCGTCGAGCCTGCCCCCACGCCGTGGAACTTCGCCGGCTCGCTCGACGCCGCGGGAGAAGACGACCTGATCGCCGTCGGAGCCGACCTGGAGCCGGGGACGATCCTCGCGGCATACCGAATCGGGGTGTTCCCGATGGGCGTCGGCGGCGAGCCGCCTCGGATGGGGTGGTGGTCACCCCAGCGACGCGGGGTCCTGCTGCCCGGTGACCTCCACATCAGCCGCACCTTGCGTCGCTCCGCCCGCCGCTTCCTGGTCAGCATCGACCAGGCCTTCGACCCCGTCCTCGACGCCTGCGCCCACTCCGGACGCCGCGGGGACTGGATCTCGGCCGACATCGCCGACGCCTATCGCACGCTCCACGGACTCGGGTGGGCGCACAGCGTCGAGGTGTGGGACGAGCAGGGCGACCTCGTCGGCGGACTGTATGGCGTGGCCCTGGGCGGTCTCTTCGCCGGCGAATCGATGTTCCACCGCGCCACCGACGCCTCCAAGGTCGCCCTCGTCGGCCTGGTCGACGTGCTCGCCGCGACGGGCGACTACCTGATCGACGTGCAATGGCGTACTCAACATCTCGCCAGCCTGGGCATCATCGAGATCGACCGGGACGACTACCGCACGCGCCTGCCCGTCGCGCTGGCCGCCACCGCCACCGACTGGGGATTCTGGTCGGCGCACCGGTGGACACCGGGGGAGTGGGGGTGAGTTCCCCGCGGTGGCGTCAGGACGTATGGCGACCGCTCGCAGTGCGGGAGGTGACCCTCCTGGTGGGGGTGGCCGCGGCATACCTCTGGGCGCACGTGAGCGGCACCGACCGGTTCCGCCGCTGGTTCGCCCTCTGGGATGCCGATTGGTATGGCCGTATCGCCGAACACGGCTACCCCCACGAGGTGGTGATCGACCCGACCGGGCGGCTGCTGGTCGGCGGTGAGTTCGCCTTCTTCCCCGTCTTCCCGATGCTCGGTCGCCTCGTAGGCATGCTCCCGCTCATCGGCCCCCGTCCGGCCCTGCTCAGCGTCGCGATCCTCGCCAGCCTCGCGCTCGGCCCGCTGGTCTATGCGGTTGCGCGCGGCGAAGGACTCGCCGATCGTCCGTCGCTGATGGCCGTGCGTCTCCTGGCCGCGGTCCCGATGCCGGTGATCCTCTTCTGTGCGTATGCCGAGGCGCTCTTCCTCGATTTCGGCCTCCTCGCGCTGCTGGGGGCGCAGCGGCGCCGGTGGGGGTGGGTCGCGCTGGCCTTGGTGGCAGCCTCGCTCACGAGGCCAGCCGGGGTCGTCACCGCGGCGGGCTTGTTCGCGTATGCCGTGCTGCACTGGTGGCGTCGCCGTGGCGGCGGCGGGGAACTCGCCGTGATCGTGGGGGCCTGCTCCGTCGGCGTGGCCGGCGTGCCGGCGTTCTGGTGGTGGGCCGGGCAGCGGGCGGGTCGCGGCGACGCCTGGTTCGCGGTGCAGGAGGCCGGCTGGGCGACGCGGTTCGACGGGGGAGCCTCGACCTGGGAGTTCCTCGACCGCCTCTTCGTGGTGCACGATCTTCCGCTGGCCGTGGCGGTCCCGACGTTCGCGATCCTCGCCACGGGGGTTGCCATCACCATGGCGACCCTCGTCCAGCGCGACACGCGGCCCTATGCGGGATGGCTGCTGGCCGGGCTTGCGTCCGTTGTGGCCGCGTCGAACTTCTGGTACTCCAAGCCCCGGCTCCTCCTCGTCATGGCCGTCGCGGTGGTGCCGCTCGCCATGCTTGCCGGCCCTCGATGGGCTTCAATTCGCGGTTGGTTCGTAGTCGGGCTCCTGGCCGCGGCGCAACTTACCTTCGGCCTCTACATGGCGTTGACCTGGCCCTACGCCATCTAAGCCACCCTCGTTGAGGCATCCAGTGCGCAGCCGATAGCGGGTCCCCGCGCCGTCCTCCCCGACTCCCGGATCGGCATCTAAGAGCGTATGACCGCGCATCCGGCACCACGCCGCCACGTCCGGGCCCGTCGCCGGGTCGGAGGCGAGCAGGACGACGACGATTCCCGGAGGCAGGTCGCGGACCGCCCGGGCGACCCGAATGATCGGGACCGGGCAGCGCGTCCCGAGCGCATCGACCTCCACGCCAAGCGCATCGACCTCACTGCACGGAGGCGTCGCCTCCGGGCTCGAAGGCGGCTCGTCGGGGCCTGTCGGAAGGGGAGGCCGCGTCACAGCCCGTCCGCCCCTAGCCTTGCTCGCGCCGCGGCGATCACGCCCGGCAGCGCCTCGATGAGCCGATCGATCGCCGCCGCGCGGTCCGGCGCCATAGCCGCCCACGGCAGTGTGATCCGGACATTCCCGTGCGTGAGCAGACCCATCGCGGCGAGCACATGGCTGGGTTCGAGCGTGGATGCCGTGCATGCCGAACCCGAAGCCACCGACAACCCGAGCCGGTCCAACTCCCCGACGATGGTCTCGCCGTCCACATACAACGCGCTGAACGTCACGATGTGCGGCAGTCGGTCGTCCGGATGCCCCGCCACCTCGACATCCGGGATCGCCGCCGCCGCCTCCCGAATCCGCGCGGTCAGGGCGGCCGCCTCGGCCGCGTCCGCAACCCGTGCCGCGGCGCTTTGCTGCCAGGCCTCGGCCGCGGCCAAGGCGAGCGGCACCCAGACGGGGGAGTCCGCTCGCCCGAACTCAGCCTCGCGCGGCGCCCCGCTCCGCGCGAACCGAGTTCGAGCAGGGGTCACCAGGAGCCCCAGCGGCGGGCCGCCTACCGTCGCCGCGTCACCCACCAAGGCGTCGTATGCCGCGGGCGCGCCCACCCGCCCGAGACTCACCTGGGCGTCGACCAGGAGGGGGACCCCGGAACGCGCGCACGCGGCATACGCCTCGTGGAGGGGTTGGATCGTGCCCACCTCGCCATTGGCCTGCTGGAGGGCCGCGACCGCGACACCGCCGGTGGCCACGGCGTCTGACCACTGCGCGAGATCGACCCGACCATCCCGCTCGACGCCCACCTCGATGAGGCGGGCTGACTCGGGGGCGTGCGCCGCGGCATACCGGCTGGGAATGAGGACACTCGAATGCTCGACCGCCGAGGCCACCACGGCCTCGCCGGTTCGTCGCCGCGGCCACGCCAGACCGTCAAGCGCGGCACCGATCGCGGCCGACGCGCCGCCGGCATGGAACGACAGCTCCTCGGGACGCGTGCCGAGTCCGGATGCCAGCACCTCTCGGGCCTGATCCAGAAAGGCCCGCGCAGTCCGAGCCTCCCGATAGAGGCGACGCGGATCGGCCCAGCCAGCCTCGATCGCGGCCAGCAAAGTCTGCTTGGCCAAGGGGTGCAGTTGCCCCGGGGCGGCGTCTAAATTCGCGCTCGGCGTGGGGGTCGGCGGCACGAAAGATCACGTTACGACACCCTTGCTGCGCGACCGCCTTGTCCTGGGGTACTTTTGACGTAGGTGGCCCGACATTTGTGCTGCCTGCTGCTCCTGCAGACGCCAGGCTCCTGGCGCCTGGCGTCAACGATTCGAACGAGGTGCGCGTTGCGTTTGCCACACACCGAAGTCGCTCGCCGCTCTCCTCGACGGCTCGGGCTCGGCCTGGCTATCACCGGTGTCGTCCTGAGCCTCGGTGGCTGTGGCCTGGCCGGTGCCCAAGGCAAGCTTTCCGATGGCTACTTGCCGGAGGGGGCCACCGAGGGTGCCGATCGCGTCCGCAGCCTCTGGCTGGGGTCGTGGATTGCCGCGCTCGCGGTCGGTGGGTTGGTCTGGGGCTTGACCATCTGGTGCATGGTCGCCTACAAGCGCAAGGCGACGGACCCGCCGCTGCCCGTGCAGCTGAAATACAACGTGCCGATGGAGATCCTCTACACGATCGTGCCGATCTTCATGATCGGGGTGCTCTTCTACTACACCGACCGTGACGAGCGGGCCCTGACTGACACCGCGACGCCACCCGATGTCGTGGTCAATGTCGTCGGCAAGCAGTGGAGCTGGGACTTCAACTACGTCACCGGCAACGCGCACGAGGCGGGGACGCAGGCACAACTCACCGGCAAGCCCGGTGTCGAGGCGACCCTCCCCACGCTTTACATCCCGGTCAACAAGCGCGTCGAGTTCCAGCTGACCGCTAACGACGTCATCCACTCGTTCTGGGTGCCGGCGTTCCTGCAGAAGCTCGACATGATCCCCGGTCGCGTCAACACCTTCCAGGTGGTCCCGACCCGAGAGGGCACCTACGCCGGCAAGTGCGCCGAGTTGTGCGGTGCCTACCACTCGCGAATGTTGTTCAACCTCAAGGTTGTCTCGCAGGCTGACTACGACAAGCACATCGCGGACCTCAAGGCTGCTGGCAATGAGGGGCTGCTCGGTCCCGCCAACCTGCGCACGCCGATCATCCCGCAGGACAAGAACCTGCTGAGCACGGAGGGCAACTGACGATGAGCAGCGTCACTTCGAACGCCACCCTGCTGCGCACCGCTGACCGCGTCGAGCACAAGCGGCTCGCCCCGGGCACTACCGCAGTCAAGTGGCTGACCACGACCGATCACAAGGTGATCGGCAACCTCTACTTCATCACCTCCTTCGTGTGGTTCCTGATCGGCGGCTTGATGGCGCTGATCATCCGGATGGAGCTCTTCCAGCCGGGCATCCAGATCGTCGACGACGAAGACCAGTTCAACCAGCTCTTCACGATGCACGGCACGATCATGCTGTTGCTGTTCGCGACGCCGCTGTTCGCTGGATTCGCCAATGCGCTGGTGCCGCTCCAGATCGGCTCGCCCGATGTGGCCTTCCCGCGGCTCAACATGTTCGCCTACTGGCTCTACCTCTTCGGCGGGCTCATCGCGGCCTTCGGCTTCCTCACCCCCGGTGGGGCGGCGGCCTTCGGCTGGTTCGCCTATGCGCCGCTGTCCAACTCGGTGTTCAGCCCGAGCATCGGCGGTGACCTCTGGGTCTTCGGTCTCGCACTCGGTGGTTTCGGCACCATCCTCGGCGCGGTCAACTTCATCACCACGATCATCTGTATGCGTGCTCCCGGCATGACGATGTTCCGGATGCCGGTGTTCACCTGGACCGTCCTGGTGACCTCGCTGCTCGTCATCCTGATCTTCCCGGCCCTGGCCGCGGCCCTGTTCGCGCTGGGCGCCGACCGCCGCTTCGGCGCCGACGTGTTCTCGCCCGAGAACGGCGGCCCGATTCTGTGGCAACACCTCTTCTGGTTCTTCGGGCATCCAGAGGTCTATGTGATCGCCTTGCCCTTCTTCGGGATCATCTCCGAAGTGCTGCCGGTGTTCGCCCGCAAGCCGATCTTCGGCTACAAGACCCTGGTGTTCGCGACGATCGCGATTGCCGCTCTGTCGGTCAGCGTCTGGGCACACCACATGTACGTCACCGGCCAGATCATGTTGCCCTTCTTCGCGATCATGACCATGCTCATCGCGGTCCCAACGGGTGTGAAGTTCTTCAACTGGGTCGGCACCCTCTGGGGTGGGCATCTCGTCTTCAGCACCCCGCTGATCTGGGCGCTCGGCTTCTTGGTCACCTTCCTTTTCGGCGGTCTGACCGGCGTCATTCTGGCCAGCCCGGCGCTCGACTTCAGCCTCTCGGACTCCTACTTCGTGGTGGCCCACTTCCACTACGTCGTCTTCGGCACCGTCGTCTTCGCGATGTTCGCCGGGTTCTACTTCTGGTGGCCGAAGCTCACGGGCCGGATGCTCAACGAGACCCTCGGCAAGATCCACTTCGTGCTGCTGTTCGTGGGCTTCCACACCACCTTCCTCATCCAGCACTGGGTGGGCGTTGACGGTATGCCGCGGCGCTACGCCGACTACCTGCCCGAGGACGGCTTCACCCTGGCCAACCAGGTTTCCACCGTCGGCGCGTTCATCCTGGGCGCCTCGATGATCCCGTTCACCTACAACGTGTGGAAGACCTGGAAAACCGCACCGCTCGTCGAGACCGACGACCCGTGGGGCTACGGCGCCTCCCTGGAGTGGGCTACCAGCTGCCCGCCGCCTCGGCACAACTTCGACAGCATCCCCCGGATTCGCTCCGAGCGGCCGGCGTTCGACCTGCACCACCCGGATGCGGCACCTGCCAGCCTCATCCGGGCCAACAAGGCCGATGAAGCCCGCCGCGTCGCCGCGGCCAGGAAGGACTGAACCCGAGGATGAAGACCGAGTCCCTGTTCTTCGCGTTGATCGCAGTTTTCGGTGCGGTGATGGGCCCGATCTACGGGTTCGCAACCGACTGGAACGAGCCGGTCGGCGTCGTCGGTTTGCTCCTGGCGGCCGCCCTCGGTGCGATGGTGGCGTTCTACCTGTGGATGACCGGCAAGCGCATCGGCTACCGTCCGGACGACAACCCCGACGGTGAGATCCACGAGATCGAGGGCGACTACGGCGCCTTTGCCCCATACAGCTGGTGGCCCCTTTGGCTCGGCCTCGCCGCAGCCTTGATCTTCATGGGGATCGCCGTCGGCTGGTGGATCGTGGCCATTGGCGTCTTCATGGGCGTCTTCGCCCTGATCGGCTGGACGTTCGAGTCCTACAAGGGCCAGAACGCGCTCTGAGCCGTTTGTGGGCCCCGTGCTGAATTGGGGCCCGTGGAGAAAGGCCCCGCTCTCCGACTTCGGAGGGCGGGGCCTTCGCCATGTACCCAGTGCCAGCAACCTCGCCTCCGCGAGGAGCTGTGGCGGCACCTAATCTGGTGGGCATGGTGTACCTGACTCGCGAGGAGTTCGAGGCGGCCGTCTCAGACGCTCTCGACGCGATGCCGGCCGACCTGATGCGCCAACTCGACAATGTCGCCTTCTTCGTCGAGGACGAACCCGACCCAGGGGATCCGGAGCTGCTCGGCCTGTATGAGGGTGTCGCCCTCACCGAGCGCGACAACGGCTGGGGGATGGTCAACCTGCCCGACCGCATCGTGCTGTTCCGGGGCCCCCTAATGCGCATGTGCGTCGACCGCGACGAGCTGCTCTCGGAGATCCAGGTGACCGTCGTGCACGAGATCGCCCACCACTTCGGCATCGACGACGACCGCCTGCACGAGCTCGGCTGGGCCTGATCCCCAGCCAGACCACCCCCGCCGGACCACCCCACCACCCCGTCGCGGACGCAATAACCCGGTCCGGACGCAATACCTCGGAAGTTGTCAAGCTGCTTTGGACAGGTTGATGCCGGTGGTGCCGGGGATTTTGAATCGGCACGGGTTCTCTGCCGCTCTCATGCGGGCTGCGGCTCGGGTTTGAGGGCAGCGTAGTGGGCTTGCTCGTATT
>NZ_HF571038.1:2714769-2728268 GCF_001046875.1 Nostocoides jenkinsii Ben 74
GGCGAGGAGGACCGCCACGAGGCCGGGGGTGAGGGTGGCGATGCCGGCGACGTCGATCTTGGCGTCGCGGCGTTGGTGGGGGATGTGCAGGAATCGGAAGACGACGCCGGTCGCGGCGATGCCGAAGGGGATGGAGGTCCAAAAGAGGTAACGCCAGCCGAGGTTGTCGGTGATCCACCCGCCCGCGAGTGGCCCGGCAACGGAGGTGACGCCGAAAACGGCGCCCATCAGGCCCTGGTACTTGCCGCGATTCCGCGGCGGAATGATGTCGCCGATGATGGTCTGCGCCAAGGGCATCACGGTGCCCATGCCGAGGCCCTGGATGGCGCGGCCCCCGACGAGGGTCCAGAAGTTCGGTGCGAGCCCACACACGAGCGAGCCCAGCATGAAAACGACGAGGCCCGCGAGATAGAAGCCGCGACGGCCATACAAATCAGAGAACTTGCCGACGATGGGCACGACGATGGCCGAGACGAGCATGGCGGCCGTGGCGACCCAGGAATAGTGCTCCATCCCGCCCAATTCGGCGACGATGCGCGGCATCGCGGGCCCGACGATCGTTTGGCTGATCGAGGCGACAAACATTCCGAGCATGAGCCCGATGAAGATGCGCTTGCCGGTCGCGTCGAGGTGGAACTCCGGGGCCGGAGCAGGGGGAGTGGAAATCACTCACCAAGACTAGGGAAAAGGTGCAGAGTCTGCAAGTTTGCAGGTTCTGCAGTAAGATCCGACGTATGACCGCTGCCGCAGCCATCGACGTGGCGCCTGAAGCCGACTGTGGTCTGCGCGAGCGCAAGAAGCGGGAGACCCGCAAGTCGATCCATCGGTCGGCGCTGGAGTTGGCCTTCGAGGCCGGGCTCGAGGCGCTGACCGTGGACGCCATCGCCGAGCGGGCGGGGGTGTCGGCCCGGACGTTCTTCAATTACTACCCGGCCAAGGACGACGCCATCCTCGGCGCCGATGGGACCGATCCGGAGCCGCTGCTGACATTGATCGCGGGTCGCCCGGCGGGGGAAGCGCCGCGCGAGACGGTGCTGGCCGTGGCGCATTACCGCGTCGCCGCCCTCGTGGCTGATCCGCAGCTATGGGCCATGCGCCGGGAGTTGACCCTTCGTGAACCGGGTCTGGGGCTGCGCTTCCTCGGCATCTACGCGCGCGCGGATCGGGCGCTCGTCGAGGCAATCCTGGAGCGGCAACGTGCGGAGCGAGCGCTGACTCCTGACGAGGCCCTAGGCATCGCCGTGGAGGCGTATGCCGCTCTGGGCGCCTTCCGCGCCGCCATCCGCCTCCACATCGACGGGGCGTATGGCGATCTCCCCCTCGCCGAGGTGCTCGACCGCGCCTTTGCTCGCCTCTGACAATCTTGTCCAGTCAGGTCGCGCGCCAAACGTGAAGAGGCACCCAGCGCGAGGCGTGGTCAAAATCGCGATCTGACGTCAGCAAGGTGAGCCCGTGTCGGATGCTGATGGCGGCGATCAGGGCGTCGATGGTGCCCAGCTGAACGCCATGGGTTCGGCATTCGTTGCGGAGGTCGGCTGCCCAGATGTGATCCCCACGGTCGGGCGCTACGAATCCCAGGTTGGCGAACCTCTCAAGAAGCAAACTGCGCGTGGCTGTGGGGAGTGTCCCCTGCAGAACTTCTTGCACGATGACGCCTGTCGTCATCACGAGTTCTTGACCCGCGAGCGCTCGCTGAAGCGTGGCGACGTGGGCTGTGTCGGCCGGCGCGTTCCGGCGCAACGCGAGGGACCATACGCTGGTGTCGACCAGAAGGCTCACCCCCGGGACCGCTCTGCCTTGTAGTCGTACTCAGGGTCCCAGTCGACGGAGCCAAAGAGCTCAAGCATGCGTGCTTGCTCTCGCCGCACGATGAACTCTTCCAGCGCCCGCGTCACGGTCGCCTTCTTCGTTCGTTCGCCTCCGATCGCAAGGGCTCGGTCGAGCAAGTCGGGGTCGATGGAAAGGTTCGTAGCCATGGTCAATTGTCACACATCAAGCTACACAAACGGCTGTGTGAATTGGAGGAGAATGTCGTTGGAGGGCCGGCCGGAACTGCGCCGCCTAGAATTACCCGGCCGGGTTTCCCCCGGCCCCCGCCCTCGTAGCTCAGGGGATAGAGCACCGCTCTCCTAAAGCGGGTGTCGCGCGTTCGATTCGCGCCGGGGGCACCCACGGAGCTCGGCACGGGCATACCCTGGCAAGGCGGGCGACCTCGGCCCCCTTCCGTGGTCGGGCAGGCGCTCGCCGGATGAGTCGAGGCGATCCCATGTCGGCAGTCGTAGTCATCGGTGCTGGGTTGGCTGCGGCCAACACCGTCCAGACCCTGCGAGAGCAGGGTTTCGAGGGGGACATCACCCTGGTCGGGGCGGAGGAACATGCACCCTACGAGCGGCCGGGCCTGTCGAAGGACTACCTCGCGGGGACCAAGAGCGCCGAACAGCTTCACGTGCACGAGCCGGAGTGGTATGCCGCGCACGACGTCCAGACGCGCTTCGCCGATCCCGCCGTCACCATCGACCGGGACGCGAGTCGGGTGGTGCTCGCGTCGGGCGAGGCGCTCACCTACAACTGGCTCGTCCTGGCGACGGGCGCGCAGCCCCGCCGGCTCGACCTTCCCGGCGCCGAGTTGGACGGGGTCGTCACCCTGCGCTCGATCGAGGACAGCACGCGCCTGCGCGCCGCCCTAGCCGAGCAGGCGCGATTGGTGATCATCGGCGGCGGCTGGATCGGCCTCGAAGTCGCGGCCGCCGCGCGAGGGGCGGGGTGCGAGGTGACCGTTCTCGAGCGGGAAGCTCTGCCGTTGTATGCCGTGCTGGGCCCGACGATGGCCGCCTACTTCGCTGATCTCCACCGGGGACACGGCGTCGACCTGCGCACGGGCGCCACGGTCTCGGGGATCGAGGGTGCGGGCGGACCGGTCACTGGCGTGCGTACCCCGGAGGGGGTCATCGCAGCCGATCTCGTGCTGGTCGGCGTCGGCGCCATCCCGGACACCTCCCTGGCCGAGGAGGCCGGGCTGGAGGTGGACCGCGGAATCATCGTCGACGAGCACCTACGCACCAGCGACCCCCATGTCCTGGCGGCGGGGGACGTGGCGCGGGCGCGGCATACGGACCTGGGGTTGTTGCGGGTCGAGCACTGGGACAACGCGATTCGGCAAGGCAAGCTGGCCGCGCAGACGATTCTCGGGCGCGAGGAGAGCTACGACTGGCAGCCCTACTTCTTCACCGACCAGTACGACCTCGGCATGGAATATGTCGGGCACGCCGACGCGCAGGACGTGGCAGTAGTTCGCGGCGACCTCGACTCCGGCGAGTTCATTGTGTTCTGGTTGCGTGACGGACGGGTGCGGGCAGGGATGAACGTGAACACCTGGAACGTCAACGACGACCTGCGCCGCCTGATCGGCGCCAGCGTCACTGCCGACCGACTCGCCGACGAGAGCATCGCTCTCACTGACCTGGCGTAGTCAACTCCCACGAAGGTCGCCCCGACGCGCTCAAGGTGGTTGTCGGTGGCTCGTGCGACAGTAGAACTGTCGAGGATGCGCTGTTATACATCCTGTTTATATAACGAACTATCCCGAGGTGATCGTTGGCGATTTCGAGTCCCTTCACCCCCGGCGACCTGCCGCGGGTCCTGATCGGCCGTGCCCGGGAGCGCACCCGACTCGGCGATCTGCTCGCGCGCGTGGTGACGTTTGGCGAACTCGCCGGCCCGCCCGTCGTCCTCCACGCCCCGAGGGGGCTGGGCAAGACGTCACTGCTGCGGGACACCGAGGACCGTGCGCGGGAGCTGGGATTTGTGACCGCCTGGGTGGCCTGCGCCAAGGGCAGTCCGATGCTCGCCGAGCTCGCCACCTCGGTGCGACAAGCGCTCGTCGACGCCGACATTCTCGATGAGCGGACCCGCCGGGGTGTGCTGGCCACGGTGGGGTTAGAGGTGGGCGTCCCTGGGATCACGCTCAAGGGCGAGCTTGCCCCCGGGGACGCGCCAGCCCCGCCGCCGGCGGCGGCCATCGCCGGGCTGGAGCGGATGCTGCACACCTTCGCCGCGTCCATCCGGGATCGGGGTGGTGCCGGGCTGCTTGTGCTCATCGACGAACTCCACGCTGCTCCGTATGCGGAGTTGGGAATCCTGCTCAACGCCATGCAGAACCTCGCGGGGCGTCGCGCCGACAACCCACTCGCCCTGATGACCGCCGGGCTGCCGTCGACGCCCGAGATGATCATGCGGGCCGCCACCTTCGGCGAGCGCAGCGAGTTCATCGGGCTGGAGCGCTTTGACGAGCCGGATGCGCGCCGGGTTTTGGCGGAGCCGGCCACAGCCGTGGATGTGAGCTGGACCGACGACGCGCTAAGGGTCGCCCTCGACATCGCCGACGGCAATCCCTACCTATTGCAGTTGGTCGGGGACGCCACCTGGCAGGCCGCCGCGCCGGAGGCGGGTGCCAAGCTCGGCGTCGCCGCGGTGGGGTCGGGCGAGCGACTCATGGCCGGCCAACTCGCCGCGATGTGCCGCGCCCGCTGGGACTCCGCGTCGGAGTTGGAGCAGGCGTTCCTCGGGGCCATGGCTGACTTCGGGGAAGAGGTCGTGCCGCGCGAGCGCATCGCCACCACGATGCAGCGGGAGTCCCGCGCGATCAGCGTGCCCCGAGCCCGGCTCATCGATAGGGGCATCATCGAGGCGGCGGGGCGCGGCAAGTTGCGCTTCACCCTGCCCGGCATGGCCACCTGGATTCGTGACTACCAGGGAGGCTGATCGTCAGGCGGGCCGCAGCCGGAACTCGTTGCCATCCGGATCGGCGAGTTCGCCATGCCCCCGCTGATCGACCGAGAGCAAGCGCGCCCCGAGGCCGACCAGGTGATCGACCTCGGCGGCGAGATCGCCGGGCTCGCCGCCCTCGGCCGCCAGCACAAAGAGTTGCCGACTCCGCCCGACGCGTGGCGCGACGGGCGGCCCGCCCCACGCCACCTTCGTCCCGCCGGCCGGCGACTGTATCGCCGTCTCCTCGTCCTGGTCCCACACCAACGGCCACCCCAACGCCGCACTCCAAAACACCCCGACCTCGCGCGTTCCGTCACAGGCGAGTTCGCCGAGGAAGCCCGTGCCGGCGAGATAGGAGTTGTGCGGCTCGATGACGCAGAACTCGTTGCCGTCGGGATCGGCCAGCACGATGTGCCCCTCCTCGGGGCGCTGCCCGACGTCCACGTGGCTCGCCCCCAGGTCGAGCGCCTGCGCAACCACCCGATGCTGGTCAGCAGCATCCGTGCTGGTCAGGTGCAGGTGAGCCCGGTTCTGCGCGAGGCGGTTCTGGCTGCCGCGGTGGAAGGCCAGCCCCACTTGCGTGGGTGATCCGGGCAGAAGGAACCCGTCGTCCGTCTCCGTCACATCCCGGTCCAACATCGAACCCCAGAAGCCGGCAACGGACTTCGGGGTGCGGGCTTCGAACGACATGGCAACAAGACGGGCGGTCATCACCTCACCGTAGCCACGGCCGGCGCGGATCAGTCCGGGATGCGGTTGCCGTCCTCGTCCCAGTGCGCGGCGACCTTCTTGCTCGGCTGCACCCGCGGCGGCTCCCCGGGCATCTTGGGATAGTCGGGCGGGAAGTTCATCTCGCCGAGGCCGGACTCCTCATACAACGCGAGGAGGGGCTCGATCGAGTGGGCGACGTCATCGATCGCAGCCCAGGGATCACCGTGCTCCCGTAGGCGGTCGGGCACCGTGAACAGGTTGTATGCCGCGGGGTCGCCGACCTCGGCCAGTTCTTCCCACGTCAGCGGAGTCGACACGGGTGCACCGGCTTTCGGGCGCAGGGAGTAGGCCGAGGCGATCGTCCGGTCGCGGCAGTTCTGGTTGTAGTCGATGAAGATGCGCTCGCCGCGCTCCTCCTTCCACCAGGCCGTGGTGACGCCCGGGTCGCGCTGCTCCAAGGCGCGCCCGAAGCCGATCGCGGCATGGCGCACGTCCTCAAAGGTCCAGCGCGGCTCTATGCGGACGAAGATGTGCACGCCGCGATTGCCAGACGTCTTGGCGAAACCCGCGATCCCCAACTCCGTCAACAGATTTCGGGCCACGCCAGCCACCCGGACCGCGTCGCGGAAATCCGTACCCGGTTGCGGGTCGAGGTCGATGCGCAACTCGTCGGGATGGTCGACGTCGTCACAACGCACCGCCCACGGGTGGAAGGTCAGTGTCCCCATATGAGCGCACCACACCGGCACCGCGATCTCGCGCGGACACACCTCCCGCGCCGTCCGACCCGAGGGGAAGGTGATCTCGCAACTCGTCAGATACTCGGGCGCGCCGACGGGAACGCGCTTCTGATAGAACGCATCGGCCTTCTCACCCGGCCGACCGGTGCCGAGCGTCATCCCCGGCAGGACCCCTTTGGTCCATCGCTCCAGCGCGGTCGGCCGGTTGCGCAGCGCCCGCATCAGGCCGTCCTCGACCGACGCGAAGTACTCCGCGACCATCACCTTGGTGACCTCGGGCGTGCGCTCGGTCGCGGGATAGATCACCCGGTCGGGGGAGGAGACGCGCACCGCGCGCTCACCCGCCTGCACCTCGACGGCGGTCGGCTTGGCCATGCGGGACAGCCTAAGCCGGGGTCAGGGTCGCAGCCGCCGCGGCGAGCACCGCGGCGGTGAGGGCACGCAGCGGGGGGGAGTCGAGCGTCCATACCTGCCAGAACAGGGGCACGTCGACGGGCCGGTCCGGCGCGAGATGCACCAGCGATCCGGGATCGGGGAGCGCCTCCCACTGCAACTGCGGGACCAGGCCCCACCCCAACCCCAGCTGTATGCCGCGCACGAAGTCCGCGGACGACGGCACGTAATGCGCGGGCGGACTGAGCGACGCCCCGGTCACCTCGGTGACGAAGCGGTGTTGGAGGGTGTCCTTGCGGTTGAAGACGACCATCTCCGCCCTCGCCAGGGCGTCCGCTTCGAAGCCGCGCGGGAACTGCGCCGCCGCGAAATCCGGTGCGGCGCACGCGAAATAGCGCATCGACCCAAGCGGCGTCACCGAGCACCCTGGCATCGGCCGCGCGATCGAGGTCACGGCCGCGAGCACGGCCTCGGATCGGAACAACTCGAACGTCCGGTCCTGGTCGTCCAAGTGGACATCGAAGACGGCGCGCTGCCGCGCCGGCACGCGCGCCAGCGCCGGTAGGAACCACGTGGCCATGGAGTCGGCGTTGACGGCGAGCGGCAGGCGGGCGAGGCCGGCGGGCCCGCCGACCCCTAACTCCCGGGCCGTGTCGTCGGCGAGTTGGGCCGTCACCCGGGCCAGGCGCAGCACCACCTGACCGGGTGGGGTCGCCCGGACGGGTTTGCCGCGGGTGACAAGCACTCGGCCGCAGGCGACTTCAAGTGCCTTGATGCGTTGCGAGACCGCCGACGGCGTGATGCCGAGCGCCACCGAGGCGGCGTCGAAGGTGCCCTCGTCCACGACGGCGGCGAGGGTACGCAGTTGGTCGACGGAGACGTCCATACAGAAAGTCTAATGATTCATAAGAAAGATGAGTTGGCGTGATGATCCTGCGCCGACCTAACCTCCCACTCATGGAATCGCCCCTCGCCGCCGCCACCACCGGCCTGCTCACCGGCGCGGCCCTGATCATCGCGATCGGCGCGCAGAACGCCTACGTCTTGCGCCTGGGCATCCGCCGCCAACATGTCCTGCCCGTCGTCGCCATCTGTGCGCTGTCCGACGCCGTCCTCATTGCGGCCGGTGTGGGCGGCATGGGCGCCCTCGTCGAAGCGGCCCCCACCGCGATCACCGCCATCCGCTGGATCGGCGCCGCCTTCCTGATCACCTACGGGCTGATGGCGGCCCGGCGTGCCTTCCACGCTGAACACCTGGAGGCCGCCACCGGGCCGGTCCACGTCAGCCGCCGCACGGCCGTGTTGACCACGCTGGCCTTCACCTGGCTCAACCCGCACGTCTATCTCGACACGCTCGTCTTCCTCGGCTCGGTGGCCACGACCCACGCCGATCTGCGCTGGTGGTTCGGTGCCGGCGCCGCGGCGGCCTCCCTGTTGTGGTTCGCCGGTCTCGGGTATGGCGCCCGCCTCCTTGGCCCACTCTTCGAGAAACCCCGTGCCTGGCGGATCCTCGACGGGCTCATCGCCGTCGTCATGCTCACCCTGGGTGCCACGTTGGCACTGGGGCACTGAGGCCCGCCTTAGGGTGGCACCCATGCCTGCGCCCACCGATCTTGCGCCGGATCGGGAAGCCGTCCAGCGGCATACGATCCGCACGCTCATGTTCACGCAGGTATGGGGCGGGGTCGGCCTCGCCGCCGGAGCCACCGTCGGCTCGCTGCTGGCGGAGGAGATCAGTGGTCGGGTCGAGCTGGCCGGTCTCGGTGGCACCTTCCAGACGCTCGGCGCGGCGTTGTTGGCCATCCCGATCGCGACGCTGGCCCACCGATACGGCCGTCGCCCCTCGCTCACCTTTGCGTATGCCGCGGCCGTCCTCGGCGCGCTCCTGATCGTCGTCGCCGCCTACCTGAGCAGCTTCTCGGTCTTCCTGGTCGGCAGCGCGCTGCTCGGCTCGGCCACGGGAGCCAACAGCGCGGCCCGGTATGCCGCGGCCGACCTCGCCCTCCCCACCCAGCGGGGCCGGGACCTCTCCCTGGTCGTGTGGGTGACCACGATCGGATCCGTGCTCGGACCCAATCTCGCCGGCCCCGCCGAGCCCCTGGCCCGCGCCATGCACCTGGATGTGTTGGCCGGTCCGTTCGTCGTCAGCGCGGCCGCCCTCGCCGTCGCCGGCGTCGTCATGTGGACCCGGCTACGTCCGGACCCTCTGGTGGTGTCGCGGCAACTGAGCGACACGGTCCATACGTCCGGGAAGGGGTCGTTGTCCCGCGGAGTCGCGGCCCTGCGCGCGAGCCGCCGGGCCCTGGCCGGCGTGGTGATCATGGCCCTGGGGCACGCGGTGATGGTCTCGGTGATGGTCATGACGCCGCTGCACATGCGCCACGGGCACGCGAGTCTCGTGGTCGTCGGCCTGGTGATCAGCGGTCACATCCTCGGGATGTTTGCCTTCGCCCCCGTCATGGGTATGGCCGTGGATCGCCTCGGCGCCCCCAAAGTCGCCTTCGCCGGGGGCCTGCTGCTGGTCGCCGCCACGACAGTTGCGGGTGCGGCGGCGCAGGGTTACTCCCACGGCCTGGCGATTGCGCTGTTCCTGCTTGGGCTGGGCTGGTCGGCCGCCTTCGTCAGCGGCTCGGTGCTGCTCGTCGGCGGGGTGGCGATCGTGGAACGTCCCGCGGCCCAAGGCATTTCCGATCTCGTCATGGGCCTCACCGCGGCGTGCGGCGGGGCACTGGCGGGGGTCGTCCTCGAACACGCCGGCTTTGCCCCCTTGGCGCATATCGCGCTGATTGGGGCACTGGTCATCATCGCGGTATCCGTCACCGCGATCCGCGCCTCCGCCGGGTTGCGGCCGGGCGGGACCTCAGGCTGAGGGTCGCAGCGATTCGGGACGGGCTGAGCACGGGTTAGCCTGTGCCCCGTGAAGCAGACGGCGGCGCGCCAGGACCCCAAGGTCCCGCCGTCGCCGACCCGTCAGCGCGTCGACGACTGGCGCTCCGAGGTGAGTGCGATCGGCGCCCCGGACACCTTGTTGTGGTCCGCGGACGGCGTGCACATCGACCTGACCAACGCTCACCCCGGGGGGCTGGCTCGGCTGTTGGCCGACGGGGACGCCCGGATCACGCAGCTCTTCCGCGAGCCCGCGGCGCAGGGGAGGGCGTTGGAGCGTGCGGCGGTCCTGCGTAGCAAGGAGATTGAGCTCGATCGCGAGCGTGGGGTGCCCGGGTGTTACCTCGCCTTCGGGACGGCCCGGTGGGGCGCCGATTCCAGTGGCGAGCCGGCCGCCCCGGTCTTCCTGCGGCGGTGCCGCCTGCGCCCGACCGATGCGGGCGCTCGCGACTACGACGTCGAGTTGGCGGGCCAGTTTCAGGCCAACCCGGCGCTGGTGACCTATCTCCGCGCGGTGCACGCGGTCGACCTCGACTTCGACGCCCTGCTGCGGCTGTCCCATCGCGGCCACGGCTTCGATCCGACGGACGCCTACGCGATGATCAACGCTGCCGCGACCGGGATCGACGGCTGGCGCATCAGCGCCACGCTACGGCTAGGGGCCTTCCACGTCGCGAAGGTCGCGGCCGTCACCGACTTTGCCCGGGCCGAGGAGAAGTTCGCCACTCATCCCGTGCTCGGACAATGGCTCGCGGACTCCCCGCTGCCGCCGCCGCGAGATGGGGTCGTCGCCGATCCCATTAACCCCGACGAGATCTTCGTCCTCGACGCCGACCCCGGGCAGGTCGCCGTTCTGGAAGCCGTCCGGAGCGGCGCGAGCCTGGTCATCGACAGCGGCCCCGGGACGGGCAAGGCGCAGACGATCGTCAACCTGGCCGCCGATCTCGCGCGGGTGGGCGCCCGGACGCTGATCGTTGCGCCGACCCGCGGCGCCCGCGCGGCGATTGCCGGGCGCTTCGCTCATCTAGGTCTCGCGCATCTGCTGCATGAGCCCGTGGCCGACGGGGCGCGCTGGAGTGCCGTGACCGCTCCCGGCCACGATCTCGTGGGCCCACCGGATGACCCCGATCCGGGCGCCATTCGTGAGGCGCGGGCGGCCTGGGCCGAGTCGCGGGAAGTGCTGCACGCGCACGTCGTGCGGATGCACGGGCTGCGGCGCCCGTGGGGTGTCAGCCTCGATCGGATCCAGTCGAGGCTGGTCGAACTCACCTGCGCCGACCACCCGCCGCGCTCGCGCGTTCGGCTCGGGGGAGCCGCTCTCGCCGCCCTGGATCAGGACGCCCGTGACCGCTGGGCAACTGCGCTGACGAAGGTCGCCGAGGCGGGGGTCTGGGCGGGCAACCTCGACGACGATCCCTGGTGGGGAGCCGACGTCCTGGACGCCACGGACGCGCAGCGGGCTCGAGTGGCGCTGGCCGGGCTGTCCTCGACCGGCTTGGCCAGGATGCAGTCGACCTTCGCGGAAGTCTTCGACGGCGTCGCCGTCCCCTCGCTGCCGACCCTGGGTCACTACCGCGACTTCGTCGTCGAGATGGACGGCATTCGCGCCGTTCTCGACGTCTTCCGCCTCGGCATCTTCGAGACCCGGCTTGAGGAGATCATCGCCGCGGCCAATGGTGGCCCACGCGAACGCCGCCGACTCACCCGCGCCATCAAGGGCCTGCTCAGGCCAGGTGCGACCCCCGAGCAGGGCATCGCCCTCCTTGACCGCGCGCACCAGGTCCGCCCGCTGTGGCAGCAGGTGCGGGCATCGGCCGTCATGCCCGCGCAGGTGGTCGACCTGCCGCGCGCGCAAGCGGCATACGACGTGGTCGCTGCCCATGTGCACGTCCTGGCCGCGCGGCTCCTGCGCCCGCCGGGATCGCCGTCCCTGTATGACGTGCCGCTGCGCGACCTGACCGGGCTCGTCCGGCGGCTCACCGACGCAGAGGACCGTCTGGATGTCCTCGCCAAGGCGATGCCGACGATCGTCGCCGCCCGCTCGGCCGGCCTGGGCGCGCTCGTGGAGGACCTCGCCGCGCGCCAGGTGCCGCCGGAGCGGGTCCGCGACGAGGTCGACCTCGTGTGGTGGGCCTCGATCCTGCAGGCTGTCACGGCTGCGGACCCCGGTTACGCCAACACCCGCGGCCGCGATCTGCGCTCGGCGGCGGCGCGGTTCCGGGCAGCAGATACGGCCCTGCAGCATGCGCTCGCCGACGACCTGGCCCGGACGCATTCCTCCGACGACCCACCCGTGTGGCTCGTGTCGCCGTATGCCGTGGGCCTCCTCGTGCCCGACGATCTCGCCTTCGACGCCGTCGTCATCGATGAGGCCGGGTCGGTGACCGCGGCCACCGTCGCGGCGGCGATCGCCAGAGCACCCCAGGCCGTCATCGTTGGCGACTCCCGCCTGCCGGGGCCGCAGCCCTTCACGGCTGCTCCCGGCGGTCGCGTTCTGAGCGAACCGGGGACCTCGGTTCTCGACCTGGCCCGCCGCACCCTGCCCGTGCGCCGGCTGGGCTGGCACTACCGCTCCCATGACCACCGACTGGTGGCGGCAACCAACGCCCTGGCGTATGGCGGTGCCCTGCGCACCTTTCCCGCGCCGCGAGGGGTGGAAGGCGTTGTCGTCGAGGCGATCGCAGTTCCGGATGCGTCGGCGGGGGAGGCCGCGAGCGACGTGCCCGCCAGCAACGTACCCGCCAGCAACGTGCCGGACAGCGACGTGCGCGAGAGTGGCGCGCCCCCGAGGGACGTGCTCGGGAGGGACGTGCCCGAGGGAGGAACCCCTGGAGGTGCCACGGCGGAGGGGGACGCGCTGGCCCGGGCTGCCGTAGACCGGGTTGTTGCCTGGCTGACCGCCGCACCTCGCGAAAGCGTCGGGATCGTGGTTTCGGGATCCGGGATCGGCGCCGAGGTCGCGAAGGTCCTGCGCGACGTCGGGCTGCCGATCCTCGGGGAGCGGCTGCGCGACGACCTGCCCGAACCGGTCACGGTCATCGAGGCGGGTCGGGCGGCGGGCGAGACGCGCGACGGCATCGTGCTGGTCCTGCGTGCTGGCGACGCGCTAGAGCCGTCGAGCCTGACCGCAGCGCTGGGCGGCGCCCGCGCGCGCCTGGCGGTGCTTCACGACCTCCCGGAGCACGACGCCACCCGGTCGCCACTCCTGGCCGAGGTGCTCAACCCCGCAACGGGAGAAGGGCCTGATGTCGTCTCGGTTCACGTCGCTGACTTGGCGAGGCGCCTGCGGGCCCGTGGCCTGAGTGTTGTCACGTCGTATGGCGCGCCCACCCCCCGCGCGGGCCAGGACCCCGCCGACGTGGCGCGCTCGGGGGTGGAAATGGCGGTGTTCGACCCGTTCGCGAAGGGTGGCTGGGTCGTGGCGGTCGAACTCGACGGCCCGGCATACGCCCGCGCCGGAGGGGTGCGGATGCGCGAGCGTATCCGCGTCGCCCAACTGCATCGCCTCGGCTGGCGCGTCATCACGGTGGCCACGGTGGATCTCTTCCGCGACCCGGCCCGGGAGGAAGCCCGCATCGTCTCGGCGCTGGAGGGCCTGCGAGCGCGCAAGACCGTTCCGGCCGGCACGCCTAAGTCCCGCCGCGCCGCCGCCGGCCCGGCGACCGTGGGCGATGCGGCACCGCTGGTGACGATCACTCCGGCATCGACCCCGCCCGCACAATCGAGCGCGCAGGGTCCGACGCCCCCGAGCTACAACATGCCGGCAGACACCGCGATCACGTCCCGGCGCCGGCGTCCGGTCGAGCAGACCCGTGACGACACCGACGCCGGCTGGGGCGAGCGCCCGCGCGACTCCGCGCACGATCACTGGCTTGAGGAGAACCGGCCGCCGCACTGGGAGTGACCCAACTCGAGCGCCCCGTTTCCCGAACTTGAGCCCCTGGTTTCCGAACTTGAGCACGCCTTACGCACTTGAGCACGCCCTCCAGGGCGTGCTCAAGT
>NZ_HF571038.1:2728368-2745114 GCF_001046875.1 Nostocoides jenkinsii Ben 74
CGCGCCAGGTTATTGCGTCCGCTTCAGGGTTTTCCCGGGGCCGAAGGGCGAGGCGGCTCGGCGGTAGCGCGTCGGCGGTGGCGGGTCGGTCTAGTTGGCGGACGTGCGGCGATTCCGGCGGGCCTGGGCCCGGCCGCGGACGTGGAACGGGCGCCACCCGTCCGTCGTGCCCCGGCCGGGTTCGATGACCTCGGAACCGGAGCCCGCGGCATACTCCCCAGGGGATTGCAGGGGAAGGGCGAACGGACGCAACTGATAGATCGTCCCGCTCGCCGCCCACCGGGCCAGCAGATCGTCGGTGGCGTTCAGCCGCTCGGCGGCGAGCGCGGCGCCCGCGTCCGCCCAGCCCGGCTCCTGCGGATCGAGCTCGCGGACCCGCGCCCGAACCTCCAGCAGCCGCCCGCCGGAATCCTTGCTGCGCAACAGAATCCGAGCCTCCTCGCCTAGCGCGGGGAGGTTCTGCTCGCCCGGGCCGGTGACGACGAGCACCGCGCCGTCGAGGGTCACGAACCAGGCCGCGCGGGCCCCGTCGCCGCCATCGATCCAGCAGACCGACGACTTGGCGAGCGCCTCGGTGAGCAGCGCCGACAGGTTGATCGGCTCCGGACTGGGCGCCGGTGCGACGGGCTCGCTCATGATCGCCACTGTGTCACAGGTCGTCGCCACGGCGCGTCGGCACTGTGTCCTACGTCCCGTCTCTGAGGGATGTATGCCGCGTCCCGCCGCTGCTAGCTTGCCAAGCATGCGTAGCGCCAAAGATTTCTTCACCCCGCTCGCCGTCGGGGCCCCGGCTCCGGTTCGCGAGGTGCCCGCCCGGCCGAGCCGGATGATCCACTTCTTCGACCCGAGCAACGAGAAGATGGCGGCCAAGATCCCGGCGATGGTCGGTACCGTGGACGTGCTCCTCGGCAACCTCGAAGACGCCGTCAAGGCCGACAACAAGGAAGCGGCCCGACTCGGCTTGGTCGCCATCGCGAAGGCCACCGACTTCGGCGACGCGACGCAGCTGTGGACCCGAGTCAACAGCCTTGACAGCCCGTGGGTGCTCGACGACTTCACCACTCTGGTCACCGAGATCGGCGACAAGCTCGACGTGATCATGGTCCCGAAAGTCCAAGGGCCAGAAGACATTCACTATGTCGACCGGCTCCTCGCCCAGTTGGAGGCCCGCGCGGGTCTCACCCGGCCGATCCTCGTGCACGCCATCTTGGAGACAGCCCGCGGGGTGGCCAATGTCGAGGCCATCGCGGGCGCCTCGCCCCGCATGCAAGGCATCTCGCTCGGCCCCGCCGATCTCGCCGCGGACCGCCGGATGAAGACGACTCGTGTCGGCGGCGGCCACCCCGGCTATCTCGTGCGCGAAGACCCGGGCATCGAGGGCATCAACGGCCCGCGCGGCACCTTCCAGCAGGACCTGTGGCACTACACGATCGCCCGGATGGTCGACGCGTGCGCGATGCACGGGATCTTCCCGTTCTATGGCCCCTTCGGTGACATCAAGGATGTCGTCGCGTGCGAGGACCAGTTCCGCAATGCCTTCCTGCTCGGCTGCGTCGGCGCCTGGTCGCTGCACCCGGCGCAGATCGCGATCGCCAAGAAGGTCTTCAGCCCGTCCGCTGCCGATGTCGCGCATGCCCGTCGGGTTAAGGCCGCGATGGGAGACGGCACGGGCGCGGTGATGCTCGACGGCAAGATGGAGGACGACGCCTCGCTCAAGCAGTGCCTGGTCATCCTCGCGCTTGCCGAGCAACTCTCCGCCTCCGATCCCGAGTTGGCCTCGTTGTACGCCGAGGCTCCGGCGGGCCCGGACGGGGCGAGCGCGGGGGTGTCGGCGTGAGCGCGGCATACCGTCCTCGTCGGTCGGTCCTCTATATGCCCGGCTCGAATGAGCGGGCGCTGGAGAAGGCCAAGACGATCCCATGTGACGGGCTGATCCTCGACCTGGAGGACGCGGTCGCCCCCGACGCGAAACCCCGCGCCCGCGAGAATGTCTGTGCCGCAGCGGGTTCGGGGGAGTATGGCCGTCGAGAGCTCACGATCCGCGTCAACGGCATCGGGACCCAGTGGCATGACGCCGACCTCGAAGCCGCCTGCGCCGCCAGCCCCGACGGCATCGTGGTGCCGAAGGTCAACACCCCCAAGGAGGTTCGTCGCCTGGCCGCTGCCTTGGAGCGGTATGGCGCGCCCGACCGCACTCGCCTCTGGGCCATGATCGAGACGCCCGAGGCGATCCTCAAGGCGGACAAGATCGCCCGGGCCGATGAGCGTCTGGCGTGTTTCGTCATCGGTACCAATGACCTGGTCAAGGAGTTGCAGGCCCAGCACGTGCCCGGGCGGGCCCCGCTCCTGCCCGCCCTGGCCCAGACGCTACTCGCGGCCCGGCGCGCCGGTATCGCGATCCTGGATGGGGTCTATAACAACGTCCAGGACGTGGATGGCTTCGCCGCCGAGTGCCAGCAAGGTCGCGAGTTCGGCTTCGACGGCAAAACGCTGATCCACCCCGGCCAAGTCGAGCCGTGCAATGCGGCCTTCTCGCCGAGCGTGGCTGAGGTCGAGGAGGCCGAGGGCATCGTGGCGGCCTGGCGCGACGGCCAGGGCTCGGGGGTCGTGACCGTCAACGGCAAGATGATCGAGCGCCTGCATGTCGATATCGCCGAGCGGGTTCTGGCCATCCACGCCGCTGTCGCCAACTAATTGCAACTGGATGCACAAAGGGTCTTGCGCTGTGGCTGTGAGCCGCTAGCGTACCCATCGGTAAGAACCTCCTAACGGGAAGCACAACATGGGTCGCAAGCGCTCGCACATTGCCGTCGGAATGCTCACCGTCGGAATCGTCGGACTAACGGGTGCAGTACCCGCCTTGGGGGTAGGGCATCCCGCGGCGGTCACCAAGGCGGCGCCCATTCATACGCTGTCGGTGGAGGGGATTGGCTTGGGGATGTATCCCACCTTCAACGCCGGGCTTGAGCGGTATGCCGTGACCAACACCGATGATTCGGACGGCACCATCAGCATCCTCGCCGCGACCTCGGATCTGACCGGGTCGGTCTGGATCAACGGACGTCGGGCGCTCGGCCCGGCCACCACGCTCACCGGCCTGAAGGCCGGCGATGAGATCAGTGTGATCTTCAAAGACTCCGGAGGCATCAAGCGGCACTCGCTCTACTACCTGCCGCTCGGCTTCCCCACGTTGGAGACGCCGACGTATACGCCCGGCCTGCAACCCCAGCACATCTTCTTGACGCCATCCAAGTGGCTCTTCTTTGCTCGGCAATTCGAGGCGGCCGTGGACCGCCAAGGCGTGCCGATCTGGACGTCCGGCCCGACGGCAAGCGCCTCGACGGACTTCAAGCGCCAACCGAACGGCCGCTACACCGTGCTGCGCCCGACCACGACACCCGGCCGCACCGGCAGCATGCTGGTGGAGATGAACCCGTCATTCCAGGTGCGCCGGACCTGGGAGACCATTGGCCTGACCAACACCGACCTGCAGAGCGGGACGATTCTCGACAACGGCAACGCGGTCCTGGTCTCCTACGAAAAGAACGCGGCCACGGGCCTGACGGACGGCATCGTCCAGGAGCAGACGCCGGCGGGGAAGGTGGTCGTCCAGTGGAACACCTCCGCGCTCGCCGGGCAGACGATGCTTGATTCCTCGTGGGACGACTACGCGCACGTGGATTCGGTCCAGCGCAGCCGCGACGGCAAGGACTTCATCGTCACGCTGCGTCACCTGAGTTCGGTGGTGCGGGTCGCCCGCGTGGCCCACGACGGCTTCAAGGTCGGGGACATCGTCTGGCAGCTCGGCGGCCGCCAGAGCGACTTCACGTTCGTCGGCGACCCCTACCCGGCCGGGCCGTGCGCGGCGTCGGAGGCCACCGAATTGCCGAGCGGCAACATCCTGATCTATGACACCGGCAGCATGGTCGAGCCCACCTCGCCCACCATGTGCGTCAACCCGGCCGACCCGATGGGCCCGGCGGTCGAGCGGCCCTTCACCCGAGTGACCGAATATGCCCTGAACCGCCGCTCCGGTAAGGCAACCCTGGTCTGGTCCTACCAGACGGGTCAGTATGGCCGCTTCGGCGGCTCCGCCCAGCGCCTCGCCAACGGCAATGTGCTGATCGGCTGGTCGTGGGGAGAGGAGCAGATCGTCGAGGAGGTCAACCGGGCCGGTCACATCGTCTGGTCGCTGCGCGACCGGGATGCCGTGCCGGAGGGCTACGTCAGCTTCCGCGCCCGCGCCTTCACGGCACCGGATCGCATCAAGCCGGTCGTCAACATCGCCGTTCCAGCGAAGGGGGCCCGGCTCATTCTGGGCACCCGGGTCCCGTCGGACTTCAGCTGCACGGATAAGGGCGGCTCGTCCTTGGCGATGTGTGGCGCCGACGGCCAGTGGGGCCGTCCGGTGAACACCGCCACCCTCGGGCCGAAGACCTATTCGGTCACGGCCAAGGATGGCGCCGGCAACCTGAAGACGATGACGGTCAGCTACACGGTCGTTCGCTCCTAGGGCACCCCACGAAGTTCTCCGCTCGTACCTCGCTCCGATACTTCGCGGGCACTCCGTCCACGACTTTCGTAGCACGGCCCAGTTAGGTCAGACGGTTCGACACCTGGAGGTGACGGAATGTCTGACTAATTGGCGGGATTGGGCTACGGGCGAGCCAGGCTAGTGAGCCACTCGAGTTGCCGCCCGGCGTGGGCGTGCCAGTAGTCGCCGGTGTGCCCGCCCGCGTCGAAGTTGGTGACCGCGTGCGGCAGCTTGTCGGCAAAGGCGCGATTGGCGTCGATGAAGGAATCCGAGGTCCCGCAATCAAGGCGCATCGGAATCCGGGACAACACCTCGGTGCGGGTGAAGACGTCGTGCGCGAGGAAGTCCTCGCGATCGTCGAAGGCGCCGGCAGCACTCATACCTGGATCGGTCCACAGCGCCGCACTGGTCGGCACGATGCCGAGGACCTTCTCGGGCCCGAGTTGCGAGGCGAGCAGCAGGGAGCCATAGCCGCCCATTGAGAACCCGAGGAATGACACCGGCATGCTCTCGGGTATGCCCGTGAGCTTGCGGGCCGCCGGGATGAAGTCGTCCAGGACCATGGCACCCGGGTCCAGGGCGGGGTGCTGGTTCTTCCCGGTAGACACCGCGCGCCGCGCGTGCCAATAGTAGTTGCCGCCGCTGATCGCCGCGATGGCGAGTCCGGTGCGCTTGACGTGATCGGCCAGGCCGAGCAACTCCATCATGTGCGGACCGTTCGAGCCGTAGCCGTGCAAGGCGATGATGAGCCCGGTGGGGGCGTCCTTCTCGGGGGTGGCCACGGCATACGAACTCGACCCGGGGACGTGACGTGACCTCAGGGAGCCGTCGATTCGGCGAACCCCGGTGGGTGCCTCGCTCGCGGTGCCGCGACAACCGGCCATGGTCGGGGTGATGCCGGCGGCGGCCAGCCCGAGCAGGGCCTGTCGACGGGTGGGCATCGCGCGCCTCCAGGGTCGAGGGGGTGTGGGGTGTCGGTCGGTGGGGTGCCCTGGAAGGGTACGTGGTCCGCCCGTGGCCGCCTCGAAGGCGGGTATGGCGAGCCCCTTGCGCCGTGTCCCGCGTGGAAGTAGCGTTTGTAGTGCTACAAATAGGTACAAAGCAGAGGGGTAAGCGATGCACGAGATCGTTCCGTCGGCAGTCGAGTTCACGTTGCCAGACATGCTTGGCCGGTTCCTGATTGTTCTGGTCTCGTTCGTCCCTATCACGGCCGTGGTGTGGGCGCGTCGGGCGGAGGCGGCGCGCTTGGAGTTCGCCCGGCTGGCACGGATCGCGGAGCTGCCCGTTGAGGGCAACGACATCCCGGCCGTCCGTCGTCGGATCGTCACCCGGCAAACCGGCCGCGCCATCGGCATGGCGGTCGCCATGATCGTGGTCGCCGTCATCCTGATCGCGAGTGAGACGCCGGCCGGTTATGTCGCCCTGCTGGCTGCTCTTGGCGCCAGCGTCGGGTCGGGCTTTGGCCACGTGCGCCCCATGGACGTGGCACCCGGACCGCGGGCCGCGGGGCTGCGTCGCCGCGAACTGGCCGACTACCTGACACCGATCGAGGTCTTCTTGGCGCGATGGGTGATCGTGCTCCCCGTCGTCGCGGCGGTCATCGTCGGCGTCGGATGGGCCGAGTGGGGCTTGGGTCGCCGACCGGCGCTGATTTCTCTGGCCGTGTTGGCTGCCATCACTGCCATGGGGTACGTCGTTCGTCAGGCCCTCCGGCGGCTCGTGGAGACGCCGGTGACATTGGCGACGCCGACCGGGCGCCGGTGGGAGGAGATCCTGCGGGCAGTTGTGCTGCGGGATGTGGCTGCCTCGGGCGTGACCTTCGTGGCGGGCGGCCCGCTCTTCGTCCTGATCGCGCTCAAGCGCGACTTCGCCGAACTGCCCGTCGTTTTTCCCGTCGTCGCCGCGTTCGGTGTGCTCGCCGGGGTGGCCATTCTCGTGGTTCTGGGGGCGACCGTGACGGACTCGCACTTTGTGTGGGCGCGAGGCCACGCGGATGTCGAGGGTGGGGCATGCGTCTGAGCGTCGACCCGGGACTTGCGGTCGCGGCATACGAGCAGATCGTTGCCCAGATTCGGGACGCCGTGGACCGGGGGGAGTTGGCGACGGGGACGAAGCTCCCCACGGTTCGCCAGCTTGCCGGCGACCTGGGCCTGGCGACCAATACCGTCGCGCGCGCCTACCGCGAGTTGGAGTCGACGGGCGTCGTGACGACGAATCGGCGCAACGGGACCGTGGTCAGTGCGGCTCCGGCGGCGGCGCCCAACCCGGAGGTCGAGGCCGCCGCCGTGCTTTTCGTGCACGCCGCCCGGCGAGGCGGTTTGGATCTGACACGCGCGCTGGGAGTCATCCGGGAGAGTTGGTGATCACCAGCGCGACGTCGCCGCGGCCACCAGATCCCCGAAAAGCGCCTCCTCGTCGGTGAGGTGACCCTTCCCGGCGAACCACGACACGACGTTGTGGACGTCGCGGCGCAGGAAATCGAAGCCCTGGGGGTTGCCGATGATGTCCACGATCTGAGGCCAGTCGATGATCACCGCCCGGCCCTCGTGAACGAGGATGTTGTATGCCGAGAGGTCGCCGTGCGCCCAGCCGTGCAGTGCCAGCCGGGTCATCGCATCGCGCACCTGATCGAAGAGGCCGGGGAGGTCCGGCGGCTCCAATCGGGCGGCGGCGAGCCGAGGAGCGGCGACACCCTCGGCGCCGATGAACTCCATCAGCATCTCGGTGCCATCGAGTTGCACGGGATACGGCACCGGGAGGCCGAGGGCCCAGAGGTGCTTGAGTGCCTCGAACTCCGCCATCGACCATTGGCCCGCGAGAACCTCCTTGCCGAAGGCGGTCCGCCGAGCCATGGCACGGTTCTCGCGGGAGCGGCGCACGCGCCGTCCCTCGACGTAGCCGGCGTCGCGGTGGAACAGCCGATGGTCGGCCTTGCGGAACCGCTTGGCCGCCATGAAGCTGTCCAACTCCGGGGTGGTGGTGCCGTCCGGCACCCAGCGGCGCACGACGTGGACGTCCGCCTCCTTGCCGGTTTTCAGGACGCCGAGGTCGGCCTCGACAGCGCCGAGGGCGGTGATGACCCAGTCGGGTCGCGGCTTGGGACCGTGGGTTGCGCCGTCCCAGGAGGACCAGCGCTCGCCCTCTGGTGGGGCGTCGGGATAACTATCGACTGCGAAGGACGGTGCGTCCTGACGCGGGTTGAGCATTGTGAATCTCCATCACGAGGAAGTGTGCGGGGCGGGGCATGACGAGGCCCAAAACAGCCATGGGAACCCCTCCTTCGCTCGTGCGGACGATGATGTCTCGACCAGGGTGGCGGATAACGGGCGCGGGTGCAACCCAATTAATGGGCGCGGTCGATCTTCGTCAGCCCAGCGCCTCGTCGACGAAGCACCACCGCCACGCCTCGCCCGGCTCCAAGGAGCGCATCACGGGGTGGCCGCTCTCGTGGAAGTGCGCGGTGGCGTGCTTGCCGGGGGAGGAGTCGCAGCAGCCGACCTGGCCGCACTCGGTGCACAACCGCAAATGAACCCAGGTCATCCCGCGCGCGAGGCATTCGTGGCAGCCCTCGGGGCTGTCCGGGACCACACAGCGCGGCTCCGCGGACAGGTGCGCGCACGCGGCGGCGACCTGATCGGGGGCCCGCAGGGGCGTCTCGCGGACCCGATCGGCGCGATGCGAGGTCACCGTGAGCACGGCTTCCTCGGCATCCATGCCATCGAGGACCTGACCAAGGACATGCTGATCGACCTCGCCGGCCGCCCGGATCTTCAGCAGTTCCGCGCGTTCCGCGCCGATCATCTGCAGACGCAGCCGTCGGTAGGCCTCGCTCGGGGTCTCGCTCCCGGCATCGCCGAGTTGCTCCCAGATGCGGTTGACGCGGGCTGTCGACTGCTCCTTGATCGTCGCCAGGGCCGTCGGATCGGCGTTGGCATCGGACTCGATCGCGCGCAGACCGGCGCCGACGGCCGAGGCGACCACGGTGGCCGCGACGAGCGCGTCTTCGCGGGGGTCGGGGCCGCGCACATCCAGCGCGCGGGCCAGGGCGGGCAGCGTGAACCCTTGCAGCAGCAGGGTTCCCACGGTCACGATCAGCGCGATGAGCACCAGGACCGGCCGCAGTGGGGTGTCTTCGGGCAAGGTAAGGGCCGCCGCGAGGGTGACCACACCCCGCATACCGGCCCAGGAACCGACCGCGGACATCTTGGCGGCTTCGGCCGCTGACGTGGGCTGGCGTCGATTGGCCACCAGGGTGAAGGGGAAGATCCAGATCGGGCGGGCGATCAGGCATACGGCGAGAACGGCGAGTCCTACGGCAACGCCGCGCCCGAGCGTCAGGTCGCTGTCCTCGACGCGGGCGATGATCGTCTTCATCTGCAGGCCGATGAGCAAGAAGACGGCGTTCTCAAGGAGGAAGGTGATGCTCGCCCAGTTGATCCGTTCGGACAGCCGCGAGGAGGCGCTCTGCAGGACGGGGGCCTTGTGCGCCAACAGCAAGCCGGCGGTGACGACGGCGAGGACGCCGGAGCCGTGGACCTTCTCGGCGGGGACGTAGGCGAGGAAGGGCACCGCGAATGACAGCGCCGTGTCGGCGGCGGTCTCGGTCAGGTGGCGGCGCACGACGCCCACGGCGACGAAAACGAGCCAGCCGACAATGAGCCCGCCGGCAACGGCGCGAGCGAAGTCGAGGACGACGCTGAGCGTGGTGACGTCACCGGCGTGACCCGCGCCGTGGGCGGCCAGACCCGCGGCCGCGACAGCCGTGCGCAGGGACACCAGGGCGGTGGCGTCGTTGAGCAGGGACTCGCCTTCCAGAACCGTAGTTGTGCGCCGGGGTAGACCGATGCGGCGAGCCACTGCGGTCGTCGCGACGGCGTCGGGTGGCGCGACGATGGCGCCGAGCGCGAAGGCCACGGCAAAGCTGATCGGCAACAACCAACTCGCGACGAGGGCGACGCCAAGAGCGGTGAAGAGCACCAGGCCGACGGAGAGCCCGAGGATCGGGGTGAGCAGCTTGCGCAGGTCGATGAGCGAGGTATTCAGGGCCGCGGCATATAGCAGTGGTGGGAGAAGCCCGAACAGCACCACCTCCGGCGACATCTCGATGGTCGGCAGGCCGGGGACATAGGACGCCGCCACCCCCACCCCGAGCAGCGCCAAGGGAGCGGGGAGCCCCAGCGGCTCACACAACCTCCCCACGAGAATGACGGTGGCGGCGATCGCGACGAGGGTGAGGGCGAGGTCCACCCGGGGATTCTCCCCCGGACTGCGCGGTGCACGCTGCGCGCGCCAAATCTCTCCTGGTCCGACCAACCAGGCTCCGGGAGGCGTGAGGTATGGGGGTGATCGCCCTCACGTCCGGGGAGACGTCGTATGGGGAGTGGGGGCGGTAGGTTACTCGCCAGTACTTTGGCGGGGGCGCGGCGGGGCCGCGCGGCATACAAGGAGAGAAGCATGCGTCGCAGCGCTGTTGTCACAGCTCTGTCCACCCTGGGGCTCCTTGCGGGAGTGGCCGCACCGGCGACGGCGGCGGTCGAGCCGCCGCGGCCCGTGTTCTACGAGGCGCCGACGTATGTCAGTGGGGTCGCCGGCGATGTGATCCGCAGCGAGCCGATGACCTTCAAGATCGACCCCGCCGGGCTGAGCAACCTCGTGATGACGTCGGCGCGCGTGCTCTACGTCTCGACCGACCGCACGGGCGCCAAGATCGCCGTGTCCGGGACCGTGCTGGTGCCCAAGACGCCCTGGATCGGCATCGGGAAGCGCCCGGTCATCGGGTATGCCGCGGGCACCCAAGGTCTGGCCGACCGGTGCGCGCCGTCGCGGATGCAGTCGGAGGGGCTGGAATACGAGTCGCTCTTCATCAAGGGCCTCATCGAGCGTGGGTATGCCGTGGCCCTCACCGACTATCAGGGCCTCGGAACCGCCGGGGTGCACACCTACATGAACCGGGTGGCCCAGGGGCGCGCCGTATTGGACGCGGTGCGGGCCGCCCAGCGGCTGTCCGGCTCGGGCCTGTCATCGCTGAATCCCGTTGGTCTGGTTGGCTATTCGCAAGGCGGCGGCGCCTCGGCCGCGGCGGCCGAGTTGGCCGCGTCGTATGCGCCCGAGCTCAAGGTGAAGGGGGCCGTCGCTGGGGCGGTGCCGGCCGACCTCGGTGCGGTCGCCACGAACTTGGACGGCGGCCTGTATGCCGAGTTCGCCCTGTATGGCGTGCGCGGGGTGGCGGCGGGCTACGGCATCGACCTGCATCCCTACTTCAACGCGACCGGTCGCCAGGTTATGGACGAGGTCGAAGGGGAGTGCGTGACGGACCTGTTCAACCACGCATTTGTCTCGTCCAAGACCCTCACGAACGACGGTTCCTCGTTCGCCCAGATGCTGAACAGGGCGCCCTTCGCCGCCATCGTCGCCGAACAGAGGACCGGCACCATCAAGCCCGCCATGCCGGTGCTGGTGACGCACTCGGTTCTAGACGACGTGATTCCGTTCACCGTCGGCAAGACCATGGCCAAGAGCTGGTGCAGCAAGGGCGCGAATGTCTACTTCTCGCCCAACGCCACCCCCGCGCACATCGGCGGGATGCTGAACAACTCGGCCGAGCAGTACGCCTTCTTCGAGGCCCGTTTCGCCGGCCTTCCCCAGCTCTCCAACTGCTGGGCGCTGTAAGGCCCGGAAGGGTCGCATCGAGTAGGTCCTGGCCGGGGCGGCCCGCTGCGCGGACGCAATAACCTGGCGCGGACGCAATAACTATTGCGTCCGCGCCAGGTTATTGCGTCCGGGGAGAGACTCGTCGACTGAAATCCGCGCGAGCGGACCGAGCAACCGTCGAGCGAAGCGAGCTTGGTTGCTCGGAACGTCCTAGGTGGTGCGAGCGCAGCGAGCGCCGAGCCTTACACGGTCCCGAGGACGGCGGCGCGGAGGGTGTCTAGGCCGACGCCGCCGATGTCCAGGGCGCGGCGGTGGAAGTCCTTGAGGTCGAACTCGTCACCGTCACGGGCACGGGCCTCCTCGCGCAACTGCAGCCAGAGGCGTTCGCCGATCTTGTATGACGGAGCCTGGCCGGGCCAGCCCAGGTAGCGATCCAGTTCGAAGCGCAGCATCGCCTCGTCCATGTTGGCGTGGCTGGTCAGATAGGTCCACGCCTTGTCGTAATCCCACTCGCCGCCCCCCACCTCAGCCGGTGCGGGGAAGCCGCAGTGCACGCCGATGTCGATCACGACGCGGGCGGCGCGCAGCGACTGGCCGTCGAGCCAGCCCATCCGGTTGCCCGGCTCGGCGAAGTAGCCGAGTTCGTCCATGAGTCGCTCGGCATACAACGCCCAGCCCTCGCCGTGGCCGGAGGTCCACGCCGACAGCCGGCGCCACTTGTTCAGCGTCTCCTTGCGATACACCGTCTGTGCGACCTGCAGGTGATGCCCGGGGACGCCCTCGTGATAGACGGTCGTCAACTCACGCCACGTCAAGAACTCGGTCACGCCCTTCGGCACCGACCACCACATCCGGCCCGGTCGCGAGAAGTCGTCGCTCGGCCCGGTGTAATAGATCCCGCCCGTCTGCGTCGGGGCGATCATCCCCTCTAGGACCCGCACCGGGCCCGGGATGTCGAAGTGCGTGTCCGCCAACTCCGCGATCGCCTCATCGCCGCGCGCCTGCATCCACTCGCGCAGCGCGTCGACGCCGTCGAGCCGGAAGCGCGCGTCGGTGTCCAGATAGGCGATCGCCTCGGCCGGTGTTGATCCCGGCATGATCTGCTCGGCGACCTCGGCCCGCAGGGCCTCGATCCGGGCCAGCTCCTCCTGCCCCCACCGGTAGGTCTCTTCCAGGTCCACCGTCGACCCGAGGAAGTAGCGGGAGAACAGCGAATAGCGTTCGCGCCCAACGGCATCCGCCTCCGTCGCCGTCGGCAGCACCTGCTCACGCAAGCGTGTTGCTAGATCGACGTATGCCGCGGCCGCCTCCCGAATCCCCTCCTCCATCTCGACGCGCAACTCGGGCGACATCTCCGTCGCCGACATGGTGTCCACGAGTCCGGCGAAGTAGCCGTCGTCGCTGGTGAACTGCTCGCACTGCGCGATGCAGGCCAGCACCTGGCGACGCGCCGGCACCAAACCCTTCGCCGCAGCGGCAGCCAAGCTTTCGGTCCACTGCTCTAGCGCCGGCGCCACCTTGGTGAGGCGCACGGCAAAGACCGTGCGGCTCACGTCATCGGAGGTGTCCATCAGATCGAACACACTGCGAATGCTCTGCATCGGCGAGGCCAGGACGTTGCAATCGAGTTCGTCGAGCCCGGCCGCATAGATCTCTTCGGCGAGGCCGAGGCGTTCGCGCATCGCCGCGAGGGTGACGCGGTCGATGTCGTCGACCGGGGTCGCGGCGGCGAGGGCCGCGAGAGTCTCCTGACGGAGGGCGGCGCGCGCGGCATACCCGGCGGGGGAGAAGTCGTCCAAGAGATGGTCGTGACCCGGCTCGCCCTGGTGAGTGGCGTCGATCGGGGAGAGGGCCATGGACCGGTGGAAGTAGTCCTCGGCGATGGCGTCGACAGGGCTGGGTGTGCGTTGGGTCACGGAGAGCGACGTTACCCGACCAACTCCGGGTCAACGGGGGTGATTGCTCGCCTACCCTGACGCCATGCCAGCACCGGGTCAGCCGACGTCTCCGCAGGAGGCCGCGGACACCGCAGTGCGCATTCGGCGGGCCGGGTGGGTGCTCGCCATCGGTGCCGCGGTCCTGATTCCGTGGACGGCTTATCTCGCCTGGGAACTTCCGGAGCGCAGCGTGGCGGTGAACTACGACCTCGCGTGGGGCGGGTTCGACGTCGGGTTGATCATCCTGCTCGCGATGGGGGCGTGGGCGGCCCTCCGGGCCAATCGGTGGCTTCCGGCGTTGGCCGCGGCCACGGCGACGATGCTGGTCATTGACGCGTGGTTCGACGTCGTGACCTCGCGCGGGGGCGAGTTGTGGACCGCCGTCATCATGGCCGTTCTCGTCGAACTGCCGGTCGCCATCGCCTGCCTGCGGCTGTCCGTGCACACCCAAGGGCTCGTGCTGTGGCGGGCGGCGCGGCACGGCCGGCTGGGCCATCGTCACTGAGCTGAGCCGAGCTGAGCTGAGACGAGACGAGCCGAGCGGGACGGCGCTGGGGGAGCTCGCGGCATACGGTATGGGGCATGCCCGCCCACATCTTGTCCACGAATGTCGGCGCGCCCCGCCCCAACGCCGGCAACCCCACGGTCACCGGCATCGCCAAGCAGCCGGTGGATCGCATAGAGGTGTCCGCCCCCCGCTCCCGCAAGGGGCCGAGCGGTGTCGCCGGCGACTTCATCGGCAATCGGCGCCACCACGGGGGCGCGGACCAGGCGGTGTATGCGTTCGCCCGCGAGGAACTCGACTGGTGGGCAACGGAATTGGGAATCGACTTGCCCGGCGGCCACTTCGGGGAGAACCTCACCACGACCGGCGTTGATGTCGACGCCGCCGTGATCGGCGAGATCTGGGAGGTGGGCTCCGCGGTCCTGCAGGTGACCGGCCCACGCATCCCGTGCAGCACGTTCTCGACGCACATGCAGCAACCGCGGTGGGTCAAACGCTTCGCCGAACGCGGCCGGACGGGCGCCTATTTCGCCGTCCTCGAACCTGGCAGCATCGCCGGCGGCGACAAGATCACCGTCCGCGACGTGCCCGCCCACGGGGTCACCGTCCCGATGAGTTTCCGCGCGTGGATGGGCGACCGCGACGAGGCGAGGCGGATCCTCGACCTCGACGCGGGCTCGGCGCAGCTTCGCGAGGAACTCGCCGAGCGACTCACGCGCAGCTAGGGGTCAGCCGCGGCGGGCGGAGGCGCGCCAGCCGCCGGGGCCGGAGTGGGCGGGCGCGTGCACGGCAGCGGCGTAGTCCACCCATCCCGGCGTATGCCGAATCCCGCCCCCCGCGGAATCGTCCCCGCCCGCGGCGCTCAATACCGCGACGAGCGCGGCCAACTCCTCGGCGGAGGGGTTGCCGCGCACAATCCGCAACGCGGGCACCGTCGAGCCTGAATTGGGGGTCGAGCCTGAATCGGGGGAAGACATCACAGCGGGATGTTTCCATGCTTCTTCGGCGGCAGGCTCTCGCGCTTGTTGCGCAGGGCCCGCAGCGCCCGGGTGACATTCATCCGGGTGTTGGACGGCGAGATGACCGTGTCGATGTAGCCGCGCTCGGCCGCGACGTAGGGATTCGCCAGCGTGTCCTCGTAGTCCGTCACGAACTGCGCCCGCAGCGCGGTCACGTCCTCGCCGGCCGCCTGCGCGGCGCCCAACTCCTTGCGATAGAGGATGTTCACCGCGCCCTGCGCCCCCATCACCGCGATCTGCCCGGTCGGCCAGGCCAGGTTGATGTCGGCGCCGAGGTGCTTGGACCCCATCACGTCGTAGGCACCGCCATACGCCTTGCGGGTGATGACGGTGACCTTGGGGACGGTGGCCTCGGCATACGCATAAATCAGCTTCGCGCCGCGCCGGATGATGCCATTCCACTCCTGCGACGTGCCGGGCAGGAAGCCGGGGACGTCGACCAGGGTGAGGATCGGGACGTTGAAGGCGTCGCAGGTCCGCACGAAGCGAGCGGCCTTCTCGGAGGCGTCGATGTCGAGGGTGCCCGCGAACTGCATCGGCTGGTTGGCCACGATCCCGACGCTGCGGCCGTCGATGCGTGCGTAGCCGATCAGGATGTTGGGCGCGAACAGCGCCTGGACCTCCAAGAACTCCCCGTCGTCGACGAGGTGCTCGATGATCGTCTTCATGTCATACGGCTGGTTGGCCGAGTCGGGGATGATCGTGTCGAGTTCGAGGTCCAAGTCTGTGACCGTCAGGTCGTTCTCGATCTCATAACCCGGGGGCTCGTCCAGGTTGTTGGACGGCAGATAGGACAGCAGCGCCTTCACGTAGTCGATGGCGTCGGTCTCGTCGGTGCCGAGGTAGTGCGCATTGCCCGACTTGGTGTTGTGCGTCCGCGCGCCGCCGAGCTCCTCGAAGCCCACCTCCTCACCGGTCACCGTCTTGATGACGTCCGGGCCGGTGATGAACATGTGCGACGTCTGGTCGACCATGACGGTGAAGTCGGTGATCGCCGGCGAGTAGACGGCGCCGCCCGCGCACGGGCCCATGATCAGCGAGATCTGCGGGATGACCCCCGAGGCGCGGACATTGCGGAGGAAGATCTCGCCATACAGCCCGAGGGAGACGACGCCCTCCTGGATGCGCGCGCCGCCGGAGTCGTTGAGCCCGACCACCGGGCAGCCGATCTTCATGGCGAAGTCCATGACCTTGACGATTTTCTCGCCGAAGACCTCACCCAGCGACCCGCCGAAGACGGTGAAATCCTGCGCGAAGACCGCCACCGTGCGTCCGTCCACCTGGCCGTAGCCGGTGACGACGCCATCGCCATACGGCCGGTGGTTCTCTTGGCCGAAGGCGTTGCTGCGGTGCCGGGCGTACTTGTCCATCTCGATGAACGTGCCCTCGTCGAGCAGCAGTGCGATCCGCTCGCGGGCGGTCATCTTGCCCTTGGCGTGCTGCTTCTCCACGGCCCGCGCCGACCCGGCATTGGCCACCTCGGCGACGCGACGCTTCAGGTCGGCCAACTTGCCTTTGGTGGTGTGGAGGTCGATATCCGGCGGCGCTGCATCGGCGGTCATGTGCCCGAGCCTAGCCTTCACCGTATGCGTGCTCCGCTCGACTCCGCCCTCATCCGGCCCTGGCTGCCCGAGACCTTGATCACGGATGTGGTGGTGTGGCCGGAGACCGACTCGACCAACCTCCGCGCCCGCGAGGCGGGGCGGACCGGGACGGCGATCATCACCGACCTACAGACGGGTGGGCGGGGCCGGCTCGGCCGTCCCTGGACGGAGGTGCCGTATGCCGGGATCGCCGCGAGCGTCGTCCTCCCGGCTCCCGCTGATCCGGCCGCCGTGGGCTGGGTGCCGCTCGCCACGGGTCTGGCCATGCGGGCGGCGGTTGCGGACGCCTGCGGCCTGGAACTCGACCTCAAGTGGCCCAATGACCTGCTCGTCCGCGGCGATGGCCGCAAGCTCGCCGGCATCCTGTGCGAGTTCGTGGCCGGGCCGGACCCCTCGACGGGCGACATCGTCGTGGGCACCGGGCTCAACGTTCACCACACTACCGCGGAGCTACCCGTGCCGACCGCGACCTCGCTGGCCCTCGCCCTCGGCGGGG
>NZ_HF571038.1:2745214-2765870 GCF_001046875.1 Nostocoides jenkinsii Ben 74
CCCCGCCGGGGGCGGCGGGGTGGGTCGTGGGCGGCGGGTCACTCCACGGGTCAATGTCGGGTGAGCGTCGCTCCCGCGGGGAGGTCTCGATCGGGGAGGTATGGCCGTGCGCGTCGCCATCCGCCCCGCTCGGCCCTCCCTGACGTCCCGGGTAGCCCGCTTCGGAGCGTGTGGCTGCCCCCGAGCCCGCTGGGTCGGAGCGGGCCTTCGCGTCGTTCGAGACGGCCCCTGAGGCGCCGCCACTGCCGACGCCCGGCCCAACTTCATCGTCACCCGGGGAAGCCCAGGACGGCGGCGCGGAGACGGGGGCGCTCCCCCACGAACTGCCGGAGTCGTCCCAGCTCGGCCCCCGCGTCGCCGCGGCCCGGCCGGCAAGATCGGCCAGCCCAGCACCTCCAGCCCCTCCGGCGCGGTCGGCACCTCCGGCGCGGTCGGCGCGGTGGGGATCCGGACCCGTGTCGGCGGAACTGCTCAAGCCCGCGGAACTGTGTGACTCGGCGGAACGGCTCAAGTCGACGGAACCGGACGAGTCGGCGGAACTGCTCAAGCCCGCGGAACGTCCGGCATTGCTGGCGGGTCCGGCGCTGCTACCGGGTCCGGCATTGCTGGCGGGCCCCCCGCTGCTATCGGATCCTGAGCGACTGGACGGGCCACGACCGCTGGGTCCCCCGCCCGAAGCGGCGCTGCTACCGCTTGGGCTACCGCCTGGACCGGGGCCGGGCGATCCGCCACCGGGGGGAGTCGACGCTGACGGCCCGGAGCCTGGTTCGCCGGCGACCACGCCCTCGACGCGGACGTCCAGACCGAGCACGTCGACGAGGGCCTGCCGAACGATGTCGGCGTGCACACCGGCACGGAAGGCATTGGCCAGGCCTACGGTCGAGATGCCGAGGACGAGCCGGCGGCCGTCGTAGTCGACCACTTGGGCGTGGTCCGACAAGAACGTCCATGTGGTCCGCCGCAGCGTAAAGATCTTGGCCAGCACGTCGGGCCAGGCGCGGCGCACCGCGGCGAGGTCGAGTCCGGCGGGTCCGCCGCCCGACGGCGACGCCATCGCCGACACTTCGTCGGCTGGGTCGGGTGCTGTTGCCGGCTGGAAGAGCGGCCGCGAGCGATCACGCTCGCCGCCGAAGGGTCCCGGCGTTGTTGTTGTCGAGTCTGGTGCCGGTCCCGATCCAGGTACCGGTGCCGCTGTCGAGCGGTCCTCGGGTCTCGGCGCTGCTGTGGGGTCCGGCGCAGTTGGCGATGTCGAGCGCTCCGCGGGTCCGGGCTGAGTAGCCAGTCCCTGTGCATGGCCCGATGCAGTGCCCGGTGCCGGCGCCACCGGCGAGCCCGCCGCATTGGCCACCGGCGTCGCCGAAGCCGGCGCGGAACCCGACTCGGGCACCGACGCAGCACCTCCAGGCGGCGTCGGAGCTGGCGCTGCCATCGGAGACCGGCTCTTACCCGCCGGTAGGTCAGACGGTTCGTCGCGCGGAGGTGCCGAAACGTCAAACCTTCGCCCCGACACCGCTGGCGACCCTGCCGGTGTCGCCGGGACGGCGCCGGTGGGCACGCCACCCACGTCGAGGCGACGTTCGAGGCGGTCGAGGCGCGCGGCATACCCCCGCTCTCCGGCGGCCCCGGGAAGCAGGACGCGAGCCGCGATCAGTTCCAACTGCAGCCGAGGAGCCGTGGCGCCCGTCATCTCCGTCAAGCCCGCATTGACGACGTCGGCGGCCCGCGACAAGGCGCCGGCGCCGAAGGCGGCGGCCTGCACCCGCATACGGTCGATCTGGTCGGCGGGAAGAACCCGCAGCACGCTCGCCCCAGCGTCGGGCAGCGCCGAGAGCACGATCAGGTCGCGGAACCGCTCCAACAGATCCTCAACGAAGCGCCGCGGGTCCAGGCCCGTCTCGATGACCTGGTCGATCCGCCGGAACACCTCCGCCGCGTCGCCCGCCCCGAACGCCGTGATCGTCGCATCGAGCAACTCCCCGTCGGTGAACCCCAACAGGGCCGCTGCGCCGTCGTAGGTCAGCCCCCGCGCATCGGAACCGGCGATCAGCTGATCGAGCACCGACAGCGAGTCACGCACCGACCCACCACCGGCGCGGACCACGAACGACAGCACACCCGGCTCGACGGACACACCCTCGGCGCGAGCCAGATGCTCCAGGTAGTCGTGCAGCCGGGCCGGGGGCACGAGACGGAAGGGGTAGTGGTGCGTCCGCGAGCGGATCGTGCCGATGACCTTCTCGGGCTCGGTCGTGGCGAAGATGAACTTCACATGCTCCGGCGGCTCCTCGACGATCTTCAGCAGGGCGTTGAAGCCCTGCGTCGTGACCATGTGGGCCTCGTCGATGATGTAGACCTTGAACCGGCTCTCGGCGGGCGCAAAGGCGGCCCGCTCGCGCAACTCCCGAGCGTCGTCGACGCCACCATGACTCGCCGCGTCGATCTCGATCACGTCGATCGAGCCAGACCCCCCGCGCGCGAGCGCGACACACGAATCGCACACGCCGCACGGTGACCCGGTCGGTCCACGCTCACAGTTGAGGCAGCGCGCCAGGATCCGGGCGCTGGTCGTCTTGCCACAGCCGCGGGGCCCGGAGAACAGATAGGCGTGGTTGATCCGCCCGCTGTCGAGCGCGCGCATCAGCGGCTCGGTCACGTGCTCCTGCCCGATCACGTCGGCAAACGTGTCGGGCCGGTAGCGGCGATACAAGGCGGTGCTCACCTTCGGAACCTTAGACCGCCCGACCGACAGCCCCCGGACTTGCCTCACACCCCCTTCGTGACGTAGTCAGGGGTCATGCGTATCGACGTGTGGTCCGACATCGTGTGTCCGTTCTGCCACTTGGGGCGCCGCCACCTCGAACTCGCCCTGGCGCAGTTCGAGCACCGCGACGAGGTCGGCGTGATCTGGCACAGCTTCGAACTCGACCGCAACGCCGAGGCCGTCCAGTCCGGCTCGGTGCTGGAGAAGGTCGCCGCGAAGTATGGCGCGCCGATCGAGCAGATGCGTGCCCAGCACGAAGAAATGGCGGCGGCGGCCGCGGCGGTCGGCCTCGACTTCCAGTGGGAGCGTCTCGTCGGCTCCAATTCGTATGCCGCGCATCGGCTTCTCCACTTCGCCCGCTCCGTGGGGCGCGAGTCCGAGGTCACCGACCGGATCATGCGCGCGTGGTACTCCGAGGGCCAGGCCATCGGCGACCCCGCCGTCCTCCAGCGCCTCGCCGTTGACGCCGGGCTGGACGAGGCCGCGGTCGCCGACGTGCTCGCCTCCGACGACTTCGGCATCGAGGTCCGCACCGACGAGGCGCTCGCGACCCAGATCGGCATCACCGGAGTTCCGACCTTCGTCCTCGACCAGAAGTACGCCGTGACCGGCGCCCAGCCCGTTGAACTCATGCTCGCCGCGATCCGCCAGGCCTGGGACGAGCAAGGCACCAGGCCCGAGATGGCCGCCGGTGGTGGCTGCGGCGGCGGATGTTGTGGCGGGGGCTGCGGTGACGAGGTCGACGACACCCTCGATGGCCAGATGTGCTCTACCGACGGCTCGTGCGGCGGCGGGGGCTGCGGCTGCGGCTGCGGCTGCGGCTGCGGCTGCGACGAGCCCGCCCGGGCATAACGGCCGTTGTCCACCGAACACGAGCCGAGCGAGCCCGCGGGGGCGGGGCGCGGCATACGCGAGTTTTGGCAGTGGTGGGAGCGCGAGGGTGCCGCCCTCGCCAGTCGAGCCGCCTCCGGCACGACGACCGAACTCGATCCCCTCACGACACACGTCGCGGCGATCCATCCCGACCTGCAGTGGGAGTTCAGCCCCGGCGCCCAGACGGCCCACCTTCTCGTGGTCACCGCGGCGGGCGACCCCGGGCTGCGCGCCGTGGCGCGAGCCTGGCTGGACGCCGCCCCCGAACCCGACGTGACCTGGGGTTTCGCCGACCTGCGCCAGCCCCTGCCCGACCCGGGCGCGGAGGTCATCGAGTTCGGCGGGCACCGAGTCGCCTTCGCTGATTTTGTCGCCGCAGCGCACCGCGGGTCGACCAGCATCGACGTGGCCGTGCATCACCCCGTCTTCCTCGACATCGCCGAGGACGACGCCGCCGGCCTCGCCTACCTCGCGCTGGACTCTTTCCTGGGCGAGGAACTGACCGAGACCTGGATCGGCGCGGTCACGTGGCCCGGCGAGCCGCCGCTCGACGCCTTCCCGTTGCGCTTCCTCGGCTCGGTCGTGCGCGATTTTGTCGCCGAGCACCGCGACGACGAGGGCAACCCCGCCTGGATGGCGTTGCAGGGCTCCGGCCCCACCGGCAGGCCCGTTCTCGCGCTGGCTCAAGTTCCGTTGCGGCAGATCACCTTTCCCGGGTTCGACATCCATCTGGCGATCACGATTCCGTATGCGGAGCAGGGCCCCGATGGCCTCCCCACCCCCGCCGGTCTCGCTCTCCTGCGCGAGCGTGAGGAGCAGCTCGCCGCCTCCCTCGGCGCGGAGGGGCGGATCGTGGCCCACCAGAGCCACGACGGGGTGCGCCTCGTCCATGCGTATGCCGCGCCCGACCCCGCCATCGCCGCGCGCGTCGCCGAGGTGGCCGCCGCGTGGCCGGGGACGCAGGTCGTCGTCACCGCCGACCCCGGCTGGGCCCTCGTCAACCACCTGGCCGGCTGAGCCCAATTCCGAAAACTAAAGACACCCCGCGTACCTGGAAGAGCTCGCCTACCCTTGCTGCATTCCTGCCCTGGGGGAGTTCGGTGAGGTACCACCACGCGGGGTGCCGGGCTTAAGTATAGGTGACCTCACTCGGCCTCGATGCCGCGATAGCGCCCGCCCGAGTGCGCCCGTAGGGCCGCGTCGACCTCCTGAATGAGATTGGTGTGCAGTGGCCCCGCGACCGGCAGTCCGTCCCGATGGGTGTATGCCGCGCGGCTCGCGTCCGCGCGCAGCCCTGGTGCCGCCGTGCCCGGCACCAGCCGGAACCACATCACCGGCGCGGGCACCTTCGCCCCGCCCGGGCCGCGCACCACGATGCTCTCCCCCACTGTCAGCGAGACCGCCTCGATTTGCGACCAGTCCAGCGACCAGCCCTGGAGCCGCTTCCGGCGGATGCCGTCGGCGTCGATAACCAGGCTCTGCCCGCGCGAGATCAGGAGTTCGACGGTCGTGGTGGCCCCGGCCAGTCCGGCGAGGGCCAGGACAACGCCGATCACGCCGCCGATCACCCGGACGGGCGTGGTCGCGGGCTCCAGATGCCGGCCGGTCACCGCGGCATATACGACCCAACCGCCGAGGATGAGCAGCCCGAGCGACACGATCCCGAGGAAGGCGACCGTGCCGACGCCGGCGATCGTGACCCGCGAGGTCGACGGCTGGTCCTGCGGGGGCCGGTTGCTCGGCGGGCTCGCCCACGGCGAGACGGGGTGAGGAGTGGGCATCGACGCGGCGTCGTCTTGGACCTCGCGCGGGTCTTGGACCCCGCACGGCTCGGGGGGTGCAAGCGGGGGCGCTCGCCATACGCTCCGGGCGAGCAGGGCGGCCAGCGCGAGCGGCACCGGGAAGAAGCGCTCGTCCGCGTCCAACAGCCCGGCAGCCACCAGGAGCAGCGGGAACGAGCCGAGCGTCTGCCAACTCGGGAGGTGCCGGCGGCCGCGCCGGAACATCCAGATGGCCAAGGCGAGCATGACCAGCATCAAGCCCGCGACCACCCAGCCGGGGATGCGGTCGTCGCCCGGGGTGACGGCCGCGCCGAGGCCGATGACCAGCAGGGCCGGGGCACGGCATACGCCAGGATCAGGCCGGCAGGCAGGCGACGGGTGCGCACCGCCCGAGTATTCCCCGCCACCCTGGGCACCCACTGGGACACCCCACGAAGTTCTCCGCTCGCCGCCACGCAGAGCGTGGGACCCAGCTCCGATACCTCGCGGGGACCCCGTCCAGGAGTTTCGCACCGCGGCGTGAAAGCCGCCGATTTCGGGGCGGGCCCCGGCTCGGGTAACCTCTCCGGCGGAGGATTCGCATAGTGGCCTAGTGCGCACGATTGGAAATCGTGTTGGGATAAAACCCTCGGGGGTTCAAATCCCCCATCCTCCGCCACCGTCCTGGCCACAGGACTCGGGAGCCCTCGGACCGCGGTCCGGGGGCTTTCGTCATCCTCGGCCTGCCTGAGCGCATCCCTTAACGCTCGTCCCTTAACGCTCGGCGAGCACCCGGTCCACGATGACCTCGGCGATGGCCAGGCTCGACGTCGCCGCCGGCGAGGGGGCGTTGCGGACCGCGGTGATGCCGTCCTGCGACTCGATCCGAAAGTCGTCCACGAGGCTGCCGTCGCGATCCAGCGCCTGGGCGCGCACCCCGGCGACTCCGCGCGCCACATCGGCCGCGGTGATCGCCGGGACATACCGGCTCGCCTTTTCCATGTATGCCGCGCGCGACGCGCTCCCCCACAGCTCACCGACCGCCGTGCGCCAGTGTCGGCGCGCCATCCGTCGGAAGCCGGGGAAGGCGGCATACGCGCCGAGGTCCCGGAGGCTCACGGCGCCCCAGCCGTAGCCCTCGCGCGCCAAGGCGAGCACCGCATTTGGGCCGACGTCGAGCGAGCCGTCGACGCGCCGGGTGAAGTGCACGCCGAGGAAGGGGTAGCGCGGGTCCGGCACCGGATAGACCATGCTGCGGACGAGATCCTGCTTGTCCGGGTGAACGCGGAGGTACTCCCCGCGGAAGGGGACGATGCGCGGCTCCGGAGACCCGCCCGCGAGGCGCGCGACGCGGTCGGCGTGGAGCCCGGCGCACAGCACGAGGCGGTCGAGGCGAGATCGCGCGTGCGGCGTGGCGACCTCGATCCCGCCGACGACCCGCCGGATCGCGACCACCGGTGACCCGAGCCGGATCGATCCTCCGGTCGAGATGACCTGCGCGGCAAGGGATTCGGCGACCGCGGCGTAGTCCGTGATGCCGGTGGCGGGGGAATGCAGGGCGGCGAGGCCCGCGGCATACGGCTCGATGTCGGTGATCCCGGCGCCCTCGACGCGCCGCAACCCGGGGACGCCATTGGCCGTCGCCCGACGGGCAAGTTCCTCGAAGCGGGGCAGTTCCGCGGCGGTGAGGGCGACGACGAGCTTGCCGCACTGCGCATACGGGAGGGCGTGCTCGGCGAGGTAGTCCTCGAGCAGCCCGCGGCCCCGGGTGCACAACTGCGCCTTCACCGACCCCGGTGGGTAGTAGATGCCGGCGTGCACCACCCCGGAGTTGTGGCCGCTCTGGTGCGCGGCGAGACGGGCCTCCTTCTCGAAGACAACGACCTCGGCGGCGGGCAGCCGCCGGGTCACCTCGCGGGCGACGGCGAGGCCAACGATCCCGCCGCCGATCACGCCAACGCGCTCCCTGCCCACCGAAATCACCTCTCGTCGCACCCTAATCCGGCCGCTCGGCGCGAGGGAGGCACCGCTGGCCTAGGTCACTCTCCCCTTGGTAGCGCGCCGCCCGGCCGCGCGCCACGATGGCGACATGAGCAACGGAGCTTACGCAGCGGCATACGAGCAGAGCATCAGTGACCCGAACGCGTTCTGGGGCAAGGCCGCGGAGGCGATCGAGTGGATCACCCCGCCGACGACGGTGCTGGACGACAGCAACCCGCCGTTCTATCGGTGGTTCACCGGCGGACAGATGAACACCTGTTTCAACGCGCTCGATCGGCACGTGCGCGACGGGCGCGGGGAGCAGGTGGCGATCCATCACGACTCGCCCGTAACCGACACCAAAACCAGCATCACGTATGCCGCGCTGCTCGACCAGGTCAGCCGCTTCGCCGGGGGCCTGCGCGACCTCGGGGTGGTCAAGGGCGACCGGGTGCTGATCTACATGCCGATGGTGCCGGAGGCTGTCGTGGCCATGCTCGCGTGTGCGCGGCTCGGGGCGATTCACTCAGTGGTTTTCGGCGGGTTCGCGCCGGCGGAGTTGTCGGCGCGGATCGAGGATGCCGCGCCGAAGGTCATCGTGTCGGCCAGTTGCGGCATCGAGCCGACGCGCACGATCGCCTACAAGCCGATGCTGGATGCGGCGATCGACCGGTCGAGCCACCAGCCCGAGCACGTCGTGATGCTGCAGCGCCCCCAGGTCGAGGCTCCGCTCGGCGAGCGGGATGTGTTGTGGGACAAGGTGATCGAAGCCGAGCCGGCGGATTGCGTCGCGGTTGAGGCGACGGACCCGCTCTACATCCTCTACACCTCCGGGACCACCGGGCGGCCGAAGGGGATCGTGCGCGACAACGGCGGGCACGCGGTGGCGCTGCGCTGGTCGATGGAGAACATCTATGACGTGAAGCCGGGCGAGACCTGGTTCACCGCCTCCGACGTCGGGTGGGTCGTGGGCCACTCCTACATCGTGTACGCGCCGCTGCTGACGGGGGCGACCACGGTCGTCTACGAAGGAAAGCCGGTCGGCACCCCCGACGCGAGCGCCTTCTGGCGGGTGATCAGCGACTACGGCGCGGTGGCGATGTTCACCGCGCCCACGGCATACCGGGCCATCAAACGGGAGGACCCGAACGGCGAGAAGAAGGCGGCCTTTGACCTGAGCACGCTGCGCAATGTCTTCCTGGCCGGGGAGCGGCTCGACCCCGACACCTACCACTGGGCCGACAACCTCCTGCACTGCGCCATCGTCGACAACTGGTGGCAGACCGAGACGGGATGGCCGATCGCGGCGAATTTGCGCGGCCTCGACCCGATGCCGATCAAGGCGGGCTCGCCGTCCGTGCGCGTGCCGGGGTATGACGTGCAGGTCCTCGACGAGGTCGGCAACCAGTGCGACCGCGGCAACGAGGGCGCGATCGCCATCAAGCTGCCGCTGCCGCCGGGGACCTTGCCGACGCTGTGGCAGGACGACGAGCGCTATGTCTCGGGATATCTGTCGGTCTATGACGGCTACTACCTGACCGGGGACGGCGGGTTGATGGACGAGGACGGCTACCTCTTCGTGATGGGCCGCACCGACGATGTGCTCAACGTCGCCGGGCACCGGTTGTCGACCGGGTCGATCGAGGCGGCGCTGTCCGGGCACCCGGCCGTCGCCGAATGCGCCGTGATCGGGGTCGCCGACGACTTCAAGGGCCAGATCCCGCGTGGGCTGGTCGTGCTCAAGGGCGGGTATGACGCGTCCACCGACGGTGACCGCATCGTCGCCGAGCTGGTCAAGCGGGTCCGCGACGAGGTGGGCGCCGTGGCGTCACTGCGGCAGGTCGACATCGTGCCGGCCCTGCCGAAGACGCGCTCGGGGAAGATCCTGCGCAAGACGATGCGCGAGATCGCCGACGGCAAGACCCCGACCATCCCGGGCACCATCGAGGACGCCTCCGTCCTCGACGCCCTGGCCGACACCCTGAAGCACACGGTGCACTAGCCCCCGGCCCCCCTTGCCGGATTCCCGCCCAATCCCAGTTTCCGGCGCTTCGGGAGGGTTTCTGGCTGTCAGAAACCCTCCCGAAGCGCCGGTTTCTGGGATTGGGCGGGAAAACCGCAGGGGGCACACGCCGGGGGCCGGGGGGCGGGGGCGGGGTCAGCGGGAGCGGCGCGCGGTGCCGAAGATCGAGCGAGTGATCTCGCGGCCGATGACCGTGCCGGCGGAGCGGAGCATCGACTTGAACGCGCTCGACTTCACGACGGACTGCACCAGGCCGGGGTCCTCCTTCTCGGCCCGAGCGCGGGGCTGCTTGGAGGGAGCCGGCGCGGGGGCCTGGGGCACCGGGATCTGGCGGCCCGGCGCGTCCTGCGGCCCACCCGCCCCGACCCCGCCAGCGGCACCCTCACCAGCAGAGCCCGGCGCGGGCGGAGCCGCCTGCAACCGCCGCTGCAAGATCTCGTAGGCCGAGTCGCGGTCGGCGACCGCGGCATACTTCGTCGACAGGGGCGAGGCGGCGATCAGTTGGGTGACCATGGCCGGGTCGGACGGGGCCATCAGCGATTGCGGCGCCCGCATCATCGTCCACGCGACCGGGGTCGGCGCGCCCTTCTCCGACAACACCGTGATCACCGCCTGGCCCGTCCCGAGTTGGGTGAGCAACTTCCCCAAGTCATAGTCCGTATGGGGATAGGTCGAGACCGCGGCCCGCAACGCCTTCGCGTCGTCCGGGGTGAAGGCCCGCAAGGCGTGCTGCACCCGGTTGCCGAGCTGCGCGAGCACATCGGTCGGCACATCTTTCGGCGACTGGGTGACGAAGAAGACGCCGACCCCCTTCGAGCGGATCAGCCGGACGGTCTGCTCGATCGCGTCCTGGAACGCCTTCGACGCGTCGTTGAACAGCAGGTGCGCCTCATCGAAGAAGAACACCAGCTTCGGCTTGTCGAGATCCCCCACCTCGGGCAGGTCGTGGAACAGGTCCGCCAACAACCACATCAAGAAGGTGGAAAACAACGCCGGCCGGTCCTGCACGGCGGGCAGTTCAAGACACGTGATCAGCCCCTTGCCGTCCGGCGCCGTCCGCAGCAGGTCACGCGTGTCGAACTCTGGCTCGCCGAAGAAGATGTCGGCGCCCTGGTCCTCGAAGGCGATCAACTCGCGCAGGATCACCCCTGCGGTCGCCTTCGACAGGCCGCCGAGATCCTTCAGCTCGGACTTGCCCTCATCGGAGTTCAGGAACGAAATGACCGCGCGCAGGTCCTTCAGGTCCAGCAGCGCCAGCCCGTTCTTGTCGGCATAGTGGAAGACCAGCCCAAGACTCGATTCCTGAGTCTCGTTCAGCCCCAACACCTTTGCCAGCAGGGTCGGCCCGAAGGCGGTGATGGTGGCGCGAATCGGGGTGCCGCTCCCCTTGCCGCCGAGCGACAAAAACTCGGTCGGGTATGCCGTGCCGACCCACGCCTGCCCGATCGACGTCGACCGCTCCTCGATCCTCGCGTTCGAGGCCCCCGCCGTCGCCAGACCAGACAGGTCGCCCTTGATATCGGCCAGGAACACCGGCACGCCATTGCCCGACAGTTGCTCGGCCATCAGTTGCAAGGTCTTCGTCTTGCCCGTCCCGGTCGCCCCCGCCACGAGCCCGTGGCGGTTCATAACCCCCAACGGAATCCGCACCGGCGCATCCGGATACACGACATCGTCAACGACCGCGGCACCGAACTCGATCGCCGGCCCCCTGAACGCATAGCCATCCCGGATCTGGCGGGCGAGGGCATTCGTGTCAGCGCCCTGCGCCGGCGCGTCAACGGCCTCGGCAACCGTTGCCGCCGCTGCGGCGTCAGAGGGGGAGGCGGCCTGCGCAGCCGGCTCGGACGGGTCGGCGGCAGGGATCGTTGCAGGAGTCTCGCTCACGGCGTCAATGTATCCCTCCGCGCCGAATCGGGCCCCGCATGCTTGACTATCCCGCGAACAACCGGGGCAATGACGCGAAGGGAGCAGGTAGCGAGATGGGCACTCCCATCGTGGTCAACAACAACGACCGCCGGCGTAACCAGGCCATCCGCACCGCGATCGTCTTCGCGGTCGTGATCGGCTTCTTGGCGCTCGCCTTTCATCGTGCCTACACCTATATGCGCACAGATCACGGCAAGCCCAAAGCCTCGGCGACCCCGTGCCCGGTCAACCCGAAGTCCAATGCGGCGCCGCCCTATACGGTCACCGTCAACGTCTTCAATGCCACCAACCGGGCGGGTCTGGCCGGCGAAGTCGCCAAGGCGTTCAAGGCCCGCGGCTTTGTCGTCGGCAAGGTGGCCAACGACCCGCTGAACGCCAAGATCTCCGGCGCCGCCGAGGTCCGCTTCGGCATCAACGGCAAGAAGGAAGCCATCGCCGTCACCAACCAGGCCGAGGGCGCCAAGCGCAAGCAGGACAAGCGCAAGGACACCTCGATCGACTTCGTGATCGGCACCGCCTTCGTCTCCCTCAAGCCGGCCCCCAACTGCACCCCGGCCACCGCCCCGCCCGAGCCCTCTGCCTCGGCTTCCGCCTCGCCTTCCTGACCGTGATGGTCGCGCGCGCATGACCCGGGTCCTCGCCTCATCTCGGATCTTCAGTCCTTGGTATGCCGAGGCCGCCACCACCGCGTCCGCCTGGCTGGTTGCCTCGGGCGCCGACAGTGTCGACGTGATCCGCGCCGACCTCGGTAGCCAGGCACGATCCGTGGTGCGGCCGGAGGTGGACGCGCGGGTGCGGCATACGACCTCGATCGACTCAGCCGAGCCGCCGCAGACGTGGGCGGACCTCGCCACGAATGCCGAGTCCGCCTTCACCGCCCTCACCTCCTGGCGGGCGGCGGGCGGCGCCTGGGACGTCGGCTACTCCGGCCCCGAGGGGCTTGGAGACCATCTCGTGCTGGCCCTCGCGCGCGCCCGCGGCCTCGTCCCGTCGTGGACCGCCCATCTCGGCCGCTTACCGACGCATGACGCGGGCGGGGCGCGGATCAACGACGTCGCCGAGGCCGACGATTCCCTCGCGGGCGTATGCCGCGGGCTCGCCGAGTGCTGGCACGTCCCCTTCCCGAGGGACGGCGATCTCGCGCCCGCGATGCTGGCGCTCATTGCGGGCGGCAGCGACCGGATCGTCGTCGCGAGTGAGGAACTCGCCGAAATCCTCTGCGCCTCACCGCAATGGCGCACCGTTGCCGGGATCGAGAACCGCATCGAGGTCTGGGCACGACCCGGCCGGACGTGGGAGCGGGCGACGGTCCCCGGCCGCACGGGCATCACGGCGTATGCCGATTCCCCTCGCCTCCCGTTGCTCGACCCGGTGTTGCGGGCGTATGCGTTGCTCGACGCGGCCGAGCGGGCACGGGTGGGTCTGACGATCGCGACCGACGACCCCGCCGCCGCAACGGCGCTGGTGAGATTGCAGGCGCTGGAGGAGGCCGTACCCGTCCTGGCTCCGGCCGGGGTGCCGGCGCCCTGTGCGGACCTGGCGCTGGTGGTCGACTGGCCCGTGCCCGCTGGCCGGGCGTTCGACCCCGTGCCTCCGCCGGAGCTGGCGGATGCCGCGGCGAGCGGTGTGCCGGTCATTCTGCTGGCGCCGCAGGATTCGCCGCTGACCCGCGCCGCCGTCGCCCACCACCTCCCCACCGAGCACGTCAGCGCCGCCCGAGCCCTCCTCGCCCGCCTTACCGTTCGAACTTGAGCACGCCTTACGAACTTGAGCACGCCCTGGAGGGCGTGCTCAAGTTCGTAAGGCGTGCTCAAGTTCGACAGTCGGGGGGTTTAGGGCCTCGCGCCGAGGATCGCGTCGAGGTACTCCTGGCTCGTGGCCCCCGCCGCGCTCAGCGCGTCCGCGGCGGCCCTGCTGCGGCGGGACTCCATGGCCCAGGCGACGGGATCGGCATACGCCCGAATGCGGTCGGCGGCCTCCCGCGGGCTCGACACCACCCAGTCGGGGGTGTCGGCGTAGATCGTGCGGGCGCCGTCGCGGGCGGCCACCTGCGGCCAGTCGCGGATGACCGGGACGCACCCCGAGACGGCCGCCTCGACGACACCGACGGGCCAGCCCTCCACCACGCTCGTAGAAAGGGCAAAACCGCACTCGCTCAACGCTTCTTCGAGTCGGCGGGTGAAGCCGACATAGACGATCGCGTCGCGCAGCACCGGCTTGGCGGTGAGTTCGCGGAACCGCGCGAGGTAGTCGGCGACGGGCACCAGCGCTGAGTCGGCGAAGTCGCGGCCGATGAGGTGCAGCCGCCAGCTCGGGTCGTCCGCCAACAACTCCCGCAGGATCTCGACGGCGAAGATCGGGTCCTTCACCCGCCGCCCCCAGCCGACCATGGCGATCCGCCGGTGCGAACCCGTCGTCTTGGTCTTGCGATAGCGCTCGACGTAGATGATGTTGTTGACGACGGTGAGCCTCGTCGGCAACGGCTCCCGCTCCCCGTCCGAGCCGATCGCCGCGAGTTGCGGCGCGACGAAGGCCTCGACGTGCCGACTGACCAGCAGCACCTCGGCTACACGTGGCCAGCGCACCATCTGGGCCCACGCCTTAGTGGCGTCGACCCGGTGCATCCGGACAACGAGCCGGGCGGCCGGCGGCGCCAGGTAGGACGCAAACACCGACCCGGGGTCGCACCAATCAGCAAAAACCACGTCCGCCCCCGCGAGCCGCGCGCTCAGGACGTCGAGTTGCCGGGCCGCACCGCGGTCGGCCGGCAAGTCGCCCCAGCGGGCCGGGTCGGCAAGACGCAGCCATTCACCGACGATCTGCTCGGTCGGGTCACGCCGCGCGAGCATCGGCCCGAGGTCGTCGCTCGGCACGAGTTCGGGATCGTGCCCCGCGGCACGGAGCACGTCGAGGACCGGTTGATAGAACGAGCCGTACGCCCCCGCGAGGACCACGATCTTCGGCTCAGCGGGTAGTTCGGCGGGCACATCAGTAGGCACGTGAGCGGGCACGTCAGGGGGGGTAGCGGACGGCGCGGGTCGGGCCGCGGCGAGCTCCGCGGCATACCTCCCGAATCGCGATTCCCGCCACGGGGTCAGCACGGCATCCGGGTCGTCGACTATCCGCGAGCGCTGGCCGTCGGCATGAAGTTCGCTGTGGAATACCAGCCGCAGGCCGAGCGTAACCAACCGCACGGCCCCGCTGAGGTCGCCGCGCTCGGTCCGCTCCATCGCGGCATCGAAGGCCTCCCGCGCCGCGTCGGCATCCCCCGGCTTCGACCCTGAACCAAGGCTCAACTCGGCGATGCGCAGCAGCGCAGCGATGCCATTCGCCGCGCGCTCGGCGGGACTGAGCGTCGCCAACGCGGGCGCCAGGTCGCCGAGTTCGCGGTAGCCGGAGGACCCGAGCAAGTCCGTCGCCGCCCGGCCAATCGCCTCGGTCGTCTCCGGCGAGCGATAGGGCGCACTCAACGCTTCGTCGAGGAGTTCGGCCAGGCCGGCCCGCCCCTTCGCCCCGCCCACGTGCGCGCGCAGGAGATCGCGGCGGCGCTGGTCCGCCAGATCGGCCAGGAACCGATGCCAGTCCCGCACAACCAGATTGGGCTTCTTGGCGAGCTTCTCCACCGCCCGGGCCCGCCCGTCCGGCACGACGATCTCGTCCGCCGCCGCGAACGCCTTGGCGAGCGCCGGGTTCGACTCCAACGCCGCGACCAGACGCCGCGCCGGCGCCAGATCGGCTCCGGCGGCGCCCGCCCCGAGGTGCACTTGCTTCACATTTGGTGGCAACCCGCGTAGCGCCCGCTTGGCCGTGTGGGCGAGCGTGGCGCGCACGTCCTGGCCCGCGGTGGCGAGCGACCACACATACCCGACGTATGCCGCGCCCCCCGCGTCCTCGGCCAGGATCACCACCTCCCGTGGCCGCGTCACCGGTGTCGAGGTCATGCCCTCACCTTCCCCTCGCGCCCTGCAGCCTCGCCCGGACCCCCGCCAGCAGCCTCGCCCGAACCGCCGCCAGCGGCCCGCTCACCCTCGCCCGCGGCCCCCTTACCCTCGCCAGCGGTCACCTGGGCGAGCAGCGATTCCAGATCGGCCACCGCGACGCCGAGGTCCAGGCTCCACTCCGCGGCGTCCTCTGCGGTCGGCGCCACCAACTCGACGTCCCGGCCGAACAGCTCGCGCGCCCCCTCCCGCATCGCCAACAGATCGAGCGCCACCCCGTCCTGGGGGTTCGGCAACAGCGCCGCGATCCGCCGCGCCCGGACCGCGGGCCGGTCCAGGCTCGGCATCTCCAATAACCCCGGCGTGACGACGACCAGCAGTTCCGCCGTCGGCGTGTCCGACGCGCTAATCAGGTCGACTCGCCCCGACAGCACCGGGCTCATCGCCTTCGGCAGCGTCTCGGGCCGCCGGGGCCGCCCCAAGGTCGGGTCCTCCGCAAAGATCAGCGCCGTCGTCCGGGACCGATCCATCATCAACGCCCGGGTCGGCTCCTGGGTCCACGCCGAGGGGACGGTCAGGTCCAGGAGGAAGGCCACGTCATACGAGGAGGGAGGGGGCGTGCCCCCGGGGAGGTCGCGCCGGAACGACCACGACGCCGGGAACGCCCGCCGCCGCAACTGCTCGGCCCCGCGCAGCGGCGGAGTCGCGGGGGTGATCGCGTCGTGCCACGCCCGGAACGACGCCCGATAGAGCGCCCGGTCCGGAGTCATCCACAACATCCGGAAGTCGCTGCGCGACAACGATCCTCCCCGCAATCGGGTGATCGCCAGCGGCGTGGAGGTGTCCACCGTCGGCCCGAGACGGCGCTCGACGCGCTCGTGATACTCCGAGTCGGCCCCTTTGCGGACCGTGTCGAACATCCCGACCGTCTCGATCGTCGAGCGGCGCACCATGAACGACGACGCATTCCGGCGCCGCGACGGGTAGCCCAGCCATGAGACGCTCAGGTTGTCCAGCGCCCGGATCGCATCGCTCCGGCTCGCCGGCGCCAGCGGCTGCTCCTGCAACAGCCGGACCTGCTCGGCGATTCGCTCCGGGTGGCTCCAGTCGTCGGCGTCTTGCGTGGTGATGAACCGCCCGCGCGAGCGCGTGATCGCCTCATTGCGCCCGAGGTAGCTCCCGCCATTCGCCGGCATCCGCACCACCTCGACACGCGAGTCCACCGCGGCCGCCTCCTCGAAGATCGGCCCGAATCCCGGCCCCGACGCATCGTCCACGAGCAGGATCTGGAGGTTGCCATAGGACTGCGAGCCCATCGACGTGATCGAGTTGACCAGCCCCGCATCCGGCCGGAAACAGGGCACGATGATCGTCACCAGCGGCCCATCCACCGATGGTCCGGGCGCCGCGGTCAGCCCGTCGAACGGGTGCTCCGCCGCCGCATCCACGGCAATCGGCGCGAGCCCGGCGCTCGCGAACCGCTCGTTGAACAACCCCAGCCACTGCGCGCGCGCGTCCGCCCCGCTCGGCCCGCCCGCCACGAACGGGTTCGCCAGGTCGAGCCGGAAGTCCGCCCGCTCCGCCTCCGACAACGGCAACACGTCGAGCAGCCGCACCAACCCCGCCCGGTCCCCCGCGAAAAAGGTCAACTGCCCGAACAGGAATGCCGCCGACTCCGCGTCGGCGAAGGCCGCTGCCCCCACCCGCTCCAAGACATCGGCGTATGCCGCGCGCGCCCTCCCCTGGGCCCGCACCGCCTCGTCTCCTACCGCCCAGATCGTCGCGAGCGCCAGCGCGTCCTGCGGACGGCGCAGGCACTCGTCCGGCCAGCGCCCCGAGGAGTCGAGCACGGCGGCGAGGGCGGCCGAATCGGCATACCCATTGCTGGCCCGGAGGGCGAGGACGTCGAGCAGGGCCGGGGCACCCGTCCGCAGCGCGGCCCGGGCCAATCCGTGGATCCCTCCGACCGGCAACTCCCGCGCGGCGAGGCGGGAGACGGCGACATCGACGACGGGCACCCGCGTCCGCATCGAACTGCTTCTCCCCTCGCGTGGAATAATCGCCGAGCGTAATGCAGGGCCGCGCCCGCCCGCGCCGCGCCGTCACCCCAAGGGAAAGGCCTCCATGACCTCCAAGCGTGTGCTCGCCGGACTCGGAGGGCTCGGGGGCCTCGGCCTGCTCGCCTTCATCGGCGCGTTGGCGCACTGGTGGTGGCTCGTGGTCCTGGCGATCGCGGCGATGCTGGGCTTGCTCGGGGTGATCGCGCTCAACACCAACACCCTCGTTCGCTCGCATCGCACTGCCTGGGATCGCAGCGTGCGCACCGGCGGCGCGAGTGCTCCCCTGCTCACCTCCGGCGTCGTCAGCGCCCCGGCCACCGAGAAGGACCTCACCGGCGCGCTGCGGCTGCTCCAGGCGCAGTATGTGGGGCGCCTCGACCGTGCTCAGACCACCCTGGAGCGCGCGGCGGCCAAGCTCGATGCGGCCGGTGCGGGACCCGGTCCCGCCACCCCCGACGCGTGGTCGACCCTACCCGCCGGGGCCAGCCTGGTCCTTCACGAGGTCACCGACGAGACCCTGGCAGCCGCGCGGCGCGCGGCCGACGCCGGGGTTCCCGTGCGCGTGATCGACCCCGACAGCCGCGATCGCGAGCGCCTGGAAGCCGCCGGGCTCGGCGAGGTGGACATCCTCGACGCCGTGCCGCACGCCACGGCCAGCATCGTGCTCCCCGAGTCGCCGGCCGCCGGCTGATCGTGACCCTCCCCGACCCGGCCACCCTTCCCGACCCGGCGACCCTGGCGGCCCAGCGTCGCGCGGTCATCGACCGCCTGGCCGAAGGTCTGGCGACGAAGGATCGCGGCATACCGCAGACGCTCCTGCGCGCCCGCATCCCCAGCGGTCGGGACGTCCTTGCCGTCGCCGCGACCAATGGGCGCGCGCTCGCCACCGATCTCGACGCCATCGGCCTCGGCGCCTCCGGCACCAGCCTCGACCCCGCGAGCATTGCGGGCTTTCATCCCGATCTCGTGGCGGCGTTCGCCCAGGTCACCGCCCTGCTCCCGGGCGGGCCGGACCAGGGTGCCGCGGCCCTCGGCCTCTATCGCCTCCTCGACAAGGCGGGCAGTCTGGGCCGGCTCAAGCGGCGCCATCTCGATCTCTATCCCCAACTTTTGTATGCCGCGGGCCGCCTCGACGAGGCCCGCGCCGCCCTCGCCGCCAAGGTCACCCCGAGCGTCGCGGACTTCCTGCGGGCCGACCTCGCCCACCCCGGCGGCCACCCGCTCGCTCGGGCCGGCGGCGCCGATCCGACCACCTCCCCGGCGGTCTGGCTCGCCGCGCTGTCCGCGGCGATGACGCCGAGCCCGGACACCATCGGGGTCGCACTACACCCGGACCCGAGCGGCCGCCTCCCCGCGTTCGACCGCCTGACCGGCGCCGGGCCCCTCGCCCCGCTCCACGGACCCCTCGTCACGGTCATTACCAGTGCCTACAACCCCGACCGTCGGCTGTTGACCGCAGCCCGCTCGATGGTCGAGCAGTCATGGCAGGACTGGGAACTCCTGATCGTCGACGACGCCTCCCCCGACCCCGGGGCAGCCGCGATTCTCGATGAAGCGCAGGCCCTCGACCCGCGCATCCGGGTCATCCGCAAGGCGGTCAACGGCGGCACGTATCGGTGCCGGAACACGGCCATACGGCAATCCCGGGGCGACTTCATCACCTGCCTGGACTCCGACGACTGGGCGCACCCGCAGCGCCTCGAACTCGGCTTGCAGCCCCTCCTGGCCGAGCCCGGCCTGATGGCGACGCGCTCGATGGGGGTGCGCGCCGATGAGGATCTGCGGATCACGCGACCGGGCTACGCCGGGCCGTTCCCGGCCGCGTCGACGCTGCTCTTCCGGGCCCCGGCGGTGACCGGGCGGATCGGCTTCTTCGACACCGTCCGCAAGGCCGCGGACACCGAGTACGCCCGACGGATCGAGTCCGCTTTCGGGCAGCCGGTCTATGACATCCCGCGCGACATCCTGACCATCCTGCACAGCGACCCGCAGTCGCTGTCGGCGGACGAGTTCTCCGCCGGGTGGCGCCACGAGGTCCGCCCCGCTTACAAGCAGGCGTACTCGCGCTGGCATACGGCCATCAATCTCGCCGGGGCGGACCCCTTCCTCGACCCCGAAGACCCGCGGCCGTTCCCGGCGCCGGCGCGGTGGACTCGCCCGGTCGACTCGCGCCTGGCCGCGCCCGCGCGGTTCGACATTGTGCTCGCCGGGGACTGGCGCCGCTACGGCGGCCCGCAGGTCTCGATGATGCAAGAGATCGCGGCCTGCACGGCGGCCGGGATGCGCGTCGGGGTCATGCACCTGGAGGCCCTGCGCTTCGCTACCAATGTCGACCAGCCGCTGTGCGAACCGCTGCAGGAGGTCATCGCGACCGGCCAGGTCGAACGGGTTTTCCCCGACGACGACCTCGACGTCGACATCCTGCAGGTTCGCTACCCCCCGATCCTGCAGTTCCCGCCCGACGTGCCCCACGCGTTCACCCCGAAGCGGCTGTTCATCATGGCCAACCAGGCGCCGCGCGAGCCCGACGGATCGGACCCGCGCTACGTGCCGGCCGATGTCACCACCAACGCGCGCGCCCTCTTCGGCACCGAGCCGATGTGGATTCCGCAGGGCCCGACCATCCGCGCGATTCTCGAGCGCGAGCTCCCGTGGGCGTCCATCACCGCCTGGGACAACCCCGGCCTTATCGACATCGACGCCTGGTATGTCCGTCCCGACCGGCCCGTCGCCGCCCGCCCGATCGTGGGCCGCTTCTCCCGCGACGACCGGATCAAGTTCCCCGACGACCCCGGCGACCTCCTCGCGGCATACGGCCTCCCCGACACGTATGACGTGCGCATGCTCGGCGCCGCCCAAACCGTCCCGGCGCTGCTCGCCCAGGCGCAAGCGCCGGTGCCAGCGAACTGGACGCTCTACGAGCACAAGGAAATTGACGTCCGCGAGTTCCTCGCCGGGCTCGATTTCGTCGTCTATATGGACAACCCCAACGCCTTCGAGGCGTTCGGACGCGCCCTCCTGGAGTCGGCCACCTCGGGCGCCGTGTGCATCGCCGCCCCGAAGCACCGTGCCACCTTCGGTGATTCTTGCCTGTATGCCGAGCCCGCCGCCGTCCCCGCCCTCCTCGCGCAGCTGGTCGCCGACCCGGTCGCCTATCGGGCGCAGGTCGAGCGGGCCCACCGCTACATCGAGGAGCACTTCTCCACCGAGAGTTTCGCCGCCCGCGTGCGGGCAATCCAGAGCGAGATCGCGGTGAGCACCCCGGCGCCCCGCCGACGCGAGCCCGAGCCGGGCGAGCGCAGCGAGTGGGTCGACATCCGCCTCCGCCGCCC
>NZ_HF571038.1:2765970-2792831 GCF_001046875.1 Nostocoides jenkinsii Ben 74
TCCCACCTGTCCCGAACTCGCGAGTATTTCCCAGAATCGCTCCCCGCCGACAGGAAGGGCTGGTTCAGTAAGACCGCCGCCTACCTCGGCAACGCGGGTCGCGACCTCGCTGTCGAGATCGGAGCGACCGCGATCAACCGGCAGATGGGGATGTGACAGGTCGGCCGCGTCTCAATTTCTGCGGCTGGTGTCTCAAAGTCCACCGCTGGAGCGGCGATCTGTCTCACGCTGTCTCGTACTCTCGGGTAAGTCTCAAAATGGCTCGCCGTTGACAGCTGACGACAACTGCGCTCAGGGGTGGTCGCGGAGGTAGCGGCCGAAGTGGGGGACGGTGAAGGCGATGCGGCCGCGCTCGGTGGAGTAGATCAGGCCCTTCTTCAGCAACGCGTCGCGGGCGGGGGAGAGGGATTGCGGCTGTTTGCCGAGCCACTTGGCGACCTCGGAGGTGGGCACCGACTCGAGCTCGGCGCCCGACCCGCCGCCCAGCTCAGACTCGGGCTCGGTGGCACTGCCCATACGCACCGGACTGCCGTCCGCGTCCACGACCGCGACCTCAGCCATTGCGCGCAGGTAGTCGCGCTCCGCGGGAGTGGCGCGTTCATACCGACTGCCGAAGAAGCCGACGGCCAGTTCCGCCTCGGCACGAGGGACTGCGACCAGCACGTCTTCGCGGGTGATGGGCGTGCCGGGGGCGAGGTCCCAGACCTCCTTGCCATAGGCCTGGATGAAGTAGGGGTAGCCGCCGGTCACGGCATACATCTCGGCCAAGGCGTCGAGCGCGAACTCGGCGTGCTCCTCCTGCGCGGGCACGACCAGTGCGGCGTCGGCGGCGTCGCGCTCCAGCCGGTCGATGCAGGCATACCGAAAAAGCCTCTCGGAGTAGGACTTCGACGCCGACAGCACCGCCGGAAGATGGGGCAGGCCCGCGCCAACGACGATCACCGGCAGCGACGATTGCGAGATCTCGTGGCACGCCGCGCACAGGGCGGAGATGTCGTCCGGGCCGATGTCCTGCATCTCATCGATGAAGATCGCGATGCCGCGCCCGAGATCCTGCGCCAGGCCGCCGATGTCAGTAAGGAGTTCGACCAAGTCGATCTCGATGTCGCCGGAGTCCGCGCGCCCCGGGACGGCGGCGGCGTCGATGCCGGGATTCCAGCGCTCGCGCAGCTTGGCGTTCGGGGCGCTGTCACGCTGCGCGAACGACTTGACCACGCCGAGAACGTGATCCACCTGGTCACTGTGCGTATGCCCGAGCTCCCGCACGGCGGTGTGCGCCGCCGCCGCCATCGGGCGACGCAGCGTCTGGTCGGGCCGGGCCTCGAACTTCCCGGTGCCCCACCCCGCGCGGACGGCCTGGCCGCGAAGTGCATTGAGTAGCACCGTCTTTCCGACGCCGCGCAGGCCGGTCAGGATCATCGAGCGCTCGGGCCGTCCCTTGGCGATGCGCTGCAGCACGACGTCAAAGGTCGTCAGCTGCTCGTCACGGCCGGCCAGCTCCGGCGGGCGCTGGCCGGCGCCGGGCGCGTAGGGGTTCCTGATCGGGTCCACGCTCGGACTGTATGTCACTCTCTAGCGCCAGCATGAGATAGAGTCAGAAAGTTGAATCGGAGTGTCTCCGCGGCACACTGGCCGGGTGGCACAGACTCCATTCCCCGTCGGCGGACTCATCCTCGCCGCGGGGGCCGGGCGCCGGATGGGCGGTCCCAAGGCGCTGGTCCGACCCCGACCCGATGGCCCGACCCTCCTTGAGCACACCATCACCGTCCTCCGCCGCGCCGGCATCGAGGACATCACCACCGTCCTCGGCGCCGAAGCAACCCACGTCTTGCCGTATGCCGCGTCCGCCGGCGCCCGCGTCATCCTCGCCGACGACTGGGCACAGGGGATGGGCGCCTCCCTCCGCGCAGGGCTCAGTGCGCTCGCGGCTCGCCCTTGCGGGGCAACGGGTTTCGACGCTGTGTTGGTGACACTGGTCGACCTGCCGGATGTGACCCCGGAGGTTATCCGGCGGGTCCTGGCGCAAACCCGCGCCGTCCACGGCGCCCGCGCCGCCGAGGCCGCCGACGCCGCCGCCGTCCACAATGGTGAGTGGGCGACGGCGGTGGCGCGCGCGGCATACGAGGGGAAACCCGGGCACCCGGTGGTGCTCGGACGCGCGACGTGGCCGGACGTCGTGGCGACCGCCACCGGCGACCGGGGCGCGCGTGACTTCCTCCGCGCGGCCGATCCGGTCCTGATCGAGTGCGGCGACCTCGCGTCGGGGGCGGACGTCGACACGCCCGCCGATCTGGCGCGCCGCCGCGCCGGCGACGGCTGATCCGCGACTCCTGACCCGAGGCCCGGGCTACCACGACCGGCATCGGTCGGTAATGCTGAGGCCATGGATCCGAGCACGGCCTTCGCGACCACGTCCGACCTTGCGGCCGGTCTGGGCGGCACCGGCTACCTCAGCGACGAGGAGCTCACGACGGTCACCTGGCTGGCGCTGCGTCTCGGCCGCCCCCTTCTTCTGGAAGGAGAACCCGGCACCGGCAAGACCGCCCTCGCAGAGGCCCTGGCCCAGGCGAGTGGCCGGCCGCTGATCCGGCTGCAGTGCTACGAGGGGATCGATGCGTCCCAGGCCCTCTATGACTGGGACTTCCCCCGCCAGATCCTGCACGTGCGCGCACTGGAAGCCGTGCCCGGCGACCGCGACGTCGCCGCGATCGAGGAGTCGCTGTTCGACGAGCGCTTCCTGCTGGCGCGGCCGGTACTCACGGCGCTGCGCACCCCCAGCGTCCTGCTGGTGGACGAGATCGACCGGGCGGATGACGAGTTCGAGGCGTTCCTGCTCGAAGTCCTCTCGACCTGGCAGGTGACGATCCCGGAGCTGGGCACGATCGCCGCCGCCGCACCCCCCATTGTTGTGCTCACCTCCAACCGCACGCGAGAACTCCACGACGCCCTGAAGCGGCGCTGTCTCTATCACTGGCTCGACCACCCGAGCATGGAGCGCGAGCTGGCCATCCTGCGCTCGCGCGCGCCGGAGGTCGCCGAATCCCTTGCCGCACAAGTGGTTCAGGCTGTCCACCGCATCCGTGACGACCGCGAACTCCTCAAACCGCCCGGCGTCGCCGAAACCCTCGACTGGGCTCGCGCGCTCCAGGAACTCGGGGTGCGGCAACTCGACACCGAGACGGCGGCGTTGACCCTCGGGGTGGCGATCAAGTACCGCGAGGACGCCCAGCGCGTCCAGGACGCCCTGGATCGGGTGCTCACCCCATGACTCACCCCCTCCCTGAGACCCGCCCCATCACCGAGGCGCCCGCCGGACGAATGCGCGGCGGAGACGAGATTTTGCTCGGCTTCACCCGGACCCTGCGCGCGGCGGGAGTCCCCGTCACCCCCGATCGCTCCCGCACCTACCTCGAATCCGTTGCGGCACTAGGTATGCACAACCCCGTCGCCGTCTACTTCGCCGGGCGGGCGAGCCTGTGCTCCACCCCTGCCGACCTGGACCGGCACGACCTGGCGTATGCCGCGTACTTCGGCGGCGAACTCGGCGGCACCAAGCGTGTCCCCGGCGCCCCGGCTCGGTCGATCGAGCAGGCCGACCTCGGTGACGGGCCGGGGACCGAGGGGGGTGAGGTCAGCCAGGCCGCCGTCGCGAGCTCGATCGAGGTGCTCCGACACCGGGACGTCGCCAGCCTCACGCCCGACGAGAAGCGCTATCTCAGTGAGCTTTTCGGCTCACTTCGGCCCCGACCGCCACTGCGCCGGGCGCACCGTCGCACCCCGTCGCGCCGCGGCGACGTGGATGCCCGCCGCACCCTGCGCGAGAGCCTGCGGCGCCTCGGCGAACCCGGACCGATCCATCACGAGCGCCGCGGGCGCCGGGATCGCCGCGTCATCCTCCTGCTCGACATCTCCGGCTCGATGAGTGCGTATGCCGAGTCCCTCCTCCGAGTCGGGCATGCTTACTGCCGCAGTGGGATTCGTGTCGAGGTCTTCACTCTCGGCACCCGGCTGACCCAGATCACCCGCCCGCTGCATCATCGAGATGCGGATCGCGCTCTCACCGCGGTCGGCGACCTCATCCCCGATTGGTCAGGCGGCACGCGCCTCGCCGATGGCCTAGGCGCATTCCTACGCCGTTGGGGGAGAAGGGGATTGGCGCGTGGCGCGGTCATCGTGATCGCCAGCGACGGCTGGGAGCGGGGTGACCCCGCGGCGCTCGGTGAGCAGATGCGGCGTCTGCGCGCGGTGAGTCACGCGGTGGTGTGGGCGAATCCGCACCGGGGGAAGGCGGCATACGCACCGGTCCAGGGGGGAATCCGGGCGGCGCTGCCGCACATCGATCACTTCGTCGCGGGCCATTCGCTCGCGGCCTTCGAGCAACTGATCCAGGTGGTGGCCGATGCGTGAGGTGCTGTCCGAACTGTTGTCGTGGTGGGAAGCCGGCGAAACGGTGGGCATGGGCACGGTCGTGGCCACGTGGAAGTCCGCGCCGAGGCCGGCCGGTGCCTCGATGCTCGTCGGACCCGACGACAGCGCCGTCGGATCGGTCTCCGGCGGCTGCGTCGAGGGCGCCGTCTATGAGCTGAGCCAGTCCGTCGTCGCCTCGGGAACCCCTGTCCTGCAACGCTATGGCGTCTCCGACGTCGTGGCCGAGTCGGTCGGGCTGACCTGCGGCGGAATCCTCGACGTCTACGTCGAACCGATCGACCGCGACCGCTTCCCCCAGCTTGGGGAGGTCGCCGCCGATATCGCCGCCGAGCGGCCGGTGGCGATCGCGACGGTCGTCGAGCATCCCGACCCCGCCTGGGTGGGGCGCCGACTGATCGTGCGTCCGGACACGGTGACCGGCTCCCTCGGCAGCGCCCGCGCCGACAGCGCTGTCACCGACGACGCCCGTGGGCAACTGGCCGGCGGGCACAGCGAGACGCTCACCTACGGACCCGACGGCGAGCGCCGCGGGGAAGGGATGCGGGTCTTCGTCGCCGCCTTCGCGCCGCGTCCCCGGATGATCGTGTTCGGCGCCATCGACTTCGCCGCTGCCGTCGCCGAGATCGGCACCTTCTTGGGGTATGCCGTGACCGTCTGCGACGCGCGCCCCATCTTCGCCACGGCCTCGCGCTTCCCGGCGGCGGAGGATGTGGTCGTCTCGTGGCCGCACCGCTACCTCGCCGCCGAGCAGGAGGCGGGCCGCATCGACGAGCGCACCGTGCTGTGCGTGCTCACCCACGACCCGAAGTTCGACGTTCCTCTCCTGGAGGTCGCCTTGCGCCTGCCCACGGTGGCGTATGTCGGTGCCATGGGTTCGCGCCGAACCCACGACGACCGCCTCGCTCGGCTCCGCGAGGCCGGGCTCACCGACCGGGAACTGGCCCGGCTCGCCTCCCCGATCGGTCTCGATCTCGGCGCCCGCACCCCGCAGGAGACAGCCGTCAGCATCGCCGCCGAGATCATTCAGTTGCAGTGGGGTGGTGGCGGCTCGCGCCTTGGCGGTCTGGACGGCCCGATCCACCACGACCGGCGCTGACGACCGGCGCTGACGCCCTCCCAACCTGCCGCTGACTGGCTGGGACCCTTGTCACAGCCCGTCCACTCGGCAAGGATCGGGCTCTCACCCCCTGATGGCGAAGGAGAGTCGACGATGACTCGAATCACCGTGACGGTCGACGGCCAGAAGAATGTCGACGACGTCGAACCGCGGACCCTCTTGGTGCACTACTTGCGCGAGACGCTGGGGAAGGTCGGGACCGTCGTCGGTTGTGACACCAGCAATTGCGGTGCGTGCACCGTGCATCTCGACGGTCGCAGCGTGAAGTCATGCAATGTGCTCGCGGTCCAGGCCGACGGGCACGAGGTCACCACGATCGAGGGCATCGCCGCCAATGGCGAACTGCACCCCATGCAGCAGGCGTTCCACGAGTGTCACGCCCTGCAGTGCGGCTACTGCACGCCGGGGATGATCATGCAGGCGATCGACTTGCTGAACGACAACCCCAACCCGAGCGAGGCCGAGATCCGGGCGGGCTTGGAGGGCAATCTCTGCCGGTGCACCGGCTATCACAACATCGTCAAGGCCGTGGCCCAGGTGGCCGGCCAGAAGGGTGGCGAGTGAGATGACCGCCGTCGACGAGCGCCCGGCCGAGATCGGCAACCGCCGCCTGCGCAAAGAGGACCAGCGCCTTATCACCGGCCGCACGAAGTGGACCGACAACATCACCCTCCCGGGCATGGTCCACCTGGCGATGGTCCGTAGCCCGTTCGCGCACGCCACCATCACCTCGATCGACACCGAAGAGGCGAAGTCCGCCGCCAATGTCGTCGCGGTCTATACCGCCGCCGACTTCCCGGACGGCATCGGCGCGTGCGCCAACGCCTGGCCGATCACCCCGGATCAGGTCACTCCCGACCACCTCCCCCTCGTTGGTGAGCGGGTGGCGTGTGCCGGCGAGATCGTCGCCGTGGTCGTCGCGCGCTCGGCGGCCGCCGCTCGCGACGCGGCCGAGCTGGTCGATGTGGAGTATGACGAGTTGCCCGCCGTCTTCGACGCCCTGGAGGCGATGAAGGACGAGATCCTCGCCCACCCCGACAAGGGCACCAACAAGTCCGCGTTCTGGAAGCTCGACTCGGCCGAGGCCGGCACAGGGGGCGACGTCGAGGAGGCGCTCGCCGCCGCCCGGAACGACGGTGTCGTGATCGAGCGCAACTATCGCCAGCAACGCCTCATACCGGCCTTCATGGAGCCGCGCTCCACCGTGGTGGATCCGACTGGCGAGCAGATCACGATGTGGTCGGCAACCCAGATCCCACACATCCTGCGCTTCCTGATCGCGGCGACGACCGGCATACCGGAGTCGAAGGTGCGGGTCATCGCGCCCGACGTGGGTGGTGGGTTCGGCGGCAAGCTGCAGACGACGCCGGAGGAGTTCATCACGCTCGCGGTCGCGCGCCGTCTCGGCAAGCCGGCGAAGTACACCGAAACCCGTTCGGAGTCACTGGTTTCCGCGCACCACGGCCGAGACCAGTACCAGAAGCTCACGCTGTCGGCGACCAAGGACGGCGTTGTCACCGGGTTGAAGGTCGAACTGATCGCCAATCTCGGCGCCTATGTCGCCATCATCGGCGGCGGTGTCCCGGTGCTGGGCGCGTGGATGTTCAACTCGATCTACAAGTTCCCGGCCTATCAGTTCAACTGCCAGACCGTGCTCACCAACACCACCTGGGTCGACGCCTACCGCGGTGCTGGTCGGCCGGAGGCGACCTTCGGCATCGAGCGGATCATGGACGACCTGGCCGCCGAACTCGGGATGGATCCGCTGGAACTGCGCGAGAGGAACTGGATCACGCACGAGGAGTTCCCGTTCACCTCCGTCGCGGGGATGACCTACGACAGCGGCAACTACGAGGCGGCCACCGCGCGCGCCAAGGTACTTTTTGGGTATGACGCTCTGCGCGCCGAGCAGAAGCAGCGGCGCGAGAGCGGTGATCCCGTCCAACTCGGGATCGGGGTTTCGACGTTCACCGAGATGTGCGGACTCGCCCCCTCCCGGGTGCTCGGCTCACTTTCATACGGCGCGGGTGGCTGGGAGAGCGCCGCGATCCGGATGCTGCCGACGGGCAAGGTCGAGGTCATCACGGGCACCAGCCCGCACGGCCAAGGACACGAGACGGCGTGGAGCCAGATCGTCGCCGACCGCCTCGGCGTGCCATTCGAGGACGTCGAGGTGCTGCACGGCGACACGCAGATCGCCTACAAGGGCCTAGACACCTACGGCTCGCGATCACTGGTCGTGGGCGGCGAGGCGGTCGTGCGCGCGGCCGACAAGGTCATCGAGAAGGCCAAGGCGTTCGCGGCACACCTGCTCGAAGCCAACCCGGACGACCTGGAGTTCAAGGCCGGCCGCTACGAGGTCAAGGGCACCGAGGCAGGCATCGGGATCACCGAGGTCGCACTCGCGACCTTCGCCTCGCACAACTACCCCGAGGGGATTGAGCCGGGTATCGACGCCGACGCCACCTTCGACCCGGACGACTTCTCCTTCCCGCACGGCACACACCTGTGCGCCGTCGAGGTCGACACTGAGACTGGGCAGAGCCGAATCCGCACGTATGCCTGCGTCGACGACATCGGCCACATCATCAACCCGCTCATCGTCGAGGGCCAGGTCCACGGTGGCCTCGTCCAGGGCATCGCCCAGGCGCTGTGGGAGGAGGCTGTGTTCGACGAGAACGGCACGCTGGTGACGGGCTCCTTTGTCGACTACACCCTGCCGACGGCGGCCGACACGATCTCGTTCCTGACCGAGAACACCACCTCGCCGTCGACGACAAACACCTTGGGCACCAAGGGAGTTGGCGAAGCCGGCACGATCGCGTCCACCCCGGCCGTGGTTAACGCGATCCTCGACGCGGTGCGCCACCTCGGCGTCCAGGATGTCGTTATGCCGTGCACGCCGGAGCGAGTGTGGAAAGCGATCCAAGGAGCGTCCGCGGCAGCGGAGACCACCGCTGAAGCGCAGCCGCACTTCGACGCCGACGCCGGCAACGCCGATACCGGCTCCACGGGAGAAGGGAACGACCAGTGATCCCCGCCGCTTTCGACTATGTGGCCCCGACGACAGTCGCCGACGCGCTCGCTGCCTTGGCGGAGGGGGGCGATGAGGCCAAGGTGCTGGCCGGTGGCCAGTCCCTCCTGCCGATTCTGCGGATGCGGCTGAACGCCCCCGAAACCGTGATCGACCTCGGCAAGATCGAGGAGTTGCGGGGCATCTCCGAGGACGGCGACACCCTCGTCATCGGTGCCATGACGACGTATGCCGATCTCCTCGCCTCCGATCTCGTCACCGAGCACGCCGCCCTGCTGCGCGCCGCGATTGCCGAAGTCGCCGACCCGCAGATCCGCCATCGCGGCACCATCGGCGGTGCGCTCGTCCACGCCGACCCGGCCGGCGACGTGGGTGCGCCCGTCCTCGCCCTCGATGCGGACCTCGTCATCACCGGGCCCGGCGGGGAGCGCACGGTCGCCGCGAGCGACTTCTTCGAGGACCTGTTCACCACTGCGGTCGGCGAGGACGAACTCCTCACCTCGATCCGGATCCCGAAGCACACGGGGTGGGGCGCGGCATACGAGAAGTTTGTGCGGGTTGCGCATCAGTGGTCGATCGTCGCGGTCGCGGCCACCGTGAAGGTCGCCGACGGGCAGATCGCCGAGGCCAAGATCGGGCTGACCAATATGGGCTCGACGCCCCTGCGGGCGGCGAGCGTCGAGGCGGCGCTGGCGGGCGGATCGACTGACGCGGCGGCCGTTGCGGCAGCCTCGGCGAGCGCCGCGGACGGCACGAACCCGCCGAGCGACCTCAACGGCGACGCGGACTATCGCAAGCATCTTGCGACGGTCCTTACGCGCCGCGCGGTCCTCGCGGCCGTGGGAAGCTGACGTATGGAGCTCACTCACGATTTCGTCGTCCCGGCGCCCCTGGAGCAGGCCTGGGCCACGTTCATGGACCTCGAACGCGTCGGCGGCTGCTTCCCGGGTGCCCAGGTGACTGAGGTGTCGGACGACGGATTCTCGGGCACGGTCAAGGTCAAGCTGGGACCGATCGCGCTGCAGTATGCCGGTGCCGGCCGCTTCCTCGAGCGCGACGATGCGGCGCACCGGGCAGTCATCGAGGCCAAGGGCAAGGACAAGCGCGGCAATGGCACAGCCGGGGCGACGGTGACGATTCAGCTCGCGCCGGCTGAGGGCGGCACCCGCGTCGACGTCACGACCGACTTGGCGATCACCGGCAAGCCGGCACAGTTCGGCCGCGGGGTCATGCAGGACGTGTCGGACAAACTGCTGCAGCAGTTCGTCGGGTGCATCGAGAGTCAGTTCGACACCGAGCCGGCACCCGAGGCGGAATCGGTTGCGGAAGCGGGTGATTCGGAAGCTAGCGCGACAGCCGACCTCGCGCGGGAGGTCGCCGACGACGAGGGTATGGCGCTCTCGCCCGCCGAGATCGCCGAGGGCACAGGCGAGGGAGCGGGCGACGCCCACGCCGCTGCCGCCGTCGCCTCGCAGGTCCCGACCTTGAAGTCTGCTGGAGCTTCGCCGGCCCCCACGACGCGGGCGCAAGTCAAGGCGGCCGCCAAGCCGGCCGACGATGACGCGCTCGACCTCGGCGCGACGGTCCTGCCGGTGCTGCTGAAGGCCTACGCACCCCAAGTGGCGGTCGCGCTCGCGGCGCTGGCACTCGGCATACTGATCGGCCGCCGCCGCCGGTGACCCCGGGTCAGAGGCCGTTCTCGGCCCAGTGGCGGCGATGCGCGGAGATGAGCCAGGCGTCCACGGCCGCGCGGTCGGGCACGTCCGGCAGCACGCTGAGGCCGGTGTCCATGGCTGTCTGCAGGTCAGTTCGAGCCCGATCGATCAAGGCCAGCGCCTCGGTGAAGGAGACCTCACCACGCTTGACGGCAAGGCAGGGCGCCAAGTCGTCGGGGCGCATGGGGAGCGTCAGCCTGCCCGTCGTGACCAACTCCAGCCCCTGTAGGCCCAACCGCAAGGCATGCGACGCGTACTTCGTGTCGTAGCCATGCCGGTCAACCAGTTCTGGTCGGTTCGGCACCCGGGAGCGACGAGGCCCCTCGCCCACGAGGCGACGACGCTGGCCGTCGAGGTAGCCCAGGAATCGGTGCCCGGCCTCACGCGAGACCAGCGCAGGCGTCAGCTCACGCAACTCCTGACCAAGGGGGGTGATGTGGAGAAGGGCGGGGCCCACGGCATACAGCGGGATGAGGACGGTCGGATTGCCCGACAAGACGAGCCGGACGAACTTGCGCAGCGCATAGACGGTCAGATCGACGTCGCCGGGGCCGGAGCGGGCCCCCATCGGCTGGGTTCGCCAGATCCAATGCTGGGGTGCGTCCGCGAGGCCGAGCAGTTGCGCCGGCTCCTCGATGTAGACGCCCGTCTCGTCATGGTCGTCGGTGCCGGGGATCGCCATACCGTGCACGCCGGAGCCGACTTCAGTGCGCAGTATCTCGTTGCGCGGGGCGACCTCCCGGTCCCCGAGATCGACATTGGGTTCGTCCGTCATGCCTGCCACCGTAGGCCGCGATTGTGCTCTGCCGCACCCGAGTTCCGACCTCACTAAGGTTTCCCGTATGCCGCCGCTGCCGACCGCCACGACCGACGACAAGCCCGCGTCCCCGGCGATCAAGGCCGTGAAAATCGATCTCCCGGAGGGGATCAGCGCCGGCGAGGCGTTCCGCGCGTGCCTGCGCTCCTGCCTCGACGAGCACCTCGCCCCCAACGAGAGCCGCTGGCTCGCGGCGAAGCACGCCGACAACCTCCACCAGACGCGGGTGTCGTGGCGGCGGGGTCGGGCGGCGATGTCGCTGTTTCGGCCGCTGCTGGACGAGGCGGGACTCGATCTCAAGGTGCGCATGCGCGAGATCGTGCTGCCGCTCGGGCCGGCCCGGGATGCCGACGTCCTCCTGGCCCGAGCCGTCGACGAGGAGTGGCCGGCCGGCGATGTTCGGAAGCTGCGCGGACGGCGCCGTGGCACGTATGCCGTGGCCAACGCCCTCCTGCGCTCACCCCAATGGCGCGAGATAAAAACCGACCTGGGCGCGTGGCTGGACGCGCCGGACTGGCTGGCCGAGCACGAGGTACTGCGCGACGGTCCGGCCCGGTCCGTCACCGATCGCGCCCTCGCCAAGCGTCACCGTCGCCTCGTCGCGGCGGGTGATCAGCTGCCGACGATGCCCGCGCACGACCTGCACCGGGTCCGCATCGAAGGCAAGAAACTTCGCTACGGGTGCGAGTTCTTCGCCGGTCTGTATGCCGATTCCCCCGACTCCCCGCCGGCGGAGTATGCCGGGAAGCTCTCGGCCATGCAGGACGCCTTCGGTGCGGCGAACGACCTGGCCGTGGCGCGGCATACCCTTGCGGCGCATGATATTCCGCTCGACCGGGTGGCCGCGGTCGTCGATCGCCAAGACGCCATCGACCGGTGGCGCGAGGTCGTCGAGTTAACCCCGTTCTGGCTCAGTTGACCGAGATGTGCACGTGGTCCATGTGGTTCTGCGTGGGTGACCCGCGGTCCTCCATCAGCTTCCACGAGCCGGTGCTCGGCATCCAAATGCGCTGCTGCCAGATGACGTACTTGATCCCGAAGGCGCCCGCGTTGGCGAGGATGTAATTCGCGACTGCATCGCCCTGCGCGGAACTGGTGATCATCACGTCGATGGCGTGGCCGGTCCCGTGATCGCCCCAGTCACCCGGCCGCATCCCGCCGATATTGGTGATGCCGAAGGTCGAGCGGACGGCGGAATACACAGCGGCAGCGGCCGGCACGAGTCCCAGCCCCGCGCCCGCGGCGGCGTAAGTCGAGGTCGAGCCCCCCGCGGCCGGCGCTGCGCCCGCGGATGAGGCGACCGTGCTCGCCGATGCCGACCCGCCAGCAGCCGCGGTCGCGGTGACCACGGGCTTCGGCTTGGGCTTGGCCACGGCCTTGACCCCGAGGGCGCCATACGACACGGCGCGGACCGGGCCGGCGGCGGCGGGAGCGCTCACGCCCTGGCCGGCGACGCCCGCACCCGAGCGCTCGGCAGAGCGGGAGGCGGCGGTCGCCTGGGACGTGCGCCCCAGCGCAGCAGCCGCGGCGGCCGGGAGCTCGATCACCTGGGCGTTCAGTCCCCCGTCAAGACGGGACTCGCTCGGCGACCCGGACGCGGTCGGGGAGGAGCCGGCGGCGGGGACGCTCGCGGCATACGCAATGGAGGCCGAGGCGAGGGCCGCGACCGTCAAGATCTGGGCGCCGCGGGTCGCGACAGAGCGTGCAGAAGAGGTTGAGGCAAGCACGAGGGAGGGGGGCCTTCCATGGGGGATGTATCTAAGGTAACGATCAGGACACGGACTTGTCACATCGCCTCAACTCTCGTGGCCCTTGTTGCGACTGAGTTGCATTAAGATCAGGGGTCCCACCAACGTGAGCGAGGAACTGGTCATGCACGTGCCTGATGGCTTTTTGACCGCCCAAACCTCGCTCGCGACCGCGGCTGTTGCGGCTGTCGGAGTTGGCATCGCCCTGCGAGGCGCCCGGCGTGAACTCGATGACCGCACGGCACCGCTCGCGGGCCTCGTGGCGGTTTTCGTCTTCGCGGCGCAGATGCTCAACTTCCCGGTGGGCGCCGGCACGTCAGGGCACTTGCTGGGGGGTGCCCTGGCGGCCGTGCTCGTCGGTCCGTTTACGGCGACCCTGTGCATCTCCGTCGTGCTGCTTGTTCAGGCCATCGCCTTCGCCGACGGCGGCCTCACCGCGCTCGGGACGAATGTGACCCTCATGGCCCTCGTCGGGGTGTGGGTCGGCTACGGGATGTTCCGGGTGGCCCGCGCGGTCCTGCCCAAGCGCACCGCCAGCGTCCCGATCGCCGCGGCCTTCGGCGCGGCGCTCTCGGTCCCCGCCGCCGCCGCGACCTTCGCGCTTCTCTTCGCCGCTGGCGGCGCTGTGCCGATCGCGACCGGCAAACTCCTAACGGCCATGGTCGGGTGGCATGTGCTCATCGGGCTGGGCGAGGCGGCCATCACCTTCCTCGCGGTGGGCGCGATCGTCGCGACGCGTCCCGACCTGGTCTACGGCGCCCAGGACCTGCGCCCCGATCACGCGGATCTGGAGATCCGCGACGGAGTTGTCGTGTGAGTCGCCGCCGCCCCTCGACCCGCACCGTTCTCCTCGCCGGTCTCGCCGTCACCGTGGTCCTCGCAGGCGTGGTCAGCTTCTATGCCTCCGGTCACCCCGACGGCCTCGAATATGTCGCGCACTCTCTCGGGTTCGGCGACAGCGCGGGCCCGCACGTGAGTGACAACTCCCCGCTGTCCGGCTATGGCGTCAAGGGAGTCCACAACGCGCGCTTGTCGGGCGGGCTGGCCGGCATCATCGGCGTCCTCCTCGTCGGCGCGCTCGCCACCGCCTTGCTGTATGCCGTGCGCCGTCGCGCTCCCCGTGACTGATCGACGCCGGGGCGCCGACCGAGGTTCCGGAGGCTGACGTGGGTGCCGGACACGGTCACAGCCTGCACTTCCATGGCCACTCGCCGATCCATCGCCTCCCCGCGCACGTCAAGCTGACGACGCTGGTCCTGTTCGTCCTGATCGTCGTCGCGACCCCGAGAACGGCCGTCCCGGCCTTTGGTGCGTATGTCGCGCTCCTCCTCGCCGTCGCCGCATTCACCACGGTCCCGTGGACCTCTCTCGCCCGCCGCATGGTGGTGGAAGTGCCGTTCGTGGTGTTTGCCCTGCTTATGCCCTTCGTTGCTGAGGGCCCGCGCGTTCGCGTGGGCCCGCTGCACCTCGCCGAGGCCGGCCTGTGGGGAGCCTGGGGGCTGCTGGCCAAGGGCACGCTCGGGGTCCTCGCGTCCCTGATCTTCGGCACGACCACCGAGCCGCGCGACATCGTCCGCGCCCTCGAAAAGCTCCGACTGCCCCAGCCCATCGTGCAGATCGCGTCGTTCATGTTCCGCTATCTCGAGGTGGTCACCGGAGAACTGCGGCGGATGAAGATCGCCCGCGACTCCCGCGGCTTCCAGGCCCGCTCGATCCGGCAGTGGCGCGTCCTCGCGGGCACGCTGGGAGCGCTGTTCATCCGGTCCTATGAACGCGGCGAGCGCGTGCACCTCGCCATGCTTTCTCGGGGGTATGCCGGGCGCCTCCCCTTCGCCCGGCAACTCACCGCCACCTGGGGAGACTGGGGACGGGCGCTGACGCTGCCCGTGGCGGGAATCGGCATACTCGCTGCCGTGATGTTTGCGTGAGCACTCCGGTTTTGGACCTGCGCGGGGTCGCCTATGCCTACCCCGACGGCCATCAGGCGCTGTTCGGAGTGAATCTGCACGTCCATCGGGGCGAGCGGGTGGCCCTTCTGGGGCCTAATGGCGCGGGTAAGACCACGTTGGTGTTGCACCTCAACGGAATCCTGCGGGCGGGGGCTGGGACGGTGGCGGTGTCGGGGTTGTCGGTGGCTGATGACAACCTCTTGGAGATCCGCCGGCGCGTGGGCATCGTCTTCCAAGACCCCGACGACCAGCTCTTCATGCCGTCGGTGCGTGACGACGTGGGCTTCGGCCCGGCCAACCTCGGGCTCGACGCCGCAGAGATCGACCGTCGGGTCGAGGAGTCGCTGCGGGCGGTCGGGATGTTGGAGCACATCGACCGGCCGCCGCATCACCTGTCCTTCGGTCAGCGACGCCGCGTCGCGGTGGCGACCGTGCTGGCGATGGAGCCGGAGATTCTGGTGCTGGACGAGCCGTCGTCCAATCTGGATCCGGCGTCGCGGCGGGAGTTGGCGGAGATTCTCGACGCACTGCCGGTCACTGTGTTGATGGTGACGCACGACCTGCCGTACGCCCTGCAACTGTGCGAACGGTCCGTGATCCTGTCCGGCGGCGTGATCGCCGCAGACGGTCCGACGGCGGCGATTTTGGGAGACGCCGACCTCTTGGCGGCGCACCGGCTGGAACTCCCGTTCGGCTTCGATCGCGTCGCGCCCAGGCCCTCCCCCTAGGGAGTTGCCCCGACGGGCGCTAGCCGCGAGGTGGAGGGAGTCACGCGCTGCGGTGACGCGGCCGATACTTCGGGTGGATGTGGCTGTCGGTGCGGGCCGAGAGGCTTGGAGACATGATCACCAGCCTGCTCACTGCCCTGCTCGTCATCCTCGGCGTCGTGCTCATGGCCGCGCTCGCGATCGTCCCGCTGCTGCTCGACCACGAGGCCGAGGTCGAGGTCCAGCCGGTGCGCGCCGCGAAGCGGCCCCCGTCGCGCCCGGCTCGACCGCTGCGCGTCGGTCAGCGCCCGACGGCGCTGGCGTGGCGCGGCTGATAGATCAGCACGGCATCCGAGCCCGGCACCTCGACCTCGACGCCGACACCGAAGCCCATGTCGGACGGGCCGGAGGTGATGGTGCCGCCATTGGCGCGGATGCGCTCGGCGGTCGCCTCGATGTCGTCGACCATGAAGCTGATCTGGTGGTGGCGGGGCGCGACGAATCGCTCGCCCTCGTGCTCCCCGGCGGTGGGGTGGATGCCGACCTCGCTAGGACCGGTCTCGAAGATGAGCCATCCGTCGACGTCGGTGCTGTCGTCGTCGCTGACGAAGCGCAACTCGAGGACGTCACGGAAGAATGCCCGCGTGGCGGGGGCGTCATCGCTGTAGATGAGCCCGTGAACGGCAGTGATCATGACTCCGACCCTACCGAGGTGCTGGGGCCGCTCGCACCCAAGGCGCTCGCAGCCAAGGCGCTCGCAGCCAAGGCGCTCGCGCCCAGGGTGCTCTCACACAGGAAGCCTGCGTACGGTCGGCGGGCATGACCTGGGGCACGGCAATCCGCGAGCGGCTGGTGCCTGTCTCCGGTGCCGTCCCGCTGGACGCCGCCGGGCTCACTGTGGTGCTGGTGGTGGCCGCGATCCTTTGTTGGGGTCCGGCGTGGCAGTGGGTTCGCCTGGGTGCCACCCTCGTCCACGAAGTCGGGCACGCGGTCGTCGGCATCCTGTCCGGACGCCGGTTCACCGGCTTCGTCGTCGCCGGCAACGCCTCTGGCCATGCGATCACCGTCGGTCCCGAGCGAGGGCTCGGCCGCATCGCCACCACCTGGGCCGGCTATCCCGCGCCAGCTGTGGTTGGTCTTGCCTTCGTCTGGAGCGCCGCCCAGGGGTATGCCGCGGCCACCCTCGGCCTGCTCCTCCTCGGGAGCCTCGCCTTGCTCATCCGGGTCCGATCGGTGACGACCGTCGCCGTGGTCGGCGCCGCGCTCGCGGCAACGGGGTCACTATGGTGGTGGCGTTCCGATGCGCTCCAGGCACATGCCTTGACTACGGTCGGCGTGATCCTGATCGCGGGTGCCTGGCGGGGTCTCGCGTCCGTATGGCGCCACGGTCGCGCCGGCGATGACCCGGCCGTATTGCGGCGGCTCACGGGCGTCCCGGCGCTCCTCTGGATCCTGTCGTGGGCCCTGACCTGCGCGGGCGCGACCGTCGCCGCGGCTCGCCTGCTGCTGACCGGGGTCGCCTGAGCCTGACGTGCAGCTAAGTCAGACGTCCACGTGAGTCAGGCGTCCGTTGCTACCACGGCGCAGTGGGCGGGGTCCAGCGTGACGCGCAGGGTGGGCTCCTCGATCCGGCCGGGCGCCTTGAGCCACGCCGCGGCGCCGTGGGGGAGCGTCACGCGGATGGCGACATAGCCGCGCCGATCGATCTGCTCCAGCACGGGCACCGCCACGCCGCGGGCGTCGCCGGTCGGCACCAGCCCATCCGGTCCCACCGCGACCACCTGGCCGTCAAGCGGCCGATCTAGGGGCCAGCCGAGGTCGCGCGCCTGGTCCGGGGTGAGCAGAGTTGCGTAGCCGAGGAAGGTGGCGACCGCCGGGGAGGCGGGGGATCGCCATACGTCGGATGGAGTTCCGATCCGCGCGATGCGGCCATCGATGAGCACCGCGACGCGATCGGCGACGGCGAACGCCTCGTCTTGGTCGTGGGTGACATAGATGGCGGTCGTCTCGGTCGCTTTCAGGGTCGAGCGCAGGACCCCGACCAGGTGCTCGCGCAGCGCGCGGTCGAGCGCGGAGAGGGGTTCGTCGAGCAGCAGCAGCCGCGGGTGGGGCGCGAGGGAGCGGGCGAGCGCGACCCGCTGTGCCTGACCCCCCGAGAGGCTGGTGATGGCGCGCTTCTCGTAGCCCGCCAGGCCGACAAGATCGAGCAACTCCCGGACCCGGCGGTCGCGGTCGGCGCGCGGGAGCCGATGCACGCCATACGCGACATTGCCGCCGACGTCTCGGTGCGGGAAGAGTTGGCCGTCCTGAAACATCACCCCAAAACCCCGCTCATGCACCGGTATGCCGCGGACCTCCTCCCCGGCCCAGGTCACCGACCCGGCGGCCAGGGGTTCCAGGCCCGCGATGCCGCGCAGGAGGGAGGACTTGCCGGAGCCGGAGGCGCCGAGGAGGGCCAGAATCTCCCCGGGCGCCAGGTCGAGGTCGACGGCATCCACGGCGACGGTGTCGCCGAAGCGCACGGTGAGGCCGCGGACGCCGAGCCCGGCCGCGCGGGTCACAGCTCGCTCGCTTCCGCGGGCCGGATCCGCTCGGCCAGGAGCATGACGAGGGCCGTGAGCAAGGCGAGCAGCACCGAGGCCGCGAGGGCGGCGCCGAAGTTGGCCTCGCCGGGCCGGCCGATGAGGCGGAAGATCACGACCGGGACGGTGGGGCGATCGGGTCGGGCGAGAAAGGAGGTGGCGCCGAACTCTCCGAGGGAGGTCGCCATGGCGAACCCGGCGGCGAGGCCGATGCCGCGCAGGAGGAAGGGGCCATCCACGGTGCGCAGAATGCGACCCGTCCCTGCGCCGAGGGTCGCCGCGGCCTCGCGCTGACGCGGATCGATCGCGCGCAGGACCGGCAGAATCGCGCGGACCACGAGCGGCAACGCGACGATCGCTTGGGCGATCGGGATCAGGATCATCGACTGCCGCAGATCCAGCGGGGGCCGGTTGAGCGTGATCAGGAACCCGAAACCGACCGTGACAGCCGAGACGCCGAGCGGGAGCATGAAGAGGGCATCGAGGACGCGCAGGCTGCGGCGGGCTCCCGCGCCCCGGGGACGCCGGCTCACCACGAGGCTGACCAGGACGCCGAGAGCCAGGGCGATCAGTGTCGCTTCGGCGGCCACGACGAGGGAGTTGCGCAGGGCGACCCAGACGGGGACGGTCAGGGTTCGCCCGACGGTGGTGCCCAGCGCGCGGTAGTGCTCCACCGTCCAGCCCTCACGATTACGCAGCGAGCGTAGGACGAGGGTGAGCATGGGCAGCGCCAGGACCGCCAGCCCGACGGCCGCCGTGACGACGGTTGCGAGGCCGTCGCGGCGCCAGGTCCAGGGGTGCTCGCCGCTGGCATCGCCACGCAGCCGCAGCGCGCGCTCATGGCGGGAACTGGTCCACGACGTGACGAGCAGGGCCAGGGTGACGACGACCAGTTGCGTGATGGACAAGGCCGCGGCGGCCGGGAGATCGAGCAATTGCGTTGTCTGATACCAGATTTCGGTCTCGACCGTGCTGTAGTGCACGCCGCCCATGACCATGATGATCCCGAAGGCGGACGCGCAAAACAGGAAGACGAGGGCGGCGGCGGAGGCGATCGCCGGCATAATCGCGGGCAGCGTGACGGTGCGGAACGCTCGGGCCGGACTCGCCCCCAGGGTCCGCGCCGCCTGCACCGCCCGCGGATCGAGACGTCCCCACAACCCTCCGACGGTGCGCACGACCACGGCGTAGTTGAAGAACACAAGCGCAAGGATGATCGCCGGCAACGACTCCGCCCAGCCGAGGAAGGCGAGGGGACCGGACGGCCCGAGCACGGCCACCCAGGCGACGCCGACGACCACGGTCGGCAGGACGAACGGCACGGTCACCAGGGCCCGGGCGAGGCTGCGGCCGGGGAAGCGCACGGCATACAACAGATAGGCGCCGGGTATGCCGAGTGCCACCGACGCGGCCGTCCCCAGGACCGCGAGGGTCAAGGTGGTGCGCAGGATCCGCCAGGTCCGCGCCGATCCGAGGACGTCGGCGACCGCACCGAAGGTCGCGCCGGTTTCCCCGCCGAAGCCGCGCGCCACAAGGGCCGCCACCGGCCAGGCGAAGAAGATCGCCAAGAACGCCAGCGGGAGGGCGGCGGCGAGCGTCCAGCCCGCTCGCCATACCCACGGTAGGCCGCGCCGTCCCCGCCCGCGGTGCGTTGCGGGCAGGGGCGGGGCGAGGTCAGCGGTCACGCTCTTGGCCTAGCCCAGGACCCGGGCGGTCCAGTCCTTGATCCAGCTCTCGCGCTGGGCCCCGATGGTGGCGGCGTCGACGGCGATCGGCTTGGGCGACAGGGGGGCGAACTTGACCCAGTCGGCAGGGAGGGTGACCGAGGCGTCGACGGGGTACATGTACATCTGCTCCGGGATCTCGGCCTGCACCTCCTTGCTCAGCATGAAGTCGATGAACTTCTTTGCGCCCCATACGTTTTGGCTGCCCTTGAGGACGCCGGCGTATTCGACCTGCCGGAAGCAGGTGTCCAGCAGAGCCACGGTCCGCGACTCCGTCGCGCCCTTGTCGACCTCGAAGGCCGGCGAGGTGGCGTAGGACACGACGAGCGGGCGTGGCCCCTTGCCGGAGGAGCCGGAGAAATCACCGGTGTAGGCCTCGGTCCACCCCTTGGCGATCTTGACGCCATTGTCGGTGAGCTTGCCCCAGTAATCGAGATAGCCGTCCTCTCCCTTGGCGCCCACGGTCGCGGCGAGGAAGGCGAGCCCGGGGGAGGAGGAGGCGGGGTTCTCGACGGCGAGCTGATCCTTGTATGCCGCGCCGGCCAGGTCGTCGAGGCTGGTCGGGATGGGGAGGTTCTTCGCGGCATACCACCCCTTGTCGGCGTTGACGCAGACGTCGCCGTAGTCGATCGGGGTGAGGAGGTGACCGTCGTCGGCGCTCAGGTCGTTTGCCAAGGTGGGGAGGGGGGCCGCGGCATACGGATCGAGGACACCCGCGCCGGCGACGCGGCTGGCGAAGGTGTTGTCGATGCCGAACACGACGTCGCCGAGGGGGGAGTCCTTAGTGAGGACAAGTTGGTTCGCCATGGACCCCGCGTCCCCTGGGGCGACATAGGTGACCTTGAGGCCGGTGTCGGTCTCGAACTTGGCCTTCGCCTCGTCGCTGAGCGCGAAGGAGTCGTGCGTAACGACGGTGAGGGTGTCCGAGCGGCTGGGTTCGGCGGGCGCGCTCGAGGTGGTGCCTTGGGTGGTGGTGCTGGCGGTGGCTTGGTCGGATGTGGTGGGTGCGGACGACCCGCTGCACGCTGAAAGCAGCGAGATCGCGGCGATGGTGGCGATTGCGCCGCGGGCGGCGAAGCGGCCGATGGGTGACATGTCATCTCCTCCGATATGGAGGGCTCGGCATACTGCCGAGGAGATCCCGACTCCCTACGCCGGTGCTAACCGGATCAGGTCCGAGGGTCTGCGCCTAGGCGCACTCTCAGCGCCTGGCGGCGCTCCCCTGTCTGTGGGGTCAACGCTAGCAGCCGGACGTTGGGCTGGAGTCATCGGCGGCTTTCAGGCGCAGAATGAGGTATGTGAGTGCGGTCATCGATATATCCGGCCTGGTCAAGACCTTCGGCCCGACTCGGGCTCTCGACGGACTCGATCTGCGGGTCGAGGCGGGGCAGGTGCATGGTTTCCTCGGGCCCAATGGTTCCGGGAAGTCCACCACCATCCGCGTCCTGCTCGGGCTGTTGCGACCCGATGCGGGCACGGCCCGGCTTCTCGGCGGCGACCCGTGGGCGGATGCGCCCGCGCTGCACCGACGGCTGGCCTACGTCCCGGGCGATGTGTCGTTGTGGCCGAACCTCAGCGGGGGCGAGATCATCGACTTGCTCGGCCGGGCCCGCGGGGGCCTCGACGGGCCGCGGCGCGCGGAGTTGATCGACCGCTTCGAACTCGACCCGACCAAGAAGGGCCGGTCCTATTCCAAGGGCAACCGGCAAAAGGTCGCCCTCGTCGCCGCGTTGTCGTCAAACGTCGAACTTCTGCTGCTGGATGAGCCGACATCCGGCCTCGACCCGTTGATGGAGCGCGTGTTCAATCAGGTCGTCGCGGCCGAGCGGGATCGGGGTCGGACGGTGTTGCTGTCGAGCCACATCTTGAGCGAGGTCGAGAGCCTGTGTGATCACGTCAGCATCATCCGGGCCGGGAAGCTCGTCGAGTCGGGGACGCTGGCTGACCTGCGGCACCTGACTCGCACCCTGATCCACCTCGAAAGCGATTCCCCACCAAGGCAATTGGCTGACGTGCCGGGCGTGCATGAGGTGCAGGTCACGGGGCACTTGCTCACGGCGCAAGTGGACGCGACCGCCATGAGTGAGGTGCTCGGCATACTCGCGGGGTCGGGGGTGCGGTCGTTCACGGCGACACCGCCGACCCTGGAGGAGTTGTTCCTGCGGCACTATGACGGCACGTCATGACCGCCGTACTCGGGGCGGACTTGGGGCGCGGGAGCGGACCGTTGACCGGCGTGGGGCTCGCCTTTCGGCGGGCGCTGCGCGCCGATCGCTGGTTCTGGCTGATCTGGGTTCTGGTGTTGTGGTCGTTCATCCCGGCGACCGCCACGGCCTATCGCTCGACCATCAGTGATGACGCCGCCGGACGTGAGGTGGCCGCCGGGCTCGCCGCCAATCCGACGATGCGCGCCATGCTGGGCCCGCCGTACGACCTGCTTCACGTGGGTGGGTTCACGATGTGGCGCGTCGGCGGCTTCGGGGCGATGATCTCGGGAGTGATGGCGGTGCTCGGGGTCATCCGGGCCACGCGCGCCGAAGAAGAAGCGGGCCGGACCGAGCTCCTCCGCTCCGCGGCCATCGGTCGACACTCGCTTTTGGCCGGTGCGGGGGGGCTGGGCCTGGCGGCCTCGGGTGTGCTGGGGCTCCTGATCGCCGCGTCGATGGTCGGGCTGGGGACCCCGGTCGCCGGCTCTCTGTGTATGGCGCTCGGGATCGCCCTCACGGCCGCCGTCTTCGTGGGGGTGGGCGCGGTCACCGCGCAGCTGAGCGCGTCCGCGCGGACGGCGCGCGGGGTGGGACTGAGTGTGGTCGGCGCGGCATACCTCCTGAGGGCGGTTGCCGACGGCTCGGGGTCGGGGAGTTCCGTGCGATGGCTCGGCTGGCTCTCGCCGGTGGAGTGGGCGCCGCTCGCTCGACCGTATGCCGCGGAGCGTTGGTGGGTGCTCCTCCTCCCCCTGGTCGTGGCGGCGGGTCTGATCGCGCTCGCCTTTTCCTTGGAGGCGCGGCGAGATCACGGGGCGGGGTTGCGCGCGGCGCGTCCGGGGCCGGCTCGGGGCGGCGAGGCATTCGACTCCGCCGATGCCCTGGCGTGGCGACTTGCCCGGCCCGGGATGATCGGGTGGGGGGTCGGGCTCATCGCGTTCGCGGTGGTGATGGGGTCGCTCGCCGACGTCTTCGAAACGGTCGCCGACTCTCCCGAGCTGGCCGAGCGATTCCGCCGGATGGGGGCGGGTGCGGCGGACCTGAGGCTGGCGTTCTTCGTGGCGATGCTCGGCATACTCGTTGTGCTGGTGGCGATTTGGGCGCTGCAGTTGGTCGAGCACATCCGCAAAGAAGAGGAGAGCGGGCGGGCCGAGGCGGTGCTGGCCACAGCGACGTCTCGGGCGCGCTATCTGGGGGCCCACGTGGTTCCGGCGGTGGTTGTCCCGACGCTCGTGTTGGCCGCGATCGGGGTGCTGCTGTCGTTGCAGTCCGGCATCGCGACCAACGACGCGAGCCTGATCGGTCGCATTCTCGGCGGGGCGCTGGCCCTGGCTCCTGGGGTGTGGTTCGTGTTGGGCGTGGGGGTGGCGGTGCACGGGCTGGCCCCGCGGCTGGCGCTGGTGCCGTGGGTCGTCGTCGGCTGGTCGCTAGTGGTGAACTGGATCGGTGGGGTGCTCGGGTTCCCGGAGTCGCTGCTGAAGGCGACGCCCTTCGGCCTGTTGCCGCGCATCCCCGCCGAACCGATGGCTTGGGCGCCCGTGATCGTGGAGTCGGTGCTGGCCGGGCTGCTGATCGCCGCGGGGTTTTGGGGCTATCAGCGCCGGGACGTGGGCTGACCCGGGCGTGCCCCCAGGTTTGGGTGGCTTTCCGGCGCTTTGGGAGGGCTTCTGGCTGCCAGAAAGTCGCCCAAAGCGCCGGGTAATGGGATTGGGCGGGAATCCGGCAGCTCGCCCGGCATACGATCGAGGGGTGCGGGAGAACGGCTTTGGGCAGCCCATCGGAGCGCCGGTTGCGGACTGGGGCGGAGCCCAGCCGATCAGCCCGGTCACGCTCACCGGCACCCACGTCCGGCTGGAGCCGCTGACCGACGCGCACGCGGAGGTGCTCTACGACCCGTTGGTGACCGAGAGCGACCCACGGGATTGGACCTATCTGTTCGGCGAGCCGGGGATGGACCGCGGTCAGTTCGCCGCCTATGTCGGTCGCCTGCAACGCACCCCGGCCAGCCTGCCGATGGCGATCCTGTCGGCGGGGGGAGCGGGGGTGGGGATCGCGGCATACCTGCGCATTGACCCGGCCATGGGCAGTGCCGAGGTGGGGAGCATTTTGTATGCCGCGGCCCTCCAGCGCACGACCGGCGCGACCGAGGCAATGGCGCTGATGGCCCGGCATGTGTTCGACGACCTGGGCTATCGCCGCTACGAGTGGAAGTGCGACAGCCTCAACGCGCCCTCTCGGGCCGCGGCGACCCGCCTCGGCTTCCGCTATGAGGGCCGCTTCCGCAATGCCGTCGTCTACAAGGGTCGCAACCGGGACACGGACTGGTTCGCCATGACCGATGGCGACTGGCCGGGGGTGAAGGCGGCCTATGCCGCCTGGCTGGACCCGGAAAACTTCGACCCTGACGGGGCCCAGCGACGCTCCTTGGCCGAACTCCTGGGGCACTTCTAGTCGCGGGTTCCGTCATGAGGAACATGCATCGGCACCCGGCGTCGAGCGGGCCACGCTAGGCCTCATACCCGCTGGCGTATGCCGACGGGGCCGCCGACCGTGCGAAGGAGCACGCGTGCCTACTCTGACGAGCCATCCGACGGGCGAGGTGATCTACCTCGACCCGGATGAGACCGTGCTGAGCGGGCTGTTCAAAGCGGGGTACGCCTACACCGTCGGGTGTCGTCGTGGCGGCTGCGCTATTTGCAAGGTCGACTGTCGCCAAGGCCGGTTCGCCTACAACCGCCCGATCGCCCCACAGGTGATCACCGAGGCGGAACGCGGCGACGGCACCTGCCTGTCCTGCCGGCCTTGCTGGTGTGGGCAGTGGTTTTGGCGGCTCTTCCCAGATGAGGGTGTAGGTCGGCCGGGCGCGTCGGTCCGCAGATAGACGTCGAGGTCTCCCGACGATGGAGGTTCCTACGCCATCCATCCGAAAGACCTCGACGTGACCGACGCTACCCCGCCGGCCGGCTTCGGCCGCCTTGACCTGAGCGCCTTCGCGTCTCATCCCAATCGACCCTGATCGAGTCTGCTGACCCCCTCGACGAGAACGCAGCGACACATCACAGCCACCCAACCCCGACCGTCCGGGAAGCCGGGGCACGTCACATGGCCTGTGCTGCGGGCGTGTCGAGTGGGTCGTCCAGGGGCGACGCAGAAGCGTCGACGCGACGTGCTGAGAGGTGGTTCCAGTCGAGCACTAGGACACCGGCTACAGGCATGGCGATAGGTCAGGAACGGCGTCGCTCCCTGCGCAGGAGGGAGCGCAGAGTCTCGGCGTTCGCGTAGCCGACCCGTAGCGCGATCTCGGCGGAGGTGAGATCCGTGGTTGCTGAGAGGTGCCGAGCTCGTTCGGTGCGAAGCCGTTGGACGAAGCCGAGCGGAGTGAGGTTGAGCGTCGCACGGACTCGTCGTTCGAGGGTGCGCCGGCTGGTGCCGAGCGACTGCGCGACGAAGGCGACGTTGAACGGTTCGTCCAGGCGGGCGCGCACGAAGCGTTCGAACTCGACGACGATCGGGTCCTCGTGCCGGAGATGTTCGTAGGCGACGAAGGCCGCCTGCGACGGACGCTCGTCGATGATGAGGAGCTTGGCGACATGTTGGGCCAGGTCGGGGCTGATCGATCGCACGAGTGAGAGCGCGAGGTCGATGTGGGCGAACGCGGCGCCGGCGGTGATGAGGTTCCCGTCGACCACGACCATGGTGTCGAGATCGAGGGCGACGGTCGGATAGCGCTTCAGGAACTCCGGCCCCAGGAACCAGCTGGTCGTCGCCCGCCGATGATGCATCCGTCCGGTCTCGGCGACGGCGAACACGCCGGTGCACGCCGCGGCGATCCGGGTGGTCGCCTCGTCGAGGCGCCCGAGCGAGGCGATGACCGAACGAGCATCTCGGCTCTGGAGGGCGTCGTTGGTAGCGGCGGCCGTGAGGGTTCCAAGCGCAGGGACGACGACCACGTCGAACTCTGCGGACTCCGACAGCGGGTGGTCCACCGACAGGGTCATCGATGTTGTCGTGGTCACTCGCCGTTTCGGTCCGAGGATGGCGAGTTCGATCGGGTCGATCCGCGGGTCGACATCGCTGCGGGCTCCGTCGGCCACCCGCACGATGTCGATGATCGACGCGACAGCCGAACCGAAGCAGCCGTCGATCGCGATCAGTCCGATACGCATGGCGCGAACAATAGCAATACTGTCGTATACGCCACTTCTCACATGCCCTTGCTCGTCATACGCTGAACTCGCTCACCAAGAAACCTCGACACCTAGGAGAACCCCTCATGTCCACACCCGCATCACTTCCGTATGCCTTCGTCGCCAAGATCGTCGCGGCCGATGGACAGCACGACGCGCTCGCCGATCTGCTCGCCGGCGCTGTCGCGCTCGCCAACGAAGAAGTGGGAACGATTGTCTGGTTCGCGGTCAGGACCCACGCCGACACCTTCTGGATCTTCGATGCATTCCCCGACGAGGCCGCTCGCGACGCCCACGCCAACGGTGCCATCGTCGCAGCCCTGATGGCCAACCAGCACCTCCTCGGCGCAGCACCCGAGATCCTGCCGGCCGACGTCCTCGCGTCCAAGCTCCCGTAGTCCGCCAACGCACGAGACGATCGCGCCCCGCCGAGCCGTCGCCAGGTCGCGACGCAACGCCACGCTGCGTTGCCGAGCGGTGCGAGGCCTATCGGCACACGGACAGGATGCCGGGCGCGAGCGCTCAGCCGGCGAGGGGTCCGTCGCAGAGGAGAGTGACGTCGGTGTCGGGCAGAGCCGTGAGGCCAGCGCATCGCGCGACCACCAGTACCGACCGTTTCACCGGAGCTTTCGGCGGCGTCGAAGCCGAG
>NZ_HF571038.1:2792931-2805787 GCF_001046875.1 Nostocoides jenkinsii Ben 74
CCCCGCCACTCGCCGGCGAGCCGTGGCGGCTCGCCGGCGTTGTCGGTCCGACGGTTGGCGCGGTCTTTGCGCTCGCCCTCTCCCGCGGGCAGGTGCTGCTCGCCCGCGACGCGCTGGAACGCGCCCGGTTGGTCGACTCACTAGTCGCCGCGCAAACGGAATCCGCTGCGCTGCAAGCACAATTGGTCGATGCCCACCGTGAAGCCGGCGCCCTCGCCGAGCGCACCCGGCTCTCTCGCGACATTCACGACACCCTGGCGCAGGGCTTCTCCTCCATCCTCTTGCTGGCCCGCGGATCGCGGTCCGTCGACGGGGACGAACCGCTGCGTGACGTGCTCGGCCGAATCGAGGCAACGGCCGGTGACAACCTCGCCGAGTCCCGCCGCATCGTCGCGGCCCTGGCGCCGAAGTCGTTGACCGACACCGGGCTCGCCGCCGCGCTGGAGCGCCTCGCGGCGGACTTGTCGGCCGACACCGACATCGCGGCCAACGTCCGCGTCGAGGCGGGCGTGCCGGACCTGACGGTTGCCGATCAGGTCGTATTGCTGCGTGTCGCCCAGGGCGCACTGGCCAACGTCCGGACCCATTCCGGAGCCAGCACGGTGACCCTGACCCTCGGTGGGTCGGACCGTCAGGCCCGGCTCGACATCGTCGATGACGGGCGCGGATTCGACGCCGTCGCCTGGGCCGCGACACAGACCAACCCGACCGGGCACGATCTGTCGACTGGTGGCTACGGCCTGGCCGCCATCCGCGCCCGCCTTCGTGAACGCGGCGGCGACGTCATTGTCGAATCCGAGCCCGGCGACGGCACGGCGATCTCCGCCTCGCTACCCCTTGGCCTGTCCAGCACAGGGGGAGCCGAGTGAACGAATCCCAGGGCGGGGCACGGCCATACGATCCGATCCGGGTTCTTCTTGTCGACGACCATCCGGTCGTGCGCGCGGGACTTGGACTGCTCCTCAGCGCGGCACCGGACCTCGACGTCATCGGTGAGGCCGAGACCGGCGCCGAGGCCCTCACCCTCGCGCAAACCCTTGACCCAGACGTCGTCCTCTGCGATCTGCGCCTGGGCGATGGTGTCGATGGCGTGGGTGTCGCCGCCGCGCTGAGCGGCCGCGACGCCCCGGCCGTCCTCATCCTCACGACCTACGACCATGATCGCGACATCGTCCGCGCGGTCGAGGCCGGCGCGGCCGGCTATCTCCTCAAAGATGCTGCGCCCCAAGTAATTATCGACGCCATCCGCGCCACCGCCGCCGGCGAGACCGTGCTCTCGGCCGACCAGACCGAGCGCGTGGTCGCCACCATGCGCACCTCCCCGAGCCGAGCCCTGAGCGAGCGCGAAGTCGACGTCCTCATCAAGGCCGGCGCGGGCCTGTCCAATCGCGAGATCGCCAAGGCCTTGCTCGTCAGCGAAGCCACGGTCAAGACCCACCTCGCGCACATCAACGACAAGCTGGGCACCACCAGCCGCACGGCCGCCTTCGCCGCCGCCCGCGACCTCGGGTTGTTGTCGCGGGAACCTTAGTGGCTGAGTTTGGTCCAGGCCTGCAAGGCCAACTGCTCGCCCAACTCTGCCGGCGGCAACCGCGTCTCCACCGCCGCGCGCAGCAGATCAGCCTGGGTGGGCGGGGCCATGCCGCCCACTGGCTGGTCCCGGTCGAGGTTGGAGGGGAAGGCATACCCCTCGGCGCTCGCCGCGACGACGTTGTCGGCGAGGTGGCGCGGCATACCGGCATCGAGCGCGGCCAAGAGCGCCGGGTAGATCGCGGTCACCACCCGCTGACGATCGACGGTCTCCATCGCGCGACCAAAGGCCGATGACACCTGCAGCAGGTTCGCCATCCGCTGCACGTCGACGGAGACATTCGTCCCGGCAGCGTGCATCAGGGCCGGGTTGAACCACACGAGGTCACCAAGCGCGAGCGGCAACTGCACGTGCTCACCCACGAAGTAGTCCTGAAACTCCGGCAGCCAATAGGCCAGGTAGCCGTGGGAGTACTTCTGGCTGTGCGGCAGATAGAGCGTCGGCCCCGACTCCACCGGCATATCGACGTGCGCGACCGCGCCCTGCAGCGTCAGCGCGGGCGAGAGCGCATGCACGTGCGCCGGGAAGCGGGCCGCCTGCTCGGAGTCCATGAAGCCTAGGTGGTAGTCACGGTGGACCGTCTGCCCCTTGCCGCCCGGCCGGACGATATTCGGCTGCACCGTCACCTGATAACCCGGCCCCAACCATGCCCGCGCGCCGAGGGCCACGAGGTCGTTGCTGTAGTAATCGACGAAGGCCTGCGGGTCGACGACGGCGAGCTTCTCCAGCGCATTCCAGATGCGGTCGTTGGCGCCCGGCTCACCAAAGTGGTCGCCCTTGGGAGCGCCGGTTTCCTTCTCCTGCTTCAGGATTCGGTCGTATGCCGCGTTCACCCGCCCGATGACCTCGCCCGAGAACGCGCCCCGGATCACCACGATCCCGGGCCCCTCGGACCAGGCCCGCACCAACTCCGCCTCGATCTCTCCGGACCGCCCCTCGGCCAGCGCCGCGCGGAGGGCGGGCGCGTCATACATCAGCACGCTGTGCTCGACGGTGCTCGCCGTGGGATAGTCCGCGAGGTCAGTGGTGTCGCGCAGGATCTCGAGGAGGTCGGCGAGCCGGCAGTCCTCCGGACGCAGCCTCCCCGCCAACAGGGAGGGGTTGCGCCGGGGTTGGGTGGTCGGTTGTGACATCGTCGTCTCCGCTGCCGCCTGGAGGGTGGTGCGTCTGGACTGCGCTTGCGATCGCCCGGGGCGACCCGACAGCATTGTCTTAACAATAGGACATCAGGGAGGACATCGATGCTCACCTTGCCGACTGCCCGTACGCTCGATCCGCGCGAGGCCCCGTCGTTGCGGTGGGGCATCCTCGGGACGGGCTGGATTGCGGAGAAGTTCACCTCGGCCCTGCGCCAACACACGACCCAACGCATCCACGCCGTCGGGTCACGCACCAAGGACAGCGCGGACCGGTTCGCGGCGGCTGTCGGGGCGTCCGCGGCATACGGCTCGTATGAGGCCTTGGTCGCCGACCCCGAGGTCGACGTCGTCTATGTCGCGACGCCGCACAACTACCACTATGCCCATGCGCTGCTTGCCATCGAGGCCGGCAATCACGTTCTCATCGAGAAGCCGATCGCGGTCAGTGAGGCGCAGGCACGCGGCATCGCCGCCGCGGCGGGCGAGGCGGGAGTCTTCTGCGCCGAGGCGTTGTGGACGTTGTTCCTGCCGAAGTACGACGTGTTGCGGCAACTGCTCGCCGACGTGGAGGTGCAGACGGTCCTGGCCGACATGGGTGAGTACTTCACCCCCGATCACCGCATCTTCGACCCGGCGCTCGCGGGCGGCCCGATCTTCGACATGTGCACCTATCCGCTGAGCTTCGCGATGTGGGCGATGGGCAGCCCCGCGCACATCACCGCGGCCGGCACGCCCGCGCACAATGGCGTCAACGGGCAGCTCGCAATGCAGCTCGGCAACGCCAATGCCGTTGCGGCACTGCATGCGTCGATCATCAATGAGACCCCGACCACCGGCGTGATCGCCTCCGCGGACCAAAGCATCGTCATCGACGGACCGTTCTATCAACCGGGCGGATTCACCCTCACGACCCGCTCGGGTGAGCGCGCCCGGTATGACGAGCCCACCTCGGCGCACGAGGGCGGCCTGCATTTCCAGGCGGCCGATCTGGCCCGGCGCGTCGTCGCGGGGGAGACCGAGTCGGCAATCCGCCCGCTTGCCGATTCGGTCCGCCTGCTGCGGGTGATGGACGAGATCCGGCGGCAGGTCGGCATACCCCTGCCCTGACTGTGCCTGGCTCAGCCGGTGATGCGGAAGCTCGCGGTCAGCAGGTCCCGCTCGCGCGAACTGTGCCCGACGAGCAACTCGAAGTCCCCCGGCTCCACGACGCGGCGGGCGTCTGCGGTCACGATGGAGCACGCCGCCGCCGGGATGGACAGTCGCACCCGGACACTCTTCCCGGGCGCGATCTCCACCTGGGTCCACGCCTTCAACTCTTTGTCGGCCCAGGTCACGCTCGTCACCACATCCCGGACGTATGCCTGCACGGTCTCGATGGCCGGTCGCGCGCCGGTATTGCGCACGGTCACCTCGGCCTCGATCGAGTCCGCCGAGGTGAGGTTGGGGCGGGCGATGACCAGATCGGCATACTCGATCGTGGTGTAGGAAAGTCCCTCGCCGAAGGCGAACAACGGATCTTGGGTGAGGTCGGCATATCGATCGCCGTGCTGGCCGCGGACTTGGTAGTAGTAGACCGGCTGCTGCCCCACGTGGCGCGCGAACGAGATCGGCAGCCGGCCGGCGGGTTCGATCAATCCGAACAGCAACTCGGCGACGGCGCGGCCACCCCGCATACCGGGATTGAAGGCCTCCACGATCGCCGCGACGCGTTCGGCTGACGGGGGCAACGTGGACGGCTTGCCTTGCACGAGAACGAGAATCACCGGGGTATCGGTCTCCACCAGAGCATCCAGCAGGGCGATCTGCCCGCCGATGAGATCGAGGGTCGCAGTGGAGCGCGTCTCCCCCGTCAGCGGGATCGAATCGCCGAGAACCACGACCGCATAGTCCGCCGCGGCGACCAGCTCGACCGCCTCGGCGATCGCGTCGCGATCCGGCTCGGCCGGCTGCAGGATGGGGTGGCGCGGCTGTCCGTCATCGAAGGTGTCGCCGGCCGGGTCCGGCACGAGCCGCCCGATCTCGGCGCCGTCGGCATGGGTGATCGTCCAGTCCTGCGGCGCGATCGCGCGGAGGCCGTCGAGGACAGTCTCGACGAGTTCGCGTGGATGCCCGTCGGGCATCCACGTGACCTGGCCCGACGCCCCGGCCCAGTCGCCGAGCGTCGCGTGCGGATCGTCCGCATTAGGGCCGACGACCGCAATCGTCCGGTGGGCAGGGGCGACCGCTCGATCGTCGCCGCCTCGCACGAGCCCGCCCTCGATCGGCAACGTCCCGTCGTTGCGCAGCAGCACCAGCGACCGGCGAGCCATGTCGAGGGCGACGGCCCGATGCTCCGGTATGCCGATCACCGCCGCCTGCCTGTCCACGTCGGGCAGTCGCGGGTTCTCGAAGAGGCCCAGTGCGAACTTCAGCCGCAGGATGCGCCGCACCGCGGCGTCGATATCGGCCTCGTCAAGGCGGCCCTGCGCGACGGCGTCGAGGGCACCCTCCCGGAAGCTCGGCGTCGTCATGATCAGGTCGTTACCGGCCTTCACCGCGATAGTCGCCGCCTCGGTGATGTCGGCGCACACCCGCTGCTCCCACACCATCCGACCGACGTTGTCCCAGTCCGTGATGAGCGTCCCGCCGTAGCCCCACTCGCCGCGCAGCACCTCTGCCAGCAGCCAGGTGTTGGCGGTGATGGGCACGCCGTCCATCGACTGATAGCCGAGCATGAAGCTCGCCGCACCCGCCCGCGCCACTCGCTCGAACGGCGGCAGGAACCACGATCGCAGCTTGCGACGCGAGAGGTCGGCTTCGCTGGCATCGCGCCCACCCTGGGTCTCCGAGTAGCCCGCAAAGTGCTTGGCGCAGGACAGAATGGCGGTGGGATCCGTCAGGCCGTCGCCTTGGTAGCCGCGCACCATGGCCACCCCGAGCTCACCGATCAGCACCGGATCCTCGCCGAACGTCTCGTTGACCCGGCCCCAGCGCAGATCGCGGGCGATGCACAGCACCGGGGAGAACGTCCAATGAATCCCGGTCGACGACACCTCCACGGCGGTGACCCTGGCCGCCCGCTCGACCAGATCGGCATTCCACGTGCACGCCATCGCCAGCTGGGTCGGGAAGATCGTGGCCCCCGGCCAGAAGGAATAGCCGTGGATGCAGTCGTCCCCGATCAACAGGGGTATGCCGAGGCGGGTGGCGGCGGCATACGCCATCGCGCGCGGGACGTCCGCCGGGGAGGTATGCAGGATCGACCCGGCCAACTGCTCCGTCACCAAAGCTTCGATCTCGTCACTGTCGCGCGCATCCAGCTGCAACATCTGGCCGACCTTCTCCGGCAACGTCATTCGGGCGAGCAACTCCTCGACCCGCTCCTCGATCGAACGTGACGGGACATTAGGAACGGCATTTTCCTTCATACCCGGCACGGTATCGGGCTAGCGTGGGCCGGTATCGGTCGACGGCGCGTCCCTTGCGTGTCGCTAATCAGAGTTGAGGTGACGCGTGACCCCGCCGAGCATCAAGGACGTTGCCCGCCTCGCCGAGGTCTCGATCGGCACGGTCTCCAAGGGCGTGCCCGTCATCCTGGTGGACCAGGCTTCCAGCAGGGGCGAGTTGCCGTGGTGCAGCGTCGGTGTCGATGACTTCGCGGCGGGCACCTCGGTGCCGCTGACGACGGTCGCGCAACCGCGCCACGAGATCGGGCGGATGGCGCTGCAACTCCTGGAGGAGGAAGTCGCCGCGGGCGAGGAGCACGGGCATCGGCAGGTGCGCTACACCCCCGAACTCGTCATTCGCGCCTCCTCCGGCTAGCCCGAGACGGCACCCAACCCACGCGAGTCCGCACCCAGCCGACGTGAGCCAGGGCGCGGCGCAGCGGATCGGCATACCCGCCTCGTCTGGAAGGGTATGGAGGTGATGAACGTCGGGCGGGAACGTGAGGGGGAGCGCGCCCGGGTGCCCGGCTTTGAGGAGTTCCTCCTCGCGCACGGCAAGGCGCTGCTGCGGCTGGCCTATGTGATCACCGGCAGTCGGTATGACGCCGACGACCTCCTGCAAGACACTCTGGTCGACCTTCACCGGAGCTGGAGCCGGGTAGAACAGGCAGCCGCGCCCTACGCCTACGCCCGTCGGGCGCTGGTGAATCGCCATACGAGCAACCGGCGATGGCGCTCGGCGACCGAACTGCCCGTGGCTCCCGAGGCCCTGCCGCAGTTCCCGATTGACGGCGGCCAGGACCGAGTCGCCGAGGACGAGGCGCTGTGGCGCCGCCTGGCGACGTTGCCGCCACGGATGCGCCAGGTGCTGGTGCTCCGCTACGTCGAAGATCTGTCCGACGCCGAGATCGCCGACGTGCTCGGGATCGGCGTCAGTGTCGTGCGATTGAGCGCGAGCCGCGCGATCGGCATACTGCGAGAAGGTGAATTGTCATGAGCGACATCGAGACTCGCCTGGCGCGGGTGCTGCGGGAGCAGGCGGACTCCGTCGACTTCGATCCGCATGAGTGGAGCCGTCGGGTCGCGGCGGCGCCCGCGCCGAAACGCCGTTTCCCGATGTATGCCGCGGGGCTGGCCGCCGCGGCCGCCCTCGCCGGTGCGGTCGTCCTGTCGGGCACCCTCCTCGACCGCGCCCCCCACCCCCCGGCCTCCTCGTCCGCCACCTCCGCGACGGTGCCGGTCGATCCGGACCGGTTTGCGCCGGTCGTCGGGGTCTGGCGGCTGATGAAGGTCGACGGCACGACCTTGACCGAGCCGGACTCGTTTGCGTCGGCCATCACCTTGACGCATTCGGGCTGGTGGCAGGCAAAGGCGGGCTGTGTCACGTTGGGGTCGTTCTTCGCCTGGGATCCGGCAACCGAGAAGTTCGCGGTCGAGGATTGGACAACGGGCGGGGAGGTGCCGCCGCCGGCGATGGCGAAGTGCTACCTCCCGGCGATCACGGCGGTGCTCCGGCCGGGGACGGCGTTGTCGCCGCTTGACGAGGACCAACTCGTGGCGCGCGACGCGAGCGGCAAGGAGTTCGCTCGACTCATGCGGACGGATGCTGAAGAGATCGTGCCATTCCGGGGAACCCAATCCTCGACCTGGTCGATCAAGGCGCTCGGCACGGACAGTCCAAGTTGGCTGACCGGCTACGAAGCCAAGATGGGCAATGCGGCTCCGTGGCTGCGGGTCCGCGTCGATGTGGTCGCGGATCGCATCACGATCACGACCTTGCGGCCCGCTGGGTCCGCCCCGGAGTGCACTGTCGACGTGATCTCCGGCCGAATAGACGGGCGCGGGCGCGTCGATGCGGTGCGTGCGCTCGACCCGACGCCCGACGCGCCCCGCTGTGGCGTTGACGACCGCGAAGTCGCGGCGGTCGAGGCGATCCGCGGCGTCCAAGCCCTGGGCACGACGGGTGGGCACCTCAGCCTGCTCGGTGCGCACGGGACGACCGCGGCCGAACTTGCCCTGCCGTCGTGGGAGATGACTGAAGAGTTCATGACCGTGCCCGCCCCCGCCGACATTGTCGGTGACTGGTGGCTCGACACGAGTGAGCTCGGCAACCCGAGCGCGCCCGGCCGCGTGGTGATCAGTCGTGAGGGCGCCGACCTCGGGTTCACATTGACCACGGACTGCGGCACGGGCTCGTGGACGATGCGCCTTGCTGGCGACGGCAGCGTCGACTCCCGCTCGCAGGAGAAGGTCCTGCCCGCGTGTTCCGCCGCCAGCCGGACCGAGCGCGACGTGGTGCGCTCCCTGGACAGCCTGAGCGGGATGTACTCGTTCGGAGGTCGCCTGCTGTTGGTCGGTGACGGAAGGGTCTCGTGGGTGGTGGATGCGCCGGGGTTGCCGATGGTCGAAGGCGCAAAGGTCCCGACGCCCTCGTCGGCCGCCGGCATCGGGGACCTCGTGGGTGACTGGCGGCTGGACTGGAGCCGGGATGAGCCGATGGCGACGCAGCGCGGCGAGGCCCGGATGACGATCGCCGAGGACGCCACGGCGCAGCGACTGCGCGTGAGCTACCGGGGCTGCAATGAGGTCACCGCGACCCAACTCGTTGTCGGCGGCTGGGTCGTGGACAGCAAGGGCTCGACATCCTTGGTGGGGTGCGGCAAGCATGACGCCTGGGTGGAAGGCCGCGTCCTGCACCCGGCGAGCTACGCACTCGACCTCGACGGGCGCCTGCTGTTCCTCAGCCGCAGCGGCGCCGTCATGCTGGCGTTCACCCGGGCCGGCTGAGGAGGCCCAGCCCTGAGGTGTGACGCAGGTCACCGCCAACCGGATGTCAGGTTGCTCCGTCATACTGGACGACGGCCCGCGATCCGGGTCGCCTTCAGCCTCCCGGAAAGATCCGCACCGGAATCACCATGACCGAGACACCCGCTCCGCCGCGCCCGCCGAAGCCGCCCAAGAAGAAACGTCGCTGGTTGCGGCGGACCCTGTGGACGATATTTGCCCTGGGTCTGCTCGGCGTCGTCGGCCTCGTCGTCGCCTACGTCGTGACGCCCATCCCCAAGGCCAATGAGCGCGCACTGCAACAGAATTCGATCATCTACTACGCCGACGGCAAGACCGTCCTCGACCGGTTCAGCACTGTCAACCGGCAAAATGTGAGCCTCGATCGCGTCCCGGAGCAGGTGCAGAAGGCGTTCCTGGCCGCCGAGGACCGCACCTTCTATACCAACAGCGGCATCTCGCCGAAGGGCATCGCGCGCTCGGTCTGGGTCGGGCTGAAGGGCGGTCCCCAGCAGGGCGGCTCCACGATCACGCAGCAGTACGTCAAGAACTACTACCTGACTCAGGATCGCACGCTCACGCGCAAGGCCAAGGAGATCATGATCTCCATCAAGATCGACGGCGAGGTGCCCAAGGACCAAATCCTCGAGGACTACCTCAACACGATCTATTTCGGTCGCGGCGCCGACGGCATCCAGACCGCCGCCCAGGCCTACTTCGGCCAGGGCGTCCAGAACCTCGACGTCGCCCAGGGCGCGCTGCTCGCGGCCATCATCCGCGGCCCGTCCTTCTATGACCCGCAGCTCGGGCCGGAACAGAAGACCCTGGCCGAAGGCCGCTGGAACTACGTCCTCGACGGCATGGTCGCGCAGGGCTGGCTCAGTGCTGGCGAGCGCGCGAAGCTGACCTTCCCCGAGACCCGTCCGATCAGCAAGTCCTCCGGCCTGACCGGCCCCAACGGCTTCGTCAGCGAGGCCATCCGCGAGGAACTGAAGACCAAGCTCAAGCTGACCGACACCGATCTCGCGCTCGGCGGGCTGCGGATCGTCTCCACGATCGACAAGCAGGCGCAGGACGCGGCCATCGAGGCTGTCAAGAACGGCATGCCGACCGGCGCGGGCACCGAGGATCTCCACGTGGGTCTGGCCGCCGTCGCCCCGGGGGATGGTGCTGTCCGGGCGATGTATGGCGGTGCCACCTACGGCTCCGGTCCGCTCGGCTATTTCAACACCGCCACCGATGCCGGGATGCAGGCCGGGTCCACCTTCAAGGTGTGGACGATGATCGCGGCGCTGGAGCGCGGCATACCTCTGTCCACGCGGTTCAACTCCAACTCCCCGATCTTCCTGCCGGAGTTCGCCAGCCACGAGGCCGGCGCGACGGCGGCGGCGCAGGCGGGTGAAGTGCAGAACTTCGGTAACCACTCCTATGGCGTCGTCGACATGGCGACGGCGACGGCGTTGTCGGCCAACACCTACTACGCCCAACTCAACGTCGAGGTGTCGCCCGAGGCGACCAAGCAGATGGCCGGCAAGGCCGGTATCCGCGCGGCCGGGGCCCAGAAGACTCTCGGCACCAACTACGCCAACGTCTTCGGGACCGACCTCGTTCGGCCGCTCGACCAGGCCGCGGCCTACGCGACGATCGCCGCGGAAGGCAAGTACGCCGCGCCATACTTCATCGCCAGCGTCAAGGGCACGGGCACGTTCGAGATCAACTACAAGGCCAAGCCGAAGCCGAAGCAGGTGTTCGCCGAGAACGTCGCGCGTGACGCTATCCAGGCGATGCACCGGGTGACCCAGCCCGGCGGCACGGCCGCGGGTGCTGCCGCGCTCGGCCGCCCGGCCGCCGGCAAGACGGGGACGACGTCCAACAACTACTCCGCGTGGTTCGACGGCTTCACTCCGGGCCAGCTGGCGGCAGCAGTGGGGATCTACAAGGGCGATGGCTCGCTCACCCCGCAGAACCAGATGGTCAACATCGGCGGCTATGGGGAGGTCACCGGGGCGACAATTCCGCTGACGATCTGGAATGCGTTCATGGCCGGTGCGCTCGACGGGCAGCCGATCGTGCAACTGCCGCCGCCCGGCAATGTCACCGGTGGCACGCCCTCGATCGCCACCACGGCGCCGTCGATGCAGAGCACCCCGCCACCGTCGAGCTCATCGTCGAGCAGCTCTTCGTCGACCAGCGCCTCCGAGTCGACGAGCAGCACCTCGGGGGGGACCATCTCCTCGCCACCCGGCTCGGGGACCTCGACCCCACCGACCTCCCCGACGACTCCGACAACTCCGACGACGCCGACCGATCCGGGCACGAGCACCTCGCCGTCGACCCCGGCCAACACCGAGACACCCCCGGCGCAGTCGCCGACAGACACCACGACGACCCCGCCCGCACAGTCGACGGACACCCCCTCGCCACAGCAGACTGTCTGACATGCAGCCGGACGTCCTGCCCGCCCGCCAAAGCGATCTGCTCGGCGGCCCGCTCGGACGTTTCACCGACCCCAACGGTCGGTGGCGGGCCGTCGTCGCGCGCATCGTGCCCCTCGTCTGGGTGCCGATGATCCTGGCCGTCCTGCAGCGCGAGCGGTGCGTCCGCTTCGGCTGGGGCGGGCAGGACCAGTTCTGGCGGGCGTGCTTCTCCGACCTCCCGGCGCAGTACTCCCTGGGCAATCTCACCGCCGGCTTCGGCGGCTACCTCAGCGGCGAGGCGCACCTGGAGCAGCCGGTGGTCGCCGGCAGCGTCATGAGCCTGCTCGGCGGGCTGGTCCCGTCCTCGGCGAGCGGCGTAGACCAGACCCGCTGGTACTTCCTCTATTGGGTCGTTCTCATCACTGTCCTGCTCGCCGCGACCGTCTGGTGCACCGCTCACCTCGTCCCCGGGAACGTCCAGGCGGCGACCCAGGTCGCCCTCTCGCCCGTGATCGTGACGGCCGCCGTCCTGTCCTCCGACGCGCTCGCGGTGGCCCTCGTGGCCGTGGCGATGCTCGCGTGGGCGAGGGCTCGCCATACGATCACCGGGGTTTTGTTGGGGGTCGGGACGATGACCCGGGGGTATGTCGCTCTGGTCGCCATCGCGCTCCTGATCACCGCGATCCGCTCGGACGCGCTGGCAGCGGCGCGGCGGGTGTGCCTGACCGCGCTCGCGACCGCGGGGGGGCTCGCCGCGGTGTTCACGGTCGTGCAGCACTCGGCGCTAACCGCGGTCTATACGGGCTGGTGGGGAGCCAAGGCGAGCTATGGATCCCCGTGGCTGCTCCCTCAGTTGGTTGCGTGTAACGTCCCTGCCTGCACGACGCAGCAGACCGAGTCGAAGCTCATCTCGTGGATCTTCAACCTCCGCGCAGTCGAGTTGCCCGTATGGACAGTGACGACCCTCGCGATCCTCGGGATCGTGCTGGCGCTGGTGCTCGGGCGGATCTTCGCGCGCGAGGCGTATCACGCGCCCACCTGGCCGCAGGTCGCGTTCGTGGTCGTGGCCATGGCGATGATGACGGGCAAGGCGGTGCCGGTGCAGGCGTCGCTGTGGCTGCTGCCGCTCGCCGCGGCGGCGGGGGTGCGCTGGCGCGATCACTTGATCTGGGCCGGCACCGAGATCGCGCACTTCATCGCGATCTGGCTCTACATCGGGGCGCTGACCCGGCCCGACCGCGCGCTGCCGGGCCCGTGGTACGGGCTGTTCCTGGTCATCCGGCTCGGCGGCATCAGCTGGATGGTGTCGCGCGTATGGCGCGCCGCCCAGTACCCCTCCGGCCGCCACGAAGCCGCCCACGCCCGTGGCCCCGCTGCCCGGGACGCGATCCCCGCCTGACGCGCCGGATCGGCCCGCTGACAACCCTCGCGGACGCAATAACCTGACGGAGGGGTGGCCGTCGGGTTATTGCGTCCGCGGAGGGGTCTGGCGGGTCGGGG
>NZ_HF571038.1:2805887-2823452 GCF_001046875.1 Nostocoides jenkinsii Ben 74
CGGGCGGGGCGGACTTTGTCTTCTCCTCAGGTGACCGTGATGAGCAGGGCTCATCCCCGCGCGGGCGGGGCGGACTCGAAGGCGGCCGTGAAGACCTCGGAGAGCGAGGGCTCATCCCCGCGCGGGCGGGGCGGACAGGTAGCTGCTCAGCTCCAGGTACTCGCCGCCGGGCTCATCCCCGCGCGGGCGGGGCGGACACGGTGAGGTCGGTGCCGATACTGGAGCGAAGGGGCTCATCCCCGCGCGGGCGGGGCGGACCCCGATCAAAGAAGGGCCGCTCAAGCGTCACGGGGCTCATCCCCGCGCGGGCGGGGCGGACGGCGCGGAGCTGTACTGCCCACCGGGCGGCGGGGGCTCATCCCCGCGCGGGCGGGGCGGACTTCGTCCGGCGCGGGGCGGGTGACTGGTGGATGGGCTCATCCCCGCGCGGGCGGGGCGGACTCGGACCCGTTGCGGATCAGGATTTTGAGCGCGGGCTCATCCCCGCGCGGGCGGGGCGGACTGCGACACCAGGACTGACGGGTTTTCCTTCGCGGGCTCATCCCCGCGCGGGCGGGGCGGACCGCCTGGTAGACGCCGATCTTGAAAAGGTCAGGGGGCTCATCCCCGCGCGGGCGGGGCGGACGGCGCATTGGTACTCAGAGGCGGGCGTCCGTCGGGCTCATCCCCGCGCGGGCGGGGCGGACTTCGCCGCCCAATTGGCCGTCGAGGACGCGATGGGCTCATCCCCGCGCGGGCGGGGCGGACTTGAAGGGCGAGGCTGACCGCGACGAGCAGCAGGGCTCATCCCCGCGCGGGCGGGGCGGACACTGGCGCGGGCGTGGTCGCCGTGAGAGCAGGGGGCTCATCCCCGCGCGGGCGGGGCGGACCTCGCCCCGCTAGCCAAAGCTGCCGATGCCGCGGGCTCATCCCCGCGCGGGCGGGGCGGACTCTACGACGACTCTACGACGACGACTCTACGACGACGAGCCGACCGCGGTGACGCACGGGCGGTGACGCACGGGCTCATCCCCGCGCGGGCGGGGCGGACCGTCCACGCCTTTCCACTCGTCAGCGATCCTGGGGCTCATCCCCGCGCGGGCGGGGCGGACCAGCCACATAGTATGGTGAACCTATGCTGTGTGGGCTCATCCCCGCGCGGGCGGGGCGGACGCGTAGGCCGCATAGGCCGGGTTGTTGGCCCCGGGCTCATCCCCGCGCGGGCGGGGCGGACGGCGAGGCGCTGGCTGCGTTCGGGCTGGTCAAGGGCTCATCCCCGCGCGGGCGGGGCGGACACTTGCTGAGCAGGGTAAATCATTGCATGAACGGCGTTCCGGATTCACTTTCTCCCTCGACGGTACCGGCTGGCGGCGCTCCAACCTGAGCGCATACCCGAGTACCGAGCCGAGGGTGCGCTTGGACGCCGGATCAATTGCACTCCGTCAAAATCCACTGGCTCCCAGTCGTGCCGATGAACGCGAAAGTAGAGGCGCTGCTCACCCCTGGCAGACTCGATCATGATGGCCCGGCCGTCCTTGCAGAGCTCGACGACCCGTTCCCACAGTTCGTCGCGAACCCGGCGAGTCAGGTGGCCGACATACACGCCTGGTGAGATCTCCAATAGCCAGCGGGTCAGGTGGCCGCGCAGACCGGCAGGCACCGCCGTGACGACGAGGACTACCACGGGGCTTCGTCGGAGTGGTTTTGGCCGCCAACCACGCGGTCGCCCTTGCGGTCCCAAAGGTAGATGACGTCCCAGTCGGGGGCATCCTCGATCGCATCGGTCTCAGAGTCCGTGAGGAGGCGTCGCACGTCCCGGGCGCAGCGGACGAGCAGATCGCATTCGACGATGAGATCACGCACGAGTCGGCGGGTTTCCGAAGGTATGTCCTCCAAGTCGTGCTCCCCGGCGACCTTGAAGGCGGCAGGAATGGCAACCTCTGCCTTGTAGAGGTCCGCAACATCGAAGACAAACGAGCGTGCGTGACCGGTGTGGACGAATCCGAGCCCAGCCGCGCACCCAAGAGCAACGATGACGGCGTGGCACACGCCATACAAGCTGGTCGTGGCCGCAGACAAAGCCATGTTCACGGGGTCGGACCCAGCGAAGTCGTCCGGACGATAATCACGCCGCTTCCACTCGACGCCGTACTCCTGGGCCGCATCTCGGTAGGCCTGGCGCACGCGGGCTCCTTCACGCCCGCGAAGCTGCTGCATCGTCAATCCCGAGACGTCCTCACCCGGGAAGCGCATTGCATACATCTCGCGAGCGACCCTGAGGCGCGAACTTTGGTTGCTGACCAGGGTCGCTTGCGCCTCCAGGAGTCTCGAGGAGTTGGTCAGGGTCCGGCCATGGGCGTAGTAGCGGACGCCTTGCTCACCGACCCATACGCAGGTTGCGCCGCTTTCGGCCATCAGAACCATCGCCTGATGGGTGACATTGGTGCCGGGACCGAGCAAGAGAGCGCCGATGGTCGCCGCAGGCACATGCACCACCCCGCGTTCGTCCGTCACGGTCAAGGCGTTCGAGTCTCGATGGACCACGCATCGCTCGACATACAGGAAGCTGAGCCGGTCTTGAGCACGCTGCAGTTGCGAGATGCCGACAGGAGGCGGTCCCGGGATGGGTTTCATCGTGGCGGTGGTGCCAAAGTCATCAAACCGCACCCGTAGGCCTTGGCCCGACCCATGCCGAGGGTGAGCGCCGACCTCAGGGCATCAGGATCCGTGACCGTCAACACCCCCTTGAAGGTTGCGCTCGTCAACGACACCGGTGCCCTCCTGCCGGCTTCTGAGGGATCCCGGCGTCCAAATGAGGTCGTATGCCGCTCGCGCACCTCCGTGTCGACTCCGAAGGTGTCGTCGGTGGCGATCCGAAATCCCCATGAGAACGACTGTTTGACGAGCCACTGCTGTTGTTGTCGAACAGTGAGGTGGGGCGAGACCTTGCCGCGCCGGACACCCGAGGTGGGGTCCTTGGGCAAGACGCGCACCGGATTGGCAGTCAAGCGGTAGGCCCACTGCTGGTTGGCGGCCAGCGTCGCCAGGAACGGCTCGTATGCCGTTGTGTCCCAGCTGATCTGGGTCGGCCAGCCGGCCTGTTCCAGTAGGCCGGTGAAATCGGGTGCCGTTGGCGAGAGAACGTAGAGCTGAAGGTCGTGGCTCGCATACTGATCCAGCCGCCATAGCACCCGCCCCGGTGCGCTCCCCTCCTGGGACGGATGCGAACCCATGACAGCGGCATGCATTGCCTGAGGCGAGCCCACCAGTCGCCGGCTGTCCCGGCGCGTGGGATTGAGGCGCAGTCGCGACAGGTGCATGGTCAGACCTCCGTTGTCGCGACGGCGACGGCCGTCCCGAAGAAGTCCGGGTCTTCCGGCGAGCGTCTGCTCAGGCCGTTGTCCATCTCGATCTCCATGCGCACGACATCGCGCCACCCATAGCTCCGGCGCACGGGATCGAAGCTGATCGGCACATCCCGGCTGGTGTACCTGTCGCCGTCTTCCCCGTCAACCGCCTCCCGGTCGATGGCCAGCACCAGTGGGACCTTCGGGCCAAGGGTGCGCTTGTGCGCACGGGAGGCGAGCCAGGGATACGCGGTCAGAGCCTCCAAGAGGTCACAGTCGAACAGCGCCTCGCGCTTCTCGGAGTCCCGCCAGGCGATCAGCTGCCAGTGCGGCGGACACGAACGTCGACCGAGATATAACGGGTATGCCGGATGCAAGAGTGCGTCGACGATGCCCTCGAGAAGTTCGCGGTCGCCTTCGACACCGGCCAGGAAGATCGCGTCGGACAAATAGAAGCGGTCCGAGACAGGCAATCGATCGTCCTTCGTGATCGGCCGGTTGTCCTTCGGCCACCTCACCGCAGTCTGATAGTCCCGTGTGAGAGAACCCGGCTGGTCGGCCCGGACGCCGAAGCGCAGCTGCAGCAGATCCTCCAGCGGGTCGGAGCGACGGCGACCCTGCGCGGCGGCGATCATTCCGAGCACCCCGCTCTTGGTCGGCTCGGTGCGCGTCTCGCGACGTGTGAACCTACTGGAGTCACCCCACGCCTGAAGTGGCCCGGCGAGGCGCAGAAGCAGGGTGCTCATGAGTCGGCCGGCGCGAGGCTCACCCGCACGCTCTCACCCACGGAGCTAATCACGTCAGGGAGCGGGGCAGGCGCCGTGACCGCGTCAAGGGCGACGGTGCGTTCGCCGGACCGGGCAAAGAAGACCTTGGAGGGCGCGCCTAGGAACGCTGCGACAGCGGCAAATTCGGTCGCCAGGCGCTCAGCCGACAACCGCATGAAGCCGTCCTCGCTACGGACCGGTTCTTCGTAGGCCCCGACGAGACTGACCGGCTGGTCTTGACGCAGACAGACCAGCACCGCGTCCGGGAGCGTGCGGTTGGCGAAGGTGTTCTGCTTCCCCGTGGGCATGCTGGTCACTAGTCCCTCGACGAAGGCTTCGACGGCCTTGACCGTCGCCACGTCATCGCCCAGGTTCGCGCGTAGGCCGGCTACGTTGACGGTGGCGTACCGATAGAGGGTCGCGGAGGAAAACTCGATCGTGCCGATCATTCCGGCACCCGTCTCCTCGTCGGGGTTCTGGTCATCCACAGCCGTGAAGTAATCCTGCTCGGGGGTCACCGCGTGCGTGGAGATGGCGTGGGCGACCTGCACCGCCGCATCGACATTGATTTCTGCCGCATCCGCCACCATCCGGCCGAAGAGGGCGACATCGATGCCGTGCTCCTCGTCAGCCGCCTCCGCGGCACGCTTCTTGGTGATCGGTTCGTCCCCGGACAGCGCCAGGTCGGCCAGCCGGTCCAACTGGCGGTTGCTCCAGAAGACGAGGTATTCGGTGATGGCGTAGTCGGGGCCGTCCGCACCGGCCTCGATCGCCTTCTGACGGGTGCGAGTCTTCTTCTCATCGACCTTCAGCCCAAGCGCCTTGACCACGGCGGTGGCCTTCTCCTGGGCTTGGTCATCCGAGAGCGAGGAGTCCTTCTCCCGGATTCGCTGCACCAGCAATTCGACGGCGCGCTTGGTGCGCACGCCGATCTCGCTGCGATCGAGCTTGGTCTCATAGGACTTGCGCACTGCACGCTTCCACGCCTGACTGCTGACTCGGGCTCGCATGACGCCGCCATACATGGCGGTCTTGGGGCTGCCGGTGTCGTCGCGGTTGATATTGCTCGGCGGAACGGACTGCAGGATGTGAATGTCAACGAACATCGGTGTTCTCACTTTCGGGTGTCTCGGTCTGTTTAATTGAGTGGAAGCTGCGACCCCAGCGCAGACGAACGCTGCGCAGGCCGTCGGTCTGTTGGGCCCGGTAAAGGTCCTGGGCGAGCAGGCCGTAGTCCAGGGGAATCTGCTCGCTGCGCAGCAGCGTGACCAGTCCGCGCAGGTGCCGGATCAACTGGCCGTATGTCGCTGCCTGCGCGCACGAGTGGAAGCGCGCGACGATCGCGGCCTCGGTGGGGTCCTCCGGTTTCTGCCTGTCCGCGAAGTCACGTACGGCCCGTCCGAGGCGCACCCCCGAAACGTGCACGGCACCCTTCGCCGATTGGGCGTGAGTGGCATACAGAACCAGGGCGCTGTGAATGGCTCGCTCTGCGACGCCCGGCGTGTCGCCTCGCCCCTGCAACTCGGGCGGCACGCTGCTCAGCGTCAGCTGCCAGGAGCGGACATCCGTGGTGGAGTCGCCAGGGTTCAGCTGACGCAATTGGGCGAGGTCGGCACGTGCGCGGGAGCTGAGTCCCGGGTGGTCCGACTTCGCGGCGGTCTGCAGGGCGAGCACCCGGGTGGTCACCAACTCGCCGACCTGTTGTTCAACAGTCGCTGTGGTCGTTTCAGCCATGCTCGGCACCTGTCCTCTCGGTGTATTGGTTTGCCAAGGCGATGAAGTTCTTGCGCAGGAATGCCCGGAACCACAGGTCGGACAAGGCGGCATCCAGATGCTTGCCGTTGACCTTGCGGCCGATCAGGGCGTCGGCGCCGACTGTGCGCAGGAGTTCGTTGCCTGCGGCGGTCATCTCCGTGGCGACTGTGCGGCGCCATTCGGCTTGTGCCGCAGCGACATCTGTGGTGGATTCGAGCCCAGCGAGCCAGGCCGCGTAACGTCCGTCCAGGCGAGCGAACCCCGTCAACCGCGCCTTCTCGCGCGGCCCCTCGACCTCCCGGCCGGCGGCCGCGGCCAGATTCGCCGCGAACTGGGCCAGCTGTCGAACGCCGACCTCGCCTTCCTCCGCTGCGGCGAGCGCGATGCCGGCAAGACGGTCCGACAAGAGCACCGAGGGACGCACGCTGAGCGCATCGTCATAGATCGACTCGATCATCGAGTCCTGCGTGCCATAGGACATGCCGACCGCGTGGATCCGGATCGGAACGTCGGGTGGAAGCGACTCCCGTTCCGTCAGGACATTGAGCCACAACACAGCGCCCGCAGGGAGAGCCGTGGCGGCCTCACCGCGGACGCTGCCGCCCGCCACCGGGCGCGCCAAAACCCCGTCGAGGCCCCGCCAGAGTTTCCTCGCCGGATCGTGCTGGCGCGGCATATAGGTGGGTTCCCCGTAGGTCTTCTCCTGGTTGGCGCTGCGACGCCAGGCGCTCATCATCTCCAGGTTGTGGAGATTGCGTGCGTGGATCGGGTCGCCATTGGCGATGAGCACGTCGGTGACCTCAGAACCATTGTGCTGCAAGAGAATCCGACGAATCGGCCACGTCATCAGGTCGGCGGGTCCGCCTGGAACCGGGTGCGTGACTTCAAGTCCGGGACCCAGCGGTGCGCGTTCCCAGACGGGACGATCGGCGTCGTAGTCCTCCTCGATTCTGAGCACGAGATTGAGCAGTAAGGTCTCGCGAAGACTTTCGCCCTCCAGGATGATCAGTCCCAGCCGGCCGGCCAGGCCGGTGCCGATCGGATACCCCCTGCCACCCTTGACCCGATCATCCCCGAACGCTCCGGTCTTGATCCCGGAGACGTCGAACTGCTGGCTGTGGACGAGCCACCGGGCAGCCTCGGCATACGACAACGACTCGACAGCCCGCCCCGCTCTGGTCGTGAAATACGCATTGCCGGCCGGCACTTCGGCGATCAGCTTCACCAAGCCGGAGGTCTTGGCAGCCGACAAACCAGCGACTTGCAGAAAGGGGGTCTGCGGGTGCAGGAGGTCGAAGCGGTCGGCCCACTGGTCCAGGTAGGCCTCGATGTCGTCGACCGGCAAGGTCGGGGCCCGCCACAGGCTCGCCCATCGCTGATGCGGGTAGTCGAAGCTCTCGGGAAGCGAGCGGTGCAGGATCACCAGCAGCAGGCGAAGAAGCGCGACATCCTGCGTCGGGATCTCACCCGCGATGGCGCGGATCTCGCCCGCCCTGCGGAAGAGATCCAGCAGCGACACCTCCTCGACCCCCCCGTCGGTGCGCACCGCGATCCACGGGTGCGTGCGCAGGTCGAAGCTTGTTGTCCCGGTCATGATGTCTCCTCTCGAGTCGTGACGAGGCCGAGGTCACGGTCGTAGCGCAGCCGCCATCCGCCAACCGTGACCCCCAGATCGCGGTCCAACGGGAGGATCAATTGTTTGGCGAGCCAAGGCGACTTCTGCCACCCGACGAACCCGCGTCCCAACTCCTCCATGTCCCGAATGGTCCGGTCGATGTTCCATGGCCGGGTCATCACCCCTGGCAGACGAACGGTGGAGTTCGCGGCCGCGAGGGCTAGGTCCTCGGATGGCGGGTCCATCGACACGTGACCCAGATCGGCGCCGGGGTATGCCGTTCCGAAGGGCAGCAGGCGTACCACGCCGTCGACCTGTTGCACCACAATGACCTCGATCCCGTCCTCGCTGTCGCGCACCCGCGCGTGGCCGCCCGCCGCTTCTTCGTTCCCCGAGTCGCCCGCGCGACCGTGCAGCCAGTCCACCAACGAGTCCGAGGCGGTGGGCCCAGCGAGCCGGAAAGTGTCAGCTTTCTGTCGTTGTTCGGCCTGCAGAGTCGATTGCGCGGCTTCGGCGCTCTGCCAAGGGGCCTCCCATCCTGGCGGTGGCGGGAGGTCCGGGCGGTATGCCGCCTCCACCAGCCGAGGCACATCCTCCGGCAGCAAGATCTCGAGTCCCGAAAGATGAGGCGCGAGAACGGCTGCCGCCCGGAGCAGCCGGCTGGCGCCATACACCGCCACACCCCCGGCATCGAGAAGGGGATCTGGACTCGCGGCGGGGTCAGGGGCTCCGAGAACGAGCAGCCGAGGCGTGCGCACCATCGGCGGGCGATCCTCTTCACCCTCTCCACGCCGGTGCCGATGAAGGCGTCCAGCGCGCTGGAGCATCAGGTCCACAGGAGCCAGATCGGTGAGCATCAGATCGGCGTCGATGTCGAGGGACTGCTCCAGGACCTGCGTCCCGACCACGACCAGCCCGTCCGGCCGACGCGTTCCCGCGCGGGGTGGCCCGAGTCGCTCGCGCAGATCCTTCTCGCGCAGGACTCGGTCGCTGGCCAGAAAGCGACTGTGGAGCAAGGTGACTCGATCACCGAGCCGGCGGGCGAGGTCGGTGTAGGTCTGCTGCGCGTCGCCGACGGTGTTGCGGACGACCACCACGACGGCACCACCCTCGACGAACTCCGTGACGAAGGGGACCAGGTCCTCTAACGCGAGCCGTCGCATCTCCAGGCGGCGATGGTCCCCGTCCCAGGGAACGTCCACCACGCGCGTCTGGTCCCCTTGCACGGTGATCTGGGGATATCCGGCAGTCTCCAGGGTTCGTGGGAGTGAGCGCCGGCGCCCGCGCGCGTATGCCGCGAGAAGTTCCCGGCGCTGCGCCGGCGGCAGCGTGGCCGACAGCAGGATCACCGGGGTCCCGAAGGCTCCGAGCCACTCCAGTACCCGCACCAGGTACGTCCGCATGAAGTCGTCTGCGGCATGGACCTCATCGACGATCACCACCTTGCCGGCGAGACCCAAGTGGCGCAACGCGACATACCGGCTCTTGAGGCCACCGAAGAGGACCTGGTCGATGGTGCCGACGACGATATTGGCGAGCACACCCTTGCGTCGGCCATTGAGCCAACTGGACACCACGGCCCCGTCACGCTCGTCGTCGATGTCGCCAAGTTCCCGTTCGGCCGCGTTCACCGAGCGGATCCGGGCATCACGGGCGATGCCTCGATAGCTCTCGTTGAGCCGTGCCTTGCCGTGCGCGAGGAAGATCGTCGACGGCTCGGTCGCGCCGAGGTGCTGACTCCAGGCATGAACCCGGTCGAACATCGCGTCGGAGGTCGCCATGGTCGGCAGCGCGACGAAGACGCCACCGCAGCCGAAGCGTTCGGCCAGCACTTCGGCAGCCAGCAGCGCAGCCTCTGTCTTGCCGGATCCGGTGGGCGACTCGATCAACAGCATGCTGGGCTCCCCAACGGACTGCGCGAGCCGAAGTGCCTCGCGCTGCACAGCGCTGGCGTCGCCGTCGATCTGCGGGAACCGCCGGTGGAGCAGGCCGGCGTCATCGGCCCGCTGCGGGAGGGGACGCCAGGGTCCCTTGAGGTCCTGTCCCAGGCGCGCTCGCGTGGCACGGACGGCCGTCGTGGAGTTGTCCAGGTGCGGGAAGCGCAGATCGTCGCTCGCGAGCCAGTCGGCGACGACGATCACCGAACTGACCAGGAGTTGTGCAGCCGGAGACAAGGAATGGCCGGACCACGCGGCCAGGCGCGCATCCGCCCCCGTCAGCGCGGCCATCGTGGTGAGGATCTCGTCCTGAGCGGCAACCCACGGCGGGGAGTCGATCCCGGTCCATTCCCGGCGGTTGCGAAGGTCCGACAGGTCGCCGTATGTCGGTGGCACGCCGTGGTGCATGCCCACCGGGACGGCATAGGTGGTCGCGCAGTCCCTCGGATAGGTGTAGCGCCTCTCCAGCCAGGAGGTCAGGAGCCCGTGGCCGATGCGGCAGTGTGGCGGCAACTTCTGGAAGCTCCCGACGACATACGGCGGGCAGTGCAGGCCGTGGCGGGCCATGCGATCGAGGAGATCGTCGAAGCCGCGAGTCATGCGTGCCTTGACCGCGAAGCCCGGGCTCGCCTTGCCAATGTCGTGCACCCCGGCCAGCCAGCGCACCAGTACCCGTCCGTCCACCTCGCCGTCCGGCAGATCGCGGGAGATGACCCGGCGCACGTTGGGGGCGAGCCAGTGATCCCAGAGCAGGCCGGCGACTTCGGCGGTGTCCGTCAGGTGCCTGGTCAACGGCATCCAGGTGCCCGCGTCCGCGTTGGTCTTGGCCCAGATCGAGTCGGCCGCCTCGGAGAAGGGTGAGTCGTATGCCTGCATCGATCGGCCTCGGGGGAGTGCGGGAGCCGAACGCGAAGGCTCGGCGACGGCGGTATCGAAGGCTGGTGAGGCAAGGCGCCGCTGCGCGAGGTCGAGCAGATCCACGACGTCGCGTGCGACGTAGAGGGCCCGACCACGGTCGCTTCGGCGCGTAAGGATTCCGGCCTGATGGAGTTCGCGGAACGCGGTGTTCGCGGCGGCGGCGGTGATACCGAGGAGCCTCTCGGCGGTCTCGGTCGTCATGACCGGAGTCTGGGCAAGCGCATCGAGAATGCGCAGGACGGCGGCATCGGCTCGGGGAAGCGCACGTTTGCCCGCGTCCTCCCGAGCCCGCGCCAACTGGTCACGCCAGTCGCCGAGGATACTCTCGACCTCGGCGGCGAGCGCGTGCGCCTGAGCTGCGGTATCGATCGTGGCGCGGAGAAAGACCTCCAGCCAGGCGTTCACCGCCGCCCCTGCGGCGGCCCCGACGGGGCGGCCCTCAAAGCGGAACCGCTCCAGGCCCTCGATGTAGTCCCCCGTCCGGGTCATCAGCACCAAGGAGACCGGGAGCGCAGCGCCGTCCAGCCACCCGCGCCGCGTCAAGACCCCGGAGATCAGCGCGCGACCGACACGGCCGTTGCCGTCGGCGAACGGGTGGATCGTCTCGAACTGGGCGTGCACCAGGGCGGCTTGAACAAGGGGCGCCATCGTGCGGGAATCCGCGAAGCGGATCAGGTCGACCAGCAGACGGTGGACATGCTCCGGGGGTGGCGGCACGTAAGCGGCGGAGAGCGGGTTCTGGGATGACCCGCCGATCCAGTTCTGCGTCGTGCGGATGCCGTGCAGCCGTGGGCGGTCCGGTAGCAGGCGCCGCTGGACAGCCTCGAGGTCGGTCATCGTCAGCGGGGCAGGGTCGGCCCACTGGTCGCCGATGTCCCGAAGAACCACGAGGTTGTTGGCGACGAGGCGCGCTGCGTCGCCGAAACCCCGCACGTCCTCCTCGATCGCCAGCCCGGCGAGGGCGATCTGCTGAGCGCCGGGGCTGATGCCCTCGATCCACGAGCTGGCGGCGGCTTCCGAGGTGCGCAGGAGTGGTGAGAGCTGTCCAAGCCGGGAGCGCAGCGAGTCGTCGAGTCGAGACACCGCCGTCTCCGCCTCGCGGAGCAGGGCGGCGTTGTCGGTGGTCAGTGTGAAGCTGAGGTCGTGGAGCGGATCGGGAACGTAGGCGCGGTAAGGGCCCAAGGCCCGGGCGGCGCGCGTGCCGCCCGAGCCCGACCAGAACCCCTGCTGGTAGATGCCCATGCCCACCTCCTTTCGCCTCGTCGTGTGGATCGCAGCGTATGAGCGCATGGATGACGCTGTCAAGACCTAAAAGCGGTTCGTCAACATAGCATCCATAAGTTCCTTTCGGAATCCCCGCGTCCGCGGGGCGAGGTGTCGAGTACACGTCCAGCACGGCATGCATAAGGGCTCATCCCCGGCGGGCGGGGCAGCTGGACACTCGAAGCCTCGTTCGCAACTTTAGTCGTAGGCGCTACCGGGGCGGTAGGGCGGCATACCCGAGCTGCTTGGCGGCGGCGTGGACGACGGCGAAGGTGTCGGGCTGGGTCAGGGGCCGGGCGTATGCGGGGAGGTCGGGGAGGGCGTCGGCGGCGGGTTCGAAGAGCACGAAGGTCAGGCGTCCGTCTATCGAGGACCTGACGCGTAGCCCGTCGAGGTCGGGCCACGAGTCCAGGATGGCCGCGGCATACCGGCGACAGGTCGAGCGGGGGCCGGAGAGGAGGGCGTGCGCGGCGCGGTTTGCCACCGGCCAATCGCCGGTCAGGTTAAGACAGCGCAGCGGACGCGTGGGTTGCCAACCGAAAAGAAAGGGTGCGCCGGTGTGGGGGTCGACCAATCGGTACTTTTGAAATCGCTCTGCGACCACGGTGGTGATGTGGGGGGCGGCATACATCACTCCGCGCCCAGGCTGCTCTGACGGTGGTGGTCGGTGAGGGTCCCACCGCATTTGGGGCAGCGGCCCGAACGTCCGAAAAGCATTCCAGCGGAGTGCGAATGGCCCCGAGGTCGCAGCGATCCGCCAGAGGGGCTCGTCCGATTCCACGATGTGCTGGGACCCACGCCTAAGGGGTAGCTTCGGCTCACGCGGAACCTTCTGCAGGCCTGCTGGGCTCACTCGTGACTCTCGGCCACCAGTAGTTCGGCGACCCGCGCCGGATCGGATCGCTGGCCTAGCCACTCAACCGGGCTGAGTCCGTCCAAGAATTCGTCCTGGGTAGCCATGAACCGTGCCAGCCGCTCCGCCGCCCATTGCGCGGGTAGGTCCGCCAGTGCGATGCGCAGGCCCGGGAGTGCTCCGTCGCCCGTGAACTGCCACGCGGGGAACCACAGCTGGCCGCCGGAGGCGAGGGCATACAAGTCGCCGCGCTCCCGTGCGCGTGTCACCGTGGGTTTGGACTGACCCAAGCGAGTCGCCACTTCGGCACTGGTGAGCACGTGACTCGTCGGTCCCGAACCGCTAATTGCCACCTCGACCAGTGCCGATGCCGGATCGCCCGTGGCGACACCGCCATACGACTCCAAGAATGCGCGTTCGCCCGCGGTCAGAGGGGGAGATGTCGCGCCAGCGGCCGACAGGACGGCGCTGGCGACGACCGCGGGGTCGAGGACGATCTCCTCCTCATGAAAGAGAACGTCAAGGACAGCAACCATCCGATCGTGGGTCCCCTCCGCCTTCCTCGTCACCTGAGTAGTCATTGCACGAGCGTAACGCTCAGCAACACTGATGCACAACGTTGTGCTGTGGGGAAGTTTGGTCCCCCCCCTAACGGCTACTCTCCGCCCCATGAAGCGATCAGTACTTGTAGGAATCACGGCGGCAGCGGCCGTCTTCGGGGGCGCGGCGGGGACAGCCGGAGCGGAGGCCAGCGCGCCAGCCGTCACTGTTGGCGTGCGGATGGTGAGCGGGCAGCAGCTCCCGGGCATCGACCTGGGACCGCTTCAGGTCGACCTCAAAGTCACCGCAAACGCTGACTGCCGACGCGGCTGTGACCTGGTGGTGCGTGCACCCGACTCCACAGCAGACCGTGTCGTGGACTCCAGGAAGTTTGCACCGGGAACGACGCAGCGCTACACCGTGCGGACGCACCTCGACATGCACGACGACTTCTACTCGTACGTCCGACTCATCCAACACACGGCCAGCGGAAACCGGGAGTTGTTCGCCACTGCTCCCCGCTCATCGCTCGCGGCCGAGCCGGACAACGGGAGTGTGGGCACGACATACGCCGGAGATTGGCGTCGGGAACTCGACCTCGCGGCGACTCAGACGATGATCCTGCGCTCGCGCCAGCCCGGGTCGGCGGTGACCATGCGCGCCTGGTCGGCGGGACGGACGGCATACGGCGTGATCGCCGAGACCGGCCCGTCGGCCGGGGTTCTCGGGATCTATGCCGACGGCGCCTTGGTCACCAAGGTTGACCTCCGCTCGTCGATCGTCACCAAGCGCAAGGTGGTCGCCACCCTCCCGCCCACCTCGGCGACGCAGCAACTCCGCCTGGTAAATCTCACCCCGGCCAACCGAACGGCGCGCACGGTCTCCTTCGACGGGCTGGCCATGCTGGACGGCGAGACCACCATGGCACGAGCCACGACGGCACGAGCCACGGCCGCGCGAGAGGTATGGGGCCCCATCCACCTCCAGGTGCTGAACCAACAGCTGGGCAGCGCGGCACCGACCCAGCAGGTGCGGATGCGGGCGAGTGCCACCCTCTCCGGCTGTGTCCCGGATTGCAGCCTGAAGTATGGCGACAAGGTGATCGCCTCCGCCTCGGGCGCCGGGACTCGAACGCTCAGCGGCACCCTCGCGCCGGCCTTCTCGCACAAGGACCCCGCCCGGGTCACGCTCTACCGCGGCAGCCACTACCTGGGCTTCGCGTATGTCGCCCCAAGCTTGTGGTCCCCGGATGCTGTGACCTACAGCTACGGGTGGACCCCGTCATCGCGCGCGGGAACGATGCTTGGCAAGGCTGCCGTCTCGGCGACGCCGGGGACCGGCTGGACTTCGCGCACGGCCTTCGTGGACGCCCGCGCCAAGCGGACCGTTGCGGTCGTCACCGAGCGCGGACCCGGTATGGGGGTGATGGCCGTGTACAAGGACGGTCGCCTCGTCAATACCATCGACCTGCGTTCGGCGACACGCCATCAGCGGGTCGTCGTCGCCTCCGTGGAACTCGAGAACGACAGTCGCGTCACCGTGGCGAATGTGACGCCTTCAGGACGGGCGGACCGCACGGTGTTGTTCGATTCGCTGATCGACATCGGCTACGACGAGGACTGACCGGCGGGTAGGGGGCGGGTGGGCGGCCTCAGGGGCCAACCCGGGACTGCCCCACCCGCCCAACCCCGCGGGAACCACGTAGATTGCTGCCACGTCATTCACAGTGCGTGGCGGGCTTCGCCGCGCGTGGGAGCACACCGCATACGGCCGGCCGCAGGGGGCAGGCCAGAGGGAGATTCAGGTAGGTATGTCCGACCAGCCTCAGGACGCGGCTGTCCAGCCGCTCGCGCCGCCGATGGAGACCCTCACGCTCGAGGCGCCGCCCGCGGTCGCCACGGTCCCGACCACGGCGGCACCGAAGATGGCCCCGGCGGTGCCGGCGAGCGCCATACCCATGTTGGATCAGAAGGTCGACGGCTATCTGACCGCCCTCTCGGCCACGGCCACGAAGTCGCCGGAGTATGAGGCGAAGGCCGCCGAGATGCGGACCATGGGTGACGACGACATCCGGCGCGCGGCCGAGTCGTCCAACCGGCTCCTGCAGAGCCCCGTCAAGGCGCTCCAAGAGGGCGGCCTCGCGAGCGGGTCCAAGGTCGGCAAGACGCTGCTGGAGTTGCGGCGCACCGTCGAGGACCTCGACCCGAGCCAGGCGCAGGGCGCCAAGAAGGTCCTCGGGATGATCCCGTTCGGGGACAAGATCAGCGACTACTTCCGCAAGTATCAGTCGGCGCAGAGCCACCTCAACGGCATCTTGCACAGCCTCCGCAACGGCCAGGACGAGTTGCAGCGCGACAATGTGGCGCTCAACCTGGAGAAGCAGCAGCTCTGGGATTCGATGGGTCGGCTGAACCAGTACGTCTATATCGCCGAGAAGCTCGACTCCAAGCTCGCCGCCCAGGTCGCCACGCTCGATGCGAGCGACCCCGAGCGGGCCAAGGCGCTGCGCGAGGACGTGCTGTTCTATGTCCGCCAGAAGCACCAGGATCTGCTGACCCAGCTGGCCGTGAGCATCCAGAATTACTTGGCGATCGACATCGTCATCAAGAACAACATCGAGCTCATCAAGGGCGTGGACCGCGCCACGACGACGACGGTCAGCGCCCTGCGCACCGCCGTCATTGTCAGCCAGGCACTGTCCAACCAGCAGTTGGTCCTCGACCAGATCACCGCCCTCAACACCACCACCAGCGGCCTGATCGAGCGCACGTCCGAGATGCTCAAGGACAACTCGGTGCGCATCCAGGAGCAGGCGGCGTCGGCCACGATCGGTCTGCCGCAGTTGCAGCGCGCCTTCCAAAACATCTACGCGACCATGGACGCGATCGACACCTTCAAGGTGCAGGCGCTCGACAACATGGCCGCGACGATCGGCACGCTGGAGACCGAGGTGGCGAAGTCCCGCAGCTACCTCGACCGCGTCCAGCGCCAGGACCAGCGCATCGTCGCCGGCAGCCTCAACATCGGCCCCGGCAACGGGGCCTGAGGCGCCCGGCGGGGGTGAGCTGAGCGCGCTATGGGGATTGGCGAGTGGTTCGGCTTCGGGAAGAAAACCGAGACGCGCGAACCCATCATCCAGGTGCCGGCCGCACCGACCAGTGAGTCGCTGCTGGCCGCCCTCGATGGTGTCGAAAAGCTGGCCAAGGACGGCGTCGTCCCGCCGATGGTCATGGCCCGGCTCAAGCGGGTCACCAATGTGGTGCGCCAGACGATCCCGCGCCTGGACGCGCTGGGTGGCGACAGTGCCAGTGCCTACAACGTGATGGCCACGGCGACGGACTATCTCCCGGGGGCGATCGGGGGCTACCTTCGCCTGCCGCGAGATTGGGCCGACAGCCGTCCCGTCGATCGGGGCAAGACTTCCCTCCTGATCCTGATCGACCAACTCGATCTGCTCGGGTCCACGATGGACAAGGTCTTCGATGCCGTATGCCGCGCCGACGCTCAGGCCCTCGTCGTCCACGGCCGCTTCCTGCAGGAGAAATTCGGAACCCCCGCCGGCGGCGGCCTTGCGGTCGACCCCGGCACGGCACTGCCCCCGGTGCCCGGGTCCCCGATGCCCGGCTCGGGTGAGCAGAGTTCGTATGCCGCGCCGACGGCGCCCGGGCTCGGCTCCCCAGCCGCCGCGGGAGGCTCCGACGCGGGCGCCGACGACGACACCGGGGACGTGCCGTTGGCGCAGCCCCGGCCGAGCGGCGTACCGAATGCCCTTGACCTCCCAAGCCCTGACCTGCCGGGACCAAACCGCCCGAGGCCGCCCGACGTCGGCCGGCTCGCCCCACCGATCGGAAGAGAAGCCTGATGACCGCACCCGCCGAGAGCTTCCGCGCTTCGGTGGACGGCCTCGTAGCCGTCGCCGTGCGCGCGGGATTGGCCCCGGAGGCCGCGCGTGCCGAGGCGCTGAACTTTGCCGCGGCGATCGCCGAGTCCGCCCCGAACGCCGCGCTCGATTGGGCCCCCGCCGCGGGCCTCGATGCCGCCGATCTGGCGGCGGCCAATACGGCCTTCTTCGAGGCGGCGTCCGGCGGACGCAAGTGGCGCCAAGCCCCGACCGCCCTGCTCAGCGACCTGTTGGCGACCGCGCCAGGGGAGGCCGCGGCATACGCCCAGGGGTTGGGGGACGTCGCGGCGGCGGCGTGCCTGCTCGGGCAGCCGACCCCGCGCGTGGCCGGCAATGCGTCCTTGGCCGCGGCCTCGCAACTCAGCGCCGCGCCCGGCGCTACCCCCGCGCCGCACATGACCACGAACCCGAGCAGCGACCCGACGCGCCCAGCCACCCCAACGCCGCCAATCTCTCCAACACCCGCAGTCCCGCCAACACCCGCAGTCCCGCCAACACCCGCGGCCCAGCCCGCAACACCGCAGCTCGGCGTGGGCGACCCGAACCGCATACCGAATCTGACCGAGTTGATGCTGGAGAACCAGCGCCGGGTCCAGGCCCAACTGGAGGCGATCAATCAACTTCGCGGTGGCCCGGTGCTCCCGCCCGCCAGCCCCCCGCCCGGCGCGGGCCAGCCGGTCGACCCGAGCC
>NZ_HF571038.1:2823552-2850594 GCF_001046875.1 Nostocoides jenkinsii Ben 74
CCCCCGCCGGGGCGGCCGAACTGGACGCCGCCGCGGCGGTCGCCGAACTTCTCGGTCGCCGACTGACCACAAAGCTGCCGACTCCGACCGGCTTCGCCGTGCTGCCGGAGGGTGGGCGGGCCGTCGTGCATCGCTTCATCCCAGGAAGCGGGATCAACCTGGAGGCGCTGGGTCCGGACTCGGCACTGGTCGCCGAGATCGGCACCGAACTCGCGCGGATCCACAACCTCGAACCAGAGTTGCTGGAGAACGCGGGCCTGGAGACGTATGCCGCGGACACCTACCGCCGCCGCCACCTCAGCGACCTCGACCGGGCCGCCGCCAGCGGACGGGTCCCGCCGACCTTGCTCGGACGGTGGGAGCAGGCCCTGGAGAATGTCGCAATCTGGCAGTTCGCCCCCACCCCGATTCACGGCGGGATCGACGGTCGCCATCTGCTCGTGGAAGTCCGCGACGCGGAGCCCAAGATCACCGGCATCACGGGCTGGCGGCGAGCGAAGGTCGCGGACCCGGCTGACGACTTCGCGGCCATCGTGCGCGACTGCGAGCCGGACACGACGACAGAAATTGCACGGGCCTACGCTCAGGCGCGCAGCACGCGCCCCGACCGGCACCTGTTGACCCGAGCCCAGGTGATTGGCGAGTTCGGCTACGTCACGAATCTGTTCGACGCGCTGGCGCAGGGCTATCCAGATCGCGTGCGCGAGGCGACGGGATGGCTGGAGCAGTTGGCCGACGACGTCGGCGACACGGAGTTGATCCGCTGACGGGTTCCGGGCGGGGGTCATGGTCGGCTCACTCGCGGCTGGCATGCTCGGCGAGCTCGACCAGTTCGGCATCGGACGGCAGGGGCGGAAACACGCTCTCGCCCGTGGCTGCGTAGTAGAACGCGGCCCGGACGACACTCGGTGGGACGTCCCGCAGCCGGGCATACGCCAGCCGATAAAGCGCGAGTTGGACAGCCTTCGCATCGGCGTCGGCGCCGTTGGGGGCGTGACCGGACTTCCAGTCGACAATGACAAAGCCATCACCGTCGCGGAAGACCGCATCGATCCGGCCGCGCACTGCCACCCCGCCGATGACGGTTTCGACAGCCAACTCGACCTCTAGCGGTTCGCGACCGGCCCAGGGACTGGCCAAGAAGGTCGCCGTCAGGTCATCCAATGACTGCGCGCCGCCCTCGTCGGCGCTGCCGGGCAGGTCGTCGGGTTCAAGCAGCGCCGCGCGACGGTAGTGCCGCTCGACCCAGGCGTGGAAAGCGGTGCCCTGCCGGGTGGATTCGGCCGGCCGCGTCGGCATCGGACGACGACGGGCGAGACGGAACGCCTCCAGGTCGGTCGCCGCGGCCACGAGGTCGGCGGCCGAGTGATGCGCGGCTCGCGGCGCGGCGGCGCTGGTCGGCTGCTGGCGGGCACGGCGCTCCGCAAGCAGGACCGCAAGCTCGGGATCGCCGAGGACCTCACCTGGGTCGGAGTCGGCTGTGTGCGTCCGAGCGCCGCTGACGGCAGCCGCCGCAGCCGCGATCGGCGTCGGAATGACCGGCTGGACTGGCCATAGCGCGGTGATCGGCTCACTCAGCCGCGGGTTGCGCGCCTCGGGGTCGGGCTCGGGCGTCCACGGGCCGCGTGCCAGGGCGTCCGGGACGTCATCGAAGAGCTCGGTGACAAAGCGGGAGACGACCCGCGGACTCCCCTGGGTGGACCAGACGGGGGCGGTGAGCAGCAACCGGTGCCGGGCTCGGGTCAGGGCAACATAGGCCAGGCGTCGCTCCTCATCGATGCCACGGGCGCCGGCATCGCTGCGGAACCGCTTGCGGCGGTTCTCCAACTCCTTGGCGTCGGGAGCGGATCGCCAGTCCAGATCTGGCAAGGCAAGCCGATCGCCGCGCAGGTCGTATGGCAGTGTGGCGATCCCCCGCGTCCACGCCCCGTCCGACGGTTGCCCGACGACCCACCGCTCGGCTTCGGCGGACCACGTCGACGTCGTGGCGGTATGGACGGGAAAGGTCGCCTCGACGAGGCCGGGAACCGCGACGGCGTCCCACTCCAAACCTTTGGCAGCGTGCACGGTCAGCACGTGCACGGCATCGGGAGCGACCTCAAGGTTGCCGCGGTCGAGGCCGCGCTCCTCCTCCAGTGCGGCGTCCAGCCAGGCTAGAAAGCCGCCCAGGGTGGGCCGGTCGCTGCTCATCGAGAAGTTCGCCGCGATGTCGGCGAACGCATCGAGGTGCGCGCGTGCCGCGGCCGGGCCGAAGGCCGGGCGGGCCAGGACCTCGATGTCCAGACCGAGCGCGCGCTCTGCCTCATCGACCAGTTCGGCGAGGCCCAGGCCGCTAAGTCGGCGGATGGCCCCGACGGCCTCGGCGAGTTCGTGCAGCCGGGTCAGGCCCGCCTCACTGATGCCCGTTGCGACCCGAGCCGAATCGACGAGCCGATCGAGTTCCACCAGCGCCTCCACCAGACTGACCCGATCGGCGGCGCCGTCGGACAAGTCGGCTGGACGACGCTGATCTTCGTTGAGACGTTGGACTTCTGGAGCGCTCGGGGTTCGTGAAGCTCTCTGGGTTTGTGGCGGGCTCTGGGTTTGAAGTGGGCGCTGGGCTTCTCGGCGAGGCTGGATCTGCTGGCTGCTGCGAGCCCAGGCATAGAACCGGTCAAGGTCAGCGGCCCCCAATCGAGCCTTGGGGCCGGTCAGCAATCGCATGAGCCGGTCCCCGCGGGCAGCATCGTGGGCCACCGTGAGCAGGGCGACAAGGTCCTGGACCTCGGGGGTGGTCAACAACCCGCCGAGGCCAACGACTTCGTAGGGCAGACCGGCCTGCGCCAGTGCCTCCACGACGGGCCCGAACTGGCTCCGTTTGCGGCACAAGACCGCACCAGACCGCGCGCCGCCGCGCAGTTGAGCCGCCATCCAGTGAGCCACCTGAGTCGCTTCGTCCTCGATCGTCTCCGGTCGGGCTACCTCGATCCGGCCGGCCGCCGCGGAGGGCGCCGCGGTTAGGGGGGCGACGGGCACAGCGGCCTCACGGCGAAGTGGGGCGGCTACGGCGTTGGCGGCCGCGAGGATGCGCGCGTCGTTGCGCCAGGTCTGCGTGAGCGGGAGAACGGCATCGCGAGCGGCGCCGAAGGCGGCTGGGAACTGCGCCAATGTTGCGGCGCTGGCACCGCGCCATCCGTAGATCGACTGGTTGGGATCGCCCACCGCGGTCACGCAATGAGTTCCCGTCGCGCCCTCACGGCCCTCGCAGACACGACCCCCAGCGACACCATCCCCGCCGTCGCGATCCTTGCCTGCGCGTTCCTCGCCGGCGCCACCCCCGACGGCGCGCCCGCCTCCGCCGGATTCGGTGAACAGTGCGCGCAAGAGTTCGAGTTGGGCGACCGAGGTGTCTTGGAACTCATCCAACAGGACCGCGCCAAAGCGCGCTCGCTCGATCTGCCCGACCACGGGGAATCGGCTCGCCACTCGAGCCGCCAGGGACATCTGGTCGGCGAAGTCGAGCGCCCCGCGTGCGACTTTCAGTCGCTCGTAGGCTTCGAGCACCGGCACCAACATCCGCCGGCCGTGCAGATCGCGACGCATGGTCTTGCTCTCGGCGAACAACTCACGCCCGCCGGCTTCGATCCTGGCCATCCCCGCCTCGAAGGCATCGAGCCACTCGGCCAGTCGATCGGGTGTGACGAGATGCTCGGCCATCTCGGCGGACAGGTCGACCACGGCGTTGGTGATGGTCGCCTCGGCCCGCCCGATCTCCTCCAAGGGACCGTCATAACTCGCCACCGCTTCATTGGCGAACTGCCAGGACGCCGCTTCCGACAACAGCCGCGACTCCGGCTCCCGCCCGAGACGCAGGGCGTGCTCCGAGACAATCCGGCCGGCGTAGGCGTGATAGGTGGAGACGGTCGCCGACGCGGTGATCGGGTCGGTCGCCCCCGCCGGGTTGGTGGGCGACCAGATGCCGGCCTGACGGAGCGCAGCCAGCCGGGCACCCACTCGAGAGGCGAGCTCCGCGGCGGCCTTGCGCGTAAAGGTGAGCCCCAGCACCCGGTCGGGCTCGACGTGGCCGTTGGCGACGAGCCACACCACGCGAGCCGACATCGTCTCGGTCTTGCCCGAGCCCGCCCCCGCCACCACGAGCATCGGCGTCGGTGGATGCTCGATGATCGACGCCTGCTCGTCCGTGGGACGGGGCAAACCCAACGCCCCGGCAATGTCCTGCGCGGAAATCGTCACTGCAGCACCACCCCCTCCGGCGCAACGGGGCAACTGGTGCGGACCGGGCAGGTGCGGCAGGAGTCGCCGACCCGCGCCTGGAACTGCGCCCCCGCCATGACATCGGCCGACTCGATGATCAGCCTCTCTGCCCACTGCGGGTCGTCGTCCGCGGCTAGGGGTGGTTGTGCCTGAACGGAGCGCGCGATCTGTCCCGTGCCCGCCTTGCCGAGTTGAACCAGGGCGGCCCCCGCGGACTCCAGTCCGTCACCAAAGGCGCCACCCGCCACGACCACTTGATAGCAGCCGAGCTGGGCATGCCGGGCCACCTCATCAAGCCGGGGTTTGCTGCTCCCGGTCTTGAAGTCGATGATCCGCAGCCGTCCGTCGGCGCCCGCCTCGACTCGGTCGACGACGCCCCGGATCTCCGCGCGTCCGAGCGTATGCCGCAGGCTCACCTCCGCGCCCACCCGCACCCAGCCGTCCTGGCTGGCTGCCGAAAAGTAGGTCACGGCCCGGTCGAGCATGGCCTCGGCGTCGGCGCGCTTAGCACGCTCGCGCCAGCCGCCATCGAGACCCAGCCGGGCCCACCGGGCATCCAGCGCCTCGCTCAAACGCCCACGGTCCACGGGCTCGCCTCCGGTCTCCTGACCGATGACGGAATCGTCAACGGGCGCATCGGCGTCCGCGATGACCTCGTGCACCAGCGTCCCGATCGCGGCCGCCCCGACGCTGGGCCCGTCGCCACCCACTCGGGTCAGCAGCCAACGCAGTTGGCACTTGCCGAAATCGACCAGACCCGAAGGGGAAACCGCGACCGGCGTGTCGCCCGCGACTCGCGGAGCGGCTGTGGTGAGGGACCGCAGCCCCCACCAGGTCTCGGGGGCCGCTCCGCGCACCCCGTGGTCGGCCAACACTGCGAGAGTGCGCGCCGCTCGGCTGGGCGCGCCCGTGCCCTCCGACGTCATCGAAGTCGGCGATGTCACCACCTCGCGGCGCAGCGCGCCGACCGCGCCGACCAGAGTCAGCGGCCGCTCGACTTCGGTGAACGGACGCGCGTCGCCCGACAGTCGTGGTTCGACAACGTCGAGATAGGCCGAGGGTTGCTCGTCATCGCTCTGCACCGCCGTGACGATGAGCCGCTCGCGGCTCCGGGTCACCGCGACGTGCAGCAACCGGGCCTCGTCATGACGGATCGCTGTCTGCGCGGCATGCACCGACCGCTCACGGCCAGCGAGAAGGTCGACGAGGTGCTCCGATCCCAGCAGCGATCCCCGCAGGCGCAGGTCGGGCCAGGCGCCCTCCTGCAGACCAACCACCGCGACGTGACGCCACTCCCGGCCCGCCGCCGCGTGCGGCGTGAGCACAGAGACGCATTCGGACGTGGAGCTTCGGACGGTGACCGAGTCGGCGGCCAACTCCTGGGCGGTCACATGGGTCACAAAGGCCGCCGCTGAACTGCCGGGCAGTCGCTCGGCCAGGGTTTCGGCGGCCGCGAACAGCTCCAGGACGGCGTCGAGGTCACGATCGGCCCGAGCCCCGGCACGACCGCCGGCGAGAGCGGCATCGCGCCAGGAGTCAGCGACCTTGGCGCTCGACCACAGTGCCCAGAGAACATCCGCGGCCCCGGCGGTCGGTCGTCGCCGCAGGAGGGAGGTGGCGGCGCTCAGCATCGCGGCGATTCGCCGTGCACCGTCTGCCTCGGAGCCGAACGGCAGGAGTCGCCCGGGTGCGACGATCGCGCGGGCGAGCAGGTTGTCGGGCGAGCGCATCGCGACGCAGACCACGACGCAGCCGCCGAAGAGTCACCGCGTCGCACCCGCCATAGGGGGAGGTGAGCAGGTCGACGGCCGCCTCCGGCGTTAGCAACGCCGAGACGTCCACTCCCTCCTCCTGCTCACCAGCCGCCTTTTCCGCGGCACGAGTGAACTGTTTCGACCCGCGAGACAGCTCGTCCGGCACGGCAGCTAGGGCAATCTGAAGCAGGGTCAACAGCGGGCGGACGGCTTCGGCGTCACGCAGCGCGACCACACTGGCCGCCTCCGCGACCGGCACGCGAGCGGCAGCCAGCACCCGCCGGATCGTGGCCGCCCGGGCCTGCCCGCGCACAACGACAGCCAGTTGCGACCACGGGATGCCGTCGAGCAGGTGGGCTCGTCGGAAGCAATCGGCGACAAAGCCCGCCTCTGCCGCCGCCGACCGAAAGACATGCGCCTCCACGGCGCCCCCGGGCTGCGCCGGGGGGGCACCTCGGTGCCGCGCACCAGCACTCGTGCCGACCAAGTCGACCACCCGCGCCGCCGCGCCCGCGATGGTCTCTGGGAGTCGGAACCCCTGCGTCAGGCGCACCGTCGGCGCCTCGGCACCACCCGGAAGCGAGCGCCACTGTCGGCCAAGGAAGGCCGGATCGGCCCCCCGGAATGTCTGCACCGCCGCGTCGGGGTCGCCCACGAGGAGGACGTCGATTCCTGCCCGCGCCAGCACGTCGAGCAGCCGCGCGCTCGGCGTCGTCAGCTCCTGCGCGTCGTCGACCACGATGAGACCGATCAGTGCGGCGACCTCCTCGATCAAGTCCGGATCGTCCGTCAAGGCGTCCGCCGCCGCCGTCACGATCCAGGCCGGGTCATAGGCACCCGGACGCGACAACGCGGTGACCTGGTCGTATTCCTCCAGCACCGCTCCCGCGGCAATCCACTCCGGCCGACCGACCTCCCGCCCCAGCTCGGCCAGTGCCGCCCCGTCGAGCCCGTGCTCGACCGCGCGCATGAGCAGATCCCGCAACTCAGCCCGAAAACCGTTGGTGACCAACGCATCAGCGAGCTCGTGAGGCCAGGTTGGTCCCGAGCCGGGCTCAAGCCGATGGCCCGCCAACAGGTCGCGCAAGACGACATCCTGCTCGGGCCCGGACAACAACACCGGAGTCGGCAGATCGTCACGAATCGCCAGTCGCCGCAGGATGCCGAAGCCGAGTGAGGCCACCGTGCGCGCCAGCGGCTCGCGCGTCGTCGTGCCCAATCTTGCCGTCACCGCGTCCCGCATCCGCGCCGCGGCCAGGCGACTCGGCGCCAGCACCAGACACCGATCGGCCCGCAACTCACCGCGCTCCACCCGGTCGACCACCACATCGATCGCCAACCGGCTCTTGCCCGTGCCCGGCCCGCCGAGGACCCGCAGCAGCGGACCGCGATGGCGCAGCACCTGCTGCCAGGGGTCAGCGGTCCCGACGAGGGGACGATCCAGCACGGTCGTGGTCATATCGAGATTCCATCACCGCCCACCGACAACCCCCCGTTTACGCGCCGGGGGCAGCCTCCGCGGCTCGACCCTCGGCGCGCCACGCCGCAATTCCGCCGGCCAGGTCCCGCGCCTCGCGGCCCGCCTTCCGCAGGATCCGAACCCCTTCGGCAGACCGCACTCCCCCAGCGCAATAGAGGACGACGTCCCCGTCGGGAAGGCCCGCCGTCGCCAGTGTCCCCAGAGGTATGCCGCGTGCTCCCGCGATCATTCCGCTCGCCCATTCATCGGGCTCTCGGACGTCGACCAACACGAGATCGTCGTGGGTCAAGAGAGCCTGAAGGTCACTCGGGGAGAGCCGCTCGCCGACGGGTTCGGGCGGCGCACACGCGGCGAGGATGCCCTCCCCTGGCGTGGTCACCATCGCCTCCGATCCGCACAGCGCACAGCGAGGGTTGGGGCGGAGGGGGATCTCCCCATACGACTGATCCAAGGCGTTGTGCACGAGGAGGCGACCGATCAGCGGTCGCCCGACCCCGGCGATGAGCTTGAGCGCCTCGGTCGAGCAGGCGGCGCCGATGGTCGCGCACATCGAGCCGAGCACGCCGGCCTCGGCGCAGCCGAGAACACTCCCGGCTGGTGGCGGGGAGGGGAAGACGCACCGATAACACGGTCCGGCCGGCGGCCACCACACCGTCGCCTGACCGTCGAATCGGAGGATGGATCCCCATACCAATGGAGTTGACTCCAGGACGCAGGCGTCGGCGACGACATAGCGCGTCGCGAAATTGTCGGCGCCGTCCACCACGATGTCGTATGCCGCGATCAGGGCTCGCGCGTTCGTCTCGTCCAACCGCTCGCGGTGCCGCACGACTCGCACGCGCGGGTTGATCTGCCCGAGACGATCGGCGGCGGAGTCGACCTTGGCCCGGCCAAGATCGCGTTCGCCGTGAATGACTTGGCGGTGGAGGTTCGAGACCTCGACCAGGTCGTCGTCGACGATGCCGAGGGTGCCCACGCCGGCGGCCGCGAGGTAGGTCGCGGTGACCGAACCGAGCCCGCCAGCCCCGATCACCAACACGCGGGAGGCCGCCAGCCGCGCCTGCCCGGCCGCGTCGAATCCCGGCAGCAACGCCTGCCGGGAGTAGCGCGCCTCCGCGATCGGTGCGCCAGGCCCGGTCGCCAAGGGGACGGGATCCATGCTCGCCAGCCTACCCACGCGTAGGATGAGGCCGAATCGAGCATCAGGAGGGGTCATGACGACAGCCGCCACACCGCGGGAGACCGCGCGCGGCAGTCGCCTGCCGAGGATGCAGCGCCGCGCGCAGCTCCTTCAGGCCGCGCAGGAAGTCTTCGTAGAGAAGGGCTACCACGCCGCCGGGATGGAGGACATCGCCGAGCGCGCCGGCGTCTCCAAACCCGTTCTCTACCAACACTTCCCCGGCAAGCTGGAACTATACCTCGCGCTGGTCGACCAGCACACGGCGACCCTCGTCGAGCTCGTCGAGGGCAGCCTGGACAGCACGGACGACCACAAGGAACGGGTCTACGCGAGCATCGCGGCCTACTTCGAGTTCGTCGCGCGGGAGGACTCGGCATACCGCCTCGTCTTTGAGTCCGATCTCAACGAGGTCGCCGCAGTTCGCGAGCGTATCCTGTGGTGCCAGTCCGCGTGTTCCGACGCGGTCGCGCGGCGAATCGTCGTCGACACGGCCATGCCGTTGCCGCTTGCGCGCTTGGTTGCCCAGGGACTGACGGGTATGGCGCAGGTCGCCGCCCGCGCCTGGCTGCGCGACGGGACGCTGTCACAGGAGGACGCGGTGCGCGTCATCGGGCAGCTCGCCTGGCGCGGAGTCGGGGGCTATCCGGCCAAGAGCGCGACCTCCGGGGAATGACCCCGACCTCTGGGTCGTTCATGACCGGCGAAAGCTTCTGCCCACTCTGCCCACGAAAGGCCGCCTCGGTTCCATGGAAGTAAAGATCGGTATTGCCAACTCCGCCCGCGATATCACCATCGAACCGGAAATCTCCGGACTGCAGGTCGAAGAGGCGGTGAAACAGGCCATCGCCGATGGCGGATCGCTTCGCCTTGAGGATGCCCGCGGCCGAGTCGTGATCGTTCCTGTTGCGTCGCTCGCCTTCGTCGACATCGGCGAATCCTCGCGCTCGCGGGTGGGCTTCGGAGCCTAGACCTCAGCCTCGCAAACCCTCAGGCCAGAGGGACTGCGGCCGGTCGACAAGCGTGCCCAAACGGACGGGAAAATGCGAGACGACAAGGCGGCCGGAATAGCCCTAGACGTGTCAAAGTTATTGCTGATACAGGCCACCGCCTGTGCAGCGAGCCACCTGCCCGACCACGGGCACTAGAAAGGAATCTGTCGTGATTCTTGCCGTTATCGGAACCATCATCTTCGGTGCGATCATCGGGATGCTCGCGCGCGCTGTCCTCCCCGGTCGCCAGTCGATCAGTGCTCCGATCACTGTGATCTTGGGCATCATCGGCGCGGTCGTGGGCTACTGGATCATGCCGGAAAACACCAATGGCGTTGACTGGCTGCGCTGGGTCGTCAGCATTGCCGCTGCCGCCGCCCTGACGGTCGGCTACGGCATGGTGACCGGCAACAAGCAGGTGCACCGCTGAGGTAGCGCCCCGACGCACGAGGCTGGGCCCCCACTGTGGGGCCCAGCCTTTTGCTGTCCCTGCCCCAGGGCGGCTTCGGCCCGTCCCCCTCCCACAACGTCCGGGAGGGCGGAGTCAGGCCGTGAATCCCAGGCGAGCCATCCGCTCGACATGGGCATCGGTCAGGCGACCAAACATCCTGCCGAGCTCGGCAAGATCGGCGCCCGGACCGCCATACGTCCCGGCGAGCAACTCGGTGAGGCTCTCGCGCTCCACGGCCACCGCCTGCGCCTGGGTCAGGGCCTCCCCCATGAGTCGGCGCGCCCACAAGGCGGCCCGCCCCGCGAGCACGGGGTCGGCCTGCATGGCGTCACGCGCGACGGTGACGAGGAAGCCGGTGCGCTCCTCATCCTCCAAGGCACGCTCGATCAGCGCGCGCGTCGCCGGATCGACGTATGCCGCGACCTCCCGATAGAAGTCGGTGGCGATGCCGTCACCGACATACGCCTTGACGACGCCCTCGAGCCACGTGCTGGGGCGGGTGCGCTCGTGAAATGTCGCGTAGTGCGCGGCGAAGGTCGCCATCGCCGTCTCGGGGTCGGCGCCCCGCTCGACCAAGGCGTCGGAAAGCAGGCGATAGTGGTCGTATTCCGCCACGGCCAGCCCGGCCATCCGCGCGCGCTCCGCCATGGTCGGGGCGAGCTCCGCATCCCCGGCCAGCCGACTGAAGGCCGCCAACTCGCCGCAGGCGAGGAGGCCGAGGAGGTCGACGACGGCGGCGCGGTAGCCCGCGTCATCTAAGCGATGGGTCACAACCGGCCAGCGTAGTCAGCCGAGCCGGACACGGTAGAATCACTACGACCAACGGTGCCCGGTCGGCCCGTCGACAGCCTCCCTCGGGCGCGCACCACACTTCTTTGCGCCCGCCGAAAACCTCCGATCGGCTCCGCAACACTCGGTCCTCGTGCCTAACGCCGGGACCGCATCGATCGAGAGAAGTCTTCGTGACCGAGCAGACCTTCGCCGATTTCGGCGTGCATCCGCAGATCGTGTCCGCCCTCGCGGATGCCGGCATCACCAGCCCGTTCCCCATTCAGGCGATGACGTTGCCCGTGGCCCTCGGCGGCCACGACATCATCGGCCAGGCCAAGACGGGCACGGGCAAGACCCTCGGGTTCGGCATACCAATGCTTCAGCGGGTCGTCGCCGCCACCGATGAGGCGTATGCCGCCCTCCTGGCTCCCGGCGCGCCCCAGGCACTCGCGGTGTGCCCCACCCGTGAACTCGCCATCCAGGTCGCGGCCGACCTCGAGCGCGCGGGGAAGCAGCGCGGCATACGCGTGTTGACGGTGTATGGCGGTCGCGCTTATGAGCCGCAGATCGAGGCGCTGCGCAAGGGCGTCGACATCGTCGTCGGCACGCCGGGTCGGCTGATCGACCTGTCGAATCAGAAGTTCCTCGACCTGGGTCACGCCCGGATCGTGGTGCTCGACGAAGCAGACGAGATGCTCGACCTCGGCTTCTTGCCCGACGTGGAAAAACTGTTGGCGCGCACCCCGGCCGGCCGCCAGACGATGCTGTTCTCGGCCACAATGCCGGGTGCCGTCGTGGCCCTCGCGCGGCGCTATATGACGCAGCCGACGCATATCCGGGCCATGCACGAGGAGGGCGACGAGGGCGCGACGGTCAAGGCGATCGAGCAGTTCGTCTACCGGGCGCACGCGCTGGACAAGACCGAGATGCTCTCGCGGATCCTGCAGGCCGAGGGTCGCGGCCTGACCATCATCTTCAGCCGCACGAAGCGGACGGCCGCCAAGGTGTCCGAGGAGTTGGCCGAGCGCGGCTTCGCGGCGGCCGCGATCCACGGCGACCTGGGTCAGGGCGCGCGCGAGCAGGCGCTGCGGGCGTTCCGCAATGGCAAGGTCGACGTGCTCGTTGCCACGGACGTGGCCGCGCGGGGGATCGACGTCGAGAACGTCACCCACGTCGTGAACTTCCAGTGCCCGGAGGACGAGAAGACCTATCTGCACCGGATCGGCCGCACCGGTCGCGCCGGCAACACCGGTGTCGCGGTGACCTTCGTCGACTGGGAAGACCTGACCCGGTGGAGCGTCATCAACAAGGCCCTGGACCTCGGCATACCGGAGCCCACCGAGACCTATTCCTCCTCGGACAATCTGTATGCCGATCTCGGCATCCCCCGCGAAGCGAAGGGCCGGCTGCCCAAGGCCGCCCAGACCCGCGCCGGCCTTGACGCCGAGGTGCTGGAAGACATCGAGGGGCCGCAGAAGCAGCGCTCCGGCGGTTCGCGTTCGGGCGGGTCCAAGTCGGGTGGGTCCACGTCGGGCGGAACTCGGTCGGGCACAGGCCGATCGGGCAGCCGGTCGGGCGGGCGGGGCCGGTCCCAAGGCGCAGAGAGCCACGGCGGCGACTCCGGCCCCTCGTCGGACAACACCGACGGAGCGTCCCGCGAAGGCTCGGGCAGCGACTCCCTCCGCCGCAATCGCAACCGCCGCCGCACCCGCGCCGGCCAGTCTGCCGCCGAGTAGCCCCACCCCCGCCCGTGCTGGGTGGGCCTAGCGCACTCCAAGGAATCTTTGCTAGCAGCAGTTCCTTGGAGTGCGCCGCATCAGACCTGGGGGATGGTGGCAGTGTCGATCACGACGCGGTAGCGCACGTCACCCGCGACCACCCGGTCCCAGGCCGCGTCCACGGCGGCCGGGTCGCTCGCGTCGAGCAGTTCGATCGTCGAGCCGAGACCGTGCTCGGCGCAGAAGTCGAGCATCTCCTGGGTCTCGGCGATACCGCCGATATTGCTGCCGGTCAGCACCTTGTTGCCCCCGATCAGCGCGAACGGCGGCACCGAGTAGGGCTCGTTCGGCAGACCCACATTCGCCAGGACCCCGTTGGCACGCAACAGCCGGAGGTACTGCGCCATGTCCAAATCGGCGCTCACGGTGTTGATGATCAGGTCGAAGGACGCGCGCGCCGCCTTCATCGCGGCCGCGTCGGAGGTCGCGATGTGGCGGGAGGCGCCGAGCTCGATGGCGTCGGCGGCCTTGGCGTCCGAGCGGGACAAGGTGGTCACCTCGGCGCCCATCGCCGCCGCGATCTTGACGGCCATGTGCCCGAGACCGCCCACCCCGATGACGGCGACCCGGCGACCGGGCCCGGCACCCCAGCGCTTCAACGGGCTGTATGTCGTGATGCCGGCACACAGCAGCGGCGCGGCGACATCCAACTCCAGTCCCTCCGGGATGGAGACGACCATGCGTTCGGTCACTACGACCTGCTGGGCATAGCCACCCGCCGTCCACTCCCCGTCATACCCCTTGGAGTTATACGTCCCCACCGACGGCTTGGTGCAGAACATCTCCTGGCCGTTCTTGCAGTTCTCACACTCGGTGCACGAGTCGACCAAGCAGCCAACCCCGACCCGGTCACCGACCTTGTGGCGCGTCACAGCCGACCCGACGGCGGCAACTGTGCCGGCGATCTCGTGGCCGGGGGTCAGCGGGTAGTGCGCAGCGCCCCACTCGTCACGACCGGTGTGGATGTCGGAGTGGCAGATGCCGGCGAAGGCGACATCGATCAGCACGTCGTCGTCGCGCAGATCGCGGCGCTCCAAGGCGACGGCCTCGAAGGGAGCACCGGCGGAGGGGAGGGACAGGGCGGGGGCGGTGTGCGGCATACGTCCGAGCCTATGTCGTGACCCCGATCAGATGCGGGTGAGCACGTCCTTGGCCACCGCGCGATAGGCGGCCGCGCCCTTGCTCTTGCGGGCCGTCTCCAGGATCGAGCGACCGACCGCGGGAGCCTCGGCGAAGCGAACCGTGCGCGGGATCGGCGGCGTCAGCACCGGCAACCCATAGCGCTCTCCCACATCGGCGAGCACCTCCTGTTGGTGTCCGCTACGCGAGTCGAACATCGTGGGCAGCACCCCGAGCACGGTGAGCTTCTTGTTGAGGATCTTCTTGACGTCGCGCACGGTGTCGAGCAGTTGCCCCACTCCTCGATGCCCGAGCATCTCGCACGGCATCGGGATGATCAGGCCGGATGCCGCGGTGAGCGCCCCCAACGTCAGCACCCCCAGGCTGGGGGAACAGTCGAGCAGGATGATGTCGTAGTTCTTCGCCTGCTCCGCCAAAGCATTGCCCAGGATGAACTCCCGCCCAGGTCGGGCGAGCAACACGGCCTCGGTCCCGGCGAGGTCGATCGAGCTCGGCGCGAGGTCGACCCCGTCCGCGCACTCCAACAAGATGTCGGCGAGCGGCAGGCGGCCGGTCAACACATCGTGCATGGATCCCTCGACACCCTCGGGATCGACGCCCAGGCTGAAGGTGAGGCACGCCTGCGGATCGAGGTCGACCAGCAGGACGCGCTTGCCGAGTTCGGCGAAGGCGGCCCCCAGCGAAGCGACGGAGGTGGTCTTGGCCACCCCGCCCTTCTGGTTGGCGACGGCGATCACGGTGGCGCCCTTGGCGCGGGTGCGTGGGGGCACGGCGGTGGCCTTTCGGGTTCGCCGCTCAGCAAAGTGGCCGGCGGGACACGGATTCAGACCCATCCTGCCAAGCGCTGCCCCGCATACCCGGCGACGACACGGCGTGATGCAGCGCACCGTTGTCCGCTATTCGACTTCGTATGCCGCGCCATCCCCGGGCGTCTGCCGCGCCGCTCCCCCGGCCTCGTCAATGCGCGGCACTCCGGGCGCGCGAGCCGCGCCCGCCGCCGAGGATGAAGGCGCGGAAGGCCTCGGCGATCGGCAGCAACCGGCGCTCGGTCAACCAGGCCAATCCGATGTCGCGCTGGGCGCCGGTGTCGGTCAACGGGACGAACCGCACCGGTCCGAGACCCGTCGGCACCCGCCGGCCCAGTGCCGGGACCACCGCCACCCCGAGACCCGCCCCGACGAAGCCGCGCACCGTGGGCAGGTCGTCGACCTCGAAGGCGATTGACGGCGTGAATCCGGCGGCGGCACACAGCTCCAGCACCGTCTCCCGCATCCCGGACGGCGCTCGCCGCATGATGAACGGCTCCCCCGCCACGTCGGCCAGATCAACCGACGTGGACTCCGCGAGACGGTGATCCCGGGCGACACAGAGCAGCAGTGGCTCGATGGCGACCCGGCGCCACTCCAAATCGGCATGAAAGACGCGCGAGGTCGTGATCTCCAGGTCGATATCCCCGGCGACGAGCAACTTCGACGGAGCCCCCGGCTCGCCAACGGAGGTGCGCTGCAACGCAAAGCGTGCCCGCGGGCGCACCCGGGCGAAATCCCGAATGACATTGGGCACGAACCACGTGCCGAGGCTCATCGGGAAGCCGAGGCTGACCAGGCCGGTCTCCGGGTCGAGCACCTGCTCGACGGCGGCGAGGCCGTCGTCCAGGTCGTTGACCAGCGAGTCGACGTGGCGCTTGAACGCGGCCCCCGCCTGAGTGAGGCGCAGCAGCCGACCCGAGCGCCGCAGAAGGGGGGTGCCCACCTGCTCTTCCAACCGCGCGAGGGCACGGGAGACGCCGGGCTGGCTCACGGCATACGTCTGCGCGACCTCGGTGACCGTCATCCCGTCGGCGACCAGCTGGAACCAGCGAAGGGAGTCAGTGTCCACATCGATGACGATATTGCATGGCCGAAATGAGAGCCCGACATTGGACGTATTAATGACTCGCTCCCACACTGGAAACATGAGCGCCAAGACCCTGATCACCGAGTTCCGCGCCCGACGCGAGGCCGCGATCGCGCGCCGCGACTTGGAGCGCCAACTGGCGGTGTATTCCTCCCCTGCCGAGATCGAAGACGTGCTCGCCGCGATCGAGCACGACGACCACCCCGACGCCAATCTCGTCCGCGACATCCTCACGAGCAATCTGGCCGGGAGCTACCGCGCTCACCGGGCTCAGCGGGCGCCGCTGTCGGCCTGAACCACCCCGCGGCTCGCGGGCCAGCGCTAGGCTGGGGTCGTGTCGACCCACGTCTATGTAGCCGCCAGTGAGCACGCCGCCGGCAAGTCCGGCATCGCATTGGGCCTGGTGGCCGCCCTCGCCAGCCAGGTCCACCGGGTCGGAGTATTCCGGCCCGTTGTTGCGTCCCGGACCGATAGCGATCCGGTCCTCGATCTGCTGCTCTCCCAACTGGCCACCCCGATGGACCGCGCGGCCGCCATCGGCGTGACCTATAGCGACATCCATGACGACCGCGACACCGCGATGGAGACGATCGTCGCGCGCTTCCACGCCGCGGCGGCCGAGCGGGACGCGATGGTCATCGTGGGATCCGACTTCTCCGGGGTCCCGTCCCCGACCGAGTTCGGCTTCAATGCCGAACTCGCCGCCAACATCGATGCGCCGATGCTGCTCGTCGTCTCCGGTGCCGATCGCTCCCGCGAGGAGATCCGGACCGCGGCCGCCCTGTCGGTCGCGGAGGCGGAGGCACGGCACGCCCGAGTCCTCGGCCTGGTCGCCAATCGCGTCACCGGTGATCTTGAGGTGGCCGCCGAGGCGGTCGCGAGCGCAGGTCACGGCGTGTTGACGTATGCCGTGCCCGACGTCCCCCTCCTGCGCGCCCCCACCGTCGGCCAACTGCTCACCGCCGTCGACGGCACCCTCATGTATGGCGATCCCGCCCGCCTGGACGACACCTGCCTCGGGCTCGTGGTCGCCGCGATGACGATGCCACACGTGCTCGACCGGCTTGTCGAGGACGGCGCCGTGCTGACGCCCGGTGATCGCGAAGACGTCGTATTGGCGGTGCTGCTGGCCCATGCGTCCTCGACCTTCCCGACGCCGGCCGCGCTCTTCCTTAACGGCGGCTTCGCGCCGACCCCGCAGGTGCAGCGCCTGATCGAGGGCATCCACCCCGACCTGCCGGTCATCGGGTGCCCGGCTGGGACGAGCGCCACCGCCGCCCAACTCGCGGGTGTCCGGGGCGATCTGCGGCCCGGACAGACGCGCAAGATCGGTGCGGCCGAGGAGGTTTTCCGCGAGCACATCGACGCGACCCGCCTCGTCGAGCGGTTGCGCGCCACCAGCGCGGGTGCCGTCACACCGCTGATGTTCGAGCAGCGGCTCATCAGCCAGGCCCGGGCCGCCCAGGCCCACATCGTGCTGCCCGAGGGGAGCGACGACCGCATCCTTGACGCCGCCGATCGCATCCTGCACCGCGGCGCGGCGCGGTTGACGATCCTGGGCGACCCCGAGTCGCTTCGTGCCCGCGCCGGTGAGCTGGGCCTGCGGATCGAGGGCGCGCAACTGCTCTCCCCCAGTGATCCAGAGCATGTCGAGCGCTATGCCGCCCGGTATGCCGAGTTGCGCGCCGCGAAGGGCATGACGCTCGACCGGGCCCGCGAGGTCGTCCAGGATGTGTCGTACTTCGGCACGATGATGGTTCTGCTTGGCGAGGCCGACGGGATGGTGTCGGGCGCGGCCCATACGACCGCCCACACGATCCGGCCGGCTCTCGAAGTCATCAAGACGGTGCCGGACGTCTCGATCGTCAGCAGTGTCTTCCTCATGTGTCTCGCCGACCAAGTGCTGGTGTATGGCGATTGCGCCGTCAATCCCGAACCCACCGCGGAGCAACTGGCCGATATCGCGCTGTCGTCGGCGGAGACGGCCGCGCAGTTCGGGGTCGAGCCGCGCGTGGCCATGCTGTCGTATTCGACCGGCAGTTCCGGCTCCGGGGCGGACGTCGAAAAGGTTAGGGCGGCAACGGAACTCGTCCGATCGCGGCGGCCGGACCTGCCGGTGGAGGGGCCGATCCAGTACGACGCCGCGGTCGACCCGGCTGTGGCCGCCTCCAAGCTCAAGGACTCGCCCGTCGCGGGTCGGGCCACCGTGCTGATCTTCCCCGACCTCAACACCGGCAATAACACCTATAAGGCGGTCCAGCGCAGCGCGGGGGCGGTGGCAATCGGGCCCGTCCTTCAGGGGCTGCGACGCCCGGTCAACGACCTGTCGCGGGGCGCACTGGTGCGCGACATCGTCAACACCATCGCCATCACCGCGGTGCAGGCCGGAGCCGTCCGATGAGCCGGGTGCTGGTGATCAACGCCGGGTCGTCGTCGCTGAAGTACCAACTGCTCGACCCCGCGACCGGCGAGGTCGCCGCGGCCGGGCTCGTTGAGCGGATCGGCGAGGAAGGGAGCACCCTGCGGCATACGGTCGGGGAGTCGGTTTTGCGGCGCGCGGTGCCCATCCCCGATGCCGCCGAGGCCTTCGCGCAGTTGTCGGCCGCCTTTGCCGAGGCCGGGCCGGACCTGCAGGCGCAGCCGCCCGTTGCGGTGGGGCATCGCGTCGTCCACGGCGGGACCCGATTCAGCGCCGCGACGGTGATCGATGACGACGTGCTGGCGACCCTGGAGGATCTCACTCCCCTTGCGCCACTGCACAATCCGGCGAATGTCGTGGGCATCCGGGCCGCCCGAGCTGCCTTTCCGGAGCTGCCCCAGATCGCGGTTTTCGACACGGCCTTCCACCGGACGCTGCCGCCCGCCGCCTATACGTATGCCGTCCCCAAGCAGTGGCGCGAGGACTACTCCGTGCGTCGCTACGGCTTCCACGGCACCTCGCACGAGTACGTCTCGCGCCGCGTGCAATCCCTCCTCGGCCGGGACGACGTCGCGACGGTGGTGCTCCACCTCGGCAACGGCTGCAGTGCCTGCGCGGTCCTCGACGGCCAGAGTATCGAGACCTCGATGGGCCTGACGCCCCTCGAAGGCTTGGTGATGGGCACCCGCTGCGGCGACATCGACCCCGCGATCCCCTTCCACCTCGCCCGCGTAGCCGGACTGAGCGTCGCCGACCTCGACACCGCCCTGAACAAGCAGAGCGGCCTGAAGGGTCTCGCCGGCGACAACGACTTCCGCGCGGTGGTGGAGTTGGCGGATGCCGGCGACGCCGATGCGATCGCGGCGATCGACGTGGTCGTGCACCGCTTGATCAAATACATCGGGGCGTATGCCGCGGTGATGGGCCGCCTCGATGCCATCGCCTTCACCGGTGGCATCGGGGAGCACAACCCGGCGCTGCGCGCCGCCGTGCTGTCTCGGCTCGCGGTGTTTGGGGTAGCGGTGGACGAGGCCGCCAACGCGGCCCCCGCGGCGGGCGAGCGGCTGGTGACCGGCCCGGGGAGCCGGGTCTCGGCATACGTCATCCCGACGAATGAGGAGTTGCAGATCGCGCGCGAGTGCGTCGCCCTGCTGAGCCGCTGACCCGCCCCGGCAAGCCAATCCTCCCCGCGGACGCAACCACCCGGCCCAACCCACCCCCGCGGACGCAATGACCTGCGGCGGACGCAATAGCTATTGCGTCCGCCAGGTTATTGCGTCCGCGCGGGGGTGGGCCCTTGTCGCGGGGCCGGGCGCGGCCCTAGGCTCAGCCAACTAATGGCTCACATGATGAAACGAGTTGCATGATGAGCAACAACACGGGGATTCGGCGGCTACTGGAGAATGCGCGCTTCGAGGTCCTGCCGACGGCGACGATAGCGGAGAAAGTCCTCGCCTCAGTGCCCCGCGACACCACCCTCACCGTCACGGCTTCCCCCGCCAAGCCGCTCGATGCGACCTTGGGTATGGCCGAGCGGCTGCGCGCCGAGGGGTACCGCGTCGTGCCGCACCTCGCCGCGCGAATGATCAACGGCCGCAACGAACTTGCCGAAATCGTGGACCGCTTGAGGCAGGCCGACATCGACGCGATCTTCGTGCCCGGCGGCGATGCGACGCCCGGCGAAGGGCACTACACCTCGGCCGTGGAACTCCTCGACGACCTCGCCACGATCCCGCATTCGTTTCGCCAGATCGGCGTGACCGGCTACCCCGAGTCGCACCCCACGATCCACGACGACGTCACGATCCAGTCGATGTGGGACAAGCGCCGCCACGCCACGCACATCGTCAGCAATATGACCTTCGATGCCGCCGGGACGGCGAAGTGGGTCCGCCGCGTACGCGCGCGCGGGGTCAGCCAGGCCATCCTCATCGGCCTGCCCGGACCAGTGGAGCGGGCCAAGTTGTTGACGATGGGCGCGAAGGTCGGGGTCGGTGAGTCACTGCGCTTCCTGACCAAGCAGAAGGGCGTGTTCGCGCGCATCGCAGCCCCCGGCTACAGCCCGGAAGCGTTCTTGCAGAAGCTGGTTCGCACCGCCGACGAGCCCGCGATGAAGATCGAGGGCCTGCACCTGTTCACCTTCAATCAGGTCGCCGAGACCCAGGCCTGGCGCGAGCAGCTCCTGGCGTCAGCACGCTAACAGCAGGGCCAGCGCAGACTCCAAAGCGCCATCCCCGGTGCTGATCACCGTCAGCGGCAGGCCGAGCCGGGCCGCGACGCGCTCGGCCTCCTCCCGCAACTCCCCCGCCGGATCCTGTGCCAGCCAGATCACCTGCGTGAAGTGTCGGAAGTAGTCGTCGCGCAACTCGGGATAGCGATCCAAGCCGAGCTCTCGCCATACGGTCCGATCGAAAGACTTGACCAGGAAGTCGGTCAAGAAGAAGGTTCCCGGCTGGTCCGCCAGCCACTCCTCGATCCGCTCGGCCCCGGCGAACAGGTCATAGCAATGCAGACCCTGCAACCGCGCGATCCCCCACCGGTCGCAGACCTCGTCCAGCGCGCCATAGGTGCCGCAATCGGCATACGCCACAACGACTTTTCCGTATGCCGCGGCGAGCCCCCCGAGGTGCGCCTCCACTTCGGGAGCGATCCGGTGCGGGTGGTTGTGCAGCAGCGGGGGCAGTGGATGGATATCGACCGGCCACCCGCGGCGACGGGCGATGTCGGCAATGTGGATGGCGATCGCACCGCACGCGAGCGCGGCGACCCGGCTCGCACGCGGGTCCTGCGCGCTCGGCTCCCGGGTGCTCGGCTCCTGGGTGCTCAGGTCCTCAGCCGGGGAAGGCGAGTTGCTCGACGAAGCGGTCGTTGAAGTCGGCACGGTCGGAGAGTTCGACATAGTGCACCTCCTCCAACAGCGCATCAGCTCCGGCGCGTTCGCGCGAGCTCAATAGCACCATTTTCGCGCCCTCACCCGCGACATTGCCGGCCGAGACGATCCTGAGCACGGACAGTTTGGGCACCAGCCCGATCCGGATGGCGGCGGCGGGTGAGAGGTAGGAGCCGAACGATCCCGCCAGCAGCACCTGCTGGATGTCGCCGGGGGCGAGCCCGATCTCCTCACAGAGCAGCGCCCAACCGGTCGCGATGGCCGCCTTCGCGAACTGCAGCTCGCGAATGTCGCGCTGCGACAAGAAAACACAGTCCTCGGTCGGGGCGTCCGGGGTCGGTCGATGAAGGATGAACACCCGCTCCTGGCCGACCTTGCTCAGTCGGTCGGCCAGGGTTGGCGCGATGGCGGGCGCCACCTCGTCGGGGACAAAGCGCCCACTGGCGTCCAGCAGCCCGACGCGGACCAATTCGGCGACGGCGTCGACGAGGCCGGAACCGCACAACCCCATCGGCGCCACATCGCCGATAACGCCGAGTTGCACGGTCTCGCCGAGTTTGACCACCTCGATCGCGCCATCCGCGGCGCGCATCCCGCGCCGGATGGCACCGCCCTCAAAGGCCGGGCCGGCTGGAGCGGCGGTGGCGACGAGGCGCTCGCCGTCGGAGAGGACGATCTCGCAGTTGGTGCCGACGTCGACGAAGAGCCGGGCGCGTTTGTCACGGTCCATCCCGGTGGCGAGCATGCCCGCGACGATGTCGCCGCCGACATAGGCCCCGAGCGCCGGGAACAGCACGACGCGCGCACCGGGATGCAGCCTCAGCCCGACCTCGGTGGCGGGCAGGACCGGGAAGTGATCGTGCGCCATGACGAAGGGCGCGACCCCCAGCGGCTCGGGGTCGATGCCGAGCAGCAAGGCAACCATCGTGGCATTGCCCGCGATCGCGACCTCGTAGACGGTGCCGGGGTCGACGCCGGCCTCCGCCAGCACCTGATCGGCCAGTTCCGCCAGGGTCGCCTGGGCCGCGGTCCGAAGCCGCTCGCCGGCATCGGGATCCATCATGGTCGCACTGATGCGGGTGATGACGTCGCCACCGAAAGGCTGCTGCTTGTTGAGCATCGACGCGACGCCGCAGGGGGTGCCGGTCGAGAGATCCAGCAGCGTGGCGACGACCGTGGTCGTGCCGAGGTCGAAGGCCAGGCCATACCGGTATGCCGTGGTGTCGCCCGGCTCGATGTCGATCAAGGTCTCGTCGACGACGACGGCGGTCACCTTGAAGTCGTTGTCCCGCAAGACCTTCGGCAGGCGGCGCAGCGCATGGAGATCGGGGTGCAGGTCCAGATCGTCGATGGCGTCGAGCACCCGGCGCAGGTCGGTGCGCTGATCGGCCAGGCTCGGCTCGTCGAGTTCGAGATAGCGCTTCTGCACGGCCGGTCGCAGGATGACCTGACGGCCGACGCCGACGGTGGCCGCCTTCGGGCGGGTCACCAGCGGGGGCACCTCGACGTCGAGATCCGACCGGGCGGAGACGAGGCAGGCCAGCCGCCAGCCGGCCGCCAACTCGCCCTCGCTGAACGTGCGGCGGTCGTGCGATGTGATCGGAGTGTCGCCGCGCGAGACCCGGACCTTGCACTTGCGGCAGGTGCCATGCCCGCCGCACGTGGAGTCGATGGCGATGCCATTCCACGACGCCGCGTCGAAGACCGAGACGCCCGGCGGGACGCGGTGCTCGCGTCCCGCCGGCGCGAAGCGCAACAGCACCCGGCCGGTCCCGTCAGGCGGCGCCGGGTCGTCCGACGGGGCATCCGCGGCGGGACGGTCGAGCAGTCCCTCGCGGCGCAGCCCCGCGACGAGGTCGGCGGGCGGGGGCGAGCCGCCCTCGTCGGTGGTCGGGGTCATGGCAGCAGAGCCTAGGTCGTCGCCGGCGACTCAGGGAGCCGGGGTCGCGGCCGCGGCGGCCTCGGCTGCTGCCGCCTCGGCAGCCGCAGCGGCGGCGACCTTGGCGCGATGCATCCGGATCCAGGTCCCGCCCCATTCGTCGTGTCCCAGAAGCAGATCCGCGGCCCGCACGGACTCGACCACGGCGGGAGTCCGGGCATCCATGATGGCGCTCGTCATTCCGGCACCCATGGCCAGCGGCAGCCAGGCGGCGTTGATGGCGTGCCGGCCCGGCATACCAAAAGAGACGTTGGACGCGCCGCAGGTCATGTTGAGTCCCCAGCGCGCCTTGATCTCGCGAATCGTCTCCAGCGCGGTCGCGCCGACGGAGGAGTCGGCGCCGATCGGCATCGCCAACGGATCGATGACGATGTCGTCAATCGAGATGCCATATTCCTCGGTCGCGACGCGAACGATCTTGCCCACCAACTCGATTCGCTTGCCCGACTCCATCGGGATCTCGTCGTGATCGTTGGGGAGGGCGACGACGGCCGCGTCATACTTCTTGACCAGCGGCAGGATGGCGGCCAACCGCTCGTCCTCGGCCGTCACCGAGTTGACCAGAGCCCGACCTTGGTATGCCGCGAGCCCGGCTTCGAGGGCCTCCACCACGGAGGAGTCGATACAGATCGGCAGGTCGGTGAGGGACTGGACGAGCCGAATCGCGTTCTCCAACAACTCGGCTTCGTCGGTCAGCGGGACACCCATGTTGACATCGAGGACGTCGGCGCCCCCGGCCACCTGGGCGGCCACATCCTTCTCGATCAGCGAGAGATCGCCGGCGCGCAGGGCCTCCTGGAAGATCTTGCGGCCGGTGGGGTTGATCCGCTCACCGATGATGCAGAAGGGGTGCTCATGACCGATCGTGACCTGCTTGGTGGCCGAGCGGAGGATGGTCTGGCGCAGCGCGACCGGCTCAGTCATGCGCCGGCACCCACGAGGGCACGCTTGCCGGCGAGAAGGTCCTTGGCCCGCTTGACCGTGGCCGAGGCGTCGGCGGCATAACCGTCGGCGCCGACGGCATCGGCATACTCCTGGGTGACGGGGGCGCCGCCGACCATGACGATGACCTGGTCACGCAGGCCAGCCTTCTCGAGGGCGTTGATATTGGCCTTGAACATCGGCATCGTCGTGGTGAGGAAGGCCGAGAAACCGACGATGTCCGGCTGGTGCTCCTCGATCGCGGACACGAACTTCTCGGGGGCGACCTGCACGCCGAGGTCGATGACCTCGAAGCCGGCCCCCTCCAACATGATGTTGACGAGGTTCTTGCCGATGTCGTGCACGTCGCCCTTGACGGTGCCCATGAGGAACTTGCCGATCGTCTCGACGCCGGTGTCGGCCAGCAGCGGCCGCAGCCGCTCCATCGCACCGGCCATCGCGCGGCCGGCGATGAGCATCTCGGGGACGAAGAAGTCGCCCCGCTCGAACCGGGCGCCGACCTCCTCCAGGGAGGGGATCAGGGCGTCGAACAGCAGGGTGCTCGGCTCCATACCCATGCCGAGTCCTTGCTCGGTCAGGCTGAGCACCTCCGGACCGTTGCCGACGAGGGTTTGCTCGTAAAGGCCGGTGAGGATCTCCTCGCGGGTCATGCGGCACCTTCCTGGTTGTGTGGGTTGAGGCCCTGGTTGGGTGAGTTGAGACGAGTGGTCAGATCGTGGGCCCCGCCGCGCAGAAGCGCGCCGAGACCGACGAGGTCTGCGGTGAGACGGTCTCCGGGTCCGGACAGCCCCAGCGCGGCGACGGTGCGACCGCGGCCATCGAGGACCGGGACGGCCAGGGCAGCCAGGCCGATCTCGAGTTCGTCCACAGCCTGGGCGACCCCGGCGCGGCGGACCTCGCGCAACTCCCGCTCCAACCGGTCGCGACGGCCAATCGAGCGGGGCGTCGGCGTGGCCAACCGGCCCGCCGGCAGGGGCAGGGCGCCGAAGGCGTAGAGGACCTTGCCCAGGGCGGAGCAGTGGGGAGGGACGGCCAAGCCGACCCACTCCCGGGAGCCGAGCACGAACTGTGCGTCGACCTGGCCGATCTGCACGACCGCGGCCCCGCGCGCCACCGCGAGGTTGACCGTCTCCCCCGTCTTGGCACCCAAGTCCTCCATCACCGGTGCGGCGATCGTGAGGAGGGCGGCCTCGGGGCGGCGGCTCGCGGCATACGAGACAAAGAGAGACCCGGGAACGAAGCTGCCCGCGGAGGTGCGGGCCAACAAACCCTGGCGTTCGAGGGCCGACAACAGACGCGACGTCGTGGACCGGGCGAGGCCGCAGCGCTGGTGAATCTCGCTGAACGACAATGGATCCGGCGACTCGACAACCAACGCGACGAGGTCCGCGGCGCGGTCGACCGCCTGGGTGCCCGTCGCAGTGTCCGCGCTCATCGGGACCCCCGCAGACGCCCTGCACCCGCTCCCATAGTGTGGAACATCGATTCCATATCGTGAGGCTAGGATGTGGCACACGTCTCAGTCAAGGTGGCCGCCCGTCCCGAAAGGACCCTGATGTTCCGCAACCAGATGCCGCGCTACGAGATCCTCAGCCAGGATGCGATGGCCACCCTCGACGCCGGCTGGCGACGCCTGATCAGCGAGGTGGGCGTTGAGTTCATGAGCGAGGAGGCGCTGCGCCTCTTCCGCGAGGCCGGGCAGAAGGTCGTCGACAACACGGTCTTCTTCGACCCCGAGTTCGTCCTGGAGCAGGTCGCCAAGGCCCCGCGCGAGTTCGACATGCAAGCGCGCAACCCCGCCAACAATGTGCACATCGGCGGAGACGCGATGGTCTTCGGTGCGGTCTATGGGCCGCCCTTTGTGCGCGAGGGCGCCGTTCGTCGGGACGGGACCTTGGATGACTTCCACCGCTTCGCGAAGCTGTCGCAGTCGTTCGCGGCGCTCGACTCCGCTGGTGGCGTGGTCTGTGAGCCCAATGACGCCCCGCTCGACTCGCGCCACCTCGACATGATCTATGCGCTGCAGACGCTGACCGACAAGATCTACATGGGCAATGTGGTCTCGGGCGAGAACGCGCGCGACACGATCGCGATGGGCGAGATCCTCTTCGGCGGTCGGGAGTCGATCGAGGCCAAGCCCGCGTCCATCTCGCTGATCAACTGCAACTCCCCGCTGCGCTGGGACGACCGGATGCTCGATGCGCTCATCGAATACTGCAAGGCCGCGCAGCCCGTGGTGGTGACGCCCTTCATCCTGATGGGCGCGATGTCCCCGGTGACCATCCCGGCGGCGCTGGTGCAGCAGATCACCGAGGCGCTCTCGGGGATCGCGCTCACGCAGTTGATCCGCCCCGGCTGCCCGGTCGTGTTCGGCTCGTTCCTATCCAATATCGACATGCAGTCGGGGTCGCCGACCTTCGGCACTCCCGAGTCGGGCATCGGCCTGCTCTGCACTGGGCAGATTGCGCGGCACTTCGGGCTGCCGTTCCGCACCGGCGGCGGTCTGACGTCGTCGCAGGTTCCAGACGCCCAGGCGGGCTACGAGGCGCTGATGACGCTGATGCCGACGTTCCTGGCGGGCACGAACTTTGTGATGCACTCGGCCGGCTGGCTGGAGGGCGGGCTGGTCGCCGGGTTCGAGAAGTTCGTCATCGACGCACAGATCGTGGAGATGCTCCAGCACGAGTTCACGCCGATGGAGATCGACGAGGCGTCGCTGGCCTACGACGCGCACGTGGAGGTCGGCCATGGCGGGCACTTCCTGGGTGCGGCGCACACGATGGAGCGTTTCCGTACGTGCTTCTACCGGCCGTTCCTGTCGTCGTCCGACAATTACGACCGCTGGATGCGCAATGGCGGCAAGGACACCGCCGCCCGCGCCGCGGACATCTGGAAGAAGCGGCTGGAGGACTACACCGAGCCGCCGCTGGACGAGGCGATCAAGGCCCAGCTTCAGGAGTACGTCGCCCGCCGCCGCAGGGAACTCGGCGACTGAGCCTTACCCCGCCGGCCGCCGGCTGGCACCCGGGGGCCAACACGGCGGACGCAGTAACCCGACGCCCACCCCGCGTGCAGACGCAATAACCCGACGCCCACCCCCGGCGGACGCAATAACCCGGCGGACGCAATAACCTGGCGCGGACGCAATAGCTATTGCGT
>NZ_HF571038.1:2850694-2868272 GCF_001046875.1 Nostocoides jenkinsii Ben 74
GGGTGGGCTGGGCAGGCTATTGCGTCCGCGGAGGTTGGGCGGCGGCGGGGCTGGACTTGGGCGCTGCGGGGCTGGACTTGGGCGCTGCGGGGCTGGACTTGGGCGCTGCGGGGCGGGGGCCGCCGCTACGAGGCGACGCCGAGCCAGACCCGGATCGGCAACGGGACCAGCCCCTCCGGCCTCCGTTCCAGCAGCCGGTCGTCTTCCTGCACAACGGCATCCACCACCGGGGTGCGCGCGTCCCCGCCGGTGGCGGACTCGGCCCCTGCGCGGCCAGCCAGGGCCACATCCGAGTCCGCGGCCAGCAGAATCAACCGAGAACCCGCCGGGAGCCCGTCGCGGATCTGGGCGATTGCCGCCGCCAGCGCATCTGAGTCCGCCCGCAGTGCCCCGCTCGTCGAGAGCGCCGGGTGCCCGCACTGGCCACGGATCACCTGCGGCCACTCGTTGGCCGCCCGGGAATCGACGGCCAGGACGACATCGCCGGGGGCGAGCGCGCGGCATACGGCATCGACGGCGGCAAGGGAGCCGCCCTCGACGCGCTCGGTCGCATGAGGCTGGGTCGCCAACGCGGCCGGGATGACGGCTGAGGCGGCCAACAGCACGGCGATCCCCTGCAGTCCCGGCCCCGCCTGCCAGGTACGGACACCCGCGTGACCGTGCAACCCCCACACCCAACCCGCCGCCACGATGCAGAGCACGGCCACCAGGGGGAGGGCGATCAGCAGGCGGCGTTCGGCCCACGGGTGATCCGGGGTGATGCCCGGTCGCCACAGCGTGAGGAGGGTGGAGCCGGTCGCGATCACGAGCGGCGCCGCCCACTCGGGCAGCCCGCCGCCGGTCGTCCACCGCGCGGCCAGCACATGCGCGAGCCCAGCCAGGGTCACCAGCGCGACGACCAGGGCGACCGGCCCGATCCACCAGTCGAGCCAGATGACGGTGTACTCGGCATACGTCCGGCCGCCGTCGACGGTCAGGCCTTGGCGTTGCTGCAAACCCGCGACGACGCGGGCGCCCGGGTCGGCGGCGGATTGCCGCACGGTCATCACCAGCGGTCGGCAGGCCAGGGCGACCCCGCCCACGATGGTCGCGGTCGCAAGCACGTCGGGCAGCCGGTCCGCGATCGCTGGACGGAGCCGCTGACCGCGCCCGGCCAAGAAGACAAGGACCGCGCCCGCCAGCGACAAGAGCACGCCGAGGGCCACGAGCGGGATCAGGCTGGCCGCGATATCCCCCAGATAGCGGTAGCTCAGCAGCAGCGCCGTCAGCATGCCGAGACCCGCGCCGAGGGCGGCCCCGAGCAGCGCGGGCCACGGCCAGCGCGCGCCAGTCACCAGCGCAACCGCGGCGATCGGCACCAGCAGGATGGTCTCGCGCAAGCCGTCGATCCGCACCAGGACGGTCCCGCCGACCAGGAGCCCGGCCAGGAACGCCATGGTGCGGGCACCGCGATCGTGCCGGCCGGCGCGGGCCGCGAGGACGAGGGCGAGGAAGCCGGCGCCGAGGGTGAGGGTGGCGAGCGGCTCGGAATACGTCGAGCGGGCCGTATGCACGAGGGGGAAGCTCGCGCCGACCGCGACTACCGCGGCGCTCCCCCACCACGGCCCCACGGTCATGGCGACGATCAGACCGATCGCCAGCAGGCCGAGCGCCGTCATCAGCGGGGCTTGCCACCAGATCGTGGTCGGGCCGCCCAACCAGTCTCCCAGCGAATAGATCGCAGCCGGACCGATCACGAACTGCGGCTGGATCGCCGGCGCCGCGGCGCTGCCGATCTCATAGAACGCCGGGCTCGCCAAGGTGATCCCCGGGATGTCGAGGATGCCCGGCCCCCCGATGCTGGCCGCCGAGATCCCGACGATGCGGCGTCCGGTGCGGGCCAGGGACAGCGCCGCTTGGAGGTTGGATCCGGCGTCGCGCCGCGGGAGCACCTGCGCGCTAGCGGTTGCCGCCATCCACAGGCCGAAACCGCTGCACAGCGCGAGCAACGACGCGACCGGCCAGGTCGGAAGGGGCGCGTAGGGCAGGCGGCACGACACAACCAGACACCCAACGGCGCCGAGCAGGATCAGCGGGAAGACGAGCGCGGGGCGCCACCCGCCTACGGCCCCGAGCGCGGCGCCGAGCCCGGCAACCACGAGCACCATCAGGGCGGACAGGAGAACGATCTTCTGGGCGAGATCGCCCAGTGTTGTCCTCGACTTGATCCGCGCCACACCGGGACGCTACACGCGCGGGCTACCCTGCCCGGCATGCGTCCCGATCACGTGCTCGACGCCCTGCTGCGCGCCGACGCGACCCGCCCCCGCATCACCTGCTACGACGACCGGACCGGGGAGCGCATCGAACTCTCCGCCAAAGTGCTGGCCAACTGGGTGGCCAAGGCCGCGAACCTGCTCACCGAGGAGTTCGACGCCGAACCGGGGACGCGGGTCGCGCTCGCGTTGCCACCGCACTGGCGCACGCTCTACTGGGCCCTAGCCGTATGGCGCACCGGCGCCACCGTCGTCCTCTCCCCTCCCGGGGCGGTCACCGGGGCGGATGTGGTGGTCACGACGGCGGATTCCCTCGCCGCCGAGTCGGGCACCGCCGAGTCGGGCGCGGCCCCGGGGCACGCGGGCGCCGCCGAGTCGGGCGCGGCCTCGTGGCCTGCGGGGCCCGCCGTGCCCGCGGGGCCCGCGAAAGCAGGGGCCTCGGGCGCACCGATCGTAGCCGTCACCCTGGCGGCCCTCGCCCGGTCCGCGGGCACCTCGCTGCCGTCCGGAGCCATCGACGAGGCCCGCGAGTTGGCCACCTACGCGGACGTCTTCGACGCCGTCACCGAGGCGGACGACGCGGACGTGGCGCTGGACGCGGGGGGCGAGGCCGCGGCATACGACCAGGTGGTGGTGGCGGCGGCCACGCCGGAACGGGTCCACACGGACACGGCCGACACTCGGTTGTTCCTGGAACTCGCCCTCGCGACGTTCGCGGCGGGCGGGTCGGTCGTGCTGACCATCGGCGGCGAGGCGAGTGAGTCGCGCCTCGCCGCCGAGGGGGTCACCCGGCGCTGCTGACGGCGGCGTAGTCCGACTTCGCCTGCGCGATGACCTTGGCGAGTTCTCGGCCGGCCTCTTCCTCGCGCATCCGGGAACGCAGTTCCTCATCGAGGGCCGCCCAGGTCAGCGGGCCGACGACGCCGTTGACGGTGATGCCGTACTTCGCCTCGACTTTCTTGACCGCGCGGAAGGTGGTCAGGCCGAACACGCCGTCCTGCGGCAGGCGCAGTGCCCACTGCGCGGCCTTGACCGCGTCGCCGGTCGAACCGCGCTTGAGGATGACGGTCTTGCGGTACTTGATCAGCGGGTACTGCAGCTGCTCCATCTTGTTCCAGACGGGCCGGGCAACGAAGCCGTTGACCTTCAGGCCGTATTTGGTCTGGAAGGCCTTGACCGCCGCCTGCGTCTGCGGGCCGAACTGGCCATCGACCGCGACCCCGGGCAGATTCGCCTGCGCGACCCGCACGGCGTCGCCGGTCGAGCCGAGCTTGAGCAGCAGGTCCTTGAGCTTGGTGAACTCCGTGTCGACCGTGACCTGGGCGCCCGTCTGGCAGGTGGTCGGATTGATCGAGGTCGCGGCGCGGCCGGTCCACCACGACGTGCGCTTGCAGGCGCCGTCCCAGGCAAAGCTGAAGTGAATGTGATCGGTGTGCGGAACCGAGCCGGTGTAGGTCGTCCAGGTGTTGATGTCCCGGTAGGACTTCCAGGTCTTCTTGTTCCAAATGATGTACATGATGCCCAGGCGGCGGGCCCAGGCGCCGTAGTTGCCATTGGCGTCCCTGGCGGTCAGCCAGGTGGTGACGGCGTCGGCGATCGCCTTGTCCTCGGCGTTGTTGACGTTGAGCATCCAGTCGAGGGCGCGGCCGTCGTAGTGCTCGCTCACATCGGAGGCGCAGGGCCGGATGGTGCCATAGGTCGGCCGCTTGTAGTTCGTTGCGACGATGCTCGCCCAAGCAGCGACACCGGGCTTGGTGTTCTGGCTGCACAGGGTCTGGCCCTGGTAGTTCATGGGCACGTCGACCGCCGACGGCACGGCCACGGTGGGCTTGGGCGGCGGAGGGACGGCGGCGTCCGCCGGCATGGCGAGCGCGAGGGTCAGTGAGGCGCCGACGGCGGCCGTCAGCGTGGTGCGAATCAGGGTCACGGGGAGATACCTTCCGGGCCGGCCGGGCGCCGCAGCGCCGACGGGGGTGGGCAGCCATTGCGCCATGACCAGGGCCGATCTGGCAACCCCTACGCGGACGGCCGGGCGTGTCCCGGAGCGGATCGCCGCGCGCCGCGCGCAGGATCATGGCGCCGTCGCGCGCCCCCGCTCGGGGCCCAGCCAACCCCACTCGGACTAGAGCGACCCGCCGTCGCGGGGCTCGGCCATACGTCCCTCGGCGAGGTGTCGTGGCGAGGTGAGGTAGCCGATCCCCCAGGACCAGTGCATGATCGCCAGGGCGAGCGGGGTCGCGGCCTTGACCGCCGCCGGCTCCCCCTTAGCGGCGAGGGCACCGCCCGCGGTCACGGCGAGTCCGTATGCCGCGGGCACCAGCCACGCGGGCCGCCAACCGAGTCCCAGCGCGGCGGCGGCGAGGGTGCCGACAACCATGGTCGGGGGCGCGAGATAACGCAGGTTGATCGAGCCCTCGTGGTGGCGTGCGATGACGTGGCGCCAGCGGCCGTAATGGAAGTACTGCCGGGCCAGGGATTCGGGCGTGCTGCGCGGCCGGTAGGTCACCACGAGGTCCGGGGTGAACCAGATCTTGCCGCCGGCGGCCCGGATGCGGTGATTCATCTCCCAGTCCTGGGCCCGCTGATAGTGCTCGTCGAAGCCGCCGACCTTGGTGAGCATGCTGCGCCGGAAGACGCCGAGATAGACGGTCGGGGCTTCGCCGGCCTTGCCGCCGACGTGGAAGGCCGCATTGCCGACGCCGATCTTGCTGCGCATCGCGGTGGCGACGGCCCGCTCGAAGGTGGTGCGCCCCTGGGCGTCCATGATGCCGCCGACATTGTCGGCATAGGTCGCCTGGAGGGTCGCGACGGCGGTGGTGAGGTAGTCGGCCGGGATCTCGGCGTGCCCGTCGACGCGCGCCACGATGGCGCCCGTGGAAGCGGCGATGGCGGCGTTGAGCCCCGCCGGTGTCTTGCCGGTCGGGTTGGCGACGAGCCGGATGCGGGAGTCTGCTGCGGCCAGCCGAGTGGCGACCTCGTCGGTGCGATCGCGCGACGGCCCCAGCGCGAGGACGATCTCCACCTCGCCGGGGTAGTCCTGCGCCGTGATCATCGCCACCGCGTCGGCGAGATGCTGCTCCTCGTTGAGGACCGGCACGATCACCGAGACGGGGGGCCACTGCGTGGCGCTGTCGGGTCCGGGCACGCCCCCGATTATCGGGTATGCCGCGCCCGCGCCACCGAATGTCCCGAAGGCCCACGGGTTCGGCGTTTACGCTTTCGAGCATGACCGACCGCATCCCTGGCCGGCCCGACCCCTCGGATGAGGTGCGGGCCATCCCCCAGGGACGGCGGACGGGAGCGGCTCCACCGCGGCATCGAGGCACTGCGCAGACGCCGCCCCGCGCGCCGGTCGGCGGCACCCGCGCCATCGAGCAGCGCACTCGCCGGCACTGGCTGGACGATGACCCCCAGCCCGACGACTCCCGGGGCCAGCAGACAAACACAAGCCCGGTCAGCGCCCCCCTCCTGCCCTCCCAGGCGAGGACGGAGGCGTTGCCGAGCACGCGGCATACGACGGATTGGTCGTCCGAGGACGACTCCAGACCCACCCCCGGGTCGGATGGCGAGCCCGCCCCCCACCCGGCCACCCCACCTCCCGGGGCACCCACCCCCCCGCGGCCGTCCGGACCACTCACGTCGCCCAGACCACCCCGGGGACCGCGGCACCGCGTGCGCACTGCCCTGCTGGTGACGCTGGCCCTGCTGCTGTCGTGGGGAGGCGCGACCGCGTGGGCGGTGAATTCGGCCTGGTCGCAGGTGGGGCGCGTCGCGACCACACCCGCCTCGGGCCACATCGGCGACACGAGCGGGCGCAATACGTTGATGGTCGGCTCGGATCAGCGGTCCGGGCTGACGAAGGAACAGAAGAAGAAGCTCGGGACCGGCTCCGCGGAGGGAGCACGGACGGACACGATCATGGTCTTGCACACCGGGGATGGCGACCCGACGCTGCTGTCGATCCCGCGCGACTCATACGTGGAGGTCCCCGGTCACGGGATGAACAAGATCAACGCTGCCTTCGCCCTCGGGGGTGCGGCTCTGCTGTCGGAGACGATCGAGAAGGCGACCGGGCTTCGGATTGACGGCTATGTCGAGATCGGTTTCGGCGGGTTCGCTGACGTGGTCGATGCCGTCGGGGGCGTGCGCATGTGCCTGGCGCAACCGATGAAGGACGCCATGGCGCACGTCGACTTGCCGGCCGGGTGCCAGACGCTCGACGGGAAGAACGCCCTGGGCTACGTGCGGATGCGTTATTCCGATCCCGAAGGCGACCTTGGTCGGGTCAAGCGGCAACGCCAGTTCCTGGGCGCGTTGATGGGCAAAGTCGCGACGCCCTCGACGGTGCTACTCCCCTGGCGCTTGCACTCCGTGGGGTCGTCCGCGGCCACGGCGATTGCGGTCGGCGAGGACGACTCGATGCGCGGGACCGCCGAGGCGATGCTCGGGTTGCGGGCGGTGTCGAGCGGTACGGGTCACTCGGTCACCGTGCCGATCTCCAACCCCGGGCTGGAGACTCCGGCGGGCACCGCGGTGGAGTGGGACGCGGCACGCTCGGCGGCGCTGTTCGACGCGCTGCGCACCGGCAATTCGCTGCCGGCCGATGTGCTTCCGGCGTCCTGAACCGCCCCAACTCAGCACAGGCTAGTCAGACCTGGGCCTCAGCGCAGCACCTGCCGGGCCATCACGAGGCGCTGGATCTGGTTGGTGCCCTCGTAGATCTGGGTGATCTTGGCGTCGCGCATCATCCGCTCGGCCGGGAAGTCGCGCACATAGCCCGAGCCGCCAAGCAGCTGCACCGCATCGGTCGTCACCTGCATCGCCACATCGCTCGCGAAGCATTTCGCCGCGGCGCCGAAGAACGTCAGATCCCCCTCGGCGCGCTCGGACTTCGCGGCGGCCACATAAACCAACTGGCGGGCCGCCTCCAGCTGCATCGCCATGTCGGCGAGCATGAACTGCACCCCCTGGAACTCCGCGATCGCTTTCCCGAACTGCTTGCGTTCCTTCACGTATGCCGCAGCCAGGTCGAGCGCCCCCTGCGCGATCCCGACGGCTTGGGCGCCGATCGTCACCCGCGTGTGGTCCAGGGTCCGCAGCGCGATCTTCAAGCCCTCACCGCGCCCGCCCACCATCCGGTCCTCCGGGATGACGCAGTTCTCGAAGATCAGCTCACGCGTCGGCGATCCCTTGATCCCGAGCTTGTGCTCCGGCTCCCCAAAGGTGAAGCCCGCGTCGGACTTCTCGACCACAAAGGCCGTGACGTTGCCGCCGCGGGGGCCGTCCGGGTCGGTGACCGCCATGACCGTATACCACTGCGACACACCGGCATTGGTGATCCACGCCTTCTGCCCATTGAGCGTGAACGTGCCGTCGCCGTTGTCCGTCGCGCGACATTTCATCGACGCGGTGTCCGAGCCCGCCTCCCGCTCGGACAGCCCATACGAGAACGTCCCCTCCCCAGCGGCGAGCGGCGTCAGATAGCGCGCCTTGACCTCCTCGCTCGCGGCGAGCATGAGCGGCATACTCCCGAGTTTGTTGACAGCCGGGATCAGCGAGGCCGAGGCGCAGCCCCGGGCCACTTCCTCGATGACGATGCACGTCGCCAACGCATCGGCGCCGACACCGCCATACTCCTCCGGCACGTGCGGCGCGAAGAAGTCGCCCGCGACGAGGGCGTCGTGCGCCTCCTGCGGATAGCGCGCCTCGGCGTCCACGGCAGCGGCGTATGGCGTGATCCGCGCCGCCGTGATCTCGCGCACCGCCTCGCGGATCGCCTCGTGGTCCTCGGACAGTCGATAGGTGTCAAAATCGGGATTCACGCTGCCCACCCTAGAGCCGACCCCGCCGGCCCAATCACTCCCCGCCCTAGATCACTGCCTGCCCCGGCCACCCCGGTCCAGGGTCAGTGCAGTCCGGGCAGGTGCCAGCGCCGGTGGTGCTCCTCCGGCTGCGCGTCCAGCAGCGCGGGCATGACCTCCCGCTCGAACAACTCGATGCCGGACACGTCATAGGCCGCCTCGGCGAAATAGGTGATCGCGTACGCCAACCCCTGCGCCTTCAGCCCCGACAGCCGCTCCACGATCTGCTCCGGCGTCCCAACCGCCGGCTGCGTCGCCGCGCTCTTGACGATTCCCTCGACCCGGTCGGCGTCCAGCCCGGCGCCGCGGAGGTGATCGCCATACCAGGCCAGCCGGTCGGCGACCTCCTTCTCGTTCTCCCCGATCACGACATTGAAGTTCGCGCTCCGGGCGATCGACGAGAAATCACGGCCGATGTCGCGGCAGTGCTCAGCGAGCAACTCGCTCTTGCGCGCGAACACCTCCGGCGTCCCGTCGAAGTTGGTGTAGTCGGCATACTCCGCCGCGATCCGCAGCGTCTTGCGCTCACCCCCGCCGGCGATCCACATCGGGATGCCGTTCGACGCCGACCCGGCAACCGACGTCCCCTGGAGGGGCCGCGGCCATACCTGCGCGTCCTTGACCTGGTAATACTCGCCGTCCAGCGTCGCCGACCCGCTCATCCACGCCTGCCGGAAGATCTCGACGCCCTCGCGGAGCCGGCCCAGCCGCTCCCCCGCGGACGGGAACCCATAGCCATAGGCCCGCCACTCCGCCTCATACCAGCCGGCGCCGACGCCCATCTCCAGCCGACCCTCGCTGACGATGTCGACGGTCGCGGCGACCTTGGCCAGATAGGCGGGGTCGCGGTAGCTCATGCACGAGCACATCTGACCCAGCCGCACCCGACCGGTCACGCCGGCGAAAGCCGCCATCAGCGACCACGCCTCGTGCGTCGCTTCCTGGGTCGGCCCCGGGAAGGTGTGGAAGTGGTCGTAGACCCAGATCGATTCCCACTCCGGGTTCGCGTCCGCGCGCCGCGCCAGCCCCGCCATCACCCCCCAGTGCAGGGAGGGGTCGATGCCGACCAGGTCGAGACGCCAGCCTTGAGGGACGAAGATGCCGAAGCGCATAGGACGAACCTACTTCCCGCACCCCCCACACGTAGACTCGGCGCTCGTGTCCACCTCGCCTCGCGCCACGGTCGCCGTCGTCGGCACCTCCTATGTCGGCCTCTCCCTCGCGATGCTGCTCGCCCGGCACAACACCGTGCGCGCCCACGACATCGACGAGCGCAAGATCGCGATGCTCACCGAGGGCCGCAGCCCGATCTCCGATCCCGATATCGAGCGTTTCCTGGCCGAGGAATCCCTCGACATCACCTATACGACCTCCCCCGACGAGGCGTATGCCGGGGCCGAGTTCGTCATCATCGCGACCCCCACGAACTATGACGAGGTCACGAACTATTTCGACACCCGCTCCGTCGAGTCGGTCATCCGAGATGTATGCCGCGTCAACCCCGACGCGGTCATGGTCATCAAGTCGACGATCCCGGTGGGATTCACCGAGTCCGTGCGCAAGCGCCTCGGCACCGACAATGTGATCTTTTCCCCGGAGTTCCTCCGGGAAGGCCGAGCGCTCTACGACAACCTCCACCCGAGCCGGATCGTAGTCGGGGAAATCAGCCCCCGCGGCGAGCGGTTCGCGACGCTGCTGAAGGAGGCCAGCGAGGAGAACGACACGCCCGTACTGCTGACCGGCAGCACCGAGGCGGAGGCGATCAAGCTGTTCGCCAACACCTATTTGGCCATGCGGGTGGCCTATTTCAACGAGTTGGACACCTTCGCCTCGACGCACGGTCTCGACACTCGTCAGATCATCGACGGGGTCGGCCTGGACCCGCGGATCGGCACGCACTACAACAACCCGAGCTTCGGCTACGGGGGCTACTGCCTCCCCAAGGACACCAAGCAGCTGTTGGCCAACTATCGGGACGTCCCGCAAACCTTGATCAGTGCGATCGTGGAGGCCAACACGACGCGCAAGGACTTCGTGGCCGCCGACATCGTGGCTCGCGGGCCGCGCGTGGTCGGCATACATCGCCTGATCATGAAGGCAGGCTCGGACAACTTCCGCTCCTCCTCGGTCCAGGGGATCATGAAACGCGTCAAGGCCAAGGGGATCGAGGTCGTGGTCTACGAGCCGGAGTTCCCGGACGAGTCGTTCTATGGCTCACGGGTGATCCGGGACCTCGCGGAGTTCAAGAATGTCGCCGACCTCATCGTCGCCAACCGTCTCGTGCCCGAACTCGCCGATGTCGCGCACAAGGTCTACACGCGCGACCTCTTCGGCAGCGACTGACCCGTCCCAGCCGGGCGGCCAGCCGGGACGGCACATGGCTCAGTTCTGCCAGTCGGCGCTCGGGACGCGGTCGGCGGGGAGGGCTTGGTTGAAGCGCACCATGTTGCCGACCGGGTCGCGGAAGGCGCAGTCCCGCACGCCATAGAACTGGTCCTGCGGCTCCTGCAGCACCTCCGCGCCCGACGCACGCACGTGCTCAAAGACCGCATCGACATCGTCGACTCGGAAGATCAGCGCCGACAGCAGACCCTTGGCCAGCAGGTCATGCAGGGCCTCGGCGTCGGAGCCGCTCATCGGCATCGCTCCCCCACCGGTGTAGTTGTGCAGGACGATCTCCAACTCCGGCTGCGTGGGCGGGGTCAGCGTGACCCAGCGGAAGTCGCCATTGGTGACGTCCGTACGGGTCGCGCAGCCGAGCACGTCGCGATAGAACGCGACGGAGGCATCGGTGTCATTGGTGAACACGAAGACATTGACGATGGCCAGGGATGCAGTGGGCGTGGCTGTGGACGGGGTGGATGTGGATGACGTGGGTGCTGTGGTGTTCATGCCTGAGACCGTATGCCGCGCCCCTCGCCGCGCGCTTCTCCGATCCTGATCGATCCCCCTCCCCCGGGCGACAACCCGCCGCCCGGCCCTCTCGGACGCAAAAACCCGCCGCCGGACGCAATAGCTATTGCGTCCGCGGCGGGTTATTGCGTCCGGGAGGCTTTCAGCGGCGCGGGCGGGTGACCTGCTTGGCGATACAGCCGGGGACGCCGCGAAGCTCCTCGTGCGGCCGGGCGCGGTAGGCGCTCGGGGACTCCCCGACCAGCTCGGTGAAGCGCCTGGAGAATGACCCCAGCGAAGTGCAACCCACGGTCATACAGACGTCGGTCACCGACATCGTGGTGTTGCGCAGCAACGACATCGCCCGCTCGATCCGGCGAGTCATCAACCACGAGTATGGCGTTTCGCCGAACGCCTCCTTAAACGAACGCTGGAAGTGCCCCACCGACATCAAGGCGTCGCGGGCCAGCGCGGGCACATCGAGCGGCTCGGCGTAGTCCCGGTCGATGCGGTCACGCGCCCGCACGAGGCGCGCGAGGTCGGCGCGATCCATCGCGGCAATCCCTCTACCGGGCAGAGGCGCTCAGGTGCCGCGCGGGCGCAACCGCGGGTACTCGATCTTCGGGCACGTGTCCATCACCACGCCCATCCCGGCCTTGCGGGCCCGCGCCGCCGCGGCCACGTCGACCACGCCCCGCTGCATCCAGATGGCGTCGATGTCGAGGCGCTCCTTGTTGGCGATCGCCTCGTCAACAACGGCGCCGACATTCTCGGAGTTGACGAAGCACTGCACGACCTTGACGTCGGTGCCGTCAGGGATGTCGCTGATGCTGGCGTAGCCCTTCGCCCCGTGGACCGTCTCGGCCTTGGGGTGCACCGGCATGATCGCCTTGCCCTGCTCGACCTTCAGATAGCGCGCGATCTGCCACGCGTCGCGCTCCTTGTTGTTGCTGAGCCCGACGACGACCCACAGACCCGGATCGACGAGAAGGTCACGGACGAGGTCGGGATCGTTCTGGTGCGCCATTGCCATGCGCTCCAGCATGGCACTCCCGCGCGCGAAAGTGCCATTCGTGGCTTGACAGTCGTCCGGTGTCGCCGGGCTCGCAGACAAGACCCGTCACCGCTCGCGCAGAGCCGCTCCCTTGGCGTATGCCGCGTCCCGCAGCTCCGTCTGAAAGCTCGCCATGGCGGCGCGCACCCGGGCGGCCTCGGCGTCGGCTCCCGAGCCGAGAATCCGGGCGGCGAGCAAGCCCGCGTTGCGGGCACCGCCGATCGACACGGTCGCCACCGGCACCCCGGCGGGCATCTGGACGATCGAGAGCAGCGAGTCCATGCCGTCGAGGTACTTCAGCGGCACCGGCACCCCGATCACCGGCAGCACCGTCACGGCGGCGAGCATCCCGGGGAGGTGGGCTGCCCCGCCGGCGCCGGCGATGATGACGCGCAGACCTCGGGCGGCGGCGGCGCGGCCATACGCGATCATTTCTTCGGGCATCCGGTGCGCCGAGACGACATCCGTCTCGCACATAATCCCGAACTCCTGCAACGCGATTGCTGCTTGCTCCAGGACGGGCCAGTCGCTGTCGCTACCCATGACGATGCCGACGACGGGGTTCATCGCACGTTGCTCATTCGACCGGGGCTCATTCGACCGGGACTCATTCGGTGATCACTCCTGCGAGATAGTCGGCGGCATGCCGGGCCCGCGCCCGGGCGTCGGCGAGGTCGCGGGCCACGACATTCACGTGGCCGATCTTGCGTCCAGGGCGCACGTCCTTGCCATAGAGGTGGACCTTGACGCCGGGGTCGCGGGCGAGGATGTGCCGGTAGGCGGGATACAACTCGGGATAGTCGCCGCCCAACACATTGGCCATCACGGTGACCCGGCCGTGGGGGTGCGGCGCCCCGAGTGGGAGGTCGAGCACCGCGCGCAGGTGCTGCTCGAACTGGCCGGTGACGGCACCGTCCATACTCCAATGCCCGCTGTTGTGGGGACGCATCGCCAACTCGTTGATGACGAAGCCGTCCGCGGTCTCGAAGATCTCCACCGCGAGCACGCCGGTGACGCCGAGCTCGCCGGCGATCCGCAGGCCGGCCGCCGTCGCCGCCGCGGCGAGGCCGGGATCGAGCCGCGGCGCCGGGGCGATGACCTCGGTGCAGATTCCGTCTTGCTGGACCGTCTCGACGACGGGCCACGCTGCGGCCTGCCCGGACGGAGATCGCGCGAGCAGCACCGCGAGTTCCCGGGTGAAGGCGACCTTCTCCTCCAGCAAAACCGGTCCGCGGGCGAGCCAATCGGCCACCTCCGCGGCCCCCGAGATGACCGAGACGCCCTTGCCGTCGTAGCCGCCGACGGGCACCTTCGCAATCACCGGCCAGCCCACCTCGGCCCCAAACGACTCGACGTCCTCGGCGCTCGTCGCCGCGCGCCACCGCGGACACGGCAGGCCCAGGTCAGTCAGCCGCTCCCGCATGGCCACCTTGTCCTGGGCGAATCGCAACGCCGCCGGGCTCGGGTGCAGCGCGATCCCGGCGTCCGCGAGCGCGGTGAGCACTGGGCCTGGCACGTGCTCGTGATCGAAGGTGACGACATCGCAGTCGCGGGCAAACGCCAGCACCGTTTCCACGTCCGTGTAGTCCCCCACCGGAGCCGACCGCACGACCTGGGCGGCGGCGGCGTCGGGGGCCTCGGCGAGGACGGCCAAGGTGATGCCGAGTTCGGCGGCCGGGCCCGCGCACATACGGGCAAGTTGTCCGCCACCGATCATGCCCACCACGGGGAACCCGCCGGGAGCGCGCATGGGCCGGGGCGAAGGCGGTCGGTCCACGCGGTGAGGATACCCGCCCGGCCCGACTCGGGAACCCGGCCCGTTGCCGGCTGGACGCGGTCGGCAGCGGACCGTGAGCACGGGGCAGCGCGCGGACCAATGCAGGTCCCGTCCGGGTTCGGCATTTAAGGTATGGCGGTGTCCGCCGCCGTCGCTCGCCTTCGCGCCCACCTCCAAGGCGCTATCTCGGTGTTGTGGCGCGAGATCCTGAAGTTCGGGATCGTCGGGGCCGTCGCCTTCGTCGTCGACGTCGGGCTGATGAACGTCCTGCGGCACACCGTCATGGAGGACAAGCCGACGACGGCCAAAATCGTGTCGGCCAGCGTGGCCACCGTCGTGGCGTGGATCGGCAACCGGCAGTGGACCTTCCGGCACCGCCGCAACCGGCGCGCGCATCACGAGTTCAGCTTGTTCGCCATCACCAATGGCGTGGCGCTGGCCATCGGGGCCGGGGCAATCGCGTTCTCGCACTACGCGCTCGGGCTGACCTCGCTGCTGGCCGACAATGTCGCCAATATCGTCGGCATCGGCCTGGGGACCCTGTTCCGGTTCTGGGCCTACCGGACGCTGGTGTTCGCCCGGGAGTTGTCCCCGGACTCGGACAAGAACAACGCAAAGACCGCCGGCTCCGCCCGAACGAGTTCCAACCTGCCGTAGCTCTGCTCCGCCAGGTCGCGCGCCAACGCCAGCCCGAGCCCGCTGCCGGTGGAGGAGACGCGCCGCTCGAAGACCCGAGGCGCGAGGTCGGCGGGGATGCCGTCACCTTGATCGGTGACTTCAACGACCACCGAGGGCCCGCTGCGCCGCGCCTCCACAGAGAGCGTCCCGCGGCCATGGGCGAGGGAGTTCTCGATCAACGTCGAGAGGATCTGGCTCAACGCCGCCCGGCCGACCTCGACCTGGAGCCCGCGCTGGCCGTGGACCCGCATCGAGCGTCGGGCCCGGGCGAAGGCCGGTTGCCACTCGCTCTGCAGGCTGGCGATGACCGAGTCGAGCGAGACCGACTCGCGCGGTTTGGGGCCGGAGCGTGGCTGCCCGAGCAGGTCGTCGACCACGCCGCTCAGCCGGTCGACCTGCGCAATGGCGATCTGCGCCTCGTCGCGCACCACCGCCGGATCGTCGGTGGTCGCGATCTCCTCCAGGCGCAGAAGCAGTGCCGCGAGCGGGGTCCGCAGCTGGTGGCTGGCGTTGGAGGCGAACTGTCGCTCGGCCACCAGCGCCCGAGCCATCTCGTTGGAGCTCGTCGCGAGCACCCGGGAGATGCCATCCACCTCGGGGATGCCGGTGGCCAGGGGCGCGCTGCGGCCGGTGCTCTCCCCCAGCCGCTCAGCCAACTGCGCCAACTCACTCAACGGCTGACCCAACCGGTCCGCCTGCCGGCGCGCCACGACGGTGGCGAGCCAAAGGGAGAAGGCGCCCAGAACGGCATACGCAATGACGATCCCGACGGCCAACTCGGGGCCGGTGACCCGGTTGAAGACGAACCGCTGGCCTGGTTTGCGGATCGCGAACACCAGCAGTGCGAGCAGCGTCGGCAGCATCATCGCCAGGAGCGAGACCCCGGCGACGCGCATCATCGAGCGCATCAGGACCGGACGCACGCCCGCCTCATTCCGGGTCGAGGTCGAGCCGGAAGCCGACGCCGCGAACGGTCGCGATATGCCGGGCGCCGGCCTCGTCGCCGAGCTTTCGGCGCAGGACCGAGATGTGCATGTCGAGGGTCTTGGTGGAGCCGTACCACTGCGCGTCCCACACCTCGCGCATCAATTGCTCGCGCGGCACGACCTTCCCGCGCTCGCGATAGAGGAGTTCGAGGACGGCATACTCCTTGCCGGTCAGGCGGAGTTCCTCCCCGTGGAAGTAGGCCCGCCTCGACTCGGTGTCGACGACCAGAACCTCGGCGCCCTCGTCGGGCTCGGTGAGGCCCCGGCGCAGCAGAGCGCGGGTCCGGGCGAGGAGTTCGGCGAGCCGGAACGGCTTGGTGACGTAGTCGTCGGCGCCAGCGTCCAGGGCCACAACGGTGTCCACCTCGTCCGCGCGCGCGGTGAGAATCAGGACCGGTATGGCCGCGCCGCTCGCCCGGAGCCGGCGGCATACCTCCAGCCCGTCCATCGTGGGCAGGCCCAGATCGAGGATGAGCAGGTCGGCGCCCTCGAGGGCGAGGCGCAGGGCTTGCTCACCGTCCGGGGCCACTTCCACGTCATACCCCTCCCGGCGCAGGGCGCGCGCGAGCGGGTCGGAGATCGCCGAATCGTCTTCGGCGAGCAGGACCCGAGGCATGCCCCCGATGGTATGCGGTGTGCTTGTGAACGAGCTTGCCTCAGCGTCCGGCCACGACGAGCGGCTCAGCGTCCGGCCAGGGTGAGCGGCTCAGCGTCCGGCGAGGGCGGTCGGTAGGCGGGCGCCGCGCGACCGGGTGACATCGCTGGGAGTCACCATCCCAATGCCGCGCAGGTGCCGTCGGCGCAGCGGGTGCAGGTCGAAGCCGGAGAGGGAGGCGAGCCGGGCGGCGAGGGATTCGTCGACGAGAACGCGGCCGGACGGGGCGACCGCGGTCAGCCGCGACGCGCGGTTGACGGTGGTGCCGAAGACATCACCCATCCGGGAGAGGACCTGACCGAAAGCCACGCCGACGCGCACCTGCGGCAGCATCGGCTCCTCGGCCATGGCGTCGACAAGGTCAAGCGCGATCGCGGTCCCGGCCAAGGGCTCGACGGCAACGAAGAGCACCTCATCGCCGACCGTCTTGATCACCCGGCCGTCGTGGGCGGTGACGATGTCGGAGGCCAACTGCTCGAAGCGCTGCACCATCGCCGCCAGCTGCCGCTCGGACGCCCGACGGACCACGGCGGTGAAGTTGACCAGATCCGCGAACCCGACGGCCCGCACCGTGCCAGTGCCGGGATCGTCGGGTGCGGCGTCGCTGGCGATGCGGGTCAGGGCCCCGACGAGATGCCGCCGCCAGGCATAACTCATCAGTGGCTCCAACTCGTCGGCGAGCTGCCCGAAGCTCGCCAGAAGCGCGGCCGCCGCCTCCGGGCCGCTCGCCGCGATGTCGGCCGCCTCACCGTTCTGGTCCTGCAGCGTCTCGGCCACCAGTTGCGCCTGCCAGACCGCGAGGCGATCGGTCGAGCGCGCGATCGCCCGCGTCATCGCCAAGGCCAGGTCGAGGTCGAAGACACCCCGGCTGACCAGGGAGTTCATCTGGTCCAAGGCGTCCAGATCGGCGTTGGTCAGCTCAAGTTCGCCCCACGCCTGGGGCTCTGGGAAGCCCAACGCGCGCCAGAACCGGCGGGCGGCGGGGATGTCGTCCGCGGCGGCGAGGCGCTCGCGGGAGATGGAGTCTCCGAGCAGCCGACGGCGCAGCTCCGCGACGACGCGCTCGTCCGGTCCGGGCGCGTGCGCCGACTCGTGCGCGACCTCCTGCGCCACCGGCCCTCCACCTCGCCGTCACGTCAGCGGGCGAATGTGCTCCACATCACCCGCGGCAACGGTAGCGCGTCCCGCCGGTCCGCTCACCAGCAGTCTGCCCGCATCGTCGACCCCGTCTGCGTGGGCGAGGCGGGCGCTCCCGCCCTGGTGGATGCGGATGTCGCGGCCGATGGTGGTGCAGGCCGCCCGATAGTCCGCCCGCAGGACGGCCGCCGCCGCTCCCCCCGCGCACAGTTGCGTATGCCGCGCGGCCAGGTTCGCGAGATACCTCCCGATCAGCTCCTCCCGGCTCGGCGGCTCCCCGCCG
>NZ_HF571038.1:2868372-2880201 GCF_001046875.1 Nostocoides jenkinsii Ben 74
CCCCGCGCGCCGGACGTCGCGCGCTGCCGCGTCGGCGGGACGTCCCGCCAAGACGACCACCGCCGCCTCGCCGACCCGCCGCTCGGGTCAGCCGGCGCGCACGGGTGAGCCCGCGGCATACACCTCGGCGACGGCGACCACGGTGCTGCCGCAGCGGGCCGTCCGCGACGAGGTCTTCGACGTCAACACGTTCGACGCACCCGCCGCCCGCCCGGTTGCCGGCGGCGACGGCTGGTCGCCCACCCCCGTCCCCCCGCCGACCTACACGTTGAAGGCGAAGGCCGTCTACGCAGCCGCGGAGGAGTCCGAGGACGAGGTCACCAGCCCCTACGCCGACGTCTCCGACCTCGCCGAGCGCCGCCGCCTCGCCTCCGGCCAGTAGCCGCTCGGCGGGTGTGTCAGGAGGATTCGGCAGCCTGATCCTCGGCCGCCTTCACGTCTCGATCGACGGATGCCTCTTCGGCCGGCGTGAGCAGATCATCGGCGTCGTCCGGAGCGGGGGTCGAATCGGCCAGCAGATGGTTGCTCACCGCATTGACGACCGCGGCCACCGGTACGGCGATCAGGGCGCCGACGATGCCCCACAGGATGACGCCGGCCGCGATCGACAGGATCACCGCAAGCGGGTGGACCCGGACCGCGCGCCCGAGCAGGAATGGTTGCAGCACATGCGATTCGATCTGCTGCACGCCGATGACCACGCCCAGCATGATGAGGGCGGTGATCGGGCCCTTGGCCACCAACGCCAGCATCACGGCGATCAGACCGCTCAGCAGCGCCCCGATCACCGGCACGAACGCACCAAGGAAGACCAGCAGCGCGATGCCGCTGGCGAAGGGGACGCCGAGAATCAGCGCCCCCAAGCCGATCCCGGTGGCGTCCGCGGCGGCAACAAGGATCGTCGCGCGGCAGAACGCCTGCAACTGACCCCAAGCAATCTGACCACTGGATGCCACCTTCGCCCGAGCCGATCGCGGAAAGAGCCGCACGAGCCAGGCCCAGATCGCCTTGCCTTCGAACAGGAAGAAGAACAGCGCGAACATCGAGATGAAGAACCCGGCAAGAACATGGGTAGCCGTGAGTCCGGCCTTGGTCGCGGTTTCGCCCAGATTTCCGCTGCCCGACAACGAGTCCCGAGCCTTCTGGATATATTCGCTGAACTGGCTGTCGGTGATGTGGAAGGTGTCCCTGATCCACGCGCGGATCTGGTCGATACCCTCCAGGGACTGGTCGACGATGTCATCGAGTTGCGCCGAGAACTGCGAGCCGATGAAGGTCATCAGGCCGCCGATGATGGCCAGCGTGCCCAGGACGGTGATCGCCGCAGCCGCGCCGCGGGGCAGGCGCGTTGCCAGTCTCCGGGTGATCGGCTCCAACAGAGCGCATAGGAGGATGCCGACAATCACCGGCACGACGATCTCGGACATGGCGCTGATCGCCCGGGCCGCGACATACAGCCCCAGTCCGATGATCAGCAGCCGCAACGCCCACTCGCTCGCGTCGCGCACCCCCTTGGGCACAGCGGAGGTGGCCCGGGTGTTCGGGTCAATGGTCACGCGTGGATCCTCGCCTCGGCGGATTGGTCAGACTTGAGCGTATGCCGTGCCGCCGATTCCGCGCCCGGCCAGACCCGGTGTTATGGTTCTGTCCGCACTTGGGGCTGTGGCGCAGTTGGTAGCGCGTCTCGTTCGCAATGAGAAGGCCAGGGGTTCGAATCCCCTCAGCTCCACTCCACGCACAAGGCTCGAACCCTTGCCAACGGGAACGTTGGTCGAGGTTCGGGCCTTATTGGCGTCTGCGGCCCAGGTCAGGGCGTTGGCGTTGACCTGCGGATCGAGGAGCATCTGGAAGGGCCGGTTGTGCTCGACGCGCAGCTCGTTGTCCTCGTCGATGAAGACCTTGGTGAAGAACGCCTGGTTGCACAGCCGCCGGTTGGTGTCGTCGCACCTGCGGTAGATGTCGGCGCAGTTGGCGAGCAGGCCGAGGGCGTCGTCGAGGTGGGCTCGGGCGTCGGCGTAGTCGCCGAAGTGGGCGTCGATGCGGCGGGTTACTTGGTCGAGTTCGGCGACGATGCGGTCCTGCTCGCGCTTGAGCACCGAGAGTGGAATCGCGTCGGCGTAGTGCGCTTGCATGAGTCGGTTCTGCTCGCTTTCGAGCCGGTCGCGGTTGGTGGTGAGGCGTTCGAGTTCCTCGGTTTCGGCGGCCATGAGCCGGTCGAACTCGTGGTGGAGCATGCCTGAGAGGGCGTCTTGCTGGGCGGGCGTGATCTGGACGCGGGTGTAGTAGTCCTCGATGAGTTTCTCGACGTCTTCGATGAGCATCGCCTGGCGTGTGCAGTCGGTGCGCTTGGAGTGCCGGCCGGAGCACACGAAGTAGCAGTAGACGTTGCCGTGGCGGTTCTTCGCGTTGGAGACGATGAGCCGGGAGCCGCACTGGCCGCAGTGGATGGTGCCTTTGAGGTAGTGGCCGTGGACTTGGGTTGCCTCGACGGCGCACTGGTGCGCGGTGAGCACGGACTGGACCTGGTACCAGACCTCGGCGGGCACGAGTGCCGGGTGGTTGCCCTTGTAGCGGGTGCCTCGGTAGATGACATCGCCCTTGTAGTACGGGTTGGTCAGGAGCCGATGGATGGTGGATACCGCCAGCGGCTTCGCCGGCCTCTTCGGCGTGGGCAGGCTTCGCAGCCCGCGCGAGGTGAGTTCGTCGTGGAGTTGGCTGACGCTCCAGTTGCCCGAGGCGTACGCCTTGAACGCCCACTCGATCATCGGTGCTCGCTCGGGGTCAAGCTCGATGGTGCGGACTTCGCGGCCAAGTTCGTCGCGCTTGCGGACGTTCAAGTAGCCGATGGGCGCTCGTCCGTTCGTGCCGCCGCCGATGGCCTTCTGGGTCATGCCCTTGGAGACCTCGGTGGCGAGGTTGCGGGAGTAGAACTCGGCGATCGTGGACATGATGCCGTGCAGCAGCATCCCCGAGGGGGTCTCGTCGATGTTCTCGGACGCGGACACGAGCATGACCCCGCACTGTTGGAGTGCAAGGTGGATGCTCACGTCGTCGGCGCGGTTCCGAGCGAGCCGGTCGACCTTGTGAACGATGCAGTACGCGACCTTGTTGGCCTTGACGTACTGGATCATCCGCATCAGCTCGGGCCGGTCGGACGACTTGGCCGAGGCTCCCGCGTCGACGAACTCCTCGACGATGCCGGCGCCGAGCTGTTCGGCCTTACGCCGGGTCGCTTCGCGTTGGGCTGGGATCGAGAAGCCTTCGTCGGTGCCGCCCTTCTCGGCCTGCTCTCGGGTCGAGACTCGCAGGTACGACACGGCGGCAGCCATTGTCTTGGGTGGGTCGATGAGGCTGGCTGCCGGATCGTCGGCGATGGCGGTCATCGGGGGCTCACTCTCACGAGGTTCGACCCTCGCGCTCCCACTGTTGGTGGGAGGGGTGTTGATCGTGAGAGCAGCCTGTGAAGGCTGTAGGGCGAGACTCGATGGTCTCGGTGCGTGTTGCCCGCCGAGCGGCGAGGTTTAGGCCACAACACCCCGCATCGCGAGGCTTGCACGGTTCATTCTACCGGGCGGCTTCAGAGGCGGCCAGGCCATCCGTCGTCGCCCGGTAGGTGTCGGGCACCCGCGCGGCCTCGCGGGCCGCGCGGCTCTCGCCGGTCTCCTGCAACGTCAGCCGGATGAGAACCTCGGCAAGCTTGTGCAGGTCGGCTCGGTCGCGGTGGACGGCCCGGACGGAGAACGACCGCTCCTCGTAGGGGCGACGGTCGGTCTTCTTGGCGTAGCGGCTCATCGGTCTACTGCGCTTCGTCGTCGTCCAGGCTGGCGTAGAACTCGTCTTCAGCCTCCTGGCGCTTGCGGACTTGGGCGATGACGAACTCGACGAACTCGGTGTCGCGGTCGGTGAAGGTGAAGTCCTGGATGGTGGGCGCTGGGTCCTCACCGGGCCACGCAGCTTGCCGGGTCGGGCGGTCGCGGTCGCCACGAGTGCCGCAGGCGGTGACCCAGTAGCGGAGGCGCTCTCGTGCGTCGGCGAAGTCGCGGTGCCAACCGAGTGGCGCGGATGCGTTCTGCTCGGGGTCGTACGCCGCGAGCCAGTGCAGGTGCAGAGCCGACAGCTCCCAGACCATCTCCGGGTGGTGGTGCCAGAACGGTGGCACCACCGCGACGGTGAGGCCGTAGGTGCGTCGCAGCCAGTCAACCCATCGGTTCAGCGCGAGCCATTCCTGCTCCAGCTCGTGCGCAGTCAGCAGGTTCCAGTTCACGGGGTGAGGCGGCTCGGGCATGTCCGCGTTGGTAACGCGGGGCGGTCCGTCGAAGACGTCCGGCTCATCCATCTCATGCTGATCGTTCATGGTGCGGTGGCTCCCGAACTCACATGCTGACCGGGGCGTGCGCCGCGGTCGCTGCTCGTTGCGTCGGCTCGTACGCCGCTGCGTCCCGGCCGACTCCGTTGCGCGGCGTGCGGTCCACCTCGTAGCGGGTCCGGGCCGCGTCGTGGCCGATCTTCTTGGCGACGAACTCTTCGCCTTCGATCGCCTGGCCGTTGCGCTCGTAGTTGACCGGCCGCGTGTAGCCCTCGGCGACGAAGTTGTCGCCCTGGGCGAAGTTCGCGTGCGCGTGCTCAGCAGAGCGCCCGAACATCACCAAGTGGTGGTAGGTCGTCTCGGTCTGCGTGAATGATCCGTCGTCCTCGCGGCGGAAGTGCTCCTTGCCGATACGAGCGAAGAACCGGGCGTCTCCCTTGGTCGTCTCAGTGAGCAACGGCTCCGACGCGATGAAGCCTGACAGCGATTCCTGGGTGTGAATGGCCATGATGGCCTCCTCCTGACTCGGGCGACCAACTGCGTGTGGGTCGCTCTGTCAGGCAGGTGCGCCTCTGATTCCCAAGCGCCGTCAGGACGTGGGACGGTGGCGCAGCAGCGCTTCGAGTTCGTCGCGATCACTGCGGAGCTGCACGGCGTCGAGGCGGGTCGGCCAGGCGCGCAGATCGGTGACGATGGGAGGCGCTGAGCGGAGCATCGTGATGCCCGTGCCGAATGGCAGGGTGCGGATGCGGTCTGGCGGGAGGATCGGGACGCGGCGGATCGAGCGCTGGTTGGAGCGGGTGCCGTGGTCGCCGAGGGTCACGCTGTCGGTGTACTCGTCACGCTCGCCAATGAGCGTGGAGAGGTCTTGGAGGTCGCGGCTGTTGGACGCGCCGCCGAGGATGATCTTGACGATGCTGGCATCCCAGATCGCGCCGGCCTGATGTTCGCTCCACCTGTCGCGCGCTTGGGCGAGGGACTGCAAGACCGGCATCGTCGTGATCCCGGTGCCGCCGCCTTCGGCCATGAGCGTCGGCAGGGACGGCAGTGGTGCGAGGTTTCCGATCTCGTCGAGCGCGAGAAGCAGCGGCGGGTCGAGCCGGGCTCCGGGTGAGCGTGCGGCGAGTCGGCGGGCGGTTTCGATGAGGTCTTCGACAAACGCCGCGACCAAGGATGCGGAGGCACCGGCACCGGCACCGGTGGCGAGCAGGTAGAGGGTGCCTTGCTCGGTGAGGAAGGTCTCGGGGTCGAAGTGCTCGTGCGGGCCTGGCGTGACGGCATCGAGCACGCGCGGGTCGGCCAGTGCGGCGAGGGCGAGGGAGACGCCTTGCCAGATGCTGTCGCGGGTCTTGGGGTCGGCGTCGATCATCGCGGCCAGCGAGTCGTCCCAGCCCATCGCCGCGTTCGGGTGCGAGTTGAGGATCGCGACGGCCTCCGATGCCGCGCTGGGGTCGAGGGTCCACCGGAACAGCTCGGCCGGCTGGCGGCCGTCGAGCGCGGCAGCGTGCAGCAACGACTGGAGTGCGGTGCGGGTCTTGCCTTCCCAGAACCCGCCTGACTCGACCCCTCCGGCGCTGAGGCCTGTGGCGGCGGCGAGGCCGTTGGCGCGGATCATCGCGGTCAACGGGTCGTCGCAGCCGCGAATGGGTGACCAGCGCAGCCCGGCGGGGATGCCTTCGGCCAGGTGTTGGGGGTCGAATACGGCGACTGGCCCGCCCTTGCGGCGTCGGGCACACAGTGTCGCGGTGAGGTTGTCGGGCCTCGTGCTGGTGGTGACGACCGCGCCGGGTGCGTCGAGGATCGCGTTGATGACGACGTGCAGGCCCTTGCCTGAGCGGGGCGGGCCGATCAGGAGGACCGAGTCTTCGACCGATGCCCAGACCTTCGTCCCGCGACTGGCACCGAGGAGGTAGCCGACATCCTGGGGTGCGGGCGACTCCAAGGAGGGCCGTAGCGTGGCCGCGCGGTGAAGCAGTGCCTTCGCGGATGCTGCGGCCTTGACCTCATGGCTGGTCGCGATCCCCGCCAGTCGGTGCGGGTCCGTCTCTGTCTTCCGCGCGTGTCGGCGCAACACAATCCAGACCCAGACGATCCCGGCGGCGAGTCCGCCGAGTAGTGCCGCGCTGACGAGCCAGTACACGACCGCGTTGAGCCCGCCTGCACCGAGGGCGGTCGCCGGGTCGCCGGGGTTGAACAGCACGGCGAGCCCCGCCGCCGCGCCCGCTTCTGGCTGCGATGTGCCGGCGAGGAACGCGGCGACGCTCCCAGCGGCGCGGAGGACGAGAGCGATCCCGAACATGCCGATCAGGCCAACGAGGGCGGCGTTGGTGAGTTCGTCGCCCATGCCCCCGGCTTGCCGCTGGTTCATGTCAGCCGCCGCACCGCGAGCGTGCCCGAGATACGCCCGAACAGGATCACCTCGTGCGATGTTCCGTCGGCCAGGTCGTCGAGGTCGATGAGTGCCCGTGCTTCGCCGGTTCCGGTGGCGTCGGTGTGGGAGACGATGGTCGCGACGGCGACATCCTCGCCCGGCACGAACCCATCGGCGGTGACCTCAGCCAAGCGCGGCACTCGCCGGGCGTGGCGACTCCGACGCGTCTCCGGCACAGGGGTCGCGGACAGGGCCGCTGTGCGTCGGGGCTTGCGGGTGCGGAGGATGTCGGTGAAGACACTGCCGTCGCTCTCGCGGACCTCGACCCGGACTGCGATCGTGCGGTCCTTGGTGATGGCATCCATGAGCGGCCCGAACGTCGCCCGCGTCCACACGATCGCGTCCGGCGACGCGAACGGTGCTCCATCGACCATCGCGGTGAGGGTGCCGTCTGCGGCGACGGTGACGAGGACGTGCGGCAGCTCGACGGGAGCGGTCGTCTCGTCGTCGTTCGGGCCGGATCGGCGCGGGCTGGTGAGGTTCATCGGTGGCCTCCCGCTGCGCGGCTGCTGGTGTCGAACAGGGCGAGTTCGTCGGGGTGGAGCTGGTGCTGGCAAACGAAGCTCCTGGCCTTGATCCGCCACAGGCCTTGGCCGACGCCGAGGTTCGGCAAGAGCTGCTGCTCGGTGCCCGTCAGCCCGAGGGCGGTAGCAGTCGGGCCGAGCTGGTCGGACTCCTGCCGGTACACGATCCGCGTCTCGGCATTCGCGAGCAGCGAGTTGGCCAGGGAGCGCATGGCGGAGCCTTGGTCGCCCACGTTGTCGAGGTCGGTGAGCTTGTGGAAGATCAGCATGTTCGCGATCCCGTAGTGCCTGGCGAGTCGCCAGTGCGCATCCATCCGCCGCAACAGCGCCGGGTGGGACATGAGCCGCCAGGCTTCGTCGTAGATCACCCACCGCTGCCCGCCGTTCGGGTCGAGCAGCGCGGATTCCATCCACGCCGACGAGCACGTCATCAACACCGAGATCAGCGTCGAGTTCTCGGTGACCCGCGAGAGGTCGAGCGAGATCATCGGCAACGACGGATCGAACGCGACCGTCGAAGGCCCGTCGAACAAGCCAGCCAGGTCACCGGCCACGAGGCGGCGGAGCGCGTGGCCGACGAGCCGGCCGTCCTCGGCCAACCGGCCGTCGGCGTCCGTGCTCGGGGTGAGGATGCGGTCAACGACCATCGGCAGGATCGGTACCTGGTTCTCCCGCACCGTCTGGGTGAGGGCGATGTCGATCGCGGTGTGCTCCAACGGCGACAAGCCCCGCGCGAGCACGGTCTCCGCCAGCGCGCCGATCAGATCACGCCGCCGCGCCGCGACCGTGGAGGCCCACTGCTCATCCGACAGACCGCTCGGGCGGTGGCCTTCATCGAGCGGGTTCAGGCGAGTGTTGAGGCCGTGCCCGAGGACGATCGCGCGCCCGCCGACAGCATTCGCGACCGCGGTGTGTTCACCCTTCGGATCGCCAGGCACGTACACGCGCCGCCCGAACGGCAGCGACCGCGTGTAGAGGGACTTGGCCAGCGAGGATTTGCCGGAGCCGACGATCCCGGCCAGCACAACGTTGGGTGCGGTGATGATCCCGCGCGCGTAGAGCACCCACGGGTCGTAGACGAAGCTCCCACCCGAGTAGAGGTCCTGCCCGACGAACACGCCATCGGCACCGAGCCCGCCTTCGGCGACGAACGGGTACGCACCCGCCAGCGTCGCCGACGTGTCCTGGTGCCGGGTCAGATTGAACCTGCTCGGCGTGCGCAGCCGCGCAGCACCCGGCTCTCCCGCCTTCGGTAGGTAGATCGTGGAGCGCCGCTCGGCACGCTCCTCCTCGGCCTTCGCCTTCGCTGCGGCGAGCGCAGTCCTTCGCTGCTCGGCGTGGAGTCGTGCCTCAGCTTTGCGGCGCTGCTTGCGGAGTTTCCGTCGCTCCTTCGAAGGTGCCACCAGAACGGCGGTGTGCAGCCGCGCGCGATCCTCGGTCACAGCACCAGCCCCCGCGCCTGCTTGACCGCCGTGATCTTGGCCGGCTCGAACCACGACCCATCCCGCTTCGCCGCAGGCACATCGGCCCGCTCCGGCGCGCCCGGCGACGAGTACGACACCAGCAACTCCGGCCCAGCCTGCACCGGAGAGGCTCCGACTGGTTCGGCGGCCTGGGTCTCTGCCTCCGGTTCGATGTAGCGGCGCAGCAGCGAGACGTAACCGACGTGCGGGTTGACGACCAGCGCGTAGTCGCCCGAGATCGCCACCCGGTCGTTCGTGCCCTCGCCGGGCTCGTCGTACACGTAGCCGTTCTCCAGCGCGGCCTGCATGGTCTCATCGCCGTAGTCCCACTGCGCAAGGAAGTCCACCGCATCGACATGCCCCAACTCGCCGAGGATGCGCAACGGCCGGTCGGCCTCCTCTCCCTGGAGGAACACCACGCTGACCCACCGCGACGGCGCGGCCTCCTCGACAGCGGGCTCGGGCCGCCAGGCGATCCGCCCGGCGGCGATGAACCCTTCCGCGAGCCTGTCGTACGCCCGGTCGACGAGGTTCGCCGCCCGGCGCAGCTCTTCCGCAGTGGCGAGGGCGTCTCGCACCCCTGCCTCGTGGCTCCCAGCATCGTTGAAGGCGTGCGCGGCCTTGCGCTCGTGAACATCGGCGATCTGGTCGAGCGCCTGCCGCAGCGAGCGCATCCCCGAAGACAGGTCACCAATCACCCCATACATCTCGGCGGGCTGATCGAACCCCCGGCTCGCGTGGGCCAACCCCCGCAAGGCTTCGGACGCCTCGGCGGCATCCGCTGTCGAATCGAAGAACGTGGGCATCGTGAACCTCCTGGTAGTCGTCTGTCCAGGAGGTGCGCCTACGTGCTCAGCCGACGTGAGTCAGAGGCAGCGGCGGGCCGTGGCTACCAAGAGGTGCGACTGGAAGCTGCCCGGCGGAATGGCCTCAATGAGATCATGGGGTGAAGGACTACAGGAGGTGCCCGATGGGAAGCTGGGGCGACGCGATGCTCGACGCGATTGAGACCGGAAGACGGAACGGGCAATTGGGCCTCATCGTTGAGGGCTATGACGCTGCCGCCAGCATCAGCTTGGAGGCGATCACAGAGGTCCTCGACAGGATCGAAGCGAAGGTGGAAGCGGGCAAGAACCTGTCTGCCGACGAGAAGGTCATGCGTACCGAGTTGTACGCCATAAAGTCCAAGATCGAACGGAAACTGACGGACTACTGGCAGACGACCTACGGCGGCTGACGTGCCTACACCGTGATCCGCAGGGTCATGGTCACGGCGCTTGAACGAGAGTCAGACCCTGCGGCACAGCGGGAGCGCGGCGGCAGTGAACGCGGCGGCTTGCTGGCCGACGAGGAGTCGGGTCTCACAGGATGCTTGGATCGCGGCTTGCTCGATGGCAGCGACGGCTGCGTCGAGTTCCTCGACGGTGGGTGCGGAGACGGCGATGAGGCCGGTGTAGCGGAGGATGCCGTGGCCGGCGGTGAGGTCGGCTTCTTGCTGGAGCACGTCGTGGTATTCGGCGGTCTGGGAGGCGTCTTCGATCTGGCCGATCTTTGCGCGCTGGGCTTGGTCGGAGATGTGCTCGACCTTCTTCTTGCGGATGTCGCGGGCAGCGGCATCGGAGCGCATCGGGGTGCAGATCAGCGAGAATGACCGTTGGATGCCGGTGGACAGCAACACGGGCGACAGGAATCCCGGATAGACGAGCGACCGCGGCCACTCGCTGACCCAGAGCACCGCGTGGTGAGCGGAGTCGGTGCGCAGCCGTCCCCAGGTTTCGGTGACGGCGACCGGCCCCGCAGTCGCAAGCGACTGGCCGAGCCTCCCGTGGCGTTCTAGTGTGGCGGCGATGGCGGGGTCGTAGGCGGAGCGCAGCATCACCGCGATCTGCCCTGGGGTCAGCCACCCGGACGGCGACAGGTCGGCGGAGCGCAGCGCGGCGACGAGCGTGTTCATCTCTTGCCGCAGCACGGCGGCGGCACCGCGTATCCCGCCGCCAGCGGTCCTGATCTGACGGGCACTGGTCTTCATGTCCAGTGACAGCGAGAGCGTGGTGGCGTGGCGTTCCCCGGCGGGTCCGGCGCGGTCGATGAGTTCGGCGTACGTGTCGGCCGCCCACGATCCGTCCGGGGTGCCGTGGGTGGCCCACCATTCGGCGAGTCCGGTGCCAGAGTCCGGCAGCGTGCGCTCCAAGACCTGAAGAGTGGCGATCCGCCCGGAGCGGCAGACGGTGGCCAGCACGCGGCCCCAGGAGCTGACGCGGCGTTCCTGCTCGCCGGGATCGAGGAGCACGAACGCGGGATGGGTGACCTCGCATACCACGGTCAACGTGGCCGCGTGGGGGTCGTGGATCATCCCTGCGCTGGTGTCAGGGTCGGTGTACTCGCGTAGTCGCGCCATGTCGCCGGGCAGGGCGAGGGTTCCGACTGGGCGCGGGACGACGATCCTGCGCCGGTACAGCAGTTGCCCGCCGGTGGTGCGCCACAGCCACCAGCAGGCGATGGGCAGCCACTCCACGATCGGGCGCCTTGCGATGGGTATCCAGGTCAGCGCGGCGGCGAGTACCCAGATGGGGGCGGTGTAGGCGAGCAGCATCCCGCCGCCGGCGTAGAACGCGCCGATAAGCGTTGCTCCGCCGATGGCGAGCGTGACGAGCTGGGTCAGCGACAGCCCGAGGAGGACACCGCGGCGGGTGAGGCGGGAGAACTTCACCGGCACGAGCTCGCCCGCAGTGGGACGGTCGTGGTTCGTGCTGCTCATCGTCTACTCCTTCGGTGGGCGTGGCGCGGGCGGCGGGGGCTGCTTCGGCGGCGGTAACGGGTCGCTGCTCGGCGGTCGTGGTGCCGGGCTCGACGGCGGTGCCGCAGGTGAGGCTGCGGGCAGTGGCGGTGTCTGCGCGGCTGCGTCGGCGGCGTGCTCGCCTTGGGCTCCCAGCGCGGTTCCGGCCTTCGGCCCTGCGATCGCGGCACCCTTGGCGACACTCGCCCCGACCACGACCCCGGCGGCCACGGGACCGGCTGCGGCCGCGCCGCTCCCGCCTGCTGCGGCTCCACCACCGGCCGCCCCTCCGCCGCCCGCGGCGGGGGGCGGGGGGGGGGGGGTTGGGG
>NZ_HF571038.1:2880301-2890631 GCF_001046875.1 Nostocoides jenkinsii Ben 74
CCCCATAGAGCGGGTGACGTGGGCGGAAAGGGGTGATGTGAGCGAGAAGGGGTGACGTGACAAGACGAGGTAGGGCGTGTCGGGCTTGAACCGACGACCGACGGATTATGAGGTTGTTGGTCGGTGACGACTGAGCACGACAGGATGCGCCTGACAAGCGTGTTTTCGATGCCTTCTGAGCATAGGGCACCGCCTGACTGGCACCCTGTTGTCACCCAGTTGTCACCCAAGCGGGGGCTGGGCGATCGAACCCGGACCGCTGCGCTCACCAAGAACATGCTCGCGAAGATCACCACGACCACTGACGCCAGCGGTCAGGCCGTGACCGTCAGCGCGGTCGCCCTCGACCTGACTCCCGCCGAGATGTTGGCCTGGTACGCCGACGTCAAGACCAAGCGCGCCCCGCAAGGGTGGACCTACCACGTCGCCGACGGCCATGTCGTCGGCACCGGTCCAGGGCAGTGCGGCGAACCGTTGACGGTCTCCACGACCCGTCGAGCAATCGCTGCTCGCCCCCAGCCTCGCCGAGAAGATGGACTGACGTGGACCCTTCGTCAACTCCGCGCCCGCGAAAGACCGCTTATGAACCCCGTCACTGTCGCGAACCACACGTTCGTCTCCTTCTTCTGGGCTGCCTTGCTGCTCAACCTGTCGTGGATCGTCGGCCTGGTGATCTTCTCGCGCCGCTTCGCCGTGCGAATTGCGAACGGCGATATCCGTGTCGAGTCGATCCCGCTGCTGATGCTCACGACGGCTACCAGCGTGGCTGCGGCTTGTGTGGCGTGGGTCGACGACGACAGCCTGGCGCGGACAGTGGTGGTGGTGATCTTGGCGAATGTCGCTATGTGGTCTAGCGTCTACAACTTCCCCATGCCTCCAAAAAGGGCCCCGTCGTGAACCCCGTCTGGATCGCGGCCCTGATCGCGCTGTCCCTGCCCGTCCTGGTCACCTTGACCATGCTCCACAGGTGGCGCAACGGCTACTCCGACCGCCACGTCATCGCCCTCGGCGTCGACGGCGTTCTCGGGTCGGTCGCCCTGGCGACATTGCTGGCCGCGGCGATCGGGCAGGACACCCCTGTCGAAACCAGCCAGCGCTGGGGCGTCGCCGCCGCAGCCGTCCTGGTGTCCGCCATCGCGGCCGGCGTCTTCGTCGCCAGCCAGCCGCCGACCCGAGAGCCCGTTTCCGTCGATCCGACCGAGCGTCGAATCGCCGCAGACGGACTGATTGCCGCCGCCAACGCTCGACTGAGCCACTTCGAGAACGACCTCGGCGCACTGCTGACCGCCCCGCTGCTGGCGGACCCTGGCTACATTCGCCGCAGGACGATCGCCCAATATGCGAGCCTCGTCGCTGACGGTCCCACGATTCTCGCCGATCAAGAGTGGGACGAGGCGCTGGCCGACTACGAAGACAACGCCCGCGCTCTGGTCGGTCATGTCGACAAGGCGATCGCCGAAGCCCTCGACGTCGGTCTCGCACTGAACTCCGACGGCAAAGCGCGACTGATCCGTGCCGCCGCCGCCTTGGTCCCGGTCGCCGAAGACCCCCACAGGACGCCCTTGGAACGGGCCAGCGCACGGCAAACGATCATCCGGCTACTGGACGGGGTCGTCCCTGTCCCGTCGGCGTGGCTCGCGTCTGTGGAGCGACTGGACGTCATCGAGCCCGTCCAGGATGCGCCGCCGTGGGAGAAGCCGCTGCGCTCATAGGCAGCATGAACACGTTCTTCACTTCCGACGTCCACTTCGGGCACAAGCATGTCGCCCGAACCCGCGGCTACACCACCCCTGCCGAGCACGACGCGGCCCTGGCGCAGACGTGGCGGGAACAGGTCGGTCGCGGCGACGACGTGTTCGTCCTGGGCGATCTGACCGTTGGTAGGCAACAAGCCGTCCTGGAATGGCTGGACGAACTGCCGGGAACCAAACACCTGATCCTGGGCAACCACGACGACGGCCACCCGCTGATGCGCTCCTACCGCAGCCGATTCGCCCGACTGACGCAGACGTTCGCGACCGTGGGCACGGTGGGCGTGATCCGCCTGAGCGTCGGCAAGGTCTTTCTGAGCCACTTCCCCTACGAAGGGGATCATGGCCCCGACCGGTACGTCGAGCACCGACTGCGCGACCAAGGGGTTCCGCTGCTGCACGGCCACACCCACGGTCCCGAGCGGGCGACCCTGACCAGCAAGGGCACCGTTCAGGTCCATGTCGGCCTAGACGCTTGGGGCGGACGCCTGGTGGATCAGCGCGAAATCGAGGTGCTGCTGGCGGGCTGATCGGCGGGGGAGACCCGGTGCCGCATAGGGCAAAGAGAACCCCGAGTCCCCCTCCACTCGAAAGACTCGCCGTGTCCTTCTGCATCGGCGCGGCGTGCTCAGCGCCACCGTCGCCGCCACTGCCGCGCACGCCTGCTGCACCGGGGCAAGATGACCGGACGGGACTCGTCCAACGACTACAACTCGTTCGTGGACGACGTGACCGTGCTCTACACCCGCGGCTCCGGCGTCTATTCCTCGGTGGCAGGCGGCAGCAACCGCTTCACGAACGCCACCGTCAACCGGGCGGGCGGGCACGGCTTCGTCGTCGGCTTCGACACCCACGTCCAAGGATGCATCGCGGGAGAATCCGAGTTCACAGGGTTCCACCACTCGCACGGCATGACGACCTCGGTCGGCAAACGTGCCTACTGGTCGGGTGCGCGCGTCGGGAACCCGATCCGCCACGGCGTCGCCCCGATCAGTCGGCTCTCGCCCGGCTTCATGCTGCGCGGCGTGGGGCACCTGGTCCTGACCGGGAATATCTCGCAAAAACAACGGCGGCCACGGCTACTGGATCGACGGGCCAGCCATCGCCGGAGCGGCCCCGCAAGCCAGCGGCAACAACATGATGGTCGGCTGGGCACCGCTGGCCGAAGACCTGTCGATCCTGCCGGGAAGGCTCCCCGTCGTCCAACCTGCCGACCATGTCGGGTTCTATCTCGGCCCCTACGCCAAGGCGGTCCAGATCGCCGGGTCGTCCTATAGCGTCGCGAAACAGGGCACCGACGAATACCTCGGCTACCAGCACCACGCGGTCGCTGCGGCACCCGGATCGCACCTCCCCGTGCCGTCCGGCGACCCAAGCCAGGCCGGGTTCAGCGTCGACATTGTCCACAATGGTCCGCCCGGACGGACCGGCCCCGCGCTGGCACCGTCAGCGGCGAATCTGCCCGTGCCCTACGTGGCCTTCCGGGTCAACGGCGCGACCATTGCCACGACATCGCCGACACGACCAGCGAACCCCGTCGACGGCATGGTTGTCCTCGACCGGAGACTCGGCTGCCTGATCTGGTGGGACGCCACCAAGAAGCGGTGGCGTCGCACCGGCAACGGGGTCGCCGTCTAGCCTCCAAGAGCCTCGGCGAGCACGTCGTCTAAACCGGGCGGGCGGGAATACCCGACAATGAGCCCGTTCAGCCAGAGGGCCAGCGCGCGACGCCCAGGGGCCGCAGGAGGCGGGGCGTACCGGCCATTCGCGGTTGAAGACCCCGAATCCCCGGTTGACAGTGCTGATGTAAGCGTCCATGCCGACATTGAGCGCAGCGGGTCGAGTCGAACTGCTGCGCTCAGGAAGGGCATGGACACCATCGACCTACTCGAAATGTCGTCTCCGTTCGAAACGGAGGACGGTCGGCGCGTCACCGGGCGCATCCTCGGCCCGAGCATCCTGAAAGGACGCTCCTTCGTCGCGCTGGACGACGGCACCGTCGTTGAGGTCGAGCGTCCTCACGCGACGCGCTGGAAGCCTGTGCTGACGGCGACCGCTTACCAGCTAAAGGCACGAACGCTGGTCGTCGCCCGGCTGTACTCGGACGGGGCACCGCGAGGGGAGCACCGCCGATCCTGCCCGAAGGGACGCGAGAGTGGGTTGACCTCCCAAGCCAACCTCGAACGGCTGGTCGAGAAACTGGACAGAAGCCAGAGTCCGTTTTCGCGCGAACGCCTGTGTGCCTGTCTGGACGATTGACGCCGCGATAGTGCGAAACCTGCCGCATAGACCGGGGTATGGCGAAGAAATCTGAACAAGACATCCAGGATTGGCTGGCGGGACCGGGCGCGATCCCCGTCGCCGTCATCGTGGCGCTGCTGGCGATCTCGCTCATCGTCACCGTCATCAGGGCACTCTGATGGGTCGCGTCGCTGGCCGCCCTGGGACGTCTCTCGCGGGCGGCGGCTTGTGGGCTGGTGGCGGGGAGATCGGGCTGCGCCACGGCGCTATCGGCGAACAGTCCACCGCGCACGTCTTGGACACCCTCGCTGGCCGAAGCAAGATCACCGTCCTGCATGACCTGCGGGTGCCGATTCCCGGCCTGTCTATCAACATCGACCATGTCGTCGTTGCGGGCCGGACCGTGCTGCTGATCGACTCCAAACGGTGGCGACCCGGCTTCTACTGGACGGTCAACGACCGGACTCGGATCGGCCTGGTGGATGCCCTCCACGTCGACAAGAAGTCGGTTGCGCTGGCGCACAAGGCGTTCGTCTCCTACCTCGCCTCCACTGACGCCTACGTCCCGACGCCGCTGGTGACAGTGTGGCCGTCCAGAGGGCGAGTGTCGCTGTGGGCCGCGCGGTTCCCCGGCGCGAGGTTGGTGCATGGTCGCCGGTTGGCGCGCGCCGTCAAAAAGGCCGTCAAAGTCGGTCAGAACGCAGACCCGGACATTGTCGCCCGGCTGGTACCGCTGCTGGTGCATCGCTGATGGCTGCTCGACGCACCCGAAACGGCCCCGCCCCGTCCACGATGATCTTCTTCATCATGGCGGCTGTCGCGGCGGTCCCGCTCGCCGCCTGGAAGGGGTATCCGGGGGTTGTCGCGTCATGGGCGCTGTTGATCGTCGGCGCACTCGCCGAGCCGCCGCCGATGATGACGGGGCGCAAGGTCGCGGGCAGGCCGCCCGAACCTGCCGGTCCACACGAAGAACGCGCCGCCACCGCCTACGCGATGTACCGGACCTGGCAGTGGCGCATGTGGACGCCGACCTTCGACTGGGGTCCGGGCTGGCCGATCCGATTGTCTTGGATCGCGGCCCTGTTCGCCGCCATCGCCGCCCTCGGGCTGCCGGTGACCCAGCCGATCTGGGCACTCGGGAACGCCGCCGCCGCCTACCTGCTGACCGTCCAAATCCGGGCCAGCGCCCGCCGCTCCAACCAGAACTGCCCCGGCCTGACGCTGGCGACGTTCCGGCAAGGGCTAAGCCTGATGTCGCTGCTGGCGATCCCCGCCGCGGCGGCCGGCGCAACGCTGGGGTGGTCCCTGCCGGGGATCGTCAAGCGCTACTTCCCCGACGTCCCGTCGCTGTCGGGGCTCTTTCTCGCGATCGGGCTCGGTGGGCTCGGGGCGCTGGCGGGCCTCTACCCGCCCTGGTCGACGGCAGCCCTGGCCGATTGGAGGCTTTTGGTCGAGCGGCGGGCTCTCTGGGGGACGGCGTGGCCTTCGTTGAAGATCGACCCCGCCCCGACCTTGCTGTCGGCGCGTCGCGTCGGCGTGGTCCTGGTCGAGACGTTCACCGCGCCGCCGCTGCTGGGCTGGGACGGGATGCGCGGGAAGAGCAAAGACCTGCCAAGGATGCTCCCTGGGCACGCGGTCGGTCTGATCCCGGTGCCCCAAGAAGTTCAAGGGCAACCCTTGCCGGGGACTATCCACCCCGGCAAGTTCGCTGTCGCCAGTTGGGACTTGGCGGCCCCGCCGTCGCTGACGGACACCGGCCTCGACCCCGACGTCGCGACGTTGGCGGTCAGTGTCGCGTCTATGAAGACGTCGGACCTCACCGGGTTTGCGCCGATGGTGGTTGAGTCGGTGGAGCGGGTCTCGACCGACGATTCCCCGACGGCAGCCTGGCTTGTCCACGGCGGATGGCCGGGCGGTCCGGGGTGGACGTCGGCGCGCGACGGCGGCTGGGACGGGACATTCGGCGACTTCGCTTCGGCGTCCGCCATCATCAACCACCGCGACGACTCTGCTCCGCTGTATGTCGGCGATCTCGACGGGGCGGAGCTGGAAGACGACGCGCTACAGACCTTGCTGTCCAATCTCGCCACCGAGTATTACTGGAAGGCGCGGTGGGCCGACGTTCTCAAACAAGGGGTCAACGATCCCATCATTCAGCACGCTCAGAGCCGAGACCTGACTTACGGCCAAACGGTGATCCATCGGGCAGTGTTCTGCGTCCGGACGGGGGCAGACCCGAGCGATCACACGAACTCGGCCACCGAGAAGAAGATGTCGACGTCGATCCAGAACGTCCCTTTCGTCTCGATCGCCCACTTCACGATGCCGCGCCGCGGCGTGGTCGGGGAACGGCACGCTTCGGCGTTCACGGTCTCGTACAGTCCGGGACACCTTCCTTCCTCGCCCGACCGCGTGGCCGATCACGGCGAAGCCTCACGGGTCATCCTGACCGGTCACGTCAACACCGCATTCGACGCCGCCCGACTGGCCCGACCGGAAGTCATCGGCACGGAATGCTTGACGTTCAGCGCCGCCACCAACTCCGGCAACGCCATGTGGCGCATCGACCTGCGCCTGGTTGGCGGCGTCACCCTCGCCGATGTCCGGGGCGGTCTCGAAAGGATGCGGGTCGGCGTGAACACGCCGTGGATAGCCGTCGACGTCCACCCGTCCGGGTGCAGTCTCTATGTCGGTGTCCGGCCCGACCGTGCTCGCTACGCCAAGCCCACGACCGAGAAGACCATCACGCGACTGGTGTGGGATTCCGCCTGGCTGGCTGCCGCCGTTCGCGGCGCGGAAGCGAAGACGCCCTCCCTGCAAGAGTCGGTGTCACTGCCGAAAAACCCCGCTGTCAGCAGGTTGACGTTCCGGCTGCCGACGGGGACATCCATGCCGGACATCGTCAAGGCGCTACCAAAAATGCGCACCGGCACCGGCAACGCCTTCGTGGAGATCGACCGGGAGCGGTCGACGGCGGACAACCTGACGCTCATGGTGAGCCGGGAAGACCCGATGCCGAAGCGCGTCGGGATCGACCCCGACGAGTTTGACGGGTCGACCAACTTCCCGCTGGCCGTCGGCGCGACCGGAGAATCCGAGTTCTGGTCGTTGTCCGATTCCCCGCATATCGCCGTGGTCGGGCAGTCTGGTTCCGGAAAGACGGGCGCTATGGCCGCGCTGTCGATGGGCGTGCTGATGGCCGGATTCGACCTCATCATCATCGACCCGATGAAAAGCTGCGCCGACTTCCGCTGGGCGCAGCCGTGGACCCTGGCGATGGCCCCGGACTTGCCAACGGGGTCGGCGGCGATGCGTTGGGTTATTGGCGAGGTCGATCGACGCAAGACTCTCAACTCGACGCACGGTGCTCGCAGTTACCTCGAACTGCCCGAAGACATTCGACCCAAGCCGATCGTGGTGATGATCGACGAGTTCACGTCTCTGATCGAGAAGACGGTGGTGGCCCGAACCCCAAGTGCCGACCCGGAAATGGAGATGGAGCGACAAAAGGCGATCGCCAGCAACCTGCTGACCGACGACATCGGTTCTATCGCGGGTCGAATCTCTCGCGAAGCTCGGTCGGCAGGTGTCCACCTGGTCATCGGCGGCCAGAAGTTGCGGACGACCGACTTGGACAAGATTCCCGGCGGCGGCACCTTGAAAGTCTCGCTGGCGCGGGTGCTGCTCGGCTCGACGTCGGACGGCGATCGCCGCAGTGCGCTGCGAGCCCCCGACGCCGCCCCCCTGCTTGACGGGGCGATCCCGATCGGACGCGGCGTCTACGAGCCATCTAACGGATCGGGGCGACTCATTCAGGTCCGTTACGAAGACCCCGACGAACTCGCTGCCCGAATCGCCGCCGTCCGGCAACCCGCCGCCCCCCTCGACTTGACGACGTTCACCCGAGCCCCCGTTGACAGCAAGCCGCTCGTCCAAGAAGTCGACATGGGAGCCGAACTGTTTGGCGGGACCGTTGAGGAAGTCGACGCGGGCGCGGGCGTCGAGTTCGACCTATCCGAGTTCGACCTATCCGAGTTCGAGTTCACCCTCGACGACACCGACAATCCTACGGAGGAAGACGTGCCCGACAGCCCCGCCCCCATAGAAGCCGACGACCCGTCCGCGGGCGAGTTCGCGGTTGACGAGACGCCGGACTGGGTGACCGACATCGCGCTGGCCGAAGAGTCGTTCACCTTCGACGATCTTGTCCCCGACGACGACGACGACGACGACGACGACGACGACGACGACGTCAGCGTCCCGTTCTCGCTGGACGACCTTTTGATCGACCAGGACGCCGATTGGGCGATGACGCCAGCGGCAATCGAGAGTGACGACTGGTCGATGCCCACGACGTCGCCAGCGGTTGCTCGCAACGATTGGACTGCGACGCCGCCGCCACTTGACGCTGACGACGACTGGTCGCTGGTCTAGCGGGGACCGTGCAGAAGGAGCCGCCGTCAGTCCTCTAGGCGGTCGTTTTGGTTCTGGGCCGAGTCGTCTTTCGCGCCGTAGGCTTGCGCCGGGCAGCAGGCTTGCGGCGCGGACGGTTCGGGTCGGGAACGTACTTGTCCGCGTCGGTCTCGGTGATCTTGCGGAACGCCGTCGACGCTTTCGCCATCGCCTTCGTGATGACGGCCTTGTCCCCCTTCGACCAGGACGCGATGTACCCCGCCGCGAACGATCCGGCCTCCTTGGGTTCGCGCCCCAGCGCCCGCATCGTCATGTAGGCCGCCGCCTCCGCTTCGGTCTCCATGCGGCCCCGATGCTCCGCGTAGTCTTCGGTGCCGTCGACGTGGCCGCAGTGAATGTGGCCCAGCTCGTGCGCGACAACCCCGATCTTGACGGACTCGGGCAGCCACTCGGCGACCGCAACCTTCTTCGACTTCGGGCTGGTGTACCCCAGACGTCCCGCGTAGTCGCCGGGGCGGGCCATGCCGGTCTCGATGCCTTCCTCGTGGAAGGTGTAACCGGCCTCCGCGACTTTTCCGGTGAGGAAGGTGTAGGCCCCTCCCTCCGGTTCGACCGTGGTCGGCCTGAACAGGTCTTGCTCCGGGATCGGGTCGCCGGTCGTCTGACAAGCGTCGAACTTGGCCTGGCCGGTGAAGCCGACCGTGGCGTACCGGGACTCTTCCTCGCCCGTCTCCTTGTTCGTTGAGGTGTACTTCCTGGTGACCGGGGCGAGAATCCAGACGGCCTTCGCGCCCGCGCGAGGGTGGCGGTTGAACTTCGTCTTCCAGTCGTGCGCCGACATCGCCATCAAGTGGCTGGGGGCCTCAGCCAGCGCGTCCTCGTCGGCTTCATCTCGGGCACGCCATCCTTGAAAGGTTGCAAGAATCTGGTTGCCGAACGACCACTTGCCAATCCGGTTGGCCGCCGTCAACTCTAAGAACCGCGCAAGCTGCCCCGACTCCACCACTTGCGCAACAGCGTCGTGCAATTCGGCCTCGATCGCCGCCGCGCGAACGTCGCGGTCGGTCTCGGAGAACTTCGTGAAGATCGGCGAGAGACCACCGCGATCCATGCCGTCGACGGGCGCTTCTGGCGAGTTGAAGTCAACCGCCGACTCGTCCCGCGGCTGCGTTCCGAACTTCCCGTCCGGGTTGCGGTGCTTCTCTCGGGCCGAAGCGGCGGACGGCGAAATGGCGGTGGCAGTCATGCCTATATTGCGGGCGGGGACGCAGCCGGCCGCCGCGGCCGACCCCAAGGCAAAGAACAGTTATGGCGGCCTCGAAGACCAAAAAGCCGGTGGCCTACGTGACCGGAGACGCCCCCCTGGCCGAGATCGCCGCCGCCGTGGCCACCGCCATCATGCGGACCGAGAAGGCGCGCTACTGGTCGCAAGTCGGCCCGCTCGACGGCAAGTACGCCCTGACCCCGCATCAGCAGTACGCCGTCGAGCAGTGCGCCAACATGCTTTCCTACTTGCGGGGAGCCGACCCGGATCAAGGCCGGGAGCGCATTGCGGTCGGCGTGTGCCCGTCCTGTCACAAGTGGCTGCTCGTCGGTTCCCGGAGCACGCCCACCAAGTGCAGCCTGACGATGGGGTGCTCCGGCAAGCCCAGCAAAGTCTCAGCCGCGAGAATCCAACGCCCCGACGATGCCAGTTAGTCGGCAGCGCCCCGGCCTCGAAGCCCGAGCGCGGCGTCGATCAACAAGGACAGCGTCCGCCGATCAATCAGCCCTTGCGCTTCCCCGTCGACGAACCACTGCGGAAGCCCCGACGCACGGGCGGCAGGCTCGGCAACCTGCTTGCCGTTGACGTACCAGGACTTGGACCCGCTAGCCCACTCGACGGCAGGAAGACCACCGTCACGGTGGAGCTTGCCGTTGACGTA
>NZ_HF571038.1:2890731-2897109 GCF_001046875.1 Nostocoides jenkinsii Ben 74
CCCGCCGCTCGGTTGTCGCGGCTGCGGTAGACGATGTAGGGCCGGGTCAAGTAGCCGATCGGGGCGCTGAACACGTGCACTAGCCGAGTGAACGGCCACATCGCAAAGAGCAGGAAGGCCGCCACCGCGTGGATCTTGAAGCCGATCGGCGCCGCCGCCATCAGGTCGACATCGGGACGCAACTCGAAGATGCTGCGGAACCACGGCGAGACCCCGTCGCGGTAGTTGTAATGCCCGCCGAACTGCAACAGACTTCCGGCGATGGTGTTCCAGATGCCGAGGACGATGACGACGCCGAGCACGGCATACATCGCCTTGTCGTTGTTGGTGGTTGCGCTGAACACCGGGCCGGTGGTGCGGCGGCGATACACCAGGATCGCCAGGCCGACGACGGCCATGACGCCGGCGGGGATGCCGCCGACCAGGGCGAGAACGTGGTAGGCCTCCCGCGACAGACCGACCTTGTCCGTCCAGGACTGCGGGATGAGCAGGCCGAGGACGTGACCACCGACGACGCCGAGCATGCCGAAGTGGAAGAGCGGGCTGCCGATGCGCAGGAGGCGGTCCTCATACAGCTGCGAACTGCGCGTCGTCCACCCGAACTTGTCGTAGGTGTAGCGCCAGTAGTGGCCGACGACGAAGACCGCCAGGCACAGGTAGGGGAAGATCCCGAACAGGAAGCGGTTCATGCGTTGGCCCTAACTGGGATGCTCGATCCGAGGTGCGTGGACTGAAGGCGAGGGTCGAGGGCGTAGCCCGGGAGTTCGAGGCCGACCTGCTCGCTCGGCGGGCCTTCGGCAATGAGCCGAGCGAGGGCTTCCTCGTCGGTGCCGTCGAGCGCGGGCAGGGTCGCGCGCAGCGCGCGCAGGACCGGGGCCCAGGTCGAGTCGCGGTCGGTCAGCGCGCGCGCCAGGAGTTCGACGCCGACGCGGTGATCGCACAGGAGCTTCCACGCGACGGTGTGATTGACCGTGGCCCCGAACTCCAGCACCACACCGAGGTGGTCCGGCAGTTCCTCATGGTCGTATGCCGCGCCCGCGTCCCGGTAGGCCTGCTTGAACCGGACCAGCTCGACGCCTCGTTTGCGGGTGTCGCCGCACGTGTAATAGGTCAGGTGCAGCGCACAGCGCCGCGTGACATCGAAGGTATCGACGTAGTCGCTCTGCAGTTGCGCCAGCGGTTGGCTCTCGATCGCATCGAGCACCTCACCCAGCGGCTCGCGCACCGGAGCGGGCAGGTCCGCGATGGCTGCCCGGACCCCCGGGGCACGCAGCCGATGCGCCTCGGTCGGGTAGTCCAGCAGCCAGGAGATGGCCTGCCACGACGTCCGCAACTGCAGGGGCGTGAGCGACGGCGAGGTGCCGCGGTGCCGGCGCCACAACATCATCGGCTCCGATCGTCGTCGGGGAACATGCCCTCGGGCAGGCCCTTGCCGTCCCAGTTGAGCAGGTTCACGCGGCCACGCAGGGGGTTCTCGGCGGCGAGCTCATCGAAGGAGTCGGCCTGCTGAGCCTCCTTTAACACCCGGAAGTTCTCGACCGCGACGGGCGTCAACCCACCTCGGCCCGAGCCTTCCCCGAACGCCGCGGACTGTCCGCCGCCATATTCGCTGACGGGGCAGTCAGTGGCGAGTTCCTCCAATGCGTGCGCCTGCTCGGCGTGGGCCGTCGGGATGACATAGCGGTCGGCATACTTCGCGATGGCCAGGAGGCGGAACATCTCATACATCGCCTCGGCGCTCATCCCGACCGAGCCCGCGATCTCGGCGTTGGGGTCGTTGCCGAGGTTGATATCGCGCATGAACGAACGCATCGCCGCGAGCTTCTTGAGCACGCCTTCGACCGGGGCGACGTCGCCGGCGGTGAACAAGTTGGCGAGATACTCCACGGGTATGCGGAGCGTGTCGATCGCCGCGAACAGGTTGCCTTGGTCCTCGGCGTCGTGGCCGGTGTCCTTGATGACATCGACGACCGGGGAGAGCGGCGGGATGTACCAGACCATCGGCATGGTGCGGTATTCCGGGTGCAGCGGCAGGGCCACCTGATAGTCGAGGATGAGCTTCTTCACCGGGGAGCGGCGGGCCGCGTCGATCCAGTCGGCCGGGATTCCGGCGCGCTCGGCGGCCTGCCGCACGGCGGGGTCCTCCGGGTCGAGGAAGACATTGCGTTGCGCGGCATACAGATCCGTGTCGTTCTCGACGCTGGCGGCACCGAGGACGGCGTCCGCGTCATACAACATCAGGCCGATATAGCGCAGGCGGCCGACGCAGGTCTCGGAGCAGACCGTCGGGATGCCGACCTCGATGCGGGGGTAGCAGAAGGTGCACTTCTCGGCTTTGCCGGTCTTGTGGTTGAAGTAGATCTTCTTGTAGGGGCAGCCGGAGATGCACATACGCCAGCCCCGGCACTTCTCCTGGTCGACCAGGACGATGCCGTCCTCGGCGCGCTTGTAGATCGCGCCGCTGGGGCAGGAGGCCATGCAGCTGGGGTTGAGGCAGTGCTCGCAGATGCGCGGCAGATAGAACATGAAGGTTTGCTCGAACTCGAACTTGACCTTGTCCTCGATGCCCTTGAGCATCGGGTCCTTGGGGGCGTACTCATGCGCGCCGCCGAGGTCGTCGTCCCAGTTGGCCGACCAGCTGACGTTCATCGGCTTGCCGGAGATCAGCGACATCGGCCGGGCGACCGGGAAGTTCTGCTGCTGCGGCGCGTTGATCAGCGTCTCGTAGTCGTAGGTCCACGGCTCGTAGTAGTCGTCGATGCTCGGCATCTTGGGGTTGGAGAAGATGTTGAGCAGCTTCTTCACGCGCCCACCGGCCTTGAGCGCCAAGCGGCCGTTGGACTTGCGAACCCAGCCGCCCTGCCACTCCTCTTGGTCCTCGTAGCGTCGGGGGTAGCCGAGCCCAGGCCGGGTCTCGACATTGTTGAACCAGACGTATTCCGTGCCGGTCCGGTTGGTCCACGCCTGCTTGCAGGTCACGGAGCAGGTGTGACACCCGATGCACTTGTCGAGGTTCATCACCATCGCCATCTGGGCCATGACGCGCATGTCAGTACTCCACCTTCTGGTTGGTGCGGCGGCGGATCATCGTGACTTCGTCGCGGTTGTTGCCCGTCGGCCCGATGTAGTTGAAGAAGTAGGCAAACTGCGCATACCCGCCGATGATGTGGCTCGGCTTGATCAGGATGCGAGTCAGCGAGTTGTGGATGCCGCCGCGCTTCTTGTCGCGCTCGGTCAGGGGCACGTCGATGAGCCGGTCTTGGGCGTGGTGCATGTAGACCGTGCCCTCGGGCATGCGGTGGCTGACGATCGCGCGCGCCGCGACGACACCATTGCGGTTGACCGCCTCAATCCAGTCGTTGTCCTTGATGCCGACCTTGGCGGCGTCGACATCGGACATCCAGATCGTTTGCCCACCCCGGGAGAGGGAGAGCATGAAGAGGTTGTCCTGGTACTCGCTGTGGATCGACCACTTGTTGTGCGGGGTCAGATAGCGCACCGACACCCCGAGCTCGTTCTGCTCCCCGATCGGCGTCTCGCCGAAGAGCCGGGTCATGTTCAGGGGAGGCCGATAGATGGGGAGGGCCTCGCCCATACCGATCATCCAGTCGTGGTCGAGATAGAACTGCTGGCGCCCGGTCAAGGTGTGGAACGGCTTGTGCCGCTCGATATTGATGGTGAAAGGCGCATACCGTCGGCCACCGGACTCCGAGCCCGACCACTCCGGTGAGGTGATGACGGGGATGGGCTGAATCTGGGTGTCCGCGAAGGTGATCTGCTTGCCCTCGTGCTCGGCCGAGAGGTCGTGAAGCTCGGTGCCCGTGCGCTTCTCGACGTTCTTGAAGCCGTGCGTGGCGAGATGGCCGTTGGTCGTCCCGGACAGGTGCAGGATCGCGTCGGCGACGTGGATGTCGGTCTCGAGGCGCGGTTGTCCGGCGCCGGCTCCCGTCGTCGCCGTCCCATTGCGCTGCCGGAGTATGCCGATCTCCCGCTTCACGTCGTAGGACACGCCCTTGGTCAGCATGCCGACCTTCTCCATCAGCGGCCCGATCGACGTCATCTTGTCGTAGGTCGCCGGGTAGTCCCGCTCGGCGACCGCCAGGACGGGCAGGGTCTTGCCCGGGATCGGCTCGACCTCGCCGGTGCGCCAGTCCTTGACCGCCCCATGGACGGTGGCCATGGCCTCCGGGGTGTCGTGCCAGAGCGGCTTGGCCACGACATCCTTGCGGACGCCGAGGTGGTCGACGGCCAACTCCGAGAACCGCTTGGCGATGGCCTTCCAGGTTTCCCAGTCCGTCTTGGACTGCCACGGTGGGGCGATGGCTGGGTTGAACGAGTGCACGAACGGGTGCATGTCTGTGGTCGAGAGGTCGTGCTTCTCGTACCAGGTCGCCGCCGGCAGAACGACATCGGAGAAGAGCGTCGAACTGGTCATCCGGAAGTCGAGCGTGGTGAGCAGGTCGAGTTTGGCCTCGGCGGCCTTCTCGGGCCAGACGATGCCGGCCGGCCGGGTCCCCGGGTCGGCCTCGTGCGCCGACAGGGCGTGGTCGGTGCCCAGCAGGTGCTTGAGGAAGTACTCATTGCCCTTGGCGCTGGAGCCGAACAGGTTCGAGCGCCACAGGCTGAGGATGCGCGGGTGGTTCTCCTCCGCCTCGGGGTCCTCGATCGCGAACTTCAACTCGCCGGACTTCAACTGGGCGACGACATAGTCGGCCGGTGCCATCCCCGCCGCCTCGGCCTCGTCGGCCAGGGTCAGGCTCGACCGAGTGAAGGTCGGATAGCTCGGGCTCCAGCCGAGGCGAACGGATAGCGCGAGCAGATCCATCACGCCCTTGCCGGCGAAAATGCCTGTGCCGGAGTCCAGTTCGTCGGCGGTGAAGGTGTCGTAGCGGTACTGGCTCGCGTTGACATACCAATAGGCCGTCTGGTTCATGTGCCGCGGCGGGCGGTGCCAGTCGAGGGCGAAGGCCATGTGCTGGAAGCCCATGATCGGGCGCACCTTCTCCTGGCCGACGTAGTGGCCCCAGCCACCGCCATTGCGACCCTGGCACCCGGTGATCGTCGTGAGCACGAGCATCGTGCGGTAGATCTGGTCGGAGTGATACCAGTGGTTCGTCCCGGCGCCCATGAGGATCATGCCGCGGCCCTCGGTGTCGATCGCATTCTGGCCCCACTCGCGGGCCAACCGCGTCACTTGGGCCGCCGGGACGGAGGTGAACTGCTCCTGCCAGGCGGGGGTGCCGGCGATGGTGTCGTCGTCGTAGCTCGCCGGCCAGGTGCCGGGCAGGCCCTCGCGGCCGACGGCATACTGCGCGAGCAGCAGGTCGAGCACGGTGGTGACGACGTGGCCGCCGATGCGCTTGATCGGGACGCCGCGGCTCTCGTAGGTGACATTGCCGTCGACGCTGTCGAACCGGGGGAAGGCGACGAGCGCGGTGTCGTCGCGCACGTCATACAGACTCAGGGCGGGGTCGAGGTCGCCGAGCTGGAGATTCCACTTGCCCAGGCCTTCGTCGCCGTAGCGGTCGCCGAGCGTGCCATTGGGTATGGCGATCTGCCCGCCCCTGCGGTCGAACACCGCGGGCTTCCACATCGCGTTCTCGGAGTCCTTCTCCGGGATGTCGAGGTCACCTGCCACGAGATTCTTGCCGAGCGCGAACGTGCCATCTCCGTTGTCCTGCAACGAGATCAGGAAAGGTAGGTCGGTGTACTGCTGGTTGTAGTCGACGAAGAACGGGACCTGCTTGTCGGCGAAGAACTCCTTGAGCACGACGTGGCCCATCGCCATCGCGAGCGCGCCATCCTGGCCCGGGGCGCAGGTGACCCACTCGTCGGCGAACTTGACGTTCTCGGCGTAGTCGGGGGCGATGGCGATGACCTTCTGGCCGCGGTAGCGGGCCTCGGTCATCCAGTGGGCGTCGGGGGTGCGGGTGAGCGGGACGTTGGAGCCCCACATCATCAGATAGCCCGCGTCCCACCAGTCGCCAGACTCGGGGACGTCGGTCTGGTCGCCGAACATCTGCGGCGAGGCGTTCGGCAGGTCGGCATACCAGTCGTAGAACGAGAGCATCGGGGCGCCGATGAGTTCGAGGAAGCGGGCGCCGCTGGAGTAGGACACCGGGGACATCGCCGGGATCGGGGAGAAGCCGGCGATGCGGTCCGGGCCCCAGCGCTTGACGGTGTAGACGTGCGCGGCGGCGACGAGATCGACCACCTCATCCCAGGTGGAGCGCACGAGACCGCCCTTGCCGCGGGCGCTCTTATAGGCCTTGGCCTTCTCCGGGTCCTGCACGATCGAGGCATACGCGAGGACGGGATCGCCATACTTCTGCTTGGCCTCGCGGAACATGTCCAACAGGACCCCACGGACATACGGAT
>NZ_HF571038.1:2897209-2909050 GCF_001046875.1 Nostocoides jenkinsii Ben 74
TGCGGCCACGCGCACCGGGGCTGCGGGGACTGCGGCCGGGGTGGTGGCGGCGTGGGCGGGGCCCGCGAAAGCGGCCACGAGCGCTCCGGTCGCCGCGACGACGACGCCGGCGCGGGCGCCGACATTCTCGCGGGAGCCGACGAGCACGGGAAGGCGGGACGCGCGGGGGCGCGAAGACGCAAACGACACAGGGGACCTCCAGCGCCTACGAGGTGAGCTGTCGGGTTCGGGCTGAGGTTGCCCGGTCCGCCGGCTTGAAGCCGGTCGAACTTCACCCCAAGACGCGCCGTAGCGCGCCGAAAGTGGTTCCCCCGCTCCTACCAGCGGTGATTGTGTTCCCAACCTCGACAAAGTAGGACTCGGCGGGCCGAGATTGGGGTCCTCCGGGGGAAGGACGAGTGAAAACTACACAATCATCGCGGAATTGTCACATTCCGGTCACGAGGGCGCTGTTGCCGCCTTACCACGTGCCTTCAGGAGTATGCCGCGCGGTCCCCTCCGCCCCAGATGCCAGCCCCGGCGGGCCGAGCCCCGGCCGCGAAGGTTGGGCGACCCGGCCGCGGGCGGCGAGCACGCGGCATACGACAACTCAGCACACGTTAGTCAACTGCGGACAACTTGCAAGGTGTCCACAGTTGACTAATTGCTGCTAGCAAAGGTTCGGAAGTGAGCCGACCGACGACCCGGCCCACCGCAGTGCCACCAACGCCGAGGGGTCACTCCCCCGCGGGGCGGCAAAACACGTGGATCGCGATCTCTTCCGGCAGCGAGACGCCGTCGCGGGCGTCCAGGCCCTCGCCGACCGCGACGATGCGGTCCACGTCGCGGTGCACGTAGGCCATGGCCCCCGGGGTCACCCGCGCGTCCGCGAGCAGCGTGAGGGTCTCGCGGTCGGTCTGAATCGGCTCGCCGATCCGGCGAATCAGCACCAGCGACGGGTCGTCGGAGGCGGCCTCGGCCAGGCTGATCAGCCCGAGCCGGAACGGCTCCGGTGGCTCGGGGTCGCCCAACTCGTCCAGGCCCGGGATCGGATTGCCGTATGGGGAGTTGTGGTCGCCACCCAGCATCGCCAGGATCTTGCGCTCCACGCGCTCCGACATCACGTGCTCCCAGCGGCACGCTTCGTCGTGGACATACGGCAGTTCCAGCCCGATCACGTCGACGAGGAGCCGCTCGGCCAGCCGATGCTTGCGCATTACCCGCACCGCGGTCAGCCGCCCGACCTCGGTGAACTCAAGGTGCCGATCGCCCGCCAGCGAGACCAAGCCGTCGCGCTCCATCCGGGCGATCGTCTGCGAGACGGTCGGCCCGGAGTGGCCGAGTCGCTCGGCAATGCGCGCACGCAACGGCGGGATGCCCTCCTCGTCGAGCTCGAAGATCGTCTTGAGGTACATCTCGGTCGTGTCGATCAGGTCGCTCACGGGACCGATCCTCTCATTGGCCGGCGTCCCCGGGCTCGATCGAGCCTGCCGACCCAGTAGGCAATCCACCCCGCAGCGGTCAGACCCAGCGCCCCCAGCGCCAGCGCCGCCCCAGCCAGGCTCAGCGCCGCGGCCAGCACGCTGATCAGCAACGGACCGCCGCCCGAGCCGAGGTCGCCGCACAGCCGCCACCCGCCGAGGTACTTCGCTCGGTGCAGCACCGGCGCCGTGTCGGCGCCCAGCGTCATCACGATCCCCGAGCCGAGTCCGTTGCCGAGCGCCATGACCAGCGTGACGAGCATCAACGAGGCAAAGCTCGACGTCAGCGGCAGCAGGAGCAATCCCACGGCCAACCCGACGACCGTCGGCACCGCTACGACGACCCGCCCGAAGTGATCCATGACCCAGCCGGCCGGATAGAACATCACGATCTCCAGCCCCGAGCCGATCGCGAACAGCAAGGACACCTGGGCCGGCGGCAGCCCGAGGTGATCGGCCCATAACGGCAGGATGGCTAGCCGGATCGAGCGCAGCCCGCTGATCGCCAGCACCCCAAGGCCGAGAGTCGCCAGGACGCGCCGATGCGCGGCCAGCACCCGCCACATCGAGGCCGGCTCACCGCGGGATTGCTCCCGGTGCTCAACCCCTAGATCCGGCACCCGAAGCACGAGCAGCAGAGCCGCCAACGCGGCCACGAACGTCAGCCCGAACGCGGATCGCACGCCCCAATGCGCGATGACGACCGATCCGAGCAACGGTCCGATCAGCAGCCCGATCCGATGCGAACCGCCCAAGGCCGACAGCGCCCGGGCGCGCAGGTGCGCCGGCACGGCGTCGATCATGAAGCCCTGACGCGCCAGCATGAACACACTCCACGTCATACCGGTGAGCACCGTGGCGCCCGCTAGCAGCTCGATATTGGGTGCCAGGCCCGCCGACAGCGCGGCCACGGCCCCCACGACGGCGGCGAACACCATCGCCTGACGCTCCCCGAATCGCGCGATCAGCGACCCGGCGGGCAGCGACATTGCCAGCTGCCCAAGGCCGAGCAGCCCGGCGACGAAGGCCGCCTCGCTGACGCTCGCCCCGAGTTGCCGCGCCAGCAGGGGCAGGACGGGGATGGACGCGCCATACCCAATGCTTTCCAAGATCGACGGACCGTATGCCGCGACGGCCACACTCCGAAGCCGAAACTCGCCCTCCGCGGGCGCCGTCACGGCTGGCGTCGGGCGCGGCTCCAGGCCGCGGGATCGTCCAGTCCGCCGGGAGAGACTCGGCTGAAGACGAGTCGGTCGTGCAGCCGGTTGCTGCGACCGGCCCAGAACTCGACCTCGTCCGGCACGATCCGGAACCCGCCCCACCGCGGCGGCACCGGCACGTCGGTGGGGCTGCCCGTGTCCGGCCAGCGGGCGGCGAACTCGGCATACCGCTCCTCCAGCACCGCGCGGGAGGCCACCGGCGCGGACTGCTCGGAGGTCCAGGCCGAGATCCGCGAGCCCCATGGGCGGGTGCGGAAATAGGCCTCGATCTCCTCGCGCGCAATCTCCTCGATCGACCCGCGCATCCGGATCGCCCGGAACATCGCGGGCCACGTCAGCGTCAGGGCGGCCACCGGCCGCGCAGCGAATTCCCGCCCCTTGGCGGAGTCGAGGGAGGTCACGAAACCGAGACCGCCTGGCTCGACAAAACGCAACAGAACGGTACGGACGTTGGGGTGGCCGCCCTCGTCCACGCTGGCCACGGCCATACTCCCCGGTTCAGGGACGTCCCCGGAACCGGCCGCCCGGGCGTATGCCGCGGCGAGCCACTCCTGGACAAGCCCGAACGGCGCGTCCCCCGCCTGATCCTCGGTGAGTCCCTCACCGGCATAGTCGACGCGCGCGTGGTGAGTGTGCTCCATACGGCCAATCTAAGACGGGACCGGTGACAGCCGTCGCCGAACCGCCCGGCAACCATGGATGGACCCCGGGAGCGCAACTCCCGCAATCCCATGCACAATAGGCACGGCCGACACCACGGCTCATTCCGACCGTCACAACACGGGGGCACCCATGACTGACAGCGACGTCAAGCACGGGCTCGAAGGCGTCGTCGCCTTCGAATCCGCCATCGCCGAGCCCGACAAGGAGGGCGGGGCGCTGCGCTATCGCGGCGTGGACATCAAGGACCTCGTCGGCCGCGTCAGTTTCGGGCAGGTATGGGGACTCCTCGTCGACAATGCGATGGACCCGGGTCTGCCGCCGGCCGAGCCGTTCCCGCTGCCGGTGCACTCCGGCGACATCCGCGTGGACGTGCAGTCCGCGCTGTGCCAGCTCGCCCCGATCTGGGGATTCCGGCCGTTGCTGGACATCGAACCCGAGCAGGTCCGCGACGATCTCGCCCGCGCCTCGGTGATGGCTTTGTCGTTCATTGCGCAGTCTGCGCATGGCCAGAACTCCCCGATGGTGCCGCAGAGCCGCGTCGACGAAGGCAAGACGATCGTCGAGCGCTTCATGATTCGCTGGCGTGGGGAGCCCGACCCGGCACACGTCGAGGCGATCGACGCCTACTTCATCTCCGCCGCTGAGCACGGGATGAATGCCTCGACCTTCACTGCGCGCGTCATCGCCTCCACCGGCGCCGACGCCGCCGCGTGCCTGTCGGGCGCGGTGGGTGCGCTGTCCGGGCCGCTGCATGGTGGTGCACCGTCGCGGGCACAGCACATGATCGAGGGCGTCGAGCAGACGGGCAACGCCGAGAAGTACGTCCAGGACGTCCTCAACCGCGGCGAGCGACTGATGGGCTTCGGCCACCGGGTCTACCGCGCCTACGACCCGCGGGCGGCGGTGTTGCGGGACACCTGTAAGCGGCTCGGCGCCCCCCGCTACGAGGTGGCGGTGGAGTTGGAGAAGGCGGCGATCGCCGCGCTCGCGGAGCGCTACCCCGAGCGCAAGATGGAGACGAATGTCGACTACTGGGCCGCCGTGCTGCTCGACTTCGCCGATGTGCCCGGCAACATGATGACGCCGCTGTTCGTCTCGGCCCGCACCGCCGGCTGGGCCGCACACATCCTGGAGCAGAAGAAGACCGGCCGGCTCATCCGCCCGTCCTCGAAGTATGTCGGCGAAGGCCCCCGCCCGCTGGAGTCCGTGGCCGGTTTCCGCGCCTCCTGAGGCGGAACCGCTGGAGCGACAGCCCCCCGCACACGACAGCGCCCCCGCATCCCTGTCGGGATGCGGGGGCACCCCGCGTTTGCGGCGGGGTCAGTGCTGGCGGTAGCCGCGCGACTGAGCGTTGAACGACTCCAGCGTCCAGGCGTCGAACTTCTTGAGCAAAGACTTGATTCGGTTCATCTCGGATGACCGTCCTTCCAGTGGGTGAGTGTCTGATGTGCTGCGGTGGAGCACTTCCTTGTGACACCACGACAATCGTCTCGCCGGTCGGGCCAACGCCCAAAAACAAGGGGATCCGTATGACTGTGCCGCACCCTTCCCATGCGCCTCGCGCATGGCTCACGCTCAACCGATCCAGAATTTAGTGGCGGTCCGCCGCCCGGACGCTGCCCAACCGAACCATCGGCAGACCCAAGGCTGCGGACGCAGGAACCTGACACTCCCCCCCCCGCCGCGGCTTGGCGAGTGCTCCGTTCAGGCCGGGGGCTCCCATGCCAACGTGGGGTGGCCGGGTGCTGGGACGCGATGCCGATCACACGAGAGGCTTTGCGAGACTGGCCCCGTGACTGCATCGCTCACCAACCTCCGCCTTCCCGACGACCTCCAGCCAGCAGATGGCCGATTCGGCTGCGGCCCCTCCAAGATCCGCCACGAGCAGATCGCGGCCCTGAGCGCCCTAGGCGGCACCGTGCTCGGAACCTCCCACCGCCAAGCTCCGGTCAAGAACCTGGTCAAGGCCGTCCGCGAGGGACTGGCGGAGCTCTTCCAGCTTCCTGAGGGCTACGAAGTCATCCTCGGCAACGGTGGATCCACGGCGTTCTGGGATATCGCCGCGTTTGGGCTGGTCCGCGACCGGGCGCAGCACTTGGCGTTCGGCGAGTTCTCCGCGAAGTTCGCCTCCGTCACCAAGGGTGCCCCCTTCTTGGGCGAGCCGACGATCGTCAAGGCCGAGCCGGGGAGCCGGAGCGCGGCATACGCCGAGGAAGGGGTCGACGTCTATGCCTGGCCCCACAACGAGACCTCGACTGGCGTGATGGCGGACATTGCCCGCGTTGAGGGCGCCGACGAGGACGCCGTCGTGCTGATCGACGCGACGTCCGGGGCCGGCGGTCTGCCGGTCGACATCAGCCAGAGCGATGTCTACTACTTCGCCCCGCAGAAGTGCTTTGCTTCCGACGGAGGCCTGTGGCTCGCGATCTTCTCCCCCGCTGCGCTCGCTCGGGTCGAGGAGATCACGGCGAGCGGCCGGTGGGTGCCGGACTTTTATTCGCTGCCGACCGCCATCGACAACTCGCGCAAGGACCAGACCTACAACACCCCGGCCGTCGCCACCCTGGCGATGATGGCGGAGCAGTTGCGCTGGATGAACGACAACGGTGGCCTCGAGTTCACGACGGGCCGCACCGCCGACTCGTCCTCGCGCCTGTATGACTGGGCCGACGCCTCCCCGGTGGCCACTCCCTTCGTGACGGACCCCGCCGCCCGCAGCCAGGTCGTCGGCACGATCGACTTCGACGACGCGATCGACGCCGCCGCCATCGCGAAGGTGCTCCGTGCCAACGGAATTGTCGACACGGAGCCCTATCGCAAGCTTGGCCGCAATCAGTTGCGAATCGCGATGTTCCCCGCCGTCGACCCCGACGACATCTCCCGGCTGACCGGCGCGATCGACTTCATCCTCGACCGGCTCTGAGCCGGAGCGCTCACGCCCGCCGGGTCCGGCGCCAACGCCAGCAGCACCAAGCCGGCACCGAGCATGAGTCCGTGCACGATGCGCACGGGTCCGGGCGTGAAGAAATCTCGCGAGGGCGATCGAGGGTGCGACGACGACGCGGCGGACACCGCGTCGAGCGTGGCTCGCCGGTGCAACGGCGCTGCGGGAGTGGGCGATCGCCGCGCCGCACCGCTTCCTCCTGCTCTACGGCACGCCCTTCCTGGGCTATCAGGCGCCGGCGACCACCATCGCCCACGCAGCGGCGGTCGCGCGTGCTTTCCTCAGCCCCCTACCCGACGCAACACCGCCGCAGGAGGGCGGGCACGGCATACCGAAGGCCTTGAGTGGGCACCTCCAGACCATGGCCGGGGCCCTCCAACTGACGCTCACACCAGCGACGACCCTGGCCGCCACGGGCGCGTTCGCCCGCGCCATCGGACTGATCACGATGGAACTCAGGGGCCAGTTCGTGGGCACGTTCGAGCCCGCCGATCAGTTGTATGCCGCGTTGCTGGCTCGCAACGCCGACGCCCTCGGCTTGTAGCCCCACCCAGCCGCCGACAACCGCCCCGAAAGCAGAGTCAGACCGCTCCGGCCAGGGCGGTGATCATGACCAACGAGACGATCCCCACTAGCACTGCGATGGTGGCGATCCGGCGGAAGCGCGGGCTCATCGGTAGTCCTCCTCGCCCGCGGCGTCCTCAACGTCCTCGTCGGTGACCCGCTGGGAGCGCGCCGCCGTGCGGGCCTCGACGCGCTCGGAGATGCGGCCGACCGCCTCCTCCCGGAACGGGCGCAGAACGAAGAACGACACGATCATCGACAGCAGCGCCGCGCCAACGGCGAGATAAGCGCGCTGGTCGGGCTCACGCAGACCCAGCAACCACAAAATCCCGAGGCAGCCGAAGAAGATCAGCAGCCGCAGCAGCGAATAGCGGACCATCTCACGTCCCTGCGTAGCTGTGCTGGCCGACGAAGAACATGTTGACGATGGTGTAGTTGATGATGATGCAGCTGAACCCGGCCACCGCGATCCAGGTCGCCTTCTGCCGGGTCACGCCGGTCGTGGCGCGGGCGTGGAGGTAGGCGGCATACACGACCCAAATGATGAACGACCAGACTTCCTTGGGATCCCAGTTCCAATAGGAGGCCCACGCCTGCCGTGCCCAGATCGCTCCCGCGATCACCGTGAACGTCCACAGCGGGAACGCCACGATGTGGAAGCTGTATGCCGTGCGCTCCAGATCGCGCGCCCCCGGCAGCACGCGGGCCCAGCCCGGTGCCCGACCAGCCCGCTCGAAGCGGTCGACGAGCAGATAGAGCAGAGCCACGATCGCCCCGAGCGTGAACACCGCCACGGAGATCACGGCCATCGACACGTGGATCGAGAGCCAGTAGGACTGCAGCGCCGGCATCAGCGCGGACGCCTCGGTATAGAACGCCTTCACCGCCAGCATCAACATGAGCAGGACGGGGGTGACCACAAAGATGCCGAGCCAGCTGAGGTCGCGGCGCCGGCTCCAGCCGACGAAGCCCACCATGACGAAGAACGATGCCGCGCAAACGAATTCGTAGAGGTTGCCGAGCGGGGGGCGGTGCACGGCGAGCCCGCGCAGCAGCAGCGAGGCGCCGATCAGCAAGGCCGCGAGCGTGCTGAAACTCAGCCCCACCCCGGACCACCGTGCCCCCGCATTGACGGTCTCGACGGGTGTCGCGCTCTCGGACGGGGAGGCGCCAGCCGTCCCCGGGCCCCCACCGGCCATCACCACCTCGCGATCGCGCACCTCACCCCGGGCCGGAACCGCCCGCGAGAGGTAGAGCGCATAGGCGAGCATGGCCAGCGTGAGCACCGCGATCGCCGAATAGATCGCGTAGTTGGCATAGAGCGCGAGGGTGGTGTTCATCGGTTCGATCCTCTCACGGGCGTCTGCCGAGGGGGTGTATGCCGCGGGCTCCCCGCGGAGCTGGTGATGGCCGCCCCGATCTTGTCGAGAACGTCACCGAGACCGGCGTCGTCGGACTTGCTCAAGGCACCGAGGGTCACGAGGGTGGCACCATCTCCCGGCGCCACCCGCACGAACACCCGCCGACGCTTGATCGTCAGCTGCGCGATGAGGGCGCCCAGGGCGAGCAAGGCCGACCCCAGAGTGAGCCACCGCGCCGGATCGTGGCGGATGGACAGCCCCGCCCACCGCTCGACGCGGTCGAAGGTGATCGAACCCCGATCGCCGGGCAGCTTCATCGTCTCCCCCGGCTTCAGCCAGATCCGCAGGATGTCCCCGCTGTCGGCCTTGACCTGGGTCATCTTCTCGGTGTTCAACGTGTAGACCGAGCCGCCGTCGCCGCCGGGGGCGAGTTCACCCTCATACAGGCCGAGGGCGAGGGCGGGATCGCGGGCGTCGGGGAAGATCGAAATCGGGCCCTGATCGTCGGTGATGACGCCGGTGGGCAGGAAGTTGCCGAAGAAGCCGAGCTCCTTCGGCGACGCGCCGGAGACCTTGACCGCGCCGGAGGAGGTGTAGTTGTTGTCGCGGGCGAGGAAGGGCGTGGCCTGCGAATACAGCACCTTGCCGTCCTTGTCGCGCACGGTGATGACGGGGGCGTAACCATTGCCCAGCAGGAAGACCGTGGCCCCGTCCATCTCGATGGGATGGTTGACCGCGAGCGTCTGCCGGACTCCAGGCGCGCCCGGTCGGGCGTGCGTCGTGACGTCGGCGACGAACTGCCGCGGCGACCCGAACTGGCCACGGCCCCCAACCTGGTCCTCGAAGGTCACGGTGAGTTTGTCGAGGGTGAGACTGAACGGCGTGAAGTCGCGCGGGTTGACCCGCGGACCGTATTGGATGGTGTCGTAACGAATCTCGGTGTTGGCGAAGCCGGTCCCGACCGGGACGATGACGTCACCCTTCCAGCCGAAGATGTGCCCGATCGCCACCCCGACGATGATGCCGAGCAGGGCGACGTGGAAGAGCAGGTTGCCGGTTTCCCGGCCATACCCGCCCTCGGCCGACAACGTCTTATCGGTCGTCGCGACCCGATAGCGGCGCCCCAGCACCACGCGCGCCTGAGCCAGCACCTCGGCGGGCGGCAGGTCGACCGACAACTCCCGGTGGTGCTCCAGCCGGGCCAGCCGCGCGGGGACCCGCGGCGGCGGGGTCCGCAGCGCCCGCACGTGGACGCGCAGCCGCGGCAGCACACACCCGACCAGGCTGAGGAAGAGCAGCAGATAGACCGCGGAGAACCACGGCGACGCATACACCTCGAAGAACCCGAGCCGGTCGAGCCATGGCCCTATCCGCGGGTGGTCGGCGATGTAGTTCGCCGTTCGCACCGGATCGATGGACCGCTGCGGCCAGATCGAGCCCGGCAGCGCAGCCACGGCAAGCAACAGCAGCAGGAAGAGCGCCGTGCGCATCGACGTCAACTGCCGCCAGGCCCACCGGGCCCACCCGAGCGCGCTGAGCTTGGGTTGCTGAATGTCGGTCACTTAGAGGATCACCTCGGTGGTGGCGATGCGCTGCTGCAACCAGACGGTGAGGTGATCCCAGGCGCCAGAGACCAGCAGAAGCCCGACGATCAGCAGCATCACTCCCCCGAACCGGTGGATGCCGCGCTGATGCCGGCGCAGGAACTCATTGAACCGCCCGGCTCGCTCCCAGGCGGTCGCGATCAGCAGGAATGGCAACCCCAACCCCAGGCAGTATGCCGCGGCGAGGACACTCGCGCGCCCAACCGAGGGTTCCACGGAACTCGCCAACGCCAACACGGCTCCCAGGGTCGGTCCCGAGCAGGGGGTCCACCCCAGGCCGAAGACCGCGCCGAGCGCGGGGGCGCCGAGCAGACCCGAGCGAGGTCGGTAGCGCGGCGTCAGGCTGAGGTTGCTACCGACGCCGAGGAAGAGCAGCGCCATCACCAGGACGACGACCCCGCCGACGCGGGTCAGCAGGGTCCGGTGCTCGATCAGTGACGCCCCGAGTGAGCCGAGGACGACCGCGGTCAGGATGTAGACCGCGGCAAAGCCCCCGATGAACAGCAACGTCCCCAGCACGACGCGGCTGCGACGGGGTTCGACGTCGGCGCGGCTGCTGTCGGGGCCGGCGCCCGCGACATACCCGAGAAATCCGGGGACCAGCGGCAGGATGCACGGCGAGGCGAACGACACCAGACCGGCGAGCGCGGCGACCAGCATCGCGAGCGGCAACGCACCGGTCGCGATGGTGTCGGGCAAGGCGCCGGCCAGGGTGCTCACGTCGAGCCGCCCTCTTTGAGCACGTCTTGGATCATCCCGGTGAGCATGGCCTCGGTCACCGGGCCGCCCACATAGGTCGCGATCCGTCCCTGCGGATCGAGAATCAGCGTCGACGGCGTAGCCCGAGCGCGTCCCTGCAGGGCGAGCACCGCGACGCCACCGTCATCGGTCAGGCTCGGGAAGGTATGCCCCCACGCCTTGGCCTGCGCCAAGCCGGTCTCGGCGGACTCGCGTTGGTCGATACCGACGAAGGCCACGGTGTCGGCGAACTCCGGCGATTCGGAGACCGCCTTGATCGCCGGTGCCTCGGCGCGACACGGCGGGCACCAGGACGCCCAGATGTTGATGACGAGCGGCTTCCCGCGCGTGGAGTCGATGGTCCACGGCTGACCGTCGAGCGTGGTCCCGGTCAGGGCGACCGGCTCCAATCGCTGGTCCGGGGCGATCGTCTGCACGCGGCCGTCGCCGACGATGAAGTTCTCCTGGGATCCGTCGCGCGCCCGATCGTTGACCGAGTTGCCCGAGCACCCGCCGAGGGCGACGACGATCACCAACCCGGCCACGGCCCGCCGGGACGGCCCCCTCACGCCCCCACGCTCGCGGTCGCGTCCGAGAGCAGCGCGGCGGCGGGCTCGGCATACGTAATAGAGGTCAGTTGATCTCCCGCGAAGGCGAACGAGGTCACCGAGGCGAGAGTGCAGACCCGCGAGCGCGGGTCGTGCCACAGCCGGCGGCCTTCCGCGCTGAGCCGAGCGATCCAGATGGGCAGTTGGTGGCTCACGATGATGGCCTCGTGTCCCCGGGCGGCGGCGCGGGCGGCGGTGACGGCGGCCCCCATCCGGGCGGCGATGTCGGCATAGGGCTCCCCCCAGGAGGGGCGCCGGACATCGCGCAGGAGCGGGAGGTTGCGGGGCGCCAGGAAGGTGGACAAGGCCACCTGCTGCCCCTCGAAGGCATTCGCCGCCTCGATGACGCGGTCGTCGGTCATGACCGAGACGTCATGCGCCGCCGCGATGGGGGCGGCGGTCTCCTTTGCCCGCGTCAAGGACGAGGCGACCACATGCGTGACGTCATTGGCCGCCAAGAAGCCCGCGACAACTCGAGCCATCGCCTGGCCGCGCTCGGAGAGGTGATAACCGGGCAACCGGCCATAGAGGACCTTCTCCGGGTTGTAGACCTCCCCGTGGCGCACGAGGTGGACGACGGTGCGCTCGGACATGAGGGGATTGTGGCAGGCCAACCTGAAGCCGCTCGCTCGGGTCGCCCGCCGACGTCAGGCGCGGGCCGCCGCGGCGGCGCGGGCGG
>NZ_HF571038.1:2909150-2924407 GCF_001046875.1 Nostocoides jenkinsii Ben 74
CAGTCGGCGACGGGGCAGGCGGCGACGGGGCAGTCGGCGACGGGGCAGACGGCGACGGGGCAGACGGGGACGGGCGAGGCTCGGACTCGGCAGGTGGGACTGGGTCAGGCGGGATCCGCCGCGCTCCCCGCCGTGCTCGGTGTTGCCGGATTCGGCATCCTTGCCGGTCTCGGCGGTATGGCCTTCGCGCTCAAGCGCCAGCTGAACACCTATCGCCGGCAGGAGGCGGCCGCGACCCAGGGGCCGGTTTCCGTGGCGTAGGACTCCCACGTCCTCCCCATGCAGAGCGCGTCGCCGAGTGCGGGACTCCTCGATCCGTCAGGGATCGGGGAGTTTCGCGCTGTGTGCCGTCTGCGGCACGATCAGGTAGCCGCCCTCCTGATCCTCGATCCGCACCAGGGTTCCCGGGGGCAGGGCGTTGCGGATGTGCCCAGGAAGGGGCAGGAAGCCGTCGGCCGTGATCACGGCATACTCCTCGCCGGAGCGGCCCTCGCCGCCGATCCGGCCGTCGCGGATGGTGATGGTGCGCGGTAGTCGCGCGGCGACCTCGGGGTCGTGGGTGACCACGACCACGGTCGTCCCAGCGGTGGCATTCGCCGCGAGTATCGCGGCCAGCACCTGCTCCCGGGCGACATGGTCGAGGGCGCTGGTGGGCTCGTCGGCCAATAACACGCCCGGGGCAGGCGCCAGGGCGACGGCGAGCGCGAGGAGTTGGAGTTGCCCTTGGGAGAGGCGAGCGAGGGGATCGTCCGCGAAACCCACTGCCCCGACCGAGGCGAGCACCTCGCCCACCTCGGGGACCGGCGTACCCAGGGCGCGGGCGCGCTCTTGGGCGAACGCGACATTCTGGCGGCCGGTCAGATAGGGGATGAGGTTGCGTCGCGCGCCCTGCAACATCAGCGAGGCGACCTGGGCCTGATAGGCATCGAGGTCCTTGGCGGGCAGTGTGGACAGCTCGCGCTCGCCGACATAGATCTTGCCGGCGCTGGGGCGAAACAGCCCGGCCAGGAGGGCGAGGAGGGTCGACTTGCCGGAGCCGGACGGACCGAGCAGCCCGACCACCTCACCCGCCGGGACTACCAGATCTACCCCGGACAGGGCGGCGACGTCGTGGCCCTCGGATCGATAGATGTGGACGAGGCCGGCGGTAGTGATGGGCTGGGCCGCACTCATACGGCATCCCGGAGTCGATCGAGTCGGGCGCGGCGCGCGGCCCATTGGGCAGAGAGCGCGGCCACGAGCGTGACGACCACGAGCGCGGCGCCGCCGGCGCTCAACGCGGCGCTCCAGGCGGTGCGCAGGTCGACCGGGAACGTCGGGGGCGGGGTCGGGAAGAGCGGGATCATCGGCAACGAGGCGGGGGCCGACCACAGCCCGGCCGCCGCGCCGAGCACGCCGCCAAATACGACCACCGGCACGCTTTCAAGGAGGGAGATCAGCAGCACGGACCGGGTGCTGACGCCCCCCATCCGCAGGGCGGCGTAGTCGCGGCTGCGTGCGCGCCACGACGCCGCGAGCAGCACGACGATGCCGAGCGCGGCAACGAGCAGGGCGATCGCCGCGACCGGGATGGACAGGGCCAGACTCCAGGCCGCACCGGTGCGCCCGTATGCCGTGGCCACCTCTCCCGGGTGGCGCACCGAACGGATCTCGATACCGCGGTCGGCCAAGGCGGTGCTGAGTTTGGCGAGGTCGGCGGGGTCGGTGGCTGCGGCATACACCTCGATGGTTGCGGACCCACGCCCCTGCCAGTGGGTGACCAGGAGGTTGTCGAGGTTGACCAGGGCCACCTTGGCCGATCCGCCGGGGGCAAACGGGATGCGATCGGCGGAGGTGAGCAAGACGTCGTCGCCGCTCATCAGCGCGCCGCCGATCGTGGCGGCGGTGTCGGCGGGCGTAGCCGCGGCGGTGGTCAGGGCCGGGACGGTGCCCGGGATCGAGGCGTGCGCGAGGAAGGTCTGGGCGCGGCCGTCGTTGGCGAGTTCAATGCGCAGCCCTCCACCCGCGGCCTGGCCGATGGCGATCGTGTCGGGATCGGCGGGTCCGCGCCACGAACCGGTCGTGCCCAACTCCACCGCCGCCTCGTCGACGCGCAGGTCGGTCAGGGTCAGGTTGGCGTGGAAGGGCGAAGCGTTCGGTGGCGCGACGAGGCCGATACCCGCGACGCGGCAACCGTTGCGGCAGGGGATCGACGCGGTGACATCTCGATCTGCCCCATCGGCCGATAGGTCGGCGACCGTGACGGGTTCAGTGCTGCCGGTGGAGTCGATGAGTTGCAGCGCGAGGGCGACCGAGGTCGGTAGTTGGGCGACATTGCCGCGCGTCGGCTCCAGCGACGAGAGGGCAACGTGGACACGTAGGCGGGTGCCGGTCAGGGTCAGCGGAGGCTCGGCCGGCGCCGTGAGGTGGTCCCACGCGATGGCCGCCGGATCCTGATCCGGCCACAGCGCAATCCTTTGGTATGCCGCGGGCTCCACCCCCATGGTCGTCGTCCCATTGGCGGTGGTCACCTGGGCCACGGTGGTCAGGGCCGTGCCGGTCGGGTCGAGTTCGCGGGTGGCCTTAGTCACCTTCTGAAGGTCCGCGTTGTTGACGAAAAGGACTGTGGGAGCGCCGGCTTCGACCTGAGCTCGACCGAGCCGGTTGCGGGCGCCCACCGCGACCACGTCGGCGGTCACGACGACCAGGCAGAGCGCGACCGTCACGATCGGGACGAGCCAGCGCGTCGTGCCGCGCCGACTCGCCTGCAGGAGCGCGGCAGCCGGGGTCGCGCGCCCGCCACGCAACAGTGCCCGGCCGAGCGCGGCGAAGGCGGCCGGGAGCAGGCGCGCGCCGAGCAGACCGACCGCGATCGCCAGCAGGATCGGCGCCGCCTGGCCGATCGGACCGCGCACCGAGCCGGTCGCCAGCGCCAAAAAGGCGGCACCGGATGCGGCCACGACCATCGCTTCCAGGACGCCGAGCGAGATGCCCGCCCGGCGCGCCGGGATGCTGCGCAGCAGGTCGGCGATGGGCTCGGTGGACAGCCGCCGCACCGAGAGCACGGCGAGGGCGAGCATCAGGAGGAGAGCCAGCCCCGCGGCATACACCGTGGTGAGAGGGAGTTCCGTCGGCGGGCGGCCTTCGAGCAGGAGTCGGCGGGCGAGGGCGGCGAGCCCGAGCGCGACGCCCAAGCCCAAGGGCGCCGCGAGGATGATCGGGGGTGCCGTCTCGGCGAGCAGGAGCCTCCGGGCGCCGCGTGGTCCTCGGCCGCGAAGTCGGGCGAGGGCCACCTCACCCCGGCGTTGATCAGCGGCGGCGACGAGGACCAGCCACAGGACGCAGCCGAGTAGCAGCGCGAGCTGAGCCATCAGGAGCGGGACGATCACGCGTACTTGCTCGCGGCCGGCCGCGACCTGCGCGGCGATCTCGGGGATGCCGGAGGTCACGTGAACGGCTTCGGCAGCGTGGGTGGCGGCGCGTTCCTTGCCCATCGGGAAGGTCGTGAATGCGGTGATCGTCGCGGCGAGGGGGGCGATCGAGTCGGCGTCCAGTGCGTCCGGCCGCAGGGGGAGGTCGAGGCCATGGTGCAGTTCGAGCCACTCGCCGCTGCCTTGGCGACTCTCGACGCGGGCGTCGAAGAACGCCGCGGGCGCCAGCATGGTGTCGAAGCCAGCATCGGATTCGGCTGTGCCGGTGAGGTTCTCACCGAACCAATAACGCCCGTCCCGCGGCTGGTAGATCCCAGCCACCCGCACCGTCGTGAACGGCGACGCCTCCAGTTGGCTCACGGCGCCGTCGAACTCGCCGATCGCGAGCTTGCTGCCGATCGGCTGGTTATAGACGCGGGCCTGATCGGCGCTGACGGCGATCTCGTCCTTCGCCGTGGGGCAGGCGCCCGCCGCGAAGGTGACGTGCTCACACATGCCGTCGCGCCACAGGACGCGACCCTCGGGCTCACCGCCGAACGGCAAGCGGCGGACGGTGAGTGACGTGCTGGCGATGGGTGGGCCGGACGCCGCAGCGAGCCGAGGCGGCAGCAGGCTGCGCAGGGCGTCGGGCCGCTGCGCGAGCATGGGCTCGCTCGAACTGAACGAGCTGATCCGCACGCCGGCGTCCTGCGGGGCGGCTGCCTCGACCAGCGCCGACACGCTGGCTTGGTCGACGGCGCGGGTGTAGAGCGGGGCGAAGGCGAGCGCCGCAGTCACCAGTGCCGAGAGCAGCAGGATCACGAGGGCCTGTGCCCACCGGAACCTCATCGCCGCCCGCATGGGGTGACGCTATCGAAGTCCTCCGACAGCCCTGACCGGCTAGCGTCTGGGCGTGGTCACCGATTCCGCGTATGCCGATTCAGGCCTCGAAGCGCTCCACTCACCCCGATCCGGTGGCTGGCTGGCCGGCGCGGGCTTGGTCGTCGAGCTCGGCGGTCGCCGGGTGCTGGATGACGTCTCGATCGACGTGGAACCGGGGCTGCTCACGGCCTTGACGGGGCCATCGGGTGCCGGGAAGTCGACGCTGTTGTGGGTGTTGGCCGGGGCTGCGCCGGCTAGCGGCGGATCGGTGACCCTGGACGGTGCCGCCGTGGGCGATCGGACGGTCGCTGCTCGGGCCGGGGTGGTGTTGGTCCCGCAGGGCAATGCGCTCGTCGCGGCGCTGACGGCGCAAGAGAATGTGTTGGTGCCCTTGGCCGCGAGCGGACTCTCGGCTGCGGAGTCCCGCGCGCGGGGCGAGTCGGCGCTGGCGGCGGTCGGTTTGTCGGAGGCCCGCACCCACTTGGTGGAGGAGTTGTCCGGCGGGCAGCAGCAACGCGTGGCAGTGGCGCGGGCCTTGGCCGCGGGACCCCGGGTGCTGCTTGCGGACGAGCCGACCAGCGACCTGGATGGCACGACGCGAGAAACGATCGTGGCGCTCCTGGCGGGCCAAGCGCGGGCCGGCGCCGCCGTGTTGATGGCCACCCACGACCCGTGGTGCGCCGAGCAGGCCGACGCCGAGTTCCACTTGGACGAGGGGCGCATCACGCGCATTCGCTGACCTTGAGGCGGCCGGTCGATCCGCCCGACGCCCCGATTGGTCGAGGGTTTGGGTGGCTTTCCGGCGCTATGCCTGGCAAACCCTCAGCCAGAAAGCCTCCCAAAGCGCCGGGTTGTGGGATTGGGCGGGAAACCGGCAGGGGGCCCGTCGGCGCCCTTATTCCATTCCGGGCGCCTGTCACTTCGCCGGAGTTACCAAAGGCCAGCCTCGCTCCGATGTCGCGACTGCTGGCCTTTTGGTTGGTGCCCCCGGCAGGATTCGAACCTGCGCTCCCGCCTCCGGAGGGCGGTGCTCTATCCCCTGAGCTACGGGGGCCAAAGTTGGCTTGGCGCCGGGGAGTGAGGTTAGCAGCCTGGGCGGCCCTGCCGTGAATCGGGCCCGATCCACGCCGTATGGCCGTGCCAAGCCAGTGGCCGGAAGGCCGGGGGTTCGCTGGCGTGCGCACAACACGCGACGGGCGGTGCCTCCTGCTGGGGATCGAACCTTTCCGGAGAACTCGGAGCCGGGTCCCCGGCGGATTTCTCGCGGACGCCGGTCGAAGTGGTGTTTCCCTGACACTCACCAGGCCCCGCCCGCCGCAGATGGAATGGTGGCGCGAGGCTGCCGCCCGGCTTCGTAGAATCGCCCGGTGACCCCCGAGCAACTGGCTGCCGCGATCCGCGCTGCCCTCACCGAACTCGTCGTCGCCGGCGAGCTCGTGGTCGAGGTGCCCGACGATCTGCGGGTCGAGCGCCCCCGCCAGGCCGGGCACGGGGACTGGTCCAGCAATGTCGCGATGCAACTGGCCAAGAAGGCCGGTATGCCGCCACGCGAGGTCGCGGCCAAGCTCGCCGCGAAGCTGCAAGCCGTCGACGGCATCGCCGCCGTCGAGGTCGCCGGGCCGGGCTTCCTCAATCTCACCCTGGACGCGGCCAGCGCCGGGGAACTCGCGCGGACCATCGTGGGGGCGGGCACGGCATACGGGCGCGGCACCAGTGAGGGGGGCCGCATGGTCAACCTCGAATACATCTCCGCCAACCCCACCGGTCCGCTGCACATCGGGCACACCCGGTGGGCGGCCCTCGGCGACGCCATGGTGCGGCTGCTGCGCGCCGCGGGCGCGCAGGTCGCGGCGGAGTATTACATCAATGACGCCGGCGGCCAGGTGGTCAAGCTCGGCGGCTCGGTGCTGGCCAAGCTGCGCGGCGAGCCCGCGCCGGAGGGCGGGTACGACGGGGAGTATGTCGAGGCGCTCGCCGAGGCGGTCCGCGCCGCGCACCCGGACATCCTCGACCTGCCAGCCGACGAGGCCCTTAATGCCGCCTGGGATGTCGCCTATCCGATCCAGCTCGCGCAGATCCAGGCCACCCTCGAGCGCTTCCACGTCGACTTCGATGTCTGGTTCTCCGAGCGCGCCCTGCACAATGCCGGCGCGGTCGAGCAGGCTGTCGCCCGGCTTCGCGAGCAGGGCCACGTCTTCGATAGCGAGGGCGCAATCTGGCTGCGCACTACCGCTTTCGGCGATGACAAGGATCGCGTGCTGATCCGCGCCAATGGCGTGCCGACCTATTTCGCCGCCGACGCGGCCTACTACCTGTCCAAGAAGGACCGCGGCTTCGACCAGAAGATCTACCTCCTCGGCGCCGACCACCACGGCTATATCAACCGGCTCAAGGCCATCGCCGCCTGCGCGGGGGACGACCCCGAGCACAACATCGAGGTCAAGATCGGCCAGCTCGTCAGCATCGCCGGCGAGCGCATGGGCAAGCGGCGCGGCAATGCCCTCTATATGGACGAGTTGATCGAGTGGATCGGCAGCGACGCCCTGCGCTACTCCCTCGCCCGCTATCCCGCCGACAGTCCGCTGTCGCTGGACGGCGAGGAGATGCGCCGGCAGACCAATGACAACCCGGTCTTCTATGTCCAGTACGCCCACGCCCGTACCTCCAATGTCGCGCGGCTGGCCGCCGAAGACGGCGTCCGCACCGAGGACGGATTCGACCCCTCGCTGCTGTCCGATCCGACTGAAGCCGCCCTGCTGGCGATCCTCGGCGACTATCCCCGAGTCGTCGCGCAGGCCGCCTCGCTCCTTGAGCCGCACCGTGTCGCACGCTACCTGGAGAACCTCGCCGCCCACTTCCACAAGTGGTACGACACCTGCCGGGTGCGTCCGATGAATGCCGACGAGCCGGTCACCGACCTGCACCGCACCCGCCTGTGGCTCAACGACGCCACGCGCGTCGTGCTCGCGAATGGCCTTGAACTGCTTGGCGTTTCAGCGCCCGAGCGGATGTAACCCATGCGCGCGCATGAGGCTGGTGTCCTCCACGCTGATGGCTATGGCGGGCCGCCGATCTACCTGCCGTATCCCGATGACGTCATGGCGCTCACGCCGGCCATCTGGAGCCAGTCGGTGCGCCGCCGCGAGGACGGCGCCCTGGAAGTCGGCGGGGTCGACGTCCGCGAGTTGGCCGCCGAGCACGGCACCGCGGCATACGTCCTGGACGAGGACGACTTCCGGACCCGCGCCCGCGCCTTTCGCGATGAGTATGCCGCGGCCTTCGATCGTCTCTGCGGCGGCGCCGACGTCTACTACGCCGGCAAGGCCTTCCTGTGCGCCGCAGTCGCCCGCTGGGTGATGGAGGAGGGGCTCAGCCTCGACGTCTGCACGGGCGGCGAACTCGCCGTGGCGCAGCGCGTCGGCTTCCCGGGTGAGCGAATCGGCTTCCACGGCAACAACAAAACGGTCGCCGAGCTGCGTCAGGCCCTCACCTATGGGGTGGGCCGGATCGTCGTGGATTCGTATGACGAGATCGACCGTGTCGTCGCCCTCGCCCGCGAACTCGGCGTCGTCGCGCCGGTCATGCTGCGCGTCACCGTCGGCGTCGAAGCGCACACACACGAGTTCATCGCGACCGGCCACGAGGACCAGAAGTTCGGCTTCTCGCTCGGCGGCGAGGTCGCGTTCAACGCCGCCCGCGAGATCCTGGCGCACCCCGCCGAGCTGCATTTCCTCGGCCTACACAGCCACATCGGCAGCCAGATCTTCGACACCTCCGGCTTCGACATGGCCGCCCAGCGCCTGGTCAAGCTGCACCAGCGGATCTGCGACGAATTGGGTTATGCCGCACCGGAAATCGACCTCGGCGGCGGCTACGGCATCGCCTACACCAGCCAGCACACGCCGCTGTCCGCGGCCGTCTTGGCCGACGAGATGGCGCATATCGTCGAGCACGCCTTCAAGGCCGCCGGCGACGGCTCGCTGGACGGCATACCCAAAGTCAGCATCGAGCCCGGGCGCGCGATTGTCGGGCCAGCGATGTTCACCCTCTATGAAGTCGGCACCGTGAAGCCGGTCGTCATCGGTGACGGCCAGATCCGCACCTACGTCAGCATCGACGGCGGCATGAGCGACAACGCCCGCCCCGCGCTCTATGACGCCGACTTCTCCGTCACCCTCGCCAGTCGCAATTCGACCGAGTCGCCGATCGTCGTGCGGGTCGTGGGCCGCCACTGCGAAGCCGGCGACATCGTCGTCCAGGACGAATGGCTGCCCGGCGATGTCCGGCCGGGCGACCTCCTAGCCGTCCCGGGCACCGGCGCCTACTGCCGCGCCCTGTCGAGCCAGTACAACCACACGCCCCGCCCGCCGGTCATCGCGGTGCACGGGGGGCGTTCTCGCGTCCTGATCCGGCGGGAGACAATCGATGACCTTCTCGGACTTGACCTCGGCTGATGAAAGCGACGCGATGAACGACCACAAACCCCTCCGCGTAGCGCTGCTCGGCTGCGGCGTCGTCGGCTCGGCGGTCGCCCGCCGACTCGTCGAGCACGCGGACGACCTCACCGCGCGCGTCGGCGTGCCGTTGGAGATCGTCGGTATCGCAGTGCGGCGAGCCGGCCGGGATCGCAGTGACGTGCCGGTCGATCCGAGCCTCTTCACCACCGAGGCCGCCGACCTCGTCACCCGAGCCGATATCGTCGTCGAGACGGTCGGTGGCATCGACCCGGCCCGCGAATTGCTCCTCTCCGCGATGGCCCACGGCGCCTCCGTCGTCACCGCCAACAAGGCGCTCCTCGCCGAGGACGGACCCACGCTGTATGCCGCGGCCGACGCCGCCGGGGTCGACCTCTACTACGAGGCCGCCGTCGCCGGGGCGATCCCGCTGCTGCGCCCCATCCGCGAGTCCCTGGCCGGGGACGACGTCCGCAAGATCCTCGGAATCGTCAACGGCACAACGAATTTCGTCCTCGACAAAATGGACAGCACCGGCGCCGGCTTCGCCGAGACCGTCGCCCAGGCACAGGCCCTGGGGTATGCCGAGGCCGACCCCACCGCCGACGTCGAGGGCTTCGACGCGGCCGCCAAGGCGGCCATCCTCGCCTCGCTCGCCTTCCACACCCGGGTGGCCGGCCGCGACGTCCACCGCGAAGGCATCACCGAGGTGACGGCGAGCGATATCGCGGCCGCCAAGGAGATGGACTGCGTCGTGAAGTTGCTCGCCATCGCCGAGAAGGCGAGCACGGACGACGGTGAGGGCATCAGCGTCCGCGTCCACCCGGTGATGATCCCGCGGAGCCACCCGCTCGCCTCGGTGCGGGACGCCTTCAACGCCGTCTTCGTCGAGGCCAGCGCCGCCGGCCAGCTGATGTTCTACGGTCGCGGCGCCGGCGGCGATCCGACTGCCTCCGCCGTCCTCGGTGATCTCGTCGCGGTCGCCCGGCACAAGGTGAACGGATCGCGCGGGCCGGGGGAATCGGCATACGCCGATCTGCCCGTCTTGGACTTCGGCCAGTCGTGGACGCGGTATCACATCAGCCTCGACGTCGAGGATCGCCCCGGCGTCCTCGCCCAGGTCGCGACCGCCTTCGCCTCCCACGACGTCTCCATCGAGACGGTCCGCCAGCGGGTGGTCACGGATCCCGACTCCGGCGGCCCGCGCGCGGAACTCGTCGTCGTCACTCACCGGGCCACCGAGGCCGCCCTCAATGCCACCGTCGAGACCCTGTCCGAGTTGGACAGCGTCGCCGATGTCGTATCCGTCATGCGTGTGGAAGGAGCCTGACATGGCCCATCAGTGGCGCGGTGTCATCCGGGAGTATGCCGAGCGCCTCCCGACCCTGGCCGGAGCCCCGGTCATCACCCTTCACGAAGGCGGGACGCCGCTGATCGAGGCCGAGAAGCTCTCGGCACGTGTCGGCGCGCGGGTGTTCATCAAGTACGAAGGCCTCAACCCGACCGGCTCCTTCAAGGACCGCGGCATGACGACGGCCATCTCGGTGGCCGCGCGCAATGGCGCGAAAGCCGTGATCTGCGCGAGCACGGGCAATACGAGTGCCAGCGCCGCGGCATACGCCACCAAGGCGGGGATGACCTGCGCCGTCCTCGTTCCCGAGGGCAAGATCGCGATGGGCAAGCTCAGCCAGGCGATCGCCCACGGCGCCACGCTGCTGCAGGTCGAAGGCAATTTCGACGACTGTCTGGAGATCGCGCGCAAACTGGGCGAGGCCTATCCGGTCGACCTCGTCAACTCGGTCAACCCCGCCCGCATCGAGGGCCAGAAGACCGCGTCGTTCGAGATCGTGGACGCTCTCGGGGATGCGCCGGACATCCACTGCCTGCCCGTCGGTAACGCCGGCAACATCACGGCCTATTGGAAGGGCTATCGCGAATACGTTGCGGGACATGGCATTTCCGGCGTCCCCGACGGCCCGGCGACCAAGCGACCGCAGATGTGGGGCTTCCAAGCGGCCGGCTCCGCACCGATTGTGCTCGGCCATCCGGTCGACCAGCCCGAGACCATCGCGACCGCTATCCGCATCGGCAATCCGGCGTCCTGGACGCAGGCGGAGGAGGCCCGCGACACCTCCGGCGGGCGGATCGAGGCCGTCACCGACGAGCAGATCCTTGCGGCGCACCGGTTGCTGTCCAGCACCGAAGGCATCTTCGTCGAGCCGGCCTCCGCGGCCAGCGTCGCCGGCCTGCTGCAGGTCCACGCGGCGGGGGGCGTGCCCGCCGACGCGACGATCGTGTGCACGGTGACAGGACATGGCCTGAAGGATCCCGACTGGGCTCTCAATGGAGTCGACGGCGAGCGGATCGTGCCCACGCGGGTCCCCGTCGACGCCGTCAGCGCGGCGGTCGCCTTGGGCCTCGAGGGGTGACTCCCGCCGGTATGCCGTGGCGGCCGGGACAGCGCGTCAGCGTCAGCGTCCCGGCCAGCAGCGCCAACCTCGGCCCCGGATTCGACTGTGTCGGAGTGGGTTTGGAGCTGCGCGACCAGTGTGAGGTGACGGTTTCGGCGACGCCCGGAGTGCGCGTCGCCGCGGATGGCGAAGGAGCCGGCTCCGTCCCCACTGACGCCAGGCACCTGGTGGCCCGATCGTTCTTGCGCGCGTGCGAGGTGCTCGGGGTCCCGGCCCCGAGTGGTCTGGAACTGCGCTGTCAGAACGTCGTTCCCCACGGCCGGGGACTCGGATCGTCGGCGACGGCGATCGTGACCGGGGTCGGCGCGGCATACGCCCTGTTGTCAGTGGCCACCACAGGTCGGCCGGACGTGGACCACTACGCCGTCAACGACCTGGCCGCTGCCCGGGAGGGGCACCCGGACAATTCCTCGGCGAGTGTCTTCGGGCAGATGACGCTGAGTTGGCTCGCGGACGATCAGGATCCGGCCGCACGGGTGCAGCGGACGACCACTGTGCGGTTGACGCCACATCCGTCGATCACCCCGGTCGTGTTCGTGCCGGAGGTGCAGTTGAGCACGGCCACCGCGCGATCCGTTCTGCCATCGCAGGTTCGCCTCGGCGACGCGGCCGCCAACTCGGCGCGCGTCGGCCTGCTGGTTCACGCGATGACGGCGGCACCGGAGTTGCTCGTGCCAGCGACCCGTGACTACCTCCACCAGGAACCCCGCCGGAGTTCGTATGCCGCGTCGATGGCCCTCGTCGACGAGTTGCGTGCCGCCGGGGTCGCCGCGACGATCTCGGGCGCCGGACCATCGGTGCTCGCGCTCGCGGTGGGTGACGGTGCGGTGGTCGCCGCGGCCAAGGCGCCAGCCGGCTGGCGAGTTCTCACCCCGGGGTTCGCGTCGCTCGGATTGCGGGTTGAGGAGTCGAGCGCCTAATACGCGGGCGTGTCAACGTTTTTTGCCGCAACGGGACGCAGGAGGAATAGTCGGGCGCGGCGCACAGTTGAGCTTGCGTAATGCGGTGATACAGTGACACCGCAATCGCGAATTCAGTCTGGCCTTTAGCCCTGAGAGTGCGATCCGCATCCCCGAAGCTCATCTTCCCCGCCGCGGGCACACCAGTGGTGCGCGCCCGGACGAGACGCGAGGGGAGCTTCCTCATGGCGCCGACATCGTTCGGCCGCAACACAATCAACAGCCGCGGATGTCTCCGCCGCTGGCAACGAGGGGAAAGGGTCCTTCGTGACCGACACCACCACGCTCGATTCCGCAACCACGGCGGACGAGAAGCCGCGCCGATCCGGCGCCCTGACGGCTATGCGCCTGGCTGAGCTTCAAGGACTTGCCAGCAGCATGGGCATCTCCGGCACGGCCAAGATGCGCAAGGGCGACCTCATCGACGTGATCCGGGCGCAACAGTCCGGCGCCGGCATGGCCGGCTCGGGCGCCGCCGCGCCCACCAAGACCACCGGCAGCCGACGCGCCGTCCGCGCCGACGGTGCCCCGCAACGCGAGGCCCCCGAGCCCAGCGCCGCTCCTCAGTCGGAGGCACGCCAGCAGAGCGACGGTCAGCAGGCCGGCGCGCAGAGTGACGCGGGCGACCGCTCAAGCGAGGGTCGCCGCGAGCACACCGCCGGGCGTGCGCGCCAGGAACGCGACAACTCGCGCGAGGGCGCGGACGAGGCGACTCAGGCCGGCGCCGACGCCCGCGAGGGTGTCGACGGCGGGTCTCGCCGCCGGGACGGCCGCCAGGGCTACCAGCGCGGGCAGAACCGCGACCAGCAGCGCGACAACGGCGATGCCGGTCAGCGCGGTGAAGGCCGCGAGCCGCAGAACCGTGACGGACAGCAGAACCGCGACCAGCAGGGTCGTGATGGTCAGCAGGGCCGTGACGGCCAGAGCCGCGACGCTCAGCAGAACCTTGACCAGCAGAACCGTGACGGCCAAGGCCGCGAGGGTCAGCAGGCTCGCGAAGGTCAGCAGTACCGTGACCAGCAGAACCGCGACGGCCAGGAACGGGACGGGCAGCAGCGCCAGAACCGCTATGACGACGAGGACGGCGGCAACCGCCGCAGCCGCAACCGCAACCGTGGGCGCAACCGCGACAAGCGTCGCACTCCCGGCGGCCGCCCCGACGGCGCGGAGTTCGAGCAGGAGCCCCAAGTGGCCGAGGATGACGTCCTGACGCCCTGCGCCGGCATCCTCGACATCCTCGACAACTACGCCTTCGTGCGCACCACCGGCTACCTTCCCGGGGCCAACGACGTTTACGTGCCGCTCGGCATGGTCAAGCGGCACGGGCTGCGCAAGGGTGACGCCGTCACCGGTGCGGTCAAGACGCCGCGCGATGGCGAAGAGGGCGGCCAGACGGTCCAGATGGGCCGCAACCAGCGCCAGAAGTTCAACCCGCTGGTTCGCCTCGACACCGTCAACGGGATGACCCCCGAGCAGGCCCGCCAGCGGCCGGAGTTCGGCAAGCTCACCCCGCTCTATCCGCAGGAGCGCCTGCGCCTAGAGACCGAGCCCAACCAGTTGACCAACCGGATCATCGACCTCGTCGCCCCGATCGGCAAGGGCCAGCGTGGTCTGATCGTCAGCCCGCCGAAGGCCGGCAAGACCCTCATCCTGCAGGCGATCGCCAACGCGATCACCACCAACAACCCCGAGGCTCACCTCATGGTCGTGCTCGTCGACGAGCGCCCCGAAGAGGTCACCGACATGCAGCGCACGGTCAAGGGTGAGGTCATCGCTTCGACCTTCGACCGGCCGGCCGACGACCACACGACCGTCGCCGAGCTGGCGATCGAGCGCGCCAAGCGCCTGGTCGAGCTCGGCCACGACGTCGTCGTGCTGCTCGACTCGATCACGCGACTGGGACGGGCATACAACTTGGCTGCGCCCGCGAGCGGACGCATCCTCTCCGGTGGTGTCGACTCCTCGGCGCTCTATCCGCCCAAGCGCTTCTTCGGCGCCGCGCGCAATATCGAGAACGGCGGCTCGCTCACCATCCTCGCGACGGCGCTCGTCGAGACCGGCTCCAAGATGGACGAGGTCATCTTCGAGGAGTTCAAGGGCACCGGCAATATGGAGTTGCGCCTCTCGCGCCAGCTCGCCGACCGCCGGATCTTCCCCGCCGTCGACGTCAACCCGTCGGGCACCCGCCGCGAGGAAATCCTGCTCGCGCCGGAGGAGCTGAAGATCATGTGGAAGCTGCGCCGCGTGCTCTCCGCCCTCGACCCCCAACAGGGCATCGAGTTGCTGCTCGACCGGCTCAAGAAGACCAAGAGCAACTACGAGTTCTTGGTCCAGGTCCAGCAGACCAGCTCGATCAAGCTGGGCGACGAGGACGACTGATCCACGCGGCTAATCCACTCCGCGCGTGAGGCTTTCCCGACGCGGTGAGGCTTTCCTGACGCGGTGAGGCGTTATAACCCCTCACCGCGTCAGAAAAGCCTCACTAACTGGACGGAAAGCCTCACGAGCCCGCGGAAAGCCTCACCAACCCGCACAAAGCCTCACCACCAGCGTCAGGCGTCACCCCGCGGGATCGCCACCCGCAGGTGCGCGACCGGGTGGTCGGCAAAGCCGTGCGCGGCATACCGCCGACGGCCCTCGGCTGTGGCGAACAGTTCCACCGACGTCACGGCCGTCTCCTCGCGGAACCACGCCATCACCGCGTCCACGCAGGCCTGCCCCAGCCCGGTCATCCGGTACTCGGGGAAGGTCGCCACATTGCCCAACATCCCCACCAGTCCGTCGGGGTTGCCGGGGGACGGGGGCCGCTCGACGACCTCACCGATGGCGCACGCCACGGCCGACCCGTTCACCTCCGCGATCGTGATGTTCACCCGCTCATTCCCCAGGTTCACCTGCAACCAGCGGCGCGCATTCGCCTGCCAGGCATTCGCCGACACGGCCTCGGTGCTTGCCCCCATCGCCGTGAACATCAGCGCGCGCAGCGCCAACAGGGGCGCCAGGTCCCGACTCGTGGCGCGCCGAATCACCACGCCCGGACGAGCCGGCTCCTCGACCGCTGTCTCCGGAGCGGCCGTCTCCCGCCGCAGCCGCCGGGGCAGC
>NZ_HF571038.1:2924507-2935553 GCF_001046875.1 Nostocoides jenkinsii Ben 74
GGGCGACTATGTCGCCGACACCCCCGCCGAGAAGTCCGCGGCTTATGGCTGCCCGACCGGCCGCGACTCATGCACGCGCTCGGCCGGCAAGGACCCGATCACCAACTTCATGGACTACACCGACGATGCCTGCATGAACACCTTCAGCGCCGGGCAGATCTCCCGGGCGCAGTCGATGTGGGCGACCTACCGTCAGGGCAAGTGATCCTTCCCTGATCCCCACCCTCGATCGCGGGCTTCGGCAGTATGCCGGGGCCCGCGCTTCGTTGCCCCTCGCCTGCTCGTCGTGCAGGCGATGCGAGGGCCTCAGTCGGGTAGCAGCGAAATCTTCTGCCAGATTTTGCCGGCCATATCCGTGGTCATCGTCTCGATGCCGGTGATCGTGTCGAGGACAACGGCATCCTCGGACTCCTCGGCGCAGAGCGCTGCGACCTTGCCGATGAGGCTGAGTAACTCGGAGCAGTAGTCGAGATAATGCTCCAGCTCATCCCGATCCAGGCCAGGCTCAGCGGACTTAGTGGTCCGGACAAAGTCCGGCCGGAGTCGCTCGGGATCCTTGGTGAGTTGGTGCATGTCGACGATGTGCGCGAGCGAGCGCAGGCGATGCAGGGTGGCAAGGAGTTCGCGTCGCTGGATGCGCTCGGGTAGGGCCATGAGGAAGAAGAGCGCGATGCCCGCAAAGACGAGGTCGTTGATCAGCGACTCGATCAGTGGGACCCACTCGAAGGACTGGTCCGGCCCATGCTGGATCGCATCGCGGATCGTCACGACGAGCAGGACGGCCGTGGCGATCATGACAATGGCCCCGACGATCCGGGCAAACCACGACGTGGCGAGGAGTCGGCGGCGCAGGCCGGGGCCGGAGGAGCCGACGTCCGCGGAGATCTGGGCCAACTCGGCCGCGACCCGGTTCAAGCCCCGCTCGGGGAAGCGCGCGTGGATGCGCTCGGCCAGCCGCTCCACCGTCTGGTGCACCCGCGCCGGGTCCAGCCGCGTCGTCGACATCCCTCCCACAGCAGGCACTTTAACGAGACGGGTTCCGCCCGAGGCTCACGCGCTGTCGTCCTTGGTATGGAGGACATGACTCGCGCCGATCCATGCGGCAAGCATGGGACCTGTCCAGACCCGCGACCACTGGTGGTTCCTGATGATGATCCGACGACGCGCCTCGCTACTCCTCGCGGCGATTCTGGCCCTCGGCAGTGCCGCAACGGCGCTCGCCCCATCAGCCTTTGCCGAAGGCGAACCGAATGACACCCTCGCCACGGCAAATACGATCGCCGTCAATAACATCGGCGACACCGGTGCGACGATCAATCCCAGCAATGACACGGACTGGTTCAAGTTCACGGTGTCCCCGGGGAACTACACCATCCAGGCGTATGACGTGGCCTCGTCCCTGAGCTCCGGGATCTCCACCACCCTCTACAGTTCTAGTGGCCAGTGGATCGCCAGTGATACAGACGGTTCCAACAATGTCGCGTCGCAGATCTCGACTTCCATCTCAATTGCGGGGACCTACTACATCAGGGTCGAGGGCGAGAGTTCATCGCAAATCGGCACCTATAAGTTGCGCGTCCTGCCCGAGGCTGGTCACGGATTGACCTGGGATGCCGAATCCGAGCCTGACGGGGCCAGGGCCCTTGCGCCAGAAGTGGCCCTTGGCGTCGCGAACGCGAAGAGTCGGTCATTCGCCGTCACAAGTGCGACGCTCGTTGACAGTGACGACGTCGATTACATCCGCTTCACCGCTCCGCGCGCCGGGGTTTACACCGTGCAGGCATTCGACGTGGCCACGACGGCCGCACCCGCGAGCATTGATGTGTATGACGCGTCGGGCAACTTCCTTGAAAACGAAGACGCCGGTTCGGCGAATGTCAATCGACAAGCTTCCGTCGCTATTTCGATTCCGGGAACGTACTTCGCGCGCTTGACTCCTGACTACTCGGGTCACGCAGGGACCTATCAGGTTCGCGTCCTACCGCAATATGACCAAGGCTTGACGTGGAGCTCTGACCGTGAGCCGAACGGCTCGACCTATCTGTCGGCGCCCGCTGAGGTCGGCGTGTCGCTGAGTTCGAGTCTCGCCGTACCTGCCTCCGGTATCGCCTCGAGCTCGGATTATGACTACTACCACCTACGGCTCTCGGGTGGCTCTACGTACGCGGTGACCGTGACGTCATCGACCAACATGGATGTCAGAATCTATGACTCCGCCAGACAGTATGTGACCGACACGCACTGCTGGGATGGCCAATGCGACCTCTCCTTCGACGTCTCACTATCTCAGGACTACTTCGTCAAGGTTTCCCCCTACAGCAGCAATGACTCCGGTACTTACACAATGTGTGTTCGCGTAGCGGGGCAGTCATGCCGTACTAACTCGACTGTGACGCGGTGGTATGGGGCGGACCGGTTCTCCGCGTCCGCGGCCATCTCCGCGGCGTCGTACAGCCCGGGCGTCACGACTGCCTACATCGCCTCCGGACGCGTCTTCCCCGACGCCCTGTCTGGGGCCCCCGTCGCCGGGATGAACCGGGGCCCGGTCCTGCTGGTCGACACCAACGCCATCCCCAGCAGCATCGCCACCGAACTCACCCGACTACGTCCCTCCCGCATCGTCGTCATGGGCGGACCCTCCACCGTCAGCGACTCCGTCCTCACTGCCTTGCGCGGTTACGCCTCGAGCGTGACGCGGTGGTATGGGGCGGACCGGTTCTCCGCGTCCGCGGCCATCTCCGCGGCGTCGTACAGCCCGGGCGTCACGACTGCCTACATCGCCTCCGGACGCGTCTTCCCCGACGCCCTGTCTGGGGCCCCCGTCGCCGGGATGAACCGGGGCCCGGTCCTGCTGGTCGACACCAACGCCATCCCCAGCAGCATCGCCACCGAACTCACCCGACTACGTCCCTCCCGCATCGTCGTCATGGGCGGACCCTCCACCGTCAGCGACTCCGTCCTCAACGCCCTGACCCAATACACCCGGTGATGCCGGATCAAGCTTGGTCGTGGGGAACTTTGCTGTCGCTGGGACGACAGCAAAGTGCCCCACGACCCCAAGCTGCGCGGAGTCGGGCCCACCAGGCGAGCGCACGGCATACAGTCGCGGGGTGAGCCCCGACCTGACTTCCCACCCGGCCGTCTCGGCCGTGCGCGCCGCCCTGACCGACCGTGGTTTCGACCCGGACTTCCGGGTGCTGCCCGATGCCGTCAAGACCGCTCAGGCGGCGGCCGATGCCCTCGGGATCACCCCGACCGAGATCGCGAATTCGTTGATTTTCAAGGGCATTGACGCCGACGGCTCAGTCTCACCCGTGCTCGTCATGGCCTCGGGTGGGCACCGAGTCGACACGACCTATCTTGCGCAGGCGCTCGGGCTGGTCAGCCTCGATCGGGCCGACCCGGACTTCGTCCGCACTCACACGGGTATGGCGATCGGCGGGGTCGCGCCGGTAGGTCACCCGACGCCGCTGCGGACGGTGGTGGACACCTACCTGGAGCAGTTCGACCAGGTGTGGGCCGCGGGCGGGCACTCGCACGCGGTCTTCCGCACGTCATACGCCGACCTGCTGGCCATGACCGACGGAACGGCCTCGGCCGTCACGCCCTGAGTGGCGTGGTGAGTCAGCGCACCGGCATCGGCGCATCCGGAAGCGGACGGCCCGGTCGATAGGGCCCGATCAGGACCGACAGCGACGCCAGCGCGTGCAGCGCGGCGAGCAGCGCGATCGCGCTGCGCACGCCGAACTGCTCACCGAGCCAGGCCGCCGCGAGACCGCCGAGGGGCATCGTCCCGAGATTGACTAGTGCACTTGCCGAGACGACTCGCGCCATGAGTTCGCCTGGGACATAACGCATCCGGAAGGCGCCTCGCAGCACATTGGCACCGACGACACCGATCCCGACGAGAACTTCGCCAAGCGGCACGAGCAGGACGAGCAGGCCCGGCTGCGCGGCGGCGATGAGCAGGGCCGCAGGGCCACCGATGATCTGCAGCGCAACCATCGCCGGCCCCTGATCGAGGCGTGTGGACGTCCGGCGCGCGATGCTGGCACCGATCAGCCCGCCGACGCTGCCGAGGTGAGCATCGGCTCGCGAGCCGGCGGCGTGGGACGCGACATGGCACCCGGACGCATCCGGGCCAGGCACATGGCCGAGACGAGGAAGGAGATTGAGTCGAGCACCACGGTGTATGCCGCCCCGACCAGCGCGACGAGAGCGCCACCCACGCCGGGGCCGGCGATCTGCATCGCCGATTCCGTGCCCACCAGTCGCGAATTCGCTTGTTCCAGATCGTCTTTCGCCACGACCTGCGGCACCAGGGAGGCGTAGGCCGTGCGGAAGAAGACGGAGCCGAAACCAACGCCGAGCGCTGCGGCGAAGACGTGCGCCAGGGTGAGATGACCGAAAGCCCACGCGACCGGAACGCTCGCCGTGACCGCCGCTGACCACAGATCGGCCCTGATCATGATCCGGCGGGCGTCGCCGCGATCGATCCACACCTCGGCCGGGAGACGGATGAGCAGCCACGGCAGCCAGGTCGCCGCGGCGAGGAAGCCCATGTCGCGGGCGCCGGCGTCGAACTCGGTGACGGCTAGCAACGGGAAGACAAGCGTCGTCGTCAGGTGAGCGGACTCGTCCCAGTGGGGCGCTGCGCGGCGGCATACGCCGTCGGGGTTGACCCGATAGCGGCGGTGAAGTCGCGACTCAGATGCGCCTGGTCGCTATAGCCCAGCTCGGCCGCCACCTCCGCCCACCGCACCTCCTCGCCGCGCGCGACTCGCTCGGCGGCCTCGATCAGCCGCAGCCGGCGCAGCATCCAGGCGGGCGAGATCCCGGCATACTCCGCGAAGAGCCGCTGCAGGGTGCGCACGCTCAGGCCGGCGTATGCCGCCTACTCCCCCGCGAGCCGCAGCTGCGGCTGTCGTTCGGCGGCCTCGGCAATAGCGGTTACCTCGCGCGCGGCCCGCATCCTGGCTGGGTCGGCTTGTGCCACAAGGGGTTCCACCGCCTGCAGGAGTATGTCCGCGCGGTCACCACCACTCGTCGCCGCCGCCATTCGCTCCGCGAGCGCGCTGCCGTCGAGTGCCAGGACGGTGCCCATCGGGACTTCCTTGTTGGTCCATCGCGAGACCGGCGCCGGTGACAGTGCCCCGAAGCCGCCGACGGTTGTCTTGATGGCGACATTCCAGCCTGAGCCTCTTAGGACGCGGGTGGTGCGGCGGCGGGCGACACCGACAACGCGCGGGAGGACGGCATACGGGCCGGGCGGCGGGGTGCGGCCGGGCGGCGGCCCATTGCCGACGCTCAGATTGACCGCGGGCAGTGAGAGCACGTCCTGCGCGAGGCGCTCACCCGGCGGGAGATTCCAGGAGACCGACCAAGCCCAGTCGAAGATCCCGTCCGTGGCGGTCGGCACCGGAAAGCGTTCCAGCCGAACGTATTCCGCCATCCGAGCCGGATGCAGGATCGCGCGCGTGTCCTCGGACGGGTCGGGTGGCTCGCTCACGGGGAGAAGCCTACGAACGGGACGCCGGCGGGTTCGGCGAAGATGTCGCGAATCTTCAAGCCCGGGTGCAGGCGGGCAACATACGGTCGAGGACATGACACACGACTCCCCGACCACCGACCCCCGAGCCACTGCCGAGCAGACCCGCGACGTCTTGCGTTCCCTCGCGGACGTGCTCGACGCCATCCCGGCAGAGGCAGCTGACCGGCCGACGCCCTGCGCAGAGTTCACGGTCGCCGACCTCCGAGGCCACATCGTCGGGTGGGCGACCGCCTTCGGCGCCGGTTTCGCCGATCCGAACGGGCAGGCGCCGGACGCCGACGCCGTGACGGTCGACGGCAGTGGCGGTGCCCAATTGCGCTCTGCCGCAGACCAGCTCGTCGCCGGGATCGCCGATGGGGGCGCCGAGCGAGACCTTGCCCTCGCCGGCGGTATGGCGATGCCCGGGGCCATGGCGTTGAGCATGGTGCTGTGGGAATACCAGGTGCACGGCTGGGATATCGCCTCCGCCACCGGCCAGCAGTGGTCGCCCGCCGAGGGTCCGCTTGAAGCCTCCATCGCCTTCGCCGACCAGATGCTGACCCCGGACTTCCAAGGCGAGGGCAAGGCCTTCGCGCCGCGCGTCGAGGTGCCCGCGGATGCCCCGGCGCTCGATCGCCTGGTCGCCATGTCCGGCCGCGATCCGCGCTGGACCCACTGACTCGGTTTCGGAACACCCGCGCCGCCGCGGCAGTTGAGCCACACAACCCCCTGACCCTGAACTCCGGGAGACGTATGCCGCTCGCCCACCAGCTCGATCGACTCGTCGCCTTGGGCTTACCACGCCTGGCCGGCTTGGGAGACAAGGACTTTCGTGCGCTGGCCGTGGAGCTGCGCCTCGCGGAGGGCGACGCACTCGTCATACATCCGAAGCTGGTGGCGCCCAGCGCGCTGACTCCACTGCTCGCGCGTGACAACAAGGCCGGATTCGTGGTCGTGGACATGACGGACCTGGACGCCTTCGCTCCGGCGGCGGGAGTCGAGGTGCCCGACGCGCCGCTCTATGTGATCCGCGACCCGCAACGCGGTGATGAGTATCGCGACCAAAGTCCCCATGAGGTTGCGCCGCAGCTAGCTGCCCGGGGCCGGTCGCCGATGACGGTGTCCGAGGGCATCTGCTGGCTGCTGCAGCGACCGGAGCTGCTCGAGCCGAACTACTGCTTCATGACTCCCGGTTCGCGCCTGAAGAAGCCGACCGGCGGCCTGGATGCCCGAACCCCGGGGATCTGGATCAGCGGCGGCACCGGCCGTGACGGCGCCGCGATGAAGGGCGCGCCGAAGGTGGGCTGGTGCTGGGCGGGCAATCGGCATACCTGGCTGGGCATCGCCTCCTGCGCCTCGCGTCGCTAACCGGTGCGAGAGGTTCGGCTGGCTTTCCAGCGCTTCGCATGGCAAACCCACAGCCAGAAAGCCTCCCAAAGCGCCGGGTACTGGGATTGGGCGGGAAAACGCCAAGGGTGCCGGGGTTAGGGTGAGGGCGCTGCCGGCCGCCCGCCGGCTGGCGGCTCACGGAAGGATCCCCATGCCCTCGATCGACCTGGCCGACCTTCGCGCACGGGTCGACGCGGCGGTCGAGGCACAGTTGGCGCGGGGGGCTGCGGATCTGGAGCCACTGCAGCCGGAGGCGGGCGACCTATTGGAGGTCATCGGCCGCCTGATGAGCGGGGGCAAGCGACTGCGGCCGATCTTCCTCTATGTCGGCTACCGCGCGGGGGGTCGGCCGGACTGCGCGGAGGCGGTCGCGCTGGCCGCGTCCATGGAGTTCATCCAGGGCGCCGCGCTGCTGCACGACGACGTGATCGACGCCAGCGATACCCGACGCGGCTTCCCCACCGCGCACCGCACCCTCGAGGCCCGGCACCAAGACCGGGGCTGGGAGGGCGACAGCCTTCGGTTCGGCGTCGCCGGGGCGATCCTCGCCGGCAACCTCTCCCTGGGCTGGGCGGATCAGGCGTATGACGAGTGCGGCCTCCCCGGGGAAACCCTCGACCGGGCGCGGGGTTGCTTCGATCTCATGCGCGCCCAACTGATGGCCGGGCAATATCTCGATGTCGTGGACTCGGTCCGCCCGTGGTCTCGTCTCGACGCCGCGGCGCGCATCGCCGGGGCGGAGCGGATGATGACTTACAAGTCCGCCAAGTACTCCATCCAGCACCCGTTGCTGATCGGCGCCGATGCCGGCGGAGTGGACGCGGCCTCCCGGGATGCCCTCGCCCGCTATGGCCTGGACCTCGGCCTGGGATTCCAATTGCGTGACGATCTGCTCGGCGTCTTCGGCGACCCGGAGGTGACCGGCAAGCCCGCCGGCGACGACCTCCGCGAAGGCAAGCGCACCATCTTGCTAGCCCACACCCTGGCGGGCCTAGCCCCCACTGACCGAACCGACGTCGAGTCAGCGCTGGGCCGAACCGACCTGACCGAGGATGACGTGGAGCGACTGCGGACGCTCATCCAATCCAGCGGCGCCGTCGCGGCGGTCGAGTCGCGCATTGCCCGGCACGCGGCGGCGGCGCGGGCCGCGCTCGGCGAGGCGCACATCGATCTCGCCGCCGCAGGCGCCTTGGAGGAACTCATCGACACCAGCACCGCCCGCACCGCCTGATCCGCACCATCCTGATCGGCACCGCCTGATCGGAACCAACCTGTTTCTCGTCGGCCCGATCCGCGCCGACCCGATCGGCGGCAGGGCTGCTCTGCCGCCCTAAAGCTCTTCCATCGCCCGGCGCCGCACCTCGGTCTTGAAACCAGCCTGGATCGAGCCCATCGCGGTTGTGGCCCCACCCGGCCAGGACGGGTCTGCGGCATACAGCCAGTCGATGATCTCCTCGTCGGAGAATCCCCCGTCGGCCAGCACGCTGAAGGTGCCCTTCAGCGCCGGCACCGGCCCGGCGCCGTCCACGAAGTCGGCCGGGACGGACAAGACATTGCGCTCGCCGCGACGAACCGCGATCAGTTCACGGTCCTCGATCAGCCGCCGCACGGCGACGACAGAGATCCCCAGCTTCTTCGCGATGTCCGGGACCGTGAGCCAGTCTTGTACCACATCGTTCACTTCATCCACGGCAGACACACTGGCATACAGTCGACTATCCTCGGCAGCAACACGCCACACCGTTGTTTGCCTGACGTCCCCCGTCGGCCCTGGAAAGGACCACCCCGCCATCATGGTGCCCTTGCTTTTCGTGTCCCTGCCCGCTGCCCTTCCGACCATCGACGTGACGTCGGCGTTGCATGCGGCCGAGACGCAGCGGCATACGGTCGTCGACGGCGAGACGGTCTTCGACATCGCGCAGCGCTATGGCACGACGGTCTCGGCCATCGCCGCCGCCAACGGACTGTCCGACCCCTCGCTCATCCTTCCGGGCGCGGTCCTCTCGATCCCGAGCGGCACCTCTGGGACAACGGCCACCGCCCCCACCACCTCCGGCTCGACCTACACGGTGGCGCCGGCGACACGCTCTCGGGCATCGCCGCGGCGACGGGCAGCAGCGTCTCGGCAATCGCGGCCACCAATGGCATCACGACTTACGACTTCATCCATGTCGGCCAGAGTCTGACCATCCCCGGCGCCGGCACCACGCCGAAGCGCCCCGCCTCGACGACCGGCAGCTACACGGTCCAGTCCGGCGACACCCTGTCCGGGATCGCGGCCAGCACCGGCAGCACCGTGGCCGCGATCGCCAAGGCGAGCGGCATCTCCCCCAGCAGCTTCCTGCAGATCGGTCAGCGGCTGACGATCCCCACACGCACCGACCGCGGCGACTCGGGCAGCACGACCTCGGGCACAACCACGACCACCGGCGCGGCTCCCGGCTCCTCGGAGTGGGCAGACACGATGCCCAGCCGCAGCGAGATCCGTGACCTGATCTCGGCCACTGCCAGTGCGTATGGGGTGGACCCCCGCCTCGCGCTTGCCATTGGCTGGCAGGAGTCGGGCTGGCAGCAGGGTGTCACCTCCAGCGTCGGCGCGGTCGGCGCGATGCAGGTCATGCCGCAGTCCGGCGAGTGGGCCGGCAGCCTGATCGGGCGCACGCTCAACCTGCGCGATGCCCACGACAATGTGACGGCGGGCGTGGTCATCATTCGCCAGTTGACGGCGATGGCCAAGGACCGAGACGAGGTCATTGCGGCCTACTACCAGGGCCTCGGCTCGGTGCAGGAGCGCGGTTGGTACTCCGACACCCGGCAGTACGTCGCCAACGTCAACTACTTCATGACGCGGGTCTGATCCCGCCTCGGGGTGTCCGCTTCATCCCACCCAACCCGGGCCCGTAAACTTCGCGGGTGACCGTCGAGCCCACCGATCCCCTGATCGGCACCGTCCTCGACGGCCGCTATCGCGTTCTCGAACGCGTCGCCCGGGGCGGAATGGCCAGCGTGTATCGCGGTCTCGACATGCGGCTCGATCGCGAAGTGGCCCTCAAAGTCATGCGCGAGCACCTCGCCGCCGACCCGGCCTTCGTCGAGCGGTTCCGTCGCGAGGCGCGCACGTCGGCACGACTCTCCCAGGCCAATATCGTCGGCGTCTTCGACCAGGGCGAAGACCAGGGTCACGTCTTCCTGGTGATGGAGTATGTCCCCGGCCAGACCCTGCGCCAGGTCCTCGACGCCAACGGTTCGCTCACCCCGCGCGCCGCGCTCGACATCATGGAGCCGGTGCTCGCCGCGCTCGCCGCCGCGCACTCCGCCGGCCTGATGCACCGCGACGTCAAGCCCGAGAACGTCATCGTCCGCGAGGACGGCCTCGTCAAGGTCGCCGACTTCGGGCTCGCCCGCGCGGTGACCAGCCAGACCGCGACCTCGGCGACGAGCGAGGTGCTCGGCACCCTCTCCTACATCTCCCCCGAGCAGCTGGAGCACACCGACGTAACCCCCCGATCCGATGTGTATGCCGCGGCGCTCGTCCTCTTCGAGATGCTCACCGGGCAGAAGGCCTTCGACGGCAAGTCGATCCCCAATGTGATCTTTCAGCACGTCCATCGCGGGGTTCCGCCGCTGTCGTCAGTGATGGCGGGCGCGCCGCCGTCGCTCGAAACCCTGATCAGTCAGGCCGCGGCCAAGGATCCGCAGGAGCGGCCGGCCGACGCACAGGAGTTCCTCGACGAGCTGCGACATGTGCGGGCACGCCTGTCCGACACGGTTCTCGACGCCCGTCCAGGTGGCAAGGTCGCCGCCGACGGCGTCACGGCCCCGCTTCCCGCGGCCGGTGCGGGCGCGTCGGCCGGTGATACGGCCGTCATCTCGTCGGCCGAGTCCGAGCGCCGTCGGCCCGCCGTGCAGGCACCAGCGCCGAGCAAGGCGTCAAAGGCCAAGCGCGACGCGGCCCGAACCCAGGCTGCCGGAACACAGAACGCTCGAACCCAGGCCGTAGGACCCACGACGACGGGAAATCGCACGACCGGAGGGGCGGCGTCCCGGACCGCGCAAAGTGGCGGGACCGCCGCGCCCGAGATCGTCCGGCATCCCGTCACGGGACCACCGGCCCCCGCCGCACCCGC
>NZ_HF571038.1:2935653-2942544 GCF_001046875.1 Nostocoides jenkinsii Ben 74
CGCCGCCCGCCGCTCACGCTTCATCGCCGTCCGCGGGCTCTTCTGGCGCAAAGTGATGGCCTTGATCACGTAGTCGATGCCCGTCACCACCGTGACCACGACGCTGATAATCAGGATCGTCCACGTCACGGCCCGCCACACCCCCTCGGCAGGGAACGTCCACAGCGGGAGGCACAGCAAACCGAGACCGAGCGCCTGCAGTGTGGTCTTGAGTTTGCCCCCACGACCGGCAGGGATGACCCCGTGCCGGATCACGGCGAAGCGCAAGAGCGTGATCCCCCACTCCCGCACCAGCACCAGAACGGTGAGCCACCACGGGAGTTCACCGATGATCGAGAGGCCGAGGAACGCCATACCGGTCAGGGCCTTGTCCGCGATTGGATCGAGGATTTTGCCGACATTGGTGATGAGGTTCCATTTGCGGGCTAGGTCACCGTCGATGCGGTCCGTCAGGATCGCGACGAGGAAAAGGAGGGCGGCCCACCAGCGCCAGGCGGGATCCGCGCCGTCGTGCCGCAGCAGCGCCCAGGCAAACACCGGGACCAGCAGAATCCGCCCCACCGTCAAGGCATTGGGCAGGTTCCAGTTGGACACCCGGGACGCCGGGGCGGGACTCATCGCGGGGTGGCCTCGAGATCCACTCCTGACGAGCCGACAATGCGGGCCGGCACAAGGTCACCGACGGCGATCCGGCGACCGGAGGTCAGCCGTGTCTCACCGTCGATATCCGGCCCCTGTGTCGCCGTCCGTCCGACAAACACCCCCGGCTCCTCGTCGACCGCCTCAACCAGCACGTCGACGTCCTCTCCCACCCGCCGGGCGGCCCGATCGGCCGTCAACTGCTCGACGAGATCGGTCAGATGGGCCACGCGGTCGTCGATGACGTCCTGGTCAAGCTTGCCGTCGTGATCGGCCGCCTCCGTCCCGTCCTCGTCGCTATAGCCGAAGACACCCACGACATCGAGGTCCGCCGCCTCCAAGAAGTCGGCCACCTCCTGGACGTCATCCTCACCCTCGCCGGGGAAACCGACGATGACATTCGAGCGGATCCCCGCGGTCGGGGCGAGCAACCGAATGCGCTCGATCAGCCCGAGGAAGTCGTCCGTGCCACCGAAGCGCCGCATCCGCCGCAGCAAGCCGGACGAGGCATGCTGGAACGAAATGTCGAACCACGGCACGACCTTGTCCGTCGCCAGCATCGCCTCGATCAGCCCGGGCCGGATCTCGGCCGGCTGCAAGTACGACACCCGCACCCACTCCAGGCCGTCGACAGCCGCAAGACGCGGCAGCAACTTCTCCAGCGCCCCCAGGTCGCCCAAATCCTTGCCGTATGACGTGGAGTTCTCACTGACCAGGAAAACCTCCTTAACCCCGCGCTCGGCCAGCCACCGCGCCTCAGCCACGACCGCATCGGGGTGGCGCGACACGAAGGCCCCGCGGAACATCGGGATCGCGCAAAAGGCGCACCGGCGATCGCAGCCGCTGGCAATCTTCAGCGGCGCCCACGGGCGGTTGTCCAGCCGGGCGCGCACGACCGGCGGCCCGCTGGCCGGCGCCACGTCGGCCAGATCGAGGGGACCGCGCTGCCCCATCCCGGGCATCGCCACCGCCGGCGCCTCGGCGCGGCGCTCCGTGGGCGTGAGCGGCAGGAGCCGGCGACGGTCGCTCGGCACATGACTCTCGGGCCGGGCCCCGTCGAGGATGGCGCGCAGCTGTCCGGAGAGATCGGCATACGAATCGAACCCGAGCACCGCGTCGGCTTCGGGCAACTCGGCGGCGAGCTCACGGCCATACCGCTCGGCCAGGCAGCCGACGGCCACAACGGCCTGAGTGCGCCCGCTCCCCTTGAGTTCGCTGGCTTCCAGGATGGTGTCGATCGAGTCCTTCTTGGCCTGCTCGATGAACCCGCACGTGTTGACGACCGCCACATCGGCCTCGGCAGCGTCGTCGACGAGCTCCCACCCACCGGCCGATAGCCGACCAGCGAGCTCCTCGGAATCGACCTCGTTGCGCGTGCAGCCCAGGGTCACCAGCGCGACGCGCCGGGGCGCCAGGTCCGTCATGGGGCCAACTCTAACTAGCGTGTGCGTCATGCCGTCCCTCGACAAGCCCGCCCTCGACATTCCCGCCGTGCTGGCCACAAACCCCGTGCTGGACGGCCACAACGACCTGCCGTGGGCACTACGCGAACGCGTGGACTACGACCTCGACGCCATCGACATCGCCGCTCGCGGGGACCGGACCCATACCGACCTCCCGCGGCTGCGCGAGGGCGGGGTGGGGGGCCAATTCTGGTCGGTCTATGCGCCGGGCACCCTCTCCCCCATCGACGCCGTCACGGCCACCTTCGAGCAGATCGACGTCGTTCACCACCTCCTTCAGCGGTATGCCGCGGACCTTGCCTTCGCGACCACCGTCCCCGACATCCGCGCCGCCTGGGAGACGGGACGGATCGCCTCCCTATTGGGCGCGGAAGGCGGCCACTGCATCGGCAACTCCCTTGGTGTCCTGCGGATGATGCGCGCGCTGGGCGTCCGCTATCTGACGCTGACGCACAACCAGAACAACGACTGGGCCGACTCGGCGACGGACGTCCCGCGCCATGGCGGCCTCAGCGCGTTCGGCTGCGAGGTGGTTCGCGAGATGAACCGCATCGGCATGCTCGTTGACCTCAGCCATGTCGCCCCGGCCACGATGCACGCCGCCATGGACGTCACCGCGGCGCCGCCGATCTTCTCCCACTCCAGCGCGCGTGCCGTCTGCGACCACCCGCGCAATGTGCCCGATGACGTGCTCGAACGCCTCCGCGACCTCGGCGGGGTCTGCATGGTCACCTTCGTCCCGCGGTTCATCTCCCCCCGCGCGCGGGCCTGGGACGAGGAGGTCCACGCGGCAGCCGACCGGGCTGGGGTCCAGGTGAACGACCTGGCCGCCTACACCGCCTTTTCTCGGACGTATGCCGCGGACGACCCCGCGCCGCTGGCCACCCTCGAGGATGTGGTCGCCCATGTCGAGCACATCCGCGAGGTCGCCGGCCCCGACCACATCGGCCTGGGCGGGGACTATGACGGTGTCGACCGACTGCCGGAGGGGCTGCGCGACGTCTCCGGCTACCCCGCGCTGCTGGGCGCGCTCGCCGACCGTGGTTGGTCCGCTACAGATCTGGCGAAGCTGACCAGCGGCAACATCCTGCGCGTCCTGGATGCCGCCGACGCGACCGCGGCCGGTCTCGCCGACCAGCCACCGAGCCGGGCCCGCCTCATCACCTGACGCCGGGGTGGGCGAAAACGTCGCTCCTATACTTTCGAGGTGTCTTCACCCCTGATCCTGGCCACTTTGCTCACGGCCGCGGTGCTGCTGCTCAGCGGCGTCGCCAAGCTCCGCGAGCCCCAGGCGACTCGGGACGCCTTCTCCTCGCTGCGTCTTCCCGGCGCGCTCGCGCGTCTCGGCGCCCCAGCTGTCCTCCCCTGGGCCGAGCTCGCCCTCGCTGCCGGGCTTCTGCTGCTGCCCGGTGCCCCCGCCGTCGTCGTGGCCGTCATAGTCGTCCTCCTCATGCTCACGTATGCCGCGATCATCGCCCGGGCGCTCGGCTTCCCCGAGCCGGTCGACTGCTCCTGCTTCGGCACTTTGGGGGCCGGGCGGGTGACGCGGCTGACGCTGACGCGAAACATCCTGCTGGTGATGACGTCCGGCCTTGCCACTCTCGACCTCGCGCGCGCCGACGGGAGCGTGGTCCAGCGACTCGTGGGGGCCGATCGGCATACGTGGGGGTGGCTGGGGATGAGCGCGATCGCCGCCGTCCTCGCGGCGATCATCTTCGATCGTGGTGGGGATGCGGACACGGTCGAGCACGAGTTCGACGGCGACGACGAATACGTCCGATTGCCGATCCCCTACGGCTCGCTGGAGAAGCCAGACGGCCAGATGGTCTCGCTCAAGACCATGGTCACCACTCAGGCCCGCCTGCTGGCCTTCTTGAACGAGTCGTGCGGGCCGTGCGTGCGCGCGCAAACCTTCCTGGCGCCTTTCGCCGAAGCGAACCCCGAGGTCGGCGTCGTCGGGATCTATCGGGAGTGGGCGAACCGGGACGCCATCCCGCAGGACGTCGACTGGTATATCGACAACGAGGGCAGCCTGATGCAGGCGTTCGGGGTCCACGGGACCCCGGCGGCCATCCTGCTAGGCGCTGATGGACTGACCGCCGGGGGCCCCGTCCGCGGCGAGGAGGCCATCCAGCAGTTCCTCGACGACATTGCCGCCGAACTCGCCGAGCAGCGGGCCGCGGCCGTCGAAGTGTCCTAGCGTCCCGTCAGCTGCCAGGCATCCTCGGAGTCGCCGTCCTCGTCGTCGAAAGTCTCCGGCGGCTCCTCGCCCCGCATCATCGCTAGGGTCGCCGCGAGATCGTCGGCCGTGATCAGCACCTCGCGCGCCTTGGACCCCTCCGACGGCCCGACCACGCCGCGCGACTCCAGCAGGTCCATCAGCCGACCGGCCTTGGCAAAGCCGACCCGCAGCTTGCGCTGCAGCATCGAGGTCGACCCGAACTGCGTCGTCACAACCAACTCGGCCGCGGACAACAGCAGGTCGAGGTCGTCGCCGATGTCCTCGTCGATCTGCTTCTTGACGGCCTCGACGGCGACGTCGTCGCGATAGTTGGTCTGGAGTTGTCCCTTGACGTGCTGGACGACGGCGTGGATCTCGGTCTCGGTGACCCACGCGCCCTGCACGCGCATCGGCTTGCTCGCCCCCATCGGCAGGAAGAGCGCGTCACCCTGGCCGAGCAGTTTTTCGGCGCCCGGCTGATCGAGGACGACCCGGCTGTCGGCCAGTGATGAGGTCGCGAACGCCATCCGGGACGGCACATTGGCCTTGATCAGGCCGGTGACGACATCAACGGACGGGCGCTGGGTCGCCAGCACCAGGTGAATGCCGGCGGCGCGGGCGAGCTGGGTGATCCGCACGATCGAGTCCTCGACGTCGCGGGGCGCGACCATCATCAGGTCGGCCAACTCATCGACGATCACCAGCAGATACGGATACGGCTCCAGCACCCGTTCCGAGCCCGGCAGTGGCTTGGCCGCGCCGGAGCGCACCGCCTTGTTGAAGTCGTCCACGTGCTTGAACCCGAAGGCGGCCAGATCGTCATACCGATGATCCATCTCCTTGACCACCCACTGCAGCGCCTCGGCGGCCTTCTTGGGGTTGGTGATGATCGGGGTGATCAGGTGCGGGATGCCGTCGTATGCCGTGAGCTCCACACGCTTGGGATCGACCAGGACCATCCGGACCTCCTCGGGCGTCGAGCGCATGAGGATCGAAACGATCATGGAGTTGACGAAGCTCGACTTGCCCGCCCCGGTGGCCCCGGCGACGAGCAGGTGCGGCATCTTGGCGAGGTTCGCCACGACGTAGCCGCCCTCGACGTCCTTGCCAACTCCCATGACCATCGGGTGCACGGTGTTGTGGGCCGCCCGGCTGCGCAGGACGTCACCGAGGGAGACGATCTCCTTGTCGGCATTCGGAATCTCGATCCCGATCGCGGACTTGCCCGGGATCGGGCTGAGGATGCGCACATCGGCCGAGGCCACGGCATACGCGATGTTCTTGCTCATCGACGTGACGCGCTCGACCTTCACGCCGGGACCGAGTTCGACCTCGTACCGGGTGACGGTCGGCCCGCGCGTGAACCCCGTGACCTGGGCATCGATCCCGAACTCGTCCAGGACGGTGGTCAGGCGCGCGACGACCTGGTCGTTGGCCGCGGACCGCGCCTTGGGTGGCGTGCCCTCCTTGAGGACAGCGGCCTCGGGCAGGGTGTAAGCGACGTCCCCTGCCAACGGAAGTTGCTCGGACCGGCCCCCGATCGCGCTGGTGGGCGGGGCCGGCAAGTCGGGCGCGCTCCACTCGGGCGGGATCACCTCGGGGACGACCGAGGCAGGCGTATGCCGCGGGCTCGCCCCCCGCTCCCCGGGCACGGCATCTTGCGGCGAGTCGGCGAGCGGCTCGAACTCCCGCGTATCGGTGGGAGCCTGAGCGGGCACGTCGGCGACCGGGGCGCGCCGACCGCGGCGGCGCCCCTCCCGGGCGACAACCGCCGCTTGGTCGTATGCCGTGTCCCCCTCATACCCTTCGCCTCCGGCGTCGCCGGCCGCCTTCGTGCGTCGCCGGCCGGGGCGGGACGGCAGGGTCTGCGCGCCATCGTCGTCGGCTCCGGCGGGCGGGCCGTCGGTCGCCGGACGCAGGTGCAACAGCCGGTCGGTGACCTCGCCGATCCGGGCCGGGAGGGCGTGGATGGGGGTACCGGTAAGGACGAGCAGGCCGAACAGGCCCGCGAGCAGGAGGAGGGCCACCGCGCCATACACACTGATGCCGGCGGTGAGGGGGCTGGAGGCGAGGAATCCGATGACGCCGCCGGCCTGGCGCATCCCGTCCGCGCCCATCTGGGGCGTCGGGATGCCGTGCGCGATGTGCACCAGGCCGGTGCTGGCGAGGGTCAGGAAGCTCAGCCCGACCGCGAGACGGGTGTTGGCGGCCTCGGAGGCCGTGGCGCGCATCAGTCGCACTCCCAGGCCGAGGAGGACCAGCGGCAGGGCGTAGGCCACCTGACCCAGCGTCCCGGCGACGACGGCGTGGGTCAGATTGCCCAGAACGCCGGTCATCCCCCACCACTCGCGAGCGGCGACGACGACCGCCAGCGCGATCAGGAGCAGTCCGAGACCGTCGCGGCGATGCGCCGGCTCAAGGTCGACGCCGCTGACGCGACGCACGCCGAGTCCGACGAGGCGAGCGCCCCCACCGAGGACCCGTGCCCCGCCACGTGCGGCCCGACCGGCGATGGACGGCCCACTCGTGCGCGCGGTGCCCTTGCGGGCTGGTGGGCGGGAGCGGCTG
>NZ_HF571038.1:2942644-2966474 GCF_001046875.1 Nostocoides jenkinsii Ben 74
ACGCGCGGACGCGCGGGTCGGCGGCGAGGCGCGTCGCGGCATACGACTGAAGTTGGCGTCCGAGATGGTGACCGGTCCACGTGTGGATGCCGATGGTCAGGTGGGTGCTGACCTCACCGCGGGCGCTGGCGGCGTGAATGAAGCCGCGCGGCAGGTAGAGCGTGTCGCCAGGTTGGAGGGTCGTCTCGATCAGCGGCGGCCGGGTCGCCGCCTGCTGGACGGCGGCCTTGCGGTTTTCCCACGGCTGGGTGCGCAGGGGATGGGCGAGTACCGGCGGCCGGATACGCCACGTCTTGGTCCCGGCGATCTGGACGACGAAAACGTCGTGCACGTCGTAGTGATCGCTGAAACCCGTGTTCTGCGCCGGCGTCACATAGGCGTTGACCTGCACCGGGTGCCCGAGCTCGGCGGCGAGGTCCCCGGCGAACCGGCTGATCGGCGCCCACGTCCGGTGGAGTCCTTGCAGGACCAGGGTCGCTCCATCGGCGAAGAGCGCGAGCAGCTTGCTGTCGCTGAGCTGGTCGCCGATCTCGGCCCCGACTCCCCCTGGCGCGGTGTAGTCGCCCGCGGCATACGTCCGCCCGTCCTTGGCCACGCGCAGGAAGGGCGTGCGCAGCCCGCGCGTGGAGAGCAACTCATCGGCCGCGGCATTGCTGAACAACGCACCCAGGCCGTGGTCAAGGTGCCCGGCGTTGGGGTTGTCGGCGGCGCGGGTGAGAAGCGGGCGGCTGCCCCAATACTCGGCCGTGAACTGCTGTGGAGGTATGGCGATCAGTCGCCCGAGTGCGTTCAGAGCCCACGCTCGATTTCGCTCGTCGAACCATTCGCCGGCGTCGGAGCGGCCGCGTTCGCCCCGATGGCGCTGGCTACGTCGGCCGGGGTCGGCACCGGCGCGACGACGCTGAGTTCCTCGGCCGTACCTTCCGGGACACTGCCCGCCAGTTCGGTCGGCTCCTCGGCTGGCTCGGTCGGCTGCTCCGTTGGCTGGGTCGGATCGGTGGCTGGTGCGTCATCACCCGGCGTCATGCTCATGGTCGGTTCCCTTCGCGTCGTCGCGTCGTCATTCCGGCGCCCCCCCGCCGAGGGCTGGGTCAATGCCTACCCGAATGCGCGGGGCTGTGGGCCGGTTGGAGTCCCGAAAAAATCCCCCACCCTTCTCAAGGCCGACGCGCCCGGCCTCAGGCCGATGCGCCCGGCTCCAGCCGGCCGCCCGCCGCTACCACGGCGTTCGGCCCCACGACGCTGTCCCGGCCGAGCAGGGTCACGGCCTTCTGCGGCGGGGGCCATCGCGGGATTTCCCTGCCGACCTGGGCCTGGGCGCCGATCTCCACAGCATCGTCGGCTACCACACCCTGCACCCGGGCGCCGGCGCGCACGCATACGCCCGTCATCAACACGCTGTCCTCGACAACAGCACCTTCCTCGACCACCACGCTCGGACCGAGGACGCTGCGCCGCACCGTCCCGGCGACCCGCACGCCCGCGCTGAGGTAGCCGTCCTCCACCACACCCCCCGAGGCCACGAATGCCGGCGGCAACTCCGGGAAGCGCGTCAGCATCGGCCAGCGCGGGTCGTCGAACACGTCGATGCGCCCGAGCAGGAAGTCCCGATGGGCGGCCAGATACACCGACGGCCGTCCGAGGTCGCGCCAATAGCTCGACATCGCATAGGCATACGTCTTTCCCCGCGCGATCAACTCCGGCAGCAGGTGCTCGCCGAAGTCCCCCAGCCCGCCGTCGTCGGCCAATTCCTGCCGGAGCCGGTCGAGCAGCGGCAGGAGGACGTCGGCGCGATACACAAAGATCTCCGAGGCGACCGTATGCCGCGTGGCCTTGGCCGGCTTGTAAGCCAGCCCTCGCACGCGCCCGTCCCGCGCCACGTCGACCACCGCCTTGTGGCGGGCCTCCTCCAGCGATACGTCGGAGGTGACGATGGTGGCCTCGGCGCCGCGGCGCAGGTGCTCGTCAATGACCGCGCGCAGGTCCAGCCGGAAGATGTGATCGGCGCTCGTCACCACGACCACGTCCGGAGCGACCGAGGCGATGTCGTCCGCGATCCGCATCAGGTTGTCGGCGTTGCCGGTGCTGAACCCACCCAGCGAGTCCGCATCCCCCTCCTCGGGCACCAGCCGCCGGTAGCCACCGCGCGTCCGGTCCAAGTCCCACGGCCGGCCCCCGGCGAGATGCTCGTCTAGGCTGCCCGCCTGGTACTGAACCGACACCCACACGTCGGGGATCCCGCTGTGCGCGAGATTGCTCAGCGCGAAGTCGACCAGTTGATAGCTCCCCGCGAACGGCAGCGCTGGCTTGGCCCGCTCCCGGGTGAGCACGTCCATCCGCGAGCCCTGCCCGCCGGCCTGGACGATGGCGAGAATCCGCGCGGTCTGGGCGACCGGAACCACCGATGGCATGCGCCCAACCTAAACTGCGCGCATGACCTCGGCCTCACGGACATACGACCTCGTTCTTTTCGGCGCCAGCGGCTTCGTCGGTGCGCTGACGGCCAATCACCTGGCCGAGCACGCCCCCGAAGGCGCGCGCATCGCGCTGGCCGGTCGATCCCGCGCCAAGGTCGAGTCGGTGCGCGCGACCCTGCCAGCGGTCGCCCACGACTGGCCGATCGTCGAAGCCGACGCCAGCGATCCCGAGGCCATGCGCGAACTCGCCGAGTCGACCAAGGTCATCGTCACGACGGTCGGGCCGTATGCCCGCTACGGCCTCCCGGTTGTCGCCGCGTGCGCCGCGGCGGGCACGCACTACGCCGACCTGACCGGCGAGGTGTTGTTTGTGCGCGAAAGCGCCGACAGCTACCACGAGGTCGCCAAGGCGAGCGGGGCCAAGATCACCCACGCGTGCGGCTTCGACTCCATCCCTTCCGACCTCGGCGTCTGGCTCACCGCCGAGCAGGCCCGCGCGGACGGCGCCGGCGAGCTCACCCAGACCACGCTCTATGTCCGCAGCCTGCGCGGCGGGTTCAGCGGCGGGACGATCGACTCGATGCGGCAGCAGGCCATCGAGATGGCCGATCCGGCGAGCGCGAAAATCGTCAACGACCCCTATGGCCTCAGCCCTGACCGAAGCGCCGAGCCGTCCAGCGGCAAGCGCAAGAAGGCCAAGGCCACCGGCCCGCTCGATGTCGTCAAGGGGCTCGTGACGTCGGCGCCGGTGCGCCGCTCCGCTGACGGCCACTGGCTCGGTCCGTTCGTCATGGCCGCCTTCAACACCCGCATCGTGCGCCGCAGCAACGCCCTCCTCGGGCACGCCTACGGCCGCGGCTTCCGCTACCAGGAAGTCATGGACTTCGGCACCTCCCTCACCTCACCGGTGATGGCGACCGGCTTCACGGCCGGCCTGCTCGGCGTCGTCGGAGGTATGCGGATTCCCGCCACCCGCTCCCTCCTCGGCTACGTCCTGCCCAAGCCGGGCGAGGGGCCGAGCCCCGAGGCCCAGAAGAACGGTCGCTTCAAGATGGAGATCGATGCGGCCACCACGAGCGGCGCGCGCTATCGGACGATCTTCGGCGCGAAGGCCGACCCGGGCTATTCGGGCACGGCGATCATGCTGGGCGAGGCCGCGCTCAGCCTTGCCTTCGACGACCTGCCGCCCATGGCCGGTGTCCTGACGCCAGCGACGGCGATCGGGGAAGCCCTGGCCGATCGGCTTCGCGCGCAGAACTTCACCATCCGCACCGAGGCCGTCGGGTCTGCGCCCGAGGCGAGTTCGGCGTCTGAAGGTTCCGGGGCAGAGGCGAGCTCGGCGTCTGAAGATTCCGGGGTAGAGGCGAGCTCGGCGCCCAATGGCTCTGGGGCAGAGGCGAGTTCGGCGCCCGAGGCGAGCTAAGCGGCATACGGTATGCGGCGTTTCCTCGCCGGGATGGCGACCATGCTCGTTCTTGTGATCGGGGCGGGCACCTGGTGGCTGTCGTCCGCGGGGCGGGCGGGGACGACCATCCCGCGCGAGGCGCCGCTGGGTCCTGGGGTGCGCCCGAGTCCGCCGCCCGCCGATCTCGGCCCCACCGAGACGTGGCTGGGCGACGTGGATCTGTCGTCGTCCTCGCTGATCACCCCGGATGGCCCGTTGCGTGACGTCCACGCGACGGGGACGAATGTGCGGGTGACTTCGGGTGGGCTACGGGTCGGCGAGGTCAATCTGCAGGCGACCTTGCCGTTCGAGGTGGCGGCGCAGCAGGTCGGACACGGTGTGGTGCTGTATGACGCGGGCGGTGGCCTCGCCGGGGTGCGTCGCAGCACCGAAGTTCTCGGCGTCAAGGCGAGCATCCGAGCGACCGGGAAGGTCAGCGCGGTGGGCGGCAACTTGCTGATCACTCCGGTGTCGATCGACGTGGGTTTGCCGGGCTTCATCAACGACGCCATCTCGCAGGCGGCCCGTGAGCTCGTCACGATCGAGCAGAGCATCGAGGGTTTGCCACCGGGATTGCGGCTCACCGCGGTCACCGTGGGGCCCAATGGTTTTCGAGCCACCCTGCGCGGCACGGATGTCACGATCGCGGGGTCCGGCGGATAGGCCCCTGAGGTAAGACTCACAAGACGGGTCCCGCCGACCCGGCTAAGTTGGAGGTCACAGTGATGGGGTTCACCCGCTCCGGGTATCCCCCTCCTTGTACTCAAGGCGAGCACTGAAGGCGAGCACTGAAGGGATGGCCATGTTCGACGACGAGAACCCGATCCACGTGCTGGACGACGAGCAGAGCTGGGACTTCTTGGAGGCCCATGAGTTCGGCCGGTTGGCGTTCCACTTGATCGGCGAGGTGCACATCACGCCGATCAACTACGTCTCGGATAGCCGCGCTCGGCTGCTTTTCCGCACGTCCGAGGGCAACAAGCTCCTCGCCGTGACGATGAATGACGACGTGGCCTTCGAGGTTGATGAGTTCTCGGATACGAATGCCACGAGCGTGGTCCTGCGCGGCCGAGCGCGCGCGCTGGAGCGCAGCGAGGCCGACGCCGTCGAGAGCCTGCCGCTGCGGCCGTGGGTACACACCGACAAGATGGTTGTCGTCGAGATCATCCCGACCGAGATGAGCGGGCGCAGCTTCGACCTCGAACGCCCCTGGCTCCACGCGCGCCCGTCCGACTGATCCCCGCGGGCTGGTCCCCGCGGACCTTCTGCGGACGTTGCAGGGCGGGGGTTGCCGGGCGGAGGTAGTCAGACAGTCCTGTCAGGCGGGCGGGATCCGGTCCAACTCGGCGAGCCACACCTTGGCCGAGACGTCCGACGGCATCCGCCAGTCGCCACGCGGCGACAGCGAGCCTCCGCGAATCACCTTGGGGCCGTTGGGCAGCGCGGATCGCTTGAACTGATTGGCAAAGTAGCGCTTCCCGAAAAGCTGCATCCACCGCCGGATCGTGGCGAGGTCGTAGCCGACCTTCTTATCCGCCGGATAGTTCGGCGGCCACTCCCCGACCGCCGGGTCGGCCCAGGCGTGCACCGCCAGGAAGGCGATCTTGCTCGGCAAGAAGCCCCGGCGCAGCACGTGATAGAGCGTGAAGTCCTGCAGCGCATACGGGCCGATGCTGTCCTCCGTGCTCTGCGGCTTCTCCCCCTCCTTGCTGGGCACGAGTTCGGGGGAGATCTCGGTGTCGAGGATCGAGGTGAGGATCCCGCCAACCCCGTCGTCGAACTGACGCGACGTCGCCACCCACCGGATCAGGTGCTGCATCAAGGTCTTCGGGACACCGCTGTTGACGCCATAGTGCGACATCTGATCGCCGACGCCATACGTGCACCAGCCCAGCGCCAACTCGGATAGGTCGCCCGTGCCCAGCACGATGCCGCCGTGGTGATTCGCCAGCCGGAACAGGTAGTCCGTGCGCAGCCCCGCTTGGACGTTCTCGAAGGTCACGTCATAAACCTCCTCGCCCCGGCCGAACGGGTGGTTCATGTCTTTGAGCATCTGCGTCGCCGCGGCGCGAATGTCGAGAGTCTCGAACGACACCCCCAGGGCCTCGGACAGCAAGGTGGCGTTGTTCTTGGTGTGCTCGGTCGTGGCGAACCCGGGCATCGTGTAGGCCAGGATGTCCGTGCGCGGGCGGCCCAGCCGATCCATCGCCTTGGCGGCCACGATCAGCGCGTGGGTGGAGTCGAGCCCGCCGGACACCCCGATCACGATCTTGGGCTGGCCGATCGAACGCAGTCGCTGTCCCAGCCCGGACACCTGGATGTTGTAGGCCTCGTAGCAATCAAGAGCGAGCCGCTCCTCCTCGTCGGGAACGAAGGGGAAACGATCCACCTTGCGACGCAACCCGATATCGGCCATCGGCGGGTCAAGATCGAACTCGACGTGCCGATAGTCGGTGCGCTCGGCATACGCCCGGCGGTTGTCGTCGAAGGTGCCCTGTCGCATCCGCTCCTGCCGCAGCAGGTCGAGGTCGATGTCGGCGACGGAGCGGCGCGGCCCCTCGGGGAAGCGCTCGGTCTCGGCGAGCATCCCCCCCATCTCATAGATCATCGTCTGCCCGTCCCAGGACAGGTCCGTCGTCGACTCGCCTTCTCCCGCAGCGGAATAGATGTATGCCGCGTTGCACCGCGACGAGGCCGACTCGCACAGGAGCTTGCGGTCGTACGACTTCGCGATCGTGATCGGGCTGCCGGAGAGGTTGACCAGCACGGCGGCACCGGCCAGCGCCGCCTCCGCACTCGGGGGAATCGGCACCCACATGTCCTCACAGACCTCGACGTGAACGGTCAGTCCGCGCACATCCCGCGCCGCGAAGATCAGGTCGGGGCCGAACGGGACGGACTGCCCGCCGATCGTGATCGAGGCGCCCCGCTGATCGTCACCGGGGGCGAAGTGGCGCCGCTCGTAGAACTCGCGATACGTCGGCAGGTAGGACTTGGGTGCGACCCCGAGGATCTGACCGCGATGAATCACGATGCCGCAGTTGAAGATTCGGTTGCCCTTGCGAAGGGGCGCACCGACCACCAGGACAGGCAGCAACTCGCGGGTGCCCTCGACGAGCCGCGCCAACGCCGCCTCGACCGCGTCGAGCACCGGGTCTTGCAGGAAGAGGTCTTCCAACGAATAACCCGACAACCCCAACTCGGGAAAGACCGCCAGCGCAACGCCGTCGTCGTGACACTCGCGGGCCTGGGCGAGGGTCGCATCGACATTCGCCTGCGGGTCGGCCAACACCACGGGATGGGTGACGGCCGCGATCCGAGCAAAACCATGGGCGTATGCCGAGCGGAACTCCATGGCGCCGATCCTAGGCTCGCGCCCCTCTCAGGTGGGCTGGGTGAGTTAGTCCGGTGGATGGCTCCGATGGGGTGGATGGCTCGGCTGGGGTGGCTGGGGTGGGGTGGTTGGGGTGGGGTGGGCTCGGCTGGGTGGGCTCGGGTCAGCGCGCCCGCGGCGCATACTCCGGGGTGGTCTTGCTGGCGCTCGCCGCGCGCACGATTCGGGTGTTCTTGGCCAGCAGCAGGCGCGCCTGCTCGATGCGCTCCCGGGCGAAGGCGCGCCGCGACGAGCCGGGCCACGTCGCTTCGAAGAGCCGCTTCGTCGCCGCGACCGAATCCGGGCTGCGCGTGAGGATCTCGTCGATCAACTCGCCCGCCGCGACGTGCGGATCCGTCGAGACTCGGGTGACCAGGCCGAGGTCGCGGGCCTGCTCGCCCGTCAGCGTGCGGGCCGTCATGGTCAACTCCTTGGCGGTATCGATGCCGACGACCTGGGCCAGCGACCGGACCCCGCTCATGTCGGGCACCAGGCCCCACTTGGCCTCCATGACCGCCCACTTGGCGTCGGGGGTGGAGACGCGGAAGTCCGCGCCGAGGGCGAGTTGCAGTCCCGCGCCGTAGCAATGCCCATGCACGACGGCGATGACCGGAACCGGCACGCGCCGCCACGCCCAGCAGGCTTCCTGGAAGGTGTTGGTTCCCCGACCGGGCCGAGTCACAAAGCTCGCCCCGAACGCGCCGAGGCCGCCCGCCAACACCCCAAGGTCGATGCCGGCGCAGAACGCGGGCCCCATGCCGGACAGGACGACGGCGCGCAATGAGCGATCGGACTTCAATGAGTGCGCCGTGGACACCAACCCGCGCAGCATGGGCAGGTTAAGGGCGTTGAGCTTCTCCGGCCGGTTCAGTCGAACGAAGGCGATGTGGTCGGCGATCTCGCAGCTGATCTCGGCAGGCATGCGAGCACCCTAAGGCTGCCGCCGTATCCTCACCGGCGTGACATCGGGCACGCTCGGAACCCCGGCCAGGGGCGGCGCCTCGGGCAGGGGCGGCGACTCGGGCACGGGCAGCACGTCAGGCACGGGCGGTTCGCCCACCCGACGCCGACTCGGCCGCGTCGTCCTCGCCGGTGCCGCGCTCGTCGGCCTGTTCTTGATGCTGCTGCGGCTCATCCCCGCGTTGCAACTGGTGCCTTTTCTGGCCGAGGCCGCGTCCTTCGTCCCCTTCGGCATCCTCGCCTGGCTGGTCGTCGTCGTGGTGGCGCTGCGCAGCCCCGTCCGCCGCCGTCGCCAACTCGTCGTGGCGCTCGCAGTGGTGGGACTCGTCATACAGCTCAGTTGGGTTCTGCCGTACTACATCCCGAACGCCCCGCAATCCACTGTCGGCACCACCCGCGACAGCACCACCCCCACTGGCACCACAGTCAAGGTCGCCTCGATCAACATTCTCGGCGGCAAGGCTGACATCGCGCGGCTGTCCGAGGACACCGCCGACCGCGATGTCGTCATCCTGATCGAACTCGACCCGGAGACCGAGGCGTATGTCGAGACGCTCGGCTGGGCGGACCGCTACCCCTATCGCGTAGGTCGCTCCGATCCCGATCGGGCGCCGGGGCTGAAGATCTACTCCCGATTCCCCCTGACCGAACTCGAGGATCTCGACCTCTATCTGGGCGGTCACGTCGTGGAGGTGAAGCCGCCGACCGGGCAGCCGCTGGTGCTGTTGAGCGCGCACGCCATCACTCCCCTGCTCGGCGCTCGGGGCTGGCGCGCGGACGGGAACCGGATCGCTGACGCCGCCGCCCGGTATCGCGGGCGCCCCCTACTCGTGATCGGTGACTTCAACGCCACCCCCGACCACCTGACCGTCCGGACGATCCGCGCGCGGGCCGGGCTCACCTCCGTCTCTGACGACCTCGGCGCCGGGTGGCTGCCGACGTGGCCGGCCGACACGGCCATACCGCCGATTTTGCCCCTGGACCAAGCCTTCGTCGGGGGCGCCGTCGTTCCCACCGCGATCCGAACCCTGCCAGCCCCGACCTCGGATCACCGGGGCCTCGCCGTCGACGTCGTCGTGGGAGCCTCCCCCGGTCCGTGAGGTTCGGGCTCGCGCACCGATCTTGGACAATGGTCCAGTTCTCCTCTTCCCGACACCACCCCGCCTGAGGTTCGTATGCCGCTTCCCACCCTCCGCGCCGCCCATGGCCGCCTGCAGCAGCGGCTTCACGTCGGCGGGGTGCAGTGTGCGCACGGTCTTGAGCGCGTCGGCGACCAGCCGTTTTGCTCCGCGCGGGGACCCGCACGAGCCCTTGCGCAGCCGCTGCGCCACGATCACCGGTGCCGAGTTCGTCGTGGTGACGGTGGCCAGCAGTGCGTTCAGGCCGCGGACCCCGGAGTAGCCGAACCCGGCGCCCTGCTTGGCGTGGCCGTGGACCTCGATGATGGTGTCGTCGACATCGACCAACACCCGAGCGGTGCCGTCGCCGAGGACCGGCGCGGCTTGGCCGCCCTGCGCTGCCAGGTTGGTGAGGAACCTCGAGGCGACCGCGTCGAGCTGGCGGACGTGCCCGAACGTGAACGCGCGCAGGAACGACCCCAACGTCGACGGCGCGTACGCCCGGGCGAAGACCCGACCCATCCCGCCGTGCCGCAGCAGCGCCATGTCGTCGATGGAGTCGGCGCCGGCGACCATGCCCGCCACGAGCGAGGCGACCTTCAACCCGGCGTTGGCGCCCTTGTCGCCCGGGACGCTCAGAGGCTCATCCGCAAGGCGCCGCAGCCCCGCCCGATCAGCCAGGGCCAGGGCCGGAACCAACCCGGCGGCCGACACGAGATTCGGGTCGTCGAAGACCGCTGAGGTCGCTGTGAGGGTGTGAGAGAGTTTCACCTACGAGATGCCCCTTGCGTGTGTGACGAACTGAAGCGTGAAGAACTCCAATTCTGTTGCCACACAGGGGCATTCTCATGCTCCGACGCGCCTCCTCAGCCCACTGCCACCCTGCCCATCGGTGGATCGAGGCTAAGAGTCGGGAGACCTTCCCATCGCATGGAGCAGGCTGGTCATGTTGTGGGCACAAGACCCGTCACCCCTGATAGCTGACAGTTCCTTCCGCAGGGTGGGTGATGAGTTCAGGGAAAGCCTTCAGGTAGGCGACGACGTCGATCTCGTCGGGCTGCAGTAGCCACTGCAGCTGGATCCCGTCCCACAACGCGGTGATACAGCCTGCCGCGAGCCGGGGATCGACGCCTGATCGCAGGCGTCCTGCGTCTCGGAGCTTCTCGAACTCCTCCTGGAATCCCCGCCGGACCGTGGTGAATCGCTCAGTGAAGTAGTCGCGTCCCGGATGACCGTCTGTGATGGAGTCTGCCGACAGCACCGTGTACAGCGCGATCAACTCGGGGATGGTCTGGTTCCACCGCGCTTGGGAAAGCACATCGGCGATGAGGTCGCCGGTGCCGGTGCGCTGCCCGGGGCTGTCGGCGTCCCGTCTTTCAAGGAGTGCCAGCAGCAGGTCTTCCTTGCTGTTGAAGTGGTGCATGAGAGTGGAAAGCCCCATGTTCGCGACCCTGGCCACCTCCCGCATCGAGCCGGCTTGATAGCCGCGCGACGCGAACACTTGGAGGGCAGCGTCAAGAATTTGCTGACGGCGCTCAGCCGTCTTGGCGTAAGGCCCCCGCCGTACCTCTGACATTTCGATTCCGTTCTGCGCGTCAAACTAGGTCATCTGCACGGTTTATGGTACTGTGCGTGCTATGTCCCAATGGTGAGGCAACGGGCTCGATGCTCGCGGTCCGCACCCGACTTGGAGGTGTTGTGCCGTGTCGTCTCGACCGAACAGTCTCGATCCTGGATCACCCGTGGGCCCCACGTTCCTGACCCACTGCCCCCCCGTTGGCACGACAGCGGTGAGCGCCGATCGTGTGCTCCGGCCGATCGCCCGACATTCACGGACTGACTCACAGCGGCCCCTTCCTCACGCATTGGGCGACGCGGACTCGATGCGCGAAGCCAATGATTCGTCAAACCCTCACCAGTCAGGGCGACCCACGTGAAGAGCGAACGGGGGAACAGAATTGTTGGCACCGGGATTCGACCTGGGCGCCTGAGAGCAGTTGGCACCGCGCTCGTCCTATCCTTGGCAGTAGCCGGGTGCAGCGGAGCGGGCCCTCAAGCGGCTTCGACGGCGTGCGAACCCTCCACGGGGGCCGTGAAACTGTCATTCTGGTCCTGGGTTCCAGGCATCGATGACGCCGTCGACCTCTGGAACGCGCAGCACCCGAAGGTCCAGGTTGAGCTGAATACCGTGCCCGGCGGCAACCAGGGCACATACCAGAACCTGTCGAACGCACTGAAGGCCGGGAACGAACCCGACTTGGCCCAGATTGAGTACGACACCCTGCCCAGTTTCCGCTTGCAACAGGGGCTGCGCGACATCTCGCACTGCCTGAAGACGGACACCGGCGACCAGTTCTTCGACTTCGCCTGGAAGCAGGTGACCTTCGGAAACACAGGCGTCTACGCCATCCCCCAGGACACCGGTCCGATGGCGATGTTCTACCGCAAGGATCTGTTCGAGAAGTACGGCGTCGAAGTACCCAAGACCTGGGCGCAGTTCGCAGCCGTCGCCGAGGCAGTACACAAACAGGATCCCACGGTCCAGATCACCCATTTTCCGCAGCGCGACACCGGCTGGTTCGCTGGCCTAGCATCCCAGAACGGCGCGCGGTGGGCACAAATCGACGGAGACAAGTGGCTAGTCAACATCGATGACGCGCCGACGGAGGAGGTCGCGAAATACTGGCAGAACCTGATCGATCGCGGCCTGGTGGCCAACATGCAGGGCTTCTCCCAGCAGTGGAACAAGGCACTCGCCGACGGCAAGTTGCTCACGTGGGTCAGCGCGGTCTGGGGGAATGCCACCCTGGCCAGCAACGTCCCCACGACCTCAGGCAAGTGGGCGCTGGCGCCGATGCCGACCTGGAAGGACGGCGAGCACACGGCAGCCAACTGGGGAGGCTCAAGCACGGCAGTTCTGCGTGGCAGCGACCACCCATACGAGGCGGCCCAATTTGCCCTCTGGCTGAACACCGACCCCGATTCGCTGAAATTGCTCAACCAGAACGGCGGGCTATACCCAGCGACCAGGGCCGGGCTCGACCTGCCGTTCCTGAAACAGCCTTCGCAGTTCTACGGAGGTCAGCACATCTTCGATGTCTTCGCACAAGCCGCCGATAACGTTGACCCCGATTTCATCTGGAGTCCGACGATGACCCAGACCTACGCGTCGCTCGCCGACGGTTTCGGCGCTGCTCTCGGCGGGGACTCCACCCTGTCTGAGGCCCTGGTTGGGGCGCAGGAGGACACCATCACAGCGATGCGCCTACAAGCACTGGAGGTGGAGCCCAAATGAGCCTCGACACGACCGAGAGCGGCAGCAACCACGCCAGCGGCCCGTCCGGTCGCCCTGCCCGCAGTGAAAACCCTTCTAGGAGGGCCGAGCGGCGAGCGATCGTCGGGCTCCTCTCTCCGTTCGCAATCCTCTTCCTGCTGTTCTACATCGTGCCGATCTGCTACGCGTTCGTGCGCAGCTTCTTCGTGACCACGCGTAAGGGTGCGTTCGGTCCCGCCGAAGACGCATGGGGTGGACTGTCGAACTATGGTCAGGCACTCAAGGACCCCGCCTTGATCGCGAGCGTGGGGCGAGTGCTGCTGTTCGGGTTCATCCAGGTGCCGGCGATGCTGGTCATTGCGCTGACCTTCGCCCTCCTGCTCGACTCTAGAAGCGCACGCTTCAAGCGCTTCTTCCGACTCACCTACTTCGTCCCGTACGCCGTCCCAGTAGTGATCGGTGCCATCGTGTGGGGCTTCCTGTTCACACCTGGCCTCGGCCCGGTCGCCGACCTGATTCCCATCGACTTCCTCGGGAACACATGGGTGCTGTGGTCCATCGCTATCATCGTGACCTGGACGTACGCCGGATACAACATGCTGATCATGTATTCCAACCTCCAAGCGATCGACCAGGACATCTACGAAGCCGCACGCATCGACGGCGCCAACGCGTGGCAGACCGCCCTGCGGATCAAGATCCCGCTGATCCGCGACTCGGTCATCCTGACCGGGGTCTTCTCCATCATCGGAACCTTGCAGCTGTTCGCGGAACCGCAGGTGCTGCGCAGCATCTCGACGAGCATCTCCAGCACCTACACACCTAACCTCCTGGCCTTCACGGCCGCGTCGGGCAACGCCTACAACTACGCCGCGGCCGTGTCGTTCTTGCTCGCCATGGCCACGGCTGTGCTGTCGTTCGTCTTCCTCAGGCTCACCCAACGATGGGAGAACTCATGAGCACCTCCGTGGGGACCGCCCCCCAGCCGACGCAGAAGTGGAAACGAGGCCCGCTCGAATCGGTGCTGCCGGTCGCGGTCATGTTCACGGCCATGGCGTGTTTCATGCTGCCCCTCTGGTACCTCTTCGTCGCCTCATCCAAGAACCGCGGCGACCTGACAACCACTCCCGGTCTGTGGTTCTCCCACTTCCAGCTCGGTACGAATGTCTCAGACACCGTGAACCGCGACGGCGGCATCTTCTGGAGGTGGCTGCTCAACAGCGTGCTGTACGCCGGGGTGGGCGCCGCCATCGGGACGGTCATCGCCGCAATGGCCGGCTATGCACTGGCCAAATATGAGTTCCGTGGCCGTGAGGCCACCTTCAACACAATCCTCGCCGGAGTGCTGGTGCCGGCAACCGCCCTTGCCCTGCCGCTGTTCTTGATCTTCGCGGCGGTCGGGCTGACGAATACCTACTGGTCGGTGCTGCTGCCCAGCCTCGTGAGCCCGTTCGGCGTCTACCTGTCCCGGATCTACGCATCGGCCTCCGTGCCCGATGCCCTGATCGAGGCCGCGCGCCTGGACGGTGTGGGCGAGTTCCGGATCTTCCTCATGATGGCGACTGCGCTGATGAAGCCGGCGCTGGTGACGATCTTCCTGTTCCAGTTCGTCGTCATCTGGAACAACTTCTTCCTGCCGCTCATCATGCTGGTCGACCGGAAGCTGTTCCCGATGACGCTGGGCCTGTATTCCTGGAATTCTCAGACCCAGCAGGACCCCACGCTCGCAACAGCAGTGCTCACCGGGGCACTGCTGTCGGTCGTGCCCATCATCGCCGCCTTCTTGATGCTGCAGCGATACTGGCGAGGCGGACTGGGTGCTGGTGGCGTCAAGGGATGATCCGCACCGGCAAACCTGGCCTCTCGAAACCCGCGACGGCGTAGTGGAACCGAACCGAGGCACGCGTGATCCTCGCGCCTGGTTCGCCTCCGACGCACCACAGCTGTCGTTGGCCGGTCAGTGGGCATTCCGGTTTTCGGAGCGGATCGGCGCCTCCCTGGACTTTGTGGCCCCGACGTACGACGACACCCGCTGGGACCGGTTACCGGTGCCATCACACTGGCAACTCCACGGCTACGGCGCCCCGGCTTACACCAATGTGAGGTATCCGTTCCCCGTCGAGCCACCCCACGTGCCGGATGAGAACCCGACCGGCGACTACCGGCGCACCTTCGCTGTCCCAGACGAGTGGGCCGGTCTCGACGCGATACTGAGATTCGGCGGGGTCGACTCCTGCCTGCGGGCCTGGCTCAACGGCGAGGAAATCGGCTCCGCCCAGGGCAGTCGACTCCCGAGCGAGTTCGACGTGGGCGCACTGCTACGACCCGGTGCCGAGAACGTGCTCGCCGTACGCGTGCACCAATGGTCCGCCGGCTCGTATCTAGAAGATCAGGACATGTGGTGGCTCTCGGGTATCTTCCGCGACGTCGCGTTGCTGGCCAGGCCGACAGCCTCACTGGATGACTTCTTCGTGCATACCGGGTACGACCACGTCACTGGGCAAGGTTCGTTGCGTATCGAGGCCAGCGCGCCCGCCAGGCTGGTCGTCCCCGAACTGGCACTCGATATCGCGACCGGTGACACGGCGCGCATCGACCGGGTTGAGCCGTGGAGCGCCGAGGTGCCGCGGCTCTACCACGGGACGCTGGCGACCCATGGCGAACGGGTGCCAGTCCGAATCGGATTCCGCACCGTGGTCGTCGAAAACGGGCTGCTGAAGGTCAACGGAAGCCCAATCCTGCTACGCGGGGTCAACCGGCACGAATTCGATACCGACCACGGCAGAACGGTCTCCGGGGAGCTAATGCGCCGCGACGTGACAATGATGAAAGCGCACAATCTGAACGCGGTGCGCACCAGTCACTACCCGCCGCACCCGCATTTCCTAGACCTGTGCGACGAACTCGGCCTCTACGTTATCGACGAGTGTGACCTGGAGACCCACGGATTCGAACGGGTCGGGTGGCGGGGCAACCCCGCCGACGACCCGCGATGGGAAGACGCGCTCGTGGACCGGATGCGCCGGATGGTCGAGCGCGACAAGAACCATCCCAGCATCATCATGTGGTCGCTGGGCAACGAGAGCGGCAGCGGACGGAACCTGGCAGCGATGGCTCAGTGGACCCGCCTTCGCGATCCATCCCGGCCGCTGCATTACGAGGGCGATCAGACCTGCGCCAATGTCGACGTCTACAGCCGCATGTACGCCGACCACGCGGAGGTCGAAGCGATCGGTCAAGGCACCGAAGAGCCTCTGAGCGACCCGGCACTTGACGCACGCCGCCGTACCCTGCCGTTCATCTTGTGCGAGTACGGCCACGCCATGGGAAACGGGCCGGGCGGCTTCTCGGAGTATCAGGAACTGTTCGAGCGCTACCCCCGCTGCCAGGGCGGCTTCGTGTGGGAATGGATCGACCACGGCCTGCGTCAGTACACCCCGGAAGGTAGGCCGTTCTTCGCTTACGGAGGGGACTTCGGCGAACCGGTCCACGACGGCAACTTCGTCGCCGACGGATTGATCTTCCCCGATCGCACCGCGTCGCCAGCGCTGCTCGAACTCAAGAAGGTCATCGAGCCGGTCCGCATTCGCGCAGACGCTTCAACAGGCACGCTGCTGATCGGGAATCGCTACGATTTCCGCACCCTGTCGCACCTGGCTTTCAACTGGACGCTGGAGACGGAGGGCGTTCCGCTGGCTGCTGGGCACCTCGACGTCCCGACGGTCCGTCCCGGCCGAGAGGTCGAACTCCCATTCCCGCAGTTGCCGTCAAGGTCCGGCGAATCGTGGCTGACCGTACAGGCCGTGCTCGCGGCTGATACCGACTGGGCGCCCGCCGGCCACGAGGTGGCCTGGGGTCAGATCCCGGTGTCGCCCGGCCAGCCGCTCCCGCCGCCTCGCCGCCACGCATCGCCCGTGGTCGACGAGAACGGACTCAGGCTGGGCCCGGGCGCGTTCGACCCGATCAGTGGCCGGCTGCGTGCGCTGGGCTCCCTAGAGGTGGAGGGACCGAGGTTGGACGTCTGGCGCGCACCAACCGATAACGACCGCGGGGCTCCTGAGGATGGCGGCGGCCTGGCAGCGCAATGGCGCGACCTCGGACTGCACAGGATGCGTCATCGAGTGATCGAGGTCCTGACCGAGAATGATGCAGTGGTAGTCCACGCACGAGAGGCCCCGGCGGGAACCGATGTCGGGCTGCGGACGACCTACACCTGGACCGTTGCCGACCAGATGCTGGTCCTGTCGCTCGTCGTCATGCCAGAGGGCACCTGGCCCGTCCCACTGCCAAGACTCGGTCTCCGCCTTGCGGTGCCCGCCAGGCTTGGGAAGATCGAATGGTTCGGTCGCGGTCCCGGCGAAGCCTACCCAGACACCCGGCAGGCCGCGCGGGTCGGCCGGTTCACCAGCACCGTCGAGGACCTCCAGACCCCCTACGTCATGCCACAGGAGAACGGCAACCGAACCGAGGTCCGCTGGGCGGCCCTCACCGACAAGCACGGACACGGACTGAGGATCAATGGCCTCGCGTGCTTCGACTTCACCGCCCGGCGCTGGACCAGCGAGACCCTCGAGACCGCCCAGCATGCCAGCGATCTCCGCCCAAGCGACCGCATCTGGGTCAACCTCGACGCCGCCCACCATGGCATCGGCTCCGCCGCCTGCGGCCCCGGCGTCCTGCCGCGGTACCGGCTGGACGCCCGACCCACGAGATTCGCTGTCGCGTTCACCGAAGTCGACCAGTAGCGGCCCGCTGCGGCCACGCAGGTCGAACGTCGGTAATACCCCGTCGCTGCGACCCGGCAGGGCAGTCGTTCGCCGGAACGCGATCCGCTCACGGAGACACGAGCAGCGGGCGGGGTGCCGTCCCGGTAAACGCAAAGGCAGCAGGGGCTGGTAGCACCGTTCTGCTACAGAGCAGCTGCTGGCACGTTGTGCATCATCTGGCGCAGGGCGAGGAGTAGATCGATCTCCAACCGAGCCGACAGGTGCCGACTGTCCGGCTCTTCAACTTTGAGCGTGGTGGGCCCTTGATCGAGGGCTCGCGGCCCTGCGCCAGCATGGGTGTTGTCGAGACATCCAAGAGCGAGGACCGCGAGCGTGTTCCAGCCTACGTTCGACGCCGATCCGGCGTCGCTTCTGTTCAACCTGCCCGACTACCGGGTCGTCTGCGTGACCGCGGCCGTCGGTGACGACCCGCGGCAGGTGGTCGTCGAGACCATCGACACCGAGGGCGCTTGCCCGGCCTGCGGAGTGCTCTCCTCCCGGGTTCAGGCGCGTCCGGTTCAGGAGGTCAAGGACGTCACCTGCGGAGGAGAGCGGCTCGCCGTGTCGGTCCGCAAACGCCGGTATGTGTGCGCCGAAACAGCCTGTCCGAGGAGGACGTTCACCGAGCAGACCGACCAGGTCCCGGCCCGCGCCCGGGTCACCGCCCGGCTCGCCGAGCAGGTGATCACCGCCTGCCGGGTCGAGCCGCGGGCGGTGTCCCGGGTCGCCGACGAGGCCGGCCTGGCGTGGCCCACGGTGATGCGGCTGTTGGCCTCCACGCTCGACTTGACCCGGGCGGTCGACACCCGCCACGTGCAACGCCTCGGGATCGACGAGCATCGGTTCCGCAGCGTGCGGTACCTGCGCGACCCCGACACGAACACGGTGCAGCGCGTGGAGCCGTGGTCGATCGTGTTCACCGACCTGGACTCCGGCGCCCTCCTCGACGTCGTCGACGGCCGCCGCGGCCCGGTCGTCACCGCGTGGCTGTCCGAGCGGCCGCGGTGGTGGCGCCGCCGGGTCCAGATTCGTCGGGGGGTATCAGATGGTCTGTGTAAGCGAGGGGGTCTCCAACCCTGAAGGAGTTTGACTGTGAGCATGACCAAGGAAGCGAAGAAGGACGCTGTCGAGCCTGAGGCTCGCCGGTTGCGTCGGGAGTTGTTCACCGACGAGATGCTGGACCAGTTGATGGCTGCCACGGATGAGCGTGGGCTGTCGCTGACCGGGCAGGGCGGGTTCCTGCCGGAGATGATCAAGGCCGTCCTCGAGCGGGGGATGGAGGCCGAGCTGACCGGTCACCTCGGGTACGACAAGGGCGACCCGGCCGGGAAGGGGTCGGGCAACTCGCGTAACGGGTCCACCCCGAAGACGGTGTCCACTGAGGTCGGTGACATCGCGTTGGACCAGCCTCGGGACCGGAACTCCACGTTCGCGTCGGCGCTGGTGCCCAAGGGCGCCCGCCGCCTGGGCGGGCTGGAGGACATGATCATCAGCCTGTACGCCGGCGGGATGACGATCCGTGACATCCAGCACCACTTGGCGTCCACGCTGGGCACCGAGCTGTCCCACGAGACGATCAGCAAGGTCACCGACGCGGTCGCCGAGGAGGTCACCGCGTGGCAGACCCGCCCGCTCGAGGCGTTCTACCCGGTGATCTACCTCGACGCGCTCGTGGTCAAGATCCGCGACGGGGCGCACGTGGCCAACCGGGCCGCGCACATCGCCGTCGGGGTCGACATGGACGGGGTCAAGCACGTCCTGGGCATCTGGGTCCAAGCCGCCGAGGGCGCGAAGTTCTGGGCGTCGGTGTGCGCCGAGCTCGCCAACCGCGGCGTCAAGGACGTGCTGATCGTGTGCTGCGACGGCCTGACCGGCTTCCCCGAGGCCATCGAGGGCACCTGGTCGCAGGCGATGGTCCAAACGTGCGTGGTGCACCTGATCCGGGCCTCGATGCGGTTCGTGTCCTACACCGACCGCAAGGCCGTCGCCGCGATGCTGCGCCCGATCTACACCGCCGCCAACGAGGACGCCGCGCTCATGGCCCTGGCCACGTTCGCCGACTCCACACTCGGCAAGAAGTACCCCGCCGCCGTTGCGTCGTGGGAGAACGCCTGGGACCGGTTCACCCCGTTCCTGGCGTTCGGGCCAGCCCTGCGCAAGGTCATCTACACGACCAACAGCATCGAGAGCTTGCGCCCGATGAGCGGGCGGGATCCGCAGGAGCAGGCCCGGGTGGCCACCCCGCTGGAACTGCTTTTCGACCTGACCTTTGTGGTGGCCCGCCAATGCCGGCAACCAGATGGCGCACATGGTCGCCGCGGGGCACTGGGCGATGGGCGCGACCGGCTTCGTGTTCGTTATTTTTGGGATCACCTGGGCGTGGATCAACTACGCGTGGTGCGCCTCCGCCTTCGACACCGACGACTGGGCGTACCGCCTGCTGACGATGGTGCAAATGATCGGCGTCGTGATCTTCGCGCTGGGGTTGGCGCCGTTCTTCCACTCGTTGGAAGGTGGGGAGCACGTCGACAACCGGACGATGGTGCTCGGCTACGTCGTGATGCGCGCGGCGATGCTGGTGCAGTGGTTGCGGGCCGCGGCGCAGTGCCCGGCTGCCGCGCACGTGTCGCTCACGGTGTGCCTGCTCGTGATCGCGTTGGCCCGGCCATCGTGGTGGTGGGCTACGAGATCGCCGGCGGGTACGAAAAGCAGGCGGCTGCGTTGGAGGCGGAGAGTTCTGGCTCGCATCACTGACGTCAAGCCCCCGGACGTGGCTAGCACGTCGGTATGGCGCGGCCTCGCCTACCTCGTGCTCGGCGGCTGCCTCCCGGTGGCCACCGTCCTGACGGTGCTCCGGGCCGCCCCGGCGACCCAAGAACTCCCGGGGGCCGGGCTCGTGTCGGCCTTCTCGGCATACGCCCTGGGGTTGTGGGTGATCGTCGCTCTGGTCTTGGCGGCGTTGTTTGGTGGGCGTCGCCGGGCTCGGACGGGTATGGCCGCGCTGCTCGCGCTCGCGCTGGCCGGGCTGCACGCGTGGTGGATCGCGCCGTTCTATCTCGCGGACGATCAGCGCGCGGGTGGGCGGCCGCTCACCATCGTGAGTCTGAATGTGCTTGGTGGAGCGGCCGATACGAACGAGTTGATCGCGCAGGCGGAGGGGGCGGACATCGTGGTGCTGCTCGAATACGACCTGGCGACCGAGTTCGCGTTGAACCAAGCTGGGTTCGCGAAGACGTACCCCTATCGCACCGGGACAGCGGAGAATTGGGCGGACGGATCGGCGGTGTATTCGCGGCTGCGGCTAGGCGAGGCGCGCCGCCTGAACACCCTCTTCGGGACGTATCTGGTGCAGGTCGATCCGGGTGGGCCGGACGCGTTCACGCTGGTGGCCGGTCACCCGGTGAATCCGCTGACGAGCCGGCGCGGCTGGCTGTCCGATGCGGCCCAGATCCGGGAGGCGGTAGTGGCCGAAAGGGCCGCGCGGCTGGTGGTCATAGGGGACCTCAACTCCACGCCAGATCACGTGACGATGCGCCGGCTGATGGACGGGACGGGGCTGCGCGAGGCGACCGATCTCGTCGGGAGCGGCTGGCCGCGGACGTGGCCCGCCAACCGGATGGTGCCGCCACTGCTGGGCCTGGACCAGGCCCTGATCCGGGGCCAGGTGGCGGCGCGAAGCGTCGAGACGTTAGCAATCCGCGGGACGGATCACCTCGGCATACGGGTGCGGTTGAGCCTGCTGTAAATGGGTGGTGAGGCTCACCTGCGCTGGTGAGGCTTTCCTGCGCTGGTGAGGCTTTCCTGCGCTGGTGAGGCTTTCCGCGGACGTGGTGAGGCTTTCCTGCGCTGGTGAGGCGCTATAATGCCTCACCAGCGCACAAACCCCTCACCAGCCGGGCAATAAGCCTCACGCGCGGGCGGCGAGCGCGCTGGCGAACGACGGCGTCAGCGGCAGGCGCGGCAGCAACATGGCCTGCACCGCGTGGTACGTGTCCGGCTTGCCCGACCACGTCCCGGCGGCGGGGGTGTTGTCGGGCGCCAGCTCCGCGTACCACGATCCACCGACGCGGTCGAGCAGATGCGCCTTCGCGTAGGCCCACCAGCGCTCGAACTCCGCGCTCCACCGCGCCTCCCCCGTCGCGTGCTGCAAGGCCCAGGCCGCGCCGAGCGCCTCCGTGAGCACCCAGTGCATCCGCGCGGGCACGACGGGAGCACCCGACCAGTCCGTCGTATAGACGAAGCCGTCCGTCCCATCGACCGCCCACCCGTCGGCGATCGCCCGCTCGGTCAGCGCCACGGCCGCCGGGGTGGCCCAGTCCCACTCCGGGCCACCCAACGTCGTCGCGGTGGCGAGGGTCAGCCGACTCCACTCGAGCGCGTGGCCGATGGTCGCGCCATACGGTCGGAAGGGGTGGGCCGGCTCGTCCCGGTTGTGCTCCAGCAGCGGCTCCCAGTCGGGAGTGAAATGCTCCGGGATCCGCCAGCCGTTGTCGCGGGCGAAGCCGTCGATGGCGCGCGTGACGATCCGGCCGGCCCGCTCGTGCCACCGCTCGTCCCCGGTGACATCCCCCGCCGCGAGAAACGCCTCGACCGTATGCATGTTCGCGTTCATCCCGCGGTAGGTCTCCTCCCGACGCCAATCCGCGGTGAAGGACTCCCGGCTCATTCCGACCTCGTCGTCCCAGAAGTAGCGGTCGTGCACGGCGAGCGCGGAGGCGAGCAGGTCATCGCTGCCTGGGGCCTCGCAGAGTTGGGCGCTCGACCCAGCGAGGATGACGAAGGAGTGGGCGTAGGCCTCCTTGTCGCGCGCGGTGGGGTGCCGCCCGTCGGGGCTGATCGCGGCATACCAGCCGTCGTTGGTGCTGTCGTGGAAGGTCTTGCCGAGCGCGTCGACACCGTGCTCGACGAGTTCCAGGAAGCCGGGGTGCCCGAGCAGGTGGCCGAGCGCGCAGACGTGGGTCATCCGGCACGTGATCCACAACTGCAGATCCCGCTCCACCACTTGGCCGTCGTCCCCGAGCCACCCGAAGCCGCCGCGGACCGCAGCTGCCCTCGTGAACTCCAGGAGACGATCCGCCTCGGCGGCGAACTCCTCGGCCGTCGCGGGTGAGCAGAGAGCGGTGTTTTCGGTCACATCGGCAGGGTGTCATGGCTCGGTGCCATCATGCAGGAATGACCACAGCCGCCTCATCTGGGCCGCAAGCCCCGGTCTACGCCCGGCGGGCGCTCGCCGTCGCGGTCGTGACCTTGCTCGCCCTCGTGGCGTCGGCGGCATTCCGCTCCTCGACCGGGGTGCTGATGGAGCCGATCGAGAGCGAGTTCGGCTGGAGCCGGGCGACGACAGCCGGGGCGGTGAGCCTCAACCTCGTGCTGTTCGGGTGCATTGCGCCGTTCGCGGCGGCGCTCTTGGAGCGCTATGGACCCCAGCGGGTGGTGTCCATTGCCTTGGTCATCGTCGGGCTCGCGTCCGCCGCGACAACGGTGATGACGTCGCCCTGGCAGTTGTGGGTGTTGTGGGGTTTGGTCATCGGCACGGCCACCGGCTCGACCGCGCTCGTGCTCGGCGCGATCGTGGCGAATCGCTGGTTCACCGCCCGGCGTGGCCTGGTCATCGGCATCTTCTCCGGCGCCAATGCGACGGGCCAACTGTTGTTCTTACCCGCGATCGCCGCGACGAGCACCAACTACGGGTGGCGCTGGGCGGCCGGCATCGTCGCGACGCTCGCCCTGCTGACGGCCGCCCTGATCTACCTCTTTATGCGCGACCGGCCGCAAGATATCGGTCTCATTCCGTATGGCGCAGTGCCCGGCTCCCCCGATGCCGCCGCCATCCCCCCGCCGGCGGTCTCGCCCGTCCGGGCGGCGCTGAGCACCCTGCGGGAGGCCAGCCGTCGGTGGTCGTTCTGGGCGCTGATGCTGACCTTCTTCGTGTGTGGGTGGTCCACCAACGGCCTGGTCCAAACGCACTTCATTCCGGCCGCGCACGATCACGGGATGCCGGCGACGACGGCCGCGAGCCTGCTGGCCCTCGTCGGCATCTTCGACCTCGTCGGGACGATCGCCTCGGGTTGGCTCACCGACCGGGTCGACGCACGCTTGCTCTTGCTGGCCTATTACTCGCTGCGGGGGCTGTCGCTGTTCACGGTGCACTCGCTGCTGGCGCCGGGCGTCGAACCGGGGATGTGGGTGTTCATCATCTTCTACGGCCTCGACTGGGTCGCGACCGTGCCACCGACCGTGGCCCTATGCCGGCAACACTTCGGGCTGCACGCCTCCGGCATCGTCTTTGGCTGGACGTATGCCGCGCACATGGTCGGCGCGGGCCTCGGCGCCTGGTTCGCGGGCTGGATTCGGACTGTGGACGGCACGTATCGCACGGCCTGGATGAGCGCTGGTGTGCTGTGCATTGCGGCGGCCTTCGTGTGCCTAACCATCCCCAAGCCTCCCGCCGAGGAGAGAGGCCCGCCGGCGGGGCCGG
>NZ_HF571038.1:2966574-2979177 GCF_001046875.1 Nostocoides jenkinsii Ben 74
CCCGCGGCAGCACCGGCCCCGGCCAGCGCCCCGGCACCGGCCGCGACGGCCCCAGCTGGCGACAACAAGCGCGGCACGACCGAGAAGATGTCGCGGCTGCGCAAGATCATCGCTCAGCGCATGGTCGAGTCGCTACAGGTGTCGGCACAGCTCACGACCGTCATCGAGGTCGACATGACCAAGGTGGCGCGGGTGCGCGACAAGGCCAAGCGTGACTTCGAGCAGCGCGAAGGCACGAAGCTGTCGTTCCTGCCCTTCATCGCGCTGGCCACCGTCGAGGCACTCAAGGCGCACCCAGGCGTCAACGCCAGCATCGACGGCGACAACATCGTCTACCACGGCTCGGAGAACCTCTCCATCGCGGTCGACACGCCGAAGGGTCTGATCGTTCCCGTCGTCAAGAACGCCGGCGACCTCAATATTGCCGGGCTGGCCCGGGCGATCGCCGATGTGGCGGCGCGGACGCGGGACAACAAGATCACCCCCGACGACCTGGCCGGCGGCACGTTCACGATCACCAATACGGGCAGCCGTGGGGCGTTGTTCGACACCCCGATCCTCAACCAGCCGCAGGTGGCGATGCTCGGCACGGGCGCGATCGTCCGCCGACCAGTCGTCGTCGAGGTGGACGGGTCGGAGACGATCGCGATCCGCTCAATGATGTATCTCGCACTCAGCTACGACCACCGCATCGTCGATGGTGCCGACGCCGCGCGCTTCCTGACCACGGTCAAGCAGCGTTTGGAAGACGGCAACTTCGAGGGCTTCCTCGGGGCCTAGCGCATGACGGTCGTTGCGATCACCGGAGCGAGCGGCCTGATCGGGTCGGCCCTGACCCGCTCGCTTCGGGATCGCGGCGATCGCGTCATTCGGTTCGTTCGCCGCGAGACGAGGTCGGCGGACGAGCGCCGCTGGGACCCGGCGACGGGACTTCTCGACCCGGCGAGCCTGGCTGATATCGACACCGTGGTGAACCTTGCCGGAGCGGGGATCGGCGACCGACGGTGGTCCACTGAGCACAAACGCGCCATACTCCGCTCCCGCGTCGACGCGACCCGCGCCGTGGTGGGGGCCATCGAGGGGAGCGGGCGCGGCATACGCCTGGTGAATGGGTCGGCCGTCGGCATCTATGGCGACCGTGGGGACGAGATTCTCACCGAGACCTCGGACCCCGGCACAGGCTTCCTGAGCGAGGTCGTGCGCGCATGGGAAGGCTCGGCCCAGCCGCTCCTAGACCGGGGCGGGAGCGTGGCCTTCGCCCGCACGGGGATCGTGGCCAGTCCGTCCGGTGGGGCGTTCGCACCGCTGATCCGGTTGACCAAATTCGGCCTCGGTGGCCCCATTGGGTTGGGCCGCTTCTATTGGCCGTTGATCTCGTTGGCCGACGAAGTGTCGGCGTTGACCTTCCTGATCGATCGGCCAGACCTCACCGGGCCGGTCAATCTGACGGGTCCCGCGCCGGCTCGGCAGCGGGATATCGCCCGGGCACTTGGCACCGCCATGGGCCGCCCGGCGTTCCTGCCCGCTCCCCCGCTCGCCGTGCGTATCGTCGTCGGGGAGTTCGCGGGCGAGATCACCGCGAGCCAGCGCGCGCTGCCGACGCGCCTGACCGAAGCGGGATTTGCGCACCAGCACCCGACCTTGGCCGAGATCGTCCGCTCGGCCACCGCGGACGCAATAACCTCCGCCTGACGCAATAGCTTTTGCGTCCGCCGCGGGTTATTGCGTCCGCGGGGCTTAGAGGTCCTCGACGGTGGCGATCTGCCAGCGTTGCCCGGACCACTGGACGATCAGGCGCAGGCGTTGCTGCGCCTTCGGGCGGTGGGTGCGTGCGCCTTCCCCGTCCTCGATGTCGTATGCCGAGACCGCCATCCGCACGTCCAACGCCACGGACGTCGTGCCCTCGTCCGCGGTCGTGGCCACGTCGCGCGCGGAGGCCGAGGCGACCGTGAACCTGAGCCCCACGTAGGTCACGCCGGCGCGGCGCGCCGCGGCGAGAGCGGCCGCGTCGGCTCGCGCTGCGGGCGACCCGGCCACATTGAGTCGCCCCGCGATGTCGTCGTCCAGGTCGGCCCAGGCCCGCGTGCGCAGGTCGGCGAGATCCTGGGCAAGCGCCGTGGCTCGATTAGCCGGGCTGAGCGGGTCGCGTGAGGCGGCGACGACGGCCGCTGACGGGCGGGCCGACGACGCCGGGCTGGAGTCCGGGGCTGACTTTCGGGCGGGCGACGCCGGGCCGGAGTCGGTGGCCGACGGCGAGGGCGACCCGCCCGTCGTCGCCGAGCCGGTCGAACCCGAGCCGACCTGAGTCGAGCCACCCTGCGCCGACGTGCCGGGGGTGGGGGTTGCGGCTCCCGCTGCCGACGGGGGTCCGCTCGACGAGGACGCGCCGGGCGCGTTGGCGACCGAGGGCGATGGTTGGTCGCCGCCGAAGGTGAGCGCGGCGGCGGCAATCAGCGCGGCAATAGCGCTGGCGCCGAGTGCCAGCGTGCGGAAGGAGACCGCCTTCGCCCCCGTCGTCCCGGTCCGCGGACTCTTAGCCGAGCGACCCGATGCGGGTCGACCCGCGGCCGAGCGACCCAAGACCGGACGTCCCGCTGCCGGGCGAGTCGGCGACGCATCCGGTGTGCGCGGCAGACGCCGGGGTGCGCCGGATCCGCTGCCACCACTCCCTGAGCGACCGCCGACGCGACCTGCCCGAGAAGCCCGACCACGGGCGAGCCGTGAGGGGGAACGCGGGGCGGGAGCCTCGGCATACGAAGGATCGGTGGCCATTGCCCGCAAGCGCGCGGCCAGGTCGATCACCGGAGTGGGGAACAGATCGGCCGGCGGGGCAAGTGGCTCGGGTAGGACCAGGGCCGAGACGTCCCGCACGAGCCGCTCGAGGGTGAGGTCGTCGGGTGGCTGCGCGGCATACTTCGCCAACAGGGTGCGCAGCGGTGCGTCGTCCGCTCCGTCGAGGGCGCCGTCAAGCAGGCTCGCCTCGGGCGGGCGCCCGGACAGCGCGATGAGGGCTACCCGCGCCAGGGCGCTCGCGTCGTCGCGGGCGGTGGCGCGCACGCCACGCAGCCGTGCCACGCCGGTGTCGCCGACCCAAAGGCAGCCCGATCGATCGAGCAAGATGGTCGTGAGACCGATGGCGCCGTGCCCGCAACCGCCGCGAAGCGCATCGGCCACGCCGAGGCACACGGTGGCCGTCTGCCCGGCGGTGAGCAGTCCGACCCCGGCCAACACATCGGTCAAGGTCACGACCTCGGCGATCGGGTAGACCGCTGCCACGCCGGCCTCGCCGAGATCGACGATCTCGATGGGAACCGGCGCCAGCCGATTGGCCGCCCCCACGTCGCAGATCGTTCGCGCTGTGGGCTGCGTCACGTGACGGATACGGACCTCATCATGGGTGACGACGGACCGGGCCGTGAACCAGGCGCCGGCGTCGTCCCGATCACCCGCGCGGTCCACGCGATATCCCGGCACCTGCGGCCAGTCCCGAGCCCCTGCCTCATCCCCGTGCCCCGCGGTCATTGCTCCCCCTACGCCGTTGCTGGATCAACTCGTCTCGTTGTCCAACTGTGGCGCAAATCGGGAAATGACCGCGAAAGTTATCCACAGGGCCGCGGTCGGCGGCCAAGATCAGTGGCTCAACACCCGCGCGGCAAGCTCGTCGAGCACCGACTCCGACCCGGCGTACGGCGCCGTCGGGCGCGGCCAGCAGGTCACCACATCGGTGAACCCGAGCGCCCCCGCGCGCCCTAGGGCGTCCTCGAACGCCCCGAGCGAGCTCAGGCTGTAGGTCGGGGCCGAATCGAGACCGAGGTAGCGGCGCAGGGGTTCAGTGCGGCCGGCCCCGGCCTCCGCCTCGGTCGCCCGATCCGCCGCCTCCGCCACCAGTCGCCACCAGTCGGCGTCGGTGGTCGCCTTGCCGCCATAGGTGATCCAGCCGTCACCGCGCTCCGCTGCCAGTCGTATGCCGCGTGGCCCGTTCCCGGCGATCAGCAGCGGCACCCCGACGTGGTCGGTAGTGTTGACGGGGCCGGGACGGGTGCCCACGTCAACCGCGGAGAAGTAGTCTCCGTGCCAGGTGACACCATCGGCGCGCAGCAGCCGATCTGTCAGGGTGACGAACTCGCGAAACCGCCGGGTGCGCTCCCCCACAGTGATCGCCTGCCCGGTGGCGGCGGAATCCCGGTCGCCACCGGCGCCAACCCCGAGCAGGAAGCGCCCGCCGGAGATGTCGTGCAGCGCCAGGATCTCGCGGATGAACTGCACCGGGTGGTGGTTGTTGGGCGAGGACACGAAGGTCCCGAGCGGGATGCGCGAGGTGACCTGGGCCGCCGCGGTGAGGGTGGGCATCGCGGCATACCACGGCGAATCGGGCAGCCCGCTCCAGGTGAAGTGGTCATAGGTCCACGCGTGGTCGAAGCCGTAGTCCTCCGCGCGCCGCCAGAGATGTCGCGCCTGCTCCCACGGCAACTCGGGCAGGACGCAGATCCCGACCCGTGGCCGTCCGAGCCCGCCATCGTCGGTCATCCCACCACCCTCCGTCATGGTCAGTCGGCCTTGGACAGCGCGCTCGGGGCCCAGATGCGGGCACCGATGTCATAGCCCAGGGCCGGAACCAGCAAGGAGCGGACGACCAGCGTGTCGAGCAACACGCCGAAGGCGACCAGGAAGGCAATCTGCGCGAGGAAGAGCAGGGGCAGGATGCCGAGGGCCGAGAAGGTCGCGGCCAGCACGATGCCCGCCGAGGTGATCACGCCGCCGGTGACGGCCAGCCCGACCAGGATCGCCTGACGCGTCCCTTGCGCCGGCGTCTCCTCGCGAACGCGGGTCATCAAGAAGATCGAATAGTCGATGCCGAGCGCAACGAGGAAAACGAAGGCATAAAGGGGTGTCGAGGGGTCGGAGTTGGGGAAGTCGAAGATGTGGTTGAAAACCAGGGCCGCCACGCCGATGGTCGCGGCGAAACTCAACACATTGGCCAGCACCAGAATGAGCGGCGCGACCAGCGACCGGAGCAAGACGGCCAGCACCACGAAGATGACCAGCAGGATCGCGGGAATGATGACCCGCAGGTCGCGATTGGTGGCGTCGCGGACATCGAGGCTGGTGGCCGTCCCGCCGCCGACCTTGATGGTGTCGTCGATGCCGTGCAGGTCGGCGCGGACGCGCTGGACGACCTCTAGGGCAGCCGGTGAGTCGGCCTCGTCGGTCAGCGTGGCCTGCACCAGCGCCACGCCATCGACGGCCTTCGGCGGCGCGCCGGGCGCGGCGCCATAGGCGTCGCTGACCCCTTTCTCCGCCTTCAGCGCCGTCATCACTTCGGTTGCCTTCGCCTCGGGCACGAGGATCTGCACCGGGGATCCCGCACCCCCAGGGAAGTGCCGCGCCAACGCCTCGTTGGCCGTCACCGACTCCACCTTGGTGAGGAACAACTGATCTGAGGAGATGCCGTCGGCCTTGAAGGTCGGCAAGAACGCCGCTGCAATTGCGAGGCAGACCGCCGTCGTCACCCACGTGCGCCGCGGGTGCTGCCCCACCATCCGGGCAACCCGTCCCCAGATGCCGTGCTTGCCGAGTTTGTCCTCGGCGTGGACGTGATCGACCCGCGGGATCGCCGGCCAGAAGATTCGTCGCCCGGCCAACAACAGCACGCCCGGCAAGAAGGTCAACGCGGTCGCCATGGCCCCGGCGATGCCCAGAGCACCGACCGGGCCCAACCCGCTGGTGCTGCCGAGGTCGGACAGCGTCAAACAGAGCAGGCCGAGGATGACCGTCAGCCCACTGGCCATGATCGGCGGGAACGCGCCGCGCCAGGCAACGCGGATGGCGTCCCAGGCCGTGATGTGGTCGTGCAGCGCCTCGCGGAAGCGGCTGACCATCAAGAGCGCGTAGTCGGTCGCCGCCCCCACCACGAGGATCGACAAGATCCCCTGCGACTGGCCGCTCAAGTCGATCACGTCGTGTTTCGCCAGCGGGAAGATCACCGACGCCGCCAAGGCCAAGCCGAACACCGCTGAAATCAGCACGGCAAAGGGCAGGATCGGGCTGCGATAGACGATCAACAGGATGACGAGCACCACACCCAACGCCACGGCCAGCAAGATGCCGTCAATGCCGCCGAACGCCGTCACCAGGTCAGCCAACAGACCGCCCGGACCGCCGACATACGCCTTGATCGAGCTTCCCTCGAAGACTTGGGCGGCCGAGAGCCGCAGGGCTTCGGCCGTCTCGAAGAGCGGCGTCGTGCCATTGATCGTGTCATCGGCCTTGGCCGAATCGAGGTTGACGATCGCCAACAAAGCGGTGCCGTCCTGGCTCGGTATCGGCGAGCTGACCGGGCCAGCGAGGTAGTCACCGACCGTCTTGCCTGACCCGAGCTTCGGCAGCGGCAGGGTGGGCACTGTCTCGAGGAAAGTGGTGGCGGCAACCTGATCTTCGGCCGCAGCCGCCTGCCCAGCCGACTCCATGACGACGAGATAGGGGATCTCGTTGGTGGGGGAGAACTTGGTGATGGCGTTGGCGACCTCGGTCGACTCGGCGCTTTCTGGCAGGAACGACGCATTGTCGTTCTTCTGAACCTCGGCGAGCCGGCCCACCAACGGTCCCCCGACGCCGCCGATCACGAACCAGATCAGCACCGCCAGCAGACCCAACCAGCGAGGTGAGACGCGCCGTTTCCGCTCGGCGGCCGGCTCGGCCGCCCGACGTCGTCCCTGATACTCGCTCATGGGCCGTCAGCGTAGTCGGGCCCTGCGACAACCCCCCACGTCAGGAGGCGAGGAGAGTGCGCGGGGGGAGCGCGCGGCATACGGTGAAGGCATGCGCTTTGAATATCTCGGCTTCGATCCCGACTTCGTCGACTATGAGAAGGCGTGGGAGCACCAGCGGGAGGTGCACGCCAAAGTCGTTGCTGGCGACCTCCCCGACAGCGTTTTGTTGTTGGAGCATGAATACGTCTTCACCGCCGGCAAGCGGACCGAGCCGCACGAGCGCCCCTGGAATGGCGCCAAGGTCGTCGACGTGGACCGCGGCGGCAAAATCACGTGGCACGGGCCGGGCCAGTTGGTCGGCTACCCGATCGTGCACTTGCCGACCCCCGTCGATGTCGTCGCCCACGTGCGCCGGCTCGAAGAGGCAATGATCCGGATGTGCGCCGAATTCGGCGTGGTGGTCGGCCGCGTCGAGGGCCGCAGCGGCGTCTGGATGCCCGCTGATGACCGCGGCCCAGAACGCAAACTCGGGGCCATTGGGGTGCGCGTCAGCCAGAACGTCACGATGCACGGCTTTGCCCTCAACGCCGACCCCGACCTGTCCTGGTCGGAAATCATCGTCCCGTGCGGCATCGCCGATGCCGGAGTGAGCTCGCTCTCGCGGGAAGCCGGTCGCCGCGTCAGCGTCGCCGAGTTGCTGCCGTATGCCGAGCGTCACCTCACCGATGTCCTCACCCTCGCCCCCGCCGTGACGGGGTAAGCATGACGGGGTGAGCATCGAGTTCCGGTCTGATCCGTATGGCGTGACGATCCTCCTCGACGGATGGCCGCAGTCACATGTGGCGCCGGGGGACCCCGGGCTGCTCACCTTCGAGTACGTCCACCAGATCGCGCTCGTGCTCGATTCGCTCCCGGCGGGTCGGCTCGCGGTGACCCATGTCGGTGGCGGCGGGTTGACTGTCCCGCGTTATGTTCACGCCACTCGCCCCGGCTCACCGCAGATCGTCTTCGAGCCCGACGCCGCGCTCACCGACGCGGTGCGCGATCGCGTGCCCTTGCCTCGGGACCACCGGATTCGCGTGCGTCCGATGGCGGGTGCCGCTGGCGTCGCCGGACTCGCCGCTGCCAGCGCGGACGTGCTCATTCTGGATGCGTATGCCGCGGGCCGCGTCCCCGCCGAACTCACCTCCGCGGGATTCGCCCGGGAGGTGCGCCGGGTGCTGCGCGGCGCGGGGATCGTCGTGGCCAACCTCGCGGATGCTCCCGGGCTGGCATTCGTGCGGCGCTGCGCCGCGACCTTCGCCGCGGCGGGCCTTGAGCCGGTGGCGCTGCTGGCCACGCACGACATCCTCAAGGGGCGCCGGTTCGGCAATGCCGTTCTGGTGGGTGGTGCGCATCCTGACCCGGCTGCCCTGGATCGAGGGGTGGGGCGGGCGAGCCCGCCATGCGGCATACGGTCTGGGGCGGAGGTGGCTCGGCTGCTCGCCGGGGTTGCCCCGTTCGTGGAGGGCGAGTTGTCGCCCGAGCCGCCGCCAGGCTTGTTCGGTCGTTAGGGCAGGTGCCCTGCGAAGTAGTCGAGGACGGCCGGCAGTTGGGCGTCCCACAACCCCCATTCGTGCTCCCCCGGCGAGAAGTCCGTGGTCACCGTCAGGCCAGCCTCGCGAGCCGCGTCGACGAACCGTCGGTTGTGCTCGATGAGCAGGTCCTCGGTGCCGCACCCGATCCACAGCGGGGGTGCCGCGGACCCGGCCAGGAGGCCGTGGAGGTCCTCGCTAGCGTCGAGGGCGCCGCCGAAGACGCGTCCGCCGATCTCGTCTTTGCGGTCTTCGCGCTGCATCAACGTCGCCATATCCACGGCGCCGGACAGGCTCGCGGCGGCCGCGTAGCGGTCGGGGAAGTTCAGCGCGAGCTTGAGCGCGCCATAGCCGCCCATCGACAGCCCGGCCACGAAAGTCTTGGCAGGATCGGTGCTGACCTTGAGGAAGTTGGCGACGATCGCGGGCAGTTCGGCACTGATGAAGTCCCAGTAGGCGTGGCCCGACCGCTCGTTGGCATAGAAGCTGCGATGGACGGCCGGCATGACGACGGCGATACCGCGCGCCGCGGCATACCGCTCGATCGAGGTGTAGCGCACCCACGCCGTGTGGTCGTCGGACAACCCGTGCAGGAGATAGAGCAGCGGGAAGTCGGTGGCGATGCTCGAGGCATCCACGCCCACTTGCTCGGCAGTGGGCTGGGGCAGAACGACATTCATCGAGGTCCCGACCTGCAGAGTCTCGGCGAAGAAGTCCACGGTCAGCAATGCCATGTCCCGGTCCCGTCTCGTAGGTTGCGCCGGACGTCCACCCTAACCGCGCGGCGTAGGCTTGCCGGGTGACGATCGCCCCTGACGGCCGACGCCTGCTGCGCGTGGAGGCTCGCAACGCCCAAACCCCCATCGAGAAGAAGCCGTCGTGGATCCGCACGACCGCCAAAATGGGGCCGCAGTATTCCGAGATCCACTCGATGGTCAAACGCGAAGGCCTGCACACCGTGTGCCAGGAGGCCGGCTGCCCCAATATCTTCGAGTGTTGGGAGGACCGCGAGGCAACCTTCCTCATCGGCGGCGACACCTGCACCCGTCGGTGCGACTTCTGCGATATCGCCACCGGCCGCCCCCAGGCCCTTGACCTCGACGAGCCTCGGCGCGTCGCCGAATCGGTGGCGACGATGGGGCTGCGCTACGCGACGGTCACCGGCGTCGCCCGCGACGACCAGCCAGATGGCGCGGCGAGCCTGTATGCCGAGACCATCCGGCAGATTCACGCCCTCAACCCCAACACCGGCGTCGAGATCCTGCCGCCCGATTTTGGTGCGGTCCCCGAGCTGGTCGGGAAGGTCTTCGAGGCGCGCCCCGAAGTGTTCGCGCACAATCTCGAGACGGTGCCGCGCATCTTCAAGCGCATCCGGCCGGCGTTCACCTACGAGAAGTCGCTGCGCGTCCTGACAATGGCGCGCGAGGCCGAACTCGTCACCAAATCCAACCTCATCCTCGGCATGGGTGAGCAGGAAGAGGAGATCGCGCAGGCAATCGAGGACCTGTATGCCGCCGGCTGCGACATCCTCACCATCACCCAGTACCTTCGCCCCTCCCCCATGCACCACCCGATCGACCGGTGGGTCAAGCCGAAGGAGTTCGTGCACTGGAGCACGTATGCCGAGGACCTCGGCTTTAAGGGGGTCATGGCCGGGCCGCTCGTGCGCAGTTCCTATCGGGCGGGGCGGCTGTGGGCGAGTGCCATGCGGAGGTGGGGGCGCGCCATACCGGAGCACTTGTCGCACCTCGACAATGCCGACGCCGCCCCCGCGCGGCAGGAGGCGGCGAGCCTGCTGGCGCGCGTTCCCACCGGCCGTATCCTTGGCGATCATGGCCAGTAAGGACACCGCGGCAGCCGCACCCGAAAAGAAGAAGCGCTTCGCCGCCCTGCGGCAGATCCCTACCGTCTACAAGGCGGTCAAGGGATTCGACCCGCAGATCGGCTGGTGGATGCTCGGGGTGTTCCTGCTCATCCTCGGCCTGTTTGTCGGGATCGGCTTCCTGATCAACCACCCCATCTATCTAGGCTTCATCGGCTTCCCGATCGCCGCGATGGGCGCGATGATCACCCTCTCCCGGCGCGGCGAGCGCGCGGCCTTCGGGGCGATGGCGGGCAAGGCCGGCCAGACCATCGGCGCGCTGTCGATGCTGCGTCGCGGCTGGTACTACGACCAGGAGCCCGTCGCCGCCGACGCCGCCCGCCCCCAGGAGATCGCCAACGCGGCGATGATCTTCCGCGCCCTCGGCAAGGCCGGGGTCGTCCTCATCGGCGAAGGCCCGCTGCCCCGGGCCAAGCGGTTGATGGAGAAGGAAGTCAAGAAGGTCAACCGGGTCGCCCCCGGCGTCCCCGTCCACAGCCTGTATGTCGGTGAGGGTGAGGAGCAGGTCGACGTCAAGAAGCTGACGCGCACCCTGACCAAGCTCAAGCCTGTGCTCACGAACGACGAGATGTCGGCCGTCAACCGCCGCCTGAAGTCACTGCCCAGCATCCGCCAGGGCCTTCCAGCCGGGGTCGACCCGACCAAGGCCCGGATGGACCGCCGGCAGCTGCGCGGCCGCTGAGGCGAGCACGCGCCGACCGGGCCGCGCCAAAGCGCCGCCGCGAGCACGCGGCATACGGTCGTATCGCGATGCGAGACACGCGTCTCACGTAACACGCCGGAAACAACGCAGTGAATCTCGGTTAATCCGGCTCGTTTAGTGTCGGAGCAACGCACGGGTGCGGCGACACGCGCCCAACTCCATCCTCATCAGGAGGTATTTCCGTTGTTCAGCTCTGCTGACGAGGTCCTGTCCTATATCAAGGATGAGGACGTCAAGTTCGTCGACATCCGCTTCTGCGACCTGCCCGGCATCATGCAGCACTTCAATGTGCCGGCCGAGTCCCTGGACGAGGACTTCTTCACGGTCGGTCAGGCCTTCGACGGCTCCTCGATCCGCGGCTTCCAGGCGATCCACGAGTCGGACATGAAGCTGCTGCCGGACGTGGCCACGGCCTATATCGACCCCTTCCGCGTCGAGAAGACGCTCATCATGAACTTCTCGATCGTCGACCCGTTCACCGACGAGCCTTACAGCCGGGACCCGCGCAATATCGCGGCGAAGGCCGAGGCCTATCTGAAGTCGACCGGGATCGCCGACACCGCCTACTTCGGCGCCGAGGCGGAGTTCTTCCTCTTCGACGACGTGCGCTTCAAGACCTCGGCCAACGAGTCGTTCTATTACCTCGACTCCAAGGCCGCCGTGTGGAACACCGGCAAGGTCGAGGAGGGCGGCAACCTCGGCTACAAGCCGCGCATGAAGGGGGGCTACTTCCCAGTGTCGCCGGTCGACCACTTCGCCGACATCCGCGACGAGATCTGCCTGCTCATGAAGGACGTCGGGCTCGTCGTCGAACGCAGCCACCACGAGGTCGCCTCCGGTGGCCAGCAGGAGATCAACTACCGGTTCAACACCCTGCTGCACTCCGGCGACGACATGATGAAGTTCAAGTACGTCGTCAAGAACGCCGCGTGGCGCAACAACAAGGCTGCGACCTTCATGCCGAAGCCGATCTTCGGCGACAACGGCTCGGGCATGCACACCCACCAGTCGCTGTGGAAGAACGGCGAGCCGCTGTTCTATGACGAGAAGGGCTACGGCGGCCTGTCCGACCTGGCGCGCTGGTACATCGGCGGCTTGCTCAAGCACGCGCCGGCGCTGCTCGCGTTCACCAACCCGACCGTCAACTCCTACCACCGCCTCGTGCCGGGGTATGAGGCGCCGGTCAACCTGGTCTACTCCGCCCGCAACCGCTCGGCGTGTATCCGGATCCCGATCGCCGGTGCGTCGCCGAAGGCCAAGCGCATCGAGTTCCGGATCCCGGACCCGTCCTGCAACCCCTACCTCGCCTTCGCCGCGCAGCTGATGGCCGGCCTCGACGGGATCAAGAACCGCATCGAGCCGCCGGAGCCCGTGGACAAGGACCTCTACGAGCTGCCCCCGGAGGAGCACGCGGAGATCAAGCAGGTCCCCGGCTCGCTGCCCGAGGTGCTGGACGCGCTGGAGGAGGACTACGAGTTCCTGCTCGAAGGTGACGTCTTCACCCAGGACGTCATCGAGACGTGGATCGACTACAAGCGCAAGAACGAGGTGGACCCGATCCGCTTCCGCCCGCACCCCCACGAGTTCGAGATGTACTTCGACATCTGATCGACGACGACATCTGATCGACGACGCGGCCGCGGCCCGGCACCACCGCCAGCACCTGAGGCGGCCCGGGTCGCGCCGGGTCGCCGCGGGCGCAATAACCTGGCGCGGACGCAATAGCTATTGCGT
>NZ_HF571038.1:2979277-2989142 GCF_001046875.1 Nostocoides jenkinsii Ben 74
GGGGGGGGGGGCGGGGGGGCCGTATGGGCGTCCGGGGGGGGTGGGTGGGCCGTAAGGGCGTGCGTGACCTGGGTGACTCAGGCGGCGCGGGCCGGGGCGCTGGTGGCGACCTTCTTCGCGTGCTGGAGTCCGAGAAGGCCGAGGAGAGCCATCCCGGCGGCGCCCACGAAGGCGGCGATCGCGGCATACGTCATGATCTTGGCCATCGTGCCGAAGGCATAGGCATTGAGCAGCAGGCCGCGCAGGGTGTTGCCCATGAAGAGGCTCTGGCGCAGGGCGCCGAGTTCGGCGACCTTCGTCTGGTCGGCGTTGGCGTCCTTGCTGAGCTTGATGAACTCACCGGAGACGTCCTCATAGGTGCGGCCGCCGGAGGACTTGTCCATGTGCACCTTGATGTAGTGCTCGGCGAAGGCCTTCGCCTGGTCGCCGGTGGTCATCTCTTGACCGGCGTACTTCTCCAGGTAGGGCTTGATCAGCGGGTCTTCGATGGCGGGGCCGGCGGGCATGGTGATGTCCTGCTGCTTGAGCTGCTCCGTCACATTGCTGTTGGTGAAGTTCGCGCCCCAGAGCAGGAGGCCGCCACCGATGACGAGCAGGCCGGCGAGGGCGAGACCGAAGTAGGAAATGAGCTTGTCGAGCGTGCTGCGCATGGGGGTGTCTCCTCCGTATGCCGGGGGAGCCCTGCGGTTCGGGCTCTTTGTCGAGCCCCGGTCTGGATGTGTTGTCCAGCAATCTCCACCGTAGTCATGCAATTTGCACTTTCAACCATGGTGAGCCTTGCCTGCGTGCCCTGCATCACCCACAGGTGGGCAGGCGGCGCCCCTGGACGCAATAACCTGGCCGTGACGCAATAGCTTTTGCGTCACGGCCAGGTTATTGCGTCCGCGGAGGGGGCGGACTGGTGCGCGCGGGGAGGGGGTGGAGGGTCCCCGGTCAGCTGAAGCTGTCGCCGCAGGCGCAGCTGCTGCCCGCGTTGGGGTTGTCGATGGTGAAGCCCTGCTTCTCGATCGTGTCGGCGAAGTCGATCGTGGCGCCCTCCAGGTAGGGAGCGCTCATCCGGTCGACGACCACCTCAACGCCGTCGTAGTCGCGCACGAGGTCACCATCGAGAGTGCGCTCGTCGAAGTAGAGCTGGTAAATCAGGCCCGAGCAGCCGCCCGGCTGCACGCCGACGCGCAGGCGCAGGTCATCGCGACCCTCCTGGTCCAGCAGGGACTTGACCTTGCTGGCCGCGACGTCCGTGAGTTGAACGCCGTGCGTGTCGGTGGAGGTCTGTTCGGTCGTGGTCATGCCGTGGGTCCTTCGCTGTCGAGTCCGGGGGGAGGTATGCCGCTTCAACACCGCCGCGGTCGTGGATTGTTCCCCGGTGGTCGCCAGAATACCCGCCGCCGCGGCTCGCTCGGCCGGCTCACGCCGGGCGCGGGGGCGGTGACCACGTCCGGGCGACGCGGGCCGCCCGGTTGGCCAGCGTCCCGACCGGGTCGGCGAGGGCGGCCTGCTCCTGGGTGGGGTCGGCGGCCACGGCATACATCCCGGAGAGGCCGATACCCATACCCTCACGACGGCCGACCAGCACCTGACCTGCGATGACGATGCACGGCGTGGCCGCCTCGAGCGCGGCCTGCGCGACGCCGGTCACGACCTTGCCGCGCAGACTCTGCCAGTCGAACGTGCCTTCCCCCGTCACGACGAGATCCGCCGAGGCGGCGAGTGTGGCGAAGCCGACGGCCTGCAGCACGAGGTCGACACCGCTGACGCGGCGGGCACCGAGCAGGAAGAGCCCGTAGCCGAGCCCGCCCGCAGCGCCGGCCCCGGGCTCCCGGTCGAGTCGGCGCGGCTTGCCGGAAATGAGGTCAAGACTCGGTGGCAGCTGCCGATTGAGCAGATCGGCGTAGTGGCCGAGGGCGTTCTCCAGCTCCTGGGCCCGCTGTGGGGTCGCGCCCTTCTGCGGCCCGAAAACAGCGCTGGCGCCCTTCAGCCCGAGCAGGGGGTTGTCGACATCGGTGGCGGCGACGATCTCGATCTGTGCCCACTCCGCGCGCACCGCCGGGAGCGCGTTAAGGGCAGTGACTGTCAGGTCGGCGAGACCGAGACCGCCCCGACCGAGGTCGTCGACCGAGCCGACCCCCAGCGCCGCGAGCATCCCGGCGCCGCCATCATTGGTGCCGCTCCCGCCGAGCCCGACGACGATGCGGCGGGCACCGGCTTCGCGCGCCGCGCGCAGGAGCGACCCGACGCCGAACGACGAGGTGACGCCGGGATCGCGTTCGCCCGCCCCGAGCAGATGGAGGCCGGCGGCTTGCGCCGATTCGATGTATGCCGTGCGCTCCCCCTCGGCGCCGACCATCAGGATGCTCGCGGGCACCTCCCGGCCGAGCGGGTCCGCCACTGTGAGGGCGCGGACCTCCCCGACCAGCGCAGGCTCCAGCACGTCCAGAAAGCCCGGTCCCCCGTCGCTCAGCGGCACCTCGGTCACCAGGCAGTGCGGCGCGGAGCGCCCCCACCCCTCGGCGATCGCGGCGGCCGCCTGGGTGGCGGTCAGGGTGCCGGTGAAGCAGTCCGGGGCGATGACGACATGCACGCTGCCCAGGCTAGCGAGGGCTCGGCGAGCGCCGGTCGGGAGGAGGGAACGGCATACGATCGCCGGTATGACGACCACGAGCCCCCTGCCGCTGCTGGTTCTCGGGCAGGGTCGCGACCTGCACTCCGAACGCGGGGTGGAATGCCCGGGTGAGTTGCCGCCCGCCTCGGATCCGGATCTGGTCGCGCGCGCCCGGGCGGCCAAGGCGGCACTCGGTGACGAGGTGTTCGTGTTGGGCCACCACTACCAGCGCGACGAGGTGATCGAGTTCGCCGATACCACCGGGGACAGCTTCAAGCTGGCGAAGGAAGCGGCGGCGCGGCCGGACGCGGCATACATCGTGTTCTGTGGTGTGCACTTCATGGCGGAGTCTGCCGACATCCTGACCAGCGACGAGCAGACCGTGATCCTGCCCGATCTGGCCGCTGGCTGCTCAATGGCCGACATGGCGGCGATCGGGCAGGTCGAGGAGGCCTGGGCGGTGCTGGAGGATGTGGGCGTTGCCGACGACACGCTGCCGGTGACGTATATGAACTCCTCGGCGGCGATCAAAGGCTTCACCGGGCGGCACGACGGCACGATCTGCACCTCCTCCAACGCCAAGACCGCGCTGCGGTGGGCGCTGGAGCAGCGCGGTGACGGGGCGGTGTTGGGCGGCACCGGGAAGGTGCTCTTCTTGCCGGACCAGCACCTGGGGCGCAATACCTATGTCCGGGACCTCGGCGGCTCGCTGGACGAGTGCGTGGTGTTTGATCCGCACCGTCCTGGTGGGGGCCTGACGCCGCAGCAGTTGCGCGACGCGCGGATGATCCTGTGGCGCGGGCACTGCTCGGTGCACGGGCGATTCTCGGTGGAGGCGGTCGAGGCGGCGCGGCGGGAGATCCCGGACGTTAAGGTGATCGTGCACCCGGAATGCCGCCACGAGGTCGTGGAATTGGCCGACGAGGTCGGCTCGACGGAGAAGATCATCAAGACGATCGCGGCCGCGCCGGACGGGACGTCGTGGGTGGTCGGCACTGAGCTGAACTTGGTGCGGCGGCTGGCGCAGCAGTTCCCGAACCAGCGAATTGCGTTCTTGGAGAAGAACGTTTGCTATTGCTCGACGATGAACCGGATCGACTTGCCGCACCTGGTGTGGGCGCTGGAATCGCTGGTCGACGGGCGGGTGGTCAACCCGATCCACGTCGACCCCGAGGTCGCCGGGTATGCCCGCAAAGCCCTGGACCAGATGCTGGCGCTGCCGGGCGAGACGCACAAGGACTGACGGCGCTCGGGGCGGGGGCGGTCAGAGGGCGTCGATGCGGGAGAGCAGGGCGGCCTCGGCCAGGCACACCTTGGCGAACTCCCCCAGGTGCAGGGATTCGTTGGCGCCGTGGGCGCGGGTGTCGGGGTCTTCCACGCCCGTGACCAGCAGCGCCGCGTCGGGGAAGCGTTCGGCGAAGGCAGCCACGAACGGGATGGACCCGCCGACACCGATGTCGACCGGCGGGTGGCCCCAGGCGTCGGCGAAGGCGGCGCGGGCGGCGTCATACATCGGGCCGGTCGCCTCGGCGGCGAAGCCCTCCCCCTTGTCGTCCAGGTGGATCTCGACCTGCGCTCCCCACGGGACGCGCGACTCCAGATGGGCGCGAAGGGCGTCGTAGGCCGCGTCCGGGTCCTGACTCGGTGCCAGCCGCATCGAGATCTTGGCGCTCGCACTCGGCACCAGGGTGTTGGACGCCGTCGCCACGCTGGGAGCGTCGATGCCGATCGTGGTGATCGACGGCTTCGCCCAGATCCGGTCCAGCAGCGGGCCCCGCCCGATCAACGAGACCCCGTCGAGAAGGCCGGATTCGGCGCGGAGGCGGGGCTCGTCATACGGAAGATCACTGGCCGTGCCGGCGTCGAGTCCGGTCACGGCCACCTCGCCATCGTCGGTATGGAGGGTCGCCAGCAGCCTGATCAGCGCCGTGATCGCGTCCGGCACGGCCCCGCCGAACATGCCCGAGTGGATGCCGTGGGACAGCGTGCGGACGGTGACGACGACCCGGATCAGCCCGCGCAAGGTCGTGGTCAGCGCCGGTTCGCCGATCGCCCAGTTGGTGGAATCGGCCAGGACGATCGCGTCGGCCGCGAGCTTGTCGCCGTGCGCGAGGAGAGTCGCCGGCAGCGATTCCGAGCCGATCTCCTCCTCGCCTTCGACAAAGACGACCAGCGTCACCGGCAGGGCGTCGCCGTGGGCGCGTATCGCGGCGAGGTGCGCCATGATCCCGGCCTTGTCGTCGGCCGCGCCACGGCCATACAAGCGACCGTCGCGCTCGGTGGGGTCGAAGGCGGGGCTGTCCCAGAGGTCGTCGGCGCCGGGAGGTTGGACGTCGTGATGGGCATAGAGCAGCACGGTCGGGGCGCCGGCCGGACCCTCCTTGCGGGCGATGACCGCGGGGCGACCTCCTTCACGCACCACCTCCACCCCAAAGCCCTCGGCCTCGAAGAGGCGCGCCGTGGCGGCCGCGCTCTCCTCCACGTGGTTCTGGTCGAATGCATCGAGGGACACGCTCGGGATTCGGGTCAACGCTTCGAGGTCGGCCCGGATGCCGGGCATCAGGTCGTCGATCCGCGCGCGCAGGGTGTCAATGTCGAGGGGTGTCACGCTCACGGGGCGACCCTACCCACCACGTATCCTTGCCCGGTGTTCGGACGCAAGGACAAGGTTGTCGAGACGCCCCAGGACCAAGCGGTCCACCAGCCGCGCGAGGGGGCCAAGAATCGGCCGACCCCGAAGCGACGCGACCAGGAGGCTGCCCGCAAACAGCCGCTCGTGATCACCGACCGCAAGGCAGCGAAGGTCGCGGCGCGCGCCAAGCGGATGGAGCAAAGCACGCAGATGCGCCAGGCCATGGTCACCGGGGACGACCGCTACTTGCCCCCCCGCGACAAGGGCCCGCTGCGGCGATTTGTGCGCGACAGTGTCGACGCGCGGTGGATGGTGGCGGAGTTCCTGCTGCCGTTCATGGTGCTGGTGTTGATGTTGCAGTTCTTCCGGACGTCATGGGCTGCAACGGCCTTTCTGTTGGTCTATCTGCTGGTGCTCATTGCCGTCGTCGATGGGTTCTTCGCCTGGCGCGGCATCAAGAAGCGCCTGAAGGAGAAGTTCGGCGCGGACGCCAACCTCAAGGGCCTCGCGCCCTATGCCGCGATGCGGATGATGCAACTGCGTCCTACTCGTATGCCGCGGCCCCAGGTCGGGCGCGGCGAGTACCCCTCCTGAGGCGGCCGGGAATGTCGGAATACCACTGGCTCTGCGTCGGTGCCGATCAGGAGCCGGTCGGGTGGGCGCCGGTCGGGACGCGACTGCCCACTTTCCCCACGCAGGGCGACGCCGAGGCCTGGTTGGCTGAGTCGTGGGCCGACCTGGCTGACCATGGCGTCGACGAGGTCAGCCTGATGCACTTCGAGGACATGGTCTACGGGCCGATGTCGCTGGAACCCCCAGCCTGACGTCCTCGCCCCCAGCCTGCCCGCCGCCCCACCCACGACTCGGGGCTCGGGCAGGGCAAACCCCAACGCCGCAAACCTCGGGCCCCGGCGTCAGGACTCCTTGGTCTGCACCTCGACAAAGGGCGGCTTGGTGACCTCGGCGGGCAAGGAGCGTCCCCGCACATCGATGGCGACCTGACTGCCCATCGCGACCGAGCGGTCCAGGAGCGCGAGCGCGATGCCCTCCTTGCGGGTCGGCGAGAACGTCCCGGACGTCACTTCGCCCACGACATTGCCCTCGGCATCAAGCACCGCGCAATGCGCGCGCGGGATGCCGCGCCCGGTGACCACAAGACCCCGCATTAGCCGCGACGTCTTCGCGGCCCGCTGCTCCGCGAGCGCCTCCTTGCCCCAGAACGTCTCCTTGTCCCAGCCAACCGCCCACGCCGCCCCGGCCATGACCGGGGTGATGTCGAGCGACAGATCGTTGCCGTGGAGGGGGTAGCCCATCTCGGTTCGGAGGGTGTCGCGCGCGCCGAGACCACACGGCATACCTCCCCGGGTCGCGACCGCCGTCGCGAGGGCATCCCACAGCGCGCCGGCGTTGTCCCACATCGGCACGAGTTCGTAACCGCGCTCCCCCGTGTAGCCCGTCCGGCACACGATGACCGGCAGTCCCTCCCAGTCGACCTCGACGAAGGACATGTACTCGTGGCCCGCCGGGAATCCGAGGTCCCCGAGCACCTCGTCCGAGAGGGTTCCCTGGACCGCGATCACGCCGTAGCGGTCATGCAGGTTCTCGACCGTGATCCCCTCTGGGGCATCGGCCTGGAGCAACTCGACCACCGTGGTGGTGTTGGCCGCGTTCGGGATGAGAAAGACGTCGTCGTCGCCGCGGAGATACTGGATGAGGTCGTCGACGACACCGCCGGACTGGTCGCAGCACATGGTGTACTGCGCCTTCCCCGGGGCGATCCGCCCGAGATCGTTGGTGAAACACGCATTGACGTATGCCGCGGCCCCCGGCCCGCTCACCCGCGCCTTCCCGAGGTGGGAGACGTCGAAGATACCGACGCGCTCGCGCACGGCCGTGTGCTCGGCTATTACGCCACCCGCCGGGTACTCGATGGGCATCAGCCATCCCCCGAAATCGGCCATCTTGGCGCCGAGGGCGACATGCCGGTCGTGCAGCGGTGAGGTGCGCAGTCCATCGCTCATGAACGCACGGTACCGCTCACCGGCAGACCTGGGCCCGACGGGATAGCCTGCCTGGCGTGAGCCTCTTTGCCGTAGCCCCCAGCCCGCTCGACACCCTGGAGGCGGATGCCGTCGTGGTCGGGGCGGTCCCGGACGGGGAGGGCGCTCGCGTTGCGGACGGCCAATCCCTGCCCGACGCGGCCAAGGTCCACCTGGATGCCGTTCTGCCCGTGCTCGGGGCCACCGGCAAGGTCGACGACGTGCACAGCATCGCCGGGGTCCCCGGTCTCGCCGCGAAGCGCGTCGTGGTCACCGGCATCGCGCCCGGGGTCGGCAAGGACACCGCTGTCACGGCGTTCACCCTGCGCGCGGGGGCCGGCGCCGCGCTGCGCCACATCGGCAAGGCCGGCACGGTCATACTCGCCCTCCCCGTGACCGAGCCGGGCTGGCGGGAGAACGCGCTGATCGGCGCCCACCTGGGTAGCTACGTCTTCATGGCGCACAAGGGGGCGGCGGCGCAGGAGTCTGGCCCTAAGGAGGGACGCAAGGTCGCGCGCATCCTCGTCCACGGCGATGCCGCCAATCGCGACGACGACCGGGCGGTGGAGCGCGCGGAGGTCATCGCGGCCGAGAGTTCCTTCGTGCGGGATCTGGTCAACTCTCCGCCCAATGCCCTGTATCCGGAGACCTTCGTCGACGTCGTCCGCGACCGGATCGCGGCCAGCGAAGCCGCTATCGAGATCGTCGTGCACGGCCCGGACGACCTCGTCGAGATGGGGTGCGGCGGCATCGTGGGCGTCGGGCAGGGCTCCGAGCACGCGCCGCGAATCATGGAGTTGCACTATCGCCCCGACGGCACCGGGGCGCACGTGGCCCTCGTCGGCAAGGGCATCACCTTTGACTCCGGCGGTCTGTGCATCAAGCCGGCCGCCTCCATGCTGGCGATGAAGTCCGACATGGCCGGTGCGGCCGCCGTGGCCGGTGCGGTCATCGCGGCGGCTCGGCTGGGGATCGGCAATGCGGTGAGCGGCTACCTCTGCCTCGCCGAGAATCTCCCGAGCGGCACCGCGCAACGTCCCAGTGACGTGGTCACCATGCGCAACGGCCTCACGGTCGAGATCATCGACACCGATGCCGAGGGTCGTATGGTGCTCGGCGACGGCCTCGCCCTCGCCGTCGAGTCGGGCGCGGACGCCATCCTCGACATCGCGACTCTCACCGGCGCCTGCATGGTCGCCCTGGGAACCCGCGTCGCCGGTGTCATGAGCAACGACGAAGGCGTCAACGATCGGGTCTTCGCGGCGGCGAGCGCGGCGGGCGAGGCGATGTGGCCCCTGCCGTTGCCGGAGGATCTGCGGGGGAAACTCGACTCGGTCACCGCGGACCTGCAGCACAAGGGCGATCAGTGGGGCGGCGCGCTGACCGCCGGATTGTTCCTGCGTGAGTTCGTCAACCGTCCCGATGGGGAGTCGGTCCCGTGGGCGCACCTGGATATCGCCGGGCCCTCGTTCAACGAGGGCGCCCCCTACGGGTTCACCTCCAAGGGCGGCACCGGATTCGGTATGGCGACCATGCTCGCTTTCGCCGAGGCTGCTGAGGCAGCGGCCGTGGCTGAGCCGTCAGCGTGATGAAGCATCGAGCGTGAATGAAGCAGTCAGCCTGATGAAGAGCCGACCTGATGTCGTCTTCGTGGCACCTGGGTGGACCCGGTGCTGCACGGGGACCCCTGAGCGTGAGAGTCTGATCACAACCACCGCAACCGCTTTGAGGAGAACGAGGCCCCATGTCTGAACGCGTGTCCATGCCGGCGCTGGGCGAATCCGTCACCGAAGGCACCGTGACGCGGTGGCTCAAGAATGTCGGCGATCAGGTGGCCGTCGATGAGCCGCTCCTGGAAGTGTCGACCGACAAGGTCGACACGGAGATTCCGTCGCCCGTCGCCGGAACGCTGAGCGAGATTCTCGTCCAGGAAGACGAGACGGTGCCGGTAGGGGCCGACCTGTGCGTGATCGGTGATGGCACGGCCGAGCCTGCTGCGGCAGGCGATGCACCTGCCGCGGCGGCCGAAGCCCAGGCGCCGGCTGCGGAGCCCTCCACGGAGCAAGCCCAGCCCGAACCCGCGCAGCCGGAGCCGGCAACCGAAGCAGCTGCGGAGCCCGAGGCCGCACCGGCTGGTGACGCGCCGGCCGCCAGTGGCGACTCCGGCGGCTCCGCTGGTGGTGACTCCGACGGGGGCGACGCCGGCGGCGGAACCCCGGTTCCCATGCCCGCCCTGGGTGAGTCCGTCACCGAGGGCACCGTGACGCGGTGGTTGAAGGCCGAGGGCGATGACGTCGAGGTCGACGAGCCGCTGCTGGAGGTCTCGACCGACAAGGTCGACACCGAGATCCCCTCCCCCGCGGCCGGGAAGCTCACCAAGATCCTGGTCGGCGAGGATGAGACGGTTGCGGTCGGTACCGAACTGGCGATCATCGGCGGCAGCGGCGGATCCGCCGCTCCGGCCGCTGCACCTGAGCCCGCTCCCGAGCCCGAGCCCGCTCCCGAGCCTGAGGCTCCGGCGCCCGCTCCTGCTCCGGCAGCCCCCGCGCCCGCCCCGGCTGCTCCGGCGCCCGCTCCCGCTGCGCCGGCGGC
>NZ_HF571038.1:2989242-2996904 GCF_001046875.1 Nostocoides jenkinsii Ben 74
TGGCGGGCGACACGACCCAGGGCAACGCGGGCGTATGCCGCGTGGCCGGGTCAGCCCTGGGCGGACTGGATGAAGCGGACGGCGTCGCCGACGGTGGTGAGGTTCTTGACCTCGTCGTCGGGGATGCGCACACCGAAGGCCTCTTCGGCGTTGACGACGATCGTCATCATCGACAGCGAGTCGATGTCGAGGTCGTCCGTGAAGGACTTGTCGAGCTGGACGTCGCCGACGTCGAGGCCGGTCTCTTCGTTGACGATATTGGCGAGACCCTCGAGGATCTCCTGCTCGCTCTGAGCCATTGTTCGCTCCTTTGATCGGTTTGCGGTTGGATCGGTAGTGCTGGCCCGATTTGACCCGTGGACCACCCGGGAGTCGTTGTGCCCTAAGGCAATTCGATGACCTGCGCGGCATAGACCAGGCCGGCGCCGAAGCCGATCTGCAGGGCGAGGCCGCCGCTGGGGACGATGCCTTCGCGCAGCATCCGCTCGGTCGCCAGCGGGATGGAGGCGGCGGAGGTGTTGGCGGTCTCGGAGATGTCGCGGGCCACGGGGATGTCGGCGGGCAGCTTCAACTGCTTCAGCATCGCGTCGATGATGCGCATGTTGGCCTGGTGCGGGATGAAGGCGTCGAGGTCCTCGGGATGCACGCCAGCGGCTTCGAGAGCGCGGTGCGCGACGGGAGCCATGCCCCATACGGCCCAACGGAAGACCTTCTGACCCTGCATGGTGAGGGCGGGGAACTCCCGGTCGCCCGGGTTGTCCTTGAACTCCATCCAGGACTCGCGCTGCATGATCGCTTGCCACTCGTTGCCCTCGGAGCCCCAGATGGTGGGGCCGATGCCAGCGCGATCGCTGCGGCCGACGATCGCGGCGCCGGCGCCGTCGCCGAAGATGAAGGCGGAGCCGCGGTCGGTGAAGTCGGTCCAATCGGACAGCTTCTCCACGCCGACAATGAGGACGTTGGTGGCGGTGCCGCCGCGCACGAGGTCGGAGGCGATGCCGATTGCGTAGCAGTAGCCCGCGCAGGCAGCGGAGATGTCGAAGGCCGCGCAGCGCAGACCCAGCCGGTCGGCCAGGATGGGGGCGGCCGCGGGGGTCTGTAGGGGGTGGGTCACCGTGGCGACGAGGACGGTGTCGATCTCGGCGAGGTCGATGCCCGCGTTGGCGATGGCGTCGCGGGCGGCCTTCTCGGCCATGTCGACGACGCTCTCGTCGGGGGCCGCATAGCGCCGGGAGATGATGCCCGACCGCTCTTGAATCCACTCGTCGGAGGAGTCGATCGCCTCGACGAGTTCGCTATTGGGGACCACCCGCTCGGGGCGGTAGCCGCCGACGCCGCGGATCTTGGAACCGACTGAGCCGGTGGCGGATTGGATGGTTCCGGTGCCCTTGGGTGCGACAGTCACGTGGGGCCTTTCAGGCGTTGGCGGAGGGGGAGGTGTGGGAGTGCGCGGCGATGAGAGCCGCGGCGGCGTCGAGGTCGTCCGGGGTCTTGAGCGCGACGGACTCGACGCCCTTCATGCCGCGCTTGGCCAGACCGACGAGGGTGCCGGCCGGCGCGAGCTCGAGGAGGCCGGTGACTCCGAGAGCCAGCATCGCGTCCATACAGAGGTCCCAACGGACGGGGCTGGTGACCTGGGAGACGAGTCGGCCCAGGATGTCGGCGCCATCGGCGACGGCGGTGCCATCGGCATTGGACAAGATGGTGACGGCGGGGGAGGCCGGAGCAAGGGTCTCGGCGAAGGCCGCGAGTTCGGCGACGGCCGGGGCCATGTGCTGCGTATGGAACGCGCCGGCCACCTTCAGCGGGATGACCCGGGTCTTGGCCGGCGGGTTATCGGCCAGGGCGGCGAGCTGGTCGAGCGTGCCCGCCGCCACGATCTGACCGGCGCCATTCATATTGGCGGGCGTGAGGCCGAGTTCGGTGAGGGCCGCGACGACGTCGTCGGCGACGCCACCGAGCACGGCGCTCATGCCGGTGGGAGTGACCGCGCTGGCCGCGGCCATACCTGCCGCGCGACGCGCGACGAAGCCGATGGCATCGGCGTCGGTGAGCACCCCGGCGGCACCCGCTGCCGTGATCTCGCCGACCGAGTGCCCCGCCACGACATCTGCTGCGCCGATCCCGGTGGCCCCCAGCACCACCGGAAGGGTCAGCAGACCGGCGGCGACGATCAGCGGCTGTGCGACGCCGGTGTCCTTGATGGTCTCCTCGTCGGAGATCGTGCCGTGGGCGATCAGGTCGATGCCCGTGGCCTCGGCCATCGCGGCGGCGCGGTCACGGACACCGGCAAGCTCAAGCCACGGGGTCAGGAATCCAGGAGTTTGGGAGCCCTGTCCGGGGCAGACGATTGCGAGCACCTGTCTAGCGTGGCGCATTCGAGGTCTCGGTGCGCGCTGAACAGCATGGCAATTTCTCGCTGAGATTTTGGAGGTTTCCTCTAAGGGTGGCGGTCGGAGTGCGTGCGGGTCGCCGGCTCAGCGTGGGGTGGCCGGGGGTGTCGCGGCGGTGCCGAGGCGGGCCAGGCGGATGGCCAGGTGGACCGTGTCGCCGTCGTGGGGGTCGGTCAGGTCGTAGCCCGTGAGGTCGGCGATGCGACCGAGGCGGTAACGCACGGTGTTGGTGTGGACGAAGAGTGCCCGGGCAGTGGCCTCGAAGCTGCGGCCGGCTTCGAGATAAGCCGTTGCGGTCTGCAACAGGTCGCCGCCGCTGACCTGGTCGAGGGGCCGGACGATGCGCGACCGGAGTGCGTTGCGGGCGGGAAGATCGCCGATGAGGGCGCGTTCGGCGAGGAGGTCGTCGGCGCGGGCAGGGCGGGGGGCGGTTGGCCAGGCAGCTGCCGCGGCATGGCCCGAGATGGCGGCGCGGGCCGAGCGGCCGGCGGCAAAGAGGTGCGGCACGGTGGGGCCGACGACGAGCGGGCCTGGGCCAAAGGCGTCTTGGAGGGTGGTGGCGTCGGCGAGCGCGTCGGGCGTGCCACCGAGCAGCGTGATCAGGCGCCCGCCCTGGACGGCGGCAAGGACCCGAAGGTTGTGCCGACTCGCGCGCCGGTGGAGTTGATCGAGGATGTATGCCGGGTCCGCCGCCCCCGTCTCGGGTGACCCGGGATCTGTCGGCGGGTTGCCGGCGATGACGGCGACATAGGTGGTGGCCCCCCAGCCGAGCGCGGCGGCGCGGCTCTGCATCCCCTCGTCGGCGTCGCCGCGCAGGATGGCATCGACCACGAGAGCTTCGAGCCTGGCGTCCCAGGCGCCCCGCTGCTCGGCGGCCCGGGCGTAGATGTGGGCGGCTCCAAAGGCGACATCGCGGGAATAGCGGAGCATGGCCTCGCGCACGGCGGGCGCGGCGCGCTCGCCGACGATCTCGGCGGCCTGTGTCTCGACGACGTCGACGACGGAACGGATGAGGTCGAGCGTCTGGGCGAGGCTGATTGAGCGGGCCAGCTCCGGTGGGGCGGACTCGAAGATGTCCTGTGCTCGGACGGGCCCGCCCTCTCCCTGGGCGAGCCACCCCACGAAGTTCTCGATGCCGCTGTGGGCCACGAGCGCGACGGAGGCTCGGTCGCGGGCGGAGAGCGCGGCATACCACGGATGTCGGGACTCAATGTCGGCGACGGCGGCCCGGACGAGGTCGCCGGTCCGGCCGGCGATGAGTTCCCGGGTGGCCCGAGCGAGGTTGGCGCGCCGCGGCATACGACCAAGCCTATTTGTACGCAGCCCACAAGCAGCGGACGCAATAACCTTCCGCCCCGACCCCGGCGGACGCAATAGCCTGCGGCGGACGCAAAAGGTATTGCGTCCGCCTCGAGTTATTGCGTCCGCGAGGGGTCGTGGGCCTGGGTCGGTGCGTGCCGAACTGCAATGGGGGCGGCGTCGAGGCGTCGTCGGCGGCAGCGTGGGCGGGGTCGGCGCAGGTCGCTCTCCAGGGCGTATGCTGTGTTGGCGCTCCCCTCGCACATCTCACCTGGTGAGACATTTCCCGGGGAGGTCTTCCCCTTGGCGCGGCGGCTGTGGCTATCGTCTGGCCACCCCCAGATTCCCGGCTTCCCATGGGGCTGACTCCGAGTGACAACGTTGTCAATGCCTGCAAGACGAAACTTCTGTGGTCACTGATCGACGAATCACTAACTAGGCGAGCACAATTCATGATCCAGCGACTTCGGCGACGGACACCCGTCATCGTGGGCCTTGCCTGCGCCGCGACCATGCTTTCGGCCGGTATGGCCGACGCTGCGCAGCTCGGCTCCGAGCCGTATCGTCCTGCGATTCACTTCTCACCGTCCAAGAACTGGATGAACGACCCGAATGGCCTGGTTTGGTACAAGGGCTCCTATCACCTCTTCTTCCAGCACAACCCGTCGGGAGACCGGTGGGGGATCATGAGCTGGGGACATGCCACGTCCCCTGACCTCATGCACTGGACCGAGCAGCCACTCGCCATCCCGCAGACCTTCAACGAGCTATCTCGACCGTTCGTCAGTGGAGGTGTTCGCCCAAGGCGGGACCACCATCACCGATCAGGTCTTCCCGTCAGCTGGGAGCGACGGGATCGGCCTGTTCGCCAAGGGCGGCACAGCCCAGCTCGATAAGCTCACCGTCACCCCGTTGGCGCCGTCGATGTTCGTGAGCGGGGGCTGATTGTAGGTTTCCCGCCCAATCCCACAAACCGGCGCTTTGGGAGGCTTTCTGACCGCCAGAAAGCCTGCCGAAGCGCCGGTTTCTGGGATTGGGCGGGAAACCCGCACCCCCACGCGCGGGTCAGTCGGTGCCGAACTCCATCGCCGCGGCGTCGAGGGCGTCGTCGGCGGCGGCGTCCACGGACGTGTTCTCCGCGATCTGGGCGGCGCCGCCCGACTCCAACTTGCCGACCAGCACTTGGTGGCCGCCGGAGAGCTGGCCCTGGGCGGCATACAACTCCAGCTTGGCGCGGGAGTCGGCGATGTCGAGATTGCGCATCGTCAGCTGACCGATCCGATCGACGGGGCCGAAGGCGGCGTCCTCGACGCGCTCCATCGACAGCTTGTCGGGGTGGTAGCTGAAGTTTTCGCCGCGGGTGTCGACGATCGTGTAGTCGTCGCCGCGGCGCAGACGCAGTGTGACCTGGCCGGTGATCGCGGAGGCGACCCAGCGCTGCAGCGACTCGCGCAGCATCAGCGACTGCGGGTCGAGCCAGCGGCCCTCATACAGCAGCCGACCGAGGCGGCGGCCCTCGGCGTGATAGTTCGCGACGGTGTCCTCGTTGTGCACGGCATTCAGGAGTCGCTCGTATGCCGCGTGCAGCAGCGCCATCCCCGGCGCCTCATAGATTCCGCGCGACTTGGCCTCGATGATGCGGTTCTCGATCTGGTCGGACATGCCGAGCCCGTGGCGGCCGCCGATGGCGTTGGCCTCCATGACGAGGTCCACCGGCGACAGGTCGCGCCCATTGATCGCGACCGGCCGGCCCTGCACGAAGGTGATCGTCACATCCTCGGCGTCGATGACCACCGACGGATCCCAGTGCTTGACCCCCATGATCGGCTCCACCGTCTCCAGCGAAACATCAAGGTGCTCAAGGGTTTTGGCCTCATGCGTGGCGCCCCAGATATTGGCGTCCGTCGAGTAGGCCTTCTCCTGGCTGTCGCGATAAGGCAGCTTCCGCTCGGTCAGCCAGGCGCTCATTTCGTGGCGCCCGCCCAATTCGGAGACGAACTCAGCGTCCAGCCACGGCTTGTAGATCCGCAGCGCCGGGTTCGCCAGCAGCCCATAGCGGTAGAACCGCTCGATGTCATTGCCCTTGAAGGTCGACCCGTCGCCCCAAATAAAGACCTGGTCCTCGTGCATCGCGCGCACCAGCAGCGTGCCGGTCACCGCGCGCCCGATCGGTGTGGTGTTGAAGTAGGTCTTGCCGCCGCTGCGGATGTGGAAGGCGCCGCACGCGATCGCCGACAACCCCTCCTCGACCAGCGCGCTGCGGCAATCGACGAGCCGGGAAAGCTCGGCGCCATACTGCCCCGCGCGCCCCGGCACGGTGTCGATCTCGGGCTCGTCATACTGCCCGAGATCGGCGGTGTAGGTGCACGGGATCGCGCCCTTCTCGCGCATCCAGGCCACCGCCACGGAGGTGTCGAGGCCGCCAGAGAAGGCGATGCCGACGCGCTCGCCCACGGGAAGTGAAGTCAGGACTTTGGACACGGCGCCAGCCTAGTGATCCACGCGTATGCCGCGTGCTCCCGTCCGAGGTCACGGGCTACTAGCCTGGCGCTGTCAGGCATCCCGTTGGCCAGAGAGGGGTAGCGCCCGGTGAGTTTCGTCGAGCGAATCACGTGGACGCTCGGCGCCTGCTGCGCGGGGGCGTTCGTCATCTGGGTTTCCGGAGCGGCGCTGTGGGGCTACGTGCTGTCGGCGGTCATCATCGGCTGCGTGACCCTGCTCCTCGTGCCGCGTCTCGAAGCGCGCCACGAACAGCGCCGCGCGGGCGACCTCAGCGCTGCCCGCGGACTCTGGCACCCGTAGCTAGGAACTCACAGAACTCTCATGACAAGACCGACGATCGTGGCCCACCGCGGGGCGAGCGGCTACCTTCCCGAGCACACCCTCGCGGCATACGAGTTGGGGATCCGGCAGGGCGCGGATGCCTTCGAGATCGACGTCGTCCCGACAAGGGACGGGGTCCTGATCGCCCGCCACGAGAACGACCTGAGCGGCTCGACGGACATTGCCCAGCACGCCGCGTTCGCCGACCGGCGGACCACCAAGACGGTCAATGGTCACGAGATCACGGGCTGGTTCAGCGAGGACTTCACGACCGAGGAGATCAAGGAGCTTCGTTGCGTCGAACCGCTGCCAGGGCGGCGCTCCGCTGCCCACGACGGGCAGTATGCCGTGCCCACCCTCCGCGAAGTACTCGACCTCAGGGCAAGCTTGAGTGTTGAGCTGGATCGCCCGGTTGGACTAAAGCTGGAGGTCAAGACTCCCGAATACTTCACGTCGTGCCGCCTTCCGATCGAGGACTTGCTCATCCCGGAACTGACCCGGGCCGGGGTGAAGGAGGCCGGCTCGCCGGTCGAGGTGATGACCTTCGAGCTGCACCATTTGCGGATGCTGCGCACCCTCTCCGTCCACGCCGGGATGGTGTTCCTGGTCGAGGAGGATCTCGACCTACCAGTGCCAGGGGAGGGCGGTGCGACGTATGGCGATCTGCTCACCCCCGGCGGCCTCGCCCGCGTCCACGACACCGCCACCGCGATCGGGCCGGGTCGGGCGGTGCTCTTCCCGCCGAGCGACAGCGGCGCGCTCGGGGAGCCGAGTCGCCTGTTCGACCGGGCGCACGAGATCGGTTTGCGGGTCGACTGCTGGACGTTCCGGGCCGAGAATCATTACCTGCCAACAGATTTCCGGGTGGGGCAGCACCCCGCAACCCTCGGGGACATGGCCGGGTTGGTCGCGGCATACGTCGGCGCGGGGCTCGACACCGTCATCACCGACCACCCCGACCGCGCCGGGCACCCACCCCGAACTTGAGCACGTCTTACGTTCTTGAGCACGTCCTCTAGGACGTGCTCAAGAACGTAAGACGTGCTCAAGTTCGTCCGTAGCGAGGGGGCGCCCACCCCGGCGACCCCGCCCCAACACGTCGACGGGCAGGGACACGCCGTATGACGAAGCGTCATACGGCGTGTCT
>NZ_HF571038.1:2997004-3005628 GCF_001046875.1 Nostocoides jenkinsii Ben 74
CCTTCCGAACTTGAGCACGTCGTACGTTCTTGAGCACGCCTTGGAAGGCGTGCTCAAGAACGTACGGCGTGCTCAAGTTCGGAAGGGACGGGGCGGTTACGGTTGGGGGGTGTCACCGATGCCGCGCGCGCTGCTCACCGCCCTGTTCGACGACGCGGCGGTGTTCCCGCCGGCGGCGCTCAGCCTCGCCGACGCCCTCGCCCAACACCGCACCCACCGCGAGGGCCCGTATGCCGATCTGGTCGGCCCCCTACTCCTCTCCCCCGACATGGTGGAGCCGGCGGCGAGCCTGTGGACCCAGACCGGAGCAGCCGGCCCCCTCGATCTCGTGGTGGTGGCCCGGCCGGGCGCCGACCTTGGGGCGCTCGCGGGGGCGACGCGCACGGCCCATACGGATGACAGACTGGACCTGCGCGGGGCCGAGTTCGGGTGGCAGCCCGACTGGCGGGACGCCGACATTCAGGCGCCGCGCCTGGTCGTCGAGCTCCCCCGCGGGTTCGACCAGGCGCTTGCCCTCACCGATGCCGCCGTCGCCCACGAGAGCGAGGCCACCGACATCCTGGTCAAGTTCCGCACCGGCGAGACCCCGACGTGGCCGTGGCCCGACGAACGCGAACTCGCCGAAGTCCTCAGCGCCGCCGTCGCGATGGAGGTCCCGCTCAAGCTCACCGGCGGACTCCATCACCCCGTCCGCGGCGACTATCCCGTCCTCGGATCAGCGGCCAAAGAGCCGCAGCACGGCTTCCTCAACGTTCTGGCCGCCGTCGCCGCCGCCGCGGGAGGTATGCCGCGCCCCGTCCTGGCGACCTGGCTCGCCTCCCGCGACCCCGAACCCCTCCTCGCCGCGCTCGCCGACCTGACCCCCGCCGCGGTGACGAGGGTGCGCGGGGCCTTCGCGGCATACGGCTGCTGCGCGGTGTCCGACCCCATCGCCGGGCTCATCGAGCTCGGCCAACTCCACGGAAGTGAGTGACCGATGAGCTGGTGGCACGACCTGCCCGCTGACGAGGCCTTCGGCCTGGAGAACCTGCCGTATGGCGTGGCCGACCTCCCCGGCGGCCCGCGCGTCGTCGTCCGCGTCGCCGATCACGCGCTCGACATCGCGGGCCTCGCCGAGCGCGCCGGGATGGAGTCGGGCCGTGTCTGGGACTCCCCCAGCCTCAACGCCTTCCTCGACCAAGGCCCGGAGGCCTGGGCCGCCGCCCGGGCGTGGCTGCAGGAGACCCTGCGCGGCACGGAGCGCGACGACTGCGTCGCCACGCACCTGCACCCCCTGGCCGACCTCACCCTAAGGCTGCCGATCGACGTCGCCGACTACGTCGATTTCTATGCCAGCGAGCATCACGCCACCAATGTCGGGCGCATCTTCCGTCCCGACTCCGAACCTCTCACCCCCAACTGGAAACACCTGCCGATCGGCTACCACGGCCGCTCCGGCACCATTGTGGTCTCGGGCACCGACATCGCCCGGCCGAGCGGCCAGCGCAAGGCCCCGGCCGACCCGGCGCCGACGTTCGGACCCAGCCGGCGGCTCGACATCGAATGCGAGTTGGGCTTTGTTGTCGGAGGCGCCAGCATGATCGGCGAACCCGTTCCCCTCGACCACGCCTGGGACCACATTTTCGGTGTCGTCCTGCTCAACGACTGGTCGGCGCGCGACATCCAAGCCTGGGAGTACGTCCCGCTCGGTCCCTTCCTCGGGAAAAGTTTTGCCACGTCGATCTCGGCCTGGGTGGTGCCGATGGCCGCCTTGGCGAGTGCCCGCGTCGCCCTGCCGGGCCAGGACCCGGTGCCGCTGCCCTACCTGCGCGGGGACGCGGCATACGGCCTGGAGATTGCGTGCGAGGTCGACTGGAATGGCACGGTCGTGAGTCGGCCGAACTATCGCGACATGTACTGGTCGCCCGCGCAGATGCTGGCCCACCTGAGCGTGAACGGGGCGAGCATCCGCAGCGGTGATCTCTTCGGCTCGGGCACGATCAGTGGCCCCGAGAAGGAGTCGCGCGGGTGCTTCCTGGAACTCACCTGGAGTGGCCAGGAGCCCGTCACCCTGGCCGACGGATCGCCCCGGACGTTCCTCGAAGACGGCGACCGAATCGTGTTGCGCGCGAGCGCAACCGGTGCCAACGGCAGCCGCATCGCGCTCGGTGAATGCGCCGGGACGATCCGCCCCTAGGAGCGCTTCGGCTGCTGGCCGCGCACCACGACGGTGTCGGCCATCTTGTCGTGCAACGCCTGCCGCTTGGCGTCGCGCAGTGGGAACAGCACGTCGGCAAGCGAGATGAGTGAGCCGATGAAGCCGAACAACCCGGGGATCACGCCCAGGATGTTGGTAAAAACGGAGATGGCCTGCCGGCCGCCGCAGAGCCGCGACGAGGGTGAGCGGCCCGGGCGCGCCGACCCGGCGCACGCTGATCCCGACCGCGCGCTTGCCCGGAGTCGCCCCGCTGCGGGTCAGGAAGAACACGTGATAGATCAGGTGCACGGCGAGCGTGAGGCCGAGATAGGCCAGGAAGTAGCCGGAGTTCAGCTGGTCCGAGAGGTTGCGGGAGAGGTTCTCCATCGCGCTCGTGTCGTCACGCTGGGCGGCGTCCATGAGGTCCTTCCACCACGGAGCCATCGCCTTCCAGATCAGCCAGCCACCGAGGATCCCCGAGATCACCCCGGCCAGCAGCGAGTCGAGGATCGAGGCACCGACCCGCTGCCAATAGCCCGCGAGCGGGACGCCATCGGGAGTCACCGGCCCGGCGTATGGCGGTGTCTGTTGCCACTGTTGCTGCGGTTGCCCTGGCTGTTGCCCCGGCCACTGCTGACCCGGCTGTTGCCCCGGCCACTGCTGACCCGGCTGTTGACCCGGCCACTGCTGCTGACCGCCGCCCGCGGCGGGCGGGCCGGCCTGCGGGGTTCGCCAGCCATAGGGGTCAGCGGGCTCCTGCCCGACGGGCGACTGCGCTCCAGGCTCACCCCCTGGCGCCGTGGGGGGCGCCGGGACGATCGGGGCGGGGGCCGCCTCCCGGGTCCGGCGGGGGGCGACGTGCGCGGTCCATACGATGCCATCGAAGTAGCGCAGTTGGTCGGCCTGATGCGGGTCGTCGTACCAGCCCGGTGAGGTCGGCGTCATTACTAAATCCTGCCATGCTCACCAGCGCCCTCCGACCGCCTTGACGCCACGCCCTAGGATCGGCCGCATGATCGAGCAGCGCCGCATCCTCAACACCGCCATCCCCGGCCCGAAGTCGCACGAGCTTCATCAGCGGAAGTTGGCGTCGGTCTCGACGGGGGTGAGCACCGGCCTGCCGATCTATGTCGAGTCCGGACAGGACGGGATCCTGCGCGATGTCGATGGCAACCAGCTCATCGACTTCGGCTCCGGCATCGCCGTCACGAGCGTCGGCAATGGCAACCAGCGGATCATCGATGCGGTGCAGAAGCAGATCGCCGACTTCACCCACACCTGCTTCATGGTCACGCCCTATGAGGAGTACGTCGAGGTCTGCGAGGAGCTGAACAAGCGGACGCCCGGAAGCCACGAGAAGCGCACGGCGCTCTTCAACTCCGGGGCGGAGGCGGTCGAGAATGCGGTCAAGGTGGCCCGGCACTACACCGGCAAGGATGCGATCGTCGCCTTCGATCATGCTTACCACGGACGCACCAACCTGACCCTGGCGATGACGGCCAAGAACATGCCCTACAAGCACAAGTTCGGGCCCTTTGCCTCCGAGCTTTACCGCGTGCCGATGGCCTACCCCTACCGCTGGCCGGGCGGCGAAAAGCACTGCGAGGCAGAGGCTTTCAGCTATATCACCGACCAGATTCATGCCCAGATCGGCGAGGAGAACACCGCGGCCGTCATCATCGAGCCGATCCAGGGAGAGGGCGGTTTCATCGTCCCGCCGCCCGGCTTCCTGCCCGCGCTGGCGCAGTGGTGCCGCGACCACGACATCCTCTTCATCGCTGACGAAGTGCAGTCCGGCTTCTGTCGCAGCGGTGACTGGTTCGCCGTCGATCACGAGGAGGTCGTGCCGGACATCATCGTCACCGCCAAGGGCATTGCCGGCGGTATGCCGCTCTCCGGCATCACCGGTCGCGCCGACATCATGGACACCATCCACGGCGGCGGCCTGGGCGGGACCTATGGCGGCAACCCCGTCGCCTGCGCCGCGGCGCTCGCCTCGATCGAGACGATGGAAGCCGACGACCTGGCCGGTCGGGCGCGCGAGATCGAGGGCATCCTCAAGGCTCGCCTCGGCGAGTTGTCGGAGAAGTATGAGCAGGTCGGGGAGGTGCGTGGCCGCGGCGCGATGATCGCGATGGAGTTGGTGGAGGATCGCGTGACGAAGGCGCCTGCCGCCGCTCTCACCGGCGCGATCAACAAGGCCTGCCACGAGCGCGGCCTGGTTACCTTGACCTGCGGCACCTTGGGCAATGTCTTCCGCTTCTTGCCGCCGCTGACGATTAGCGACGACTTGCTCAACGAGGGCATGGACATCTTCGGCGAGGCCTTCGCCGCCTCGGTCTGAGTCGCGTGGATAAGGTCTGTGCTTTGGCACCGTATGTGGTGCCAAAGCTCAGGCCTACCCGTGGGTCATGAGCGCAGCGGTGCAGGGACTCGCGCTGGCGCGCACCTACTTCGTTGAGTTGGTCTCCCCCGTGCTCCGGCAGGAGTTCCCGAATCTTGGGTATGCCGCGGCTCGCCTCGGCACCGGATCGGACGTCCTCGGACTGGACGACGAGATGTCGCGCGATCACGACTGGGGGCTGCGCCTGCAGTTGTTCGTCGGCGAGCGCGACGTTGACCGAGTCAGCGTTACGTTGGACCAGCAACTCCCCCAACGATTTCGGGGCTTCCCGATCCGGTTCGGGATGTCGGGCGACCCGACCGAGCGGGTGCGGATCGACGTGTCCACGCTCGACCGGTTCGCGCAGGAGAACCTGGGCTTCGACCCGCGCGGCGACCCGTCACCATACGACTGGCTGAGCCTCACCGGTCAGGCGGCTCTCGACGTCACCGCCGGTGAGGTCTTCCGCGACGACGCCGGCGACCTGACGGCCCTACGCGAGGCCCTGGTGTGGTGGCCCGATGACCTCTGGCGCTATCTCGTGGCCTGCGACTGGCAACGCCTCGACCAGGAACTTCCGCTGATGCAGCGGGCCGGCGACCGCGGCGACGATCTCGGCTCGCGGGTGATCGCCGGGCGCCTTGTCGACGTGGCGATGCATCTCGGGTTCCTGCTGTGTCGCCAGTGGGCGCCCTATTCCAAGTGGCGCGGCACACTCTTCACTCGGTTGCCGCTCGACCCCGCAATCGGGACAGCACTGGGCCAGGCGCTCCGAGCCGACGATTGGCACGCCCGAGGGGCCCACCTCGCGAGCGCCCTAGAAGCACTGGCCACCCACCAGCGACGAATCGGCTTGCCCTCGGCCACGCCTGTCGCCGTCCCGTTCTGGGACCGGCCATACCTCCATGTCGATCCACACCTCGTGCCCGAACTCCCGGACAGCATTGACGACCCGCTAGTGCGCGACCTCCCGCCCGGGCTCGGCAGCATCGAGCAGCGAACCGACAACGTCGATGTGTTGATGCACCCGGCCCGCCGCCGTGCCGCCCTGGGCTGAGAATCCCGCGGCGCTAGAGTGGCCAGGTCGCGACCTCGGCGGGAGAAGACCCGCGCGGGCTGACACGTCGACCTCCTTCATCAGAGAAAGGACGGCGTTATGCGCGAAGACTTGCACCGCCTAGACCGACTCGCCACCGCAGTCAGCGGCGATCCGAGTGTCATCGCGATCTTGGGCCTCGGCTCGGCCGGCCAAGAGACGCACCGCTTTGACGATCACTCCGATATCGACTTCTTCGTCGTCGTCACGGACGCGGACGCCAAGCGTCGCTACCTCGACGACATCGCCTGGCTTGGCGGCTTCGGCGGCGAAGTGATCTACGAGTTCGTCAATGACCCGAACGGCCGCAAAGCGCTCTTCGCCGACGGCCTCTTCCTGGAGTACGCCATCTTCACGCCGGCGGAGCTCCAGGCCCTCCCGCTGAGCGGCGTCCGCGTTGTCTGGAGCAGACCGGCCTTCCACTACGACGAGATCGATCCTCCCGCCAGAGGCGCGCTCGATACCGTCGAGTTCCATCTCAACGAGGCCCTGACCAATCTATTCGTGGGACTTCATCGACAGCTGCGCGGCGAACGCCTGACGGCCATGCGGTTCATCCAGGTTTATGCCGTCGACCGGGTCCTCGCGCTCCAGCGCCTTGACCCAGGCACGACCTGGGCCGATCCGGACCCCTTCGAAGCCACCCGTCGGGTGGAGAGCACGCGCGGCGGCGACCAACCGGACTACTCCCGGATGGCCCCGGGATACGGCAACAATGTCGACGGCGCTCGCGCAATCCTTGCCTGGCTGAACACGAACTACCCGACAGACCCGCACATCGTCAGCGCCATCGAGGACCTATTGGCGACCGCAGCCTCGGCGTCGACAGCATGACACCGCGTCGTTCGGTCTGGTTCCTCACCCACCCGCAGGTCGTCGTCGACCCCGACACTCCGGTTCCGCACTGGGGTCTTTCGGCGGTGGGTCGGCAGCGGGCCGCCGCCATCGCCGGCGCGCCCTTCCTCGACGCCGTGACAGTCGTGTGGGGATCGACCGAGACCAAGGCGCGGGAGACCGCGGAGCTGGTGGCGGGCGGCATACCCCGGCTTGAGTTGGCACAGTTGGGTGAGAACGACCGCAGTGCAACGGGATTCGTGCCACCTGAGCAGTTCGAGGAACTCGCGGATGCCTTCTTCGCCCACCCCGAACGAAGTGTCCGAGGCTGGGCGACGGCCGCCGACGAGCAGGCCCGGATTGTCGCGGCGCTCGAGTCGGTTCTCGCGGACCCTCGTTCCGGCGACGGCGATATCGTCATCGTCGCCCACGGCGGCGTCGGCACGCTGTTGCTGTGCCACCTCCTGGGCCAGGCCATCACGCGCGATCTCGACCAGCCAGGCCAAGGACACTTCTTCCGTTTCGACCGGGACACTCGCGCCCTCGCCCACGGCTGGCGGCCACTGGAGAACCTGCAGATATGAGGACACCGCCACCATTCGACCTCAGCGGCCGAGCAGCTCTCGTCACGGGTGCCGGCTCCCCGACAGGCATTGGGTATGCCGCGGCGCGCCTCCTCGGCGACCTCGGCGCGTCTCTCACTCTCGCCGCCACCACGGACCGGGTGCACGAGCGCGCCGCAGAACTGGGGGCGCGCGGCATACCGACGCTCGGGGTGGTCGGCGACCTCACGCGGGAGGAGGACGCGAGTTCCCTTGTTGCGCAGGCGTATGCCGCACACGGGCGCCTCGACATCCTGGTCACCAACGCCGGCATGGTGTCCGCGCTGGACGGTGACTACCTCGCTGGCTCCATCGACGAGACCGACCCGCAGCGGTGGCGGGCGTCGCTGGCGCGGAATCTCGACGCGGCATACCTCACCTGCCGCGCAGCCCTGCCCCACCTGCGCGCGAGCGGCGCCGGCCGGATCATCCTGGTCTCCTCCGTGACCGGGGCCGCGATGACCATGCGGGGCGAGGTGGCGTATGCCGCGGCCAAGGCCGCCCTCGTCGGGCTCGCGCGCGCGTTGTCCGTGGACGAGGCGCGCCACGGCGTCACCGTCAATGTCGTCGCGCCGGGCTGGATCGCCACCGGCTCCCAAACACCTGGCGAGGTGACCGAAGGCGAGCTGGTTCCGGCCGGCCGATCCGGCACCGCCGACGAGATCGCCGCCGCCATTGCCTTCCTCGCCTCTCCCGGCGCGGCATACATCACCGGCCAGGTCCTGCTCGTCGACGGCGGCAACTCGATCGCCGAGGAGCGCCGGACCCCCGGCCCTTGACGTGTCCACTTGCATTTTGCAAGTATGCCGGTCATGAGCCTCTTCATCACCTGCCCGGTCGACAACGTCGAGCGGACGACCGCGTTCTACACCGCTCTCGGCTGGACCCTCAATCCCGAGATGTCCGACCACAATGTGTCCTGCTTTGCTCTCGCGCCGGAGCAATACCTGATGCTCTGCAGCCGCGAGGGGTATGCCAGTGTCGGCGGCACCGAGGACCTGATCGGCGGGCCGGACACTCCCTCGAAGGTCACCGTCTCCTTCGACCTCGACAGCCGCGAGGCGGTCGATGAGCTGATCGAGCGGGCGGCTACCGCGGGCGGGCGGATCGGCGACACCGACGACTATCCGTTCATGTACCAGCGCCAGTTCGACGACCCCGACGGCTATCACTACTCGCCGTTCTGGATGAAGCCGGACGCCGAACCGGGCGCGTGAGCGATCTCGCCGCCGCTCTCGACATCGTCGGCGCGCGCTGGGCCCTACTCATCGTGGAGCGCCTGCTTGACGAACCCCAGCGGTATGGCGATCTGCAGCGCGACCTCGGCGTGCCGACGAACATCCTGGCCACCCGGCTGCGCGAACTCGAAACAGCTGGCGTGCTCTATCGGCTGCCATTGCGCCACAACACCCGCGCCTATGCCCTGACCGACCGAGGCCGCGACCTGCGCGAGGCGATCGCCGCCCTAGGCCACTGGGGCGCCGCCCACCCTCCGCTGACGCAATAACCTGCGGCGGACGCAATAGCTATTGC
>NZ_HF571038.1:3005728-3012431 GCF_001046875.1 Nostocoides jenkinsii Ben 74
GGCAGGGTCATAGCGTCCAAGCAACAGCCTCCACTGGATCGGGGCTGAAGGCTGGGAGGCTGGACCGGTGGCAGGCACGAGACGGCAGTTGACGATCAAGGACCGGGCGGAGATTTCGGCTGGGTTGAAGGCGGGCTGGAGCCCGGCGCGGATCGCGCGTGACCTGGGCCGGGATCGGTCAGTGATCACCCGGGAGATTGCCCGGAACTCCACCAAGACGTGTGGGTATCGGGTGGTCAGCGCCGACGTGCGGGCCCAACGGCGCCGCGCCCGTCCGCAGCCGCGCAAGGTGGCCGCCGATCCGCTGCTGGGTCAGCGGGTGTTGGCCGATCTGCGGCAGTCTCGCACGCCCCGTCAGATCGCCGGCCGGTTGAAGTTGGAGGCCGAGGACGCCACCGTGGAGGTCATGAAGGGTTCCCTACCGGCCGGTGGCCTGCTGGCTTCGCACGAGGCGATCTACCAGTTCATTTACGCCATGCCCCGCGCCGAGCTGGTCCGCCACGGGGTCTTCCTGCGCTCCAAGCGCACCCAGCGAAAGCCCCGCTCATCGAGCAGGCGCGGGGCCCCGATCGTGGGGATGCGTCCCATCACCGCCCGGGAGAACGAACACCCCGGCAGCGCCGAGCGGAGGGTACCCGGGCACTGGGAAGGCGACCTGATCATCGGCAAGAACGGCGCCAGCGCTGCAGCCACCATGGTCGAGCGGATGTCCCGGTACACCGTGATCGTGGCCCTGCATCACGGCAAGTCCAGCGACGACCTGGCCGAGGTCCTGATCGAGCACGTCAACGCCCTACCCGAAATGATGCGCGCCTCGCTGACTTGGGATCAAGGCAGCGAGATGGCCCGCCACGCCGCGCTGACCGTCGCCACCGACCTGCCGGTGTACTTCGCCGATCCACACAGCCCCTGGCAGCGTCCCAGCAACGAGAACACCAACGGCCTGATCCGTGAGTACATCCCCAAGGGCGAGAACATCCCCGCCCATCAGCCCTACCTGAACTCCATCGCCGAAGAACTCAACGAACGCCCCCGAGCCGTCCTGGGCTACCTCACCCCCCGCGAATCCTTCGAACGACTCCTCCTCGGCCAACCCCACGTTGCTACGACGCCTTGACACCGCCCAGCCGCTCCCGTGCTCACGTTGGTTTTCTGGGACCAGTCCCCGGCGTCGTAGTCGACTCCGGTTGATGAGATCCACGTGGCTGAAGGGTTCCACTGCGCCTGCATTCCACCTGACAGCTGCCGTCCGAGCTTGCCGGTCAGGCTCATGAGATAAAGGTTTACCGACGAATGGTCGTAGTTGCTCCACTTCTCGATCGCGAGCCGGTCGCCCTTGGGTGACCAGTCTGGCCGCCCGTAGGTTTCGCTGTACCCGTCACCGGCGACGGGATTGCGGTGGATCAGCGTTTGGGTTGCTCCCGGGGTGGCGTTCATGAGGGCGATCCCGCCCCGGTCGCCGGTCATGTAACCCCGCTCGAACGCGAGGCGTTTGCCGTCGGGCGACCAGCTGGCGAACATCTCGTCCTGCGTCGAGGTGTTGGTCAACCGGGTCACACCCGTACCGTCGGACTTCATGACATAGAGGTCTCGGGCGTTCGCCTGCCCCTTGTGGAAGACGATCTTGGTCCCGTCGGGCGAATAGGCGGCACCCCCGATCGCGCCAATCGAGGTCAACCGTTTAAGCCCCGTCCCATCCGGGTTGATCGTGTAGAGGTTGCCGGTGATGGTGATGAGGATGGGTGGGTTAACGACCCGGGGGCTATCCGCTGTCCGGTGGCCAGCGCTGGCGGCACCGCCACCCGTCGCAAACGTAAGGGCTGCCAACGCCGTGGAGACCCCCAGAGCGCGCGCGCCGATGCGGCGCTTGCTGGGTCGTGCCGAACTGGACCGGAACGTAAACATGGCTTCCTCCGAGATGTGGGTTGTCCTCCGTTGCCTTGAAGCTAGAAGTCCGAGACAGCAGGAGAAAGTCCTCCATCTGGTGGACGCGGCCATGACAAACCTCATGGGTGGGTCGTGACAGGCGGTCGAAGTGACCGTGCCACGGCGGGGCGAGGCTCGAGGCATGACCACAACAGCAGGGGCAGCTACCACCGCAACGACATCAACACGGCCAGGGATCGCGAATGCCGTCGACCTGACCGGCCTCACCAAGACCTTCGGCGAGGTTCGGGCCGTGCGCGGCATTGACCTCGCCATCGTGCCGGGCGAAGTCGTCGCCTTCCTCGGCCCGAACGGGGCGGGCAAGACCACCACCATCGACATGATCCTCGGCCTCGCCGAACCGACCACCGGCACCGTTGAGGTGTTCGGGCTCAGCCCGCAGGAGGCCGTCCGCCACGGCCTGGTCTCGGCCGTCATGCAGACCGGCGGCCTCCTCAAAGACCTCACCGTCCGCGAGACGATCGACTACACGGCCTCGCTGTTCCCGCTCGCCCGGCCCACCGCCGAGGTGCTCGACATGGCCGGCCTCACGGACCTCGGCGACCGGCTCGTCGGCAAGTGCAGCGGCGGGGAGCAGCAGCGCGTGCGGTTCGCGATGGCACTGGTCTGCGACCCGCAGCTGCTCATCCTCGACGAGCCCACCACCGGCATGGACGTCAACGCCCGCCGCGCCTTCTGGTCCAGCATCCACGCCGAAGCCGCGAAGGGCCGCACCATCCTCTTCGCCACCCACTACCTCGAAGAGGCCGATCTGTATGCCGATCGCGTCGTCCTCGTCCGCAAGGGCCGGATCGTCGCGGACGGCACCTCCGCCGAGATCAAGGCGCTCGGCGCCGGCCGCTTCTGGCTCGTCTTCCTCGCCGAGCCGCTCGCTGCCGCTTGGGCGGCGCGCTCGTCGGCGCGGGGCGTGGCCGGGATCGTGGTCACGGTCGCCTTCGCGGTGGCTTATCTCTGGCATTTTCATGAGTCGCGGGGCTATATCTTCGGCGGGTCGACCCTGACGGAGGCGCACTGGACGCCGGCGAGGCGGACCTTCCGGTATGCCGTGGTCCTCGCCCTCACGATCGCCGACACCCTCCTCGTCGGCCAGGCGGGCACCTCGACCTGGGTCTTTCTGGCCGTGTGCGGGCTGTGGACCATGCCGATGCGGTGGGCTTTCCCCGTCGGGTTTGCGCTCGCCGGGACATATGAGGGTGTGGTCCGCCTCGTCGACGGCTGGAGCCGCCACGCCGGCGTGTCCATGTCGATCCTGTTGTCGATGTTTGCCATGGGCGGCGGGATGCTGGCCATCCGCCGCTCCCGTGACCTGTCGGCCGTGCGGCAAGAGAACGCTCGCCTAGCGGTGGAGGAGGAGCGCGGGCGACTCGCCCGGGATATCCACGACATCCTCGGTCATTCGCTGACCGTCATCACCGTCAAGGCCGAGTTGGCGGGGCGGTTGCTCGATGTCGACATTGAGCGGGCGCGCGGTGAGATCGCGTCCTTAGAGACGCTGGCGCGGGAGGCACTGGCCGACGTCCGCGGGGCGGTTGTTGGGGTGCGCGAGATCTCGTTGGCCGGCGAACTAGCCCGGGCCAAAGCCGCGCTCGCCGCGGCGGGCATCGACTCGACGATCCCGAACGCCATGGACGATGTCGACCCGGCCCTGAAGGAACTGTTTGCCTGGACGGTGCGCGAGAGTGTGACGAACGTGGTGCGCCACTCGGCCGCGCGTCACTGCACGATCACCCTCTCCCCCAACCAGATTCGGGTGACTGACGATGGGCGCGGGGTCAATCGGGAGGATGGCGGTGCGGTGAGTGGCGTGGTGGGCGGGGGCAACGGTCTGCGTGGTCTCCGCGAGCGCGCCCGCTTGGCAGGGGCGACGGTGACGACGCGACACCTGGAGCCGTCGGGCTTCGAGGTCGTCGTCGCGGGTCGGTAGCGTCGCCTCGTGATCAACTCCGTGATCCGTGTTGCGCTCGTCGATGACCAAGCCCTCGTCCGCGGTGCCTTGGCGGCACTGCTCGCGCTGGAGCCGGACATCGAAGTCGTCGGCGAGGCGGGATCCGGGGATGAGGTCGTGGCCCTAGTCGAGCGAACTCGACCCGATGTCGTGCTGATGGACGTCGACATGCCCGGCCGGGACGGGATCGAGGTGACGGGCGAATTGGTGCGGGCGGGCACGGGCATACGGGTGCTCATCGTGACGACCTTCGGTCGCCCGGGATATCTGCGCCGCGCGATGCGGGCGGGCGCCTGGGGATTCGTCGTCAAGGACACCCCCGCGCGGCAGTTGGCGGACATGGTCCGACGGGTGCACTCCGGGCTCAAGGTCGTCGATCCCGCCCTCGCGGCCGACTCCTTCCTAGCGGGCGAGTCGCCGCTGACGCCACGGGAGGCCGATGTGTTGCGCGCGGCACTCGCCGGCGGCTCGGTCGCGGACATCGCGAGCGCGGTCTTCCTGTCCGAAGGCACCGTCCGCAATCACTTGTCCAGCGCCATCGGCAAGACGCAGGGCCGCAATCGCGCCGACGCCGCCCGGATCGCCCAAGAGAACGGCTGGCTTTAAAGGGCGGCGACGAGACTGACCAGCAGTGGCGCGAACAGCAGGGCAGGCAACAGGTCCCCCACCGGGATCTGCTTGATTTCCAAGAGCCGGAAGCCGATCCCGATGAGCATGAGGCCACCGACCGAGGTGAGCGCGGCGATCTGCGCACCGTCGAGGACCGTGCCGAGGAAGACACCGAGCACGGTCAACAACCCCTGGACGACGGCGACGGAGACGGCCGACAGGAGGACGCCGATCCCGAAGGACGCGGCGAAAGCCATCGCGGCGAAGCCGTCGAGCACCGACTTGAGGGCGAGTTTGTCGATGCCATGCCCCATACCGTCATCGAGCGATCCGAGGATCGTCAGCGGACCGACGCAGAACAGCAGGGTCGTGGTGAGCCAGCCCTCGATGAACCGCTCCCGCTCCCCCGGTGCGTCGCCGGCGGACGCCCCGCCGCGGCGGCGCGCGACCAGACCTTGCGCCCACCCGGCCACGCCGCCGAGGCGGTCCTCGATTCGGGCCAGCGATCCGACGATCCCGCCGAGGAGCAGCGCGCCGAGGACGATGAGCATCCCGGCGCTGCCCACAGCCGCCTTGAGGGCGGGATCGAAGACGGCGACCGCGGACGAGCCCGCCATCAGCAAGGTGGACAGACCCAGGCCGGCGGTGACGATCGATCGGGTGCGCTCGGGGAGCCGATTGCCGATGCCGAGCCCGGCCAGTGAACCGATAACAACTGCTGCGGTGTTGAGGGCCGTTCCGGCGCCGACGAATGCCACGGAGGGACCCTAACCGCCAGTCGTATGCCGCGTCGTCGCCGCCCACGGGCGCCCATCGCTAGGGTTGGGCGCGTCGTCGAGATGGGAGGCCAGGATGCGGGTCGCGATGCTGGGCGCGGGGTCGTGGGGGACGGCACTGGCATACACCCTGGCGACAAAGGGCTTCGCGGTGTCGATGTGGGATGTGAATACCGCTGTCCTGGAGTCGATCTCTCAGCACGAGAACACCCGCTATCTGCCCGGGATCACCCTGCCCGAGACCGTTCTCGGGGTGGCGGACCTCCCGACCGCGCTTGCCGACGTCGACCTGGTCGTCTTTGCGGTCCCATCGGGAGCGATGCGGGTCGTCGCCGAGCAGGCGCAGATGCTGATCCCGCCCAGTGCCCTGATTTGCTCCGTCACCAAGGGGATCGAGGTGGCGACGCTGATGACGATGAGCGAGGTCCTCGAGGACGTCCTGCCCGCCGGTCTGCACGAGCGGTTGACGTTCTTGTCGGGTCCGTCCTTTGCCGTCGAGGTGGCCCGGGAGTTCCCGACGGCAGTCACGATCGCCGGCAGGCACCAGGAGTCCACTCTTGGGGTGCAACGGGCCTTTCACACGCCATTCTTCCGGCCCTACGCGTCCGAGGATGTCGTCGGGGTCGAGATCGCCGGCTGCGCCAAGAACGTCATTGCCATCGCCTGTGGCGCGAGCGACGGGATGGGCTACGACGCCAACACGCGCGCCGCGATCATCACCCGCGGTCTCGCCGAGATCACCCGGCTCGCCGTCGCCCGCGGCGGCAACCCACTCACCCTGGCCGGCCTCTCGGGGGTCGGGGACCTCGTCCTGACGTGCAGTTCCGTGAAGTCGCGCAACTACCGCGTCGGCTTCGGTATGGGGCAGGGTCGCCACCTCGAGGACGTCCAGGCCGAGCTGGGTCAGGTGGCCGAGGGGGTCGTCAATGCGCGCAGCGTCAACGCGCTTGCCGAGCTGGCCGGCGTCGAGATGCCGCTGTCCGCGCTGGTGCACGCGGCCTTGCACGAGGGGCGCATCATCAACGACCTGGAGCAGTTGTTCGCCGATCGCCCGCTGAAGGCCGAGCTGGAGTAGCCGCGTATCATGGTCGGCGGTGACCCACGCGGGCCACCCCGTACGCACGAGGGGAAGCCGGTTCAATTCCGGCGCTGACCCGCAACCGTGGGCCGTCAGTTGACGGCGAGCCGGATTACCTCGTCCGCGTGACGGAGTCCTGTCCACCGCCGAGGAATGCGGTACGCAGGGCCGGCTGGCCCGGCTCGACGTAGCGCGCGAGGAGCCGGAAGCCCATGAAACGGCTGACCACGATCGCCACGTTCACGGTGGCGATCGCCGGCGTGCTCGCGGCAGGAGTCGGGGCGGGCGCGGCCGCGGCGGCGGGCTCCGGTGCAGGGGCGTCGCGTTCCGATGCGGGTGCGGCGGGGG
>NZ_HF571038.1:3012531-3050650 GCF_001046875.1 Nostocoides jenkinsii Ben 74
ACACCGTTGGTCGGACAGACCCTACCCCGGGTCGGCTTCTTGTGCAGCATAGAACGCTGCTTCGTACTCGGCCGGCGGAATGTCGTCGCAGTGGCCGTGTAGCCGGGTCTCGTTGAACCAGTGCACCCACGACAGCGTGGCGAGTTCGAGTTCGTCGACGTCGTCCCAGCCGGTGGTGTCAGGTCCGTAGACGCACTCGGTCTTGTAGAGCCCGTTGGCCGTCTCGGCCAAGGCATTGTCGTAGGAGTCGGCCACGGTCCCGATCGAGGGACGAGCGCCGATCTCCTCGAGCCGCTCGGTGAATCGCACCGAGGTGAACTGCGACCCGGCATCCGAATGCGTCACCAGCCCGATGAGCCGGTGCCCGCCACGGGACGCTCTGGCCATCTCCAGAGCGTCGAGGACCATCTCGGTCTTCATGTTCGCTGCGACCCGCCAGCCGACGATCCGTCGACTGAACGCGTCGACGATGAAGCACACATACGCCATCCCCGACCGGGTCGGAACGTAGGTCAGATCCGTCACCCACAACGCGTCGGGCCGGTCGGCCTTGAAGTGCCTGTTGACCAGGTCCGGCGCTCTGGTGGCACCGGGATCCTGCTTGGTCGTGAACACCTTCTTCCGAAGCCGGGACACGCCCTCGATTCCCAGCCCCCGCATCAGCCGGGCGACCTGGTCCCGGCCGATGTCGTGGCCCGCGCGCTGGGCGGCCTTCCACAGCTTGTGGGCCCCGTAGACCTTCCGGTTCGCGACCCACAGCGTCATCAGGACCTGCATCATGACCAGGTCACGGACCGCACGGGCCGACGGAGCGATCTGCCGCTTCTTCGCGGCGTAATAGCTGCTCGGAGCCACCTGCAGGTGCCTGCAGATGAACTCGACTCCGAACTCAGCACGGTTCTCGTCGACGAACGCGACGATCACTTCAAGGGGCGGTCGAGCTCCGCCGCGAAGAAAGCCGAGGCCCGCTTCAGCAGATCGTTGGCACGACGAAGCTCCCGATTCTCCTGTTCCAACTCCTTGATGCGTTTCGCCTCCACCGTCGTCAGGCCCAGCTCGACACCCTCATCGATGTCAGCCTGCTTGACCCAGGTCCGCAGCGACTCGACACCACAGCCGATCTGGTCGGCCACCCGCTGGACCGTCCCGTGCGTGGTGCCGAGCTCCTTGCGCAGCTGCCGCACGAGCCGGACCGCCCTGGCCTTCTCCTCAGGCGAGTACCGCCGCGTGGTCGGCTTCCCCGACGTGCTCTTGGTTCCCATGGCTCCATCCTCGTTTCCAAGGTCGGGAGCCTCCAAGCAACCCAGGGTGGTTCAGACTTGGACTCGAAGCCGGCATCGTCAACGACACTTCACCCCTGACACCATCAGCCGCAGCCTCCGACGCGCCGGACTAGCGTCTGTCGGCGCTTATGGCCTCAAGAGGACCTCGCCGCTCGACCCCGCAACTGAACACCAGCACGGCAAGGCTGTGTACGTCACGAGGATGGCGTAGAACTCACCCCAAGCCTGTGAAGGCCGAGCAGGAGAAGATCTTGGGAGAACGTACCCGCTCCGAGCCTTGCCCGATCGCGCGAAGTCTCCCTCCGCCCAGACCCGTTGGATAGTTTCGACCCCACCGACGATGTCGAGGTGGCTCGGTCCGTGTTGGCCGGACCCGCCAAGCGAGTCGTCACTACGACCTACTCAGGCTGAGGTCGTGTGCTCCGACAGGCTTCTCCACCGAAACAGTCTGGAAGCACGCGGTCGCGGCTTGGGGCAGGCATTGGAACCCAGAAGGCAGCACGTTGTTGGTGCGACGCGCCATATCGAAGCCTGACGAAGTCCCGATCTCGACTGGCTTGTTCGCACCGCACCGCAGCGACTCTTCACACGCGGATAGGTGTCGTCGCCTGAGTCAACGTGCGTGGATCTGGACAAGTTAGCCGGAAGGCCTGAACCTTCTCAACTTGTCCCGCCGCAGGTCAGAGGCCCGGAGCCTGGACAAGAAGCGCCGGAACCTACAACTCGACTGGGTGACTCGGTATGCCGCGCCGACCGGCGCCAGTCTTCAGGTGTTGACTCACGATGACAGCAGCTCGGTGGCCCCCCGAGGTGTCCATCGCAGTAGACGATGTCGATGCGGCATACGCCGATGCGCAGGTCCGGCCGCGCGATGGCCACGGAAGGGAGGGTCAAGGTCAAGATGTCGTAGCATCAGATGCATGCGCACCACCCTGTCGATCGATGACGACGTCCTCGAGGCGGTCAAGGAACGAGCACGTCGCGAGGACCGCACAGCCGGCGAGGTTCTCTCCGACCTCGCGCGCACCGCCCTCACGCGCAGGGAAGGTGGGCGGCATACAGCCAAGAACGGCTTCACAGTCCTCGCGTCACGGGGGCGGACTGTGACGAACTCACTTGTCGAGCGGTTGCGCGACGAGGACGGTTCATGACTCGGGCGCTACTCGATGTCAATGTGTTGATCGCGCTCATGGACGCCGGGCACGTGGACCACGAGACCCTTCACGCGTGGGCTGCGGATGGATTGGCCGACGGCTGGGCGTCGTGCGCCATCACGCAGAACGGGTTTGTCCGCATTCTCAGCCAGCCTGCATACCCAGGGACAGTGTCCGTTGCTGAGGCCATCGACCTACTCCGATCGTCCATCGAGTCCAGCCACCACGAATTTTGGTCATGCGATATCGGCTTGACCGAGACATCCGCCGTGGATTCAACCGCCGTGCTCGGTCACCGCCAAATCACCGACGCGTACCTGCTGGCGCTCGCTGTCCACCACGGCGGACGGCTTGTGACCCTGGATCGGTCGGTTCCGATCCGAGCCGTGCGAGGCGCCACCTCCGAGCATCTTGAGGTAATCGCCGGCTAGCACCGGCCGCTTGTCGACGCCGGCTGGCTGTCAGTGGGACGTGCCGTGATCATGGACATGGATCTGGCACTGCCCATCGGACTGGGTACCAACACATCTGGCCGCACGAGCGACGAGGCGACCTCGCGGGAGGTGCTCGATGCGTTCGCCATGGCGGGAGGCACCCTCATCGACACGGCCGACACCTATTCCGACGGCGAGTCCGAGCGGATCATCGGCCAGTGGATGCGCAAGCGCGGCCCCGCGACGAGGTCGTCCTCGTGAGCAAGGGCGGGAACCACACCAACTTCGACGGGCTTGCGACAGCGACCATCACCGGAGCGTGTGAGGCTTCGTTGCGCCGGCTCGGCACGGACCGCATTGACCTCTACTTCGCCCACTACGAGGACGATCTCACCCCGGTCGAGGAGAGTGCCGCGATCGGCAACCACTTCGAGACCTGGAACGGCGGCATCTACATGGATGCGGTCGAGGAGGCCATGCGCAAGAGGTTGTTCGTCATGTCGTCTAACCAGAGTTGACCTGGTCGGAGCCTTCGTGAGGCGAGTTGATGCGTCGCGACCAGTTGAAGCACGCAATTCGCGCGGCCTGCCAGATAATCGGCCACTCGGAAGTGATCGTTGTTGGCTCCTGATGCTGCATACCGCGTCGCCCATGAGTCATTGCGACGTATGGCACACGTACCATACGTCCATGAAGACCACGCTGTATCTTCCTGACGACCTCAAACAGGCTGTTGAGGTGGAGGCGCGTCGACGAGGGATCTCCGAAGCCGAGGTGGTCCGCGGAGCGTTGCGTGAGCAACTCATGACCGGGCCGGTTCGCCCCCGAGCGGGCATCATCACGGGCCTAGAGCCCATCGCCGACCGCGTGGACGAGCTGCTGGGCGAGGGCTTCGGAGCGTGAAACCGAAGGGCGTGGTTGTCGACACGAGCGCTTTGCTGGCCTTCTTCGACGCCAACGAGCCGCAGCATGAAGCAGTCGTCGAGGCGATCCAGTCGTCCCGTGGCCCACTCATCGTCTCGCCATATGTCATCGCTGAACTCGACTATCTCGTGATGACGCGGCACGGGGTGCAGGCGCAGCGCACCGTGCTCAACGAAATTGCCGGGGGCGCATGGGAATTGGCGCACATGGACCGAGCACGTCTTGCGGACGCCAACCGCATTGTGGAGCGCTTCGCCGACATTCCCATCGGGGTCGCGGACGCCTCGAATGTGGTCTTGGCCGAGGTCTACGGCACCCGAGCCATCGTGACGCTCGATCGCCGACACTTCACAATCCTGCGCTTCGACGACGGCTCACGGGTGGACGTCCGGCCGTAGGTCCGCGCCAGCGGACGCCTCCGCACGTGTGACGGTCTTCGTGGGGAAGTCTGCTGCTCCCCTGGCGACAGCAATCTTCCCCGCGAGCGGGGCCACGGGAACGGCACACTGGTCGTCATGCCCATCGCGATCGCTGTTGCCGTTTTCGTGCGCGACGGGCGGGCTCTTCTGGGTCATCGGCATCGTGACCGCCGCTGGTATCCCGACTGCTGGGATCTCATCGGCGGGCACATCGAGCCGGGCGAGACACCCGAGGAGGCCGTGCGGCGCGAGTGCCGCGAGGAGATCGGCGTCGAGATCCAAGAGTTTCGCAAGTTGCCCATGACCGTCAGCGATCCGAACCTCGACCTGTCCGCCTTCCTCGTCAAGCAGTGGCACGGCGAACCGACGAATACCGCACCGGACGATCACGACGACCTGGCGTGGTTCACCGCTGACGAGATCGGCCACCTCACCCTGGCCGACCCGTCCGGTCGGGCCCTACTGCAGGCCGCTGCCCGCTCCTCAACCAACTAGATCAGCCTTCGACGACCAGGGACAAGATGACCAGTCGTGTCGCTAGACGTGGTCACCGAGGGGCTCGGCCGCGCGCTCCCGATCGTGGCCTTCCTGCTGGCGATCACCGCAGTCGCAGAACTCAGCGATCGCGCTGGAGTTTTCGATGTCATCGGGCATTGGATCGCGCGGCACGGACGACACCGGATGTGGCTGCTGTGGCTGCTCTTCTGGGCCTTCGCGGTGACGTGCACGATCTTCCTCAGCCTCGACACCACCGCCGTCCTCCTCACCCCGGTCGCCCTCTCCGTCGCCAACCAGATCGGCGTCCCACCGCGACCCTTCGCACTCACCACCCTGTGGATTGCGAACACCGGCTCGCTTCTCCTGCCGGTCTCCAACCTGACGAATCTGCTTGCGCTGCAACGCCTTGAGGCGCTGGGGGTGGACCACACGGCATACGTCCGCCTCGCCTTTGCACCCGCGATCGTGAGCATCGCGATCACGCTTGGGGTGATCGCCCTCCTGCACTGGCGCGATCTGGGCACGCGCTATGCGGTGGACCCACCGGCCGATCCGCACGACCCAACCTTGTTTCGCTGCGCGGCCCTCGTATGCCTGATCATCGGCCCCGCCTTCGCCGCGGGCTTGCCGCCGTGGGCCGTGGCTGCCGCCGCCGCGCTGGTCTTGACCGTCGCCACCGCATGGCGGGCCCCGCACCACCTGAAACACCTCAACCTGCCGTGGCTGATGGCGCTCGCCTTCGCCGCCCTCACCATCGTCGTCGCCGCCGCGCACGATGCCGGGCTTCTTAACCCACTGCTCAATCTGGCTGGTACCGGCACCACGACGCCGGACCTCCTCAGGGTCGCAGGCACCTCGGCCCTCACCTCGAATGCCGTCAACAACCTGCCCGCCTACCTCGCCCTCGAACCCGCCGCGGCGGGCGATCGCCTGCGTCTGATGGCCGTTCTCATCGGCACCAACGCCGGCCCGCTCGTCACCCCATGGGCCTCCCTCGCAACGCTGCTCTGGATGCAGCGTTGCCGTGCGGCCGGGGTGCGCTGGAGCCTCTGGCGGCTCGCGCTAGGCGGCCTTGTGTGCGGCTCGCTAGCGGTGCTCGGCTCGACACTCGCTGTCACCCTGCCATTGCTCGGCGCTCGGTAGCGTACTCGTCATGGACATGCTGAGGGAAGATGCCATCGCCAGCGCAGGGCTGAGTGAGTGGCGCAAGCTGGCCCAGGGGCTGCACGCGCGGTATGCCGTGCCCGACTTCGCCAGTGGCGCGCGTTTCGTGACCGCCGTCGGGAGTGTGAGTGCCGCCCACGGCCACTACCCAAAGGTCTCGATGGGGCCTGGCTATGTCGACCTGAAATTGTCCACGGCCGACGCCATCTATCGCGATGACGATGGCGTCGAGCACATCGTGGAGTGGGTCACCCAACAGGATGTCGACACGGCCCGGGCCATCACCGCCTGCGCGGCCGATCTCGGCCTCACCGCTGAGCCGGACGCCGTCAGCGTCATCGAACTTGGTTTGGACACAGCGGATTCCGCGCAGATCGCGCCCTTCTGGGCCGCGCTGCTGACGGGCGACGCCGATGCACGAGGACGGGGAACGCCAGGCGACGAAATCCGCGATGCCACCGGCCGGAGTCCAAATCTGTGGTTCGGTGACGCTCCGGAAGCCAGCGGCCAACGCTTCCACATCGAGGTCTACGTGCCGCGCTCCATCGCCGCCGCACGCATCGCCGATGCTCTCGCCGCTGGCGGCACGATCGTTGATGACAGCCAGTCGCCCGGGCTCACCGTGCTCGCCGATCCGGAGGGCAACTACGGCGTCCTGTGTGTGGCCGAGGGGCCCGCGCCGAACAGTTGAAGGCCACCGGAGCTCCCGCGACGTGTGGTGAATTCTCATCCCGGAGTTGATCATCCACAGCGTCATGCACAGCGGGGGATAACTCGCGCCGAATGCCGTTGGGTCACTTATGGATTGCCGCAGACAGCGCCGCCGCAGCGAGTGCCGGCACCGCCACGAGAGCAGCAATGAATGGCGTGAGCGACATCAGATCACTTCGCCACACGGTGGCGTCGACGCCGTCTGACCACGGGAACTGGGGAAGCAGGCTGGTGAGCAAGCCGATCACCAGGGCAATCACTACCCAGCGAAAGACGATGGCAGACATCGAGATTCCCGTGCGCCCGTCGACAAATCCCCACGCCGCTGACCCCAACAGGAGCGCCAGGAAACCCGCGATCCCGGCACCAATATTGGCGCCATCGCTGGCCAGGCGCGCGAAGCTGAAACCGACGACGAATTCGAGCGCCAGGAGCGCCGCTGTCCTGATGGCGATGTCCATGCGATCAGCGTGCTTGCTGGCACGGCACCGCCGCATGAGATGGACTACTCACACGTCGGCAAGCAGCGCATCGACCGCCACGAGGTAGCGGTCGGCGGATTCCGCACCCAACACCGCCCGGTGAACCAAATATCCCTGCGCCAGACCGATAATCGCCGGTGCTCGGATGGCAGCCCGCGATTCTGCGGTGCACCTCCCGACGCCCCGGGAGACGAACCACTCCACGAGATAGGCTTCGAAGCCCGCACCCATGACGGAGACAGCGCGCTGCGCCACCTCACGCACGGGTCCACCCGAGCCCGCCGCCCCCCAGATCTGCAGCACCAACCCACTGTCGACGAGATCGGTGGGCATGCCGTCGATGAGCCGGCGCAGCACCTGGGCGGGCGTTGGCAAGGGCCGCTCATGTGCCAGGGCCTCGAGAGCCACGACCCGACCAGCCATCACGCGCTCGGCGACCTGCCCGACGAGGGCCTCCTTATTGTCGAAGTAGCCATAGATCGCCCCGGCCGACATGCCCGACTCGCTGATGATGTCGGCCATCGACATCTCGCTCAAGCCCTGGCGCAGCGCGACAGCATGGGCCGCATCCAGGATGCGATCGCGAACGGCGGCGCGGTGGGCAGGTGACACCTTCGGCATACCACTATCATCGCAAAACGAACGATCGTTTTGCAAGATGGACCCCGCAGGTGCACACTCGATAACGAACGATCCTTCGCTAATAGGAGAACCCGTGAACGCCCCCAGCTCAACCGCGCCAGCCCGAGCCCTCGGCACAACACCTGCAGGAACCCCCTGGCACGCCAGCCTGCGCGTCGCCGTCCTCGCCTCCCTCGCCGTCATCATCGTGCTACTTGCCTTTCTTTGGCCGAGCTACACCAGCAAGGTCAAGGACCTGCCACTCATCGTCGCCGGCCCGCCCGCTGCCACCGCCCAGTTGACGACGGGCCTGAGCGCGACCGGAATGTTCGACATCACGTCGGCGACCGACCGGGAAGCCGCCGTCGTCGCCATCGAGGAACGCAATGCGTATGGCGCGGTCGTCGCCGGCCCCGGTGGCGTGGAAGTGTTGACCGCCACCGCTGCCAGCCCCATCGCCGCTCAGGCCATCACCGGCGTCGCGCAGAAGCTCGCGGCCCAGGCGGCCCAGCAGGCCCAGGCCACCGGAGCCGAAGCACCGAAAGTCACCATGACCGAGGTGGCCCCCTTCGGGGAGAAGGATCCGCGCGGCAGCAACGTCGCCGTGGCCGGGCTGCCGCTGGCGATGGGCGGCATGGTCGGCGGTGTCCTGGTATCCCTCCTCGTGTCTGGGCACCGTCGCCGCTTCGGCGCGGTCGCGGCATACGCCGTCATCGGTGGGCTGGCCCTCGCGGCGGTCCTCGGGCCGTGGCTCCACGTCCTGACCGGGTCCTACCTGGTGGAGGCGGCCATCATGGGTGCCGCCCTATTTGCTACGGCCTCCTTCATCGTCGGTCTGCACGGCCTGATCGGCCAGCCGGGTATCGCGGTGGGCGCCATCGTCACGCTCTTCCTGGGCAATCCGCTCTCCGGGATGTCGCTGCCCAAGGAGTTGCTGCCCTGGCACTGGGGCGAGATTGGCCAGTTCTTCGTGCCGGGCGCGTCGGGGACCCTGCTTCGCCTGGAGTCCTACTTCCCGCAGGCGTCGACGACTCACGGCTGGCTCGTGCTGGCGGCATGGTCTCTCGCGGGGCTGGCCATGCTGTGGTTCGGCCCGCACCGCGACGACCACGCTGCAGCGGACACGACCACCGAGACGGCCGTGGAGACGGAACTGCTCCCCGCCTGAGCTTCTGATCGCCCGACGTTCTGATCGCCCGACGTTCTGACCGCCAGAGCTTCTGACCGCGTGCTCAGGAGACTGCCCCGGTAGGCTCAACTGCGACGTCGGGAGGGCATCCATGGGGCACGATCACGGCCACGGGTCGGCCGCGACGGCACATCGCTGGCGCCTACAACTCGCGTTCGGGCTCGTCGCCGCATTCTTCGTCGTCGAACTGGCGACCGGGCTGCTTGCCCGATCCCTCGCCCTCATCAGCGATGCCGGGCACATGGCCGCCGACGTCGTCGCCCTCGGCGCGGCTCTCGTCGCCACCAGGATCGCGACCCGGCCCGACCCCACCGGCCGCCGGACGTATGGCCGTTATCGGGCCGAGGTCTTCGCCTCCGGCCTCGCGGTCCTGCTCATGCTCGGGGTCTCTGCCTACATCGTCATCGAGGCGATCCACCGGGTGGGTGCCGAGCCGGAGGTCGACACCGGACCGATGATGCTGGTCGGCGGCCTGGGTTTGCTGGTGAACCTCGTGTGTATGGCGCTCCTGCGCCACGGCTCGGACGAGTCACTCACCGTGAAAGGCGCCTATCTCGAAGTCGTCGCCGACACCGTGGGTTCGGTCGGCGTCATCCTCGCGGGCCTCCTCGTGCGGGCAACGGGGGCGAGTTGGTGGGACACGGCGGTGGCCCTGGCTATCGCGGCCTTCGTCGCCATCCGTGCCCTGTGGCTGGGTCGCGAGGTCCTGGCCGTCCTGGGTCAGCACGCGCCGAAGGACGTCGACCCCAACCGGGTCGCCGCTGCCCTCGAAACCGTCCCCGATGTCGCGGACGTGCACGACCTGCACCTGTGGACCCTGACCAGCGGTATGAGTGTGGCGACCGCCCACCTGATGACCCGCGACACCGCCGTGGACCCGGCGCGAATCCTCGCCGATGCGGCGGCCGTCATGCGCGAGCAGTTCGGCATCGAGCACGCCACCATTCAGGTCGAGCCGCCGGACTCGGCGGCCTGCTCGCGCACGTCTTGGTGACGCGCCCAGGGCACTCGCTGGCGCCTGAGATTGCCGTGGTGGGGTAGTTCACTGTCGCTGGGGCGACAGCAAACCTCCCCGCTAGGGCACTCTTCCGCCAATTAACACCAACTCAATCAGCACCAACTCTGGCTCGCGGGCCGATCGTGTCGCCCAAGAAATCAATGACCACCTGCCACTGCGCCTCGATGTCGGTGCCGAGGAAGACATGCTCGGCGTCCGGCACCACGACGAGGCGGCTCCACGCGCCGGCTGCGAGCGCCGCGTCGTGCAAGCGCACGGCCTGGTCCAGCGGCGACATCGTGTCCGAGTCGCCGTGCATGATGAGCATCGGCGGCGAGTCGGCGCGCACATGTGTGACCGGCGAATACGCCATGGCAAGCCACTCGCGGGCGTCGGGATCGACTCCGCGCCAGAGGGATTCGGTCAGGTCGGGCAGGACGGTGAGGTCGGCCGCGCCATACCACCAGATGATCGAACTGACATCGGTGCGACCGCGACCGACGCCGATCCGGCCGAGGAGGTGCGGATCGGGTTGTTCCGCGCTACCAGCCAACCCCGCCAGCGCGGCGAGATGGGCACCGGCCGAGTCTCCCCAGAGCGCGAGGCGGTCGCCGTCGAGGCCGAGGTCCGCGGCATACGTCCGGAGATAGCGGACCGCGGCGATGAGATCGCGCACCATGTCGTCCGGCGCGACCTCCTCGATCAGCCGGTGGTCAGGCGTGGCGACGGCAAAGCCGGCATCGACGAGCTTCTGGAAGAGCCGCTGCTGACCCCACTGCAGGGGTACGAGGCGGCGGTCCCCCTCGGCCCACCCACCGCCATGCACCCACATGACGACCGGCGCGGGTCCGCCGGCGTCGGGCACGTGCAGATCGAGAACCATCGGCCGGAATCCGGGCACTTGGGCATAGGTCAGCCCGGTCCAGGTTGTGGCGCCGCGAAGCGGCGAGGTCCGCAGCGGAGGGAGGTGCGTCATGGGCGGCCACGGTCCGTCCTCGACGGGCGGGCGTAGTTCGGTGAGGTCCACCACGCAAGTATCCGGCCTGGTGCCCGACCTAGATGAAGATCGTCTGCGCGTTGGCGCTGATCTCGATGAAGTCGGCCGCGCTGATCACGCCCTGAACCCCGGGATGGAGGTCGGCCTCGATCATCTTCATCATGGCGAAGGACAGCCGACAGGCATACATGTGGACTCCAGCAGCCGAGAGCAAATCCAAGAACTCAGGCACATCCGGGATGTCGAGATCGGCCATCTGCTTCTTCATCATCTTGGTCGCCATCGCCGTCATGCCAGGCAGTTGACCCACCACTTGCGGCAATCATGTTTCGACGTTAATACCCGCAGGGGTATGAACGCGGGCGAACGTCATGTTCCGACAGTCACACTTCGTCCGCTCACCTCAGCCGGCCGAACCGCTGACCCGAGCAAGCTCACCCCACGCGGCGCAGGACCACCGCGGACCACCCGTCGAGGCGAGTGGACTCGAATCGGGGGGCGCGCGGCATACCCCCATCAGTGGCGGTCGCGGAGATCACCTCGGCACCGAGCCAAGAACCGGGCCCACCCACGTCGGCGAGGTCTGCCACGGTCAGCTCGACCGCCTCCCGGGAGAGGTTGGCGAGGACGAGCAATTGGTCGTCGCCGCGGGTGCGGATGAACGCCCATACGGTCTCGTGGTCGGGCAGGAGGAGCCGGAACTCGCCCAAGGCGACGGTCGCGTCGTCGTGGCGCAGGGCGATGAGCCGGGCGTAATGAGCGAAAACCGAGTCCGGATCATCAACCTGCGCCGCCGCATTGATCTCGGTGAAATTGGGGTTGACGGCGATCCACGGCTCCCCGGTCGTGAAGCCGGCCTGCGGACCGGCATCCCATTGCACGGGCGTCCGGGCATTGTCGCGTCCCTTGGCCCGGATCGAGCGCAGCACGTCGGCGGGATCAGCGCCGTCGCGCACCGCCTCGGCGTAGTAGTTGATGGACTCGATGTCTCGAATGTCATCAAGGGAGCCGAAGGCGACATTGGTCATCCCGAGTTCCTCCCCTTGATAGACGTATGGCGTGCCCCGGTGCAGGTGCAGCACCGTCGCCAAGGTCTTGGCGGAGCGCTCGCGCCACTCTGGGTCGTCGTCGCCGAACCGGCTCACGGCGCGCGGCTGATCGTGGTTGTCCCAGTAGAGCGAGTTCCAGCCGACCTCGGCCAGACCCTCCTGCCAGCGGGCGAGGCAAGCCTTCAACCGCGGGAGGTGGAGAGGTCGCAGATCCCACTTGCCGAGCGGCCCGGAGTCGAGGTCGACATGCTCGAACTGGAAGATCATGTCGACTTCGGCGCGCGCGGGGTCGGTATAGAGCCGCGCCTGCTCGATCGTCGACCCGGGCATCTCGCCGACCGTGATGAGTTGGGCCTCGCGGCCGGCGAACACCTCCCGATGCATCTCGTGGAGGAACTCGTGGATGCGGGGGCCGTTGAAGGTCTGCGCGAACAGGTCGCCGTGGGCGTCCTGCAGCGGCACGACCTTGGAGATCAGGTTGATGACGTCCATGCGGAAGCCATCGACCCCGCGATCGAGCCAGCGGCGCATCATCGCGTAGACCGCTTCGCGAACCTGCGGGTTCTCCCAATTGAGGTCGGGCTGTTTGCGGGAGAAGAGGTGCAAGTAATACTGACCCGTCGCCTGATCGAATTCCCAGGTCGAGCCGGAGAAGAAGGACACCCAGTCGGTGGGCTGGTCGCGCCACCAATACCAATCCCGCTTGGGGTTGTCGCGCGAGGAGCGGGACTCCAGGAACCACTCGTGCTCGTCGCTGGTGTGGTTGACCACGAGATCCATCACCAGCTTGATGCCCCGCTCGTGCAGCCCCGCGATCAAGGCATCGAGTTGCTCCTCGGCGCCGAAGGCCGGGTCGATGCGCTCGTAGTCGCTGATGTCGTAGCCGTTGTCGTCCTGCGGCGAGCGATAGATCGGGCTCAACCACACGACGTCGACCCCCAGTCGCTCCAGGTGGTCGAGGCGGGCAATGATGCCGCCGAGATCCCCCATGCCGTCGCCATCACTGTCGGCGAAGCTGCGCGGATAGATCTGATAGACGGTGGCTGAGGTCCACCACGGGGCATCGGAAGCAAGGTCGGACACGGTCATACGGAAAACCTATCGACTGGGTCAGACAGCGGGGTCGACGGGAAATTCGGGAGCAGGTTGTCGGTGGGGACGCGTAGCGTTGAGTCCCGTGATTGCCACTCAGCTCGATGAATGGACGGCGCCCGTTGCGGCGACCGGCCGCTCCGGGCTGCCCTCGGGCCGGCGCCCGGTGGACTGGCGGCGCGTCTGGCGCCCGGCCACCGTCGTGTGCTTTGCCGGCTCCTTGATCGCTGCTGTCGCGGCGAGTCTCGGCTCCGTCGTGGCTGGTCAGCTCGCCGACGACGCCGCGGCCCGGCTCGTATGGGTGCTCGCCGCCCTCCTGATCGGCGGTGCCGTGATCGACACGATCGCCAAGACGGCGTGGTCCGTGATCGTCGACCGTGCCGAAGGTGCCCTCCGGGCGGATCTGTTGGACGCGGCCATGGCGCAGCCCCTGCCGGAGTTGTCGGAGCAGGCCGTCGGAGAGATTCTCGACCGCATCGACGACGACACGCACGAGGTCGGTGGTCTGCTGCGGTGGCATGTGTGGCAAGGCATCCGGACGCTGCTCTCGGCCGGTCCGCTGTGGGTGGTCGCGGGATTGACCTGGTGGCCGGCCTTCGTGCTCTTCCCGGCCTCCGCCGCCGCCGCGCTGTGGGTGGCGCGCCGCATCCTGCCCGAGATATCACGGCGCAAGGTGCTTGAAGAGATGGCCTGGACGGATCACGCCGCTGCCTTGGAGGAGGGCATCGCGGCCCGGGACGACCTGCGCGCCAGCCTGGGCCAGGCGTTCGTTGTGCGGCGCTGCGCCGAACTCGCTGCGGTGATCCAGCAACGGTTGACGGACGTGCTGTGGGCGGAGGTCCGGGTGACCCGGCGCACGGGCACGGTGCTCAACGGCATCCTCGCCGCCACCGCGGTCACGGGTGTGGCGCTCGTCAGCCACGGGGATCTGACGACGGCCCGACTGGTGACACTCTTCCTGGTGACAACGATGTTCGTCGGCCAAGTCGACATGCTCGCGCGGCACCTGCCCGACCTGCAGGCCGGGTTCGGGGCGATCCTGCGTCTGCGCGGCATGATCGACTCCGAACCCGAGCGAGTCGGCGGACGCTCCCTGCCCGAGGGGCCGCTGGCTGTGGAATTCCGCGACCTGGCGTTCGGCTACGAGACCGGCCGGTTTGCCCTGCGCGACATCGACCTGCGGATCGAGGCTGGCCACACGTGCGCGTTGGTGGGGCGCACGGGTTCGGGCAAGTCCACCTTGGCGTCCCTGCTCTCGCGGGCGGTCGAGCCTCACCCCGCAACGGTCTTCCTCGGCGGCGTCGACATCGGCGAACTCGACCTCGACCAACTGCGCGCGGCCGTGGGCGTTGTCACCCAGCGGACCGAGATCATCGCGGGCACGCTGGCCGACAATGTCACGCTCTTTCGGGATCTGCCCCGACAACGCGTCGAGGCCGCCATCGCCGAACTCGGCCTGACCTCGTGGGTGGCGGGGCTTCCTGACGGACTCGACACGACGCTTGGCCCCGGTGGCACTCGCCTGTCTGCTGGCGAGGAACAGTTGGTGGCCTTCGCGCGACTGCTGGTGCGGGACGTGCGCGTGGTGATCCTGGACGAGGCGACCGCCCGCATGGATCCCTTGACCGAGGCGCGCGTCGTCGCGGCAGCCGATCGGCTCATCGCGGGGCGCACCGGCATCCTCGTGGCGCACCGGCTGAGCACCACCGAGCGCGCCGAGCACGTCGCGGTCCTCGATGGCGGACGCATCGTTCAGCAGGGGCCCCGTGACTACGTGGCCCGGATCGACGGTCCCTTCCGGCGACTCTTGGAAGCCTCGGCCGATCCCGTGCCGGACGGCTCCAGCGCCTCGGTGGAAATCCGAGGCAGCCAGCGGGCTCGCGCGGCCGGGCCTGGCGACATCGGCACCGCGCGCCGCTCGGTTGAGCCGCCGCCCCCACCCCACCTCAAATCGATCCCGAGCCTGTCTCGCGCCATGCGCAGCACGCTGTTCGCCGAGCCCCAGTGGGGTCTGGTCGGCGCGGCCCTGTTCCTCGTGTCGGCCACCGTCGGGGCGTATGGCGCACTCACCGGCCTCCTGTGGGGTCACGTCGTCACGGCCCTACAACGCGGTGAGCGCCCCATCGCGGCGCTAGTGGCGCTCGTCGGGTCGATCATGCTGGCCCCGGTGACCCTTGCCGAGGCCTTCAAGCGCTACCCCAAGTGGTGGGTCGCGGTGATGCTGCGGGTTCGAACGAGTGTGCTCATCGGGCAAACCGGCCAGCGCCGGCTGGATCGCACTCCGCCCGGTGAAGTCGTCGCGCGCGCCATGGATGCCGAGCGACTGGCTCGCTATGCCGACCGCTGGGTGGACTTCACCAACGGCATCGCCATCGTCGGCCTCACCAGCCTGGCTGCACGATCATGGCTCGCCGGCGGAGTATTGGCCGCCGTGCTGGTCGCCGCCGCGTTGGCTTCCGCGGTCGGCCGGCGAGTAGCGGGCCGTTCGGCGGCAGCCTCCTCGGCAGAACGCGCCGTCTTCGGTCGCGCCCTGGTCTCGGCGCTGGAATCGATTCGCACGATCAAGCTCGCGGCGGCCACGCCCGCCGTCCATGCACACCTGCGTCGGGTCGATGGCGGCCGGGTCCAGGCGGCCGTGCGGGAGCACCGCATCCAAGCGCTCCTGGAGGGGGTCCCAATCGTCATGGTCCAGGCGGGCGTGGTCGCCGCGTGGGCGGGCCTCGTTCATGGAACGTGGGGCTTGGCCACGACGCTGCTGGTTGCCAACGCCGTCAGCGGCTTCGACTGGTTCGGTCGGGTCGCTGGGTCCGTCGTGACGGAGGCGCCCGGGGTGACCGCGTGGATGCGGGCGACCAGCGAGCTGGCCGGTGGTGGGGACCTCATGGAGCTCCCCGCGGGCGTCGACCCGGTGGGCGGGAGCGCGCCCGCGCCGGCGCGCGGCATACGCGATGCCTTGGCCGAGTTGCGCCTGACCGGAGTGAGCGCGATTCATGAGGACGGCACGGTCGGCGTGGCCGACGTCGACCTTTCGGTGCGCGGGGGCGAGCTCGTGCTGCTGCTCGGCCAGGTTGGTTCGGGCAAGTCGAGCCTGCTGTCCGCGCTGGCGGGGCTGGTCGCCCACCGCGGCGAGATCCGGTGGAACGGCCGCGTGCTGGATGACGCGGAAGTTCAGTTGCGACCCGGCCGGGTGGCGCACGTGGCTCAGGTGCCGCGGGTGCTGTCCGGTGACTTCCGCGGCAATGTCGCGCTCGATCACCCCGATCGCGTGATCGAGCCCGCCCTGGCGATGGCCCGGATGGAGCGCGACGTCGCCGAAGCGGGTGGCCTGGATGCGTTGGTCGGTCACCGCGGCGTCCGACTGTCGGGCGGACAGGTGCAGCGGCTGGCACTGGCGCGGGCGGTCGCTTGCCGGGCCGAGTTACTGCTCGCCGATGATGTCTCGTCCGCGCTGGACGCAGCCACCGAGATCGAGCTGTGGCAGGCCCTTCGGGGAAGTGCGGCGACGGTCGTCGGCGCCACGAGCAAAGCCGCGGCACTCGCCCAGGCCGATCGCGTGGTGGTTCTGGACCGCGGTGCGGTCGTGGACGTCGGCCCATGGTCGCACCTTGCCCCACGCTGGGGTCACCTCGCGGGCTGACCCGTTTGTGGCTGAGCGGGATACCACCGGGCTGGGTCGGGCGGGTTGGTGGTGGAATACCCCCTAGGGGTATGCTGTTGGGACAGGAAGACAGCAACTTCCGTCACATCGAAGTCGCCTCGTCCGACCCGCCACACCCGATCCAGCCAAGGAGAACACCATGACCGTCAACACGACCACCTACACCGTCACCGGGATGACCTGCGGACACTGCGCCGCCTCCGTGCGCGAGGAAATCTCGGCAATCCCCGGCGTCACGGACGTCGCCGTCGATGTCGCGAGTGGCGCCGTCGAGGTGACCGCCAAGCAACCCGTGACCCGCGAGCAGGTCGCCGCGGCTGTCGATGAAGCGGGGTACGCCCTGACATGAGCACTCCAACTCTCAACCGCGCCACACCGGCCGACCACGCCAGCTCTGGAGGTTCGGCGAACCAGGTCGAACTCGAACTGACGGGCATGACCTGCGCCTCCTGCGCCAACCGCATCGAGCGCAAGCTCAACAAGGTCGCAGGTGTCTCGGCGTCAGTGAACTACGCAACCGAGCGGGCCCGCGTCAGCTACCCGGGTGAGGTGACGCCCGAGCAACTCATCGCCGTCGTCGAGTCCGCCGGCTATGGCGCGACCATCCCCCCGCCACCGGAGCCGGATCCGGCGCCCGGGAACGTCGGCGTGGATCGGGACCACGCGGACATACCGGCCGATGCCCACCTGCAAGACATGCGAACCCGGCTGATCGTGAGCGCGGCTCTCAGCATCCCGGTCATCGCCATGGCGATGATTCCGCCGATGCAGTTCACCAACTGGCAGTGGCTCTCGCTCACTCTCGCCGCACCGGTCGTCGTATGGGGAGCCCTCCCCTTCCACCGCGCGGCATGGGTCAACCTGCGCCACGGTGCCACCACGATGGACACCCTCATCTCCCTCGGGACCGGGTCGGCCTTCCTGTGGTCGCTTTATGCGTTGTTCTTCGGCCACGCCGGTATGCCCGGGATGCGTCACGAGTTCGAATGGACGATCAACCGCTCCGCGGGCGGCGGAAATATCTACCTCGAGGCCGCCGCCGGGGTGACGACGCTGATTCTCGCGGGTCGCTACCTGGAGGCGCGGTCCAAGCGCAGTGCCGGCGCGGCCCTGCGCGCACTTTTGCAACTGGGCGCCAAGGACGTTGTCGTGTTGCGGGACAACGGATCCGAGGAGCGTATGGCGATCACCCGCCTCGCGGTCGGCGACCGGTTCATCGTGCGTCCGGGCGAGACAGTCGCCACGGATGGCGTCGTCGAGTCCGGTTCCTCTGCCGTCGATACGTCGATGCTGACTGGTGAGCCCGTTCCCGTCGACGTGGCGCCCGGCGATGCCGTCACGGGGGCGACCGTCAACGTCAGCGGTCGGCTGATCGTGCGCGCGAGCCGGGTCGGGGCCGACACGCAGCTCGCGCGGATCGCGCGACTCGTCACGGACGCCCAGACGGGCAAGGCGCGCGTGCAGCGGCTCGCGGATCGGCTCTCGGGCATTTTCGTTCCGGTAGTCATGCTGCTGGCCCTGGCCACGCTGGCGTTCTGGCTTCTGCAGGGCGAGGGCACCGAGGCTGCCTTCACCGCCGCGGTCGCCGTGCTCATCATCGCCTGCCCCTGTGCCCTCGGCCTCGCGACGCCGATGGCGCTGCTCGTGGGGACTGGACTGGGGGCCCGCAGCGGCATCCTCATCAAGGGGCCCGAGGTCCTCGAAACCACGCGCCGGGTCGACACGATCGTCCTCGACAAGACCGGCACCGTGACCACCGGCGCCATGACGGTGCGCGAGGTCATCCCGGCCGACGGACAGGATGCCGCGGAACTGCTGCACCTCACGGGCTCGCTGGAGCACGCCTCCGAGCACCCGATCGCTCAGGCCATCAGCCGGGCCGCCGCCGAGACCTCCCCGCTGTCCCCCGTGGAGTCGTTCGAGAACACCCGCGGCCTGGGGGTGTCCGGTGTGGTCACGCCAGCGACCTCAGGCTCTGATGACGGACTAACGCCCCAACCCGCGCGAGCGGTGATCGTGGGCCGGCCGGGCTTCCTGGATGACTGGTCGGCGCCACTGCCCGATGGCCTCCGCACCGCCGTGGCTCGGGCCGAGCAGTCCGGCGCGACGGCAGTGGCGGTGGCCTGGGACGGCCTCGCCCGTGGAGTCATCGTCGTCGGCGACACGCTCAAACCGACGAGTGCGGCAGCCGTGCGGGAGTTGCGCGACCTCGGCCTCACCCCGGTCCTGCTGACCGGCGACAATCTCGCCGCCGCCCAGGTCGTCGCGAACGAGGTCGGCATCGAGCAGGTCATCGCCGGCGTCCTGCCGGAAGGCAAGGTCGATGTCGTACGCAGGCTGCAGGAGCAGGGCCGGGTCGTCGCCATGGTCGGCGACGGTGTCAACGACGCGGCCGCGCTGGCCCAGGCCGACCTCGGGCTCGCCATGGGCACTGGCACCGACGCCGCGATCGAGGCCGCCGACCTGACCCTCGTGCGCGGCGACCTGCGTGTCGCAGCGGACGCAATTCGGCTGTCCCGCAAGACACTTGCCACTATCAAGGGCAACCTGTTCTGGGCGTTCGCCTACAACATCGCCGCTCTTCCGCTGGCCGCCGCCGGTTTGCTGAACCCCATGCTCGCCGGCGCCGCGATGGCGTTCTCGTCGGTCTTCGTGGTGCTCAACTCACTGCGCTTGAACTCGCTGAACTTGACCTCCCGGCGATCGGCAAACGACACCGACAAGGCGGACCAATGACCACCCCCGGATATGTCGCGGACAAAGACCAGCTCGGCAAGCGCCTGCGTCGCATCGAAGGCCAGGTTCGCGGCATCGAAAAGATGGTCGAGGAGGACCGCTACTGCATCGACGTCCTGACGCAGATTTCGGCGATCCAGTCCGGGCTCAAGGCGGTCGCGCTCAGCCTCCTTGATCAGCACCTGGCTCACTGCGTCGTCCACGCCGCCCGCGAGGGCGGGGAAGAAGAGGCCCGCAAACTCACCGAGGTCTCCGAGGCCATCGCCCGCCTCGTGAAGTGAGCCTTGTGAAGCCCGCCTCGTGAAGTGAGCCTTGTGAAGCCCGCCTCGTGAAGTGAGCCTCGTGAGGTGAGGCGGGCTACGGGGTGGGCCGCCCGGCATACCGCAAATCCGCCTGTCCGGAGGTGACGTCGGTCCACTCATTGAGGCTGATCACCGCCACGGCGGAGGTAGGCAGGGTCACCAACTCCCCCGTCGCGCGCTCGACGAGGTCCTCGCACGCGGGGTTGTGGCTGACGATCGCGAGCACGCGGACGGCGTCGCGGGTCGCGCGGACGAGGTCGGCAAGCGCCTCCCCATCGAAGGTGTATGCCGCATCCGCCACCCGCGTCTGCCCCCCAGCCATCCCGGCCGCCGTCAGCTCGGCGCGCTCCAACTCCCACGTCTGCCGGGCCCGGACGGCCGGCGACACGAGCGCTAGGTCCGGCGCGAGCCCCTGCTCCGCGAGCCAGCGACCGGTCTCCGGTGCCTGCCGACGACCACGCTTGGCCAAGGGTCGCTCACGATCCCCAACCCCCGCATCCCAATCCGACTTCGCGTGCCGCAAGACCACCAACGTCCGCTCCATCACCACATCATGTCGACCCCCCAGCATGGCGACAATGAACGCCGCGATGGCTCTGGCGAGCGCGCGGCATACTGACTGATCGTGCTCGCCGCCTATCGCCCGCTTTTCGCCGTCCCCGGGGCGGCCCGATTCGTCGCCGGGGCGACGTTGTCGCGCATCGGCGGCGCGATGTTCGGCGTGGCGATCATCGTGATGGTGAGCGCGCGGGAGTCGTCGTATGCCCTGGCCGGCGCGGTATCGGCCGTCGGCGTGGTTGTGCTCGCGGCGTCCAGCCCAGTCATCGGCGGGCTGGTGGATCGTTGGGGGCAGCGGCGGGCGTCACTGCCGTTCGTGCTGTTCTCGGCGCTGGCCGGCACGGTCACGATCCTGTGCAGCCTGCTGGGCGCGCCCGTCTGGACCGTGTTCGCCAGCTATGCCGCCTCCTCGTGCCTACCCGAGATGGGGCCGATGTCGCGGGCGCGCTGGGCGCACATCTATTCCGGGGACGCGGGCAGGCTGCATACGGCCATGTCGTTCGAGCAGGTAGTCGAGGAGTTCGCGTTCGTCCTCGGACCCGTACTGGCCGTCGCCGCGGCCACGACCCTCTTCCCCGAGGCCGGACTCGTGCTCGCGTATGCCGTGTTCACCGGCGGCTCCCTCCTCTTCCTCGCGCAGCGCGACACCGAACCGCCGATCGTGCCGCACGCGGACCGGCCGGGTGGCTTCGCGATCCACCACCCCGGCGTGGTCGTGTTGGCGCTTGCGGGTGTCATGGTCGGGATCATCTTCGGCGCCAATGAGGTTGTCGCGGTGGCGATTTCGGACGAGGCGGGGCACAAGGGGTTCTCCGCGGTGATCCTCGGCGCGTTCGCCTTTGCCTCCGGGGTCGCGGGCCTCATCTTCGGAACGCGGCAGTTTCCGTGGACCTTGTCGCGGCGGATGCTGGTGGGCGCGGTGGCGATGTGCCTGTTGGAGGCGCCCGCGCTGATCGCGCCGAACCTGTGGACCATCGCTCTGGTCATGCTGGTCGCCGGATCGGCGACGGCGCCGGTCCTGATCACGGCGCTCACCCTGCTGCAACGCCTGGTCCCGCGCGCCCAGATCACCGAAGGGATGGCCGTCGGTGTCACCGGGATTCTGGTCGGCATCTCCCTCGGGACGTCGATCGCCGGGTGGGCGGTGGAGCGCCTCGGTGCGCAGGAGGCGTATGCCGTTCCGGTCGCCGCGGGCGTCCTGGCCGTCGCCATCGTGGGTGTGAACTTCGCCCGGCTGAGCCGGGCGGAGGCCGCGGCGCCTGCGTGAGCGCGCATCCGCTCTCCCACCGGCCCGCTGTGGCGCTGCCTAGGCGTGGGGCCCGCTGGGGGCGGGCACGCTCGGGCTGAGAATCAACTTTCCGGTAGCCCGGCGCTCCTCGATGTCGGTCAGCGCCGCCGCCGCTTCGGCGAGGGGACGCACTCCGCCGATCGGCGGGTCGATCGCGCCGGATTCGAGGAGGGGGAGCAGCGCGTCCCACTGGCGGCGCACGTAGCCGGGCCCGCCGGCACCCATCCAGTAGGCGCCCCAGCCGACGCCGACGACGCTGATGTTGTTGAGCAACAGTCGATTCACCTTGACCTCGGGGATCGACCCGCCGGTGAAGCCGATCACGAGCAGACGCCCGAGAGCGGCAAGGGAGCGCAGCGAGTCGGTGAAGCGGTCCCCGCCGACCGGGTCGACGACGATATCCACGCCGCGGCCTGACGTCAGTTCGGAGATCGACTCTCGAAATCCCGCGGCGGCGACCACCTCATCGGCCCCGGCCGCCCTCGCGACGTCACCCTTGCTGGGGTCGGACACCACGGCATACACCCTGGCGCCATAAGCCTTGGCGAGTTGGATGGCGGCCGTGCCGATGCCACCGGCGGCGCCGTGCACGAGGACGGTCTCCCCCGCCTGCACCCGGCCACGCTCGACGAGAGCGAAGTGGCACGTCAGGTAGTTCATCGGCACCGCGGCCCCGGCCTCGAACGAGACTCGATCGGGCAGCGGGAAGACGAAAGGCGCGGCCACGCTCACCTGCTCAGCGAAACCGCCATACCCGGGGAACGCCGCCACGCGGTCACCGGCGGCGAAACCCGACCCCTCCGGCGCGCTGACGACGGTGCCGGCGACCTCGGCGCCCGGGACGAAGGGCAGCGCCGGCTTCAATTGATAGAGGCCACGGGTGAGTAGGACGTCGGGGAAGGCGATCCCGGATGCGGCAACGTCGATCAGGACGCCGCGGGGGTCGGTGGTGGGGGCGGGCAGGTCGACAACCTCCACCGCGGACGGACCATCGAGTCGACTCACCTGGACTGCGCGCATGGAACCCAATGCCACCACAGGCCATCCGTCCAAAACAGTCGGCTGCTACGTGACCTCGGGCATATCTCAGCGACTAACAGAAGTACGACCATGGGCAGCCCGCTTGCCCAATCCTGACCAGACGGGGACGGGTCAACTCGGCCCCGCCGAGACGATCAAACTGGAGGACGCCACCAGCGGCGATTCCACGGCTAACGACGGCATCCTCGCCAGGCATGCGCTCATTGAGCTGACGTGGCAACCAAGCCCAACCTGGGAACCGGGCAGGATGCTCATGGCACCGGTGCGACTGAGTCTCGACGGCAGCAAGGTTCTCGCCGCAGCCCAGGACGGCTCGGTCCTTGTCTGGTCCCTGCCGACCGGCGATATCGCCGCCAGCGGTGAGCTATCACCTCTGACCACCCCCATGGTCGGCGACAAGACGACCTTTGGGTACGGGTCCATCGTGGCTGGACGCTCATCGTTCTATGTCTGGCGCGACAACGGCTGCCTCGCTGCGGCGCTGACCAACACGTGCGTCTTGGTCGCCGATCCGAGCTTCGCGGGGTTGCCGGTGCTCGCTCCGGACGCGCTGGACCAGCCACTGCGGACGAGCCTGCTCGGGCGGCATACGGGATTGGCGTTCTGGCACTGGCGAATCAGCCTCACGATCCTGGGCGCCCTCGCCGCCCTCACGACCTGGCACCTCGTCACCCGCCGCCGCCACCCCTGTGGCCGCGGGATGCCTTCTCTGCCAAAGATATTCGAGACCCATCGCGGCGATGAAGCCGGGGATCGCGATGACCGTCAGGTCCAGCCGCAGCGGCTCGGCCATCGACACTCCTTGATCTGCGCGCTGTCGTGATCCGGGACGCCGAGCGCACTTTAACCCACCGCCCTCGGCACCCCCACGAACGCGACCTCTGCACCAGGCGCAAATGTGCACTCCGAGTCAATTTGCACTCAGTGCAGCAATGCCGCAGAATGGGGACGTGACCGCGATTCACCCGCTCGGCCTCCGCGAACGCAAGAAGGCCAAGACAACAACCGACTTGATCGATGCGGCCTATGCGCTGTTCATCGAGAAGGGACTGTCGGGCGTGACCGCCGAGGGGATCGCCGAACGCGCCGGTGTCTCGCGCCGCACGTTCTTCAACTATTTCCCGACAACCGAGGCGGCCCTGACTCGGGGCATCAGCGACTCGCTCATCGACCTGCTCACCGTCGGCCTGGCCTCGCGACCGGCCGACGAGTCGGTCCTCGACTCCTTCGAAGCCATCGCCTCCGGCGGCAATGACCCGGACTTCCTGCGCCGCATCGCCCAACTGGGTGCTGCGGGCGCGAGCGATCCGACCGCCAAGGAGATCCTGCACGCCGCGATCCTCGACTGGATGGCGTGGTTCATCGACTTCCTTCGCACTCGCGTCGGCGGCGACCCCTTCGACGCCACCCACCTCGCCACCGCCATCTGCGCGGCGGCGCAGGCCGCGATCATCACCTGGGCAGAGCGCAATGACGCGGATCTGTCACCCGAGAGCGTCAACGACTTCCGCGTCCTGCTCCTGCGCAGCGTCCACCATGTGCGCCGCGGGTTCGACGAAACCCCTACTGCCTGAAAGAGATTCCACGAATCATGGCTCAATTGCTGCAACGGCTCGGGCGCTTCTGCGCGGACTATGCCGGCCGCGTCCTGGCCTTCTGGGCTGTCATCCTCCTGGCCATCGGCGGCGCAGCCGCCAGCTTTGGCACCCCCATGACCAATGAGTTCAGGTTCCCCGGCGCGGCCTTCGAGAGGGTCGGCGAAGACCTCGGCGCGGCCCTCCCCGAGTTGCGCGGCGGCTTTGGCACAGTGGTCTTCGAGACCCAGTCCGGTGAGTTCACGCCGGCCCAGCGCGAGGCGATCAAGACCACGCTGGCCAAGTGGCAGCAGGTCCCCCAGGTCACCGGAGTCGTGGATCCCTTTGCCGCGCAAGAGCGGATCGACGCAGCCGACGACAAACTCGCGACCGCGAAGGTCAAGCTGGATCAGGGGTATGCCGATCTGGCCGCCAATCGGACCAAACTCGACCAGGCGAACTACAGCCTGGCCCAAGGGCAAGGCTTGATCGAGCTCGCCGAGCGCAAGAACCCCAAGGACCCTGGACTGACCACACTGCGGCCCCAGGTGGCGGCCGCCGAGAAGAAGCTCGCCGCGGCCGAGGCCAAGTGGGAGAAGGGGCGAGATCAGCTCGATGCCGGGTGGGCGGCATACACCCAGGGGAAGCAACAGGCCGACGCCCTCGGCGACGTCCGCTTCGTCAGCCAGGACGGCCATGTGGCCGTGGCGCAGATCCGGTTCGACACGGACGCGCGTTCGGTGCCCTACGAGATCCGCGCGGAGATCCCCGCAATCGGCTCATCTCTGACGAAGTCCGATGTGACAGTGAACTATTCCGCCGAGATCGCCCAGGAGATGTCCCTCGTCGGACCCGGTGAAATCATCGGCTTGGGGGTAGCGCTCCTCGTGCTGCTGGCCATGCTCGGCTCGCTGGTCGCCGCCGGACTGCCGCTAGTCGGGGCCATGCTCGGGGTTGGGGTCGGGCTCGGCGGCGCCGTCGCCGCGACGCACTTCTTCGCGATGAACCAGATGACGCCGTCGCTCGCCCTGATGTTGGGCCTCGCGGTCGGGATCGACTACGCCCTGTTCATCGTCAATCGCCACCGCCAGATGTACCTCGGCGGCACTGACCTGCGCGCCTCGATCGCCCGCGCGGTCGGGACGGCGGGCAGCGCGGTCGCCTTTGCCGGGCTGACCGTCATCATCGCGCTCACCGCGCTCGTCCTGTCCGGCCTGCCGATCCTCGCCCAGATGGGCCTGGTCGCCGCGGGCACCGTACTTGCCGCCGTACTCGTCGCCCTCACCGTCACCCCGGCGCTACTCCGGGTGATCGGGCCGCGCGTCGCGGCGAAGAAGACATGGCGAAACCATGGGTATGCCGTGCCGGGCGACCCCGCCTCACGCAGCGTTTCAGGGGGCGCAGGTCTCGAGGAGGGAGCGGGTGTTGAGGAAGGCGAGGAAGAGCACGGCGGATGGTATGTCCGCCTGGTCACCCGCCGTCCCTGGCTCACCACGGCTGGCGTGGTCGCCGTGATCGCCGTCCTCGCGGCGCCCTTGTTCTCGCTGCGACTCGGTCTCCCCGACGGCAGCAGCGAGCCGGCGAGCAGCACGGCGTATGCGGCATACGAGGGTGTCGCGACCAACTTCGGTCCGGGGGTCAACGGTCCCATCGTGGCGGTCGCCACCCTTGACAAGGCCCCCGCCGACGACGCGGCGCTGCAGGCGATCCAGGCTCGGCTCGCCTCGACGTTCGATGGGATCGACGGCGTCGCCGGGGTGGCCGTGGCCGGGGTCTCCGCCGACCAGCGCACGATCGCGATGCAGGTCGTCCCGACGACCGGACCGGCCGAGGCTCAGACGGTGGACACCGTGCACGCCATCACTGATCGCGCGCGGTTCCTCAGCGCCGACCTCGGCGCGGACATTGGCGTCACCGGCCAGACGGTAGCGAATATCGAGATCTCCCAACGTCTTTCGGATGCGCTACCGGGCTATCTCGCGACCGTCATCGGGTTGTCGCTGATCATCCTGCTGCTGGTTTTTCGGTCAGTCCTGGTGCCGTTGATCGCCACCGTCGGCTTCCTGTTCTCGGTCGCTGCGGCGTTCGGAGTCACGGTGGCGGTGTATCAGTGGGGCTGGCTCGCCGAGGTCTTCGGGGTGACAGAGCCCGGGCCGATCATGTCGTTCATGCCGATCATCCTGATCGGGGTGCTGTTCGGATTGGCGATGGACTACCAGATGTTCCTGGTCTCGGGGATGCGCGAGGCGTACGTCCACGGGCAGGACGCCCGGACGGCGGTGCGCACCGGCTTCGAGCATGGCGCGAAGGTCGTGACGGCGGCGGCGCTGATCATGTTTGCGGTGTTCGGCGGGTTCGTCTTCGCCCACCTGACGATGATCCGGCCCATCGGTCTCGGGTTGGCTGTGGGCGTCATCGTGGACGCGGTGATCGTCCGGATGACTCTGGTCCCAGCGCTGATGCACCTGTTGGGCGAGCGCGCCTGGTGGATGCCGGCGTGGCTGGACCGGGTGGTGCCGAATGTCGACGTGGAAGGCGCCAGCCTGGCGCCCGAGAACCCGGCCGGCGAGCAGGCTTTGGAAGACAGATCGGGTGTGGCTGGGACGCATGCGCGTCGGGCTGAGGTCGCCGAGGTGACGGTGTAGTCACCCTGGCAAGACGATCGGCGGACCGTGGTGGGTGCTGTGGCCGATCAGCCGGCCGTCCACCCGCAGTTCCGCCCCGTGGGCGACCACGTCGTATCCCGCGGGACCGATCGGCGGGGGAACACCTTCAAGGCTGACGTGAGCCAGCGGCATACGGTCTCGCGCGTGCGCGACGATGTGTTGGACGGCAACGGATTCCGCTGCGGGCCAATACTGTTCGGTGATCGACTGCCAGACGACGGTGAGGACGTCCGGGCGAGGTTCCGCGAGCTGGGCCGCCAGCCACTCGGACGCGCCGGCGCGGTCGATGGTGACCGGGTGGCGGCGCAGCACGTCGAGCGCTGCGGCGAGGCGGTCGTGGCGGGCGAGGTGGAACGGCCATACGAACGACATCAGGTAGTCGGCACCGTCCGGCGTGGTCGCATCCACCGGATGCAGGTCGCAGCCGCGGCGCTCAAGGATGGTCGCGCGCTCGGGTGCGATGGGGAGGTCGACATCGAAGGCGAGCGGCGAGTTCGGGTCACCCCAGGACCAGCCGGTCCCCATGCGCCATACGAGGGAGTATGCCCCCGGATGCGCTGCGGAACCGTTGCTAACTGCTGCTAGCAGCACATAATCAACTGCGGACACCCTGCAGGCTGTCCCCAGTTGACTACCTTGTGCTGAGTTAACGGGGAGAGGACGATCTGGGGCCGGTGACCGAGGGTTCAGAGCGACCCCGTATGGCCGGGCCCGCACCCGTGAGGGGGAGGGCGGGTGCGAACCCGGCGTCGCCAAAAGGCGCGAGGGGCTGGCGTCAGTTCGCCGTCGCCGTGCCAGTCGTGCTCGTGTTGCCGGGCAGGGTCTGGCCGCTCGTGCCGCCATTCGCCGCGCCGGGGCCGCCCTGGCCCATGCCACCCTGGCCCTGGCCCTGGTCCATGCCCGGGCCGCCCATCCCGCCGCCGTGACCGCCAGGCCCACCCTGGCCCTCGGTCACCGTCTTGAGGTCGGCGCTCACGTCGAAGCGCACCGGCTGGCCGTCCTTGGTACCCATGACGTCATATGAGCCGTCCGGGTCCTTCTGAACCTCCGTGACTTCAACGCTCGAGTCCTTGGCCTTGACTGCGGCAATGACCTTGTCGGCCTCATCGCCGGTCACGGCCGTGTGCTCGTGCCCGCCCATACCCGGACCGGCCTGGCCGCCCTCGTGACCACCGGGGCCACCCTGCGGTGCACCTTGGGGGGCACCTTGGGGCGCACCCTGGGTGGTGCCATTGTTGGCACCGGAGCCGTTGTTGGCGGCTGCCGCGCCACCCGACGCCGCGGCGCCGGAGCCGGCCGCGCTGGAACTGGTGCTGCTGCTCGTGCTGGGGGCGTTGTCGGCGGCGCTGGCGATCGCGGCACCCGCGATGACGGCGCCTGCGGCGGCAACCGATGCGGCGATCGCACTGACCTTCGAGATGGCCATGAAAGTTCTCCTCTGAGTGTTGGTGGCGACCGGTTGGCCGCGCTGTGTGTCTCTACGATCGGCACGCCACTTATCGAGAACCTGTGGTCAACATCTGGATCTGATGAGATTCCAACGCCTCCGAGATTCGGCGACCACGTGGGGAGTCCTGCTCACGCCGCCGGGAGAGCGCGCGGCATACGGTGCTGGCTATGTCCTCGACTCCTTCGCGCGGCAGCCGCATCGGCCGAACCCTCACCAGGCTCGTCGCGGGGCTCGCGGCGGTGATCCTGGTGACCTATCTCGGGTTCAACGCCGTCGCCTACTTCTCCAGTCGCGGCAAGATCGCCAACGCGCGCTCGCAGACGACCGCCGCGATCGCCGATGCCCGCCCCGCCACCGAGGCGCATCAAGCGCAGGTCACCGCATCTCTCGGCGACCCCGATCATGCCTGGATCGAGCAGGAGTGCGTGCAGGGTTCCCGAGACAGGGGCTGGACCGTCTACACCTATACCTCCACCTGCACGCTTCGCTCCGTCGAGGCGTATGCCGTGGCCGACGTCGGCGATTGTGTTCTGCTCGGGCTGGTCCGTTCGGGCGAGGGTTACCAGGTCGGGTCGGTCGAGGTCCAGTCCCGATTCGTCCCGGCGGAGAAGGCGGTGCCGGCGTCCCGGTCTTCGGCGAGGTGTTCGCGACCTGACGTCTCACGACCGCACCTCACACAACCGGCCGCGCCAACGTTGACCCAGTGATGATGACCAAAGCCCCCTTCGAGGCCGTCGTCGCCGACCACGGTGCGACGGTCCTGCGCGTATGCCGCGCCGTCCTCGGCTCTCACACCGACGCCGAGGACGCGTGGTCCGAGACCTTCCTCTCGGCGCTGAAGGCCTATCCCGAGCTGCCTGCCGAGGCCAATGTCCGCGGCTGGTTGGTCACCATTGCCCATCGCAAGGCGATAGACGTGACCCGTGCTCGCGCGCGGCACGCCATCCCCACCGCCGACCTGCCCGAGCGCGCCGGCCCGGATCTCGAACCTTCCGACGATGCCGTATGGCGCGCGGTCCGCTCCCTACCGCCGCGCCAGCGGGAGGTCATCACCTATCGCTACCTCGGGGGCCTCGACTACGCCACGATCGCCGAACTCACGGGCGGGACCGCGGCTGCGGCGCGCCGTGCGGCGTCCGACGGGCTCAGCTCGCTCCGCGCCAGGAGCGCGGCCTTCACCTTAGGAATCGACGAATGACCGACAGCACTGAACTGACCGACAGCGCCGAACTGGCAGAGAGGCTCCCCCGGCTACACGCCCGGCTTGAACGCGAGGCAGCCGCCGCGGGCCTGCTCGATGTGGCGTACCGCCTGCTGGACTCTCCCGTCGGGCAACTACTCCTCGCCAGAACGCCGGCCGGCCTCGTCCGAGTGGCGTTCCCCGCCGATCACGAGCACGTCTTGACCACCCTGGCCGAGCGGATCAGCCCACGAATCCTGCTCTCCCCCAAGGCACTGGACGAGATGGCCGCGGAGTTGGACGCCTACTTCGCTGGACGCCGAACGGCCTTCAGCGTGCCCTTGGACCGCCAGCTCTCGCACGGCTTCCTCGGTCAGGTTCAGCACGCCCTCTCGGACATCCCGTTCGGCACCACCGTGAGCTATGGCCAACTCGCGGACCGGGCGGGCAACCCCCGAGCCGTCCGCGCGGTCGGCACCGCGTGCGCGACCAATCCGCTCCCGATCGTCGTTCCTTGCCACCGCGTCCTACGTAGCGACGGCACCCTCGGCGGCTACGTCGGTGGGATCGACGCCAAGCGGCTCCTGCTCGACCTCGAACGCGCCTGACCGGCGCCCAACCACAAGTCGACCCCAGCCACAAGTGAACGGGGCTCAGACGCGCAGGACCTCCACGCCTGTCGCTCGGGTAATGGCCTCCGCCTCCGCGGAGGGGAGTCCCGTGTCGGTGATGAGGACGTCGAGGTCGGCCAGCTCGCCATACCGATAAATGGACTCGCGCCCGAGCTTGGAATGGTCGCTGAGCAGCACCCGGAATCGCGCCGCCCCTAACAGTGCCGCCTTGACCGCCGCCTCCGGTTCGTCCGGCGTCGCGAGGCCATGCGCGATGGAGACGGCATTTGCTCCGAGGAAGGCCACGTCCGCCCGCACGGATCGCACCGCCGACAAGGCCCACTGATCGACGGTCGCCTGGGTGATCTCGCGGACCCGGCCCCCGAGGATGGACACCGCACCGACCTTGGGCAGCAGCGACAACGCGATCGGGAGCGAGTTGGTGATCGCGCGCAGCGCCGGCGCGACAGGCAGCGCGTCGGCGAGCGCCGCCGTCGACGTCCCCGCGTCGAGAATGATCGCCCCGTCCAACGGGACGAAATCCAGTGCCGCGCGCGCGATCCGTGCCTTTTCTTGGGCGTATGCCGTGCGCGTCGCCACCGGCTCCTCCCGCGTCAGCGAGCCGACCCCGACGGCGCCGCCGTGGACCCGTCGAAGGTGGCCTTCGCTCTGCAGCAACATCAGGTCCTTGCGCACCGTCTCGTGCGTGACCCCGAGCGTCTCGGCGATCTGGGTGGCCACGACCTGCCCGGTGCGCGCCAGTTCATCGAGGATGAACTGGTGGCGCTGCGGCGCCAGCGAGGTCGCGCCGGCGGCGTCGCGGTCGGGGCGGAGACGATCGCTCACGGCCGGACAAGCACCTTGATGTGCTGACCGCTGACGGAGGCGTCGAAGGCGTCGCGCGCCCGGTCCAAGGGGAACTCCGCCGTGACGAAGTCCTCTCCGCGCACGGCGCCGGCGACCAGCATCTCGATGGCCTTGGCATAGTCCTGCGGCACGTACGTCGCCGAGCCTTGAATGCGAACTTGGTTGTCCTGCACCACGATCGTCGGGATGGTGACGTCTGCCGATGGGACGCCGACGATGGCGACGGTTCCGCCCTTGGTGGCGAGGGCGATGGCGGCCGAGATGGTCGGCTGGATCGCAACGCAATCGAAGACCACGTCGGCGCTCTCGCCGAGGGCTTCGCGCACCTCGGCGACCGCGTCGGGGCCGGTGGAGTCGACGGCGGCGTCGGCACCTAGGCGCAGGGCCAGGTCACGCTTGCTGGCGAGGGGGTCCGTCACGACCACGCGACGCGCGCCCTCATACCGCGCCACCGCCAACATCAGCAGACCGATCGTGCCGGAGCCCATGATGACGATCGCCTTGTCCTGCAGCGGCCCCGCGATCCGGCCGGCGTGCACGGGGGTGGAGAGCGGCTCGATCAGCGAGGCGGCCCGGTCGTCGAGCTCGTCCGGGATGACGTGCAATCGGTCGGCACGGACGACAAATTCGTCGGCCATGCCGCCCTGCTCGTAGCCGCAGCCGAAGAATTGAAGGTTCTCGCACAGGTTCTCCTGGCCGGAACGGCATTGCTTGCAGTCCCAGCAGGGCAGCGTCGGCTCGACCGTGACGCGAGTGCCGACCGCGACGGAGTCGACGCCGTCGCCGAGTTCGGTGACGACACCGGTGGCTTCGTGGCCGGGGAAGTAGGGGATGGGCACGAGCGGGTGCCGACCGTGGAAGGCGTGCGTGTCCGAGCCGCAGACCCCGACGGTCACGCTGCGCACACGGACTTCACCCGAGCGAACCGGAGTGGGGGCTTCCTCGCGGACGGACATCTCGCCGACAGCAGTGACGACTACGCGGCGAATGGTGTTCTCAGACATCAGCATTCCTTTGTGTGGTGGAGGAGTCAGGCGAGTTCTCGGACGTGAATTCCAGCGGTGCCCCGGCTGCCGGGAGCCGAGTCGACGGTAGTCGGGCAGAGGCAGGCGGAGCGACCCCAGGCGAGGGCTCGAGCCATCCGGTCGGCCGGTTCGCCCGGCGCGGCCAGCCACCTGGCGAGGAAGGCGTCCCCGGCCCCAGCGGTATTGACGGGGACTAGCTCGGGTCCAGCGCCGTGCAGCGCGAGGTCGCGATCGACATCCACGGCGCCGTGCTTGCCCATGCTGACGACGAAGGCGACGTCATGCTCGGTCGCCAACGACCGAGCCGCCGCCGCGACAGCCTCCGCGTCCTCCAGGTTGGCGCCGCCCAACAACTCGGCGAGTTCGATTTCGTTGGGGGCCAACAGATCCGCGCCGGCCGACAGGGCCGCGCGCAGGGCCGGGCCGGAGACGTCGACGGCGACGGGCACGTCATACGAGTGAGCCAGGCGAATGACCTGCGCGACCGTCTCCGCGTCGAGCCCGGGCGGCAACGATCCGGCGATGACCAACCACCGATCCGCCGGAGCCCCGGCGCCTGCGACAACCGCAGCTTCCGCCACAGCCTCAGCATCCGCCACACCCCCGGAACTCGTGAGGCTGGCGAGTGCCTCCTCGACGCAGCCGAGCACCGCTGACAGATCCGCGGAGGTGAGCGGCATACCCGGTCCGTTGACCTTCATCGTCCGGCCCGAAGGGAGCAGGATGCTGGTGTTGATTCGGGTCTCCGACTCGACCGGAACCCCCTGATGGTCCACGCCGTCGGTGACCGACGTGGTCCCGGCGTCCACTCCGGCGAGGAGGCCCCGCGAGAGGAGGGTCTGCGCATTGGTTCGCTGCGCCATACTCATCCGCCCCTTGGGTTTTGTTGGGTTTCGTTGGGAATAGTTGTAGCGCGCGGAGGCCCGGGATGTCAAGGGCCCGCGTTGACGCTGTCCCACCCTGACCACCTGGCAAATTGGGCGCATGCGCTTCAGTCAGGTCGACGTCTTCACCGACACTCCCACACGCGGCAACGCCCTGGCGGTCGTTCACGACGCCGACGACCTCAACGAGGCCGCAATGCAGGCCTTCGCGCGCTGGACCAACCTCTCGGAGACGACCTTTCTCCTACGGCCCACCGACCCGGCGGCGGACTACCGCGTGCGCATCTTCACCACCGGCGGGGAGTTGCCCTTCGCCGGGCATCCGACCCTCGGCAGCGCCCACGCCTGGCTCGCGGCCGGTGGCACTCCGCATACGCCCGGAGTTGTGATCCAGGAATGCGGCGCGGGCCTGGTGACCGTCGGTTCCCGGGGCGGTCAGCGACTTGCCTTTGCCGCGCCGCCGCTGCGCCGATCCGGCCCGGTGGAGCCGGAGTTGGCCACACGGATCGTTGCCGCGGTCGGTCTCGACCCCGGCGCCGTCCGAGGCCTCGCCTGGTGCGACAACGGACCCGGGTGGGTCGGGGTAGACGTCGAGTCCGCGGAGGCGGTGCTCGCAGCGGACCCCGATCCGGTCGCCATGACCGATCTCAAGGTCGGTCTGATCGGGCCGTATGCCGCGGCCGACGTCCCGCGGGTCGGCGCGGCATACGAGGTGCGCGCGTTCTATGCGCAGGGGCGCGACTTCGCCGAGGATCCGGTGACCGGCAGCTTGAATGCGGCTCTTGCGCAATGGCTTATCCCACTCGGGAGATTGCCGCGGTCGTATGTCGCGAGTCAGGGTACGAAGCTGCACCGCACCGGCCGCATCCACGTCGAGGCCACGGAGAACGCGATCTGGATCGGCGGCGACACGGTCACCGTGATTACCGGGGATGTCGACCTGGACTGAGGATCGGGGTCAGTTGGGAGCGGGGGTGTGAGTTGGCTCAGGCTCGGGTCAACTGGAAGACGGCGTCACTCGGAGAATCTTGTCGTTGGTCGTGTTCGACGTCAGGACGTACAGCGCGCCGTCCGGGCCCATCCGCAGGGTGCGGATGCGGCCATACGCATCGTTGAGCTCGGGGATCTCCGCCGTAGCGGTGACGGCACCGGCGGCATCCAGCCACACCGCGAGGACCCCAGCATTCTTCAATTGGGCGATGGCGGCGACGCCGTCGTAGCCACCCCACGCCGGTCCGCTGATGAACCCGAGGCCCGAGGTCGCCAGCGTGGGCAGCCCGCTCGTCCACGCCGCCGGGACCGCATCGGTGAACTCGGCCAGATCGGTCATCGGGACACCCTGGTAATAGGTCGGGTTGGTGGGCGAAGCCACCGGGTTCCAGCCGTAGTTGCGCCCCTTCAGCGCCAGATTCAGCTCATCGTCACGCTCCGGACCGTGCTCGACATTCCACAGCTGTGACGTGCCGGGCCGGAAGGCCAGACCCTGCGGATTGCGATGCCCGTAGTTCCACACCAGCCGCCGCTTGGCATTGGTCGCCTTCGGCCACGGGTTGTCGGCCGGCGCCGTCCCGTCGCGATTGACCCGCAGGATCTTGCCGCCCAGGTTGGTCTTGTCCTGCGGCGCTCGGCCCGTCGCGGCGTCTCCCGTGCTGACCCACAGCTTGCCGTCGGGGCCGGCGACCACCCGGCAGCCGTTGTGGATATTGGCCAGGGGTATGCCGCTGATCACCGGCGCGCCGACCCGCACCGCACTCGTGCCGGTGGCCGAAAGCCGCCACCGGACAACGCGATTGTCGTTCGGCCCGACGTGGGATTGGCACGTGTAGAAGGTCCGGTTGGTGGCGAAGCCCGGGTCGATGGCCAGGCCGAGCAGGCCGGCCTCACCTTGGCGGGCGAGATCGGCGAAATTGGCGGTGACGCGTTGCAGCGCTCCGCCGGAGAGCCGCCCGAGCCGCAGTCGGCCGCTCCGCTCGGTCACGAGGTAGCGGTCCGCATCGGGGAAGCCGATATCCCACGGCACCGCGAGGCCGGCCTGCAAAACCTCCACGGTGAGCGCCGGAACGTCCCGGGCGGCCGAGTTAAGTCGGAATTGTGTTGCCCCCGCCGTTGGCGTCGCCGCACCCGTGAGGACTGCGGCAGCTGCTAGGGCCGACCCGACGCCAACTCGGGCGCCACGGCGCGTCGGCGACAATCGATGATTCGTGACAATCCCCATACGAAATCATGTCGGGCACGAGGCGTCAGCCGCAATGCCTTGCTCGGTATGAGGTTGGTGGGCGCCACTCAACTCGCGCTTGGCGCCACCCGCAGAATCTTGTCATCCGTCCCATTGGACGTCAGGACATAGAGCGCGCCGTCCGGACCCATCCGGGGGGTGCGTAGGCGGCCGTAGGTGTCGTTCAACTCCGGGATGCCCGCCGTTTTGACGACATTGCCGGGCTTGTCGAGCCACAGGCCGAGCATGCCTTCGTCCTTCAGGAGCGCCAGCACGGCGACGCCGTTATAGGCGCCCCAGGACGTGCCGTTCAAGAATGTCATCCCGGACGGAGCGACGGTCGGCACTCCGCTGGACCACTTCGCGGGCACCGCGTCGGGGAACTCGACCAGATCCGTCATCGGTACGTTCTGGTAGTAGGCCGGATCGGTCGCATTTTTCACCGGATTCCATCCGTAGTTGCGACCCTTCAGCACGAGGTTAACCTCGTCATCCCAGTCCGGACCATGCTCGGCATTCCACATCTGCTTCGTGCCAGGACGCCACGCTAGACCCTGCGGATTGCGGTGGCCGTAGTTCCAGACATAGCGCTGCCGGATGTTGGCCGCGGTGGCCCACGGGTTGTCGCTTGGCGCAGATCCGTTCTTGTTGACCCGCAAGATCTTGCCGCCCAGATTGGTCTTGTCTTGCGCAGCGCGACCGCGATAGGAGTCGCCCGTGCTGGCCCAGATCTTGCCGTCCGGGCCGAACAGGAGCCGGCAGCTGGTGTGGAACTTCCCCAGCGGGAGCCCCGTCAGGAGAGGAGCACCAACCCGGACGGCCGAGGTCCCTGTCGCGGACAGGCGCCAGCGAATGATCCGGTTGTCGTTCGGCGCCACATGTGACTGGCAGGTGTAGAAAATTCGGTTCGTCGCAAAGGCCGGATCGGTCACCATTCCCATCAAGCCCGAGTCCCCAGAGGCAAGATCGGTGAGATCGGCCTTGACCGGAGTGAGCGGCCCGCCGCTCAGCCGTCCCAGCGAGAGTCGGCCCGTGCGTTCCGTTACCAGATAGCGCGTGGCGTCGATGAAGGCAATCTCCCATGGCGTATCCAAGCCCCGCTGGATCACTGAGACGTTGAGCGCCGGCCCCGCAGCTCCGCTGGAATCCAGTTGACTGGAACTCTGGTTTGCGCCAGCCGCGGCGGGGGACGTCGCCAATCCACCTGAGAGGAGCGCCAGGGCCGCAGCCACGGCCGATACCCGACTTCTCATCATGAGGGGCATGGAAGCAGCGAAGGGCAGTACGGTCAAGGCGGGTTGCCCTGCTGTCCAGGAAATGACACTCGCCTTTGGTGGCGGCCCGGGCAGAGGCGGAGATGGACGAAAAGTCAGCGCCGTCTTCGGAGGTTGTCGGCGCTATGCCGCAGGATGGGGGCGTGACCGATCAGCGTGCTCGCCCGACTCCGCCGCCGCCCCCGCGGCGTGGTGGCGAGCCCAGCTACCGGCCCGGTCAGGACCCCGGTCATGACCCCCGAAATGGCCTCCGAAATGACCCCCGTCACGCTGGCGACCCCACCTCGCCGATGTCCCAGTCACCGCTGCCTCCCCCACCCCCTTCCCGCAACCCGCGTCGGCGAGGGGACTCCCGCGTGACGCACGACGGCGTGGCTCGGGGACGAGTGGGCTCGGCCGCGGCCAAGGCGGGTGCCGCCGGACGGGTCGCCGGCCGGCTGGCCGCGACCAGCAGTCGGGCGACAGCCCGAGGGGTAGGCCGAGGCACCCAGGCGGGGGTGCGCCGCTTCCAGCGCTTCGCCGCCGCGGACGGCGCCGACCGCAGCGGCTTGGCCCGCCTCACCGAGATGCACGTCGTCAATGTCGCGGGCGACGCCGCCTTGACGGTCTCCCTGGCAGGCACCGTCTTTGCCTTGCCGACCGACGAGGCGCGGGGCCAGGTGGCGCTCTTCCTCGGCCTAACGATGGCCCCCTTCGTCCTACTCGCCCCGCTCATCGGCCCACTGCTCGATCGATTCAGCCATGGCCGACGCTGGGCAATTGGCGGGACCCTGGCGCTGCGCGCGTTCTTGAGTTGGGTGCTGGCCTCCGCGGTCATCGAGGACTCGGCCTGGCTCTTCCCCTGTGCCCTGGGTGCGTTGATGGCTACCAAGGCGTATGCCGTGGCTCGCGCCGCCGCCGTCCCTCGCGTCCTCCCCGACGGCGTCCCGCTCGTCAAAGCCAACGCCCGGCTGAATATCGCGGGCCTCATCGGCATGCTGCTCGGCGGTGGACTCGCCGGTGGGTTGGCAAAGATCGGCCCCGACTGGTCGCTGCGGACCGCCTTTCTGATCTACATCGCCGGCACGATCCTGGCCATCCGGCTCCCGGCCAACGTCGATTCGACGCTGGGCGAGCTCGACTTCACCGGTGAAAATGTCACTAATGCGGGCCGGCGGATGCGCGCCCTGCCGGTCGCGGTGCGATACGTGTTGTGGCTGGTCACCGGGGCTCGCATGCTGTCCGGCTTCTTGACGCTGTTCATGGCCTTCCTCATGCGTGAGCATCCGCTGCCCGGCATGTCCGGCTCGCTGGTCCTAGGCCTCGTTGCCGGGGCGGCGGCGCTGGGGAATGCGTCCGGCAGCCTGATCGGCAACCGCTGGGGCAATGCGGCGCCCACCGCGATGGCCTCGGCGCTGCTGCTCGGCGCACTCAGCGTCGCCACCTTGACGGCCGTCTTCTATTCGATCTTCACGCTCGTAGCGATCGGGCTCGCGGCCGGTCTGTTCGGCCAACTCGGCAAACTCAGCCTTGACTCCCTCGTCCAACGCGAAGTCCCGGAGATGCTCCGCGCCCGCGTCTTCTCCTGGACCGAGACGCTGCTGCAGACGTTCTGGGTTGTCGGCGGGGCCGCCGGCATCCTCGTCCCCTTGCAGCCTCGGCTCGGCTTCGGGGTGATCGCCGGCCTGATCGCGCTCGCCGGCCTGGCGGCGTTGCGCTCGCGCGCGACCGGCCGCCCCCGCGCGGCCGCCGAGGTCGCCACCTCATGAACCCGACACGGGCGGCGGGGTGGGGCCG
>NZ_HF571038.1:3050750-3061568 GCF_001046875.1 Nostocoides jenkinsii Ben 74
ACCGCCATCGCCACCGCCGCTCTCGTGACGATTGGGGCCGCCATCGCCCAGCCCGCGTCGTCCGTGATCTTCTGGGGCGGCGCGCTGCAGGATCCGGCGCGGCTGGGCCCCAACCGTGGCACCTCCAACCAATCGATCCGCGGTGTGCTGATGCGTCTCGGGCCGGAGGGGCTGCCGGGGATGCTGATGTGGGTGGTGTTCGCGGGCGCCGTCGCCGTCGTCGGCTTCCGTCTGGCCAAGCGGGCGTATGCCGCGGGCGACTCCATCACCGAAGTCGCCGCCGTCGGCCTGATGGCTTGCCTGCTCTCACCGGTCGCCTGGATCCACCACTTCCACTGGGTGGTCGTGGTCATCCTGGCGATCCTCGGCGCGGACCCGCTGCGGGACCGGCGGCGGCTCCTGGCCGCCGGGGCGATCACGGCCTGGTTCTTGTGCCGGCTGCCCTGGTGGGGCATCTCGTGGCTCGCCAACGGCTGGTCGCCAGAATGGTTCGGCCGCGTCCTGCAAAACGCCGACCTCGTCGGCGCCCTCCTCGCCCTCTGGCTGCTCTCCTGGAGCCTCGGGCGCTCCGTCCCCCCTGCCGGATTCCCGCCCAATCCCACAACCCGGCGCTTCGGGAGACTTTCCCGCCGTTAGGTTCCCATGCGAAGCGCCGGTTTGCCTCCCAAAGCTTTGGACCTGCTCCAGCGCCGCCAACGGCGAGGGCCCGTCCTCATCGTTTCCGATGAGGACGGGCCCTTCAGTTGAGCCGCGCCGGGAGCAGCGGGCTCTTAGCGGATCACCACCAGCAGGTGTAACCGACCGTGACCCGAACCGTGGAGGTCGCGGTCACACCGGCGGTGTCCGCCACGCGGTACTGAACGGTCTCGGCGCGGCCGATGAACCCGTAGTAAGGCGTGAACAGGATGCGGCCGTTGCTGACCTGGTAGGTGCCACCGGCAACGCTCAGCGAGCTCACCGGGTTGCCGCTGCTGTTGAGCAGGGTCAACGTGGACGACACCAGCGGGGTGCTGTAGCTGCCCGGGTAGTCGTTGTAGAGCACGTTGACACTGACCGGCGTGTTGGGCCGGGTCGTCGCCGAGTCCGGGTTGGCCACCGGCGGGTTGCCGGTCACGGTCACCTGGACCGTGCTGGAGACCGTGGTGCCGAAGCTGTCCGCCACCCGGTAGGTCACGGCCGGCGCCGTGCCCTGGAAGTAGCAGGACGGGCTGAAGACGACCTTGCCGCTGACAACCTTGTAGGTGCCGCCGTTGACCGCGATGGAGGTGACCGCGGTTCCCGTCGAGCTGATCAGGGTCAACGTCGCCGGGTTGAGCGGGTTGTCCGCCGCGCCGCCGCCGTCATTGGCCAGGACGTCAACCGTGACCGAGGTCTGGCTCGGGGTGGTCGCCGAGTCCGGCTTCGCGAACGGGCTGACACCGCCGACCGTGACCTTGACCGTGGCCGAGGTCTTCTTGCCCAGCGAGTTGGCGACGCGGTAGGTCACCGTGTCGGCCGTACCGATGAAGCGGGCGTTCGGGTGAACTTGATCTTGCCGGCCTCGACCGAGTAGGTCCCGCCGTTGACCGTCAGGGTGCTCACTGCCTGGCCGCTGGAGTTGAGCAGCGTGAGGCTGCTCGCGTTCATCGTCAGGCTCGGAGCGCCACTGTCGTCGTTGGCGAGGACGTCAACGCTCACCGCGGTCTCGTATGCCGTGGTGGCCGAGTCGTTGGTGGCGTGTGGGTAGGCCGAGGCAACAGTGACCTGGACGGTGGCCGTCGCGGTCGCGCCGGTCTCGTTGGCGACCCGGTAGGTCACTGCCGCGGCGGCGCCGGCAAAGCCAGCGTCCGGAGTGAACTTGATCTGGCCGCTGACGACCTCGTACTTGCCGCCGGGGACGTTGAGCGTGGAGACGGCGTCGCCTGGCAGACCGACTTCCTCTACTACTACTACTACTACTACTACTAGTACTACTCGTCGCCGACTTTCAAGGTCACCGACGTGGGCGTCAAGCAGACGACCACCTTCAACATCGACGACGATGTCGTTGAGAGCGGTCGGGGTGACGCCCGCAACCGAGACACCGACGTGCGCGCCCGCAACCAGGGCCGCGGGGGCGGCGATGGCGGTGGGCGTGCCGACAAGGCCGGCGAAGGCAACGACGGCTCCGCCGCGCCGTGAGGTTCCGGAGGTGGTCCCGAGGGCCCGGTGCTTTCCGGTGTTGGTAGCCGTGCTCCGCTCGGACCGGTGCTTCCCTTGGCCCCTACGCGCGTCGGACAGTGCGCAATTCCTTTCGTTCGATCGGCGCCCCGTGCGCCGACCCCTGCACTTGGCCGATGCCCCGAGACACCGGCGGTTGATCTGCGTGCGACGACGGTTGTGGCCTAGGTCGCACCTGATGTTACTAATCAGTAACATCAGCGGCACAACATTGTTGCATGCCAGGTGATAACGGCGTCAACCGAATCGTCCGCCCTAACAAGGAAAAGTAGAGGCCGTTTAAAAATCGTTCTGCCACAACAGTTTTTGGCGGTTAAAGTTTCAATGGCTAGACGGGATGCTGAGGATCTTCACGAGTTACCCGGCAGTAACACGATCGCTCCCCCGCCCGCCTCACCGTGCCTCGTGGGAGCGCTTACATGACCTACGGGTAGTAACCGGGTAACAATGATGAGGTTGTGACGGAGAAGCCGGCGGGTCGCGGTCAGGCGCGGAGGGCTTCGATGACGGTCACGGCCGCCAAGAGGAGGCAGACAGCGCCGCCGATCCGCCGGATGGTGGCTAGGCGCATCCGCTTGAGCAACTGTCGACCCAAGGCAGCCCCCAGACCGGAAATCGTGGCCAGGGCGAGGAAGGCGCCCACGCCCACCGACAGCGGGTCCTGATACCGGGCAGCCAGGGATGCGGTGAGCAACTGGGACAGGTCGCCCCATTCGGCGAGGAACAGGATCAGGAAGCTGGCCCCGATGGCCCTCAGGCCGGTGGCCGGCGCGGTGACCTTCGCAGCGAACTCCTCCTCGACGTCGGCTTCCTCGGCATCGGCCTCTCCGGCGCCCCTGAGCAGGAGGAACCCGCCGAGCACGAACATGGCGGCAGCCACCGCCTGAACCGGCTGCGTCGGCAGCTTCGCCAGCAACCCGCCCAGCGTCACGGCGACCAACGTCTGCACTGCGAAGGCCGCGGTGACGCCGATCCACACCATCAGCGGTCGGTAGCGCGTGGCCAGCACCAACGTCGCAATGAACGTCTTGTCCGGCAGTTCGACCGGGAAGATGAGGCCGAACACGATTGCCGCGGTGAGGATGCTGAACGTCATAGCGATGCGCACGCTACTCGCGCCCACCGACATCCGGCCTGCCGATCCGGCGGGTGGACGGTCCTGAAGCCTCGGCCAGGAGGCGTCCTACGCTTCCCCTGTGACCCGTTATGGCTACTTCGGTCCCGCAGGGACCTTCACCGAGATGGCCCTGCGGGCCTGGCCGGGTGCCGAGGAAGGCGAGCACACGGCATACGCCTCGGTGGACGCGACCTTGGCCGCCGTCCGCGCCGGCGAGGTCGACGCGGCGATGGTTCCCATCGAGAACTCAGTCGAGGGCGGGGTGACCGCCACCCTGGATGCGCTGGCCAGCGGCAGTCCGCTGGTGGTCATCGGGGAGCGGCTGGTGAAGATCCGCTTCGTCCTCGCGGCGCGGGAGGGTATGGCGCTCGCCGACATCGCGACGGTCGGCACCCATTCGCACGCCTGGGCTCAGGTCCGCGGCTGGATGGGGACGCACCTGCCCGAGGCGACCTACCTCCCGACGTTGTCCACGGCCTCGGCGGCAACCGACTTGGCACCGGGTGGGGAGGGTCGCCACGACGCCGCCGTCTGTGCCCCGGTGGCGGCCGCCAAGGCGGGACTGATCGTCCTTGCCGACGACATCGGCGACATCAAGCGAGCCGTCACGCGCTTCGTCCTCGTTGCGCGACCCAACCGCATCCCGGCGCCCACGGGGGCGGACAAGACGACCTTGGTGCTCTATCAGCGCCAGGACCAGGCCGGTGGACTCCTGCGGTTGCTGGACCAGTTCGGCACGCGCGGAATCAACATGACCCGACTGGAGTCGAGGCCGACAAGGCACTCGATGGGGGACTACTGCTTCTCTGTCGACATCGAGGGGCATGTGCTCGACGAGCGCGTGGGCGAGGCGCTGACGGGACTGAAGCGGGTCTGTGCGGACGTCGTCTTCCTCGGGAGCTACGCCCGGGCGGACCAGGCTCGGGCACACGTCGCGCCATACAACTCCGACGACGACTTCCGTGCCGCGGGCCGGTGGCTGGCCGGAATTCGGGACTTGGTGGAGTGAATCACGCCAGGTCGGTGTCCCGCGTTGAGGAACGGCAGTTGACACTTCGCCTTAGGTAAGGCTTACCTTATTCCTGACGGATGCGCCGTAGGACAAGGATCGAACCATGCTCGTCAGCAACGCCCTCGTCGGGCTGCGCGAAGGCCTCGAGGCCTCGTTGGTCGTCGTCATCCTGATCGCCTTCCTGGTCAAGACCGATCGGCGCTGGGCGCTGAAGTGGGTGTGGGCGGGAGTGGCCGTCGCTGTCGTTCTCTCCGCCGGCCTCGCCGCGCTGCTCACCTATGGCACCCGGCAACTCTCCTTCGAGCAGCAAGAGCTGATCGGCGGGGCCGCCTCAATTCTGGCCGTGGCCTTCGTGACCGTAATGATCTTCTGGATGCGCAAGGCCGCGCGGACGATCTCCGGGGAGTTGAAGGGCTCCATGGACCGAGCCCTCGACGCCGGCGGCCTGTGGGTCGCGCTCGTGGGCTTCCTTGGCGTCGGCCGCGAAGGGCTGGAGACGGCGATCTTCTTCTACGCCACCGCGCAGGCCGCGGGCTCTGGCACGAGCCAGCCGCTGATCGGCTGGGTCGTCGGCATTCTCGGCTCCATCGTGATCGGCGTGCTGATGTATCGCGGCGCCATCCGGTTCAACATCGGGTCGTTCTTCCGCTACACGGGAATCTTCCTCGTGCTGGTGGCCGCGGGGATCCTCGCCTACGGCCTGCACGATCTGCAGGAGGCCGGCTTCCTTCCCGGTCTGCACTCGCTCGCCTTCGACGTCAGCCACATCATCGAGCCGGGCGGCTGGCTCGGCACACTGCTCAAGGGCATCCTCAACTTCACCCCCGCCACCACCTGGCTGCAGGCCATCGCGTGGACCGCCTATGTCGCCATCGTCATGCCGCTCTTCCTGCGGCCCGTGACCGCACCGCCGCGGCACGCCCAGGCCCCGGGCGCCCGCGTCGCGGCCTGACGACATCCGGCGTGCACCCCTCATCAACCGCTCACTAGGAGTCTTGTTCCGTATGCCGTTCCTCACCCCCCGTCCGACCCTCGCCCTCCTCGGGGCCGCGGGCCTGGTCTTGACCGGCTGCGGCGGGTCCATCGACACCAAGACCGGAGCCTCGGCCTCGGCCGGTGGGCCGATCACGGTCACCGCCACCGACACCGAGTGCCAGGTCTCGGCCGTCACCGCCCCCGCGGGCACCATCACCTTCAAGGTGACCAACACCGGCACCAAAATCAATGAGTTCTATGTGTATGCCGAGGGCGACCGGATCGTCGGTGAAGTCGAGAACATCACGCCCGGCATCTCCCGCGACTTCCACGTTGAGGTCACCGAACCCGGGACGTATCAGACGGCCTGCAAGCCGGGCATGGTCGGGGACGGCATCCGCGCGGCCTTCACCGTTACGGGTGATGCGCCCGCGGCCAAGACCGACGACGAGGACCTCAAGGCGGCCGTCACCGGCTACTCGCGCTGGGTCAACAGCCAGGCCGACGAATTCCTCAAGGAGACAACGGCTTTCGTCGCGCTCGTCAAGGCGGGCAAGGTCGAGGAGGCCAAGGCGGCATACCCGCACGCGCGGTCCTACTGGGAGCGGATCGAGCCGGTGGCGGAATCCTTCGGCGACCTCGATCCGATGATCGACGGCCGCGAGGATGTCACGGCTGAGGGCATGGAGTTCACCGGCTACCACCGGCTTGAGAAGGACCTGTGGGTCGATGGCCTGCAGAAGGACTCCAACGCCATTGCGGACAAGCTGCTGGCCGACGTCACCGAGTTGGTGACCAAGGCCAAGTCCGTCGAGCTCAACCCGCTCCAGCTCGCCAACGGCTCCAAGGCGCTCCTCGACGAGATCGCGACCGGCAAGGTCACGGGCGAGGAAGAGCGCTACAGCCACACCGATCTGTGGGACTTCGAGGCCAACTTCGAGGGGTCCAAGCAGGCTATCGCCGAGCTTCGTCCGTTCTTGGAGAAGAAGGACCCGGATCTGGTCGCCAAGATCGACTCCACCGGCAAGGCCCTCGGCGACCTGCTGGAGACCTACCGCGATGGGGACGGCTTCAAGCTCTACACCGACCTCACCGAGGATGACGTCAAGAAGCTCACCCAGGCGCTCGACGCCTTCTCCGAGAATGTTGCGCAGGTGGCCGGTGTCGTCGCCAAGGCCTGATGGCCACGCCGCAGATCCCTCGCGCCGGGCAGCCGTCGGCTCGGCCCTGGGGGTCGCAGCCGGCGCCGCGGGCGCCACTTTGGTGTATGCCGCGACCCGCGACAGCGCGCACGCGGCCGCTGCCCCGTCCCCGGATTCGGGTGGGGGACAAGGTGGTCCGGTTGGGGCGCCGATCGCCTTCCGTGGGGCTCACCAAGGCGGCATCGTCACCCCGGCGCAGGACCGGATGCATTTCGTCGCCCTCGACGTGGTGTCGGAGTCGGCCGAGGATCTGCAGGCGATGCTCACCGCGTGGACCCGCGCGGCCGAGCGGATGACGTATGGCGCGGAGGCCGCCCCGGGTGGCGCCGTGGGCCTCGGGCCGTATGGCGTGCCCACCGACACCGGTGAGGCGCTCGACCTGCCCCCGGCGAATCTCACGATCACAATCGGCTACGGCCCCAGTCTTTTTGAGCGCTTCGGCCTGGACGGACGCAAGCCCGAGGCGCTGCATGACCTGCCGGCCTTCATGGGCGACGATCTCGACCCGGCGACGTCCGGCGGGGACATCTGCATCCAGGCGTGCGCGGACGACCCGCAGGTGGCCGTGCACGCGGTGCGCAACCTGATCCGGCTCGGCTTCGGCGTCGTCGCGGTGCGCTGGAGCCAGCTCGGCTTCGGCCGGACCTCCTCGACCTCGGTCGCCCAGAAGACGCCGCGCAACCTCTTCGGCTTCAAGGACGGCACCAACAACGTCAAGGCCGAGGACGCCGAAGCCCTCGCCCAACATGTGTGGGTCGCGCCCGAGGATGTGCCCGGTGGCGCGGCGTGGATGGCCGGTGGCTCCTATCTCGTCGCCCGGCGAATCCGGATGCACATCGAGGTCTGGGACCGGACGAATCTGCAAGAGCAGCAAGATGTTTTCGGCCGCGGCAAGCTCGAGGGGGAGCCATTGGGGGCTAAGAAGGAGTTCGACGCGATCGACTTCTCGGCGACCCGGACTGATGGTTTGCCGGCGATCCCGCTGACCTCGCACGTGCGTCTCGCCCATGCGGACAACCTCAACGGGGTGCGCATCCTGCGTCGCGGCTACAACTTCACCGACGGCTCCGACGGCCAGGGCCACCTCAATGCCGGCCTGTTCTTCGTCGCCTTCATGCGCGATGCGCACACCCAGTTCGTCCCGATGCAGCGCGCACTCGCGGCCAAGGACGGCCTCAACGAATACATCGAGCACACCGGCTCCGCGCTGTTCGCCTGCCCGCCCGGCCTCGCCGACGGCGCCGACTGGGGCACCCAGCTCTTCGGCTGATCCTGCCCACCCGAGCGGAGTCCGCGAGAGGCAATCAGCGGTCGGGCAGGCAGCGGTCGGGCAGCACGAACCACCGCAACCCGCCGAAGTCCGCGTCACGATCGCGGTGCCCCACGAGATCGGCGCGTCCGTCGCGGCCAGAAGGGCGCGAGCTTCCACCAGATAACCGGCGAGGGCGCCGGGTGGGGCGGTGGTGGCGCGGATGGGTTCGACAATCGCAGGGGTGCCGCCCTCCTCCCGGTGTGCCGGATCGGCGAAATAGCGATGTTCCGTCGGATTGACATAGAGCACCGTGCCGCCGCCTGGCACAACCGGCACCGGATTGGTCATCAGCTCACGCCGGATCGCCAGCACCCCCGGCGTCCCGGGCCCACCGATGAACTTGTGTGGCGAGATGACCAGAGCATCCTTGTATGACGTGCCCGGCCCGTTCATCTCGATCTCGACATAAGGCGCGCACGCCGCGAAATCCCAGAACGACAGGGCGCCGTGCTCGTGCAACACCGTGGCGATCGCCTCGGTGTCGCTGACGATGCCGCTGACATTCGATGCGGCGGAGAAGGAGCCGATGCGCGCCGCCGGTGACTTGCCGCGACGGTGACGTGGGCGCGCGGAGCGGGCCGCGGCATACGGTCGGCCCACGATGGCAGCCCTTCGACGTTGCATGCGACGGCGGCGGGCTCGACCCTGCAGGCGATGACCGTCGCCGGGCCGCCGGAGAAATACATCGGGTGGGCCTTGGTCGACCAGCTCGGACGGGCCATGCTCGACTAGCAGCCGGCCGACTGGTCGCTGCCCGGACGGATCATCGACAAGACCAATATCGGCGACGGCAGTGAGGCCAGCGTCCACCCCGACTTCGAAGGCTTCGAGACGCTCTTCACGGACCAGTGGGGTCGCTGACCTCCGCAACGACGCTGCGAGAGAGCGAGAACATGCGCGCCGACCCGGCCGAGCCACCGGCCCGACCCCGCCACGGTGCCCTGCAGATCGCCGAGCGCTACGGGCTCATGGCGGTGCTCGTCATCGCCTTCGTGGCCTTCTCGGTGCTGCTGCCGGAGACGTTTCCCACGCTCGGCAATGTCAAGGCGATGATCAACAGTCAGGCGATCATCTTGCTGTTGGCGCTGGCCTTAACCCTGCCGCTGCGCTCGGGGGACTTCGACCTCTCCATCGCCGGGACGATGACCGCCGCGGCCGCCGTCGTCGCCCAGCTCACAACCACGGGCACATCCATACCGGTCGCCATCGGGGCCAACGCCGTTGGCACGCTGATTGCCCATTATCTCCTCAACATCTTCGTCACCGGCCTGCAGTTGTATGGCGCGCAACCCTGGGTCTCCGACGTCTTCAACGGGATGGCGCTCATCCTGGCCGTGACCTTCGCCCGGGTCGCCGCCCGGCTCAGCGGCCGTGCCTGAGTCAAGTCCGGTGCGGGACGTTCGCTCGGGTGGGGAGCGCTCGGGGCTGCGCCTGACCGGCGTCCACAAGAGCTTCGGTGGCGTCGCGGCCCTGCGCGGGGTCGACTTCGAGGCGCTCGGCGGCGAGGTGCACGCCCTCCTCGGCCAGAACGGATCCGGCAAGTCGACCCTGGTCAAGGTGATCACCGGCATCCACGCGCCCGCGCCTGGCGCGGAGATGCAGGTGTGGGGCGGGCCCGTCGCGCTCCCGCTCGGCGCCGCCCACGAGCACGGCATGGCCGTCATCCACCAAGACCTCGGCCTCGTCGACACCCTCACCGTCGCCGAAAACATGGGCGTCTCCTCGCCGTATGGCGCGCGCCTCCTCGCCCCCTTCTCCATGGCCGCCGAGCGCCGTATCTGCTGCGAACTCCTGACCGACCTCGGTGCCCGAATCCATCCCGACACCCTCATCGCCGACTTGCCACCCGCCGCCCGGGCGACGGTCGCGATCGCCCGGGCCACCCGTCTCCTGCGCGAGCACGGCGAGCGGTTCGTCTTCATCCTGGATGAGCCCACGGCATACCTCAGCGCGGACGAATCACAGCAGGTAATCGCGTTGATGCGGCGCGTGGCCGATCGCGGGAGCGCGGTCGTGTTCATCTCGCACCGGCTGCAGGAGGTCGCTGCCGTGGCCGACCGGGTCACGGTTCTGCGCGACGGTGTTGTGGTCGACACCTTCGTGGGTCAGACGGACTCGCAGCAGATCATCGAGGCGATGCTCGGGCAACGCTTGGCCCGCGCCTATCCGGAGCGTGCCCCGGCCCCAACCAGCGCCCCGGTCCTGCAGGCGCAGGGCCTGACCGGGGCACGCGTCGTCGATCTCGATCTCGGGGTCGCCGCCGGCGATCGTCGGCCTCGCCGGTCTGGTCGGTATGGGGCACGAGGAGATCCCGGCGCTCCTCGCCGGCGCGGTGCCCGCCCGGGCGGGACGGGTACTCCTGGACGGCGCTGACCTCACCGACGCCGGGATCGCCGAGCGCATCGCGCTCGGCGTCAGCATGGTGCCGGGCAACCGGCAGCGCGACGGAGTGTGGTTGGACGTCGAGGCTTTCGAGAATCTCGCGATCTTGCCTGACACGGCCAGGAGCCTGCTCGGCGTGCGGCATCGCGAGCGCGAGATCGGCGCGGCGACGGATGCGATGACGCGCTTCGGGGTGCGGCCCCCCGACCCGCTGGCCCGCGTTGGCCAGTTCTCCGGCGGCAATCAGCAGAAGGTCGTCCTGGCGAAGTGGCTGGACCGCGAGCCGCGCGTCCTGCTCCTCGACGAGCCGACCCAGGGGATCGACGCGGGGGCCAAATACGATGTGCTGCAACTGGTCTGCGCGGCCGCCACCAAGGGTGCCGCCGTCGTCATCGCCTCGGGCGACTACGAGCAACTGGCCAATATCTGCCATCGCGTCTTGATCCTCCGATTCGGCCGGATCACCGCGACCCTGACCGGGCCGGACCTCACCGAGGCGACGATCGCCGCCCGCGCCCAAGCCGACTGACACTGCGCCGGAGCCCCCCAAGGAAATTCTGCTAGCAGCAGTTAGTCAACTGTGGACACCTTGCAAGCTGTCCGCAGTTGACTAACTTGT
>NZ_HF571038.1:3061668-3092928 GCF_001046875.1 Nostocoides jenkinsii Ben 74
GGCGGTGTCAAGGCGTCGTAGCAACGTGGGGTTGGCCGAGGAGGAGTCGTTCGAAGGATTCGCGGGGGGTGAGGTAGCCCAGGACGGCTCGGGGGCGTTCGTTGAGTTCTTCGGCGATGGAGTTCAGGTAGGGCTGATGGGCGGGGATGTTCTCGCCCTTGGGGATGTACTCACGGATCAGGCCGTTGGTGTTCTCGTTGCTGGGACGCTGCCAGGGGCTGTGTGGATCGGCGAAGTACACCGGCAGGTCGGTGGCGACGGTCAGCGCGGCGTGGCGGGCCATCTCGCTGCCTTGATCCCAAGTCAGCGAGGCGCGCATCATTTCGGGTAGGGCGTTGACGTGCTCGATCAGGACCTCGGCCAGGTCGTCGCTGGACTTGCCGTGATGCAGGGCCACGATCACGGTGTACCGGGACATCCGCTCGACCATGGTGGCTGCAGCGCTGGCGCCGTTCTTGCCGATGATCAGGTCGCCTTCCCAGTGCCCGGGTACCCTCCGCTCGGCGCTGCCGGGGTGTTCGTTCTCCCGGGCGGTGATGGGACGCATCCCCACGATCGGGGCCCCGCGCCTGCTCGATGAGCGGGGCTTTCGCTGGGTGCGCTTGGAGCGCAGGAAGACCCCGTGGCGGACCAGCTCGGCGCGGGGCATGGCGTAAATGAACTGGTAGATCGCCTCGTGCGAAGCCAGCAGGCCACCGGCCGGTAGGGAACCCTTCATGACCTCCACGGTGGCGTCCTCGGCCTCCAACTTCAACCGGCCGGCGATCTGACGGGGCGTGCGAGACTGCCGCAGATCGGCCAACACCCGCTGACCCAGCAGCGGATCGGCGGCCACCTTGCGCGGCTGCGGACGGGCGCGGCGCCGTTGGGCCCGCACGTCGGCGCTGACCACCCGATACCCACACGTCTTGGTGGAGTTCCGGGCAATCTCCCGGGTGATCACTGACCGATCCCGGCCCAGGTCACGCGCGATCCGCGCCGGGCTCCAGCCCGCCTTCAACCCAGCCGAAATCTCCGCCCGGTCCTTGATCGTCAACTGCCGTCTCGTGCCTGCCACCGGTCCAGCCTCCCAGCCTTCAGCCCCGATCCAGTGGAGGCTGTTGCTTGGACGCTATGACCCTGCCGCATCACGTGGCCGCAGAACCCCGCTGGCTCCGGCACCATCACCATCAGCTACGCGCTGAATCTCCCGGCGGGAACCACGATCTCCAATGTCGGCCTCAATGGCGAGTGGGGCAACTCCGGTTCCTGGTCAGGGCCGGTCATCTCGGGCAGCACCATCACCTACACCGTCACGACGGACACAAGCCCGGCAGACATGTGCGGCGGCATCTCGTTCGATCTCAACAACTTCGCCAGCCCGAAGACCGCCACGATCGACCCCACCATCACCTTTGGTAGCGTGCCGGCGGGCTGCGCCCCGAACGATGGCACGACCTACACCTTCGAGCGCAATGTCGATCCCAACATCGCGAACTACGGTGCTACGGCGAACTGCCAGGACTCGGCTGTCTGGGTCTGATCGACCCTTTCGTGAGAGCGCCCCGCGGCCTGCCGCGGGGCGCTCTTCGTGTCTGTGCCGTCGCCTTGCGGGGCGCCGACGACCCCGAAGACCCGGACCGCCCGGTCTACTCCTGAGTGTTCTTCACCCAAGACCGCCGGAGCCAGTCTGCGATGTCGTCGACTTCCCGTTCACCGCGGGCCACGGAGAGGACCAACTCCTCGGCCTCATCCACCGACGCATAGCGGGGGTCTTCTCCATTGAGCAGGCAGAAGATGCGCGTCGCCGCCCAAGCGAGGCGCTTATTGCCGTCGATGAGCGGATGATTTCGCGCCAAGGAGTGCATAAGGGCGGCTGCCTTATCGGCAAGGCCCGGATATGCATCCGCGCCAAACACTGTCGCCTGGGGTCGGTGCGCGGCTGAGGCGAGAAGACCCAGATCACGCACCATCACCTGGCCATCCACGACCCCCTCGGCGACGCGCAACAAGTCGTCGACCGACAGATAGTCGATCATTAGCGGCTCAGTCGCTCAAGCAACTCTGCATCCTCTGATGCGACTCGGGTGATCAATGCGTTGAGACGTTCGTCGCGGTCCGTGACATAACGATTGATGGCCGAACGCACGACCTCGTTCATCGACCGCCCCTCCTCGGCAGCGCGTCGGCGGAGGGCCTCCGTCTCGTTGTCAGTCAATCGCAGATTCATTGCCATACTCGACGGTACCACGGCGGTATCATTGCCCGATCTTGATGGCCTGCAATCCTTCTTGCTCAGGCAGAGTCGCGCGGTCCGGGGAGGAGGTGGGCCCAGCGCCCGGTGGCGAGCCGAGGCAGTCATACGACGAATCGAGCACCCGCTGGCTCCATCCCGGTGGCACCCACGTGCCCGAGTGGAACTGGGGATGCGCCGGGTGACGGATGCGTGCCCAGAAACTGAAAATCAGCTCAGCCCAGTCAGATTCGACGATCCATTGGATCGGGCCACGGTCGGAGTCGCCGGCGAAGGTGACCGTCCGTGGAGCCAGCAGCTCTGCCGATCGGATGGGTTCCCAGCTCCACGCGTGGAGCCCGTTGGGGTCATGCAGATAGAAGCCGTACTGCGACACGTGCACCACGCCCGACCCGGCGACGCGCCAGCGCCGCTGAGCCAGCGCCTCCGCCTCGGCCTTGCGATTGGCGTTGCCGATCCCGCGGAAGGCGGCCCCGGCCGGCATCGCCCCGGCTCCCACGGCCATCATCCCCGCCCCGCCCAGCATGAAGAAGCCGCCGCCGCTCTTGTGGATATAGCTGCCATCGCCCGCCGAGACGAAGTCGTACAACGTGTAGGGGCCGCCCGCGACGACGCGCTCACTCTGACCGAGATAGGGCGCGAAGGTGGTCGGCGACGCGGGCACCGTGTGGAAGGTCCCGGCATCGATGAGGTCGTTGATCCAGACGGTGCGCCAGATCGCCGAGTCAGGGGCGGTCAGTTCGTTGGCCACATCCGCCTCAATGTCATCGAGACGCAGGGCGTTGACCACGTGGTGCGTCACGCGATCACCCTCGGAGAATCGGACCGCCTCGGCGACCGCCAGCGTGGGGCGGGGGAGGGCCGCGACGAATCCAGACCGGACATCCCGCGGGAGGTAGCGCACGTCGGTCTCGTCCCGGCCCAGCCCAGCCCAGCCCATCACTCTCGCCGCGCCCCTGCCCCGGCGCCACGGGGAAGCTCACCGGTGGCGGCGGATCCTCCGGGACGTCGCCGATGCGGCGCACCACATCCCGGGCGGGATGGACCCGAACGTGGGTGATCGACCAGCCCCCGATCGGTGCGAACCGGCCATCGTCGCGCCGGCCGAGCGGCTGATCCATCTCCACGACAACGAGACGGCCGCGCTCGGCGCGCCACCCGAGACGCCGCCGGAAGTGGCGACCATCCGCGGCCCGGCACACACCGGACAACTCCCGAGCCAACTGCGCCACGAGCGGGCTCGGCTGGCCAGGCAGGACGGCGCCCAGATCCTCGAATCTCAGGTAGGCGCCGTTCCAGGCAGCGGCATCGACGCTCTGCCCCGCTGGCGCCACCGGGCTCGTCATCGGCCGCCAACGTCAGCCGCGGCCCGCGGAACCACATCCCCCATGCGCCATCCCTTCCCCTCAACCCGACCGCCTTCATTGTGCGGCAATCGGTTCCGCTGGCACAGTCCTGGCCATGCCACGATTCCCCGTATGACCGTGCCCGCCCTGCGTGACCTCCTCGCCGCTCTCGATAAGGAGACTCATGCGGCGCGGTGCCAGCGCGTCGTGGACCTCGCGCGCGCGAATCGCGGGTCTGCCGATCTGGGCCGCGTGCTGGATGGGCTTGTGGCAGAGAGCGATTATCACGCGCTGCTCGCGGTGACCGGGGCCGCGACGGCGGGGGACACGGCCCGATTGCGGCGGTTGAGTGCGCATCCGAAGCCCCGGATTGCCCGGGCAGCGGCGAGGGCGTTGCCGTTGCCGGCGGCGACCGAGGACATCACGACGGGGTATGCCGCGGCCGCACCCACCGACCGCCGACTCCTGCGCCGGCGGCTGGCCGCGGATCGGCGCACCGATGTCGTGGACGCCCTGATTCGGCTGGACCTCGAGGACCGCGAGCGGGCAGGACTGCTGGCGTCGGCGAGTGCCGAGGTGGCCGCGGGCTACCTGCCGGACCTGGCCGACCTGGTCCCCAGCGTGCGGGCGCTGGCGACGCGGCACCCAGGACTCGTCGTGGCCCATCTGCGCGAGGCGACCACCGCGGCGTTGCCGCTGGTCCGAGCGCACTGGTGGATGTGGGCGGCTCCGGGGGTGGGGTCGCTGGTGGCGCACGACCCCACCGCGGTCCTGGATCTTCTGGAGGCCGCCAGCCCCGCCGGCGTCCTAACCAACGGCGTGATCGACCACCTCGGCGCGCTTCTGCGTCATGACGCCCACCGGGTTGCGGTCCTGCTGACCCACGCCAATAGCGTTGTGCCGCCTTGGCTTCCGAGTGGATTGCGTCGCAACGCCGATCTGCTCTCACCACACGATCGGGTCCGCGTGGCCCGTTGGCTTCGGGACCGCGAGGACCTGCTGGCCGAGTTCCTCGACGCGTTGCCGCCCTCGGTTCGCGCGACGGTGTTCGACGGGGCTTTCGCCGGGATCGGCACGAGCCAGCGGGTTTGGAGTGAGGCCCTCCTCGCGGTGCTGCCCCGCGAGACGCGACACCGGGAGGCACAACGCATCTGCGGTCTTGGCGAGATCGCTGCGGTTGAGTCCGTTCGGCTGCGCCACAGCGCGTGGCTGCCGGCGACAGAGGCAGCCGAAGAAGTGGGCGACGCGGTGCGGGCGTCCCGCTCCGAGGACCGCGCGGCGGCGCAGGTCGCGCTCCTGTTGTCGAGCGCTCGTGACCGCCGACCCGATGCTCTCGCCGGCGCGCTCAGCCGACTTCCGCTGCTGCGCAATGAGCAGGATCCGGTGCGGCTCGCGGTCGCCAGCGCGCTGACACAGGTGTCACCCCGGCTGCTGGCGGATGTCGGGTTGGCGGAGCTGGCGGGGTTCGCGCGATCGGTCGCGGCGGCGCGGGACACCTCACCGGCAACTCTGCACGCGCTGCAGGTGACCGTCTGGAGGGTCATCGAGGAAGCCCTTGCCCGTGGAGACGCGGATGAGGCGATCGTGCGGCAAGGCCTCGACATCATCGATGTGCTGACCGAGCCCCGCGGCCGGCCCTGGCTTCCCTCGTTCGCCGGGCTGCCGCGGGGCACGGAGCGGGTCATCGTGACCGCCTTCCTCCCCCGCCTCCACACCGCCGCGGCGAAAGACGACTATCACCTGCTCTTCGATCTCGCCTACGCCCTGGGCGAGCGCGCTCGTGGGATCCCCGAACTCGACGTCCTCGTGCAGCGCGCGCTGCGCGCGCCCAGTGATGCCACCGTTCGCACCGCCGCGCAACTGTGGCATGCGGACCCGAGAACCCGGTCGGCCCGCGTCGAGGAGGCGCTGCGGATCGACGAGTCTCTGGCGGTTCTTGAGGTCGTGCAACGGACTCTGAGTCACAGCCGGCAGGACTTGCTGGAGGTCCTGTGGAAGCGCGGGTCGCTGCGAGGGCGACTCTGGGGGCGCAAGCCGGGCTTCGTGCCGCTGCTCGATGGACCCTTCGGACGCTGGCTGCCACGGCAGGTCGCGGCCTATGCCGACGCCCTCGAGGCGGCCATCGCCACGAAGGACACCCCGAGCTGGACGGTCACGCGCGCGATTCGCGTGCTCGGCCGCCTCCCGGGCATCGGCCTGGCCTACGCCGGCCACCACACGGCGTCTCCCCACATCGAACGACGCGAGGCCGCGCTCGCGGCACTGGCGTGGACCGACCGGCCGGGGGACGCGCTGGGGCGACTGCTCGCCATACGAACGGGGGATGAAACCCGCGTGGCGATATATGCCGCGGGTCGGTGCCTGCGCGACGTCCCCGCCGCCCGGGCCCTGCCCCAGCTCGCGGACGCGCTGCGGGACCCGGCCGCGAAGGTGACCGCGCGCAAGGAACTGGTCCGGCTACTCGGGCTGATCCGGACTCCGGCGGCGCTGGATCTCCTGGTCTTCGTGGGCCTTGACCCGCAGAGGCACCGGGACGTGCGGCTCGCGGTCGGGCGCACCATCCGGGCGTGGCTTGATGACGAGCGGTCGTGGGATGTCCTCGACGCCGTCGTCGGGCTCGGTCGCGACGGCCTGTTGTCCCTCCTCGAGACGGAGCCGACGCAGCTTCCCGTGCGCCATCGTCGACGGTATGCCGCGCTGCTCCTGCCCGGATCGACTCCCGTCCTGCCCGAGGCCGTCGCCGCCCTCGGACTCTGGGCGCCGTGGCTGCCGGAGGCGATGACCGTGCTGGCAGGGTTGGCCGCGGACACGAGCCAGCCGGGGGGTGCGGTCATCGTCGAGGCGCTGCGCCAGGGCTTGCGACGGGGCGCCGATCCCGCAGCGATCGTCGAGGCCGTCGAGACGCTGGCCATTTTGTCCACCGCCGCCGATGAACCCGAGGTGGGGCCACGGCTCGATCTGCCGACACGGCAACGCCTCCACGAGGTTGCCCTGGGGGTCACCGCCTATCCGCCCGCCGAGCAGGCGGATCACCGACACCTCACCCGCGTGCTGGTGGGCACGCTGGCGGCCCACCCATCGCTGCGGGAGGTGACGCTCACCCTGGCCGCGCGGGCGATCGACTGGAGCGACCCCGAACTCGACGTGGACGCGGTCCTGGCGCTCGTGGACGAGCCGCTGCGGTGCGCGACCGTCCGGTCGGTGATCGGCCGCTCCCTTGCCGACTTCGGTGGTGAGATCACCGACGAACTCGGCGCGACCGTGGACGCGCTGCTCGCCGACCAGTCGCTGGCTGCCGGCGCCGCCGCGCTGGGGATCGTCTCGTGGGCCGGGCCGCGGACCGGCTGGACTTCGTTGTGGCAGCACCGGATTCGTATGCTGCGTCGCCACCCCTCCCCCACGATCGCGTCGTGGGCCTGCGATGTGGTGACGGTGCGGTTGCCCTAGGGGTGTTTGGCGTGGGCGACGCTGCTCGTGGGGGACTTTACTGTCGTTGGGGCGGCAGCAAAGTCACCCACCACGAGGTCACGCGCTGAGGAAGCGCCGGAATCGCCGATCCAGCAGGTCGCGATCGGGTCGGTCCCCGCGCCGGGCCGGCAGCTTGCGAAGGCCATCCCCGTGCAAGCCCTTGATGCCGTGCTCAAACAGAGGCCCATCCACCTCGTCGAGGATGTCGTCGCGGATGGCCACCTGGTAGTCCGGCGAGATCCCGAGGATGCCCGCGTCATACGCGGCATGGTGAATCTTGCGCAGCGCCAACCCATTTCGCACGGCAGCAATGCCATCGTCCGCCGAGTCCGGGATGATGTGGGCCGCATCCAGCAGTTGCGTGTGCCCTAGCGCGCACACCGCACACTGCGTCTCGTAGGCGCGCATCACCATTGACCGGAAGACCGGTTGGTGGATGCGCTGACGCGTCTCGCGCAGTGCGTACTGTCGCAGCACCTCCTCCAGTGGAGATTCCGGCAGCGGCAGCACTTGGAGTGCGTCGCAGGCGAGCACGAACTGATCAAGCTCCGGTTCCGCCCCGATGACATAGACCGGGAAGATCGGCTGGTACCAACTCGGCGCGATGCCCCACAGCCAGATCAGAGGCAGTCGCAGCTCCAGCGCCGCCTGGATCCCCTGGTTGTCGGCGGTGCCGCGCGAATCAGCGCGCATCTTGTAGCGCGGGTGGCCATCGCGGCCACGACTGTCCCCATACGGCCGCTCGCCGCCCTCACGCGTGTGGACAGTCATGATCGACAGGGCCGCTCGGCACTCCTTCGGCTTGCGAATGCCGCGCCCTTGATCGATCAGGGTGATGCGCTCACCGCGAAAAGTGAACTGCGTCAACTCGGTTCGGCTGATCGCGTCATGACCGTCGTTTGTGCGCAACGCGAGCCACGCCATCGCCTCCCGGCGCAACGCGACCTCGTCCTCGAGTGACAGCACCTACCCAGCATGCCAGGCACGGGGTCGTCCCCACCGACGCGGCAGCCAGATCAGCGGTCTCATCGGCCACCGGAGGGAAGCCAACTGACCCAAACACCAACAACGCGCCTTCTGCAGCTGTTCCCTACGCGCAAGCGATCGAGGCGTATTCCGCGATCACGCACCCCCGCGGGTGGATGTCGTAGCGGAGTCAGTTTCGGGGTTCTGGACCAGCCGCAACAGGGTGCCGTCCGGATCGATCAGCGCACCGATCCGCAGCCCGGAGTCCTCGCGGTGGGGCGGGTGGATGCGGGGACAGCCCCGGGTGGTCTCGGGGAGGCCGGCGGCGCGGCATACGGCATAGAAGGCATCGACATCGTCGAGCCGAAGGCAGCAACTGAAGCTGCTTGTCGCGGGATCGACGTCGGGCCAGCGGAAGAACTCCAGCACCAAATCGCCGCGCACCAGGATCAGCCAGCCGTCGTCGCGATAGCCCGGCTCGAAGCCGAGCCGCGCATAGAACGCCACCGTCGCGTCGTAATCGCTCGAGGGCAGGTTGGGGGTCGCGTGATCGGCCATCGCCCCACGATAGGCCTGCTTCCCGAGGTGTATGGCAGCGTTCCCACCGAGCGTCCGCGACCGCGGCCCAACAGGTCCTCGGCTAGTCTCGGGGCATGCCGCGACCCGACGGATTCGACTACAGCGTGCGCGGGGAGGATGTCGTCATCAGACACCACGGCAAGACCGCGACAACCCTCCGCGGGGCACGGGCGGCGGCCTTCCTGGACGACGTTGAAGCCGAGGATCCGCAGGAGCTGATGGCCCGGCTCACCGGGAACTATCGGCGCGGCAATGAGCGACAGGCCAGTCAGCACCCGCGCAATCGCCGCCGCTGACCGGTCGGTCAGTCGTCAAGGTCGGGCCCGACCCGGCCGCGAGTTCTGCGCACAGGTGATGCATCGCACCGCAGTCGGTCGCGCCTCCAGGCGCGCCTCGCCGATGGCACCGCCGCAGGTCTCGCACCGTCCGTAGGTTCCTGCGTCCAGGCGCTCGAATGCCGCGTCGATCTGAGCAAGGTGCTCGCGCACCTGGTGGGTGAGCGCGACGACCCGGGCGCGCTCATAGGCGATCGTGGCGCCCTCGGGATCGTGCTCGTCATCGGCATTCGAATCCCGTGACGCCGCAACGAAATCGTCGAAGCTTTCCCTGAGTTCGTCCAGCCGCTGCGCCGCCTCCCGGCGCTCCCTTTGCAGCCTTGCCCGCGCACCAGTCATGCGGCTTGACGCTACCTCGCTGACTTGGGGTGGCGGACCTCGAGTCCGTACGGCTTCTCCATGGACGTGCACGGGGTCTACCGCGTTGCGCGGTCGCTGGCGCCCGGCAAGGTATCGCGTCGCGAGACCTCGGCTGCTATGCCGAACCCGCCGCCATAGCCCTCGCCCGCCAGGCGATCTTCCTGGCGTGACGCCAGCGCCCTCGTGCGCCTGATGAGGGGCCGGATTTGCGCCGGTGGGCCTCGGCTCACGCCTCATCGTGTCCATTCCGCATCCGCCGATGGGATCACCCGCGTTCGGGAAGAAGCAGCCTCAGCACAGCGTCGTCCTCGTCGCGACGGGCCGCCGCCAGGGTGAACAGGGCGTTCGTCTTGGTCAGGACAAGCGTGTACGGCCTGCCCGTCCGTCGCGTCACGTGCGTGACGGGGAGGTCGGCGCCGTCGATGATCGAGTGGATGTGTTGTCGGCCAGACTCCGCCAGCGGCCACTCGTGGACCCGCCGGGCCGGATCGGACAGGAATTCCGCGAGCTTCCCACAGTCGCGGCAGCCACATCCACGCGGCGGTCGAATGGACCAGTCGTCGGGTTCGCGCTCGGGCCTCGCCAGTCGCGCCTGCAGATCCTCGATGACGTATGCCGCGAGCTCACCCCCCAGCCCGCTTTGCACCGCCTCCGGCCACGACCGGGACTGCAGGACAATCGAGATCACCTCCGGGAGGAAGGTGTCGTCCGCTGTCAGGGCCTGCGCCACCTCCGACCGCAAGACGGAATCCCCCTCGGCGGCAGCGGCTTTCAGGATTCCACTCAACGGGCTCACGAGCGCCGCCCGCTGAGCCCTGGCCCAGGACGAGGGAGCCGCGCTCCGGTGTGCCTCGACGCGTCCCTGCACCCGCGCCCACCCCTGCCGAAGCACCTCCGCCGCGAGTGCGGGGCGGCCCCGGAACTCGGCCACGACGCCCGGCATTGTCGCCAGCCATGCGTCGAGCCCCAGGTCCGGCCGCGAACTGTGGGCGAACCAGCCGGAGATGCAGTCACGGAGCCAGGCCTCGTCATACGCCTCCGCCAGCCGGCCGAGGCCTCTGGCCACGCCCGGAGTCACGGCAGTGATCCCAAAGGGGGCGATGAGCATGCGGGCCAGGGACTCGTCGTCGACGAGCGTCGCAATCTCAATGACGCGGTCCATGGTGACGGTCCCGGGCGACTCTCGAACAAGGGTGGGCCACAATGACTCCAGACCGGCAAGGTCATCCCGCGCGAGGCCGTCATCGCCGGCCCGCAGGCGCTCCTGGAGATCGTCAAGAGCCCACGCCAGGTCCATCACTGCGCGATTGGCGAAGGCAAGCTCGCGAGGCCAGAGGAGGACCGCGGCGCGGCGATACCACCGGTCCATCGTGTTGCCGTAGTTGCCCATGTAGCCCTCGTAGTCCGACTGATACGGGCGGCAGTTGGCGAGTGGGTGTGGTCGCGCACAGGTCAGCGTCGGCGAGGATCAGGCCAACCGGCTGCGCCGCAGCCGCGTCTCGCGACAGCCACTGCGTCAGCGACACCGACGAGTCGAGCAGCTGCCCCGAATCGTCAGCGTCGCTCGTCTCCTGAATGTCGAGCAGCCCCAGCGAGACCTCGCACCCCGCGATATCCCCGGCGATCCGCAATGCGGCAGCCCGCTCGATGTCGACGCCTTTGAGCCGCTCCCACGCCAGGCTGCGCTCGGAGTAGTGGTGGTCGAGCAGATAGGCGAGCCGCACCGGCCGCTGCGGGACGTCGCCCGTCCACCGCGGTGGGGGGCGATGGGCAAAGTGTCGTCGGATGTGTTCGGCAGCCTGGTCGATCTCATCGCCGGACCCCGAACCAGCGGACTGCTGGCGCGCAAAGATGTTGTAGGTCAAGCTGATTCGATGGCCGGTGCGCACCGGGCGGACCTCGTGCACCTGATCGGCATAAAACGCCACCGCCGTGGTGTGCTCGCGCGAGCCGGGGTAGGCCGCCTCCCGGCCGGCTCCGTGCACGACAAGTTCCCCGCCCGAATGCGCTGACGGGAGGACGACGACGAGAGTCGCCACCATGTCGTCATGCTTCTCCGAATCCTGGTGCGGCAGAAAGAACTGCCCCACCTCATACACCAGCATCGAGTGGAACTCGGCGGTCAAGGCGGTGGTGGGCGGCAGGCCAAGAGCGCTGCGTGTCGACTCCAAGACGGCGTCCAGGTGGTCGCCCCAATCGACGGAGACGAGGTGTGCGGGGATCAGCCAGGTATGCCGCACGCTCGCGTCCGTCAGCGTCTCCTCTCCCAGTCCGTATGGCGCGGGCTCCGCCAGCGCGCGCAGCTTGACCGCCTGCGGGCGGGCGATGGGCAGCTTCACCGTGCCGTAACCCGCCACCGTGACCACGGGGGCGCCCGTGGGAATGGTGACCCAGCCGTGCGCCGGGCGCGCCTGCTCACCACCCAGCAGCCGGGCCAGCTCAGCGCGCGGAGGAATCGTCATACGACGATCGTGTCAGGCGGCACCGACATCGGCGGGCCTCCGGGCCATCCACGGGTGTCCGGCAACCGCCCAACCCTTGGTAGCCTCACGCCGGTCACATCGGGTGATCGGCCAAAAGCAACAGAAGACCACGTGCGGGCTGACGAGCTTTCGATCCGGAATCAGTCGCCCGGCACCCCCGGCGGGGGCGCCGCGAGGGGGGCGCGCGCGGCATACCTCGGTAATGGGTTGCTTGCCGGGCTGGGGTTCCTGCTCGTCCTGGCTCTGTCCGCGCTGGGGCATTATGACGACACCCCGGTCGCCGGAAATGTCTACGACGGCAACGCAATCGGGATGGCCGGCGCGTGGGGAAGGGCCGCGGACACGGTCAGCTACTTCACGGAGTGGTCCAATGTCGTCGTCGCGATTGCCCTGCTGATGCTGTGGCGCGAGCCCACGCGCGACACCTATTGGCGGCGGGTGCTCCGCGCCGACTCCCTGCTCATGATCACCGTGACGTCGATCGTGTATGCCGTGCTGCTCGCCCCCACCCAGCGCGTCACCGGATGGTCGGTATTCACCAATCCGTGGCAGCACATCGTTGTGCCGCTCGTGACGGTCGTGGTCTTTCTCGTCTGGGGGCCGCGCGGTTAGTTCTCGTGGCGGGTGATCGCGGGGTCTCTGCTGATTCCGGCCGCGTGGGTGGTGTGGATGTTGGTGCGCGGGGCGGCGGTCCGTGCTTATCCCTACGATTTCGTGGATCCGACGACCTATGGCTACCCGGCGGTGCTGGCGACGATCGGCAAGATCCTGGTGTTGGGGACAGTGATCGCCCTGCTGTTCTGGGGAATCGACCGCGCCCTCGTCAGGTGGCGCGGCCGATAGAAGGGGTTATCCACAGGGGTGTGGATAGAGGCGGACGTGGTTGGCGAATCGGTGGTTTGCTTGCCGGCATGCCAAAGAGAACACATGCAAACCGCCGCAAACTAACCCATCGAAGCGCAACCCGTGCTCGCCCACTTGGGCCGCCGCGGGCAGCCACACCAGCCGACGCCCGCCAAGGCCCCGGGAGCTCACTGCAGGCCGCCTTGGACGGCGACCAACCCTTGGCGGTCGCGAACTGCGTGTCCCACGTCATGGGGCTCGTCCGTGACGGCACTCTGTGGGATCCGGTGGCCAACAAGCCATTCCGGAATCTCGCGCATTTGGTGGATCGGGTGATGGACGCCGACGGTCGCGAGCCGACAGCGATTCTGCACTGCATCGCCGCGATGACCTCGGATACTGCTCTGGCGCAATACATTCGGCACGAGCTCGCGAGTCGAGACGCGGTAGACCTGCCGCCCGCCGTCACGACGCTCGCAGAGTTGCGGATCACTAGGGCGTGGATGAGGCCGGACCCTGACGGCATCGGCGAGCAGTGGGTTCTGGAGCTGCACGGTCCGGGATTCCGCGAGCACGCCCTGAGTCTGTATGTCGATCACCGGCTCGCCGACGCGCTCAAGATCGCCGTCATCCTGACCCAGTCCGCGGAGAGCACCATGGCGGAACTCGCCATACCGGCCTTGGCTGCCACAGAGTTTGAGGAGGTGCCGCTCGACGAGGCGGGTGCCAAATGCCGACACGCGTTGGCGTTGTATGACACGTACCGCGACGAGATCAGGCCCGCACCAAACTGGCCCGGACAACGCGATCTCGTGGAGATGCTGCTGCGCTCACTACCCGAGGGCGGCCAAGGGTATCCCGAGCGCGTCCGCGCCCCCGAGTTGAATGGTCTGACGCTGGACGAGGATCGCGAGGATGCGCTAATCCAAGAGTGGGTGATCCAGTACTTCCTGTCGCGCAACCTGCCGAGCATCGACGCACTCGACCCGGACGAAATTTTCACCGTCGAAACTTTGCTTTTGGCGGCGCTGCGTTATCTCGATCCGATCTGCCCGGTGTGGGAGTCGCGCATCGTCCACTGGATGATGACGTGGTACGTGCCCATGGTCCTCGACCCAGCCACGGATCAGTATGACCGTGGCCCCACCGTCTTCCGGAACCTCATCCGCTTCTGGCACGGGATCCACGGAATCGACTACGCCACAACCCTTTCCGCTCTCGCCACCCTCAAGAGACACGAGCAGGAGTATGCCGCCCTCCGCCACGACCCAGTCCTCGCCCGTCGGCGGGCAGCGGTTCAGTCGAGAAGCCAGGTCGCGGATGGAGGACCCCGGCGTTGACGGGCACGCGTTGAGAGAGGGCAAACGACGCTGATCGACCGCGCCTTTACGTCGCCCGGGCACGAACTGCCGCGCGGAGTCCGTTTGCGGTTTCACCGTCCAGATGACCCTTGATGTTCATCAGATCGATGATGTCGGAAGCCGATTGGGGAGGATGCTGTCGACGCGAGGACATCTCACAGAGCGCGGCGGCTGCCCGAACGAAGTCAGCGCTGGCCATGTCACGGACGAACTCGTCAGGATGCGAAAGCCGAACTCCCGTTGGCAGGACACCCTGGGGGAAGTCCATTCGATTTTCAGTGACGATGACCTCTGCTCGGCCGACGATCGCTGCAGCCACGATGTGTTCGTCATTAGGATCTGGCAGGCCGACCTGGCCTATCAGCTGCACGCGCGAGTCATCCTCGATCGGGAACGCGCCTCTCAGACTGTCAACCAAGTGACGTGCCCGTCGCTTCGCCTCGGCCGCCTTGACGTTGCGCTGGAGATGTTTTCGTTCCTCCACATAGCCGATCTCGAAGAGGACGTCCTCGGTGATGACAACCCGGAAGATTCCACGACTTGCCATAGACAGCAAGAAGGCACGCCGCATCCCTGAGTACAGGACGCAGGTGTCGAGCACCGGCTAGCTTCCGGCGGAGCGGCGCAACGCGTTGGCGCGTCGCGCTTCCTTCATCAGAGCCCGCAACTCGATCGTATCCAGGTCGTCGTCGTCCAGGTCCACCGATGTCGCCGCGATGGCGGCGAGTTGGCGCTCCCGACGCTGCTTTCGGTAGTCCATGACGTCCTTCAACTGGATCGTTCGACGGCTGCTATTGCGCTGGCACGGGATCTCGCCGCGCTCGATCAGCTTGATCAACGTCGGTCGGCTGATGCCCAAGAGCTCGGCGGCCTGTTGGGTTGTGAGTCGCTGCGTCTGCGGACTAACGGTGATGGAGTGCCCGGAGTGCATGGCCTGGACAACCTGCAGCAGAAGCTTGTGAACCTCGGCCGGGATTGGCACCCTTCCGCCAGGACCCACTAGGGCAAATGCGTCTGACGACTCGTCCGCGAGCAGTGCCTCAATCGGATCGAGGTCAACGCTGTCGGCGGGTAGATAAGTCTGAGACTCAAGAGCGGTAGGCATGTCACAACTCCCTGCTGGATCGCAACTATCATAAGGTCATTGCGAATCTTGCGCACGTCCGGGTGGCCACCCAGGATCATCCATGCCGTGTGCTCTCGGACTTCCGCTGTCGCCGCGGCCTCGGCACAGGTCGGCGATATCGAGCGCTCCAGCCGGGGATGCACCGATCCCGATCGATCCAACCCGATCGAACTCATCGAGAATGTCTTGCGCGCTCGCGAACCGGTCCAGCCAGGCGAACCCGACACCGCGAAGCGCCTCGCCAGCCTTCGCCGACGCTTCCGCGTCGTCCAGGGACCACCAGAAGTCCACGTGCTCGCCCGTCAGCAGTCGACCAATCGTTACGCGCAGCTGGCAGTTGTAGTCGTTGATCCACGGACCGCGAGGAACGCCGCCCCGGTTCATCTCGGGAACGTACACGCCAAAGTCCAGAACGGCGTTTCCAGCACGTCAATCGGACAGGTAGCTCCTTGCAAGTCACCGACGCATATAGATGTCGCGGCGATGGCCGACGGCGATGACAAGAACCAACAGGATGTCGTCGTAGATTTCGTAGACGACGCGGTAGTCGCCGGTGCGGACTCGCCACTCGCCATCGCCGCCGACCAGCTTTCGGGCGCCTTGGGGTCGAGGGTTCTCCGCCAGCAACTCGATGGCGGCCTGGATCCTGCGCCGAGCCGCGGGATCCAGTTTGCGCATCTGACGCACGACTGCTGGCGCGACCTCGACCCGATACGTCATGTCAGGCCGAGGTCGGCCTTGACCAACTCCCACGGGATGGCGGCACGTCCGTTTGCCATCTCGGCCCGCGCGGCCGCGGCGTTCTCGAGGTCCGCGAGGTCCTCGGCCGCTGCAATGAGTCGGTCTAGGTCATCGGCGTCGATGACTGCAGCTACCCGATGCCCGCGCCGCGTGAGATACACAGGGCTGTGCCCAACTCGCGCAGCATCGACGACGTCGGCCAGCCGGGCTCGCGCGTCGCTCACGGTCATTTCGCTCATGTACACGACGATAGGGCGAAAGCGCTGGTTTGTACATTCCCGCGTTCAGCTGTTTCGGCCATAACCTCGCCCGGCTCCGCGCACTCGAGGCCGACGCAAACGAGGCTGCGACAGACTGGTCCATCCCGCGCCGCTCACCGCGGGGTGCCAGCTGAGGCGAGCACGAGCGAGGGAATGGGTTCGGCGCTTGCCGCGCCAGTGGGCCGCTGCGATGCTCAGGTCATGGCACGGGACGAGTCACGCGAAGCCGAAGGGAACGTGGCCGTGGTGGTCGCGCACGGCATCGGGAACCAGTTGCCGATGGACACAGTGCGCGCCTTGGTCGACAACGTCTTCGGGAAAAAATCGGGGCTTTCCACGTCAGCGCCGGTATACAACCGAATGGATCGCGAGGCCAGGTTTCTCGACCTTCGTCGACTGATGCTCGTCAAGACCAGGAAGCGGCCCCGCGTCGACTTCTACGAGCTGTACTGGCAGCCGACGTTCGGCACCGGCAGCGCTGGCGCGGTCTTGGGGTGGGCGCTCCGCCTGCTGCGCCGGACTCCTGAGGGCAGCCAGATGCGTAGAGTGGTGCACACAGTTCGGATCGCTATCGGGCTGCTGTTACTGCTGGTTTGCGTCCTGGCGATCGTGGCATGGGTGCTGGTGCCGAACCGGGGCTGGGAACTCGCTGCGGCAACTGTGCCGTTCTTGTTGTGGGCGCTAGGGGTAGCGCGGCTACTGGTGAGCAGCGTGCTAGCCAATGTGGTCTCAGATGCCAGCCGCTGGTTTGCGCCTGGGCCTGGGGACATCGAGGGGCGCGACAAGGTGCGCCTGCAAGGCGTCGAGCTACTCAGGGGTCTTCATCGAGTGGACGCCAATAACAGGCCCCGCTATGAGCGCATCATCGTCGTCGGGCACAGCCTGGGGGCTGTGATCACCTACGACGCCATTCGTCTGGCCTTCGACGAACTGCGTGACCCCAAGCCACAAGGGGTGGAAGACCCGCCTCTGGTGGGGCCGCCGGACCAGCGGCAGCCGTGCGCATGGAACTTCCTCACTGGGAGCCCCACTCTTCTATCGAGTCCGAACGGCCAGGCGGACGACATCGCCCGCGTGGACGTGCGGGCCACGGCGGAGCGGTACCACGAGGTTCAAGAGGCACTGGACGAAGAACAGAGGGGCCTGGGCGTTCCTTGGCGGGTCACCGACTTCATCACCCTTGGGTCCCCCTTGACCCACGCGCTCGACCTGCTAGGCGGAAAGGATGTCACTCTCGAGTGCCGCATGTCCGAGAACGAGCTGCCCTCCTGCCCACCCCGCGGCGAACAGCAGCACCGGGAGGAGGTGTGGAAGCGCGAGGGGCGTCCGACTCAGCTCGCGGCTGGCGCGGATGGCAAGGGACGGGTCGCGTTCTACCGCGGCAACAATGAGTCCGGGCCCCTCCGTGCGCATGAGGCTTCACCGTTCGCGACTACTCGGTGGACCAACCTGTACATCCCGGTGACTCCGTGGCTAGGGGGGAGACCCTGTCGGTGGTCCGGTGGCGGAAGTATTCGGTAGAGGCATCTTGGACATCGCCGTCGAGATCAGCGCTCCTACGAAGAAGGAGCGGAACAGGGTGCTGCGACGGCCGGTCAAGGCCCACACGTGGTACTGGCATCGCATCGGGACAGGTTCGGGGGACCAAGACAAGGACTGCATCGAGCAGCTTCGCACCGCGATGCACCTCCACTGGGAGTAGCGGCGCGCTCCCGGCGGGATTGGAATGGCGCCGCCTCGGGGCGCCCGGGGATCGGTGACCGAACGGCCGCCTGCCTGGACATCGTTGACGCCCTGCCCGCTTTCACCGAGATCCTGCTCGACCGCGGGTACTCCCTGGCTAAGGGATCCCGTCTCGTTGGACCCTGCAAGATCGCGACACCACCTTGATGATGGATCTACGCGCGACCCGGCCGGTCGTGCGTCTTGGACCTGCTCGGCGACGGTGCGACGCACCTCGGTCGAGGGCTCGTCGAGAAGGCGCGTCGCGGCGTCGCGGCGAGGCGTCGAGGACGGCCCGCCACGCCTTCGCGGCGTCGAGACTGTCGAAAGTGACGGTCAGATGCTTGCCGTCGTGGCGGTGGCGGACCCGATGGGACTCGCAGCCTGAGCGTGGATTGAGCCGCGTTTCGCTGGACGACATTGGGCGGGGCTCCCTCCGGGTGTGTACCCCAAGTGTTCCCTAGCCCTGCGACAGGCCGGGGCGTAAGCCCCTGACCTGCGAAAATGCCGAGTGGGTAGTTCCCGAAAGTCGCTGACCTGCTGCGACGTCGCGATCAACGCGTCCGCTGGCACAGGTGAACGTGCCGGCTAGGCACACCGTGCTCCTTCGCCTGGGTGACCACCGGGCGCGTCGCTCAGCCTTGCGCGTCGGGGTCAGCCGGGAACTAGCGGATCGAAGGGCCCCGCTTCAGCCCGTCAGGGTCCTTGATGACGACATTCGCTGCGGCGCAACTCGTTGAACATCTGAGTCGCCTGCTGGACGTCGAGGTCGAGAATGCTCCGAACCGTCTTGTTGGTGATCCAGCCTTACTCGTTGAGGTGGGAATCCACCCGAGGACAAGCGGACCGTGCCGAGCGACTGAGGCGACAGATGGTCGTAGCCGCCATCGCAATCCGCGGGGAGCGCGCCGCTGCCAGCGCGTCCGGCCGATCCTCAAGTTCCTGGAGCCAGTCGTCGTGCTGGTCGATCATGGATCACTCTGCCTTCCCCCCTCGGTTAGGGTGCAACGGCGCGTCGCCAGGACGGGCGTGAAAAGTCCAGCGGTGCAACGCGCATCTCCACTCAGGGCGAGACCGCACACAGTCTGATGATGATTACCAGACCCACCACCAGCAGGCTTCCGTAGAAGGGCGCGATAGACCACGACGCCCAGGTCCTCCACTCGGGGAACCAACGCCGCCGAAGCCTCCTGGCCCTTTCCCGCCACTCCAGGTGCTCTGGGATCGGGTCGTCAGCGTCCGAAGGGTCAAGGGAGAACAGCGGGACCGTCTTGGTCCCCTTGGCCACCGCGTCGTACAGGCGGCGGTATGCCTTCTCCTGCCTCAGGTAGTTCACATCCAAGAACAGGAACAGCAGCACTGCGCCGATCCCGAGGAGTGCTATCGACTCGGCATTCTTCGTGAGCGCGTACCCGTAGGTGGCCGTGACCACGGGAAGCAGCCACGCCTTCGCATTGGCGGATGCTCCAGCCATGCGTGTGACGACGGCCTGGATAAAGTCGAGGTGCTTGTGCAGGTCCTCTCGACAGGGCACGCCGCTGTCCGTCACGGCTTGATCGACCTGCACACGTCGCGGAGGCGCTCCAGGGCGTCATCCTTCTCCGTCTCGTCGAACTCCACCTTCTCCGGCCAAATCGGTCCCATCGCATCGCCGCCCCAACGAGGCACGAGATGGACGTGGAGGTGGAAGACCGTTTGCGTGGCAGCCGCACCGTTGGACTGGATGATGTTCAGCCCTTCGGGTTCCACAGCCTCCCTGATGGCACCAGCAAGGCGAAGCGACGCCCAGGCGAGGTGGCTCGCCGTCTCCTCCGACAGCGACCACACGTCCGGGACGTGCTCACGCGGCACGACCATCGTGTGGCCCAGGACGGCAGGCTCAGTCGGGAAGAAGGCTACGACGTGCTCGTCCCGGTAGACCTCGCGTGCGTCTGGGTCGTCACGTTGGACGATCTCGCAGAAGGGGCAGTCTTCGACTTCGTTCACGACCTGACCTTGCCCTGAGTCGACCACCACTCCAGGTTGTCGACCAACTTGCCGTACGTCGCCTTCGAGTCGATCTTCCCGTCCCACGTCTTCACTGCGGGGTCGAAGACGGGAATGCCGGAAGAAGCGCTGAACGGGCTCGTGCCAGGACTGTCTACCGAACCCATGGACGACAGCCCATGGATGTGCACCCCAAGCAAGGGCTTCTTGTCGGCCCACGCCTTGTCGATCTCATAATTGACCCACTTGCGGCCTGCCGTCTGCTGGCCGATAAGCACTATGACAGCCTTCTTGTAGGCCATCTGCGCGTCAATCCAGTCCTCGATGGCGCTATCACCCTTCTGCCGCACTTCCTCCCACTTTTGTGCGTTGAGCAGAGGCTGACCCTCCAACGCGTTGATGTTGCGGACGAGTTGGACGCGGTTGACGTCTCGCTCGTAGTGGAACGAGTAGAAAACTGACTTGGCCATGGTGGCTCCCTTCGCGTGGTTCCCGTTCTTGCCGGGCTCACGAACATCTCTAGCAGACTGCTCCGACACTCCTGGATCATCGCCGTGCGGTTGCCGGGGGCCCTCGCACCCGCTGACTGATCGTCGTGCTCAGGTGAGCTGCGCCGTGGACTCCTTCACGACCCGTTCGGTCGAGGCCGTCCGGGCGCTCCTAATCACGGTGCGTCATGACCTGACTTGGCTCACGGCTCCGGGAGCCAAGTCAGGTACTCGTGCCACCGGGCTCGCAGGCTCAGGACTGCTGGAGGCTCTGGAGCAGTGCTCTGGTCAGTGTTCCTTGGCGATGACGGTGTCGTACAGCCCGTAGTGACTAAGGCCTTCGTGACTCTCGATTCCGGTGTACGACAGGGAGGCGTCCTCGTAGCGCCGGAACATGAAGACGGCTTGGTTCATGTGGCCGCTGTTGAAAACGTTCAGCGACACCAGCAGGTTGAAATCCTCGATCCTCAGGCCAGTCACCGTCTTGAAGAGATCTGGCTCGATCTTGGTGATGACGTCCTTGAGCTTGTTCTCGCGGAAGTCGGTCAAGTACATGAAGGCGGGGATCCGGGTCGCGAACTTGATCAGCTTCTCCTGGATCTGCTTCCGCTTCGACTTGTACTCCTTCTCCTCGGCCGTGAGTTCCTTCTTCGTCTTCGGGTCGACATCGTCGCCCTTAGCCTTCTTCGTGGCCTTTACCTTCTCGCTCTTATTGACCACGGTCTCGAAGACATCGGAACCAAGGGCACGGAAGCCCTCGATCTTCATGATCGCGTCCATGGCCTCCTTGCTCGACATGATCTTCTTCAAGGTGTCGTTGTCCACGTTGACCAGCAGTGCGGACTCCCACTTGCGCGCCAACAGAGTGGCCGACGTGCCGGCCATAGCGATGTCGAGGATGCCGCCGGCGTCAACTTGGGTCATGTGGCTGCCATCAAAAGCGAGGACCGGGAGGAAGTTGACGAGGTCCCGCACCGCATTCTCAGGGTTGTGCGCCTCGGGATTCAGGCCTACGCCGTACTCAGCCACCTGACGAAGCGCGCGCGTGGGTGCGAAGTCGAACACGAAGCAAACCGGCTTGAGGATCTCCTCCTCGTTTGGGTTGTCACCGTTCGGGTTCTTGATCGACCACGGCGACTGCACCCGGAAGGCAGCCTGAAAGTAGGTCTCGGGGGAGTTGAGGTTGCGCAGCATGAGGATCGACGACCACTGAGGGACCGTTACGCCCGTGGTCAGCTTCCCGCACGACAGGGTGATCGTTTTGCTGTCGTGTCCGTTGCCGATCGCACTCCGAACAGGAGGTAGCGCTGCTAGTCCGACCCCGGCCCCGGCCCCTGCTGCCGTGACGACGTCATAGTCGTGGAAGAAGACGTTCTGCTTCTCGGCCAACAGGTTGGCCATCGCGTGACACGACGCCACCGTGGGTAGGAACCAGAACGAGTGGTTGAGGTAGGGCAGGAGCCGAACGTCGGAGTAGGGAAACGGCGGCTTCTGCGCGCCGAGCTTGAGGTTGTCGACTTGGGTTGCCGCATATGACCCGCGGATGATGTCCAGCCACTTCTGCACGTCGTTCTTGTGCTTGAAGGTGGCGGCCGTGCCGCGACCGGTGGCCGAGAAGAACTCGCCGAGGTCGAACTCGTTGAACTCCCCCTGGCTCGCGATCGAGAGCAGTTCGTCCGGCATCTGGTAGGTCATGAGCCGCATCTCGGGCAGCGCGGCGTATGGGTTCCGCGTCTCCGGATGCTTCTCGTCCCACTGCTTCTTGGCACGTTGCTCGTCGGTGTAGGTCCAGTTGAAGATCTGCTCTTCAATGAACTCTCCGGTGGCCAGCGCCTTGAACGGGGTGCCCGAGAGGTAGAGGTACGCCTTGGTCGTGATGGGCAGGAACTGAGTCTCGTCCTGGCTGAGCTCATCGAGTTCCTCGTTGACCGCACCGAGGTCGGCTGTGTACTCGACCGCGATCTCCTTCTTCGCCTCTCCCTCGTCCTCCCCCTCGAAGAGCTCCTTGGCGTTGTCGCGCCACGCGCCGAAGTGGTACTCATCGAAGATCACGAGATCCCAATTCGTCTCGTGTAGCCACTCGTTTTTGGCCTTGATGTTGCCGGCCTTGTCCTTCCCTAGCACGTCCTGGAACGACCCGAAGTAGACCAGCGGTCGCTTCTTGTCCGCCGTCGTCGGATCAGTGTGCGTGGCGCGGGAGAGGTACTGCCAGCCGTCGAAATCAACATGAGTCTCGAGGTCGGTGCGCCAAGCGTCCGCGACCGCTGGCTTGAACGTGAGCACCAGGACCTTGCGAGCCCCCAACTTCCTGGCGAGTTGGTATGCCGCGAATGTCTTGCCGAAGCGCATCTTGGCGTTCCAGAGGAAGCGTGGGACGGCGTGCATGTCCTCCTTCCAGATCGAGTGGAAGTAGGCGTGCGCCTTGGCGACCGCCTCGGCCTGCTCGGGGCGCATCAGGAAGCTCTCGTGATGGGAACCCCCGTATGCGGTACCGGCACGCAGCTCCGCAATGGCGACCTGCACGTCCACCGTTGTGCAGGTTATCCACTCAAGATCGACCTTCGGGAACCCCTTGGCGGCTAGCCGTGCCCGCACCTCGTGGTCGGAGAAGGTCGAACCGTCGGCGCGCTCGGCGGACTCGTCCACATGGATCGTGTAGTGCTTGACGAGCGCCGTCTTGAGCTGCTGCTCGATCCGAGACTTCACGTTCCGTGTCGTCTGACCGACCTTGAGCATGCCGTCGTGGTTGGAGTCCTCGATAGAGTAGGCGTAGATCCGTAATCGAGCGGGCTGCTTTTCGGGAAACAGGGGTCGGTCAGCCGCCATGCGCACCGCCCAGATCCTTGATCATACTTTCGATGTATGAAATCTCGGCGGCGCTCAATTCATATTTGGAGTACAACTCTTGGTCGCTCCACGCCCTGTCCCAAGCTTGGACGGGGACCCATAGATACGTCGATCGTGTAGCATCTTGAGTCATCTTTCTCAAAGAAACTAGGAAGCGGAAGAACTTGGTTTGGAAGTAGGATGCGACGCTCTCAGCCTGCCTCTGATTATCGAGAAAAAAGAACAAATAAGTCTGAGTGCAGACTGAAGGCGAGGAAACAACCATCGGTTGCCCAAGGACCACGTCGGGAATTCTTTGACCGCCGTCTGATCCGGCTTTGGGCGTGAGAACCTTCCAGGTGTCTACCAGATGGGCGCTCTTCTTGATTTGAGAACGGGCGACGTAGCCCACGAGGCGCTTACCTTTACTATTGTAATACAGAGGCACATCATCGCGCTGCTTGATCGAATGATACCCTGAGAAATTTGACGTCCAACCAAACTCCTTGTCGACAGACAGAATTGTCGTGATGGACTCTTCCTTCCGATCCAAGACTTTCCGGAGAATTTCGATGCCGCGACCGTCTCGCACAAGAATGTCGAATTCGTCGAGGTCTCGGGAGCTTCGGGACACCTCATTTCCGTCTCGAACCGTAGACATCGCGGAACGGCCATGGTATGTGGCATCCCAAAGGAAGTAGCAGATCCCTCCCTTAACTTCCACTCCGGGGAAAACTTCGCGCGACACAGGGTATTCGACCAGCTCCCGAATCCGCTTATCCGTCAACATCGTTTGACGGAATTCACCGAGACCCAGCCCCCCTGCCATCCATCTCGAGGGCATGACCATGCACAAAAGCCTGGGCTGCAGTTTCTTCGCCTGCTCGACGAAGTGGTGGTAAATCGGGACGTCGCGTGTCCCACCGTCTGACTGCAACTGGTACGGAGGGTTCCCGATGATCACGTCGAACTGCATGTCGTCTCCGAACAGCTCGGCCATCCGAGCGTGGACGTCGTTGGTATGGATGAAGGCGTAGGCGTAGGTCTCGAGGCCGTCCTCACGCTCGAGAATCCTCTGACTCGTTCCGCAGTAGGTGCAGCGGCCGTTCGTGCCGCGTTTGACAGGGCGGCCCTCTGCGTCGGCTGTCTCGATGAACTCGGTCGCCCCCGCCCAGGTGTGCTCCACTGGCTCAAACCAGATGTTGCCGTCGGCTGAGTCAAACGACGAAGCGATCGAATGCTCGCCGTTTGCCCACTTCGAGCAGTAGAGGCTACGCCGAGCGATGAGGCTCGTCAGCTGGGTGATGCCGATACCGAAGACCTGCTTCGTCAGTATGTGGTCGACCCGCTCCTGAAGGTCCGGGATCTCCTCGGCGAGACCCTCGACGAGCCGCTTGTTGATCTCTCGGAGGAAGACTCCGGACTTGGTGAAGGGGTCGAGGAATCTAACTGTCGAATCGGCCCAGATGCTGGCGCCGTCGTGATCGGTCGCCCAGGCCTCGGCCACGAGGTCGAGCATGCGGTTGGCGAACTCGGGCGGCGTGAACACCTCGTCGTTGGACAGGTTGGCGATGCAGGTGAGGACGTCGGGGTTGCGGTTCCGGAGCTGGAAGCCTGCTTGCTCAGCCACGGCCACCCTCCGCGAGCTCTGACACGGTCACGGCGCCATGGTCCTTCGTCGGGGTGAAGATCTCATGCTTACCAAGGTCGGAGAACAGTGAGTCCTCCTCGCTGAAGGACGACATCTGCGTGAGCGTCTCAAAGCGGAAGTCGCGTCGCTGATAGTGACCGCGGCCCAGGTAGGCCCACTCTGCGAAGGTGATTGGCTTCGGCGTGCGCGCACGAGTCTGCATGGACAGTGCGTCTCCGTGAACGATGTTGAGACCCACGACGGCCAGCGCCGCGGCATACAGCTCGTCGTCCGGAGCCAGACCCAGGTGCGACGTGAAGAGTTCGACAAGGTTGGCGCGACACTCGGCGACGTTGTCTCCGAGGAGTTCAATGCCGTAGATGGACATCAGGGCAAGCAACGACTGGTGTCTCCGCTCGAAGTCGCTCTTGCCGTAGCGAGCATCGACGGTCGCGAGTTTGCGCCGCAGGACGGGGACGAGGAAGTTGCCGGAACCGCAGGCAGGCTCAAGGAAGCGTGAGTCGATGCGTTCGGCCTCCGACTCGACGAGCCCGATCATCGCCTCGACAAGCTCGGGGGGCGTGAACACCTCCCCGTGGTCGGCGACTCGTTGCTTTGACCTCACCAGACTGACAACTGCTCGGGCGGCCGGGCCCGAAGGATCCGGTTCGTGCTCCGCTGCGGTCGCTAAGTCGCTCACGGCAACAGAGTACGAGAGGGTTCCAGAACTGTCCGGCGAGCCTCGCCAACCGCGTTGGGTGATTAACCACAGCCTGTCGACCAGTTGGGCGCAAGTTACTGCCAATGGCGGGTTGCAGCCTCCACTGGCGCGTCGCCATAGCGAAACGGCAGCGCCAATCCCTACGCTGGGGGCAGCCACGCGCTGCGACGCGGGGGTCAGCCACATCGTCAGGGCAGCTGCCCAGTGGCGCCGGAGATCCAACCCGCCTCCGTGATGGACGGACTTACCAACCGTTCGACGCAAGTCGAGGCAGGTTGGAGAAGCGGGTGGAGGACAAGAGCAACCGGATCGAGTTGCCGCCTGCCCGCACCGGCCGACCTTCGGGACGCTCCCGCCACTACGCCCCCGATGAGCTCGTGCGGTTCGACGCCCGCATCCCGGCTCGGCTGGCCAAGCAGCTCTACGACGTCGCCCTGACGGACGGTCGCTCCGTGACGTCCGTCCACGCCGACCTCCTGGCCGCCGCTCTCAAGTGCCGCGGAGCCGCGATGGACTGAGTCAATCGGCGCAGGTCGCCGACATGCGAAAGGCCCAGAGCGGCAACTCCGGACCTCGTCGCGAATCGCTTCAGCGAGTACCAGCTCGCTGCCTTCATCCACTTGCGCAAGCACCCTGAGGGGGTACTTCTATGTCTTCAACGCGTCCAGAGTGCTCTTCTGGAACTGACCACGTCAACCGCCACGCCGAACTCGAGGACCCACGGGCCGCGGTCTTCAACTATGTGCCGTACGCCATCCCGGAGGACGAGTGGACGCCCGTCGCGGGCTTCACCCGCGAGTCCGTGCTCATGGTTCACCCGCGCAGCGAGCGGCACGCCATCGAGGCGATGCGCACGATCTCGCAGTTCGTCGCCTGGGCGCACCGCGAGGGCTACCCGCTGGACCGGGATCGGATGTTCACTCCCGACGCAGTCGAGCGATACATCACGACCGCTGCCACCCACCTGGCCGTGTCCTCTCGCGCCACACGACGCTCGGACCTTCGCCGCTTCTCTCGACAGATCACGACGAAGGCGCCATGGCCACCTGACGCGCAGCAGCTCAGGCAACGCCGGACGCTCGTGCCCTTCACCCAGGACGAGATTACGAGGTTGTGGGAGGTCGCCAACACCCAAAGCACCGCGATCCGCCGGCGCCGCTTTACCGGCTACCTCGCGTTGGGACTCGGCGCGGGCCTGCATCCACACGAGATGTGGAAGGCGAACGTCGGCGACCTCGACACGCTCCACGGCTTCCTCTGCGTTCGCGTCACCGAGAGCCGGCATCCCCGAGTCGTGCCGATCACCGCACCCAACGACGAGATCCTCGCCAGCTTCCTCACCGAACCACAAGACGCGCCGATCCTGGCCTACCGGCCAAGGAAGTGGGACCGCTCACCGTTTCACGAGATGCTGCGCAAGGCCGACCTTCCGCCTGGCTGCCCGACGATCACCCCGGCAAGACTGCGCGCCACGTGGATGGTCGCGCACCTCTCGGCTGGCATCTCGATGGGTGGGCGGATGCACATCGCAGCCTTCACCTCGTGGCGGCCCTACCAGCCGCTCCAGCAGTTCGTGGTCCAGCCCGACGAGCCCACCCTGTTCGCCCAGGCGGTTCGGCGGTGACCCGACGCCAGCGAAACACCACGCCAATCGCGCCACACCTGAGCACGGACGCGACGCCAGCGAACCCGATGACGGATGAGCAGCGGATCGCCCGTGCCGTCGCGGTCGCGAACAGCGAGATCGCCGGCCAACTGTGTGCCGCCGCGGAGCGACGCACCGGACGCCCGCGGCTCATCCCACTCGCCGGGGTCCTCGGGGCATACATCTTCCACGCCACCGGCGAGCCGCACACCATGACCACCTCCGGGGTGTGCCGCTCGATGAAGAGGCTCAAACCACGTCAACGCGCAGCCCTCGGGATCCCCAAGACCATGCAGATCAAGTACAAGCGGATGCACTCCGGCTGGCGGGCCATCATGCGCCTCGTCGCAAGCGGTGTCCTGGTCGACCACGACCATGACCTCGACGTCGATGCGGACACCGGGGAGGTACTTCCGTGCCCAGTCGGCTGTCCCTTCGAGCCGATCGACCTCGATCAGGTCGCCACCCTGCTCATCCAAGCCAGCCTGCCGCCAGAGTTCGAACGGCCTCCGGCAGTGGCGATCGACGGCACCGACGTCGAGAGCTTCGCCCGCGCCCACGAACCCCACCTGGACACCGAAGGAAGAAAGGTCTACTCCTTCGACCGCGACGCCCGATGGGGCCACCGCACCGGCACGAACCGTCGACCCACCGAGCACTTCTTCGGATACGAAGCCCACATCGCGACCTACGCCCCGAAGGCCGGCGGCAGTCCCGTCCCCCAAGTCGCCGCTGGGCTCGCGCTCCGCCCAGGGGTCCGTGATCGAACGGCCGCGTGTCTGAACATCGTCGACGCAGTGCCGACCTTCGCCGAGATCCTGCTCGACCGCGGATACACCCTCGCCAAGGGCACTCGGCTCGCCCGACCCCTGCGAGATCGCGACATCACCCTGACGATGGACCTGCACAAGACCCAGCGGGTCGTACGTCCCGGACCCTCCGCCGGGATGGTCTGGGTCGACGGAACCCTCTACTCCAGCGCCCTGCCCGAGCCTCTGCGAACTCTCGAGCCGCCCGAACCGGGCATGACCGCAGGCGAGAAGGCCCGACGGCGGGAAGCCTTCGACGCTCGAGAGCCATACCGCTTCGTCGCCCACGGCAAGCGCAACACGAAGCGTGGCACGCAACGGTTCCGTGGACCGGCTGTCGACGGGCACCCCTTCAAGGTCCGCTGCAACAACACCCCCGCGTCGATGCGGATGCCGCACACCATCCCCACCACGATCTGCGTTCAGGGAGAGCCGTGCGGCTGCGGCGCGACCGTCACCGTCGCCGACCGCGAGCTCGAACGGGACCGGCAACACCACCCGTGGCAGTCCACCCGATGGGCCCTGTCCTTCAACCGCCGCAGCCTCGTCGAGGGCATCATCGGCGCGAACCGCTTCCAGAACCTCAACGTCAACCGCGGCTTCTTCCGCATGACTGGGCTCGTCGCCACCGGCATGCTCCTCGCGGTCACCCTCATCGGCCACAACCTCGTCCGACTCCATGCCTGGCACACAGTCCGCGGCCGGCCCGAACCGTGGCAGGTCCACCTCGGCGAACCCATCGACGACCGACCGCTCGACAAGGCCACCCGCACACGAGGCCGACGCAAACGAAACGGCGACTGACCGCTCCAGCTCGCGCCACTCACCAGCAGGGAGCCAGCGCCAGCGCGCCCGGAAACGGTCACGAGACAAGGAAACCGGGCTCCGCGGCATCCGAAAGGGGTGTCAGCAGAGACGCAGGCGGTCAGCGCCACCCCCTCAACGACGAAACTCCCGACCGGATGGACTCCAGTCGGGAGTTTCGGGAAACCGAAACAGGTAGTTCAGGGAACTACCCCCGAGTGCGCAAGGGGGGATTTGAACCCCCACGCCCGTAAGGACACTGCCACCTGAAGACAGCGCGTCTGCCGTTCCGCCACTTGCGCGTAGCCGTCATAGTGTGCGCCATTCCCCCACCCCAGGGCAAACTTTATTGCACTCGGGCGCGGTCTCGTCGATGGAGGCACGTCTCAGCCCATGCCGTGCTCGGCAAGGGGGAGGAGGAGCTCGCGCTCCTCATACGACAGATGCGACAGCAGCGCGTCGGTGAGCAGGTCGAGGGAGGCGGCGAGATCGTCCAGCGCGGCGGTGGAGCCGTCGGCGGTGACCACGGTGACGAGCGCCTCGTCGAGGCGGTCGAGCAGATCGTGGATGACGTGATGCTCCGCCTCAAGCCGGTCAATCACCGGCGTCAGACCGGGCTCGGCGCGGCGCAGATGGCGGAAGATGCTGCGGTCCTCCAGCGTGTGGTGGCCGGTGACGACGCGGCAATAGGCCTGGCAGTACGCCCCCAGGGTCCAGTTGTTCTGCCGCATCGTCATGGTGTTGATCGCGGACCGCGCGGCGCCGACGCTCATCGCGCCCGCGCGTACCTGCTCGACGACGCCCCGCACTTGGGTCAGCTCCTGCCGTAGGTGGTCATGCACGTCGACCAGGTGCTGCGCCGTGGCTTGCTCGTGCGTCGAGTACTCACGCCCCGCCATCACATAAGTGGGCCGGTCGCCCTCGTCCCACGCACGCTCGGTGGCCAGCCGCGTGCCGTTGTCAGGGGTCGCTGACACGCTGAACGTATGCCGCGCGCTCGCCTCCGGCGCGACGGTCTCGACGGCAGGGGGTTGCGAAGGTGGGCTCGTCATCCGACCGCGCTCGGCGGTCACCAACTCACGCACCGCGGGGGCCACCTCGTGGGCAAAGGTCGCGAGCGCGCGTGCGTCGTCGCTGCCTAGGACGTAGGTCGAGACGCCGGCCGTGAGCGTCAATTCGGCGAGCTGCTCTGCCCACTCGTGCGCCGAGCCCTTGAGGAAGCCTGCGTCACGTCCGAACGTGCCGAAGATGTTGTATGCCCGTCGCACCGCCTCGGGAGCCCGACCTGCGGCGATCGTGGCCTCGTCGATGGTGGCGTTCATGGCGAGGAGGTCGGTGGGCTCGGCATACCCCATGCTCGGAATCCACACGTCGGCGAGGCGGCCGGTGACGCGCAGCATGCGGGGCTTGTAGGCGCCGAGCCAGATCGGGATGTCATGCGTCGGGACGGGACCCGGCTTGAGGCCGGCCGCGGAGTAGTGCTCGCCGGCGAAGCGGACGGAGTTGCCAGCCCAGAAGGCACGGATGATCGCCATGGCTTCTTTGAGCGCGTCGACGGCTTGCTTGGGGGTGCGGCGGGGGCCGCCGGCCGCGACGATGCCGTCCCAGAAGGCACCGGCGCCAAGGCCGAGCTCGACGCGGCCCAGGGTGACCAGGTCCAGGGTCGCGGCGGCTTTGGCGAGGACCACGGGCGGGCGGAGCGGGAGGCAGGCGACGTTTGGGGCGAGGCGGACTGCTGTGGTTCGGGCGCCGATGGCCGAGAGGAGGGTCCACATGTCGCCTTGCTGCGCGGCATACGGGTGGTCTTGGAGGCAGACGATGTCGAGCCCGAGGACGTCGGCGAGCTGCGCGTTCTCGAAGAGCCGGTCCAGGTGCGCCGCGTCCGGCGTCAAGAACGCCCCGAACTCCAACTCGTGCCCGTAATCCATGGCGACATCATCCCCGGCGACGGCGTCGGATCTCGGCTACGACGGGAATCAGTGCGATGGCCAATCCGGAGACGACAACGACGGTCGGGGCCGTGGCGCGGCCATACTCAAATGCACCCTGCGGCATCACGTGGGTCGGGGCGGCGGGGTCATAGGCGAAGGGCGCGCCGGGCTTGGCGATAGCGCCGGGGGCACGGCCGGCGGCATACGGGGCGGTGACCTCCCGCCCACCTGCCTCGAAAACGACCGAGAAGCTGCAGCCACGCCCTTCGCAGGGGAGAGTCCGGATGGCCGGTGAGACGGCGGGGTCCCTGGGAAGGCTGTATGCCGCCGTCATGGCCGCCAGCCCGATCGAGAGCGCAACGCCGGCGACCAGGAGCACGACAAGGGCGAGGCCGGTCCAGAGGTAGCTGTAGGTGGGGGTGCCGTCGGCTCGGTACGGGTTCACGAGCGGCGGACGTCGGGTGAGGTAGATCGCCAGGAGGATGCCGGCGGCAACGACTACGAGCATCGGGATGAGCTTGGAGGACCACGGCGGGAAGACCTGGTCGACCCACACGACGCCGCCCATGACGGTGCCGAGCGTCACGGCAGCCGCCC
>NZ_HF571038.1:3093028-3120006 GCF_001046875.1 Nostocoides jenkinsii Ben 74
GCTCTCCCGCCACAGGCGTTCGAGGTCGTAGAAGTTGCGCTCGTCCTCGTGGAAGACGTGGACCACGATGTCGCCGAAGTCGAGCAACACCCAGCGGCCTTCGCGGTTGCCTTCTCGGCGCAGCACCTTGGCACCGGCGAGCCGGACGCGTTCTTCGACTTCGTCGACGATCGAGGCGACCTGGCGCTCACTCTCGGCCGACACAATCACAAAGATGTCGGACAGCGGCAGCGCTCCGCTGACGTCGATGCCCACGATGGTGGTCGCGATCTTGTCGGCGGCCGCCTCGGCGGCGGCGCGCGCCAAGCCCTTGGCGCAGTCAGTGGCTGGCACGGGACTCCTCTACGGCATACAGCTGATGTTTGTTGATGTATTGAACGACGCCATCGGGGACGAGATACCAGACGGGTTCGCCGTCACCGACCCGGTCGCGGCAGTCGGTGGAACTGATCGCCATGGCCGGCACCTCTTGCAGATGAACGCGGTCGGCGGGAAGACCGTCCTCCGTGAGGACGTAGCCAGGTCGCGTCACCCCGATGAACTGGGCCAGCTCGAACAGCTCCTCCGCGTCCTTCCAGGACAGGATCTGGGCCAGCGCGTCCGCGCCGGTGATGAAGAAAAGCTCGGCCTCGGGATGCTGCGTCCGCAGGTCCCGCAATGTGTCGATGGTGTAGGTCGGGCCGTCGCGGTCGATGTCGACACGACTCACGGTGAACCGGGGGTTGGAGGCGGTCGCCACCACCGTCATCAAATAACGATCCTCGGCATTGCTGACTTGCCGATCGGCCTTCTGCCACGGCTGGCCCGTCGGCACGAAGACGACTTCGTCGAGTTCGAACAGTGACTGCACCTCGCTGGCCGCCACCAGGTGGCCGTGATGGATGGGGTCGAAGGTGCCGCCCATGACCCCGAGCCGACGCACCGGTCGGCGTGAGGTGGTGCTGGGGGTCAGTGGTGTCCCCCGTGACCCTGCTGACCTGCGCCGTGCTGGCCCTTCGGCTGGCCGAGCTTGGCCGCGGTGCCGCGGAAGGCCCACGTGACCGCCAGCAGCAGAGCGAAGGCGATCAGGGCGATCACGGCATACATATAGGCCGGCATGGGCAACTCGCGCAGGTGCTCCTCGCCCTCGGCGGCCAGCATGGTCAGGCTCATCGACATGCCGCCAACCTTAGCGCCCCGGCCGCGGGCGTGGCGCCGCGGCCGAGAGACGCGCTCGGCAAGCACCGCGACCGGCGTGTCATCCACGGGTTTCACCCACAGGGCTGTGCACAGCGCGGCCCTCAGGCTCAGCGGTTGTTGACAGTCGGTGGATCGCGCGACCGCTCATCGATATGGCCCCGCGGGCTCGTTGCACGGACACGGCTCAGCGGCTTAAATGGCACGCGCCGATCCTTGATCGGCAGCAGTCGGCCCGGCCGAGAAAACGGGGCGTGTCCGATCCTTCGGGGTTGGCCTGGCAGTGCCAGTCCGCGGGGTTCGCGCGGAACCGCCACGCGACTCCCTGGGCTGCCCGGTGTCAGGGACTTCGGTGTCACACCGGCCGGCCAGCGCCCCCTGGCTTCCGGAGTCGCCCGCGCGATGTCCGGACCTGACAGTCGACGCGGGCCCTTCGCGCCTCATACCGCGAAGGGCCTGCGTCGATCCTGGGCCGGACTCCGCATACCCTGTGCCCTGTGTCGGCGGCCCCACCTCCCGTGCTGAGCATCGTCGTGCCGATGTTCAACGAGGAAAGCGTGCTGCCGTTGTTCGTGGCGCGGTTGCGACCGGTGGCGGACGGGCTCGGGGTGACCTACGAAGTCGTCGCCGTGGACGATGGCTCGACCGATGGCACGGCGATCGGCCTGCAGCGAGAGCGGCGCGGTTGGGAGCAGTTGCGGGTGGTGCGCCTGCGCGCGAACGCGGGCCATCAGGCGGCGATCTCGGCCGGGCTCATGCGGGCGCGTGGTGATTTCGTGGTCACGCTCGACGCCGACCTCCAGGACCCGCCCGAGACGATCGCGCCGATGCTCGCCGCCGCCCGGGAGCAGGGCGTCGATGTCGTGTATGGGGTGCGCTCCGATCGCTCGTCGGACTCCCGTTTCAAGCGGGGCACCGCCCGCGCCTTCTATCGCACGATGGGTCGCCTCGCCGGCACCTCGGCCCAGGCCGACGCGGGCGACTTCCGACTGATGTCCCGGGCGACTGTCGAGGCCGTCAACGCCCTTCCTGAGTATGGCCGTGTGCTCCGGTTCGTCGTCCCGGCGCTCGGCTTTCCCTCGGAGACGGTGGAGTACCGCCGCGCGGAGCGCGCCGCGGGAACCTCGAAGTATCCGTTCACCAAAATGCTGCGCCTGAGCGTCGACAGCTTGACGGCGTTCTCGCTGGCGCCGTTGCGCTTCGCGACCCTGCTGGGTCTGCTCGGCGGCCTCGCCGCAGTGGCGCTGCTCGTCTATGCCCTGGTAGCCAAGGCGACGGGCCAGGTCGTGGCCGGGTGGACGTCGACCGTGGTCATCGTGGCCGGGATGGGCGCGGTGCAGTTGCTCGCGCTCGGGATCCTCGGCGAATACGTCGGCCGGTTGTATGCCGCGTCCCAGGCCCGCCCGTCGTATTACGTCGCGTACGACTCGGCTGCCACGGGTTCCACAGTTGAGGCGGGCGCGGATCCGGAATCTGCCTCCCGATCCGGAGAGTCCTGATCAGCGGGGCCGAGCGGTCACCATCAGGGTCACGCCTGGCAGGGCTTTGACGGGCAGATAGCGCTCTGCGGTCACGATCGCCCGCAGGCCCGCGTTGACGATGCGCGGGAGTGCTTCGAGGTCACTGCCGGTGCTGGTGCGCCGGCGCAGCTGGACCGTCGGGCGGAGCAACACATTCCACGACCACAGGTCGGTGATCTGGAATCCGTTGCGCACCAACAGATCTGTGAGCGTCGTCTTGGTGTAGCGGCGCACATGATCGACCGCCACATCGTGCGCGGACCACAGCTTCGGGTCGCACGGGACGGCGATGAGGAAGGTCCCGTCCGGGCCGAGCACCCGGCGAACGTCGCGGACGGCGGCATCGTGGTCGGGGATGTGTTCCAGCACGTCATACGCGACGACGAGGTCGAGGGAGTCGGTGGCGATAGGCAGCGCCGTCGCATCGGCGCGCAGCACGTCGAGCCCGCGCTCTTTGCCGACCTGGGCGCCTTCCGCGCCATACTCCAGCGCCATGACCGACCAGCCCGCGGCGGCGAGGACACGGGAGTTGCCGCCGCCGGCGGCGCCGATGTCGAGGGCCCTGCCGGGCGGCATACCGGCGACCGAACGGGCGAGCAGGTGGCGGCGCTCGGCATACCACCAGTGCGTGTCTTCAAGCTCGGTAAGCTTGCGAACTTCCTTGTCGTGCATGCGAACTCAGGCCCGCACGTGTCCGTCGCCCTCGACGATCCACTTGGTCGTCGTGAGCTCGGGCAGGGCCATCGGGCCGCGGGCGTGCAGCTTCTGGGTGGAGATGCCGATCTCGGCGCCGAAGCCGAATTCGCCGCCATCGGTGAACCGGGTGGACGCATTGACCATGACGGCCGCGGCGTCGACCTCGGCGGTCCAGCGGCGGGCGGCGGCGCGGTCTTCGGTGACGATGGCCTCGGTGTGGCCGGACCCGAACGCGCGCACGTGATCCAGCGCCGCGTCGAGGGAGTCGACGACTCCGACGCTCATCTCCAGCCCGTGGAACTCGGTCGCGAAGTCCTCGTCGGTCGCGATCGCGAAGGGGACCCCCGCAACGTCGGCGATGGCGCTCGCGCGCTCGTCCGTATGCAGGACCACCCCCGCCCCCGCGAGCTCGGTGAGCGCCTTGGGCAGGAAGTCGCCGGCCACCTTGTCGTGGACCAGCAACGACTCGGCGGCATTGCAGACCGACGGGCGGTGCGTCTTGGAGTTGATGGTGATGGCGAGGGCCTTGTCGAGATCGGCGGCGGCATCGACATACACATGGCAGTTGCCGATGCCGGTCTCGATGACGGGCACCGTGGAGTTGAGGACGACGGAGTTGATCAGGTCCGCTCCCCCGCGCGGGATGAGCAGGTCGACCAGGCCGCGGGCGGTCATCAGGGCGCGGACGGCATCGTGGCCGCCGCCATCGAGCAGGCCGATCGCGTCGGGGTTGATGCCTTGTGCGGCAAGGGATTCGCGCATGACGGCGACCAGGACGCGGTTGGAGGAGGCCGCCGCCGAGCCACCGCGCAGGATAACGGCGTTGCCGGACTTCAGGCCGAGTCCGGCGGCGTCGACGGTGACATTGGGGCGCGCTTCGTAGATCATCCCGACGACGCCCATCGGCACGCGGACCTGGCGGATCTGCAGGCCGTTGGCCAGCGTCGAGCCGCGGACGATCTCGCCCACCGGGTCGGGAAGAGCGGCGATATCGCGGACGGCGTCGGCGATCGCGGCGATCCGCGCCGGGGTGAGGCTGAGGCGGTCCTGAAGACTGGCCGGCATACCCCCGTCACGCCCGCGCTGCAGGTCCTCGGCATTGGCCGTGGCGATCCGCTCGGTGGCGGCGTCGAGGGCGTCGGCGAGGGCGCGCAGGACCTCGTCCTTGCGGGCACGGGAGAGCAGGGCCAGTTCGCGGGCGGCGACCCGCGACTTCCCGGCCAGGTCGGCGACGGTGGCGATCGCCTCGGGGGAGATGCTCGACATACGTCCAAGGGTAGGCGGTGCGCGACAATGGCCCGGTGACCACCATCGTTTCCATCCAGTCGGCCGTCGCCTACGGCCATGTCGGCAACTCGGCCGCCGTCTTCCCGCTGCAGCGGCTCGGGGTGGAGGTGTGGCCGGTCTATACGGTCAACTTCTCCAACCACACGGGGTATGGCGCGTGGCGCGGCCCGCTCATCCCCGCCGACGATGTGCGCGAGGTCATCACGGGCATGGAGGAACGCGAGGCCTTCGGCGAGGTCGATGCGGTGCTGTCTGGCTATCAGGGTGGAACGCAGATCGGGGACGTGATCCTCGATGCGGTGGCTCGGGTCAAGGCGGCGAATCCGTCGGCGATCTATGCGTGCGACCCGGTGATGGGCAATGCGAAGTCGGGCTGCTTCGTCCACCCGGACATTCCGATCCTCTTGCGGGAGAAGGTCGTTCCGGCCGCCGACCTGATCACGCCGAATCAGTTCGAGTTGGGCTTCTTGACTGGGACCGAGCCGGAGTCGTTGGAGTCCACGCTCGCGGCGGTCGATGCGGCCCGGGCGATGGGGCCGTCGACCGTGCTCGTCACGAGCGTGCTGCGCCCCGACCGGCCCGAGGGCACGATCGAGATGCTGGCGGTGCACGGCGACGAGGCCTGGATCGTGCAGACGCCGCAGTTGCCGATGAAGGCCAATGGTTCCGGGGATGTGACGGCGGCGCTGTTCACAGCGCACCTGCTGGAGTCCGGCCGCCCCGACGAGGCGCTGGCCAAGACGGTGTCGTCGGTCTATGCGCTTTTGAAGCGGACGCTGGAGTCCGGACGCCGCGAGCTGCAGTTGGTCCAGAGCCAGGAGGAGATCGCCCACCCGGCCTGCGAGTTCACGCCGACCCGCGCTCGGTGAGGGTTCGGCTGGGGTTTGGCCAACTCAGCACAACGTGGCCAACTGCGGACAAACTTGCTAGGTGTCCACTGTTGACTAACTGCTGCTAGCAGCAGTTCCTTGGGGGTGCCCCGCGTCCACCCGACGCGCGAGGGGGACGGTAGCCAGAGCGGCGAGTATGCCGACCACCACCGTCAACGTGATGGGCTGGGCGGTCAGGTGGTCGGCTTCGGCCGCGACGAGCGCGCCGCCCAAGGCCGTCGCTGCGGCGACACCGACGGCCACGGCGATGGTTCGGGCGGCGAGGTATTTCCCCAGTTCCTCCCCTGGCACCAGGACCGTCAGGTGCACGGACAAGGTGGTGTTGATCAGCCCCATGCCGGTGGCCGACAGCGCGAAGGCCACCAGGGCCGGGGCGAGCGGGATCAGGTCCAGCGCGAGCAGCAGCGGACCTAATCCACCCACAGCCATGAGCGCCATGGCCAGCGCCGAGATCCGGCCGGGTGAGTAGCGTCGGCGCAGAGCGTCGCGGGACGAGATGTTTGAACCCAGTGCCCAGAACACCCCCGTGATCGACAAGCTGAGCCCAGCGATGGCGGCGCTCTGCCCGCGCACGGTCGCCAGCAACAGGGGCAGGAGGCTACCGATGCCGGTGAACGCGACGCTGAGCGTCAGCACCGTGAGGATCAGAGCGGGCGCCCCCCGCTCCGCTCGCAGCGTCCCGGTGGGCAGCACGTGCGTCAGGCGGGCGGCGACCACGATGGCCGCGCCGACGGCCGCGCCGATCGGCAACCAACTGCCCGACGCCCCCGCCGAGACACCCCAGGTCAGCACCGCGATGGCGCTTGCCACGATGGCCGCAGCGCGAATCGTCGCCCACTCCTGCGTCGTCCAGGGCCGCTGCTCCCGGCCCTGCGCGAGTCGGATTGCGGGAAGCAACGCCGGGATCGCCAGCCCGAGCAGCAGCAGCGGCAACAGGAACGCCGCGCGCCACCCAACCCAGTCCGTGATCGCCCCGGCGATCGCCGGCCCGAGCATCGACGGCAGAATCCACGCCGTCGAGAAGGCCGCGAAGACCTTGGCCCGCAAGGATTCTGGGAGCAGGTCCGCGATGAGCACGACGAGTGAGATGTCGAGAAGCCCCTCCCCCACGCCGGACAGCGCCCGAGCGGCGACGAGCACCTCCATGGTCGGCGCCAACCCGCACCCGATCTGCGCCAAGGCGAGGGCGAACAGCGAGCCGATCAGGGTCCGTCGCGGCCCGATGTGGTCGGTCCACGCCCCCGCGAGCGCCGACGCGAATAGGAAGGTCGCGGCCGGCAGCGCTGTCGCCAGGCCAAACTAGCGCAGGCCGTCGAGCTCGGTGGCCGGTGACATGTCGCCATTCTCAGTAGCGGGTCCGGCACTCACGAAATCCCGAACGGCCGGGCCGCCTCCCCAGCGGCCCCCGCCCCCGGACGCAATAACCTGGCGCGGACGCAATAGCTATTGCGTCAGCGCCAGGTTATTGCGTCCGCGCCAGGTTATTGCGTCCGCGCAGGAAAGCGTGCCGGGTCAGCGGATGACGAGGTTATCGCGGTGGATGACCTCGCGCTCATACTCCGGCCCCAAGGCCCGAGCGAGTTCACGGGTGGACCGCCCCAGCAACTGCGGCAACTCCGACGCGTCGTAGCTCACTAACCCCCGAGCGAAGACTGACCCGTCGGGGCCGGCGACGTCCACCGGGTCACCGTCCACGAAGGACCCGGCAACAGCGGTGATTCCGGCCGGCAGCAACGACTTTCGCCGCTCCACCAACGCCGCCACCGCACCGGCGTCCACCGTCAGGGTGCCCCGCGGGGTCGTCGCGTGGGCAATCCACAGCTTGCGGCTCCCCCGGCCCCCAGCACCCGGCAAGAACACCGTGCCGACGTCCTCGCCGGCCAGCGCCGACCCGACCGCGGTCGCCGCGCACAACACGGCCGTCACCCCCGCCGAGTTGGCGATGGCCGCAGCCTCGATCTTGGTCGCCATCCCGCCGGTCCCGACCATCGAGCCAGTACCACCGATCCGCACCGACTCCAGATCCGCGAGCGAGCGGATGAGCGGGATGCGGGAGGTGCCGGGCTCGCTCGGCGGACCGTCATACAAACCGTCAACATCGGTAAGCAGCACCAAACTATGTGCGGCAACGAGATGAGAGACGAGCGCGGCGAGCCGATCGTTGTCGCCGAACCGGATCTCGTGCGTCGCCACGGTGTCGTTCTCGTTGATGATCGGCACGATCCCGAGGTCAAGCAGGCGATCCAGCGTGCGCCGCGCGTTGGTGTAGTGCGAGCGGCGGGTCACATCGTCCGCCGTCAACAGCACCTGCCCCACCGTCAACCCGTATGCCGCGAACGCGCCCGTGTAGGCCGCCAACAGGGCCCCTTGTCCCACCGAGGCCGCGGCTTGCTGGGTGGCCAAGTCCCGGGGGCGGCGCACCAACCCCAGCGGCCCGATGCCGGCCGCGATGGCGCCGGACGACACGAGCACCACCTGATCACCGGTCAACCGACGATTCGCCAAGGCCGCGACCAGGGCCTCGATCCTCTCGGGATCAAGGCGCCGGCCGCCGTCCATCGTCAGTGACGAGGACCCGACCTTGACCACGATGCGCCCGGGACCGACGATGCGCTCGCGGGCCTGCGCGGCAGGCTCGACCATGACCACGAGCCAGGCCCTCAGTCGTCCGTTGCGGGGTCGCTCCAGTGCCCCGCGCGGCGCTCGTCGGCGAGCTCTTCGCGGACCGCCGTCACGGCGTCCTTGCGCGCGTGGAACTCGGCGCGGCGCTCGTGGTTGGTGCGGCGGTGGCGGTCCTCGAAGCGAGCGTCCGTGCCGCGACCGCCGAGAAGCTCAGCGCCCCCGACCATCGTCGGCTCCCAATCGAAGACCACGGCGTTGTCGACCGGGCCGATCAGCACGGTCGAGCCGGAGACCGCGCCGGCCTTCAGCAGCGCCTCTTCGACTCCAGCGCGCTGCAGCCGGTCGGCGAGGTAGCCAACGGCCTCGTCGTTGTTGAAGTCGGTCTGGCGAACCCACCGGGTCGTGCGCTCGCCGACGACGCGGAAGACGGTCTCGCCGTCTTGCTCCTCGCGAATGACCTCGTAACCCTTCTCATCGACCGCCTTGGGGCGCAACACGATTCGCTGCGGGATGATCTCGGCGGCAATCTCTGCGCGTGCGGCTTCAACGGCCCGCGCCATCGCGAAGGTCAACTCCCGAAGTCCAATGTGCGCGACTGCGGAGACGACGAACACCTCCATACCGCGCGCGCGCAAGTCGGGCTCGACCAGCTCGGCGAGCTCACGCGCCTCGGGCACGTCAGCCTTATTGAGCACCACCATCCGAAGGCGTTCGGTCAGCGGACGTCCACCCAGAGTCCCGCTCGGCAAATAGGCGGCAAGCTCTGCCTCGATGACCTCGAGATCCGTGAGGGGATCACGGCCGGGCTCGAGCGTGGCGCAGTCGATCACATGGACGAGGACCGAGCACCGCTCGACGTGCCGCAGGAACTCCAGGCCAAGGCCCCGCCCCTCGGATGCCCCGGGGATCAGCCCCGGCACATCCGCCACGGTGAAGCGCATCTCCCCCGCCGTGACGACGCCCAGGTTGGGCACCAGCGTGGTGAACGGATAGTCCGCGATTTTCGGTCGCGCCGCAGAGATAACCGACACGAGCGAGGACTTGCCGGCCGACGGGAAGCCGATCAGCGCGACGTCGGCGAGTGACTTCAACTCCAGAACGACGTCGACCGACTCACCCGGCTCCCCGAGGAGCGCAAAGCCGGGAGCCTTGCGGCGGGGTGACGCAATTGCCTTGTTGCCCAGCCCACCTCGGCCGCCGCGCGCGATCGTCACGCTCGCCCCAGCACCGACGAGGTCGGCGATGATCTCCCCCGAGCGCGTCGTGACCACGGTGCCATCAGGCACCGGCAGAACCAGCGGCTCGCCATTAGCGCCATTGCGCTCGTCACCCGCGCCCTGCTTGCCGTTGTCGGCGCTGCGGTGCGGGCTGCGGTGGTAGTCGATCAGGGTGGTCGACTGCGGGTCGACGACGAGGATGACGTCCCCGCCATGGCCGCCGTTGCCGCCGTCCGGACCGCCGAGCGGCTTGAACTTCTCCCGCCGGATGGACGCGATGCCGTGGCCGCCGTCGCCGGCGCTCGCGTGCAGCACGACGCGATCGACGAAGGTGGTCATCGGTGTCTCCCTACATCAGAGGCGGAGGTCGGCCGGGCACAGGACCCGACCAAAAACATGAGTGCGGGGTGAGCCGGTCTCGGCTCACCCCGCGCACCCGTGCGTATGCCGCGCGCGCGGCATACCGGGGAGGTCACTTCGCGGCCGCGGCCACCGGGACGATGTTGACGACGCGGCGACCGCGCTTGGTGCCGAACTCGACGTGGCCCGCGGTCAGCGCGAACAGCGTGTCGTCGCCACCTCGACCCACATTGTCACCGGGGTGGAAGTGGGTGCCGCGCTGGCGAACGATGATCTCGCCGCCACCGACGAGCTGGCCGCCGTAGCGCTTGACGCCGAGCCGCTGCGCATTCGAGTCACGACCGTTGCGGGTCGAGGATGCGCCCTTCTTGTGTGCCATCTCAGATAGTCCTTCGTGCGCTCGTGGATCAGGCGTTGATCGCGGTGATCTTGACCTGGGTCAGGTGCTGGCGGTGACCCTGACGCTTCCGGTAGCCGGTCTTGTTCTTGAACTTCATGATCGTGATCTTGGGGCCCTTGGCCGGGCCGACGACCTCGGCCTTGACCGACACGCTGGCAAGCTTGCCCGCGTCGCTGGTCACGGTGGCGCCATCCACGAGCAGGAGGGGCTGGAGGTCAACGCTGTCACCGGCCTTCGCCGAGACCTTGTCGATGAGCAGCACATCGCCGACAGACACCTTCTCCTGGCGGCCACCAGCGCGAACGATCGCGTACACGTAGAACTCTCTTCCTCTGCAATGGGGGAACGCACTCTGAACCGGCCGATAGCTACCCCGCTCGCGGGACATCAACTCGGTGGGCGCACCGAAGGACTAGCCTACCGCAGCGGGCCCGTGCCACCAAAAGCCGGCAGCTGGTGGGCACCGCGTCGTCAGGCGTTGTCGCCGCCGCCCGCGCGCGGGGGTCCGGCCGGGGAGGTCGCCCGTCCCCGACGACGCCGAGGACTCCCGCCCGAGCGGGGTTGGGACATGCTTTGACCGTATGCCGCGGCCTCCCCCTCCGCCGACTCCGGCTCGCTGCCGTCGTCGTCGGCTTCCGGGGCGCTGACCTCGGAGTCCTCGCCGCCTGGCTCAAGATCGGCGGTGACGGCCGCGGTCTCCTCGGTTTCCGAGCCTGCGGTTTCCGATCCTGCGAATCCCGAGCCCGAGGATTCCTTTGTCTTGGTTTCCGAGCCTTCGGCGTCGGCGGCCTCGGTTTCCGAGCTCAGAGTCTCAGCGGCTCCTGCCACGGGCGAGCCCTCGGTCTCGGCGATGCCGACTCCGGCCTCGATCGGCTCAGTCACCGCCTTGGCCTCGACTGCAGGCGCGCTTGACGTCTCGTCCTCGGGAACCGGGAGTTCCTGGCGGTTCTGGCTCTTGACCGCCGCCGCATGCGCCGCGGCGGCGATCTGTGCCGCGGTCGGGCCGCCGCGGGCGGGAACCGGCGCCTCCTCGGTGGCGACGCGGTCGGTGTTGCGGTCCTCGTCCTGCTGGCGGCCACGCCTCGATCGGCTTCCGGACGAGCGCCCGGTCGAGCCGGATCCCCCCTGACCGGAATAGGCTCCGGACGAGTGGTTGCCGGACCCGTGGCTGCCGGAGCCGTGGGTGCCGGAGCCGTAGGTGCCGGAGCCGTGGTTGCCCGTGTCGAACGCGCCGGAGCCGCCGTCGACCCCCTTGTCGACCGGGTGGCTGCGCACCAACACGCCGCGACCGTCGCAGTGATCGCAGATCTCGGAGAACACTTCCAGGAGACCGGAAGCCACGCGCTTGCGGGTCATCTGGACGAGCCCGAGGCTGGTGACCTCGGCGACCTGGTGCTTGGTCCGGTCGCGACCGAGGCATTCCAGCAGGCGCCGCACCACGAGGTCGCGGTTGGATTCCAGCACCATGTCGATGAAGTCGATGACGATGATGCCGCCGATGTCACGCAGCCGAAGCTGGCGCACGATCTCCTCGGCGGCTTCGAGGTTGTTCTTGGTGACGGTCTCTTCGAGGTTGCCGCCGGAGCCGACGAACTTGCCGGTGTTGACGTCGACGACGGTCATCGCCTCGGTCCGGTCGATGACCAGCGATCCACCAGAGGGCAAGAACACCTTGCGGTCGAGTGCCTTGGCAAGTTGCTCGTCGATGCGGTGCGCGGTGAAGATGTCCTGCTCGCCGGTCCACTTCGTCATCCGGGCGGCCAGGTCGGGGGCCACATCCTCGACGTAGTCGCTGATCTCGGTCCACACGTCATCACCGGAGACGACCAACGAGGTGAAGTCCTCGTTGAAGACGTCCCGGATGACGCGCACCGTGAGGTCGGGCTCGGCATACAACAGGGTTGGGGCGTTGGAGCCCTTGCGCCCGGTCTTGCCAGCGGAGGCGGTGTTGATCCGCTCCCACTTCTTGGCCAGGCGCTCGACGTCGCGACGCAACTCCTCCTCGCTTGCGCCCTCGGCCGCGGTGCGCACGATGACGCCGGCGTCGGCGGGCACGATCTCCTTGAGAATCGACTTGAGCCGGTTGCGTTCGGTGTCGGGCAGCTTGCGCGAGATACCGGTCATCGAGCCCTGCGGCACATAGACGAGGTAGCGACCCGGGAGCGAGATCTGCGAGGTCAGCCGGGCGCCCTTGTGCCCGATCGGATCCTTGGTGACCTGGACCAGCACCGACTCACCGGAACTGAGCACATTCTCGATGCGCTTCGGCTCGCCGCTGACGAGGCCGGCGACATCCCAGTTGACTTCACCGGCATACAGCACGGCGTTGCGCCCGCGGCCGATGTCGACGAAGGCCGCCTCCATCGAGGGAAGGACGTTCTGGACGCGCCCGAGATAGACATTGCCCGCCAGCGACACATTGGTTGTCCGCGAGACGTAGTGCTCGACGAGGATGCCGTCCTCCAGCACGCCGATCTGAGTGCGCCCGTCGAGGCGACGGACGACCATGACACGCTCGACGCTCTCGCGGCGGGCCAGGAACTCTTTCTCGGTGATGATCGTGCGGCGGCGACCGGCCTCGCGGCCTTCGCGGCGGCGCATCTTCTTGGCTTCGAGCCGGGTCGAGCCTTTGACCGCCTGTGGCTCGTCGCGGCGCGCCTCGCGCACTCGCGTGACGGTGCCGGGCGGGTCGTCACTCTCGCCGGCGCCCGCACCACGCCGACGGCGACGGCGCCGGCGGGCTGTGGATGAGTCATCGCCGTCCTGCTCGACCTCGGACTCCTCGTCGTCGCTGTCGCGCTCTGCGTTGTCGTCGCTGGACGCCTCGCCCGCGGGTGCGTCGTCACCCGTACGCGCACGGCGGCCACGGCCGCCGCGGCGGCGACGGCTGCGATTGGGAGCCCCGCCCTCGGCATTGCCCTCATCGGACTCGGCCGCCTGCGTGTCGTCGGCATCGGCTGGTTCGTCGATCGGCTCGGCGGTCTCCGGCGTGGGCGCGGGGGCAGGGCGGACCGCGGCTGAGCCTGCCGGCCGACTGGCCCGGCGGGGGGCAGCCGCCTGCGGCGCCTGGAACAACAGCCCGAAGGCCGGGGCCAGCGGAGCCGGACCCACAGTGGTGTCCTCGGCGTCGGTGTTCTCGGTGTCGGTGTCCTCGCCGTCCACCTCATCACCAGCCTCGGTCGCCTCTTCCGACTCGGTTGGCTCTTCCGACTCGGTCGCGGCGTCAGAGGCAACCAGTTCTTGGTGGGAGCCGGACTGTTCCTCGGCTGCGCCTTCCGGGACCTGAAGCAGGTCGAACAACCCGGAATCGGGCGCCGCAGCCTGCTTCTTGGCCGCCTTTGCGGCGGACTTCTTGCGCGGCGCTGCCTTGGCCGCGCGCTTGGCCTTGGTGGGTGCAGGTTCATCAACGGCCACGTCGGCCGCCGGCTCGTCACCGGCCGCTTCCGCAGCACCGGCTGCTACGGCGTCCGGGCCGGTCGCGGGGGCAGCCGTCGCCTTCGTGGCCCGCCGGGCGCGCTTCCGCGGAGCCGGACTGTCAATTGCGGGGCTGTCGATTGCAGGCCTGTCGACTGCGGGGACGCCGCATGCCGCCGGGGAGCCGGCCGAATTGTCGTCGGATCCGGCGCCGGGTTCGAAGTTGTCCGTCATGGAACGGCCTCTCTGGCCACGTGGCGAATCGGCCACGCCCGGCCAGTGGATAGGCCCGAATCGCCGTGTGGGACACGGTCGAGTCGTGGCGGCCGAGGCCGCCCCGGAAGTCTTGGTCTCCGCGACGGGCTCGCGCTAGGGCGCGTCACCTGGGGCGGCGGCGGCGATCTTGTCGGCGGCCAGTGGATCGGTCACCTGCGCTGCGTCGGGATCCCACGGACCTTGGGCGAGCCGAACCACCCGGGGGGTGCTCGGTGCCTCGAAGCGGGCAACCTGACGAAGCGCTGTCAAGACGTCGTCGGGGCGTACGGCGGGCGTGGCATGCCGGACGACCAGCGCCATTATCGCACACCCCTCCCCGGCGCGGACCTCGGCACGAAGGAGTGCCGGAAGGATGTCGAACGTCTTCTCCCCCGTCTTGAAGAGGCGGGTGACGGGGGCCGTGTCGGCGGCGCGCACCATACGAATTGCATCTGCGAGGTCATCCGCACCGACCCCCGGGAAAGCGACCTCCCACTCACTCGCCTCCAAGAGATCGTTGAGGCTGCTCCCGCTCGCGGGCACGACATCGAGGATGTCGAGGCCCTCGGGCAGAGCCGAGTCGAGGTCGGCGCGGACTCGCTCCGGATCGCACTGGCGAGTCAAGGCGATCTCGAAGTACTCGGCCTCGCTCAACATCCCGGTCGGGGCGCCCCCGGCATACGAAATGCGCGGGTGCGGGTGGAAGCCCGCGCTGAACGCCATCGGGACCTCGGCCCGGCGCAGGGCGCGTTCCAGCGCGCGAGCGAAGTCGCGCGTGGAACTGAAGCGCATCCGCCCGCGGCGGGCATAGCGAATACGCAACCGCTGAACCGGTGGGGCGGGCGGCGGACCGTCGGGGGTGCGTGGGGAGGCCATCGCGCCGAAGAATATCCCGCCCCTATGGTGTGCGCATGGTGCCGATCGACCGCTCCCGCCTCGCTGCCCTCCTGGCCGACGAACAAGCCGCCTACGCGGCCGCCAACCCCCGCTCGCAGGAGTTGTATGCCGCGGCCGGCAACCTCTTCGGCCGCGTCCCGATGACGTGGATGAACAAATGGTCCGGTGGTTTCCCCCTCTATCTCGACCACGCCCGCGGGGCGCGGATCACCGATGTCGACGGCCATACCTATGTGGATTTCGCCCTCGGCGACACCGCGGCGATGGCCGGGCACTCTCCCGAGGCGACGATCAAAGCGGTGGCCACACGGTATGCCGATCAGGGCGGCGCGACGACGATGCTCCCCACCGCGGATGCTCAGTGGGTCGGGGCCGAGTTGACGGCACGTTTCCGTATGCCGCTGTGGAGCTTCAGTCTTTCGGCGACGGATGCGAACCGCTGGGCCATCCGGCTGGCGCGCCTGGCGACCGGGCGGCCGAAGATTCTCGTATTCGGCTACAGCTATCACGGCTCGGTCGACGAGGCCTTCGCGCTCGCCGGGCCGGACGGGTCGACGATCTCGCGGCCCGGCAACGTTGCGCCGCCGGTGCCGGTGGACCTGACGACTCGGGCGGCGGTGTGGAATGACCTGGCCTCCGTCGAGGCAGCGTTGCAGCACGAGGATGTCGCGGCGATTCTCACGGAGCCGGCGCTGACCAATATCGGGATCGTGCTGCCCGAGCCGGGCTTCATGGCTGGGCTGCGCGAGTTGGCCACGCGTTATGGCGCGTTGCTGATGATCGATGAGACCCACACCTTCTCCGCGGGCTGGGGTGGCGCGACGACAGCGTGGGGGTTGGAGCCGGACATCTTCGTCATTGGGAAGTCGATCGGCGGCGGAATCTCTTGCGGCGCTTACGGATTGAGTGAGTCGGTCGCGGGGGCGGTGACGCGGCATACGTCCTCTGGGGAGGCCGACATCATCGATGTCGGCGGTGTCGGCGGGACCCTGGCCGGCAACGCACTCTCCCTGGCGGCCATGCGGGCGACGCTCGGGGAGGTGCTGACGCCGGAGGCCTTCGAGCGGATGATCGCGCTGGCGACCCGCTTCACCGAGGGGGTTGAGGCGTCCCTGGCAGAGTTCGGGCTGCCCTGGTCGATCGCGCAATTGGGAGCCCGGGCGGAGTACCGCTTCGTCTCCCCCGCCCCGCGCACCGGCGAGGAGGCGGCCGCCGCGGCCGACGACGAGTTGGACGCCTACATGCACCTGGCCATGTGCAACCGGGGCATCCTGATGACGCCCTTCCACAACATGGCCCTGATGTGCCCGGACACGACCGCCGAGGATGTTGATCGGCATACAGCCGCCTTCCGCGAGGCGGTCGCCGCCCTGCGCAGCTGAGCCCGCGGAGCCTAAATCGGCGGGTCGAGGTCGAGGCGCATCAGGTCGTGCGCCGCGCGCATGCCGACCGATTCATAGAGCGATATCGACATCGGGCTAGGAGCCAGCACGATGCGGACCATGCCTTCGGCGCGGGCCCAGGCCACGGCATACGCCATCAGATCGGTGGCGATCCCACGCCGCCGGAAATCCGGATCGACCCACATATTCGCGACATAGTTCCAGCGTTGTGGGGTCCTCTCGGGCTTCGCAATCCGGGTGAAGATCGCGGCATTCACCATGCCCACGGCATACCCATCGACGCGGGCCAGCCAGCCCACCCGATTCTCAGCCGTCCACCACGCGCGCAGGGCGTCCACGAAATCCGTTGCGGGCTGCTGGTTTTCGCCGGTCGACCAGTGCCCGCGCAGGCGCGCGACATCGAGCAGATCCTCGTCCTTGATTAGCCCAACCGTATGCCGCCCGCTCCCCTGCATCTGGCCACCCTGTCACGCGGGCAGCGCCGGGATCAGTAGCGTTCCCGATTGCGCGGCGAGCGGTTCGTCGAGAGTTGCCAGAACGCCACCGCGAGCGATGGCTAACGAGCGCAGATAGGCATCGGTGACCTGACGATGCCCGGTCACGTGCGCCAGGTCGGCGCCATCGAAGGCCAGCTCATCCGCCCAGAAATCGTGGCCGGGCGTCGCTGCCAAAGCAACGAGCCACCGTCGAGCGTCCGTCGCTGAGGCCCCGGAGCGCAGGAGGAAGCGCACCACGGCTCCTTGCGTGATGGGGCAGGTGGCGAACCCCGCGACAGTGGCCAACCAGCGATCGCAGCGCGCGTGGTGGACATGCTCCTGCACCGCCAAGGCAATGAAAACGTTGGCGTCGAGGAGGTAGGTCGTCACTCGTCGTCCAACGCGGCCGCAACGTCATCGCTCGTGATCGGGCCGCCCCCCAGGGAGATCGTCGGGAACCGCGAGTGGCCAGATGGGGTGACCATAAGCGGCTCGCCGGACGCCGCGAGGCCGCGGATCGTCAACTCCGCGATCACCGCGGACAGGGACTGACCGCGCGATGCGGCGAGCTCGCGTGCGCGCTGGTGCACCGATTCAGGCAGGTCCACCGTCGTTCGCATGATCGCATCATATCTGCATCATGGTGATGCACGGCAGAGCAGCGAACCAGCGGTCCGTCAGCGAGCGTGGTCCGCGATCAGCGCGCGAGGGCAGCCACGACGAGATCAAGCCACTGCTCCGCCGCCCGCTGCCACGGCCCGGGCGGGAGCCCGGCCACCCGCGCTTGTTGCAATGCCGCGTGGACGGCGCGGGCGTCGGGCGGGTCGCCCAGCGCGCGAGAGATGTCGATATCGCTCACCAGGCCAGCGAGTTCACGCCGCTGGTCCTCCCCGAGCCGGTCGTATGCCGCCCGCCACCCACCCCACTCCCTCACCTCACCGAGCGGCCGGGCAGGCAGACCGCCCGGGTCGGCCCGGTACGTCGCCAGCGGCGCGGAGTAGGTCGCGGCCGTGGCGCAGAGCATGCCCATCACGAGTGCCGTGTGATAGGACATTGCCCGCGCATAGCGCCGACGTTCTTGTCCCACAAGCGAATCCAACACAACGGCATTGAGGTTGCCGCAGGGCAAAACGCCATGCCGGTCCTCCGCTTCGGCCAGCACCGCGAACGCGAAGCCCGCCCCCGGCGTCCACGCCATCCGCAATTCAGGCCAACCCATGAGCAGCTCGGCGCACAGGTCGTAATCCTCCCGATCGAGCGAGCGCACCAGCAGCGCCTCGACATCGGCGGCGATCTCCTCGACGGGTCGTTGGCAGGCCACCCCGCTCCGCGCGCCGAAGTCGGTGACGTACATCAGCAGGTGGGTCACGCCATACGCCTCCTCGCGCGAATCAATCGCGAGATTGAGCGGTCGGGAGAGCATGTTCCACCCACCGCTGGCTGGCGTGGTCAGTGCCCACAGGCGCGCCACCCAATCCCGCTCCGCGAGAACGGTTCCGGGCTCATCCAGCGCGTGCGACAGCACACGATCAGCGAATGGCCTTGCGCGAGAATTGAACTCGTCGTCCGGAAGGCCCATCTTCGTCAGCAGAACGTGTGGCACGGCCCGTTTGAAGACGCGATGCGGCCGCAGCGCCAGGTCCGCGAGCGCCTCCGGCGTGCGGACCGCCGTCGCGATTGAGCGCGCCAAATCCATTGCCGCAGAATGGGTGTCGGCATCAGGGACGCGGGAAGCGGCATACGCGAGCATGGCCGCCTCGGCGAGGATCTTCTCGGGACCGAAGCCCAAGGCAGGCCGCCCCGAGCAGGAGTAGCCCGCCTCACCGAAATCCGCCACAGCCGCCGCGACCACGGTGATGGCGTTTCGGACCCGGCGCTGCAGGTCGGCAGCCGGCCAGAGCGAGGTGGGCACCTCACTCTGGCCGAACTGCCGCGGCGTCGCGGTCCTCGCGGACATCGGTGTCACTGTTCGGTAGTCACCTCAAGCACGGGCGCGATGTCCCGCCCCCGGATGATGCGCTCGAGCATCTCCGCCGGCAAGACACACGCGAGAGTGTTGATCCTGCCGAACAGCACGCCGTGGAGACCGTCGTCCTTGTGGGCGTCGGCGCCGAGTGAGGCGACAAAGGCTCCGATGCGGTCGAAGTCGATCGCGCCGGACTCGAGGAATCGCACCGAGATGTCGTCGTGGGTCGTGCCAGGCATGAGCTGCCCCCTTCGTGAGGCCGTTACCGGCCATGGACGGCCGGACGGTCGCCCGGCTCACCACGTATGAGGACCGGGCCGGTGCCGGTGATACGTCCGGGACCTCGACAGCCTCGCCTTAGTTGCCGTGGCGGGCGCGGATGGCGCTGAGTTCCAGGGCGTGGGCGTCCAAGGCACGATCCTCGTCCGTGACGGGGAGCCAGGGGGTGACCGGTTCCGCCTTCCGCGCCTCGTCAATCGTGACAAAAACGGTGCGGCAGTAGGTGGTCAGCTCCATCTCCCCGGTCGCCGGGTCGCCGGAGCGGACGTGGACACCGATGTGCATGGACGTCCGTCCCGTATGCAGCAGCCGCGCCTCCACCTCCACCAGGTGACCGATCCGCAGCGGCCGATAGAACCGAACGCCGCCGGTGAAGATCGCGACATTGTGAGCATCGCCGGTCCATGAGGTCGCGAGCACGTGCGACGCCTCGTCGATCCACCGCATGACGATGCCGCCGTGCACCTTGCCACCCCAGTTGACATCGGTCGGCGCGGCCAGGAAGCGCATGGTGATCCGCGGCGCGGTCCCGGCTTCGGAGAAGACGACCTCCTGCATCGCCTCCTCAATCTCGCGTCGCACCACCGCCGACCTCGACCGGGCGCGTGAAGCGCACATTCCCGACATATGCCGTCACGGCATACGTGCCGCTCCACCGGGCCACCGCGGCATACCCGGCCTTGTCGATCCACTCCAGCAAGCCAAGGAGGCTTACACAAGACCTTGCCGGCCGACACCGATCCGGACTGGCCCGCATCGGTTGGCGCGGCGAGGAAACGCAACGTGGTGCCCTGGTGGTGGCCCGGACCGTTCATGACCTCACGCTATCGAGCGCGCCCCACGCACCGTCAGGAGTGGCCGAGCAGAGTGGCCCCGAGGCCGACAAAGACGGCCCCAAGAACCCGATCGATCCCCGTCCGGGCGCGATCTGAGGCCCGCACCACCACCGCACTGCTCGTCGCGAGCGCGGTCAGCGCGAACCACGCCCCCGCCAACGCCAGCATGGACGCCATCACCTCGACCCGCAGGGCCGCGTCCGGCGATGGCGGCAACAGGCTCGCCAGAAGGGCGCCGAAGAAGACCAGCGCCTTCGGGGTTCGCCAGATTCGTCGCCAACCCCAGTCGGTATGCCGCGATCCCGCTCCGCGTCCGCCTCGCCTGATCCTGGCTCGCCGAGGCCGCAGCCGAGCTGTGCCGCGAATGCCAGAGAATCATCAAGCTGTAGCCGACCAACACAACGGCGCCGACAACGCGCAGGACGACCTAATGCCCCGCGTGCGCCGCGAGCACCGCACCGATCCCCGTGATCGCGAGCAGGATCCAGCAAGCGATCCCGCTGACGACACCGGCCCCGACCAGGAGGGCGTGAGCGTGTCTGCCCGGCGGGCGCGGACGTCGTCATCACTCGCGGCGAGGACTGCGAGTTCGAGTTCTCCGAGCGTCACGACCGACAGCGCGACCCGGTCTGGCAAGGGGCCGAGCGGTCGCCCGGCTTCGGAGGCAATGAAGATGCTCGTATCGAGCAATCCTGATGTCACAACTCGGCCAGTGTCTGGCCAGCCAGCTCATCCAGGTCACGGCGCAGGTCAGCATCTGCCCACGGGTTGCGGACCGCGCCTCACACCACGGTCAGCGGCAACAACTGCTTCCCCGTGGGCCCGATCTGGATATGCGTGCCCAACTGCGGACACACGCCACAGTCGAAGCACGGCGTCCACCGGCAGTCCTCCTGCTCCTGCTCATCCAGCGCGTCCTGCCAGTCGGCCCAGAGCCATTCCTTGTCGAGCCCGGAGTCGATGTGATCCCAGGGCAGGACCTCGCTCTCGCCGCGCTCGCGCGTGGTGAACCAGTCCACATCCACGCCGTATGCCGCGAGCTCGCCTTCCGCCGCCGCCATCCACGCGTCGTACGAGAAGTACTCCCGCCAGCCATCAAAACGGCCACCATCGCGCCAGACGCGCTCGATCACCCGGCCCACCCGGCGATCGCCCCGCGAGAGCAGGCCTTCGACAATCCCCGGCTGGCCGTCGTGATAGCGAAAGCCGATCGCGCTCGCATACTTGCGGTCGGCGCGGATGGCCTCGCGCAGCTTCGCCAACCGCGCGTCCGTCGCCTCGGCCCCGAGCTGGGCCGCCCACTGGAATGGCGTGTGCGGCTTGGGCACGAAGCCGCCGATGGAGACGGTGCAGCGAATATCGCGGCGACCGCTCACCCGGCGGCCGGTGTCGATGACCTTCTTGGCGAGGTCGGCGATTTGCAGCACGTCTTCGTCGGTCTCGGTCGGCAGGCCGCACATGAAATAGAGCTTCACCTGACGCCAGCCCGCGCCATAGGCCGCGGCAACGGTGTCGATCAGGTCCTGCTCGCTGACCATCTTGTTGATGACCTTGCGCAGCCGCTCGCTGCCCCCCTCCGGCGCAAACGTCAGCCCGGAGCGGCGCCCGTTGCGGGTCAGCTCGTTGGCGAGATCGATATTGAAGGCGTCGACGCGGGTGGAGGGCAGCGACAGCCCGACCTGCTCCCCCTCATACCGATCCGCCAGGCCCTTGGCAATCGCCCCGATCTCGGAGTGGTCCGCGCTCGACAGCGACAGGAGCCCGACCTCCTCGAAACCTGTTGCGGCCAAACCGCGTTCGACCATCTCCCCGACGCCGGTGATGGTGCGTTCGCGCACCGGACGCGTGATCATCCCGGCCTGGCAGAAGCGGCACCCGCGGGTGCAGCCGCGGAAGATCTCGACGCTCATCCGCTCGTGCACAGCCTCGGCTAGCGGCACCAACGGCTGCTTGGGATAGGGCCACTCGTCGAGGTCCATGACGGTGTTCTTGGCGATACGCCACGGCACCCCGGACTCGATCGGGGCGACCCGACGGATGCGGCCGTCCGGCAGATAGGAGACGTCATAGAAGCTCGGGACATAGACATTGCCCGTGCGCGCCAACCGCCGCAGCAACTCCTCCCGGCCACCCGGCTGACCGGCCGCCTTCCAGTCTGCGATGACGTCGGTGACCTGCAAGACGGCCTGCTCGCCGTCGCCGACGATCGCCGCGTCGATGAAGTCCGCAATCGGCTCGGGGTTGAAAGCCGCGTGGCCCCCGACGATGACGAGCGGCTCGTCGATCCCCCGATCGCGCGCGTGGAGGGCGATGCCGGCGAGATCGAGCGCATTGAGGAAGTTGGTGTAGCCGAGCTCAGTCGAGAACGAGATGCCGAAGACGTCGAAGTCGCGCACACTGCGGTGCCCGTCGACGGTGAACTGTGGCAGCCCCGTCGACCGCAGCGCCTCCTCCATGTCCGGCCACACGGCATACGTCCGCTCGGCCAGCGCATCGGGACGCTCGTTGAGAACTTCGTAGAGGATCATGACGCCCTGATTGGGCAGCCCGATCTCGTAGGCATCGGGATACATCAGCGCCCAGCGGACGGTGAGTTCCTCGCCCGCCGGCCCGACGCCGCCGACATTCCAGTCCTTGATGGTGGAGTTGAGTTCGCCGCCGACATATTGGATCGGCTTGCGAACGCGCTCCAGCAACGGCTCAAGCTCGTGGAACAGGGACTGACCAGACATCCCGCAAGCCTACGTGCCGCACGACCCTCCCCCAACGTCACGAGGCTCCCCCCAACGTATGGTGCGGTGCCCCGAATCGGGAGCACCGCACCATACGAGGAGCTTGACTGGGCCAGTCGTCAGGCGTAGAACGCGTCCAAGTCCTTGGCGAACTTGTCCTGGACGACCTTGCGCTTCATCTTCAGGCTCGGCGTGAGCTCGCCACCGTCGACGGTGAAGTCGGAGCCGAGGATGCTGAACTTCTTGACCTGCTCCCAGCGGTTGAGGCTGCCATTGAGCTGCTCGATGTAGCCCTGGACCATGTCGTGCGCCTGCGCCGACGTCACGATCTCCTCGTAGGACTTCTCGCCCAGGCCATTGGCGGCGGCCCACGGCTTGATCGCCTCAGCGTCGAGGGTCACCAGCGCGGAGACGAAGTTGCGGTTGTTGCCGTGCACCAGGATCTGGCTGACATACGGGCAGAGCGCCTTGAAGCTGGCTTCGAGCTGCGACGGCGCGACGTACTTGCCGTTGGAGGTCTTGAAGAGGTCCTTCTTGCGGTCGGTGATCTTGAGGTAGCCGTTGGCATCCAGCTCACCGATGTCGCCGGTGTGGAACCAGCCGTCGTCGTCGAGCACCTCGGCCGTGGCCTCGGGGTTGTTGTGGTAGCCCGACATGATGCCTTCGCCGCGCAGCAGGATCTCGCCGTCCTCGGCGATGCGGGTCTCCAGGCCCGGCAGCGGCCAACCGACCGAACCGATCTTGAAGTTCTCCAACCGATTGACGTATGCCGCGGAGCTCGTTTCAGTCAGGCCGTATCCCTCGGCCACGGGCAGGCCCACGGAGTGGAACCACTTCGCGATCTCGTAGTTGAGGGCTGCCGAGCCGGAGATGAAGAAGCGGATGTTGCCGCCGAAGCGGTTGCGCACGGTCGACAGGACGAGCTTGTCGGCGAGGCGGTGCTGGGCGGCGAGCGCGACGCCCGGCTTCTGCCCGGCGATCTCCAGGTCGGAGATCTTGGCACCGACGCCGGTGGCCCAGTTGAACAGCTTGAGCTTGGCGCCGCCCTCCTTCTGCATCATCAACGAGACGTTGCCGTGGACCTTCTCGAAGATGCGGGGCACGGCCGCCATGAAGGTCGGCTTCACCTTGGGGAGGTTCTCGACGATCTTGTCGATGCGGCCGTCGATGACGGTCGGGAAGCCGACCTGCAGCGGAATCGTCAGGAGCTGCTTGCCGAAGACGTGGGCCAGCGGCAGCCAGAGGTACTGCAGGTCGTCCTCCTGCAGGATCTTGATCGCGCCCGTCGCGGCGCCCTGGTAGGTCCAGGTCTTGTGCAGCAGCCGCACGCCCTTAGGCCGACCGGTGGTGCCAGAGGTGTAGATGATCGTGGCCAGGTGGTCGGACTCGATCGAGTCGATGCGCGCGTCGACGGCGCCCGGCTCCTCGGCGAGCAGCGCGCGGCCGGCGTCTTCGAGCTCCGCCAGGCTCATGACCCAGTCGCCGTCGCCCTCACCGTCGAAGACGATGACCTTGCGGACGTCGGGGATGGTGTCGCGGATGCTGCGGAGCTTCTCGACCTGGGTCGCGTCCTCGGCGAACGCTGCGACGCTGCCGGAGTCGGCGAGGATGAACGCGACGTCGTCGGCGATGGTGGTCGGATAGATCGTCGTCGTGGTCGTGCCCGCGCACATATTGGCCAGGTCGGCCAACGCCCACTCGTAGCGGGTGCCGGAGGCGAGCGCCACCCGGTCCTCGCTCTGCACGCCGAGGCTGATCAGCCCCGCGGCCATCGGGTAGACCCGGTCCTGCACCTCCGCCCAGGTGACCTTGGCGTAGTCGTCGCCGGTCGGGTACCAGTAGGCGACGCGGTTGGGGGTCTTTTGAACGCGACTGCGGAAGAGGTGACCGACGCTCTGGGCGCGGTCGGCGAGCATCTTCTCGTCGATCTTCTCGGAGGCGGGGGTGGCGGTGGTGGGCATCGTCGTCCACTCTTTCAAGCGTCGGGAGGGCGGGTTGTCGGGAATGGTCTAGCAGGCAGGGTTACGGGCGGGCAGGGTTAAGTGGCATGGTGCCATGCCCGGGGTGGGCAAGTCACGTGGGAAGGGTCACAAGTCAAGCACGTCACACCGACTGGCTACTCCAAGATGGCGCGGGCCTTCGCGACGTCCGCGGACATCGCCTCCAGCAGGTCGTCGATCGAGGCGAACTTCAAGGTCGGGCGGATGTGTTCGACGAAGTCGATGGCCACCTCCTCGCCATACAGGTCGAGATCGGTGCGGTCCAAGCAGTAGGCCTCCACGGTCCGCTCGGTCCCCTCGAAGGTGGGATTGGTGCCCACCGAGATCGCGGCGGGCAGGCGCCGGTCCACCGCCTCCGGGGGGAGGTCGAGCCGAGTCAGCCACCCGGCATACACACCGTCGGCGGGGACCACGCCCCGGGACCGGCGCTCCAGGTTGGCGGTCGGGTAGCCGAGTTCGCGGCCGCGGTGGAAGCCGTGGACGACCGTGCCCACGACGCGGTGGGCGCGGCCGAGAACGGCGGCCGCGTCGGCCACCTCGCCGGCGCGCAGGTGGGCGCGGACGGCACTGGAGGACCAGCGCTGGTCGTCGCCGAGGTCGGGCAGGACGACGACCTCGAAGCCGTGGTCCGCCCCGAGTTGCCGGATCAGGTCGACGTCGCCGGTGTAACCAACTCCGAAGCCCTTGGTGTCCGCGCCGACCACGAGCGCCTGCACACCCAGCCCGCGCACGAAGGTGGAGAGGATGAAGTCCTCCGCGCTTTGCTGCGCGTAGTCCCAGGTGAACGGGATCACGAGCAATCCGTCGATCCCGGTCTCGGCGAGCAGGTCCTCGTGCAGCGGACCGGGGCTGATGAGTTCGGGCGCGCGCTCGGGGTGCAGGACTCGCACCGGGTGCGGATCAAAAGTCACTACGACACTGGGTATGCCGCGCCGCTCCCCCTCCGCCCGCACGCGCGCGATCACGGCCTGGTGACCGCGGTGGACGCCGTCGAAGTTGCCGAAGGTCGCGACGCACGGGTTGAGTTGCGGCGGCGTGTGCGCGGCATCGGTCCATCGGAGCACTGCCACAGCCTACGAACTCGCCGGGGTGAAGACGACCTGGGCACGCGCCGTCGCGCGGCTCTCATCGAGCATCGCGACCAGGCGCCCGTCGGGACCGACGGCCGCGACGACCTCGCCGCGACCGGGTTCGGCGGACGGGATGCGCCTCCCGAACGAGATCTCCCGGGCCTCCTCCTGCGTGAGCGAGCGCCGCGCGAAGCCGACTGCGGTCTCAGCCAAGGGAAGTATGGGGAGCCCCTCCCCCGCGTCCGCCGCCCCGGTGAGCGCCTCCAAAGTGGTGCAGTCGGCGATATCGAACCGCCCGACGCGGGTGCGCCGCAGAGCCGTCAGGTGGCCGCCGCAGCCGAGCGCGGCGCCGAGGTCGCGGGCGAGGGCACGGACATACGTGCCGGACGACACCTCCACGTGCACATCGACGTCGAGCATCGGCACGCCATCGACGACGACCGGGCGCTGCTGCTGGATCGTGAACTGCGAGACCGTGACTGGGCGAGGGGCGAGGACGACGTCTTCGCCGCCGCGGACCCGCGCATAGGCGCGCTGCCCGTCGATCTTGATGGCGCTGACGGCGGACGGAACCTGCTGGATGTCACCGGTGAGGCCGGCCACAGCAGCGGCGAGGTCACCCTCGGAGAAATTGACCGCAGCGGTGGCGGTGATCTCGCCCTCAGCATCGTCGGTGACGGTGGTGGCGCCGAGGCGGATGGTCGCGCCATACGCCTTGTCACAGCCGACGAGGAAGGTCAGCAGACGAGTGGCGCGGCCGATCCCGAGCACGAGGACGCCCGTGGCCATCGGATCGAGGGTGCCGGCGTGCCCGACTTTGCGCGTTGCGGCGAGGTGGCGCGTCTTGGCGACAACGTCGTGGCTGGTCCAGCCGGCCGGCTTGTCCAACAGGAGCAGACCGTCGGGGGCCGGATCGCGGCGGGCGCGATCGGCGCTCACCGACCGCTCACGAGCGAACGCTTTCGGCGTCGACGTCGTCGTTCTCGTCCTCGTCGTGCTTATAAGGGTCGGCGTCGCCGGCATAGACCGCGCCGGCGGCGCTCGCCGCGACTTGGGCGTCATGCTCGCGGGCGACCTTGAGCAGATCGTCGAGGTGCGCCGCGCTGTCGGGCAACGCATCCGGGATGAACTCCAAGGTCGGCGTGAGGCGGATGCCGAGGTGCTTGCCGACGAGGCTGCGCAGCCGCCCGGTGTTGGCGGTGAGCAGGCGGGCGGTGCGGGCGGCCTGGTCGTCGTCGCCGAAGACGGTGTAGAAGACGGAGGCGTGCTGCAAATCCCCCGTCACGCGCACGTCGGTGATGGTGAGGAAGCCGAGATCAGGGTCTTTGATGACGCTCTGCAGGTTCTCGGCGATCACGTCCTTGATGCGTTCGGCGACCTTGCGGGCGCGACCGGTATCGGCCATGACGTTCCTCCTCACGAGGGGCGGGATGGGGTTCGATCAGCCTATGTCAGCGGTCGCCACCCCCGCCCCCCCCCCCC
>NZ_HF571038.1:3120106-3128705 GCF_001046875.1 Nostocoides jenkinsii Ben 74
CCCCGCCGATGAAGCCGCGACGGCCGGTGCCGGGCCGGGCGGTCGGGTCGGCGGCGGGGGTCATCTTCGAGCCGCGCGGGCCGTCGACGGTCGCCTCGTCGTTCCTGGCCACGGCCTCGCCGGACGCACGGCGGGCGAGACGGACGAGCCAGACGAGCGTCGCCACCCCGGCGGCCATCGCGGCGAGCGCGGGCAGGGCGTCGAGCGGGCGGGCCGTGGGCCGGAGCAGCGCGGCGGCACCGGCAAGGCCGGTGAGCAGCACGATGAACCCGACGGCGAGCGGCATACGTCGGCGGGCGAGGAGGCCGGCGACGGCCGCGAGTGCGAGCGTCACGACGAGCACCGAGCCCTGGAGGATCAGCTTGTCGTTGGTGCCGAAGGTCGCGATCGCCCACTCCTTGACGGGGGTGGGGGTCAGGTCGATCACCGTCGACCCGATGGCGAGCACCGGCGAGGATGCAGGGGCGAGGAAGCCTGCCACGAGGTGACCGGCGGCGATCCCGGCTATCGCGGCGACGATCCCGCTGAGGGCAAGTCGTAGGCGCGTCATGGGGGTCGTTCGGCGCCACAAGGGTTTCCGGATTGTCCGAGGGACTGCGGCCGGCGGGAAGAGCGGAGCCCCGCCCGGTGTTGACCGCACGTGAAGAAGATCGGATTCCTCTCGTTCGGGCACTGGAACCCCTCGCCGCACTCGCAGGCGCGGTCGGCGCAGGACGTCCTGCTCCAGTCGATCGACCTCGCCGTCGCGGCGGAGGAGCTCGGGGCCGACGGCGCGTACTTCCGCGTCCACCACTTCGCCCGGCAGCTCGCCTCGCCGTTCCCCCTGCTGGCCGCGGTCGGTGCGCGCACGAGCCGGATCGAGATCGGGACCGGCGTCATCGACATGCGCTACGAGAACCCGCGCTACATGGCCGAGGACGCCGGCTCCGCCGACCTCATCTCCGGCGGCCGGCTCCAGCTCGGCATCAGCCGTGGGTCACCCGAGCAGGTCGTCGACGGCTACCGCTACTTCGGCTACGAGCCCACCGACGGCGACCACGCCGCGATGGCCCGGCAGCACACCGAGGTCCTCCTCAGCGTCCTGACCGGACGCGGCTTCGCCGAGCCGAACCCGCGCCCGATGTTCCCCAACCCGCCCGGCCTGCTGCGCATCGAGCCGCACTCGCCCGGCCTGCGCGACCGCATCTGGTGGGGTGCCGGCACTCGCGCCACCGCGGAGTGGACGGCCGAGCAGGGGATGAACCTCATGAGCTCGACGCTGCTCACCGAGGACACCGGCGTCCCGTTCCACCGCCTCCAGGCCGAGCAGATCCAGCGGTTCCGCGACGCGTGGAAGGCCGCCGGGCACGAGCGCGAGCCGCGGGTGTCGGTGAGCCGCAGCGTCTTCCCCATCGTGTCGGACACGGACCGCGCGTACTTCGGGCGCGAGGCGGGCAGCCAGGACCAGGTCGGCCACATCGACGGCGGGACGGCGCGCTTCGGCAAGACGTATGCCGGCGAGCCCGACCAGCTCGTCCGTGACCTCGCCGAGGACGAGGCGATCGCGGCCGCGGACACGCTCCTGCTCACCGTGCCCAACCAGCTCGGCGTCGACTACAACGCCCACGTCATCGAGAGCCTCCTGACCCACGTGGCCCCCGAGCTCGGCTGGCGCTGACGGTGGGGCTGGGGCGCCGTCAGCCGCGGGCCAGGAGCTTGCGGAGGGTCGAGCCGTAGGCCGCCCCGGCCACCTTGGCGACGACCGGGTCGAGGAGGGCGGGCACCCCGCGCACCCCGATGCGCTGCGACCAGGCGACGGTCGACCCCGTGGCCGTGGGGGTGACGAGCAGGTCGATCCGACCACGGACCACCGTGCCCTCCTTGTGGATCCGCGCGCTCCCGGCCGACGCCTCGGTCGGCGCCTCGATGGCGTCGACGACCATGACGTCGTCGAAGCCCACCGGCCCCACGCCGGTGCGGGCGACGAACCGCGACCCGGCGACGAGCTCGGCGGCCGTCATGGCCTGACCGGTCACGGTCGTCAGCGGGATGACGGCGGTGTGCGCCGTGAGGTCGAGGATGCGCCGCCACGCCTCGGGGGCGGGCAGCGGGGAGTCGAGATGCACCTCGAAGTCGGCCATGGCCACAGTCTGTCGGGTCGGCGCCGCCCGTGACACCTGTCACGGGCAGGACGTGACGCCTGCGGCTGCCGCGCCGCGCCGTCCCCGCGAGGCCGTCGTCTCCGGCGCCGTCTCCGCGGTGCTTCAGACCGGCGGGCTCCTGCGCGACCTCACCGTCCGCGAGACGGTGCCTATGATCGCCTCGACGTACGCCTCCCACACCCCCGTCGACGAGGTCATCGACCGCGCCGGGCTGAGGACGCTCGCCGACCGCCGGGTGTCCAAGTGCTCGGGCGGCGAGCGGCAGCGGCTGCGCTTCGCGCTCGCGCTGCTCCCCGACCCCCGCCTGCTCGTCCTCGACGAGCCGACGGCTGGCATGGACGTCACGGCCCGGCGCGACTTCTGGGACACGATGCACGCCGACGCGAGCGCGGAACGCACCGTCGTCTTCGCCACGCACTACCTCGACGAGGCCCACGCCTTCGCCGACCGCATCGTCCTCGTCGCCGGCGGCCGCATCGTCGCCGACGGCACGACGGCCGAGATCCGCTCGCAGGCGAGCGGCCGCACCGTCTCGGCCACGCTCCCCGCCGGCTCCTTCGGCGAGTCGGTGGCGGCGCTGCGCCGCGTCGAGGGCGTCCGCGACGTCGAGGAGCGCGGCTCGCGCGTCGTCGTCTCGGCCGCCGACTCCGACGCCGTCGCGCGGCTGCTCCTGCTCGAGCTCGGCGGCACCGACCTCGAGATCGTCACCGCCGGCCTCGAGATCGTCACCGCCGGCCTCGAGCAGGCCTTCATGGCCCTGACCGGCGACACCCACGACCACGCCCCCGGCGGTCCGGCCACGACCCCCGGCCGCTCGGCCACGACCCCCGGCCGCTCGGCCACCACCCCCGGCCGCTCGGCCACGACCCCCGACGAGGAGCTCGTCCGATGAACGCCACCTTCACGCTGCTCGAGATGCGCCGGATCACCCGCGACTGGGCCGGGATGTTCTTCACCGCCGTCCTGCCGAGCTTCTTCTACCTCATCTTCGGCGCCACCGTCGCGGCCAAGGACGAGACGATCGGCAACGGCAACGTCGCCATGTACGTCATGATCAGCATGGCGGCATACGGCGCGGTGACGGCGACGACGAGCATCGGTGGCAACGCCGCCGTCGAGCGCCAGCAGGTTGAGAGCCTCGCAGACTTTTCTTCTTTGGCTTTGGAGGAGCCCCGGGTATGACGAGGCGCCCGGCCGCGCGGGCCGGGCGCCTCGTCATACGCGTGCCTGGTGTGGGAGACAAAACCCTTTGTTCGTGTCAGAAGCTTTCCGGCACAAAGGGTTTCCGGCACCGGGCGGGAAACCTACAGGGGGCTCAGGAGGTAAGGACGGCGTCCTCTTCGTCCTCGCGGTCGACCACCGTGTCGTAGTCGCCGGTGACCAGGAAGGTCACGCGGCGGGCGACGGAGACGGCGTGGTCGGCGAACCGCTCGTAGTAGCGACCGATCAGGGTCAGGTCGACCGCCGTCTGCGTCGAGTGCCCGAAGTTGTCCGCGAGCACATGCGAGAACAGCTCGCGGTGCAACTCATCCATCGCATCGTCCTCGCGCTCCAACGCACGGGCCTCTTCCAGATCGCGCGAGGCGATGACCGAGCCGGCCTTGGCCACGATGCGCTCGGCGACCTGGCCCATCTGCACGACCGTACCGCGCAGATCCGCCGGCACCGCGCTGTCGGGATACCGCAGCCGGGCCACCTTGGCCACATGCCGGGCCAGGTCACCCATCCGCTCAAGGTCGGCGCTCATCCGCATCGCCGTCACCACGACCCGCAAGTCCGTGGCGACGGGCGCCTGCCGCGCGAGGAGGTCGATGGCGAGCAGGTCGAGGGCCTCGCGGGCCTGGTCGATGTCGCGGTCGGAGGTGATGACCGCCTCCGCCAGGCGGATGTCGCCGTCGAGTAGGGCGATGCTGGCGCGCCCGATCGCGGAGCCTGCCAGCCGCGTCATGTCGACGAGTCCGTCGGTCACGCGGTTCAGATCGTCGATAAATGCCGTGCGCATGAGTTGTCCTAACGAAGCCGAGGGCACGTTGCCGGATGAGGCTGACACGGGCCGGTGAACGGCCGCCGACCCACAGGTGAATTCCCGGCTGCCCACGTGGGGCAAGCCGGTTCGGGGCCCCCAACGCGCCCAAGACGGCCGCGGCCACCGCCTACGCTGGGAGCGTGGATGCGACGACCGCGGCGATTCTCGGGGGATGCGTCGGCATCGCCCTGGGAGGCCTGTCGGCGATCAGCCTTCGGCTCTCCGAACGCGAGCAGCGCCACCCGATCCTCCCACCGGCTCCGGTGATTCCTGACGGCGCGTCGGCGATCCTGTCCGTATTGTCTTCCAGCGCACTGGTTCTCGACGCCTCCGAGCGCGTCGTCAACAACTCCCCAACGGCCGTGGCCGACGGCTTCGTCGCGGGGGACCGCCTCGTGCATCCGGCCCTGCTCGATCTCTCCCGGGCCGTGCGCCGCGACGGGGTCATCCGCGAGCAGGAACTCACCCTGCACCGCCCGCAGACCGGACAGCCCGCCTTCGTCAGCGTGCGCGCGGCTCCGATTCTGGACGCGCATGTCCTCCTGCTCATCGACGATCGCACCCAGGCACGCCGCGTGGAGGAGGTGCGCCGCGACTTCGTCGTCAACGTCTCCCACGAACTCAAGACCCCCGTCGGCGGCCTCTCCCTGCTCGCCGAGGCGATCATCGACGCCAAAGGCGACCCGGAGGCGACCGAGCGCTTCGCCCTGCGCATGCAATTGGAGGCGGCGCGATTGGGCAAGCTCATCAAGGAGATCGTCGACCTCTCCAAGCTCCAGTCGGCCGCCGTTCTGGAGGCCGCTGAGCCCGTCCGGCTCGCCGACGTCGTTGCCGAGGCCGTCGAGGTCAGCCAGATCGAGGCAGGCGCCAAGGACATCGCCATCACCGAGCGCAGCAATCCCGACGTATGGGTGTTCGGAGACTTCGGTCTCCTCGTTACCGCCGTGCGCAACCTCATCGGCAACGCGATCGCCTACTCCCCGCCCGCGACGGAAGTCGGGGTCGTGGTCGGGCTCGCCGACGCGGAGGCGACGGTCACCGTGACGGACCGGGGCCGCGGCATACCCCCGGGTGAGCAGGAACGCATCTTCGAGCGGTTCTATCGCGGGGATGCCGCCCGCTCCCGCTCCACCGGTGGCACCGGCCTCGGGCTCGCCATCGTCAAGCACATCTGCGCCAACCACGGGGGACACGTGGAGGTGTGGAGTCAGCAGGGCCAAGGCTCCACCTTCACCATCCGACTCCCCGTCCTTGAGCCCGGCCAGCTCCGGGCCGCCACCCGGCATACGACCCATCCGGAAGGAACCGCCGCATGACCGCCGTTCGCATCCTCCTCATCGAGGACGAGCCGTCCTACTCGGAGCCGCTGACCTATGTCCTTCGCAAGGAGGGGTATGCGGTCAATGTCGCCGAGACCGGGCCCGATGGGCTGGATTCTTTTGACAAGTCCGGCGCCGATCTCGTCCTGCTCGACATCATGTTGCCGGGGATGGACGGCGTGGAGGTATGCCGCGTGCTCCGGTCCAAATCCAACGTCCCCGTCATCATGTTGACCGCCAAAGACAGCGAGATCGACAAGGTGGTCGGGCTGGAATTGGGCGCGGATGACTATGTGACCAAGCCGTATTCGTCCCGTGAACTTCTTGCCCGAATTAAGGCGGTGTTGCGGCGCGGGACCGAGCCGGAAGAACTTGTCGGCAACAGCGTGACGGCCGGCCCGGTTGCGATCGACATCGAGCGACACGTCGTCATGGTGCGCGGCGAGGTGGTGGCGTTGCCACTCAAGGAATTCGAGCTCCTGGAGTTTTTGGTGCGCAACGAGGGGCGCGTTTTGACGCGCGGCCAGTTGATCGATCGGATCTGGGGCTCGGACTATGTCGGCGACACCAAGACGCTCGACGTGCACATCAAGCGGCTACGTAAGAAGGTCGAGCACCAGCCGAAGGAGCCGGTGCACATCCTGACCGTGCGCGGGCTGGGCTACAAATTCGAAGCCTGAGGAGCCCTGGCGAGGCTCACTGACCAGCGTCAGGAGGCCGGCTTCAGATCGGCATACACCCCGGTGGCGGGCAGGACCGGGACGGTGACCGGGGACTGGCCGGCGGCGGGGGTCGAGACGACCAGCGTGACGACGGCGCCCGGGGCGGCGGGCACCTTGGCGATCGAGACCTTGGGGCCATCGACGGAGAGGTTAGCGGTGCCGCGGGCGGGGACGGTGGTCTGCACCGGGGCCTCACCGCCCTGCACGGCGAAGCTGATGACGGCGTCGGTGTCGCTGGGGTTACCGACGGCTGCGCTGATCACGCCCGGGCCGTCGGCCGCGTCCGCGATGACCAACAGGTTGCGGACCTTGACCGGCCCGAGGTCGACGGCGACACCGTCGGAGGGCTCGTACATGACGTCGGTCTGTCGCGGCGATATCACCTGGCAGGCCGAGAGCAGCATGCTTCCGGAGACGGCCACGGCAGCCAGGACGGCGGCCCGGGGGCGACGGGTCGAGGAGGTGGTCTGCGCCTTCACGGGGTTCAGCGTAGCGGCTCGCTCCCGGCCGTGGCTGCCCGACCTTCGCGACCACCGGTCGAACGTGCGTGCGTGATATCCTGAGGGCCGCGAAAGGGGCTAACAACATATGGTTTTCAAGGTCGGCGAGACGGTCGTGTACCCCCACCACGGGGCCGCACTCATCGAAGAGATCAAGACGCGAGTCATCAAAGGCGAGGAAAAGCTCTATCTCAAACTGAAGGTAGCCCAGGGAGACCTGACCATCGAGGTTCCGGCCGAGAACTGTGATCTCGTCGGCGTGCGCGATGTCGTGGGCCAAGAGGGTCTCGACCGCGTTTTCGAGGTGCTGCGCGCGCCGCACACCGAGGAGCCGACCAACTGGTCGCGCCGCTACAAGGCCAACCTTGAGAAGCTCGCGTCCGGTGATGTCATCAAGGTCGCCGAGGTCGTCCGCGACCTGTGGCGCCGTGACAAGGACCGCGGCCTGTCCGCTGGTGAGAAGCGCATGCTCTCCAAGGCGCGCCAGATCCTGGTCTCCGAGCTCGCGCTTGCGGAGAAGACCGACGAGGTCAACGCCGAGTCGATCCTCGACGGCGTGCTCGCCTCCTGATTCACCGCTTCATCCTCACGTGACCGACGCCGGCACTGCCCATGGCAGTGTCGGCGTCGTCATTGTCGCGGCGGGCTCCGGGACGCGGCTCGGCGCGGCGATCCCCAAGGCCTTTGTCGAGGTGCGCGGTCGACGGATTATCGATTGGGCCGTCGACGGTGCCCGCCAGGTGCCCGGCGTCAACCAGGTCGTGATCGTCGTTCCCGCCGACTATGCCGAGCAACTGCACCGGGAGTATGCCGCGCCCCCGCCCGACGCGGGTCCCTCCCCGTCGTCGAGTGGTCCCCCGGTCGTCGTCGTCTCCGGCGGCCGGGAGCGCTCGGACTCCGTCCGGGCCGGCCTGGCGGCTCTTGAGGAGTCCATCGGCATCGTGCTGGTGCACGACGCGGCCCGGTGCTTCACTCCGGTCGAGGTCTTCGAGCGAGTCATCGAGGCGGTGCGCGCGGGCGATCCCGCCGTGGTCCCCGGGCTTCCGGCCGTCGACACGGTGAAGGTGGTCGACGAGGGCGGGTTTGTTCGGCATACGCCGGATCGGTCGACCTTGCGCACCATCCAGACACCGCAAGGGTTCGCCCGCGCCTCCCTGGAAGTCGCTCATGCGAGCGGGGTGCACGCGACGGACGACGCCGCGCTCGCCGAGACCTTCGGCATACCCGTGCGGGTGGTGCCCGGTGACCCGAGGGCGTTCAAGGTGACCACCGCGGACGATCTGACTCGGGCCGTGCAGTCGGTGGGGGAGGGACCCGCGACGCACAAAGTACGACGATCGGCGGGCTCTGAGGCGCCGAACGTCGTACTTAGCACGGCGGTGGGCGGCATCCCCCGGATTGGAATCGGTGTCGACGTGCACGCGTTCGCCCCGGACGGCGCACCGCGGGAGCTGTGGGTCGGCGGGCTGCTATGGCCGGGGGAGCGTGGGCTGGACGGGCACTCCGATGCCGACGTCGCCTGCCACGCCGCCTGCGACGCGCTCTTCTCGGCGGCCGGGATCGGCGACCTCGGCGCGCATTTCGGCACTTCGCGCCCGGAGTATGCCGGGGCCTCCGGCGCCACTCTCCTCGCCGAGGCGGCCCGGCTGGTCCGGGCGGCGGGCTACGAGATCGGCAATATCGCCGTCCAGGTCATCGGCAATCGGCCCAAGATCGGGACTCGCCGCGACGAGGCGCAGGCGGCGATGGCCGCCGCCGCCGGTGCGCCGGTCGCCCTGAGCGGCACGACCACCGACGGCCTGGGCCTGACCGGCCGCGGCGAGGGCATCGCCGCCCTCGCCACGGCCCTCGTCGTGCCCCGAGGCTGACCGCCGCTAGGCCCCGCGGCGGG
>NZ_HF571038.1:3128805-3150000 GCF_001046875.1 Nostocoides jenkinsii Ben 74
TATCAACGGCCGGACTCGGCGGGTCTTCCGGGTTGAGGACATCTCGCCATCGTGGGACACCGTGCTCGCGATCGCCGCCGACGTGCCGGCCACCGGGGTGAAACTCGCCCCATCCTTCCCACACGACCGCATCCCCAATGGGACCGAAGCCCAATGGACGTCGTATGGCGGTGATGTCCTCGAATGCGCGCTGTGGTGGGGTCCGCTGGTGCGCACCTCCGGCCGGACCGCCCGCGTCCTTCACCCGGGCAGGCCACCGCTGACGGTCACCGAGGATGTGGCCGTCTCGGAGCCGCCCGTGGCGGCCGGCCTTGCGGACGTCTCGACCTGGCTGTATGAGTGTGACCGCGCCGTCTCGCTCGCCGGCCTCGTCGGCGCACTCACCGCGGCGACGGACGGCCTGGAACTCGAACCCGGGTTGGGCTACGTGACGAGCGCCGCGGCATACGACCTGGGGTTTGCCCGGCGGTTCCCGGTGGTCGAGGCGATTCCGTTCTCCGTCAAAGAAATGCGCGCGTGGATGCGCCGGCACGAGGTGACCGGGCTGACCATCAAGAAGCGGGGCGTGCGGCTGGACGAGGATGCGCTGCGCCGTCAACTCAAGATCGGGCGCGGGGCCGGATCGGGCGCGAGCGCCGTCGTGTTGCTCACCCGCGTCGCCGGGCAGCAGGTGGCGCTGGTGATCGAGCCCGCCTGAGGGGGCAATCGCCGACTCAGCTCGCGTTGAGCGCGTCGCGCCAGGCGAGCCAGGGTTCGACGTGGCTCACGTCGAACTCCGGGGCTCGGCAGTTCATCGTGAAGAGCCGCGCACCGAGGTCATGGAGCGGACCGCCTTCGACCTCCGGCGGCTCCGGGGTGCGGCCCTCGCGACCACGTCCGCCGACCCCAACCGAGATCTCGATGGAGTCGAGATCGCGGCCGACCGTGTCGCAATGCGCACGCAGCACTCCGAGCTTGTGCGCGAACAGCTCCCCTTGCTCGAAGGTGTGCCAGATGTCGGCGTGGCGGGCGACCAACTTGAGGGTCTTGCGTTCGCCGCCCCCGCCGATCAGGACCGGGATGCGGCGAGTCGGCGGCGGGTTGAGCGCGGCCCAGCGGGCCTCGATGATCGGCAGGGCGTCGGCCAGTGCGTCGAGGCGTCCGCCGACGGTCCCAAACTCGTAGCCGTACTCGGTGTAGTCCCGTTCGAACCAACCCGAGCCGATCCCGAACAGCAGCCGGCCGCCGCTGATGTGATCGACGGTCCGGGCCATGTCGGCGAGGAGGTTGGGGTTGCGGTAGCTATTGCAGGTGACCAGCGCGCCGATCTCGGCGCGGCGGGTCTGTTCCGCCCACGCGGCCAACATCGTCCAGCACTCAAAATGGCGGCCGTCGGGATCGCCATACAGCGGGAAGAAGTGGTCCCAGTTGAAGATGACATCGACGCCGAGGCCATCAAGGGACTGAACCGTGTCGCGGATGGCGACATAGTCCGCCTGTTGGGGCGCGATCTGGACGGCGATGCGGACGGGTCGCTCGGTCATACGAGCCACCCTAAGCGCGTCAGACGACGAGCCACTCGCGCCAGCCGCCGTTGAGGACGAGCCAGGCAATCAGGCCGTATCCGGCTTGGCCGGGGTGGTCGAGGATGCGGGCCGCCGCGAGGTCGGCCTCCCACTGGTCGTGGCCCAGCAGCGGGCGGAAGCAGTCGACGAAGTGGACGGCGCGGCGCGAGCACACATCGGCTTGGGCGTCGACGAGGACTTCGAGCATGGCGTTGACGGCCGGGTCGCTGCTCGGCGGGGGGCTCACGACGAAGGTCGAAATGCCGGTGCTCGCGGCGTCGTCGAGGATCGTGGCCAGGTTGAGGCGGTGACGCGCGACGCTGACGTTCTTGCCCACGTCGTTGGCGCCGACGGAGATGACCAGGCGGCGCTCACCACGGCCCGCGAAGCGCGGCGGGCACTCGCTACGGAACCGGTCGAGAACATCGGCGGAGCTCGATCCGCGCACGCCGAGGTTGTATGAGGTGACCTCAAGGTCGTCACTCTGGCTGCGGGCGATGACCCGGGTGACCCAGCCTTGTCCGCGCGGATCGCCGAGGCCGCTGACCAGCGAGTCGCCGAGGAATACCAGGCCGACGTCGCGGCGCTGCCAGGAGGTGGGGTCGTCAGTCACGTGCCTCACCTTAATTGGGTTCGTCGGCCGGTTCCTAGTCGGGCTGCTCGACAGGCGGTTGGGCGCCGCGATGACCCACCGCGGCAGCTCCGGCCGCGGCGGCGCGGCGCATGGCTTCGGCGCGGTCTGCGCCGGCCGCAAGGGCCGCGCAGAGCGCTCCGACGAAGGCGTCGCCGGCACCGGTGGTGTCCAGGATGTCCTCCGGGGCCAATGGGACGGCGGGCTCGAACAATCCGTCCCAGACGGCGCCATTGCCGCCCATCGTGACCAGGAGGGAGCCGACTCCGGCGCCGGAGTCGGCGAGTTGGAGCGCCTCGTGCTCATTGGCGACGATCGGATCGGCAAGGGCGAGAACGGAACTGGGCAGCTCGGCATACGGCGCGATGTTGATGACGACGCGGGCGCCGTGCTCGTGCGCGCGCTCCGCGGCCCAGGCCACCGCGGTCAGCGGGATCTCCAAAGACAGGAGGACGACATCGTCGCGCTGGAGGGTCGGGAAGCCATCGGGCCAGCGGGCCGCGGCGGAGTCGTTGGCTCCGGGGACCACGATGATGATGTTCTCGCGCGACTCATCCACCGTGATGTATGCCGCACCCGTCGGCTTATGCGCATCGCGAGTCAGGTAGGTGGTGTCGATGCCGCGGGCGGCGAGGCGCGCTGCATACGACTCCCCCAGGCTGTCGTCCCCAACGCACCCGACCATCAGCACGTCCGCCCCCGCGGCGGCCGCGGCAACCGCCTGGTTGGCGCCCTTGCCGCCGAACTGCTGCTCGTAGTCGCGGGCCAGGAGCGTCTCGCCTGGCTTCGCGTGGCTCTCGACGTGGGCGATGTGATCGACATTGAGCGATCCGACGACGACGACGCGGCCCATCAGCCGGCTCCCTTCATGGTGTTGGTCCAGCGTTCATGGTGTCCATCCACAGTCGGGCAAAGCGGGGCCCGTCGATGGCGAGGGCCACCTCGGCGACGACATCGGACTGACCGTGTGGGTCGTGGGCGAGGTCGCCGCTCCAATCGCGGTGATCGACGACCGTGCGACCTCGGGTGTAGCGGCCGGTCAACTCGACGCGGATCGGCAGCGGGACAGTGCCGATGCCCTCGGGATCGGCGACCGCGCAGACCGCGCCGGCATCGCCGATCGTCGTGGCGTCGGATTCAAAACGGCGACAACCGAATTCGATCAGACGGCCGGCAAGATCGGCGACCCCATTGCCAGGGTGGGACTGCAGCGCGCGGGCCTCGTCGAGGGTGATCATCGGCTCGTAGAACACGTCGAGTCCGTACATCACAAGGTCGATCCCTAGGTCCGCGCACGCGTCCAGGACGATCGCCGCCGCCTCCGGGTCGTGGAAGACATTGAACTCGGCCGACGCGGTGGCGTTGCCGCTGGCCGCCGCCCCGCCCATGAACACGATGCGCTCGATGCCCTCGGCGACCGCCGGGTACGTGCGCAGCAGCAGCGCGATATTCGTCATCGGCGCGAGCGGGATGAGGGTGATCGGGCGGCCATCCGCCGCCGCGGCCAGGAGTTCGTCGCGCAGGAGTTCGACGGCGTGACGAGCCTCGGGTCGGCGACGTGACGGGGAAAGGCCGAGATCCCCCATACCGTCGGCGCCGTGGACGTGCCGGGCATCGACCGGATCTTCCAGGAGGGGGCGGGCCGCGCCCGCGGCCACCGGGACGTCGGCGCGGTCGGCAATGTCGAGGACGGTCATGGTGTTGCGGGTGACATCGGCGAGCGAGGCGTTGCCGCCGACGCAGGTGACCGCCCGCAGGTCGAGGCCAGGATGACGCGCGGCGAACAGCAGGGCGCACGCGTCGTCGACACCGGTGTCGACATCGAGGATCACCGGTACGCGCACGAGCCGCAGCCTAATCATCTGGCCGTCTTATGGTGGGGGCGGACTTATGGTGGGCGGGTGATTGGTCGTATGCCGCGGGCTCGCCTCGCCGGGCTGCTCGCCCCGGTGATGGCGGCGGGAATGGTGCTTGGGTCGGGGACCGCCGTGGCCGCAGTGGCGGCCGCCGGGCCGGGCGGGGCCGCGGGAAGGCCGGGCCAACCGTCGCTGGCGCTCGGACGTCAGTTGAGCAGGAGCGCAACGAGTACGACCGGGGTGAGACAGGGCAACGAGCGTTCGGGGTGCATCGCCGATCTCGACCGCGATCTCAACACCCGCGAGCGCGTCGGCCAACTGGTGTGGGTCGGCCTCGCCGCCGACCAGGCCCCGACCGGTGTCGACTCGGTCGTGACAACGAATCGCCTTGGCGGCGTGGTGCTTTTAGGCGGTTTCCATAGTGGGATCACGGCGACCGCGAAGACCACTGCCCACGTCCACGGGCTGAGTGACACCCGCGCGCGGATCGCGATCGCCGCCGATCAGGAGGGCGGCTATGTCCAACAGGTGCAGGGGTCGGGGGTGAGCACCATACCGACGGCCTTTGTGCAGGGACGGACGTATGGACCGAGCACCACCCTGCGCAACCTGACCACGCGCTGGGGCGGGCAGCTCGCGGCGGCCGGGATCGACGTGAACCTCGCGCCGGTGGCGGACACGGTCGCCAAGGACTTCATGTCGCAGAACGGACCGATCGGTCGCTACCAGCGCAACTATGACTATGTGTCGAGCCGCGTGGCCGCCGATGTCGGTGTGGTCATCGCCGGAATGCACGCCGGTGGGGTGGCGACGACGGTCAAACACTTCCCCGGCCTGGGCCGGATCACGGGCAACACCGACACGACCGCGGTCGGCATCACGGACACGACCACGACGGCCACCTCGGGCTACCTCGACCCGTTCGCGGCCGGAATCGCGGCGGGCGCCGATCTGGTGATGATCTCGAACGCGTGGTACTCCAAACTCGATGCGACACACCAAGCTCCATTCTCCTCGGCGATCGTCACCGGGCTGCTGCGCGGGCAACTCGGCTATCGTGGGACCGTGGTCAGTGACGACCTCGGCAATGCGGTCGCGGTGTCGTCAGTGCCGGTCGCGCTCCGGGCGACGCGCTTCATCCGCGCCGGTGGCGACATCGTGCTGACCGCCGATCCGTCGACAGTGCCGACCATGACGCGCGCGATCATGCTCGCGCGGGCGTCGAGCCCCACGTTCAAGGCGCTCATGGACGCCGCCGTGCTGCGGGTGCTGACCATGAAGACCGAGCGCGGCCTGACGAGGTGCTCGTGAAGCACTTACGCCCGCAACGGGTTTCTTCGGCAATGCTGGCTGTCGTGATGCTGACCGGCCCGGTCGCGGCGTGCCGCGCCGGGGGTGACGCGACCTCGTCGGGCAGTGATTCGTCCGCCGCGGGGTCGACGTCGGAGCCCGGTGCTGAGTCCAGTTCTGCGCCAGAGTCCAATGGTGGGTCGAGCACGTCCGGCGAGACAACATCGGGCGGGGCCGGTTCGAGCAGCGCCGCATCCGGGTCGTGTGTGGCCGATCTAGTCGCGTCGCTCACGCCGCAGCAGCGGGCGGGACAGTTGTTGATGGTTGCCGTCCAAACCGGCGGGGTGGCCGGTGTGGCGAAGCTGGTCGCGAACGGCTCTGTCGGCGGGGTGATCTATCTCGGCGGCTGGTCGGGGGCTGCGACAGTCGCGGCGACCTCGCGAGAACTGACCGCGGCGGCGCCCAGCGAACTCGGCCTGTTCGTGGCCGCGGACCAGGAAGGCGGGGAAGTTCAGCAGCTGCGCGGGGCGGGCTTCAGCGACATACCGTCCGCTCAGGAGCAGGCGGCCCTGGGCTCGTCGGAGCTCACTCGCTCCGTGCAGGTGTGGGCCGGCGAACTCGCCAAGGCGGGCGTCAATGTCAACCTCGCGCCGGTCGCCGACGTCGTTCCCGCCTCAATCGGGACGGCGAACGGCCCCATCGGGCGCTACCACCGGGAGTATGGCGCAACCCCCGCCGCCGTCTCCCCCGCCGTTGCCGCCGTCATCGCGGGCCTGCACGCCGGGGGTTTGGCCGCCACGGTCAAGCACTTCCCGGGCCTGGGGCGAATCAGCGGCAACACGGACACCACGACGGTCGGGATCACGGATGCCGAAACGACCGCTGACGATCCGGCACTGGAACCGTTCGCGGCCGGGATCAAGGCGGGCGCCGACATGGTGATGATCTCCTCCGCGCGCTATCCGAAGCTTGATCCGGCGAACCAGGCCACGTTCTCGAAGGCCATCATCACCGACTTGCTACGCAGCAAAATGGCGTATGGCGGTGTGGTCATCACCGATGACGTCGGCGCCGCCGTCGCGGTTCAGTCCGTGCCGGTGCCCGACCGCGCCACCCGCTTCGTCGCCGCCGGCGGCGACATAGTCCTGACCGCCCGGGCCTCCGATATCACCCCCATGCGCGACGCTCTGGTGGCCGCCGCCGCGGCCGACCCTGCCGCCGCCGACCGGATCACCGCTGCGGTGACGCGCGTGCTGACGTTGAAATCGGCATACGGCCTGACGCGTTGCTCCCCCGGGGAGTAGCCCGCCCCGCCCCGGAAGGAGGTCCGCCCCGCCGCTCGTGAGGCTTTCCTGCCGCCGCGGACGCACTGCAATCAGGCGGGCCCGTCAGGCGGGGACGTGCGCGACCGTGACCGGCAGCGAGGAGTCGGCCGGGAGGTCGAGGCCTGACGGGGTCCGGCCCCGCGTCACCATCTGCGCACCGAGCGCCGCAACCATCGCCCCGTTGTCAGTGCACAGGCCCGGCCGGGGGACGCGCAGGCGTATGCCCGCCGCCTCGGCGCGCGCCTGCGCCATCGCCCGAAGCCGGGAGTTCGCGGCCACGCCACCCCCGATCTGCAGGTCCGTCACGCCGTGCTCGCGCGCCGCGTCGATCGCCTTGCGGGTCAACACGTCCACGACCGCCTCCTGGAAGGACGCCGCCACATCGGCCACCGGGATGTCGCGACCGGCTGCCCGCTCTGTCTCTACCCAGCGCGCCACCGCGGTCTTCAAGCCGGAGAAGGAGAAGTCGAACCGATGGCGCTGCAGGTCGCGTCCGGAGGTGAGCCCGCGCGGGAAGTCGATCACGATCTGGCCATCCCTGGCCGCGCGGTCGATGTGCGGCCCGCCCGGGAAGGGCAGCCCGAGCACGCGAGCCACCTTGTCGAAGGCCTCCCCCGCCGCGTCATCGATGGTCGCGCCCAACGGGCGTACATCCTCCGTGACATCCGGAACGAGCAGCAACGACGAGTGCCCTCCCGAAACCAGCAGTGCCAGAACGGGTTCAGGCAACGGTCCGTGCTCGACGATGTCGACGGCCACGTGCGCGGCGAGGTGGTTCACGCCATACAACGGCTTGTCGAGGGCGAGCGCCAAGGCCTTGGCCGCAGCCACGCCGACCATCAACGTGCCGGCCAGTCCGGGCCCGCAGGTCACGGCAATGGCGTCCAGGTCGCGCAGCGTGACGCCTGCTGTGGTGCACGCGCGCTCCAACGTCGGCAGCATTGCCTCGACGTGCGCCCGACTCGCGACCTCGGGCACGACGCCGCCGAACCGAGCGTGTTCGTCGACGCTGCTCGCGATCGCGTCGACCAGAAGTTCCTCGCCCGAAACGATGCCGACACCCGTCTCGTCACACGACGTCTCGATGCCCAACACCAGGGGCTGCTCGCGGTTCATCGACGGATCTCCTGCTCCCCCAACAACTTTCGCATGACCAAGGCGTCGATATCGCCCGGCTGGTAGTAGCGACGACGAGTCTGAATGACGGCATATCCGTGCCGGCGATAGAGGCGGATGGCCGGTTCATTATCGGCCCGCACCTCCAGGATCACGGCCTCTGCCCCGCGCGCCACCGCCGCGTCCTCAAGGCGGCCGAGCAACCGATCCCCCAGCCCGGTGCCCCGCGCCGCCGGCGTCACCGCCACCGTCATGATGTCGCTGACGTCCCCGCCGTGGTCGATACCCGCGTACGCGACGACATTGCCGTCCGCATCCTCGGCGAGCACGTACTCACGCCGCGGTCGATGCGCCAACTCGGCCCACCACGACTCGGGGGCCCAGGGATCCGTGGGAAAGATCTCGCGCTCCACCTCGACCACACGCGCGATGTCCGGCCACGTCAGCGCGCGCACAACGAGTCCCGCCGCGACCATCATCACGAATCCCTCGGCAGCAGAGTGGATTTCGGCTTCCCCGGCTCCTGGACGTCGGGGCGACGCAAATACATTGGTATGACGGGGAGCACCTCCCCCGCCGCCAGCAACCGCCGAGCCACGCGCCCCAGCGAACCCCCGGACGCATCCAGGGGCATGGCCGGCCGGGCGAAAACGTCGGGATAGAGCAGCGGCCCGCGACCGGCCACCGGCAATGTCACCACCTCTGCCGGCAGGTCGGCCGGACGGGACACCTCCGGCCCGGAAATCCGTTGTGCCACGGCGCTTTCCGCACGGTAGCGCGCCCAATAGACCTCCTTGCGCCGTGCGTCCGTGGCCACCACGAACTCACCGGCGGCCTGCGCGGCATACTCCTGCGCGAGCGCGTCGAGGGAGCACACTCCGTGCACCGGCACCCCCAGGGCGAAGCCAAGGGTCGTCGCCGTCACGACGCCGACACGCAGCCCGGTGAACGGCCCCGGACCCACGCCGACCGCGATTCGCGACACCTCGGAAAGCGTTGAATCGGCTTCGCGCAGAACGGTATCGATGGCCGGAGCCAGTACTTCGCTGTGCCGGCGGGGGTCCAGCACGGCGCGCTCGGCGCGTACCTCGTCGCCGGCCAGCAGCGCCACCGTGATCGCCGAGGTGGACGTGTCGAGGGCCAGCATCATTTCGCTCACGACACCTCCCCAGCGAGGCCGACAGATTCGTCGTGGGATTCGTCCGCCAGCGCGGACAACGCCGCCCGAACCGCCGGAGTGCTCCATCTCGCCCCTGAAGTGCGCAGCTGCACCTCCCGCACCTCGGTCGCCGGATCGGCGATCAGGGTGATCGCGAGGTGGTTGTCATCCAGGTCTTCGGCCATCCCCTCACCCCACTCGACGACGGTCACGCTCTGCTCCAGCGAAGAGTCGAGATCCATGTCATCGAGTTCGGCTATCGAGCCGAGCCGGTAGGCGTCGACGTGCACCAAGTCCGGACCATCTCCAAGACTGGGGTGGACCCGGGCGATCACGAAGGTCGGTGAGGTCACCTCGCCGCGGACCCGCAGTCCGGCGCCAATGCCTTGTGTCAGAGTGGTTTTGCCCGCACCGAGATCCCCGGTGAGGACGAGCAGGTCGCCGGCGCGCAGCATGCTCGCCAGTGCTCGTCCCCAGTCACGCACGTCCTGCGCCTCCCGCAACACGATCGGGCCGTATGCCGCGCGGCTCACCCCCGCCGCCCCTCACCTGACGTCGTGGCCCCTGCCCGGCGAGGCGTGCGCCCTGCCCCGGCCTTCGCGGACTTCTTGGCCTTCGCGGACTTCTTGGCCCTCGCGACCACACCTCGCCGACGCATGTCGACCACATGCGTCACGCCGGGATCCAGCGCGTGCGGCGCGGCCGAAGCCACCCGGTCGAGCAGGGCGAGAATGTGCAAGTTCACGAGGCTCGGATGCTCCAGCATGACCAAGTGGCCAGCATCGGCGATGACGAGGTGCTCCGCCTCGGGCAAGGCCGCCACGATGGCGTCACTGTGCTCGGGCGGGGTGATGACATCGCCCTCGCCATTGATCACCAGCACCGGGAGGTCGGCGAAGGCCTCCAGGGCGGCATTCTTGTCGTGCTTCTCCAGGGTGCCGATGAACGCCCCAACCACGGAGAGGTCGGTGCCCATGAGCATATCGGCGCAATAGCGCACGGTCTCCTCAGACACCGGCGAGGCGAACGAAAAGCGTTCCACGAAAAGGGATTCCACGTCCTGGCCGACATGGCGCGCCCGCTTCCACAGGTCCGGCCGCCGCGAGATGCTGCCGAGCATGCGCGGACCGACGCGCGACAGCGCGCCGCCGAGCACGGTGCCGAAACCGGCGGTGACCATGCCGGCGCCGCCGGCCGAGGTGGCCACGAGCACGACGGCAACCACGCGCTTGGCGATGAGGTCGGGGAATTGCGCGGCGAGGGCCATCACGGTCATACCGCCCATCGAATGACCGATCAGGACGATCGGAGCATCGGGAGTCGTGGCCGCGATGACCCGCTCCAAGTCACGCCCGAGCTGATCGATCTCGTCGCGCGCGTCCTCGCCGCGGCCGGAGCGGCCATGCCCGCGCTGATCCCACAGCACGCAGCGATAGCCCGCCTCTACCAACGCCCGTCGCTGGTGAATCCAGGAGCCGATCGCGAGGCAGTAGCCGTGCGAGAAGATCACCGTCGGGCGCATCTCGCTCCCGGGAGGCGTGTCGATCTCGACGTGAAGGGCGAGCCCGTCGTCAGTGGTGACCCACTGAACCTCGCCCGGCACCCATGTGAACGGATCGGGCGCGCCAACGTCGAGCGCATCGACGCCGTCCAGGGTGCGACGCTCCTCGGCCGCCGACCGCACCGCGCGCACTGTGGCGCCCGCGGCACCCGCCACCACGGCGACCCCCAACGAGCGAAGGACGACCGAGCGCATCCGCGCCATCTAGAGGTCCCCTCGATAGAGCCTCGGCAGGCGCGGCCCGATGCGAGTGACCAACTCGTAGTTGATCGTCCCGGTCGCCGCCGCCCAGTCCTGCGCTGTCGGCAGGCCATCCTCGCCGGCCCCCCATAGGACCACCGGGTCCCCGGCAACTGCGGTCGAGCGCGGACCCAGGTCGATGAGGAACTGGTCCATACAGACGCGGCCAGCGATCGGCATACGGCGGCCGTCGGCGAAAACGGGCGCGACGCTGGAGGCGTTGCGCGGGACTCCGTCCGAATAGCCGAGCGGGACCAGTCCCAGCCTGGTCGCCTCCGAGGTGACATAGGTATGGCCGTAGCTCACCCCGGCTCCGGCTTCGACGTCTTTGACTAGGGCCAGGCAGGCGACGACCCGCATCGCCTCCCGGAGTCCGTAGTCCGCCGGGGATCCGAGGTCGGGCACGGGGGAGAGTCCGTAGACCGCTAGCCCGGGACGGACGAGGTCATAGTGGGCTGACGGATTCGTCAGTGTCGCAGCGGAATTCGCCAAGTGTCGGATGACATTCGTGATCCCGACGCCGGCCAATTCGGCAACGGCTTCCTCGAAGACGATCTGCTGTTGTCGCACGGTTGGGTGATCCGGGGCATCGGCGTAGGCGAAGTGCGACCAGACGCCGATGACCTCGACGGAGCCCTCGGCCACGGCCGACGCCGCTTGGCCGATCAGCTCGGTCCAGCCGGGCCCGCGTGCCCCGCCCCGGGCGAGGCCGGTGTCCACCTTCAGGTGAATGCGGGCCGTAGTGCCGCGGCGGCGGGCAGCGGCGACGATCTCGGCGAGGGCCCACGGGGCCGAGACGCTGAGGTCGATCCCGCTGAGGATCGCGGCGTCGACGTCGGCGCCGGGGACGAACAACCAGGTCAACATGGGCGCCGCGATCCCAGCCGCCCGCACCTGGAGGGCCTCGTTCAGCTGCGCCACGCCGAGCCAGGTCGCGCCGCCGGCGAGGGCTGCCCGGGCGCTGGGCAGGGCCCCGTGCCCGTAGGCATCGGCCTTGATGATCGCCATCACGTCGGCCGCCCCGGCCCGACGCTTGAGTTCGCGCACATTGTTGGCGATGGCGCCGAGGTCGACCTCGACGAAGCCGGATAGTCCGCCGGTGTCGGGCGGCAGGACCAGCGCTGGGCCGAGAGTGGGAATGGCGTCCATGAGGCCTTGAGTCTAAGTCTCGGCGCAGCCGGGTTGTCTGCACCCAGGTCGTGCGCTGGGTCCCTTCGCCACCGGGACGCCCCGGTTAGCGGCCTTGGGTGAGCCGACCCGGAACGATGGCATCCGCCGCCAGGGTGGCCGGGGCGGTCCGGCGGCCAAAGACGAGGCGGGACTGCACGGCATACGAGATAAAGAAGAGCAGGCCCTCGGTGATGACCTTGGCAGCGAGGAGGCCGAGGCCGGCACCGACATACAGCAGGTGCATGAGCGCCCAGTTGGCGGTGAGGATGGCCAGAACGAGGGCGGCGTATCGGCGTCCGGAGTTCGCACTGTCGCGACCGAAGACGAAGCGGCGATTGGCAAGGTAGTTCGCTCCCGCGCTGGTGGCCCGCGCGCCGACCACACTGACCAACAGGCTTCCGGTCAGCGCGTGCAGCACGAAGAGCATCACGTAGTCGATGACCGCAGCCACGCCCGAGGAGGCGCCGAAGCGGAGCATCGGCGCATACACCCGGGCCGAGTCCTGGAGCGGACGGAAGTGCGAAGAGGAATTGCCGTCGAGATATACCGTCTCGATCGGCACCTCCACGATGCGCTTGCCGTCGGGCTTGGCGCGCAGGAGCAGTTCAAGTTCATACTCAAAGCGCTCCCCGGGGACCGAATCGAGCCAATCCAGCATCGAGGCCGGATAGCCCCGCAAACCGGTTTGCGTGTCAGTCAGGTCCACCCCGGTGGTCAAGAAGAACAACCGCCGAGTGATGCCATTGCCGACCCGCGAACGCGTGGGAACCGGACCGCTGAAAGCGCGCGCACCGAGCACCATCGCGTCCCGCTCGCTCGCGACCCGGGCAGCCACCGCGAGGATGTCCGGCACCGTGTGTTGGCCATCGCTGTCGGCGCACACAATGTTCTGCCCCGGCCACATCGCTGCGGCGTGCCAGAAGCCGGTCTTCAGCGCGCGCCCCTTGCCGCGGTTTTCGGCGTGGTGCACCACGATCGCGCCTGCGTCGCGCGCCGCCTCAAACAGCTGCCGGTACGCCGCGCCCGACCCGTCGTCCACCACCAGCACCTCCAATTGTGCTGCCCGGGAACGAATTTCGCGTACGAGTGCAACCAAGCGCTCGTCGGGTTCGTAGGACGGGATGAGGACGATCATGAGGAGCTCCCTTGCGATGGGCATCGGATAAGGCGACGCTCCGAGACTCCGGCCGGTGCCTGTGCTGGGCCTGTGGCATGACCGTGCGGTCGGCATGACTGGCGGCCATCGCACTCTTAGCCGGCTGAGCAGGTGGTCACAGCAAGCGCACAGGCTCCGCAGGATCAATAGGGGTCACAACAAACCCCGATCCCTCCCGGATCCCAACCAACCGGAGCTCTACGATGCCCGCACTCGCGATCTACGCCGCCAACGTCTTGGCGATCCTCGTCCTGGTCTTCGGCCTGTACTTCCCGCGGCACCGCCGACGTGATCTCGTCGCGGCCTACCTCGGCGTGAACATCGGGGTGATGGCCGTCGCATCCGCCCTCTTGGACAGCGCGGTCAGCGCCGGCCTAGGCCTCGGCCTCTTCGGTGTCCTCTCGATCATCCGGTTGCGCTCGGATGAGTTGGCGCAGCACGAGGTGGCGTATTACTTCAGCGCCTTTTCCCTCGGCCTGCTGAGCGGGCTGTCGGTGGGAGCCGCCTGGGTGCCGATGGCCCTGATGGCAATCATCGTCGCGGTGATGTGGCTCGGTGACCACCCGCGTCTATTGTCCGGCTACCGGCGCCAATTGATGGTCTTGGACAAGGCTTTCGATGACGAGCGGGCCCTGGTCGCCCACCTGGAACAGCGCCTCGGCGCGACCGTTCACGGCGTGAGCGTCAAGAAGGTCGACCACGTGAATGACTCGACCGCGGTCGAGGTGCGCTACGAGGTGCGCGAGCACGCCGCGCCCGCCCTCCCGGGCGTCCGCTCGACGTCGGTCAGCGAGCCGGGCCCCGCCCGAGTCGCGTCATGACTGGGCTCGCCCGACTGGCCCCGGTTGGCCTCGACGAACTGATCGAGGTCGCCGGGCTCCAGACCCGGATCGATCGCAAGTACGCGCTCAGCACCGGCGATCTCGCCATGGTCGTGGACCTACTCCCGACCGGCACGCGAGTGCTCGACATCGCGGGGTCCCGCGGATTCGGTTATGCAAGTGTGTATTTCGACACTCCGGAGCTGCTGAGCTATCACCAGGCCGCCTACCGGCGCCGGCGGCGGTTCAAGGTCCGGACCCGCACCTATCTCTCCTCGGGTGAGGAGGTGTTGGAGGTCAAGACCCGCACCGGGGAGGCGACGGTGAAGGACCGACTGCCGGGGCGGCATACCGAAGATGGTCGTCTCACCTCCGTCGGTGCCGATTTCGTATGCCGCGCCCTCGCCCCCGCGGGCATCGATACCTCCCCTATTGGTCAGCTGGCGCCGGTGCTCACCACCGCGTACCGCCGCAGCACGCTGCTACTCCCCGAGGCCGCGGGTCGGGTGACGGTCGACACCGACCTGACCTGGGTCGATGCGGCCGGCCCGACCCTGACCCGCCCCGAGCTGGCGATCATCGAGACCAAAGCGGCCCGGCAGGCGACGGATGTGGACCGTCTGCTCTGGTCCCTCGGCATCCGCCCGGCGCGGGTGAGCAAGTTCGCTACCGGCCTGGCCACCCTCCGCCCGACCCTCCCCGCCAACCGCTGGGCCCGGACCCAGCGCCGGTTCTTCGCGGCGGCGGCCCCAGCTCCGACCTTCTGCTAGCAGCAGTTGGTCAACTGTGGACACCTTGCAAGCTGTCCACAGTTGACTAACGTGTGCTGAGTTGGCCGACTTGGGCACCGGCCGGGTTCGAGCGCGCGAGAGGCCCAGGGGGCCGCGTGCCAACGGTCAGCCCGCGCGCAGCAGCCGCGCAACAGTGCCCGGGATCGCCTCGGCCACGGCCAACGCCCGCACCGGTCCACCTGGGTTGGCGTCGTCGGCCGCGACACCGTGGACCAGCGCACCCACGGCGCCGGCCTCGGCGAGCGGAAGCCCCGAGGCGACGAGTGCGCCGAGCAACCCGGCCAGCACATCGCCCGCACCCGCCGTCGCGAGCCAGGCAGGCGCGTCGTTCTGGCTGTATGCCGCGTCCGCCTCAACCACGATCGTGGTCGCGCCCTTCAGCAGCACGGCCGCGCCCGTCAGCGCCGCCAGCCGCTGAGCGCTGCCCAGCGGATCGGCCTCGACCTGCGCCCGCGTCACCTCAACCGCATCGGAACCATCAGGCCCACCGGATCCATCAGGCCCAACGACACCACCCCCCAGCCGACTCAACAACCGGGCCGCCTCGCCGGCATGCGGCGTCAACAGCGTCGGTCCGGAACGGGGTCCGTCAATCAAGTCCAACCCGCCCGCGTCCACGACAACCGCCTCGCCCCCGGCCAGCACCTCGCGGGCCACATCGAGTTGCGCCTTCACCCCCCGCGCCCGGGAGGTCACATCGAGCCCCGGACCGATCACCCACGCCTGCACCCGTCCCGCACCAATCACGACCTCGGGCACCACGGCGCGAACCAGGGCCTCCGGCGTCGGCGTGCCGACGTAGCGCACCATCCCAGCACCCGCGCTCACCGCGGCAGTGCAGGCTAAAACCGCTGCCCCCGAATAGTTTTCGCCACCAGAAATGATCCCGACGACCCCGCGCGAATACTTGTCATCCGTCGGCCCCGGCACCCGCCACAGCGCACGAACGTCACCGCGATCCAGGCGCCGCACCACCGGTTCGCCCGCGCCATCCGCCGGATTCAGTCCGATGTCGACCACCGTCAACAACCCGCACGCGGCCTCAGTAGCCGGCAACAGATGCACGGGCTTCAGCAGCGAGAAGGTCACCGTCTCGTCCGCGAAAACCCCCGCCGGATCCGCATGCCGCCCGCTCGGGTCTTGTCCCGACGGCAGGTCCACGGCGATCACGTAGGCATCGGCCGCGATGGCCTCCACCCAGGCGCGGGCCCAGTCGGGCAGTCCGGGACGCCCACCGATGCCGACGATTCCGTCCAGCACCAGATCGCCCTCGGCGATCAACGCCGCCGCCTCGCCACCGGACTCCACCAGCACAACCCCGGCGGCGCGCGCCGCGGCATACGCCCCTGCGTGCACCGTCTCGAGGTGCACGGCCCCGCACGGCACCCCGTCGGCGGCGAGGCGGGCCACGGCATACAACGCATCCGCGCCGTTGTTGCCCGGCCCCACCAAGGCGACCACTTGGCGGCCCCCCGTCGCGGCCAACCGGGCTCGGGCGACCGCGACCAGACCCTCGACGGCCCGAGCCATCAACTCGCCCTCGGCGAGCTGCGCCGCGGCGGCGGCCTCACAGGCATACACACCCGGCACGGCATAGGCCTCGATCACGACACGACCCTCTCGCAGACGACCACGGCGGACGCGATCCCGGCGTCATGTGACAGCGACAGATGAACCGAGGTGATCCCCAACTCCGCGACTCGTGCCGCCACGGTCCCGCGCACCTCGAAGCGCGGTTGCCGCGACTCATCCCGCCGCACCTCGGCGTCCTGCCAGTCCAGACCGACTGGGGCTCCCAACGCCTTGGCGAAGGCTTCCTTCGCCGCAAACCGCGCCGCCAACGAGTTCAGCGGCAGATCCCGTTCCTGCGGCGTGAACAGGCGCTCCCGCAATCGCGGTGTGCGCGTGAGCGTTTCGCCGAAGCGCGCGACATCGACCACGTCGATGCCGACCCCGAGGATCACCCCGCGCTCACTCGACCGTGACCGACTTCGCCAAGTTGCGCGGCTGGTCGACGTCGAGCCCCTTGGCAGTCGACAGGTGCAAGGCAAACACCTGCAAGGGCACCACTGCGAGCAGCGGCGCCAGCAACGGCGGGCATTGCGGGATGCGGATGACCTCGCTCGCGAAGGGCACCACATCCTCGTCACCGTCGTGCGCGATGACGAGCGTGCGCGCCCCGCGGGCGCGAATCTCCTGGATGTTGGAGACGACCTTTTTGTGCAGCTCGTGCGGCGTGTCCGGGGCGGGCACCACCACGAAGACCGGCTGGCCGGCGTCGATGAGCGCGATCGGCCCATGCTTCAACTCACCAGCCGCGAAGCCCTCGGCGTGGATATACGCGAGCTCCTTGAGCTTCAGCGCGCCTTCCATCGCCACCGGGAACCCCACATTGCGCCCGAGGAAGAGCACCGACCGCGTGTCGGCCATGAAGTTGGCCATCTCCTCGACGCGATCCATCCGCGTCAGCAGTTCCTCAATCTTGGCGGGGATCTCGTGAAGGTCACGCATGACCGCCTGCGCGGACTCCGCATACGACCCACCGCGCAACTGCGCGAGATACAGACCCAGGATGTATGCCGCGGTGATCTGCGCGAGGAAAGCCTTCGTCGACGCGACCGCGATCTCCGGGCCCGCGTGCGTGTAGAGGACCGCGTCCGACTCCCGCGGGATCGTCGAGCCGTGCGTGTTGCAGATCGACACCGTCAGCGCGCCCATGTCACTGGCGTGCTTGACCGCCATCAAGGTGTCCATCGTCTCGCCCGACTGGCTGATCGACACGACCAGGGTGCGCTCGTTGACGACCGGATCGGCATACCGAAACTCGTGTGCGAGAGCGACTTCCACGGGAATGCGGGCCCAGTGCTCGATGGCGTACTTCGCGACCATGCCGGCATAGGCGGCCGTCCCACAGGCGACGACGGTGATCTTGTCGACGGCCCGCAACTGCTGCTCGCTGATCCGCAGCTCGTCCAGAACGAGGGCACCCGACTCGTCCGTGCGCCCCAGCAGGGTGTCGGCGACGGCGTGCGGCTGCTCGTTGATCTCCTTCTCCATGAAGGTGGCATAGCCGCCCTTCTCCGCCGCCGCCGCGTCCCACGTGACCTCATAGTGCTTGCCTTCGGCGGGCTCGCCGTCGAAGCCGATCACCGAGTGTGCGTCAGGGGTGATCGTGACGATCTGGTCCTGGCCCAGCTCCAGCGCATGCCGGGTGTAGCCAATGAAGGCCGCCACATCGGAGCCGAGGAAGTTCTCGCCCTCGCCGAGCCCGACGACCAGCGGGCTGTTGCGCCGCGCCCCCACGACCACCCCGGGCTGGTCGGCGTGCACCGCCAGCAGGGTGAACGCGCCTTCGAGTTGCTGGACGGCCCCGAGCATCGCCTCGGTCAAGTCACCCGTGCGGTCGAATTCGCGGCCCACGATCTTGGCGGCGACCTCGGTGTCGGTCTCGGAGTCGAACTGGACGCCCTCGGCGAGCAGCCCCTTCTTCAGCCCGTGGAAGTTCTCGATGATCCCGTTGTGGATCAGGGCCAACTTGTCGCCACTGCCGCCCCGGTGCGGGTGCGCGTTGCCGTCGGTCGGCCCGCCGTGGGTCGCCCAGCGGGTGTGCCCGATGCCGGTCCGCGACCCCGCGAGGGGGCGGTCATCCAGCGCCCGCCGCAGATTCTCCAGTCTGCCCGCGCGCTTCTCGGTGGCGACGCCGCCGTAGGTCACCAGCGCCACCCCGGCCGAGTCGTAGCCGCGGTATTCGAGCCGGGCCAGACCTTCCATGACGACATCGAGGGCCTTGCCATCGACGTTGGGCCCGACATATCCGACGATTCCACACATAAGCCCCAAGGGTAGGGGCCCCCAGGCCGCCCAAGGGGACCGGACACGACGACGGCGGGGAGCGGCGCGGCATACGACACAATTGCGGGCGTGCCCACGACGCGTGGCGAGGTCGCCACCCCCAGTCCGTATGCCGAGTTCGGCCGCCGCGAGTGGGCTCACCTTCGCGAGAACCACCCGATGAGCCTGACTCAGGACGACCTGAGTCGCCTGCGGGGGCTCACCGATCCGCTGGACCTGCGGGAGGTCGAGGAGGTCTATCTGCCGCTGTCCCGGCTGTTGCATTTCTATGTCGAGGCCACGCACGGTCTGCGGCTGGCGACCAGCGAGTTCCTGGGCGAGCGGCCGGCGCGGGTGCCGTTCATCGTCGGGGTGGCCGGGTCTGTGGCGGTGGGCAAGTCGACGACGGCGCGCATCCTGAAGGAACTCATGTCGCGCTGGCCGCACACCCCGCGCGTCGAACTGGTCACGACCGACGGCTTCCTGCTGCCCAATGCCGAACTGGAGCGGCGCGGGCTGATGCACCGCAAGGGTTTCCCGGAGTCCTACGACCGCCGCGCCCTTCTGCGTTTCGTGGCCGAGATCAAATCGGGGATGGCCCGCGTCGACGCGCCCCAATACGACCATTTGACGTATGACGTTCTGCGGCAGTCTCATTCGCTTGCCAAGCCCGATGTTCTCATCCTCGAAGGGCTCAACGTGCTCCAGCCCGCGCCGGAGCGCTCGGATGCGTTGGCTGTCAGCGATTTCTTCGATTTCTCGGTGTATGTCGACGCGCCGCCGGCGCTGGTGGAGCGGTGGTACATCGAACGCTTCCTGCGGCTGCGCCGCACCGCCTTCGCCGATCCCGACAGCTACTTCCGACGGTATGCCGCGCTCTCCGACGCCGAGGCCGCCGCCACCGCCCTCGGGATCTGGAAGTCGATCAACGAACCCAACCTGATCGAGAACGTCCTGCCCACGCGCGGCCGAGCCACCCTGGTTCTGACGAAGGGCGAGGATCACAAGGTGGAGCGGATCCGGCTGCGGAAGGTGTGAGGGCTCGACCGGCCTGCCCGGGTCAGGACCTCGGTATGGCGAGCCGCCACGCTGCGCTCGTTAGGCCCGCGGCCGAGCGGTAGCCGTCCGCCTCGTCATAGCCACCGGCGACGACGATTCGATCGTCCAGGACGACCCCGGCCATCTCGATCCACTTCCCGCCCGGTGGGAGGTCGAGAGTGGTCCAACTGCCGGTGGAATCGTCATACAACTCTCCTTGGGTGACCAGTCGAGTGCCGCTGCCCGCAGCCTCAAGGGGGGATGGAGGCACCTGTGGCACAGGCGGATTCGGAAGTGCAGCAAACTCTCCCGTGACCGGGTCGAGCCGACCGCCGGACCAATCCCGCATCGGTCCAGGCGAGAACTCGGTCGAATGAGGGGCCGAGAGGATCGGGGGGAAGCAGGTCCCACGTCCCGGCCACCACATCGAGAACGTGGACGCGTGCACTATCACCGGTGGACGCTTCGTCAGAGCTCCGTGCGGTGAAGTAGTGGTCCGCGCTCCCGGCCTGAGCACCATAAGCAGAGGGAGTCGGCGGAGATGGGAGCGGCCGAACCGCGCCGGACTCCGCGTTCACCGCAAGCAACTTCGTGCCCAGTGCGACCACCGCGGTCCGGCCTACCGCCACGGGTGAGCTGACGGGGACCGCTCTCTGCTCCGAAAGAGATCCGGCGCCAGCGCCCACCGGGGTCCAGGATCGCACCATCGCTCGGCCAGGAGTCGGGTCCCATGCAGGAGGCATTGGGCGGGCACGGTGTCGTCGCATAACCGCCGACGAAGAAGGCCCAATCGCCCACCCGCGCCGACGTCATCGCGGAGCGGGGAGTCAACGGGATGGGGTCGAGTGCGGTCCAGGCGCGGGCGTTCGAGCTAAGACGCGCGCGTGAACCAATCCGCCGCCCACGTGGCGAAGCTCCCGATGATGCGGGGCCTGGAGTTGGATGAGTGCCCGCGGCACGACGGGCGCGATGCGCTGTTCACCCTCGCCGCATTTGTGCTATTCCTGGCAATCGCCCTCGCGCTGGCCTAAGCACGGCCGCCGGGGCTGACGCCTTTAGTACCAGTGCGGGTAGCGCGAGTTCCAGGTGTTCCAGGCGCTGCAGGGTGAGCCGTAGGCGTCCTTGATGTAGCCAAGCCCCCACCGGATCTGCGTCTCGGGGTTGGTCTTCCAGTCCGCGCCGGCTGATGCCATCTTGCTGCCCGGCAGGGATTGCGGGATGCCATAGGCGCCAGAACTGGCATTGGCCGCCTGGTAGTTCCACGCGCTCTCGCCCGTCCACAACTGCTGCAGACACTGCCACTGGTCGGCGCCGAAGCCGTAGTCGTCAAGCAGGCTCTTGGCGACCGACTGCGGGTCGTTTTGGGCCGCGGCCAGAGCCTTGGCCTTCTTGGCCGCGGCGGCCTTCTTGGCCTTGGCTTTCGCCGCGGCGGCCGCCTTGCGACGCGCGTCCTCGCGTTGAGCGCTGCGGGACGCAAGGGCGTCGGCGCGCACCGCTTCCATCGCGATCTCGCTCATGGTGACGTCGTGCTGCTGCGCGGCTGCGGCGGCGGCGACACCGGCGGACAGGTTGACGGTCTCGGCGGCGTCGGACGAGCCGACACCGAGCGCGCCGAGGGCGAGCGTCCCCGCGAGGGTGACGGCCACAGCCCCGCCGACATGGCGGG
>NZ_HF571038.1:3150100-3155240 GCF_001046875.1 Nostocoides jenkinsii Ben 74
GCCCGCTAGGCCGGCTCGAGGTTCGCCGCACTCGGCATACTCGGGCGGTCGGTCGGGTCCACTTCACCCGGTGTGTCGGCCGAACTCGGGCGTGCAGTCGCTTGTATCCGCGGTGGATCCCGGGCGAACGATCACCCGCGCTCGGGGTCGGCGGGGAGCTTGTCGTACTCCTCGTCGGTGACGGGCTCGAGCCACTCGTTGCGCAGGTCGGGGGCGGGGGTGAAGAAGGCGAGGTGGCTGAACCAGGAGTTCGCCTTCGCTCCGTGCCAGTGTTTGGTGCCGGCCGGGACGCGAACGACGGTGCCCGGCTGCAGGCTCACCGGCGCCTCGCCCTCGGCCTGATACCAGCCGCTGCCGGCCGTGCACAGCAGGATCTGATCGCCGCCGCCGGTGCCGTGGTGGATGTGCCAGTGATTGCGGCACCGTGGCTCGAAGGACACATTGATGACGGGCACCGTGCCCGCAACCAGCGGGGCCAGATAGCTCTGCCCGGTGAAGTACTGGGCGTAGGCGTCATTGGGCTCCCCGAGAGGGAAGACCTGCGCGAAAGCCGGGTCACATGTCACAGTTCCTTCTCATCTCTGTCCTGGTCATTCGGATTCCGACGTTAGCCGGGTGCGGGTAGCCGTGGGAGTCCCTGGCACTACCCCCGTGTGGAGTGGCATTCGTCGAGACGAAGGTCTGGATCTGCGACTCCGGCGGCCCGCCACCTGGCACGCCGTCGACGGGGCTTGGGCTCGATCTAGCGGCGTACGCGGCGAGCGACCCCCGGCGATCACCCGCGCCGCCTGGCTCCGGCCATCCCGAGGTATGACGGAGGCGACCGCGCGGGAGGACCTGGTCTTAGTCGACAAGGCCACCGCGCACCAACCGCAGCGTGGCCGGCCAGGCATGGGGGCCCGTGATCGCCCCGACCGGACCGGGGCCGTAGCGGTCGTACTTCGCGTGCGAGGCGGTATCGATGGCCTCATGGACCGATGCGTCCGGGACCTCGAAGCGGACATCCCGCTCCACGCCGCCGGCGCTGATCCGCCCCCGGCCGGAGGCGAGGGCGCGCCGGTACCACGGGTTGTCGACGCCGTGGGCGGAGCGGACATAGATCGCGTCGTCGACGCGGGTCACCCAGATGATGACGAAGGGCCGCAGCGAGCCGTCGGCTCGGCGAGAGGCGATCCGCAACTCCCCCGCGCTCCCGAGGCGATCAAGGTCGGTGGAACTCCAGCCGGCACCGGCGGCCGCGCCGTCGCGCTGGGGTGGAGTCGGGGTGCCGGGCGAGGTGGTCGGTGTCATCGGGGGTCCTTCGGTCCACGGATCGGGACGGGAGTCGCGGTCATGATTCGGCGTAGGCATCGGCAGCGGTGGGCCGCGCACTCACCGATCGGGCTGCTTGCCGGGCCGCCGCAGACGCCGGCACGACGAGGGCGAGCACTGCCACCAGGCTCGCGACGAGGAAGAGGCTCGCGACGCCAAGGGCGCGGCCGACCTCCGCAGCGACGCATGCCGCGCTCGCCACGCCCCCGGCGGGCACGGCCACGGTGACGAGGACAGCCAGGCCAAGGCACATCCCGACCTCATGGCAGGTGTTCACCAGGCCCGAGGCGGCGCCGGCATCTGCGGCGGTGGCCCGGGCGATACCGGCCGAGGTCAGCGGGGCGAAGGCCAGGCCCTGACCGATGCCGATCAGCGCCATCGGCACGGCGACATCGGTGAGGTAGTCGCCGGCGGCCGACACCCGGCTCAGCCAGAGCATCCCGGCGAGGGTCACGGCGACACCGGCGACGAGGACCGGTGCATCGCCGAAGCGTCGGACCAGCCGCGGAATCATCACTGCAACAGCGAAATTCACGACCGTCATCGGCATGAACCCCAGGCCAGCCTGCAACGGGTTCCAGCCGAAGACGTCCTGGAGGAGTTGAGTGACGAAGTAGAAGAAGCCGATCATCGCGGCCAGATAGCAGAAGCGGGCCAGGTAGCCGGTCCGTCCGGTGGTGTTGGGGCGTGCTGGTGTGCCGGCGAGTGGTGTTGCGGGCGTCGTTCTCAATGTGGTGACCAGGGCGGCCTTTGCGGGGTCGGTGACGGTGTGGAAGAGCGGCTTGTCCCCGGCGGGCGCGGCGCAGGTCCATTTCGGATCGGTCCCGACGTCTGGTCAGGTCACCGTCCCGGTCGGGACGGGTGGCCGGGTGGCGATCTCGACGTCGAAGGCGGCGGCGGTGCGGGTTGATGTTGTGGGGTACGTGGACAGGTCCGGGAAGGTCGTTGTGCCGGACAAGCCCCTCCCGCTCTTGAGCACCAAGGGATCAGGTGTTTCACAGGGTTCGCTGGGCACGCTTCCGGTGGAAGCCGACAGCGTTCTCCTCGGCCTGGCGGGGAGCGCCAGCGGGCCGCAAGGAGGGTCGGTCTCAGTGAACGGGGTCACCCTCACCCTGGACGCGGGCCGCCGTTCCAGCGCAGGGGGCTGGGTTGGGACGCAGCAACCGCTGCGTTGGACCGCGCAGGCGATCCCCTCCGTGAGCTGGCGACTGGCGGTGACCGCGCAGGCATACTCGACGCCGTGAACCTCTGACAGACTCGCCCTTATGCGAGCGATCTGGAAGGGCGCGGTCTCCTTCGGGCTGGTCAACGTCCCCGTGCGGCTGTATGCCGCGACCGAGAATCACGACGTGCAGTTCCGGCAGGTGCACCGCACCGACGGCGGCCGGATCAAGTATCAGCGGGTGTGCTCGATCGACGGCGAACTCGTCTCCTTTGACGACATCGCCAAGGGCTACGAGACCGAGGACGGCGACATGGTCATTCTCACCGACGAGGACTTTGCCGGCCTGCCGACCAAGAGCAGCAAGGAGATCGCGGTCGAGAAGTTCGTCCCGGCCGACCAGATTGATCCGATGCTGCTGGACAAGTGCTACTACCTGGAGCCTGACAAGGCCGCGGCGAAGCCCTATGTGCTGCTGCGGGATGCGCTGGAGAGCGAGAACCGGATGGCGCTGGTCACCGTCTCGATCCGCACCCGGATGACGATGGCCGTGCTGCGCGTGCGCGACGGCGTCATCGTCATGCAGACGATGCTGTGGCCGGACGAAATCCGTAGTCCCGACTTCGCGGCACTCGGCGACGACCTGGAGGCCACGGAGAAGGAACTCGCGATGGCGCACCTGCTCGTGGAGCAGCTGGCCGGCGATTACGAGCCGGACGACTACGAAGACGACTACGCCAAAGCCCTCGACGCGCTGGTCAAGGCGAAGGTCGAGGGCGGCGAGATCAAGGACGTCCCCAAGCCGGCCGAGGAGTCCGGCGAGGTGGTCGACCTGCTCGCCGCGCTGGCGAAGTCCGTCGAGAAGGCCAAGGCGGCCCGCGGCGAGGCGCCCGCAGTCGAGGAGAAGCCGGCCAAGAAGGTGGCGGCGAAGAAGAAGGCCGCGAGTTAGTGCCTGAGGGGCACACCCTGCATCGGCTCGCGGGGGCGTTGCACCACGCCTTCGCCGGTCGCCAGGCGTTGGTCACCAGCCCGCAGGGGCGTTTCGTCGAGGGCGCAGCGCTGCTCAACGGACGGGTCGTCGAGGGCGCGGACGCCTTCGGCAAGCACCTGTTCGTCCACTTCGCTGGCGAGCAGGTGCTCAACGTTCATCTCGGCCTGATCGGCTCCTTCGATGTGCTCCCGCACATCGGTGCCCTGCCCGCCCCCGTCGGCGCGGTCCGGGTTCGGATGGTCAATGAGCAGATGTATGCGGACCTGCGCGGCGCGACGCTGGTTCAGGTGATCTCGCCCGAGCAGGTCGAGGCGACGATCGCCCGCCTCGGTCCCGACCCGCTGCGGGTCGGCACCCCGGGCAACGATCCAGAGCGCTCACTGGCCCGGCTGGCGCGCACCTCTCGCACCGTCGCCGAATGCCTGATGGACCAGTCGATCATCGCTGGCGTCGGTAATGTCTACCGCGCCGAGGTGCTTTTCCGGCACCGCATCGACCCCTTCGTGCCCGGTAACAAGGTGAAGAAGAAGTCGTGGCTGGCGATGTGGGACGACCTGGTCGCCCTGCTGCCCTATGGCGTGGCGTTCGGCCAGATCCTCACCCTCGACTCCCAACTGGAGGTCGCCCGCGATGCTCTCGGCGGGCGCGACCCGGCGGCATACGACCCCAGCTGGGGCGGGATCATGCCGGGCGAGCGCGGCGGCTTCGTGCGCGGCGATGCGGCGCGCGGCGTGCGCTTCGAGCGGGACTATTACGTCTACAAGCGCGACGGGCAGCCGTGTCTGGTGTGCGGCAGCCGGATTCGCACGCAGTTGCTCGCGGGCCGCAACCTCTTCTGGTGCGGGCGCTGCCAGCGGCGCCACTGACCGCCAGCAAGCGCGATCAAGCGGGCTGTCGGAGCGCCCGGCTACGGTCGGGACATGCGTTACGCCTTTGTCGTCCCGTTTGCGGAGGAGACCGACTTCGTCGACCTCGCCGTGCTTGGGGAGCAGTCCGGCTGGGACTTGGTCTTCACCTGGGAGGCGGTCTATCGCTGCGACGCGTGGGCGACGCTGGCGGCGGCAGCGATGCGCACCGAGCGCATCCGCCTCGGCACCCTGATCACCCCGGCCTCGCGCTACAAGCCATGGGATCTGGCCCAGCGCGTCGCGAGCGTCGACCGGCTCTCCGGGGGTCGAGTCACGCTCGGCGTGGGCCTGGGCGCGCTCAACCAGAACTGGCTCGCCTTCGAGCCGGACGAGGGTCGCAAGGCGCGGGCGGAGAAGCTCGACGAATGCCTGGCCATCTATGCGGGTCTCCTTGCGGGACAGCCCTTTTCGTATGCCGGCAAGCACTGGTCGGTCGAGCCCGTCACCGAGCTCGTGCCGCCGCCACCGATCCAGCGCCCGCATCCGCCCGTATGGTGCGTGGGCGCCCTCGTGCCCGGGCGTTCGACGCAACGCTCCCTCGCCCGCGCCTCTCGGTGGCAGGGCGTCTTTCCGGCCGTCGCCGGCGGCGAGGGCAATAGCGGCCTTACGCCGGCAGCGTTGGGGATGATCGTCGATCGCCTACGGGATATGCGCTATCTGACCAACCGTCCGTGGGAGGGCTATGACGTTGTCGTAGAAGGCGATTCGTATGGCGAGTTCGGCACCGTCCACGGCTCACCGCGGCTGTGGGAGTCCCTCGGCGCGGCG
>NZ_HF571038.1:3155340-3173288 GCF_001046875.1 Nostocoides jenkinsii Ben 74
GGGGGGCGAGCGCGCGGCATACGACCGGCTGGTGGAGGCGGTGCGGAGTCCGTATGCCGCGGTGCCCGGCCAGGAGGATCTCGCGACGCCCGCCCCGCCCGGGTTCACCGCGCGGCACGTTACCTACTGCGGGACCTGACGCTACTGCGGGACCTGAGCCGGGCTAGTTGCAAATGTCCTGGCCCGCGTTGCGGGTCTGCAGGGTCTCGGGATCGGTCGCCGTGATCGTCATCGTGGGGAGGGGCTCGGTGCCGACGCGGTTGGGCACCGCAACCGGATTGGCGGCTCCAATCCCGAGATGAACCGAGATCACGTCGCCGACGGACTCGTCCACCTTGAGCACGGCGCCGGGGAAGGCGGCGGCGACGGTGCGGGCAGCCTCGCTCTGGGCCGCCCGGTGCCGGATGACGGTGCCCTTGACGCTACCCACCGTGCCATTGCCATAGCCACCGAGGACGAAGCCCTGCACCGCGAGCGCCGAGCCGGCCTGCACCGCGAGTCCCTCGACACCGGAATCGTTGGTCAGCCGGACGGTGATGGCGTCCGGGGCGACCGTCAACGGTTTGGCTGGCGTGGTGGAGGTTGCGGTGGGTTTGGACGTTCCGGTGGAGCCGGGGAGTGGGGTGTCGTCGCGGATCGCCGCCCACAACGCGTCGGCAGAGGCCTTCCACTGGACACGGTTGTGATCGGCGGGGTACTGCTCGGTTGGGACCGTGACGAACTCGATGTTGTGAACGCCGAGGTCGGAGACGGACTTCGCAATGGAGCTCATCGTGGTCAGGCCGAGATCAGGGTCGGTCGTCAAGGACTTGGTGGCGGCGTTGAGGAAGGAGAAGAGGCGGTCCGGGCGCAGCAGCAATTTGGTGCTCGTAGCCTCTTGAGCGACCGAGGACAGGAACGCTTGCTGGCGCTTGATGCGGTTGAGATCGCTGCCGTCACCCAGGGTCTTGCGCACACGGACATACCCCAGGGCTTCTTTGCCGCTCAGCCGGTGACGGCCCTCACTCAGGGTGAACTGCGAGTCGGCATCGTCGATGTCTTTGGTGGTGCAGACCTCGACCCCGCCCAGCGCGTCGACCATGTCCTGGAAGCCGCGGAAATCCACGACGGCAAAGTGGTGGATGTAAATGCCGGTCAGGCCCTCTACTGTCTTGATGACACAGCCAGGGCCGCCCTGGTTGAAGTTGTAATTCCACTGCCGGACTTCACCATTGGCGACGGTGGAGTTGGGGTCGTTGCAATTCTTGGGAGCCATCGTCATGGAGTCGCGGGGAATGGAGACGACTAGGGCGCGGCGGCGATCTGCGGAGAGATGGACGATCAAATTGGTATCGGAATGGGCGCCGCCCTCAACTGTGTCCTTGCCGTACTCCGTGGTGCCGATGCCCTGACGGCTGTCCGAGCCCATGACCAGGATGTTCAGGGCCTCCGGGGCGCCTTCGCTCACGCTGGCGGTCGACGGCCGCGGCCCAAGGATCTTGCTGACGTCGAGGCGGGTGATATTGCCGCTGAGCTTTGCGTAGGTGAACCAGCCGAGACCGACGGTGGCCACCAACACCGCCACGGCCAAATAGAGCGCAATGCGGCGACGGCGGTGACGCTTGGTGGCGGCGCGTTGGGCGCGCGTGTCTGGGGACGGCTCAGGAGACACCTGACTCCTTCCGCCGCGGGCTCACCCGCCCGACGGACGGTCACCGCAAACGATGACACCCCACCTACCGCTGCACCAAATGGCACCGGGCGGCATCGTCGCGCTCGGACACGATCAACTATGCGGCCCCGTCGTCGCGTGGGGAAAAAACAGCGGCCCCGTCCGTGAGGGACGGGGCCGCCGAGAGGGACCGATCCTGATCAGGCCCAGCGCCAGATCAGGGAGCCCGAGAGGATCAGACCGGACGAACGCGGTCAGCCTGCGGGCCCTTGGGGCCCTGGGTGACCTCGAACTCGACCCGCTGGGCCTCGTCGAGGCTGCGGTAGCCAGTGGTGTCGATCGCCGAGTAGTGAACGAAGACGTCGGGGCCGCCGCCGTCCTGAGCGATGAAGCCGAAGCCCTTCTCAGCGTTGAACCACTTAACAGTGCCCTGTGCCATGGGGTAAATCTCTTTCTTTCGTGCTTGCGACGAGAAAGCGCAATCGGGCGCAATCCCGAGCTGCTAAATTGCCCCCTCATGCTGGGCAGAACCCCCCACACACGGGAGTCGTGGCCTGGCGAGCCTGCTCCCGGTTGGACTTGCTGAGAAACGCTTTCGTGCAACCGCGGGAAACGCTAGCACGCTTCTGCCGGTCTCGCGCGGCGTGAGGGCTCGCGTCTCGCGCCCGCGGCGCCTGAGCGAGCATCGTCCGCGGCTCGCTCGACGAACCGGGTTACCTCTTGTCTCCCAACGGTTTCTGACCGGTCAGTAGCTTAGGCGTCAAGGTGGGCTCACGCCCCGCCGGCGAGGTGGACCCGCGCCGCGATCGTGGCGATGGCGAACTCGTAGCCCAGGGTGCCGCAGCCGGCGATGACCGCGGTGGCGAGGGGAGCGACATACGACAAATGCCGAAAAGATTCCCGGGCGTGGACATTTGAAATATGCACTTCTATGACCGGGCCGGAAACGGCGGCCAGGGCGTCCCGGAGAGCAATGGACGTATGGGTGTAGGCCCCAAGATTGACGACAAAACCCGCCGAATGCCGAAGTTCTTGCACGGCATCGATGAGGGCGCCCTCATGATTGCTTTGTCGGCACTCCACCGCGAATCCCGCCGCATCCGCCGCGCGTCGGCACCGCTCCTGCACGTCGGCCAGCGTCTCGGCACCATAGATGTGCGGCTCGCGCTCGCCGAGCAGGTTGAGATTGGGGCCGTTGAGGACGGCGATCACTCCAGTCACCGCGTCAGTATGCCGCCGCCTCACCCTCCGCCGCTCGTGGCAGTGGCATGGGCCTCTGCGCGTGACGACTAGGCTTGGCCGCCTTGGAGGGCTCGCATAGTGGCCTAGTGCGGCGGTCTTGAAAACCGCTATGGCGGCAACGTCATCGTGGGTTCGAATCCCACGCCCTCCGCTCACTCCGTCTCGCGGAGGCCGTAGGACCCACCACGCCCTCCGCTCACTCCGTCTCGGCACTCACATCACCCCATCGCGACCACGTCACCCCTTCGCGACCACGTCATACGCTGTGAGGGGTGACGTGAACGCGAAAGGGTGATGTGGATGGACAAGCGGACGCACGGCCCCAGCTCGGTCCCCATCGCGGTAGCGGACGTAACTGTGCTCCTCACCGTCCTTGGCCGGTATGAAGCTAAGTTGCGTGGGGGGTCTCTTGATCCCACCGCGGTCACTAGCCTGTGGGGCAGGCTCGTTGCCGTTGGCCTCGCCGACGAGGACACCCCTGTCTCAGCGGCTGTCGTCGCTGCCGGGCTCGATGCGCTGGGCCAACGACTCCGCTATGCACTGGGCGAGTATCCGGTGGATCCGATCAGCGGGCCGAGGTAGCGGCGATCCCGATGGGCTGATCCACGCCTCGCCTGTTTTGGGCGGAAAGCGAAGCCGAGTTGGCCTCGGCCACCCGGTTAAAGTCGTGGGCCAAAAGGAAGGAGACCCCATGTCCAAGTTGTCGTTCTTGCTCGGTGCCGCCGTCGGCTATGTGTTGGGCGCCCGAGCCGGCCAGGAGCGCTACGACCAGATCAAGACCCAGGCCAACAAGATCTGGTCCAGCGACCCGGTTCAGACCAAGGTCAGCCAGGCCACGGATGCGGCCAAGACGAAGGCGGCGCCGTTCGTCGCCGACATGGTCAGCGACGCGGCCAAGAGCACCGCAGCGAAGCTGCGCGACATACGCAGTGGCGAGGAGGACCTGCCCGAGACGCTCCACCGAGGCACCGACGGGCGGTTGCACGCCGAGCACGACTGGGGACCCGCCCCCGGCAAGCTGCCCTAGCGCGCCGGCGGGCACCCGAGGTTCGGGAGACTTTCCGGCGCTTTGGGTGACCTTCTGGCTGTCAGAAAGCCACCCAAAGCGCCGGGTACTGGGATTGGGAGGGAAACCGGCCGGGGAGCCCAGCGCCCAGCAGCGGGGGGCTAGATGAAGAGCGCGGGGTCGCGGAAGAGCGCGTCGTACGGGTCCTCGTCCTGGCTCTTCGGGAATCGATAGACCGCCGGAACGCCCGTGGCGATGGCCCCGGCCGGGACATCCTTGACCACGACCGAGTTGGCACCCACCTGGGCGCCGTCACCGACATACACCGGGCCGAGAATCTTGGCGCCGGCGCCGACGGTGACGCCATGCCCCAGCGTGGGGTGGCGCTTGACGCGCTCCATCGAGCGCCCGCCCAAGGTGACCCCGTGATAAAGCATCACGTCGTCGCCAACCTCGGCGGTCTCGCCGATGACCACGCCCATGCCGTGATCGATGAAGAAGCGCCGGCCCAGCGTGGCGCCGGGGTGGATCTCCACCCCGGTCACCGCGCGGGCGACGTAGGCAATCAACCGGGCGAGAGGCCTGGCGAGCCGGTTGCCCCACAACGCATGCGCCAGCCGGTGCAGCCAGATGGCATGCAGGCCGGCGGAGGTGAACAGCACCACCAGCCGCGAGGTCGCGGCCGGGTCACGTTTGAGCGCCGCGTCCAGATCCTCCCGGATGCCGGCGAGCGCCCCGCCCAAGAGGGGCGAGTCACCTGACGGTGAACTGACCAGCATTCGGGTCACCTCGATCGGTCGAACTGGGTCGGAAAACGAGACAGGCGCCGTGCCTTCGTATGCCGCGTGCAGGCTCACGCGCGCGGCATACGACGTGCGGGTCAGTCCAGGAGGTCGGAGAAGAGGATGGTGGAGAGGTAGCGCTCGCCGAAGCTGGGGATGACGACGACGATCGTCTTGCCCGCATTCTCGGGGCGGCGAGCCACCTGGTCGGCGGCGGCCAGCGCGGCACCCGAGGAGATGCCGACGAGCAGGCCCTCCTCCTTGGCGGCGCGGCGGGCCCACTCGACGGCGGTGTCGGCGTTGATGTCGATGACCTCGTCATACACGGAGGTGTCGAGGATCTCGGGGACGAAGTTGGCGCCCAAGCCCTGGATCTTGTGTGGGCCGGGCTGGCCGCCGTTGAGGATCGGGGACTCGGCCGGCTCGACGGCGATGATCTGCACGCCGGGCTTACGCTCCTTGAGGACCTGGCCGACACCGGTGATCGTGCCGCCCGTGCCGATGCCGGAGATGAGGATGTCGACCCCGCCGTCGGTGTCCTTCCAGATCTCCTCGGCCGTGGTCTTGCGGTGAATCGCGGGGTTGGCCTCGTTGGCGAACTGGCGCGCGAGGATCGCCCCGTCGCGCTCGGCGACGATCTCGTCGGCGCGGTTGACCGCGCCCTTCATGCCCTCGCTGCCCGGGGTGAGGATCAACTCGGCGCCATAGGCGCGCAGCAGCGCACGGCGCTCCTTCGACATCGTCTCGGGCATCGTCAGCACGACGTTGTAGCCACGAGCCGCGCCGACCATGGCCAGTGCGATGCCGGTGTTGCCGGAGGTCGCCTCGACGATCGTGCCGCCCGGCTCCAACGCCCCGGACGCCTCGGCGGCGTCGATGATCGAGACGCCGATGCGGTCCTTGACCGAGTTGGCGGGGTTGTAGAACTCCAGCTTCGCCGCCACCGTCGCCTCGCTGTCGATGATGCGGTTGATGCGCACCAGCGGGGTGTTGCCGATCAGCTTGGTGACGTCGTCGTAGATGGGCACGGTCGAACTCCTGCAACTCGATTGGATGGAACTTTGCGTTATGCATCGCCTAACGCCACGTTATGCTAACCCATTCCCGAGGTGGCGCCATGGCGCCGATCACGTCCGGCAGCGCGACCAGTGACACCCGGCGGCGCGGGCAGGGTGGCGCACGCGACACCCACGCCCGGCCGAGAACACCCCACCGCCGCGAACCCGCTTTGTAGACTGCCGAAAGCCCCTGGGTCAGCCGGTCCGGTCCCTGGGACGCATCGTCGCCCGGGGTCGCTTCGGGCAGGTTGGAGTGGATTATGCGCTTGGTCCTGATCCTCGGGCTCTTGCTCAATCTCATCGCGCTGCCCATCGTGCTGCGGCGCGTGATCTGGCTGACCCGACTCATCACCAGCGGCCAACCGGCCCCCGACCGACTCGACGGTGCCGGTGGTCGCGTTGCCACGGCGTTGAAGGGTCAGCTCACCGAGGTCTTCGGCCAGCGCAAGCTGCTGAAGTGGACCGCCCCGGGGCTGGCGCACTTCTTCGTGTTCTGGGCCTTCATGATCCTGTCGACGGTCTATATCGAGGCCTACGGCGCGTTGTTCAAGCCCGACTTCGAGATCCCGATCATCGGCAAGTGGCGCATTCTTGGCTTCGCCCAGGACACCATCGCCCTGTGCTGCCTGGTCGGCTTGGTCGTCTTCGCGATCATCCGGTTCACCAACGACCCGGCCAAGCTCGGCCGCCGCTCCCGCTTCCGGGGCAGCCACCTCGGCGGCGCCTGGCTCGTGCTGTTCTTGATCTTCTGCGTGATCTGGTCGATGTTCCTGTTCCGCGGTTCCGCGGCTGCGCTCGGCAACTACACCAATGAGGGCGCTTGGGTGTCGCAGGCCCTCGGTCGGGCGATGGACGGGCTCAGCCACGGCACGCTCGAGTTCCTGGAGGGCTTCGGCCTGCTCCTGCACATCGGGATCATGCTGGGCTTCCTCATCGAGGTTGTGCACAGCAAGCACTTGCACATCTTCGTGGGCCCGATCAATGTCGCCTTCAAGCGGCCACCGGTCGCCCTCGGCGCCGCCCAGCCGCTCATGGTCAACGGCAAGGCCGTCACCATGGAGGACCTGGAGGAGATGGAGGACGAGGAACCCGTCCTCGGCGTCGGCAAGGTGGAGGACTTCACCTGGAAGGCCATGCTCGACTTCGCCACGTGCACCGAGTGCGGCCGCTGCCAGAGCCAGTGCCCGGCGTGGAACACCGAGAAGCCGCTCTCGCCCAAGATGCTGATCATGAACCTGCGGGACGCGGCGTTCGCCAAGGGCCCGTGGATCCTGGCCGCCGAGGACGCCCGCGAGGGCCTGCCGGAGTCCGTTCAGGAAGCAGCCGTCCGGCCGCTCGTCGGCGCCACCGAGGGCGACCCGACCTCCCCGGACGGCGGCGCAGTGATCGACCCGGACGTCCTCTGGTCTTGCGTCACCTGTGGGGCCTGCGTGCAGCAGTGCCCCGTCGACATCGAGCACGTGGACCACATCATCGAAATGCGGCGCTACCAAACTCTCGTCGAGAGCGCCTTCCCCAGCGAGTTGGGCTCTCTCTTCCGCAACATGGAGAGCAAGGGCAACCCCTGGGGTATGTCCGCGCGCGCCCGGATGGACTGGGCCAAGGACCTGCCCTTCGACGTCCCGGTCGTCGGCGCCGACGTCGAGAGCCTCGACGAGGTCGACTACCTCTTCTGGGTCGGGTGCGCGGGCGCCTTCGAGGACCGCGCGAAGAAGACGTCACGCGCGGTGGCGGAACTCCTGCATACGGCCGGGGTGAGCTTTGCCGTCCTCGGTGACGGCGAGAGCTGCACCGGCGATTCGGCGCGACGCGCGGGCAACGAGTTCCTGTTCCAGATGCTCGCCCAGCAGAACATCGAGATGCTCGGCGAGGTGAACGCCCGCAAGATCGTGGTGACCTGCGCGCACTGCTTCAACACGCTGAAGAACGAGTACCCGCAGCTCGGCGGCAACTATGAGGTCCTGCACCACACGCAGTTGCTCAACCGCCTCGTCCGCGAGCGCCGGCTCACCCCGGTGGCCCGGCCCAGCCAGCCGCCGGTGCCGAGCACGGCCAAGGTCGTCGAGTCCAGCGCGGACACGGTGACTTATCACGACCCGTGCTACCTCGGGCGGCACAACCAGGTCTATGCCCCCCCGCGCGAGCTCATCGAGGCGCTCCCCGGCGTCACGCTCAAGGAGATGCCGCGCAATTCCGAGACGTCCTTCTGCTGCGGCGCCGGCGGCGCCCGCATGTGGATGGAGGAGAAGATCGGGACCCGCATCAACGTCAACCGCACCGACGAGGCGCTCGCGACGGGTGCGCAGCGGATCGCGGTGGGCTGCCCGTTCTGTCGCGTCATGCTGTCCGATGGTCTGACCGAGCGGCAGACCGACGGCCGCTTCGAGAATGTCGAGGTCGTCGACGTCGCGCAGATGCTTCTCGCCGCGGTCAAGCGCAGCGACGAGCTCGCGGAGGTCTAGGCCGCGGAGATTTAGGCCGCGGTGGTCTGAGAGTCAGCGCGCGTCGAGATAGGTCGCCACGTCGGCGGCCGAGACATCCTCGAGGCGCGTATGCCGCCACCGCGGCTGGTCCTTGTCGATCAGCCGCGCGCGGACCCCCTCGACGAAGTCGCCGCCGTGCATCATCGCGTCGGCGATGCGGCGGTCAGTCGCGAAGGCGCTGGCGAGGTTCTGCTCGGTCTCTGCCCGGCGAAGGCGCGCGAGGGACACCGCGACCGCCAGCGGCGAGCGCGTACGCAAGAGCGCACCGCACGCGCGGGCACGCGCATCCGGGTGCTCCTCCAGACGAGCGACGATGAGCGCCGGATCGTCGCCGGGGAAACAGGCGTCGATCCACTCCCGATCGTCCTGGAGCCGGCTCACCCCGCCCGAATTTCCGTATGCCGTGCCCGCCCCGTTTGCCGTGCCCACACCCTCTGCCGGTCCCACACCGTTTGCCGCCCCCATCCCGTATGCCGCAGCCAACGCCTGGATGTCCGCGTCGCTGACGTCTCCGTCCGCGGCAAGGCGGGTGGTCGCCGTCAGCGCGTCGGTGACAGACTCGGTGGGCAGCACGACGTCGGTCAACCCAACGTACTGAGCATCGACCGCGCCGATGGTCTCCCCCGTCATGGCCAGCCAGGCGCCGAGTTCCCCCGGCGCGCGGGCCAGCATTGGGGTCATGGCGACATCGGGGAAGAAGCCGATCGCGGTCTCGGGCATGGCGAAGCGCGCATCCTGGGTTGCCCAGCGGTGCCGCGCATGGGCGCTCAGGCCGACGCCGCCGCCCATGACGTAGCCGTGCTGGAGGGCAATCACGGGCCGGGCGAAGGCGGCGAGGGCCGCGATCGCGGCATACTCCTGCGCCCAGAACGCGCTCGCGTCGTCGGGCCGTCCGTCGACGATCGCGGCCCGGGCGGCGACGACATCGCCGCCGGCGCAGAGCGCCCGGTCACCGGCTCCGGTGACGTGGACCAGCCTCACGCGCGGGTCTTGCTCCCAGGCGGCGATGGTCGCGAGGAGGGCGTCGACCATCGACTGGGTCAAGCAGTTCAGCGCCCGCGGACGGTTCAGGACGACGTGACCGACGCCGTCGACGACCGAGGTGAGCAGTGGGGCATCGGCCGCGTGGCCGTTCGGCTCGGGCGTGGTCGAGTCGGGCAGGGCCGGCTCAGGCGTGGTCGGCTCAGGCAGGGCCGGATCGGGCGTGGTCGGCTCGGGCAGGGCCGGCTCAGGGGTGGTCGGCTCAGGCATGGTCGGCCATCAGCGCCGCGAGCTTGGCGCGCGAGGACACGTCGAGTCGACGGAAGATCTGGGCCAGGTGGTTGTCCACGGTTCGCGGCGAGAGGTAGAGCCGCTCGGCGATCTCTTTGCTGCTCAAGCCCTTAGCGACCAACTCGGCCACGGCGAATTGCGCCTTGGTGAGGGTGGCCGCCAAGCCCGCCGGCCCGTCCTCGCCCAGGCTGCCGTCCTCCAACCGGCCAGCCTCCGAGACCCCCTTGGCGGTCATGACGCCCGAGGCGACCCAATCGCCCGGCGACCGCGGCGCCGGAATCCGTGTCTCGTCGAAGCCGGGTCGGGGGCGACGCGCCGCACCCGCGTGCCCCCGTAGCGCCACCGCGGCGCCGGCGAAGCGTTCCGCGCGCGGCCGAGCCGACTCGGCGAGAGTCACCGCCAGGCCGTCCAGGGCATCGGCGACGCGCAGCGGCATGGGGCAGGCGGCGGCGCGGCGGACGGCCGCGGCATACGAACTGCGGGCCTGCGCCTCATCCCCGGCGCCAAGGAGGGCGTCGCCGAGCACGATCCGCGCCTCGACGCCGTCGCGCTCAAGGCGCGCGCTGTCGGCCAGCATGACGACATCCGCCGCGAGGCCAGCCGCGCGCACGGGATCGCCGGCGGCGAGCATCTCGCGCGCCCCCTGTAGCTGGTAGCCGAGCCGAATGGCCCAGGGCAGCGACTCCGGCTCGGGGGTCAGCGCCGCAGCCTCACCGGTCAGACGGCGATGCAGGATGTCGGCGAGCAACGCGATCCGGTCCTCCGCGAGCGCCAGCGCCTCGGCGCGGGCGCCCCGAGCGATGGCGATGGCTTCGAGTTCGCGGCCTTGCTCCCAGGCGAGATAGCCGATCAGGATCCGGGCGGCGATGGCCAGCCAGCGCTCCTCGGGCGGCGGGCCTTCGATGATCCGCGGGGCGATCGACTCCCCCTCGGCGAGGCAGCCCTGGCTGACCGCGACATCCATCAGCGTGCGGGCCGCTTGCCGGCGGACGTAGCTGTCGGCGACATCGGAGTTGAGGATGGACGTCGCTTGCTCCCGGGCCTTGTCCAACTGCCCGCCGTCGAGGTGAATCTCGGCGCGGATCGACAGCGTGCGCGCCAGTTGGACGCCACCGTCGTCCGCGCGCCGTGCGGGTTCCTCGGCAAGGTCCAAGAAGCGCAGGCCTTCGAAGGTGCCGCGAACTTCCGATGCGCAGATGCCGGCGCGGCGGGCGACCTGGCACCACGTCGTCACCGGGCCGGGCCCCGCCCCGAGGGGAAGTTCGAACAGCGCCAGCGCGTCCTCGGGGCGCATCGCGACATAGAGCGCGCTGAACGCTCGATTGGCGAGGTGATAGCCGAGGTCGAGGGAGTCCGGTCGAGCACAGGCCGCGGCGACGGCCGCGTGAATGACCTCCAGTTGCCCGAGCCAGGGCTCGTCGCTGCTGCCATCCGAGTCTCCAGCCGGCAGCGTTTCGTCCGCCCAGCGAATCAGGGCCACGGCGCTGGCCTCGGCGTCGCCCCCGTCCGGCGCCTGCTCGCGGGCTTGCTCTCGTGCTTGCTCTCGGGCGAAGCTCCGCACGGTGGCCAGCATGCTCACGCGCTCGTCCTCGTGGAGGGTGACCAGGCCGTGGCGCTCCAGTCGCGCGATGACTCCGATCGCCACAGCGCGGGGCTGGCCGATCATGTGGGCGACGACATCGACACCGACCGCGACATCCAGGACGGCCATTCGTCGCAGGGCCCGTTGGGAGGTCTCGTCGACGAGGGCGTATGACGCGGCCACCGCCCCGCTGAGCGAGTCCGCGGGCGTCACCGAGTCGATGCCGGCGAGGGCGGCTTGGACCGCGAACTGTTCGATGAGCAACGGCACCCCGGCACTTGCCTGCAGCAGCCGCCGCACCCCCGCATCGTGCCGCTGCAGGTCGAGGTCGCCGCCAGCTCCGATGAGCTTGCCGACGAACAGGTCCACCGCCGGACCGTCGAGGGGTGCGTCCGGCCCGGGTAGCGGTAGGGGGTCGACGCGCAGCGTCGAGGCGACCCGCGAGGCCATCGGCAGGGTCGACGTCACGAGAATGCGGGCGGTGGTCGTCATGGCGTGGAGTTCGTCGACGAACTCCGCGATCTCCAGCGGGCTGGTCTCGTCCATTCCGTCGAGCACCAGCACTCCCTCCCCCTCATCGAGCGCCCGCTTGAGCGTCATCAACTCGGAGTCACCGGGCGCCGTGTCGGGGGCAAGGATCGCGATGGCGTCGGCGACGATCTGGGTGACCCCGGCGGGAGTGACGGGCACCCACACGGAGGTTCCGGCTCCCCATACGGCATGGCGGGCGATGAGAGTCTTGCCGACCCCCGGGGACCCAACCAGGGCGGCGACGCGGTGCGTGACCAGGTCCGAGCGGACCTGGGCCAGCACCTCCCGGCGACCGAGGCAGGGAGGCAGCATCTACTCAGGCTACTTGAGCGCGGATATGAGTGAAATTACCGATGCGGACTGGACCTGGCCCCGGGCACATTAGAGGCATCGACAGGGATGATCCGGTTCCCAGCACCGGAGCTACCTGGCGAAGCCTTGGAGGGACAGGCTTCGCCGGATGTCTTGGTCGATGCCGGTGTCACTCCTGTTAGGGGGAGGGATTGCACGCCCTGGAGGCGGTTCGGTCGGGGGGCCGAACCGCCTCTCCGGCATTCTCCGGTCGTTATCGAGGCATCAACCGAGGCCGTTGGCGGCCAGGAACTCCTTGGCGACAACCTCGGGATCGGTCTTGTCGATGTCGGTCTTCTTGAGCATGTCGGCCAATGCCGCAGTGGTCAGCTTGGCGCTGACCGCGTCGAGAGCGGCGCTGACCTGCGGTGTCACCTTGGCCTTGACGGCCAGCGGCACGACATTCTGCGATCCGAAGAGCCGCTTGTCGTCGGTCAGCGTGACGAAACCGTTAGCCGCAATCGCCGGATCGGTCGAGAAGATGTTGGCGGCATCCACCTGACCGTTGGCCAGTGCCTGGACGAGTTGCTGACCCTTCAACGCGCGGAAGGTCTTGAAGGTGACGCCGTAGGTCTTGGTCAGGCCCTCGACTCCTTGCGGCCGGGTCTGGAACTCCGGGGGCGCACCCAGGCTGAGGTTGCCCGAGACGGAAGCCAGGTCGGCGATGCTCGAAAGTTTGTACTTGTCTGCCGTGGCCTTGGTGACATTGATCGAGTCGTTGTCCTCCGCGGCGGACTTGGCGAGCACCTGCAGGGTGTCGGGGATGAGGCCCTGAACGGCTGCGTAGACCTTGTCGGGGTCGGTCTCGCTGAACGCCTTGTCATAGAAGAAACCGAGCGCGCCGGTGTATTCGGGGACGACGTCGATCGAGCCGTCGACCAGCGCCTTGAGGTAGATCTCGCGCGCGCCGATGTTGAGCTTGGTCGTGGCGTTGATGCCCTTTGCCTGCAAAGCACCGGCATAGATGTAGGCGAGAAGTTGGCTCTCGGAGAAGTCGGCGGAACCGACGACGATGCTGCCGCTAGCGGCGCCGGACGAGGAGGCAGTCGAGGACGTGGAGCCGGTCGCGAGCGGGTCGCCGGACCCGCCGCAGGCGGCGAGCAAGCCCGTCGCCAGCACCACGGTGGTCAGCCGGAGGGGGATCGAGGACATCAAAACTCCTAGGTCGTATGCCGCGTCAGCGGTCGGCGGGCGTCGCCGAGGTGGTCGGGTGGCGGCCGGAGGGGTCAACGACATCCGGGCCGGTTTGCTTCCCTCCGCCACGCGCTGAGCGCGCGGCGCGGCGGAAGGTCGAGCGAGGGGACGTTGGCGGTCGGCGAAGGCCCGGACTGACGACGAGGCGCTGGATCGCCGCCATGGCGAGGTCGGCCAGTAGTGCCAGCCCGGCGACCAGGAGAGCTCCGCCGGCCATCACGGCATACAGACCGGAGGCGAGCCCGTCGATGAGATAGCGGCCGAGACCGCCGAGACCGACATAGGCGGCGATCGTCGCCGTGGCGACGACTTGGAGCACCGCCGAGCGCAGGCCGGAAAGGATCAGCGGCAAGGCGATGGGGCCCTCGACCTGGCGCAAGACCTCGCTGCTGGTCAACCCAACTCCTTTGGCGGCATCGCGGACCGCCGGGTCCACGGCTTCGACCCCCGCATAGGTGCCCGCCAGGATCGGCGGAACCGCCAACAGCACCAGGACGATGATGCTCGGCAGGCTGAAGGCCAGGTCACCGCGCAGGTGGGGTCCCAGCCACAAGGAAATGGCAAACAGCAGGCCGATGGTCGGAATGGCACGGGCGGCATTGGCCGTCGCGATCAACCACCGCCCGCGTCCGGTGTGCCCGGCCCACAACCCCAGGGGGATCGCGATCAGCGCCGCAATCAGCAGAACGATCGCGCTGTAACGCACATGCTCGACCAACCGGGCGGCGATGCCGGTCGCCCCGGACCAGTTGGCGGGGTCGGCGAGCCAGCGCCATACGTTGGCGATCACGAGGCCCGCCACGGGGTCAAGAGCCGTTCAACGCCGACGACGGCACGGTCGAATACGAGCGCGAGAAGCAAGGTGGCGAGGATGCCGGTGATCAGTTCGGCCGGAATATTGCGGTTGTAGCCGTCGGTGAGCAGGTCGCCGAGTTGGGCGACCCCGATCAGGGAGGCGATGCTGACGATGCTGACATTGCTGACGGCGGCGACCCGCATCCCGGCGGCGATGACCGGGACTGCCAACGGGAGTTGCACCTGCCAGAGCCGCCTCAGCGCCCCCAAGCCCATCGCGGTGGCCGCCGCGTCGACATCCCCCGGCACGGAGCGCAGTCCGTCGACGACCGTGCGGACCAGCAGTGCCACCGTGTAAATCGTCATCGCCACCACGACGTTGACCGGATCAAGGATCCGCGTGCCCAGCATCAAGGGCATCAGGATGAACAGCGCCAGCGACGGGATCGTGTAGAGCAGGCCGGTGCCGACGACCATCACGGGGGCGAGAACGGGGACCCGATGTGCCAACCAGCCAAGTGGTATGGCGAGCACGAGGCCCAGCAACAGCGGGATGCCGGCCAAAAGCACGTGGCGCCAGGCGAGGTCGGCGATCTGCCCCGCGTGGTCGAGGGCCCAGGTCATGGCGCGGCGGCGCTCGGTGACGTGACGCCGCTCGGTGACGCGGCGGCAATCGCGGATGCCGCTGCGTTCGCGGCGTTGGCGCGCTCGTGGGCCAGCGCGCGCAGCACTTCCTCTGCGGTCACGGTCCCGGCGAGGCGGCCCTCGTCGTCGATCACGACCCCGCGCCCGGACGGGCTGGAGAGGGAGGCATCGAGGGCGGCGCGCAGCGAGCCACCCGCCGGCGCCAATGTCCCGCCGGTTAACAACTCTGTTGTGACCGGACCGGGGTGACGCGCGCCGTCGATCCATCCCAACGGGCGTCGCTCCGGATCGACGACGAGCACCCAGCCGTCCGCCGCGACGATGGGTGTGCCCACCTCGACGGTGGCTTCGGAATGCACCGGCAGGTCTGCCGCGACGAAGCCCAGAGCCCGGTATCCGCGGTCCCGCCCGACGAACCCGGCGACGAAGTCATCAATGGGTGTGGCCAGCAACTCGGCCGGCGGCGCGACCTGGGCGAGGCGACCCCCGACGCGCAGGACGGCCACTTGATCGCCGAGCTTGATCGCCTCGTCGATGTCGTGCGTGACGAACAGAATCGTCTTGCCGAGTTGGGCCTGCAGGCGGCGGAACTCGTCTTGAAGCTGATCGCGCACAACCGGATCGACGGCCGAGAAGGGCTCGTCCATCAGCATCACCGGCGGGTCGGCCGCCAACGCCCGCGCGACCCCGACGCGCTGCTGCTGACCCCCGCTGAGGGCAGCCGGATAGCGCGACGCCAGCGCAGCGTCGAGGCCCACCGTCTCGAGGAGCTCGCGCGCCCGGGCGTAGGCGCGTCGCTTGTCCCACCCGAGCAGCAGCGGCACCGTCGCGATATTGCGCTCGACCGTGTGGTGCGGGAACAGCCCGCCTTGCTGAATGACATAGCCGATGCCGCGCCGCAGCTGTGCCGGGTCGAGCGACCCGGTGTCGGTGCCGTCGATGGTGATCCGCCCACTTGTCGGGGTGATCATCCGATTGACCATGCGCAGGGAGGTGGTCTTGCCGCAGCCGGACGGGCCGACCAATACCGTGATCTGCCCGGTGGGCGCGGTGAGCGAGAGGTTGTCGACGGCGGTGGTGCCATCGGCATACGTCTTGCTCACGGATTCGAATCGAATCATCAGGGCCTCCCCCGGGTCGGGATCTCACGCTAACTCAGGGCACCGACAACGGTGCCCGCAAGAGTGCGGTGGGACCGGGCGGGTGGTCGGCGGAGGGAGGCGAGGGCGGGGGTTGTCGGCGGCGCGGCATACAGTCCGGGAACGAGCGAGAAGGAGGTGAGGATGGCACTGCGGCGCAACACCACGGCCGGGCGCGGCGCGCTGGCCGCCGTCACGCTCGGATCCGGGATGGCCCTGCTCGACGGCACCGTCGTCAACCTCGCCGTGCCGACGATCGGCCGAGAACTCGACGCGTCGTTGGCTCAGGTGCAATGGGTGGTCAATGGCTACTTGCTGTCGATGGCGGCGCTCATTCTGGTCAGTGGGGCGCTCGGCGACCGGGTCGGTCGGCGACGGGTCTATTCGGTCGGCATCGCCCTCTTTGCCATCGCCTCGCTGGCGTGTGCGCTTGCCGCGGATCCAGCGCAGCTGATCGCTGCCCGGGTGGCGCAGGGTGTCGGTGGGACGTTGCTGACCCCGGGGGCCTTGGCCGTCATCCAGGCGAGCTTCGCGCCCGAGGACCGGGCATCAGCCATCGGCACCTGGGCGGGCACATCCGGCATTGCGACGGCTCTTGGACCCTTCGTCGGGGGCGTCCTGCTCGATCACGGCGGCTGGCGGTGGATCTTCGCCATCAACCTGCCGATCGCGGCGGCCGTCCTGTTCTTGGTCTGGCGCTTCGTGCCGGAGAGCCGAAATCCCGAGGCGAGCGGTGGGCTCGATGCGGTTGGGGCCGCGCTCACGGTCGGTGGCCTCGGGTTGTTGACCTGGGGCCTGATCGGGGCAGGTGAGGCCGATCCTCCAGTGACGTTGCTGCGAACTGTCGGCGGCTTGGTCCTGCTTGGAGGATTCACGGCATACGAACGCCGGGCGACGCGCCCGTTGGTGCCCATGGGCCTGTTCGGATCGCGGGTGTTCTCCGCTGCCAATGGGATGACGTTCCTGGTCTACGGCGCGCTCGGGGCGGTGATGTTCTTCCTCGTCATCCAGTTGCAGGTCTCGGCCGGCTTCAGCCCAATGGCGTCCGGGCTCGCGAGTTTGCCGGTGACGGTCGCCCTGTTCACGCTGTCATCCCGGGCCTCCGCGCTCGGGCAGCGGATTGGGCCCCGTCTGCCGATGACGGTCGGGCCGCTGGTGTGTGCGGCCGGTGTGGCGTTGATGAGTGGCGTCGGGGGTGGCACCAGGTACTGGACCGGGGTGTTCCCCGGCATGGTGCTCTTCGCGCTCGGGCTGGCGGCGCTCGTCTCGCCGCTGACCGCCTCCGTGCTCGCCGCCGCGCCCGATCGGCTCGCCGGGACGGCCTCGGGCATCAACAATGCGGTCGCGCGGTCCGGCTCGCTGCTCGCGGTGGCCGCCCTGCCGCCGCTCGTCGGCCTCACCGGCGATGCGTATGCCGATCCCGCCGCCTTCACCGCCGGCTACCGTCCTGCGATGCTCGCCTGCGCGGTGCTCCTCGCCGGTGGCGGCATCGTCAGTTGGTTCGGCCTGGCCGGCACGCGGCCTAATCAACCGGAAGGCGGTGATGCCTGAGGGTTGGCGTCGCCTAGAAGACCTCGATGCTTAGACGTCGGTGCGGTGGAAGTTCTTGAAGCTGCGTGACGCCGTTGGGCCGCGCTGTCCTTGATAGTGCGAGCCGTATGCCGCGCTGCCATACGGATTCTCGGCCGGGCTGGAGAGGCGGATGAAGCAGAGCTGGCCGATCTTCATGCCGGGCCAGAGCATGATGGGCAGGGTCGCGACGTTGGAAAGTTCCAGTGTCACGTGCCCGCTGAACCCCGGGTCGACGAAGCCGGCCGTGGCGTGCGTCAGCAGCCCGAGTCGGCCTAGGGAGGACTTGCCCTCCACACGAGCGGCGAGATCGTCGGGCAGCGTCACGGCCTCCAGGGTTGACCCCAGCACGAACTCGCCGGGGTGGAGCACGAAGCCCTCGTCCGGATCCACCTCGACCAGTCGCGTCAGCTCGGGCTGGTCTTGGGCCGGGTCGATCACCGGGTACTTGTGGTTGTCGAACAACCGGAAGAACTTGTCGAGCCGCACGTCCACGCTGCTCGGCTGGATCATTGCCGGCTCCCAGGGGTCCAGCACGACCCGCCCGTTATCGATCTCGGCGCGGATGTCACGGTCGGAGAGCAGCACGGGGCAAACCTACCGATCTGCCGGCGACGCCGCCGAGCCCGCCGCTCCGACAGGTTGCCG
>NZ_HF571038.1:3173388-3178355 GCF_001046875.1 Nostocoides jenkinsii Ben 74
CGGCCCGTCGCACCGGCCGCCGCTGCTGCCCGCGCCGAGGCCCTGCCCCGAGGCCGCACGCCGCGCCCCTGCGCGATCTGCGGTATCGATCTGCCTACCACCGCCCGTGCCCGCAAGCTGACCGTCTGCTCACGAGCGTGCGAAGGGATCGCGAAAGCACGCGCCGCGTTCCGCCGCGGCGCACTGCGGGCCGGTGAGCCCAAAGACTTCAGTCGCCGCGACGGTGGCGCCGGTCAGATCACCAGACTCGACTTACCCGCGTGGCTTGAGCTGACCGACGACCAAGTCACCTACCGCCTGCGCACCGGTGCCATCCCGCCCCACGACGGACGCACCGACTGGGTGCCGTGGTGGTGGATCTCCACCCTCGACCAGATAGGACTCCGATAACAGAAACGAGTCGGGCACGTGGTGGCTCGATAGCGCCACCGACGTCGACGGCACCCCCTTGACGGGCGCCAGCATGATCAATGCCCACCTGCCGGCAGCTTTGCGCCGGGCGTGCTTGCGTGCTCCACCACCCCTGCCCGCGCTTGGCCACTGCACTGGCGAGCCGACCCGCGTGTCATGGAGCGCACCTGCCCGCACGACGTCGAGCATCACGACCCCGAGACCCCTGCTCCTGCCGCTGGGTCCTGGACAACCCGGGCGTCGCCTCATTGTGAGCTGATCCAAGTGACGGAGCGACCCGACGCGCCGGCCCAGCCGGAAGCCGAAGCGCTCGACGCCGCCGTCACCCGGGCCGTGCAACACGTCGCCGCGACCCTCGACGCCCACATGGAGGCCCACGGTCTTTCGGTCCGCGACGTGGCCCGCGCCTGCGGTATCAGCGTCGGCACCGTCCAGGCCGTCCGCACCGGCAAGACCCGCCTCGAAGCCCGCGTCCTCGCCCGCCTCGAAACCGGCCTCGGCACCACGCTCTGGCCCCGGGACTGACCACCCGCCAGCGACCCCGCACACGGGCACGCCGACATCGGCGACGGGATTGCCTCCCACCGCCGACACGACACGGCGCGGCCCGATGAACACGCCACGACGATCGCAAACCCTCCGGACACCCGCGTTGTGACGTTCTGCGATTTCATCGGCGAGTCGCAGGAAGTCACGCACGCCCGATCCTCAAGACTGGCCGCGTGACATCGCCCGTCCGGTTCCCACTGTCCTGCCAGGGGCGACGGTGACGTACCCGACGGACGGCGACTGGTGGTGCGAGGACAGCGGCCGCACTCCACACCGCGCACCCCAAGGCAGCCGCCGCTGCGAGGTCCACGCCAAGGAGTACAAGCGCTACCAGGACCGCGTCCGCGCTGCCCGCGCACGGTTCGCCCGCACCCACCCCGGCGAAACCTACGAGGCACCGCCATACGCCCCGACCGGCGGCAAGAGCCCCTCAACGGTGGTGCTGCACCCCTACGAGGTGCTGGACCTCCTGTCGCTGCGCGAGGATCTGGACGCGGCCATCGCCCGTGTCCGCCGCCTCCAACGCGGACGCACGCGACCCGACGAAGCCGCCCTCCACCTCGCCGACCTCACCGACAAGATCGCGGCCATCCTCCAGGAGTTCGGAGAACGTCTAGACCACGACGCCCGAGCCAGATCCCCGGTTCTCGCCACCGCCACCCAAACCACCCGAAACCTCCAGCCCAGCAAGAAGGAGCGACGATGACGCGACTGGACCCGACGGCCCCGGCCGATACTTCGACCGTGGTGACACCCCAATACGAAGGCCGAGTCGGCATCACGTGGACCAACCAGCACCGGCGACTACTCGCACGGGACGACAACACCTACGAGTGGGTGCCCGCGCACGATGAACGAGTCTCGGAGGTCCGGCTACTCGACAGCGTTGCCGTCGTGGGTCACACCTACGAGGACGCACAACGAGCGGCCGACAACCTGCTCGTCCGCGGCGACGCCCTGCACGCGCTTCGCTCCCTAGCCTCGCTCCCCGAGTTCCGCGACGAGTACCTCGGCAAGGTGAAGCTCTGCTACATCGACCCGCCGTTCAACTCGCTGCGCGCATTCGCGCAGTACGACGACGCGCTCAAGCACTCGGTGTGGCTCACGATGATCCGAGACCGGCTCGAACAGATATGGCGACTCCTCGCTGACGACGGGGTGGTCTGGCTCCACCTCGACAACAACGAAGTCCACAGGGCCCGGATGGTCTGCGACGACGTGTTTGGTGAAGAGAACTACCGGAACACCGTCATCTGGCGGCGCACCACCGGAAAGTCCGCCGCCGTCCGCAACCTCGGAACCATGCATGACACCCTGCTCGTGTACGCCAAGACCGCCGCAGCAACCTTTCGGCCCATGCTCCTGCCCTACGACGAGAAGTACCTGAAGGACAAGTACAGCGGCTCGGATGACAAGGGCCTATACACCCTCGGGGACCTCACTGCGCCGGGCCTGCGCAAGGGAGACAGCGGGGAGCCGTGGCGCGGCATCGACGTGTCCGCTCGACGTCGGCACTGGGTGGCTCCACAGTTGGCGGACGAACTCATCGGGCCGAGTGCGGCAGGAATGGCGACTCGGCAGAAGCTCGATGCACTCGCTGAGGCGGGTTTCGTTCAGACGCCCGGCAAGCCAGGTGCCATGCCGCGCTTCAAGCGTTACCTGGACGAGGAGGGTGGCGTCGCGCTCGGTGACTTGTGGACCGACATCACTGTGCTGAACTCGCAGTCGAAGGAGCGCCTCGGATTCGACACACAGAAGCCTGAGCAACTGGTCGAGCGCATCGTTCGGATCGCCACCGACCCGGGGGACATCGTGTTGGACTGCTTCGTCGGCTCGGGCACGACCGCCGCGGTCGCCCACAAGTTGGGCCGCCGGTGGGTCGCTTGCGAACGCGAGCAGGAGACGGTGGAGCACTACGTCATGCCCAGGCTGGAGTCGGTCGTGGCGGGACGTGACCCGTCGGGGATCACGAAGTCAGCCGGATGGGAGGGGGGGGCGGCGGGTTCCGAGTCCTCGACGTGCACCCGTCCATGTTCGAGCGCACATCCGACGACCGGGTCGTCGTCGCCCCGTGGGCGGCCGGCGGTGCCCTCGCGGAGGCGGTCGCTGCGCAGGCGGCCTTCCCGTTCGACCCCGCTCGAAGTGATCCTCATGGCTGCTCTGAGCGCAGCGGCCAGCCGCTGATGTCCGGCACCTCGGCGGGCAGTTTCGCCACCCGCCACAGCGACCCGTCTTGCCGACGCCACTGGGAGCGGAATCCGACGACCTGGCGTAGCCACGTCGGATACAGCGGATCGTCTTTACGCGAGCCGGAGTCTCCTTGTACTAGTCACACTGAGGGCCCACGCCAAGCGTGAGGCCCTCAGTCTTGAACCGGCCCCTCCGGGCCGGTCGTTGGGCCGTCTTGCCACCAGGCCGCGATCAGGTCGCAGGCTGGGGCGTCGTGCTAGTCGACTGCTCGACCCCACGGCAGACCAGGCCCTGACCGGCCACCGACGGCAGCTCGAGCTGGAGACAAGTTTCTGCCTCTGAACTGATATCTCGGCGGGGTCCCGGGACTCTATTCCCCGTGAGCGAGGAAACTGACGGGGCGGCGAGGCGTCGGCGCGTTGAGGGCGAGATCAGGGCTCTACTCAATGATCGACGGCTGGATGGCATCGTCCGTACGTTGGAGAGTCACTTCCCGGGGAATCCTCAACTTGCCGAGGACGCGGTACTTGAAGCTGTGGCCCGCCTCATCCAGCAGATCGAACGCAACGACGTCACCCATGTTGTGACCTACATACAGAAGGTCGCCACCAACTACATCAAGAAAGAGTTGACGAGGCTTGCACAGCTGGGTGGCGTCGACTCCCTCTCGATCACACCTTCGAAGACGACTACGACTGGATGACCGCCGACGACCTCGCGCAAGAGGTCACGGCGATCCTCGGGATCGACGTGAGCCCAGCCACGGCATCCATGTGGAAGTCGCGAGGCCTGCAGCGCCTACGCGCTCACTTCAACTTTGACGATCACCTCGACTCCGTCGAGGTGATCGCTGATACGCCTGTTGACGTCGTTCCGGCGCGCATCCGCTTCCGCGATCATCGCGGCGCGCTCAGCCTTTTCGACCCAACGTCGTTCCCGCGCCAGGCGCTCCGCGACGTCGGTAGACCAGGGCAGCACGGTGTCGGTGTCGACGATGGCGATCCGATGCGGCGGCACCGACCAGCAGCCGATGATGTGGTGATAGCGCAAGGTCGAAAGAATGGATTCACCGTCCGTCGACAGGGCGCCGATCTCGATCTCCGCCATGTCCTGCGAGCCGATGACGGCGACGACGGTTCCCGGTGCGATCCCGGCGGTATTCACGAGGCGTCCTGCGGGTAGCCGCGACGCTCAAACTCGCAAGCGTGACAGGTGCAACCGCGCCCCAGGCGGCAGCGGTGGCACCGCCTGGGGTTCGACCCGTCCGGCCAGCCGAGGTGGTGGAACTTGAACCCGGACAGGAGATGCACCACGGGCCGGGTTCCGAAGCCCCGTCAGCGGTAGCCCGATGGTGTCGGCGTCGGCGCGATCGTGGCATTCCTCGCATTCGAGGACGCGCGGCTCCAGGCTGACGATTCCAGGGACGGCGTTGGGGTCGGCGAGGTCTTCCATGCTTGGGATGAGCGCAGTGACTCGCCGTCAGTGGTCAAACCCACAGCGTCAGTGATGGCGGTGTGCATATCGCACACTCCCCGGCGCGGTTCTGATCCGCGGCGGCTGGTCCGGCGGTAGCCGATGTGCGGGGCCGGGGCGCGGTGTCCTTTATGAAGCGCCTCCGGCGTCGGGCGCTGCGCGCCCTTGCCTTCGGCGCGGTGTTCGTGTCGTGTCGTTGTGGTCGGTTCGTGTTGACGCCTTCGGCGTTGGGCGTTTCGTGTCGTTGTTGTTCTGGTCGTTCTTCGTGGTCTTGGTCGTCTCGGTCTGGTTCTTGTCGTCTCGGTCTGACTGTTCTGTCTGTGTTCGGTCTGGTCTCGGCATGG
>NZ_HF571038.1:3178455-3185362 GCF_001046875.1 Nostocoides jenkinsii Ben 74
GCTCCCGGCCCGCGCCGCGGCGCACCAAGGCCTCCAGCGAGATGGTGGCCGGACGCAATTCGGTCGTCGAAGCGCTCCGGTCCGCGGTCCCCGCGGCGACCCTCTACGTCGCGAGCCGGATCGACGCCGACGACCGCGTTCGGGAGGCGATCAAGCTCGCCGGGGAACGCGGCATACCCATGCTGGAAACCCCTCGGGGAGAACTCGATCGGCTCACCGACGGTGCCGTGCACCAGGGCCTCGCGATGCAAGTCCCGCCCTACGCGTATGCGCATCCGAACGATCTGATCGATCCGGAAGCACCCGGCATACCTCTGATCGTGGCGCTCGACGGCATCACCGACCCCCGCAATCTCGGGGCGATCGTGCGGTCCGTGGCGGCGTTCGGCGGACACGGGGTTGTCGTGCCGGCGCGCCGATCGGTGGGGATGACGGCCTCGGCCTGGAAGACGTCGGCGGGAGCCGCGGCGCGCATCCCGGTCGCCCAAGCGACGAACCTGACCCGGGCGCTGGAGGACTACCGCAAGGCGGGCTTCTTCGTGGTCGGCCTCGACATGGAGGGCGATGTCGACCTCCCCGACCTCGACCTCGCCCGCGAGCCGCTGGTGGTCGTCGTCGGGTCGGAGGGCAAGGGCCTGTCGCGGCTGGTCCGCGAGACCTGCGATCAAATCGTCTCGATCCCGATGTCGAGCGCGGTCGAATCCCTCAACGCCGGCCTCGCCGCGGGCGTCACGCTTTATGAGATCGCCCGACGACGACGCTGAATATCGGCAATTACCGGCCGTCGGGGTGCCTCGCCTCTTAGGCTCCGAGTAGCGCTCCCCGTGGGCGACCCGTCAGGAAAGTGAAAGCAGCGATGTCCAACTCAGATCCGACCTCACCCGACTACGGGTCGGGCCAGCCCAAGTACCCGCCGCCGCCCCCGCCGTCCGGACCTGCCTTCCCGCCGCCGCCGGCGACCGGTGCCCCGTCCTACCCGAGGCCGCCGGCGGATACGCCCGCCTTCCCCGGCTCCGGCGCGCCGACCCCGCCGTCCTACGGCACCCCGCCGCCCAGCCCGTATGGTGCGCCCGCCCCGAGCCCCTATGGCACGGCCATGCCCGGTGCCGGCGGGGACAACCCCTACGTCGTCTCGGGTGGCCCGACGGGCCTGCCCGGCGGAGGCGCACCCCCGTCGATGGGATCGCGACTGCTGGCCCGGATCATCGACGGTGTCCTGCTGGCAGTGGTGTTCTTCGTGCTCTCCCTGGCCGGCCTCGGCGGACTCTCCGCGACCACGGGCAGTGACGGCCAGCCGAGCGGCTTCGCCACCGGCGCGTTCCTGACCACAATGTTCGTCTTCGTCATCCTCAGCCTCGCCTATGAGGTCGTGCTCATCGCGCTGCGCGGTGCGACCGTGGGCAAGCAGTTGATGGGGCTGAAGGTCGTCCAGGTCGACAATGGTGCCCTGCCCGGATGGGGCCCCTCGATCATCCGCTGGGCCCTGCCCAACGTGCTGAGCATGATCTGCGGGATCCTGTCGCTGGTGGTCTACCTGTCGCCGTTCTGGGCGGACCCGACGGGTCGCCTGCGCGGCTACCACGACCAGCTCGCCAAGACTGTCGTCATCTCGGCTCGCTGACGTCCCGTTAGGCGAGGGCCATGATCCCCTGTCCGTTCTACGCACTCACCGGGTGGTACTGCCCGTTGTGCGGTGGACAGCGGCTGGCCCTCGCCTTGAGCCACGGCGACCTGGGGCGCGCCTGGGCCGAGAACCCCCTGGTCATGGTCGCCTTGGGCGGCGTGGCCGTGCTTTTGTTGCTGCGCCTGACCCGGGTGTATGCCGTTCCGGTCACCCTTATCCGTCGCCCGGCGGTCCTGTGGGGGATCGCCGTGGTGATGCTGGCCTTCGGGGTCGCCCGCAATCTCCCGGGGCTGAGCATGTTGGGTCCCGTCTGACTGCTCCCTCCCACTTCCAAACTTGAGCACGCCTTACGTTCTTGAGCACGCGCTGCAGCGCGTGCTCAAGAACGTAAGGCGTGCTCAAGTTTGGCGGCGGGGCGCCGCGTGTGACGATGGGGGCCACCGCCCGGCTATCGCCTCCCGAAGGAGCCCAACGCGTGCCTACTCGCGAACCCGACCCCGCGGCATACGGTCGAATGCCGGCGCCGCCGCCCCGGTCGGGGAAAGCCGCGCCTGTCGTGGTCCCGGTCCGACCCCGCTCGATGGACTTCGCGGTGCGCACCATGCAGGCCGGGGCGGTGCTCTCGGTCGTCTCGATCATCGCCGGGTTGCTGACTCGGGACTCCATCCGCGCGCGCGTCACCGAACAGATTCGGCGAACCACGCCCACGGCCTCCACCGCCGAGATCGACCAAGCGGTCGTCGTCGGTCTGGTGGGGATGGCGATTTGGGGCCTGTTCATCGCGATGCTCTGGCTCACGATGTCGTGGGCCAATGGTCGCGGAGCCGGGTGGGCCCGGATCATGGCGACGGTTCTCTTCGTGATCGGCGCCTTCCTGGCGTATGGCAGTTATACGCAGGCGGCGCCGGCGCTCACCAAGGCGATCGAGGCATTGTCGGTGGCCATCGGCGCCGCGACGATGTACCTGTTGTATCGGCCGGAATCGAGTGACTACTACCGCAAGATGAAAGCGATCCCGCCGGCCTAAGCATGCCGGTCAGCTTGATCAGGCTGAGGGCTCGGGCGGTGAGATCTCGGAGGGTGGGATCTCGCCGGATCCGCGCATGATCAGTTGGGGAGAGAGCAGGTCGTGGCGCGGCGGTGATTGGTCACCGCTCAGGCGTGCCAGCAGGCGCTCGCCGACCGCCGCGCCAAGCTGGGCGACGTCTTGACGGATGACGCTGAGCCCGAGCACATCCGACATCGGGAAGTCGTCGAAGCCCACGACCGCCACGCTGTCGCGCTCCCCGCGCTGAGTCAGGGCTCGGATGACGCCCTTGGAGATCGTGTTGCGCCCCGAAAAGATCGCGGTCGGCGGATCGGGGAGTTCGCGGAGCGCGTTCACGGCCGCACCCGCCAATTCCTCGCTGCCGACGCCCGAGCGCACGAGATCGCCCGGCACCTCGACACCGTGAGCGGCAAAGGCGTCTCGAGCGCCCGCACGGCGATCCCGCGCGGTAGCGATCGTCTCGGTGTCCGTGAGGACGGCGATGCGGCGGTGACCGTGGGCGAGGAGGTGGGCCACGGCCATACGTCCCCCGAGTCTGTGATCGATCGCCACCGAGTCGGTGTCGATGCCGCGCGGGGCGCGGTCCGCGAAGACGATCGGGAAGTTGCGGCGGATCTCGGGGGCGAGATAGTCCTGGCGCGCGCTCGCCGGCACCAGCACGAGACCGTCGACGCGGCGGGAGATGAGGTTCTCGACGATGTATTGCTCCCGGGCCGTCGTCTCATCCAGGCTCGCCGCGAGCAGCAGCATCTGATGGGGACGCATCGCGTCCTCGAGGGCACGGAGCAGCGACGCGGAAAAGCTGTTGGCGACGTCCTGCACCAGGACACCGATCACTCCGGTGCGCGCCGCATTGCGGCGCAGGTTGCTCGCCGCGAGGTTGTGTCGGTAGTCGAGGCGCGCGGCGGCCGCTGACACGCGGTCGCGCACCTCGGGCTTGACCCCCGGCTCGCCGTTGACCACCCGCGAGACGGTCTTGACGCTCACGCCGGAGGCATCGGCGACATCGCGCATCGTCGCACGAGCCGCGCCTCCGTCGGCCCCTCGCGATGACAACGTTGTCGGACTCACGTAACAATTTCTAACTCATGTGTTGACGTCGGCGCAATAGACACGATAGAAAACCCCTGACAACGTTGTCACCGAGGGCACTGGAGCTTTCGGAACCCAGCGCCGGAGGGCGCTCGACAGGGAGGAAACCCCCCATGCAGTTCGTTCGTTCGTCCGCTGCGGCTCGTCGGATCGTCGCAGCCTCTGGGGCATGTGCCCTCGCCCTCTCGTTGGCCGCCTGTGGCGGCGACAGCGGCAGTGGCGATGCCGCCTCCGGTGGCTCCGGTGGCGGCAAGAAGATCGGCGTCACGCTGATCACCAAGGACTCCACGAACCCCTTCTTCGTCGCGATGCAAAAGGGCGCGCAGGCCGACGCCGGCAAGAACAACGTCGAGCTGACCATCGCCTCCGGCAAGCAAGAGGGTGACGACCAGGGCCAGATCGACGCCATCGAGCAGGCCATCGCCCGCGGCGACAAGGGCATCCTGATCACCCCGATGTCCGACGGCGTCAACGCTGCCATCAAGAAGGCTCGCGACGCCGGTCTGTACGTGATCGCCCTCGACACCCCTCCGGACCCGGCCGACACCGTCGACATCACCTTCGCCACTGACAACCGCGAGGCCGGAAAGCTCATCGGCCAGTGGGCGGCTGGCACGCTCAAGGGTGAGAAGGCCACCATCGCCCTCCTCGACCTCTTCAACGACAAGATCGTCTCCGTCGACTACAACCGTGACCAGGGCTTCCTCGAGGGCATGGGCATTGACGTCGCCGACGGCAAGAAGAATGGCGACGAGGCCCCGACCGGCAAGTACTCCGGCGGCGACTACGAAATCGTCTGCAACGAGCCGAGCAACGGCGCCGAGGACGGCGGCCGCACGGCGATGGAGAAGTGCCTCGCCAAGAACAGCAATATCAATGTCGTCTACACGATCAATGAGCCCGCAGCCGTCGGCGCCAATGCCGCTCTCCAGGCCGAGGGCAAGAAGGCCCTCATCGTCTCGGTCGACGGTGGCTGCGCCGGCGTCGGCTCGGTCAAGAGTGGTGTCATCGGCGCCACCTCCCAGCAGTACCCGCTGAAGATGGCCACTCTCGGCATGGAGGCCATCGCCAAGATCGCCAACGGCGGCGCCAAGCCGGCCGTCTCCGAGGGCCTCGACTTCTTCAACACGGGCGTCGCGCTGGTCACGGACAAGCCGGTGGACGGCGTCAGCAGCATCACCGCTGACGAGGGCGCCAAGATCTGCTGGGGCAACTGAGGTCAGGTATGACGACCTCCACCTCCGACGCTGCCAGCCGGTTCTCCGGCCGGCAACAGTCCCCGCTCCAACGATTGCAGGGGCTGCTGCACAGCTACCCGTGGGTTAGCCCACTGGTCATCTTGATCGTCTCGTTCATCGTCTTCACGATCCTCAACCCGCGCTTTGCGACTGCCGGGTCGATGGGCCTGCTCTTCCAGCAGACCGCCATCGTGGCGGCGCTCGCGATCGGCCAGACGCTCGTCATCCTCACGGCCGGCATCGACCTGTCTGTCGGCGCCATCATGGTCTTGTCGATGATGGTCATGGCGGCCCTCGCCAAGGACGGCGGTATGCCGGGCCCGCTGGCCATGCTGATCGGTCTCGCGCTCGCCACGGGCGCCGGCCTGCTCAACGGTCTGCTCGTCACTCGGATCAACCTGCCGCCCTTCATCGTCACCCTGGGCACGCTCTCGATCTTCACGGCCATCGCGCTGCTCTACTCGGGCGGCTCGAGCATCCAAGCGAGCCACCTGCCGGACTTCCTCAACGCCCTCGGCAATGGCTTCTCGATCGGCGGCCTGCGCCTGACCTGGGGCGTCCTGCTGGTGATCGTGATGTATGCCGTGGTCGGCTTCATCCTGAGCCAGACGGCCTGGGGTCGTTATGTGTATGCCGTGGGTGACGACCCCGAGTCGGCTCGCCTTTCCGGTGTGCCGTCCAAGCGGGTCCTGCTGCAGGTCTACACCGTCGCCGGCCTGCTCTATGGCCTGGCAGCCTGGGCGCTCATCGGACGCTCCGGTGCGGCAACGCCGAATGCCTACCCGCAGGCGAACCTCGACAGCATCACCGCGGTCGTCATCGGCGGCACCAGCCTCTTCGGTGGCCGTGGCCGGCTGGTCGGCACCTTGATCGGGGCGCTGATCGTCCAGTCGTTCGCCTTCGGGCTCTCCCTCGCCGGCGTCAACCAGCAATACCGCGTCCTCGCGACCGGCATCCTGGTCATCGTCGCCGTCGGTATCGACCAGTGGATCCGGAAGGTGAAGTGATGGCCCCGAGCAAACTGCCACTGGCGGTGGATCACATCCCCTCGGAGAAGCGACACGTTTATGACGCCGAGCCGATCCTGTCCGGCCGCGACCTGCGCATCCAGTGGGGTCACGTTGTCGGTCTGGACGGGGTGAATCTCGACCTGTACAAGGGTGAGGTTCTCGCGGTCATCGGTGACAACGGTGCCGGCAAGTCCACGCTGATCAAGTGCCTCACCGGCGCCTACCAGCCGACCGCCGGTCAGATCTATCTCGATGGCAAGGAGGTCGATTTCAAGCGTCCGCAGGACGCCCGCGAGGCTGGCATCGAGACGGTCTATCAGCAGTTGGCGGTCATCCCCGCCCTCGACATCGCGAGCAATCTCTATCTCGCTCGCGAGGAGCGTCGGCCCGGCCCGCTCGGCTCCGTGCTGCGCATGCTCGACAAGAAGGGCATGGCGAAGCGGGCCGGTGACTCGGTGCGTGAACTCGGCATCCAGACGATTCAAAACATGAATCTGGCCGTCGAGAACCTCTCCGGTGGTCAGCGCCAGGCAGTCGCCGTGGCCCGAGCCGCCGCATTCGGGTCCAAGGTGGTCGTCCTCGACGAGCCGACTGCGGCCCTGGGTGTCAAGGAGTCCGGGATGGTGCTGGACATGATCAAACAACTCCGCGACAACGGTCTCGGCGTCATCTTGATCAGCCACAACATGCCGCACGTGTGGGAGGCGGCCGACCGCATCCACATCCAGCGACTCGGCGGATGCGCCGGCGTCATCACTCCCGCGTCGCACGACATGGGTGAAGGCGTCGCCATCATGACCGGGGCGAAGAAGCTCACGCAGGACACCCCCGCCTAGGGGATGATCCCGCCCACATCAAGTTCGATCGCCGCGGGCGGGCTGCCAGCAGGCAGCCC
>NZ_HF571038.1:3185462-3190368 GCF_001046875.1 Nostocoides jenkinsii Ben 74
CTGCCGCATCCGTGTAGGGCTTCGGCAGCGTGAAAGTGCGCCACAGCGCCGCTATTGCCACCAGGGCGACAAGAGTCATGGCAAGCATCGGGAGCCAGCGGCGCGCCGAAGGGCGGCCCGGCGACGCGCCGGGCTGCACACTCGCCGCGGACCTGCGCCGCGGCATACGGATCGCCATGGCGCGACTCTAATTCGGGCCACCGACAACTACCCATCGCCCGGTTCGGATTCACGGAGGATTCACAGGCTGGCGGACGCGCGTGGGCTGAGAGAGTGAGCAGATGACTGCGTCGTCCGATCGTCCCTCGGGAACGGCATCCGAGCCCACGCCTGAGCACCAACGGTTGGCCGAGTCGCCGGACCCGGGTTCACCGTGGCGTCTGTGGGGGCCGTATGTCGCGGGCCGCCAGTGGGGGACAGTCCGGGAGGACTACTCGGCCAATGGGGACGCCTGGGCGGCGTTCCCGTTCGAGCAGTCCCATGCGCGGGCCTACCGCTGGGGGGAGGACGGCATCGCCGGGCTGTGCGATCGCTACGGCTTCCTCAACCTCGGTATGGCCGTGTGGAACGAACGCGACGACCGCCTCAAGGAGCGACTGTTCGGCTTGACGAACCCGCAGGGAAACCACGGCGAGGACGTCAAGGAGTACTGGTGGCATCTGGATGCGACCCCGACCCACTCGTGGGCGCAATCCCTCTATCGCTATCCGCAGTCGGCCTACCCCTACGACTACCTCGTGGCCGAGTCGGCGCGCCGCGACCGTTCGCAGGAGGAACTCGAACTCGCCGACACCGGGATTCTGGAGGGCGACCGGTTCTTCGACATCGTCATCACCCACGCGAAGGCGGCTCCCGACGACGTCCTGATCGACATCAGCGCCACCAACCACGGCGCCGATCCGGCGCCGCTACATCTCCTACCGCACGTGTGGTTCCGCAACACCTGGTCCTGGGGGCGCGATGATCGCGTGCCGCGGCTGCGTCAACTCCAGGGTCCGGGTGGGCGGTCGGCGCTCCTCGCCGAGCACGGCTACCTGGGGCGCTATCGCGTCGTCGCCGACGGTGATCCTCGAATCCTGTTCTGCGACAACGAGACCAACATGCAGCGCGCCTTCGGGCAGGCTGGCGGTAGCCCCCACCCCAAAGACGCGATCAATGCCGCCGTCGTCGACGGCGACTCCTCCCTGCTTCGGCCCGCCTATGGCACCAAGGCCGCCTTCTGGTGGCACTGGGAGGCCGTCCCCCCGGGGGAGACGGTCACGGTCCGGCTGCGACTGACCCGCGATGCCGACGTCCGAGGAGAGGACCCGTTCGCCGACTTCGCCGACATCTGCATCAACCGCCGAGACGAGGCGGACGCGTTCTATGGACGCGTCATACCCGAAGAGACGTCGGCGGAGGATATCCTCATCGCCCGCCGCGCGTTCGCCGGCATGCTCTGGTGCAAGCAGGTCTATCGGTATGACGTGCGCCAGTGGCTTGAAGGCGACCCCACCGGTCCGCCGCCACCGAGCGCGCGCCTGCGCGGGCGCAACAGCCGCTGGCGTCATCTCGCCCTCGCCGACGTCATCTCGATGCCGGATGAATGGGAGTACCCGTGGTTCGCCGCCTGGGACCTCGCCTTCCATTGCGTCGCGCTCGCCCACATCGATCCGGCCTTCGCCAAGGATCAACTGACGTTGATGTGTCGAGAGTGGGCGATGCATCCCAACGGTCAGCTCCCCGCATACGAATGGGACTTTGGCGACGTCAACCCGCCAGTGCACCCGTGGGCCGCCTGGCTCGTCTATCGCATCGACGGCAGCCGCGATCGCGAGTTCCTGACCCGCGTCTTCACCAAGCTGCTCTTCTGCTTCGGGTGGTGGGTCAATCGCAAGGACGCCGACGGCTCCAATCTGTTCGAGGGTGGCTTCCTCGGCATGGACAACGTCGGGCCGTTCGACCGCAGTGCCCGGCTGCCCGATGGGTCGCGGCTGGAGCAGTCCGACGCGACGTCTTGGATGGCCTTCAACTCCTTGGTGATGCTCCGGATCTCCTGGGAGTTGGCGCGCCACGATCGCGCCTTCGACGAGGTCGCCACCAAGTTCTTCGAGCACTTCTTGGCGATCGCTGAGGCGATGGAGACCTTCGGCTCCGACAATGTCGCACTGTGGGATGAGGAGGACGGTTTCTTCTATGACGTCCTCGTGGCACCCGACTCGACAACGTCCAAGGTCCGGTTGAGGTCGATGGTCGGGCTGCTCCCGCTGATCGCGGTCACCACGATGCCCGAGTGGGTGGACGCCTCGTTGCCCGACTTCACCGGGCACCGCGAATGGCTGCGCGCTCGCCGCCCTGAGCTGCTCGACGCCCTCATCCACGTCAGCGACGCTGACGACACCTTGTCCGTCCTGACTCCCGACCGCCTGGTCCGGCTCGTGCGGCGGCTGGTCGATGAGGAGGAGTTCCTCTCGCCATACGGGATTCGGTCCATGTCCGCCGCCTATCGCGACGGCGTCACCCTGAACCTGCAAGGCGCCGATCTCGTGATGACCTACGAGCCGGGGGAGTCCGACAGCGCGCTCTTCGGCGGCAACTCCAACTGGCGCGGCCCGGTGTGGATGCCGGTCAATGTCCTGCTCACCGATGCTCTTCGGACGTATGCCGCGGGCATGGGCGCCGATCTGCAGATCGAGTTCCCGACGGACGCGGGACAGTTCCGAGGCATCGGGGACGCCGCCGCCGAGATCGACTCGCGCCTGGTCGGGTTGTTCCGGATCGGCGCCGACGGCCGTCGCCCGAGCGATCCCCGGCACGTGCCGACCGGGCCGTTATGGCAGGCGCATCCGACCTTCAGCGAGTACTTCCACGGCGACACCGGCGCGGGTCTCGGCGCCTCGCACCAGACCGGGTGGACCGCGCTGGTGGCGCACCTGATCTGCCTGCGCGAGGACTGAACCGGGCTGTTTCCGGGGTGATGATCGGCGACGCCCGGGTGGCGACCGGGGGAACAGATCGCGGGGAGGCTACGTTGGTTGCGAAGACGGCGCCGTGAGCGCCGAGGCACGACAACAGGGGGATGACCCGAGCATGAGCAACCTCAACGACAACCTCAAGAAGACCATCGATGACCTCGATCTGGATCGTCGACTCGAGCAGTTGAGCCAGTTCGCCCAAAAGACCGTCGCCGACGTCAAAGCACAGGCGGGCAGCCTCGCCCACGACAACCGCGACAAGGTCGACGAATGGGTGTCCAAGGCCACCGCGAAGCTCGATGAGCGGACCGATGGCAAGTACCACGACAAGGCTGTGAAGTTCGGTGCTGCCCTGGGGTCGGCCGTAGACAAGGTCGCCGACCAGCGGCCCGCCGGGAGCGCGAGCCCGGCCGCCGACTACCAGCCGTCACCGACCGCGACCGCGGCGCCCTTCCCCTCGCATCCGTATGGCGCTCCCGACGCGGGTGCTCCCCAGGCTGGTGCCGCCGAGACGCCCGCGGACGCCGGCGCGTCGGTGCCGACCGGGTGGCCGGACGCGGAGGTTGTGGACGAGGCCGCCGAGAAGGCGTGGTACGACAAGTAGCCCGACCCCGGCGACCGGAGCCGAGCACGACGTATGCCGAGTGGTCACCGCGGAGGTGACCACTCGGCATACGTCATGAATCAGCTCAACAACCCGCCGAGCATGCTGCCGGAGCCACCGCTCTGCTGCTGGTGACCGCCATCGGTGACCGACTCGCTCGGCTGGACCAGGACATAGCCCTGGCCGGAGAACGCCATCTGGAGGAGTTCGCCGGTGCCGCCGCGGATCATCGATCCGATTCCGCCGGTGTCGACGCGCACATCCATCCGCACGCCGGCGGTCCACATGACCACCGCCTGGGCGTCGCCGAAGGTGGGGGAGGAGGCGACGTCCAAGGCCACCGGTTCGCCCTTGGTGGTGATCGCGACGTAGCCGGTGCCGCGCAGGCTGACGTTGTAGAGCCCGCCCGTCATCGCGGCGCCGCGCGCCTGGATGCGGTGGATGTCCCACTGGATCGAATTGCTGAACGCGAGGACGTTGGCGCCATTGACCGAGACAGCGTCATCCTGCAAGTAGATGATCTGGACGTCGCCCGCGTCGTCGGCCAAGAACAGGTCGCCCTGGCCCGAGCAGGTCATCATCGAGACGCCCTCGCCGGTCATCGCCGACTTGAACATGCGGCCGAGCCCGGAGCTCTGCTTGGTGAAGCGCACATCCCCCTGGTACGCCACCATTGAGCCCGCCTTGGCCATGACCTCCCCATAGCGCATGTCGACGCGCAGCAGCTTCTTGTTCTGCAGCGAGAAGGGGTCCTGGGTCTCGCGCTCCTTGAAGTCGGTGAAGAGCGAGCCGTGAATGGTCATTCCGTGTCATCCCCTAGTGGATCGAGCCGGGCCGGAGTAGCCCTGCATGTTTAGCAAACCGTAGGCGATTGTCGCCTCCGGGGATATGGTTTTGGAGTCATTGGTGGAACCGTCCGAAGGGATGCGTCATGGGGCTCCTCGACAAGGCCAAAGCAGCGGCGATGGACCTGCAGGCCAAGGCCGATACCGCGCTCAGCAATAGCGGCATGATGGGGGGCAATCCGATGGGCGGCCCCGGCGGTGGTGGGGGTGGTGGCCAGGCCGATCGGCTACTGCGGGATCTGGGGGTGCTCACCTTCCTCAATGCGATGGGCACGCCGGGGTCGGCGGATGACTACAACCGGATCATGAGTTCGCTGCAGCAGCTGCGCGCGTCCGGGCAGGTGAACCTGAGCCTGTCGCCGGTGATGGGGGCTCCCGGCGGCCCGCCGCCGCCTCCTGGGGCGGTCAAGGCGGCGTATGACGCGGGACAGGCCCCCACCGCCCCCTCCGCTTCGGACGCACCCCCGCCGCCCGCGACCGGAGGCGGCGAGCCGCTGCCGGCC
>NZ_HF571038.1:3190468-3195319 GCF_001046875.1 Nostocoides jenkinsii Ben 74
CGCCCGCCACAATCGGGCGACACGACCCAGTCCTTCCCCTCCACCACCCCGACGCGCGAACCCCGGCCGCAGAGATGGAGTCGTCATGACCGCAGGAACCTCCGACGTCAAGGTCGTTGTCACCGGACTCGGTGCCACGACCCCGCTGGGTGGTGATGTCGCCTCGACCTGGTCGGCGATCCTCGCCGGGACCTCCGGCGTGCGCACGTTGCCGTATGACTGGGTGGCCAAGTACGACCTCCCCGTCACCATCGGCGCCAATATCCACACCCCCGCCGACCAGGTCCTCACCAAGGTCGAGGTGCGTCGGCTCGACCCGAACGCGCAATACGCGATCATCGCCTCGCGCGAGGCCTGGCAGGACGCGGGCGCCCCGGAGATCGACCCCGAGCGTCTTGGCGTCGTCATCGGCACCGGCATCGGTGGCGTCTGGACACTAATCGACCAGTGGGAGAACCTTCGCGAGAAGGGCCCGCGCCGGATTTTCCCGCTCGCGGTGCCCATGCTCATGCCCAACTCGGCCAGCGGCAATGTCTCGCTCGACCTCGGGGCGCGCGCGGGCGCCCATACGATCGTCTCGGCCTGTGCCTCCGGAGCGGAGTCGATGGGCTTCGCCGCGGAGATGATCCGCAGCGGGCGCGCCGACATGGTCGTCGCGGGGGGCGCCGAGGGCGCCATGCACCCTCTCTGCATCGGCGGGTTCAGCGCGATGCAGGCGCTGTCCAAGCGCAACGACGACCCCGAGCGGGCGTCACGGCCATACGACATCGACCGGGACGGCTTCGTCATGGGTGAGGGCGCCGCCGTCATCGTGCTGGAGTCCGAGGAGCACGCCAAGGCGCGCGGCGCCAAGATCTATGCCGAGTTCGCCGGTCTCGGGATGAGCGCCGACTCCCACCACATCGCCGCCCCGGAGCCCGAGGGCGCAGGCGCGTCGCGCGCGATGGTGGAGGCGGTCCAGGCGGCCGGGCTCAGCCCCCGCGACATCATCCACGTCAACGCGCACGCGACCTCCACCCCGGTCGGCGACGTCGCCGAGGCCAACGCCATCCGGCGCGCCTTCGGTTCGGACGCGGACGGTATGGCGATCAGCGCCACCAAGTCGATGACCGGCCACCTGCTCGGCGCGGCGGGGGCCCTCGAAGGGGTCCTGACGATCCTGGCCGTCCACCACCGCATCGCGCCGGCGGCGATCAATATCGACAACCTCGACCCGGCGATCGACCTCGACGTCGTGCGAGGCGAGTCGCGCACGCTCCCCGACGGCGACATTGCCGCGCTGAACAACTCGTTCGGGTTCGGTGGCCACAACGTGGCCTTCGTGGTCAAGAGCGTCTGAGCACCGCCGCGCTCCGCGACTGCCGAGCACCACAACGCGCCCGGGCCACCAGGTCCCGGGCGCGTTGTCGTGTCTTGCTTGGGGGCGGCGGGCTCAGCCCACCTTGTGTAGCCAGCGGACGGGCGCACCCTCGCCGGCGTAACGGAAGACCTCCAACTCGTTGTCCCACGCCGTCCCGAGGAGTCCGTCGAGCAACTCGGCGATATCGCCACCGGGCATCGCGCTGGCCACGATCTCGCGCAGTTGTCCCTCGTGGATCATCGCGTCGCCATTGGGCGCCATCCAGGCGTGGTGCAACCCGAGCCGGGGCGTGTGGCACCAGCGCGACCCATTCAAGCCGGGGCTGGGCTCCTCGGTCACCTCGAAGCGGATGCCGGTCACCCCACGTAGGGCGCTGGTCAGGCTCGCGCCAGTCCCCGGGGCAGCTACCCAGGACAGCTCGCAGCGCTTCTGACCGTATGCCGCGGGCTGGTCCGTCCATTCCAGACTCACTCGCCGCCCGAGGACGTGCTCAAGAGCCCACTCGATGTGCGGGCACAGCGCAGCGGGGGTCGCGTGAACGAACACGACCCCGCGCGTGGTGGCACGCGTAGTTGACAGCGACATCCCGATCCTCCTGGTGTGCGATGGACGTCTTCCCCAACGTCACGCACATAGGTCACGAGAGCCGCGCTGGGGCTATTGTGCCCCATCGACCCCAGAGACACCAGCCTCCCCCTGAGGGCGCCCACGTCACACCAACCACAGGACGTATGCCGCTCAGCCCCGCAGCAGCGCCGGATGCAGGTGCGTCGCGGGACCGGAGCGATAGAACGCCGTCGGCGGTCGCCCCACACCGCTTGTGCGCTGCGTCGGCGCCTCGGCCAACTCCACGAAGCCCGGGGTGGAGAGCACCTTCCGAATGAAGGTGCCCCGGTGCGGCGGGGTTCCCCATACGGCCGCATAGACGCGGTGCAACTCCCCCAGCGTGAACGGCGCCGTCACGAACGACGTTGCCAGGGTGGTGTATTCGAGCTTGGAACGCACCCGCTCCAGCGCGTCCGTGAGGATCTGGGCGTGGTCGAAGGCGAGCCGTTCGAAGGCCGGCGACTCGGCGCCTTGGATGGGCAGGTCCGCCACCGCCCACCAGCGGGCCGTGGCCGCGTCCGACCCGGCGACCGGCTCGGGCAGGTCGGGGGCGAAGGCGACGTGCGCGATCGAGACGACGCGCATGCGGGGGTCGCGGTCTGGCTGGGAGTAGGTCGCCAACTGCTCCAGGTGGAAGCCGGTCTCGACGCCGGTCTCCTCGACGAGCTCCCGCGCGGCGGCGGCGGTGGCGTCCTCGTCGGGCTCGATAAAGCCGCCGGGGAGGGCCCAGGACCCGGCAAACGGATCGTCCCCGCGCTCGACGAGCAGGACGTTCAGGGCCCCGGATCGGATGGTGAAGACGCAGAGATCGACCGTGACGGCGAAGGGCGGGTGGCTCATGGCTTCCTCTGGTGAGTGGTCGATCGGGGCTCAGGCGGTGGCGGGCGCGAGCGGGCGGCCGACATCGGCGCCGGCGTCGGCCAACTCGGTGAGCGCAGCGTCGGTGGTGTCTGCGGCGACCCCGGCGTGCAGGCCCGCCAGGAGCGTGGTGTCGAGCCCGGCGGCGAGTGCGTCGAGGGCGGTCGCGCGGACGCAGTGGTCCGTCGCGATACCGACGACGTCGACCTCGGTGACGCCGGCGTCGGTGAGGAGCTGGGCCAGGGCGCGTCCGTCCGAGGCGGTGCCCTCGAACGCGGAGTATGCCGGGGCGTCCTGCCCCTTGTGCACCCCCACCACCGTGGTGGTCGCCTTGGTCAGCGCCTCGGCCAGGTCCGAGTGCAGCTCAGCTCCCGGCGTACCGGCGACGCAGTGGGCCGGCCAGGTGGTGCGGTAGTCGGGTTCGGCGGCGAAGTGGCCACCATTGGTGGAGTCCGGATTGTGCCAGTCCTGGCTCGTCGCGATCAGCGCGTAGTCGGCGCCCGCCTCGTCGACGTAGCGCGCGACCGCCGCGGCCACGGCGTTGCCGCCGGTGACGGGCAATGACCCGCCCTCGCAGAAGTCGGGCTGAATGTCGACGATCAGCAGGGCGCGGCTCATGCGGGGTCTCCTTCGAGGACTGCGGTCGTGGCGGGCGGGCCGGAGGTGATGTGTCGGGCGGCGGGAGGGAGGTCGGCGAGGGCGGCCGCGGCATACTCCCGGGCTTCGAGCAGGGTCGGTATGGGGAGGACCTCCCCCGCGCGGACCACGTCGACCTGGAGGGGGCGGGCGCCCGGCGGGACGACGCCGTCGACGCGGAAGGCTTCGCGGCCGTCGGGATAGCGATAGGGCGTCTTGAGGCCGCCGACGTTGGCTTTGCCGCTGGCGCGCTTGGCGACCGGGCGATCGTCGAGCTCGACGAGCTTGTAGACGAAGCCCGCGGTCGGGTGCCCCGAGCCGGTCGCGACGCGCGTGCCCACGCCATAAGCGTCGACGGCGGAGAGGGCGAGCTCGGTGATGAGGTACTCATCGAGATCGGAGGTGACCACGATCTTGGTGTCCGTGGCGCCGAGGCTGTCGAGTTGGGCGCGCGCCGCCGCAACGGCGGTCGGGAGGTCGCCGGAGTCGATCCGAATCGCGCCGGGACCGGTGGCGCCTAGGTCTTGGGCGACCCGCACCGCCGTGGCGATGCCCTGCTCGGTGTCGTAGGTGTCGACCAGTATCGTCGTGCCGGTGCCCTGCGCGGCCATCTGCGCGGCGAACGCCTCTGCCTCGCTCTGGTGAGCCAGGACGAAGGCGTGGGCGACGGTGCCGGCGGTGGGCACGCCATACGCCGCCCCGGCCGCGAGATTGGAGGTGGTCGAGAACCCCGCGACGTATGCCGCGCGCGCCGTCGCGACCGCCGCCTCCTCGTGCGTGCGGCGGGACCCCATCTCAATGAGCGTGCGGCCGTCGGCGGCGAGCACCATCCGGGCCGCCGCCGAGGCGATGGCGCTGTCGTGATTGAAGATGGACAGGGCGAGGGTCTCGAGGATCAGACCCTCGCCGAGCGGGGCCTGGACCGAGAGGATGGGCGAGTTAGGGAACCAGGTCTCCCCCTCGCGGTAGGCCCGGATGGTGCCGGTGAAACGCCAGTTGGCGAGGCTGGTTGCGGTGGCGGCGTCGATGACCTTGGCGTCCTGGAGCCAGGCCAGGGTGTCGTCGTCGAAGTGGAAGTCGGTGAGGGCGTCGAGGAACCGCCCGAGCCCGGCCACCATGCCGAACCGCCGCCCCTCGGGCAGGCGGCGGGCGAACAGTTCGAACGTGGCCGGCGCCCCGACCCGCCCGTCGGCGAGCAACGCGGCATACATCGAGAGTTCGTAGCGATCCGTCAGGAGCGCCGCACTGATGCGCATGTCCCGACCCTACCCCATATGTCGCGGGACGCGACAAACGAGCGGGCCTGGTGAGGCTGGTTCAGGTCATCCCTTTCCGACCACGTCACCCCTTCTCGTCTACGTCACCCCATAGAGCGGGTGACGTGGGCGGAA
>NZ_HF571038.1:3195419-3202740 GCF_001046875.1 Nostocoides jenkinsii Ben 74
TCGCCGCACGCCGAGCACGTCAGCCGCGCCGGGATTGGCGCGGGCGTTGGTGTAGGGGTTGGCGCCGGTTCGGCTGCCGGGGTCTGCTCGGGCGTGGTGCTCCCGGGCGTAGTGGGCTCGGGAGCCGCGGGCGGCGACGGGGAGGTGGGGATCGTCATACGAAGCTCCAGGGACGAACGGAGTTGGCCTCATCGACCAGCCGGAGCCGCTCGATCGGGTTGTCGGTGACGGAGGCGAGTTGGCGCAGCGCGGATTCGAGGCCGGCGCGCATGCCTTCCTGCGTGGCCGCGAAGCCGCCGACCTTCTCCCCGGGCTTGGGACCGTTCTTGGTCACGGTGGTCAGGGCCTTGCGGAAGACCGCGACGGCGAGTTCGGCCCGGCGCCGGCCGCCGAAGCCGGCCGAGGCCGCCGTGTCCAACGTCAGCCCAAGGTCGGACAGCTGCCGCGGGTTCGCCACGAGCGCCTCGGCCCAGTGCTGGCGGGCGATCGGGTACGCGCTGGAGCCGGGCGGGACCAGGGTCAGCGCCGCCTGGACCCCGTCGAGATCCTTGGCGGCCCCGCGGAGTCGGGCCAGTCCGAACGCGCTCTGCGGGACGTATGCCGCGTCGGTGCGCGCGCACACGGCATACATCTGCTCGGCGATGTCGGGGGTGTCGGACAGTTCGCAGGCGAGGGCGAGGCCGAGTTTGGGAGCGAGCTCGCCGGGGACCTGGCCGTAGACCGCGTTGAACGAGCTCTGGGCGGCCTGCGGGTTGTTGCGGGCGAGCGCGCCGAGCCCGGACATCCATACGGCCCGCCACTCCCACGGGTCCTCGGTCAGCATCTGCGTGACGACCTGGTCGAGCAGTGGCCACGACTGCGACTCCACGGCCGCCCGCGCCTGGGCGAGGCGGACCTCGGGCGAGAAGCCGGGGGCCCGGTCGAGGGCCTGCATCCGCTCCGTCGCCGGGAGGGCGTCGATCGTCTGCAGCCACCCGGCGTGCGGGTCGGCGGTGTCGCGGCGCAGCCTCGGCAGGTCCTCCCAGGTCATCTGGGCATCCCCGGCCGGCGGCGGCTCGAACAGCAGCGACGCGGCGGAGCTCTGGCCGGCGCCGGTCTTGCGGTCCTGCGCAACTACCTCGCGCAGCACGCCGAGCATCTGCACGCGCAATTCATCGGCCGAGATGAACCGGTCGTCCGGTGACGGCGCGCAGGCCTTCAGCAGGAGCCGATAGAACGAGTCATAGCGGCGGAAGATCTCGACGTCCTCCGGCGGCGGAAGCGACTTCACATAGGTCGTCTGGTAGCCCCGGAACTCCATCGTCAGGACGACCAGCGTCCGCCCGATCGTGTAGATGTCGGAGGCGACCGTGCACCCCTGCTCGGCGACCTCGGGCGCCTGATAGCCGACCGTCCCGAAGATCGCGGAGTCCTCGTCGTCGATCCGTCGCACGCCGCCGAGGTCGATCAGGCGCACCTCGTCGCCGATCTGGATGATGTTGTCCGGCTTGAAGTCGCAATAGACGAGGCCGAGATCGTGGAGGTACTGGAAGGCAGGCAGGATCTCGATGATGTAGGCGAGTGCCTGGTCGACCGGGATCGGGTCGTACTGCCCGGCGGCCTTCATCCGCTGCTTGAGCAGGGACTTCAGCGAGGTGCCGCCGATGTACTCCATGACGATATAGCCGGCGTTGTCATAGGAGACGAAGTTGTAGATCTCGACGATATTCGGGTGGCTGACCTGCGCGAGGAAGCGCTGCTCGGCCAGGGCCGCGGCGAGCGCATCGGGGTCACCGGAGTTGAGCAGGCCCTTGAGCACGACCCAGCGGTTGGAGACATTGCGGTCCCGCGCGAGATAGATCCAGCCGAGACCGCCATGGGCGAGGCAGCCAGCGACTTCGTACTGACCGGCGACGAGATCGCCCGGCTTGAGCTTGGGCGTGAAGTCGAACTGCGTGCGGCAGTTGGCGCAGAAGCCCGAGGTGCGTCCGGGTTGGCCGTCGCGTCCCCGACCGACCGGCTCGCCGCACTTGGGGCAGAAGCGCTTGTCTTCGGGGACAACGGGATTCTTCAAGACGGCGCGGGCGGCGTCGATCTCGGCGACCGGCGGCACCGACGTGACGCCGGCCCCGATCCGGGCGGTCCGCATGCGCCGGGACTCCCCCGAGACCCGGCGGGTCGAGACCGTTCCGCCACGGGCGCGCGCGGAGCCGAGGGCGGTGGCCTCCAAGCGGCTGGACACCCGCGAGACCGCCGAGCCGGCCGGCGCGACCGGGCTCTCGGCGCCGGCCTCCGGCGTCCCGCAGACGTCGCAGTAGCCATCGACGACCCGGCCGTCACAACCCGGCTGGCGACACGGCGAGCCCGCAACGCCGATTGGCTTGGAGGCAGATGTGCCCCCTCCCGCCCGGGGATTGGCCGAGGGAGTGGCCGAGGGATTGGACCGGGGAGCGGCTGGCGCATTGGCCGCCGCCGGCGAGCGCGCCGGGACGGTGGTCGAGCCGGCCGCCGCCCGCGGGGGCGGGGTGGCCGACGTGGCTACGGCAGGAGGCGTGGGCGAGTTTTCGCCGGTGCCGGGAGCACCCGGCATACCGCAGACGTCGCAATATCCGTCGGTAATGGTGCCGGTGCACCCCGGCTGCTGACAGGCGTTGGGATCGCTCATCAAAGACCCTTCCTCGTCACGGCCTGGAGATAGCTCTGGTATGCCGCCATGAGCGCCCGGGCGCGCACCAGCGGGATGGGGGTGCTCGCCAAGGCGTCGGCGAGTTGGGCACGCAGCGGCGCCAAGTCGGCGCGCTCCTGGGCGTCGATCTCCGGGGACGCGGCCGCCTGCGCATCGAGGGCGCCCATCAACCCGAGGAGCTGGTCGCGCTCGCCGAGGGCACGGGCATACGTCTCGTGCGCTTGGTCGAGGGCGCGCGAGACCAGCTGGAGCCGGGCCAGGAGGGCATCGACCGCGTCCGGGTCGTCGGGCACGGCGCCGAGGGCGCGGACGTCCGGGACGGCGAGCTTCGGTGCGGGGTTGAGGGAGGCGAGGCACTGCGTCTGCATCGCGCGGATCGCGTCACCGCGGGCCGCGAGTTCGGTGATCAGGGTGCGCGCGGTGGCGGCGTCGCGCTCGCTCTCGTGGCGGCGAGAGGCGGCGACGATGAGGTCGCGCTCCCGGCCGGCGACGTCGATCTCCAGCGGGCCGAGGTAGCCGCCGACGTCGCCGCCGCGCTTGGCGCGCTCGGTGACATCGAAGAGGCGCTGCTGAAAGCCGATGAGATCGGCGGAGTTCTTGTCGCGCGCGGCTCCGGGCGGGGTGAGGGCGATCTGATCGCGCAGGCGCTCGATGCCTTCGCGGATCGCCTTGACCCGGATGCCGATGTCGAGACCGCTGGGTTCGAGGGCCAGGCGGGCGCGCAGCGAGGAGGTCATGGCGTCGGACAGTCGGCACGCCTCGGGCAACGACACGGCCAGGGCACCCTCGGCGGCGGACGGGACGCGGGCGCGTTCGGCGTCGCGGCCCACGCCTGGGGTGACGTCGAGACGCCCCCAGATCAGGGTCGAGAGTTGCTCGGCCTGGACGGCGCCGACGCGGCCGGAGTCGAAGGTGACCTTGAGCAGTTCATACCGATCGTGGATGGCCTTCCACAGCGCCATCGAGACGGTCATGTCATGGGTGAGGGCGTCCCGATCGGTCTGGTTCGGAGCGTTAAGCGCGGCGGCATCGATCGCGTCGAGTTGCTTGCGGCGGTCGTCGATCCACAGACCGAGGTCGGTGAGATAACGCAGGGCCTCGGCCGCCCCGACGGGCACCCCGAGCCGACCGGGGGCGCGTGGTGCGCCGCCGGCCGGTCCAGTGGTCATGCCGAGATCGAGGCTCATCCGCGGCCGTAGTTCGCCGCCGGCGGAGTCGGGGCCTTTCCGAGGCTCGCCGAGAGCCACTTGTCGTAGATCTTCTTCCACGTGCCGTCGCTCTTCATCTGCGCGAGAACGGCATTGACATATCGCGTGAAGTAGACATTGTCCTCGTTGATGCCGAGGCCATAGGGCTCGTCGGTGAGGGCGTCGGCGCCGGTGACACGGGCATACGGGTCCTGGGCGGCGAGACCGGCGAGCACCGTGTCGTCGCCGGTGATGGCGTCGGCCTGGCGCTGCTGGAACTTCACGAGGCAGCCGGTGTGGTTGGGCGCGGTGACGACCTCAACGCCGTTGAATTCGCGCAGCTTCGTCAGGCTCGTCGTGCCGGTCGGTGCGCACACGCGCTGACCCTTGAGATCCTCCAGCGTCTCGGCGCTCGAGTCCCGCGCGACGAGGACCTTTTGGCCGGCGTGGTAGTACTCGGCCGAGAAGGCGATGTCCTGCCACCGTCCGCACGTCATCGTCATATTGCGCGCGACGAGGTCGAGATCGCCGGACTGCAGCAGCGGAATGCGATCGGCGGCCGTGATTACCCGCCAGGTCACCTTGTTCTCGTCACCGAAGATCGCCTTGGCAATCGCCTTGGCGATGTCGATGTCGAAGCCCTCGATCGAGTTGGTCAGCGGGTTGCGCGCGGCGAGCAAGTAGGTGTCGGCCGAGACCCCGACCACGAGCCGGCCGCGGTCGATGATCGTGCGCATTCCTTCGTCGTCGATGGACGACGTTGCCGGTATGCCGCTCAGCGGCTCGTAGGTCTCGGTCGCCGTCGCGCGGTCACACGTGGACGCGGTGGTGGCGGTGTTGGAGGTGGTGCTCGCGGACGACGTCGTCGGCACGGGCGTCGTCGGGTAGTTGCCGCCGGCGCACCCGGCCAGGGCGCCCGCGGCGAGCAACGTGGTCGCGGCGATTCGTGCTGTGGCGAGGCGTGCCGTGGCGAGTCGGGTAGGGGTGGGGCGCGCTGGGGTGACGCGGGCGAGGCGGCTCATCGGTACTCCTCGATCCGCGGGGTCATCGATCGGGCCGCGGCGAGCGCGGCCAGGATGCCGGCGAGGCCCACCAGCCACGGGAACAGCGGACGCTGCAAACCATCGAGCGCGGCAATCGCCGAGCTTGCCTTGTCCTTGAGTTTGCCTTCGGAGCCGGCGTCGAACTCGTCAAAGGCCGCATTCGCGGAGCCGGACTTCGTGGACGTCGCCAAGGCGACGGCCTTGTCCCAGTCACCGGAGTCGTCCGCCTTGCGGATCGCGTCGTGCAGGGTCGAGTAGGTCCCAAGTCGCGCCGCGAGGCCCGGTGGCTTGCCGGGACCGAACCCCGCCTTGTCAACGGCGTCAAGCGCGGCGGCGAGCGCCTTTTCGTATGCCGCCTGGTTGGCGGCGCCGGACCCGCGCTTGACGAGGGTCAGCGCCTCGTTGGACTTCGCGTCGTAGGCCGCGGCGCGCGCCGACGCGAGGTTGACGGCCGAGGAGAAGTCGCCGTCGCGGACCGTGGACATGGTCGAGGCGGTCGAGGCCATCATGGTCAAGGTGAGGCCGACCCCGCCGGCGACTAGGGCGAAGGCGGCGGCGAGCGGCAGGCTGAGGATGCGGTGGGTCTTTTGGGCCAGCCACCACCCGATGAGACCGAGCAGACCGAGGGTCAGCACCCCCATACCCAAAGCGAGCGCAGCGACCTTGCCCGCCCCGAGTTCCGTCTGGGCACGATCTTGGTTGGCGGCGCGGAGGTTGTCGACGATCGGCAGGATGTCGGTGCGCAGCTGGTCGCTGGCGAGTGTGAGATATTGCGCGCCGACAGGCAGAACCTGGCGGTTGTAGGTCCGGGCCTGGTCGACGTAGGTGACGTAGGTCCCGAGTCGCTCATTGAGCAGCGACAGGGCCTCGCCGTCGGCGGGCTGGGCATTGGCGGCCTCGGCAATATTGCGCGACACCCGGGCCATCGCCGAGTCGTAGGTCGAGCGCAGGTCGACCGGCTCCAAACCGCCCTGGAGGAAGCCGTTGGTCGTCGCTGCGTCCGCGCGCAGGAGATCGGCGTAAATCTGCTGGACCCGTACCACCTGCTCGGTGTTGGCGGCCGCCCGGTTGACGGAGGAGTCCAGCGCCCGGAGGGCGAAGAACCCGCTCAAGGCGAACCCTAGGCAGGCGAGGGAGGCGACGACGGCGAGGATCCGCATACGCCCGGGGGTGCCGGTGAAGAAGTGACGGCGGGCGGTGGCGCGGCGCTCGGCAGCGCTCGTGGTCGTGCCCGCGGCAGCCGGTGTGCCTGGCGCCGGGCCGGTCGAGATGGTGGTCGGCGCGGTGGCGATCTGCGTCATACGGCACTCCCCTGGTCGTGCTCGTCGTCGGTGGGCGTGATCGGGTCCTCGGCGGGCGCCGGGCCACCTTCGGCGGTCATCTCGGCCTCCGCGCTGGTGTCGGCATCGGTTGCCTCGGAGTTGTTGCTAGGCGCATCGGTTGGCTCGGCGTCCGCACCGGCGTCGGGTTCGGCGTCGGGTTCGTCCTCGGGCTGCTCGCGGAAATCGCTGGGCAGCAGCGTGCGCAGGTCCTCGGTGCTGGCGTCCTCGTCGTCACGCAGCCGCCAGGCGTGGCGACCGATCGCTTCCTCCAAGAGGTTGCGCACGAACCGGCCGTTGCCGAAGGTGAAATTGCGATCCGTCGCGGCCAGGATCTCGCGGACGACGACCTCGGCATCGGCGTGGATGTCGTAGTCGGACTTCTCGGCCAGCGTCTCCATAATGCCGACGAGTTCGTCGTCGGTGTAGTCCGCGAACTCGATGATCGTCTTGAATCGGCTTGCGAGACCGGGGTTTTGGGCGATGAACTCCATCATCGGGGTCGGGTATCCGGCCACGATCACGACGAGGTCGTTGCGGTGATCTTCCATCTCTTTGACCAGGGTGTTGATGGCCTCCTGGCCGTACTGGTCGCCCGAGAGCCCGTAGGCCTCGTCGATGAAGAGCACGCCCCCGAGGGCCTTGGCGGTGACTTCGGCGGTCTTGATGGCGGTCTGGCCGAGGTAGCCGGCGACGAGCTCGGAGCGATCCACCTCGACGAGTTGGCCCTTGGACAGCAGGCCGAGGGCGCGGTAGATGCCCCCGACGAGCCGGGCCACCGTGGTCTTGCCGGTGCCGGGGTTGCCGACGAAGACGAGGTGCCGGGTGATGGTGGCCGACTTCAGGCCGGCCTCGGCGCGGCGCTTCTCGACCTTCAGGATGGCGACCTGCTGGTGGACTTCCTTCTTGACCGCGTCCAGGCCGACCAGGTCGTCCAGCTCGGCGAGAAGTTCCTCGATGCTCTTGGGCGGCGGGCCGGCCTCGGCGGCGTCGGCTCCTTGTTGAGTGGCGGCGTCACCGGGGGTGTCCGGGGTGACGGGTGGGGTGCCGGGTGGGGTTCCCGGCGGGGGCGGCGGGGCGGGCAGGCTCGGGTCGACCGGCTGGCCC
>NZ_HF571038.1:3202840-3208788 GCF_001046875.1 Nostocoides jenkinsii Ben 74
GGGGGAGGTCGGGGCCTGGACCAGCCATTTCTGGCCCCCCGCGTCGGTGACGACGGCCGCGTCATAGGGCGCCGCACTCGCCGTGGGCAGCGCGGCAACGGCCACGGGATCCAAGCCCGGGACGGCGGCACTCGCCAAGGCGGCGAGTTGCAGAGGGGTTCGGGTCACGGATTTACCGTATGCCGTGTCCGCCCCCGCGGGCGGCCAGGCCCGCCGATCAGACGGCTCGCGCCGCCGACTTCGCAGATCACCGGCTCAGGCGAGGCGCTTCTTAACCTCGATCAGCGACGGATTCGTCGCGGTCGTGCCATCCGCAAAGAGCACTGTCGGCACCGTCTGGTTGCCGCCATTGGCGGTCATGACGAACTCCGCGCTTGCCGGATCCTGCTCGATGTCGACTTCGGCATACCCAATGCCCGCGCGGTCCAGTTGCGTCTTCAGCCGCTTGCAATAGCCACACCACGGCGTCGAAAACATCGTGATGGTGCCGGCGGGGGGAGTGCTGACGGTCATGGGCTGCCTTCGGTTCACGGGGTGGGTCGGTTGGGTCAACGTCGGTGCGTCCACGTACCTTCCCAGGTGTGAGCATGCATTCCGTCGACCCGGACGACATCCTCGCGCGCCTCGACCCCGAGCAGCGCGAGGTCGCCGCGCACCCGACCGGCCCGATGGTGGTCATCGCCGGCGCCGGCACCGGCAAGACGCGCGCGATCACGCACCGCATCGCCTATGGCGTCAGTTCCGGTGCGTATGCCGCGCCCCGCGTCCTGGCTCTCACCTTCACCGCGCGCGCGGCCGGGGAGATGCGGACTCGCCTTCGGGAGTTGGGTGTGGCCGGCGTCCAAGCCCGCACCTTCCACGCCGCAGCGCTGCGGCAGTTGCACTATTTCTGGCCGCACGCCGTCGGCGGCGGTGCGCCGGAGGTGCTCGCCCAGAAGGTCCCGGTCGTTGCCGAGGCCGCCAGCCGGTTGCGAATGCGCTTCCAGGGCAGCGAGTTGCGCGACTTCGCCGCCGAGATTGAGTGGGCCAAGGTCGGCATGCTCACCCCCGAGACCTATCCGGCCGCTGCCACCCGGGCGGCGCGCACGCCGCCCGGCCTCGACCTGACCGCCATGGCGCGCCTGATGTCGGCCTATGAGGATGCCAAGGCCGATCGGGGCGTGATCGACTTCGAGGACGTCCTGCTGTTGACGGTCGGCATCCTGCGCGACCGCCCCGACATCGCCGCGACGATCCGCGAGCAGTACCGCCACTTCGTGGTCGACGAATATCAGGACGTCAACACGCTGCAGCAACGCTTGCTCGACCTATGGCTAGGGGGTCGTGACGAGATCTGCGTTGTGGGGGATCCAGCGCAGACGATCTATTCGTTCACGGGGGCCTCGGCGGTGCACTTGCAGTCGTTCACCAAGGCGCATCCGACGGCCCGCCAGGTGAGCCTGGTGCGCAACTACCGCTCGACCCCACAGGTTCTCGGCACCGCCAACACCATCGCGTCGATGCCCGGCGGCGCTAGGCGCTGGGGTGGCGCGGCCTTGGTCGCGCAGAATGCGCCCGGCCCGGCCGCCCGCTGCGTGCACTACGCCGACGACGTCGCCGAAGCGGTCGGCATTGCCGGCATCGTCGAGGAACTGCTCGCGGGCGGCACCGCTGCCAGCCAGATCGCCATCCTCTTTCGCATCAACGCGCAGAGCGAGGCGTTTGAAACGGCGTTGGCCGAGCGAGGCATCTCCTATCTCGTGCGTGGCGGCGAGCGCTTCTTCTCCCGGCGCGAGGTCAAGGAAGCCATCGTCTTGTTTCGCGGGGGAGTGCGCGCCGATGACGGCGACACCCCCTTGCCCGACCTGGTTCGGGACCTGCTCACCGGGGCGGGATGGTCGCGCGTTGCGCCCACGGGTGCTGGGGCCGCGCGCGAGCGGTGGGAGTCGCTGGAAGCGCTAGCACTGCTGGCCGACCAATTGCTCGCCACCAATCCCAGCGCGCGTTTGGGCGACTTCGTCCGCGAGCTCGACGAGCGCGCCGCCGCCCAGCACGCCCCCACGGTCGAGGGAGTCACGCTCGCGTCCCTTCACGCCGCCAAAGGACTGGAGTGGGATGCGGTGATCCTGGCCGGGTGCTCCGACGGCCTGATCCCGATAACGATGGCCCAACTGGGGGAGGAGATCGAGGAGGAGCGCCGACTGCTGTACGTCGGGGTGACGCGCGCCCGCCGCCATCTCGTCCTGACGTGGGCCCAGGCTCGCACCCCCGGCAACGCTGGCCACCGCCGGCTGTCTCGCTTTCTCGACTTCCTTGCTCCGGATGCCGGAGCCGGTGTCAAGAGCGGTCGTGGCAAGGGGAGCCGCGACAAGGCTGGGCGCGGCACGTCCCGCGCCAGCATGAAACCCGCCCGACAGGCCGTATGCCGTGTCTGCTCCGCCCCGCTGTCGACGGCCACCGAGCGCACGACCCGGCGTTGTCAGAGTTGTCCGCCCACCTACGACGAGCCGACCTACGAGGCCCTGCGCACCTGGCGGGCGCTAGTCGCCAAGAGCGCCAGCGTCCCCGCTTATGTCGTCTTCACCGACGCCACCTTGACGGCCATTGCCGAGCAGCAGCCGTCGACCAACGCCGAGTTCGTCGCGATTCCCGGTCTGGGACAACGCAAAATGGACCTTTACGCCGCCGGAGTCCGGGCCGTCCTCGCGGGCGAGGACCCGGCGGAGGTGGCCGCGCGGCATACGTCCTAAGGAAGGTGTGGACGGCCCTCGCCATCGAGGCCCCAGCCCGTCCCAAAAGAAATCCCAGGAATTCTCGGAGAATGGCATTAAATAGCGCGCGGCGAGCCTGGGGAACGTCTAATCTAACGACAACGCATGCGCACCCGCGCGTGGAGACCGGCACGTCAGGACCAGGAGGCTTGCAAGTGATCAGCTACATCACGATCGATATGACCTTCCTCGCTGCGCCGACGTTTGCCCAAGGCAATGGGGTCCTCAGCAACCTCACCCAGTCCGATCACAAGGCTGGATTGTCGTCCGTCGTTTTCGCCGCCGCAGCACAGGGTCGTTGGGCCTCCGCACCGCCTGGAACCACGGGATAGTCGACTGAGTTTTCATCAGCCGGACACCTCCTTCCAGGCCGCGGATCCCATCGGATCCGCGGCCTTCGTCATTCCCGGACGATCCCGGGAATCGACCGACATCTCAGAAACATCCACAACAGCCCCACACCCGGGGCCCAACCAGGGAGGTGAACCCAGCAATGCAACTCCACCAGTTGCTCGACGCGGGTGCGCGCACGACTGACGGAGACGGGGTGATTCCGTGTCTCAACCCCACGAACCACCCGGACCTGTGGTTCTCCGAGACCCCGGAAGGCGTCGAGGCGGCCAAGGCACTGTGCCAGCCCTGCCCGCTCAAGAGCCTGTGCCTGGAGATCGCGGTCGCCGGGCACGAGAGCATTGGCGTCTTCGGCGGTGAGTACTTCGTCAACGGCAAGATCGTTGCCCGCAAGCGGCCGCGAGGCCGCCCCCGCAAGGACGCGCCCCCGATCTAAGACCCCACGAAGTTCTCCGCTCGTTCCTCGCTCCGATACTTCGCGGGGACCCCGTCTGGGAGTTTCGGAACACGGACGAGGGACGTGACCGGTGACGGCCGGCGGTGAGGGGTTGTCGACGGGTGAGGCTTGACCTCGCCGAACCACGTCGGCAACCCCTCCTCGGTCTCCCGGGCCGAAGGCTTAGGCTCGCGGCCGTGCGTGAACTCCACCCCGACCACGACCGGGTCGTCGCGGCGCTGACCGTCCCCGAGCTCGCCCCGATCATTGACCTGGTCGTCTGGGCGGGTCACGACGGCGAGCCCGCCGCCTTCGCGGCGAACCATCTCGGGTCGGTCCGGCTCGAAGCGGACGGCACCCATCACGTCCTTAGTGGCATCGACCCGATTCCGAGTGAAGACCCGATGGCCTTTCTCCCCTACGACGCGGAGTGCGCCGAACCCGGGCCTCGCCTCTCCACCAGCAACGCCTATCCGTATGCCGCGCCCCGCCTCCTCTCCTTCTTCTCCCATCCCGATCGCTCACCGGACCTCGCCATCGTCCACACCCCGCGCCACTACTTCCCCGACGAGGGCGGGCACGTCGGGGAGCACGGCTCCCTCGACGTCATCCAGTCCCGGGCGCCGCTGATCCTCGCCGGGCCGCGCGTTCGCCGACAGGGGTATGCCGCGGCCCACGCCCGCCTGGTCGACGTCGGTCCGACGATGGCCGTCTTGGCCGGCGTGCCGGAGGACGATCTTGTGGATCGTCACGGTGACCCAGTGGACGGGCGGGTGCTGCACGAGCACCTTCTGCCCGGGGAGCCCCGGCCGGTCGTGGGCATCCTGTGGGACGGTGCCCACTGTGGAGACCTGCTGCACCTGGCGGAGTCGGGCGAGCTACCCGGCGTCGCCCGCCTGATCGAGCGGGGCGTCGCCTTGCGTGGCGGCGCGGTTGCGCAGTTCCCGAGCGTCACGTTGACCAATCACACCTCGATCCTGACCGGCGTCGGCCCGGGCCGCCACGGAGTGCTTGGCAACGTCTATTTCGACCGGGCCAGCGGCGAGCGGGTCGTCCCCAACGACGCCGCCACCTGGCATCGCAGCAGCGAGTGGTTGCACGGCCACGTCCGGACCGTCTTCGAGATGGTTGCCGATCACGTTGCGCCCCAAGGCTTCCCGCGCAGTGCCTCGATTGATGAGGCCATCGACCGGGGGGCGGACTACTCCACGATGCAACTCATCCGGGCCTCGGGGGACGCCCGCGGCGCCGACGGCTTGACCGACCAACTGCCGGATCCCCATACCTCGCCCTTCAATGTCGACCCGGCGCATCTGGAGGACCACTATTTCTCCTGGGGCGTGCAGGTCGACGACCTCGGACTGCAGCAGATCCGGCAGTTGTGGGCGGACCCAGCCACGGCACCTCGGCTGACCTGGTGGGCGAACGTTGTGACGGACGCCGGACATCATGGGGGCGGGCCGCGCTCGGCGATGGCGCGCGCATCCCTGCGCCAGTCCGACGCCCGGCTGGTCGCCTTCCTCGATCATCTTGAAGCCATCGGTGCCTTGGAGGAGGTGACGCTCGTCCTCACCGCCGATCACGGCTTCGAGGGCGCGGACCCGAGCGTGACCGGCTCCTGGGCTCCGGCGTTGGACGCCCTCGGGATCTCCTATCGGGACGAAGGCCCGGGCCTGATCTATCTCGCCTGAATCCGTCTCTGCTGAGGACTACCCTTCGGCACATGCCGACGCTCCGGATCGCCCAAGACCCACATGCCGACCAGGTGCTGAGCGACGACCCGTTCGCGCTCCTGACCGGCATGTTGCTGGACCAGCAATTCCCGATGGAACGCGCGTTCGCCGGGCCGGCCAAGATTCTCGATCGTTTCGGCAGCCTCGATCCGGAGGCGATCGCCGCCGCGGAGCCGGGCGCCTTCGCCGACCTGTGCGCCACGCCCCCGGCGATTCATCGGTATGGCCGTTCCATGGCTGCCCGCGTCCAGGCCCTGGCTCAGGTCGTGGTTACCGACTACGGCGGCGACGCGGCTGCCATCTGGACCTCGGCGGCAGACACCAAAACCCTGCTCGCCCGACTCAAGGCTCTGCCCGGCTTCGGCGATCAAAAAGCCCGGATCTTCGCCGCGCTCCTGGGCAAGCAGGCGGGCATACAGCCCTCGGGGTGGCGCGAGGAGATCGGGCCGTATGCCGAGGACGGCTCCTTCCGGTCGGTCGCCGACGTGCGGGACGAGGAGTCGCTACAGAAGGTCCGTCAGTTCAAGAAGGCGGCCAAGGCGTCTGCCAAGGCTTCGGCGAAGGCGTCGGACGGCGGGCACTGATAGCGGGCCCGGGCGCCTGACCTCGCCGCCATACCGAGGGCCGGAAGGCCGGACGGACGCAATAACCTGCGGCGGACGCAAAAGCTTTTGCGTC
>NZ_HF571038.1:3208888-3217373 GCF_001046875.1 Nostocoides jenkinsii Ben 74
GATCCGGCCGTTGCGCGGGCCGGAGCGCGCGAGGCCCGCGCAGGACTGGAGGACGGACGGGTCGCCATTCTTCAAATCTACGCGATGGGTCCCACAAGGCTCAGCATTCCCACGCGCCACACGCCCGGTCGCTCAGGGCTCGGTTGGGGTCATCGCTTCGGTCAACTCCGCCACGAGCGCTCGGATATCACCCTCGCCAAAGGCCGGACCGCCGGCGATGAAACCGTCGGTGCCCAGTCATCATCGACATATCGCGACAGGGTGAACAGCCCGGCGACAAGAAGACAAGGAGCCGAGCCTGCGGTGCGGCCAACGCGGTGAGGCTGTGCGCGCTTCCGTGCGGGAGGACGGCCGAGCCGTTCGGGATCGGTGGCGAACGTAGTCCTCGCTGACCGGACGTGCCAGGCCCATCGTCGCGCTGAGGGCCAGAGCCCAGACTGTGGCGAGCAGCCACGCCCACGTGCCCGCGGACGCATCCAGGAGAGTTCCGATGGTGGCGTTCCCACGGAAGGCCGCCACGAGGGTGACGACTGCCCCCGCGAGCAGCAGCCCATTGCGGGCGACGGTCCTTGAGGTCACTTGCCCTTGCGAGAAGGAGCCGAAGCAGTGACAGGACCCGGACTCGCGGTTGTTAAGCCGGATGATTACCAGCAGGTAGAGCGCGAAGAGCAGCACCGCCGCGATGGCAGTGACCGTGAATGCCGGCCCGGCCGGGGCCAGCAGCAGTCCCGCCGCCAGCACCACTTCAACCGCCGGAAGGACGCGATCGATCCTCCGCGCCAACGCGGGGGGCGTACCCAGAGCGATGAGGACATCGACCAGCGAGTCCTGACTGCGCCACTTCGTGATGGCACTGGCGGCAAGGACGAACTCCAACGCGATGGGGGCAAGAATCCACGCCGTCATATCTTCCCTTTAGAACAGTTCGGCACCAGGCGGGCAAGCCGCCTGGTGCCGAAGGGGGCAATCCGAATCTAGGTCGTCAGCAGATGTTGGTGGTGATCTGACCACTCTGAGCACCACCGACGTAGGGCGGGGTGCAGAGCCCGGTGGTGCTGGAGTTGCAGAAGCGGCCATCCCAGGTGCAGGAACTGGTGACACTAGTCCCCGAGGGGTAGCACGTGACATTGTCAGTGCCATTGCTGCTGAGCACCCGCGAGCATTGAACGGGCGGGTAGCAGGTCTGCGTGTCCGACTTCGTGAGGAAGTAGTGCGGGGTACGGCCGGTCGTGTTGATCGTCGCCGGTGAGAGCGTCAAGGTCCAGTTGCCATTGGCCGAATAGTTCGTCGTGGGCACCTCGCTGGTGCCGCCCCCGCCGCTCACACAGATCGTCCAGGAGATGGTGGTGCCGGCGGGGATGGTGCCCGTCGTCGTCGTGATCCCGAGGTACATCGAGTGGGTCTGCTGGTTGATCGTGCCACTGCCGTAGAACAGCTGGCAGATGCTGCCGCTGATGGTGGGCTTGTGTGCCGAGGCCGCGAAGGCGGGGGCGGTCGCGCCGATCGCGATCGCGGGGGTAGCCCAGGCGTCACCCTTCGCGATGCTGCGTCGGGGGAGGCCAGAGGGCGCGGCCGAGGCCACTGGGTTGGACATGCGCTGGATCTCCGTTGATAAAGGCATTGGGTGAGGTGCAGGGAGCGGATGCGGCTTCACTGCCGATGCCCTACCAGGCATATACCATCCATAAGGGTGTTTTCAACTAACAAAAATTGCATTACTGGGAATGCTGTTACTCGGTGGACTAAACCTCGGGCCGATTAGTCAGCACCCAGAAACCCGCATTGTTGAAACGACTAAATTTTCCGTCTGTGCAGGTCAATGACCTTTTGTCACGGAGAAGTCTAGGGAAGGGCTGCACCTTCGAACCATGCCACGGTCCGGCGCAAGCCGTCTTCGAACTCCACCGGCGCCACCTCTGGGAAGAGGTGGCGCAGCACCGAGCCGTCCGCCTGCGAGTGCGGCACGTCGCCAATCCGCGGGGGTCGGAAATCCAGCTGCGCTTCCCGTCCGGTGACCTCCGATAGCTGTTTGACCAGGGTCAACACCGAGGTATTCGTGCCAAAGGCCAGGTTGACCGGCTCGGGATGACTCACCCGCCGCTCGACCGCGTCCACGAGCACGCGGCATACGGACCCGACGTAGGTGAAGTCGCGCGACTGGGTGCCGTCACCGTTGATCGGCAGTGGCGCCCCACGAAGAAGTGCATCGATGAAGATCGGGATGGCCGCGGCATACACGTGACCGGCGCGCTGGAGCGGCCCGAAGACATTGAAGAAGCGGAACGCGAGTGTGGCCATGCCATACGACTGTTGATAGGCCAGGGTGTACTGCTCCGACGCCAGTTTCGAAACGCCATACGGACTCATCGGCCGCACCCATTCGCGCTCATGCTTGGGCAGAGCGGGATTCATTCAGCAGACAGAGCTCGATGAGGCGCAAACGACGTGCTCGACACCATTAGCACGGGCCGCCTCCAGCACATTGAGGCTGCCGGTGGCGTTGGCATGATGAGTCGTAAGCGGGTCGGCCATGCTGCGCGGGACGCTGCCCAGTGCACCCAGGTGAACGATTGAGTCGATTCCGCGCACGGCTTCCCGCAGCGCCTCCACGTCCAGCAGGCTCGCCTGGAGGAAATCCACCCGCAGGCCCGCCAGATTGTCCACGTAGCCCGTGCTCAGATCGTCGAGGATGCGGACCTCGTGGCCCCGATCCAGAGCGTGACGCGCGAGATTGGCGCCGATGAAGCCAGCACCGCCGGTGATCAGGATGTTCATGGGCTACCTAGGTGCGGCGGGAGGCGATCTCGTACGCGCACACCATACGCACCCGAGGCGGTCTCCGGCGCGGATCTAGGCCTCGATCACGATCGGGATGATCATCGGACGGCGGCGGATCTTGCGCCCCACCCAACTGCCGACCTGACGCCGGATGACCTGCTGCAACTCGTAGGTGTCGCGCACGCCTCCGCTGGTGGCCTCGTCCAGGGCCATTTCCAAGCCGGGTCGGATGTCGTCGAAGATGTCGGAGTCCTCGACGAACCCGCGCGCCGAGATGTCTGGCCCGGCCAGGACTTTGCCGGTCGTGGAGTCGACTACGACCACGATGGAGATGAAGCCCTCGTCCCGCAGGATCCGGCGATCCTTCAGGAGGGCCTCGTCAGCTCCGCCGACCGACGACCCGTCGACGTAGACATAGCCCACGTCATACGCCCCCGCGATCTCGACCCGCCCATTGCGCAGATCGACGGCCACCCCGTCTTCGACCACGACGACGCGATCGCGGGCTACGCCCGTCTGAATCGCGAGTTCGGCATTGGCCACGAGGTGGCGCCATTCGCCGTGCACGGGCATCACATTGCTCGGCTGAACGATGTTGTAGCAGTAGAGCAACTCCCCGGCCGCCGCGTGACCGGAGACGTGGACGCGGGCATTGCCCTTGTGCACGACGTCAGCGCCGAGCCGCATGAGCCCGTTGATGACGCGATAGACGGCGTTCTCGTTGCCGGGGATGAGGGACGAGGCGAGGAGGACGGTGTCCCCTGGGCCGACGTCGATCGGGTGCTCGCGATTGGCCATCCGCGACAACGCCGCCATCGGCTCGCCTTGACTCCCCGTGCAGATCAAGACGACCTTGTCATCGGGCAGGTCGCCGAGCTTCTTGAAGTCGACCAGGATGCCGTCCGGGACGTGCAGATAGCCGAGATCGGCCGCGATCCCCATGTTGCGGACCATCGAGCGGCCGACCATCGCGACCTTGCGGCCGGCCTTCTGGGCGGCATCAAGGACCTGCTGGACACGGTGCACGTGCGAGGAGAAGCACGCCACGATGATCCGGCGCTGGGCGTGCCGGAACACCTTGTCGACCGCTGACGAAATCTCGCGTTCCGGGGCGACGAAACCGGGCACCTCGGCATTGGTGGAGTCGGTGATGAAGAGGTCGACCCCCTCCTCACCCAGTCGGGCGAAGGCCCGCAGGTCCGTCAGCCGCCCGTCGAGCGGCAACTGATCCATCTTGAAATCGCCCGTATGGAGCAGTGTCCCCCCAGGGGTGTGGACCGCCACGGCGAGCGCATCTGGGATGGAGTGGTTGACGGCGACGAACTCGCAGTCGAAGACCCCGAGTCGCTCGCGTCCGCCCTCGCTCACCGCCAGGGTATAGGGCGTGATCCGGTGCTCCTTGAGCTTGGCCTCCACCAAGGCCAAGGTCAGTTGAGAGCCGATGATGGGGATATCCGGCTTGAGCCGAAGGAGATAGGGCACCCCACCGATGTGGTCCTCGTGACCATGGGTCAGCACGATCGCCTGCACGTGCTCCAGCCGGTCGGCGATCGGAGCGAAGTCGGGAAGGATCAGGTCGATCCCGGGGTGGTGCTCGTCGGGGAAGAGCACGCCGCAGTCGACGATGAGCAATTGCCCGGCATGCTCAATGACGGTCATATTGCGGCCGATCTCACCTAGGCCGCCGAGCGGGAGGACACGGACGGCGCCGTCAGCGAGCGGACCGGGCTCGGTCAGGTCGGGGTGGGGGTGGATCATGCGAGATCGGTCTGCGCCAAGGCCGCGCGCAGCTTGTCGAGATCGGCGGCCGAACCCTCGACATACGGGAGACGGACGGTGGCGTGCTCGATGATCCCCAGCTCCGCCAACGCCGCCTTGGCCATGATCGCGCCCTGGCTGGTGTTCATCAGGGCCTCGGTGATCGGGATGAGGTCCGTATGGATGCGCCGCGCCGTCGCGAGGTCCCCGGCGTCCACGGCGGCGACCATCTCGGCATACCTCTTGCCCGCGACGTGCCCGACGACGGACACGATCCCGGTAGCGCCCTGGGCGAGGTGGGCAAGGTTGACCTCGTCGGCCCCGGAGAACCACAGCAGATCGGTCGCCGCCATCACCTGGGACGCCGCCCACAGATCGCCCTTCGCATCCTTCACGCCCCGGATATTGGGATGTCCCGCGAGCTCGATGATGGTTTGCGTCGCAAAAGGTATGCCCGTGCGGCCAGGAATGTCGTAGAGCAGGACTGGCCGGTCGGTCGCGTCGGCAACGGCCCGGCAGTGCGCGATCAAGCCGGGCTGCGTCGGCTTGTTGTAGTAGGGACTGACGAGCAGCAGCGCATCGGCGCCGGCCCGCGCGGCTGACTCGGCCATCGCCACGGCATGGCGGGTGTCATTGCTGCCGACGCCGGCCACGACCTTGGCGCGCCCCGCCGCGGCCGCCACCACCCACTCGACCATCTGCAACGACTCGTCGGACGTCAGCGTCGGGGACTCCCCCGTGGTTCCGTTGACGACGATGCCGTCGTGACCGGTCGCGAGGAGATGCTCGACAACGGCTTCAGCGCCGCCTCGATCCAACGAGCCATCGGGGCGCATGGGGGTGACCATGGCGGTCAGGACGCGGCCGAACGGGGAAGTCGTCATGGTGCCCAGGGTATCGAGCAGGGCTGACACAGTCGGCGGACCGACTGTTGGTGTCGCCGATTAGGCTCCGGACATGAGGCCATACCTCGACCTGATGCAACGGGTGCTCGATGAGGGAGTCGAGCGCGGTGATCGCACGGGCACGGGCACCCTCGGCGTCTTCGGGCACCAGATGCGCTTCGATCTCGCCGACGGCTTTCCGGTGGTGACGACCAAGCGCGTGCATCTGCGCTCGATCATCGGTGAGCTGCTGTGGTTCTTGCGCGGCGACACCAACGTGCGGTGGCTGCAAGACCGGGGCATCACGATCTGGGACGAGTGGGCGGACGAGCAGGGTGATCTCGGGCCGGTCTATGGCTACCAGTGGCGCAGTTGGCCGACCCCGGACGGGCAACATGTTGACCAAATCGCCGCAGTTATTGAGTCGATTCGCACAAATCCCGAGAGTCGTCGGCATATTGTGTCGGCCTGGAATGTGGCCGACGTGGACAAGATGGCCCTGCCGCCCTGCCACACGATGTTTCAGTTCTATGTTGCGGGTGGGCGGCTGTCGTGCCAGCTTTATCAGCGCAGTGCCGACATCTTCTTGGGCGTTCCCTTCAATATCGCTTCTTATGCCCTCTTGACCCATTTGATCGCGCAGCAGACCGATCTCACTCCGGGCGACTTTGTGCACACCCTGGGCGATGCGCACCTGTATCTCAATCACCTCGATCAGGCACGGGAGCAGTTGTCGCGGGACCCCCTGCCCCTCCCCCACATCCACATCGCGCGCCGGCCGTCTATCGACGCCTACGACCTGGCCGACGTCGAGATCGTCGGCTATAAGTCACACCCGTCCATCAAGGCGCCGATCGCCGTATGACCCGCGTGACGCTTATCGCTGCCGTCGCCGAGAACGGAGTCATCGGCAACCACGGGCAGATTCCGTGGCGGGTGCCGGGCGAGTTGTCGCACTTCAAGGCCACGACCATGGGTCACACCATGATCATGGGCCGCAAGACCTTCGAGTCGATCGGCCGTACGCTGCCTGGGCGACGCACCATCGTAATGACCCGCGATCCCGGCTGGGAGCATCCTGGCGTCGACATCGCCCGGACCTTCGCCGACGCCCTCAATCTGGCCGGCCCGGTGGCGGAGGTCTTCGTCGTCGGGGGAGCCGAGATCTACGCACTCGCTATGCCGTATGCCGATCGGATGGTCCTCAGCGAAGTCGCCCAGTCGCCACCCGGCGATGCCTTCTTCGGGCCGACGCCTGGCGGGAAGAAAAGCGCACCTATCACCTAGGGTTCACTGTGGTTTTACTTGAATCGTTGAAAGGCAAAGCTCAACCACTGACCCACCCTTAAGGGTGTAGCCGCTTTAGGTTTTTCGGTTATGGCAATAGTGCTGACGCCTTAGCCATTTGCAGAATTTACCCTCCATATGCTTTTCTGATCCGCGCTCGATGAAACCTTTATCAACGGAGTCAGAATGGCGAACAACGCCCCGCGTCCCTCCCGGAGAACAGTTGCCCGGGGGACGGCTTGGGGGCTCATCCCAATCGGGGGTGTAGGAGTTGGGGTCTGAAGCCGCCGGTCTCGAGCAGGCTTCGGGCGATGTAGTTGGTCAGGTTGCGGAACCCGAGTGCGGAGCCGCGCAGGTGTTCGAGCCGTCCGTTGAGCGCCTCGGTCGGCCCGTTGCTGGTGCCGGGTCGTTCGAAGTAGGCGAGCACGTCAGCGGCTCGCTTCTTCAGGGTCCGGCCCAGGGTGGTGAGCTCGGTGAGCACCTTGGGGACGCCGGCGCTGAGGTCGGTAATCAGCTTCTCCATGAGCTCGCGGCCACGTTGAGGAGGAGGGCGCGGTGAGCTAAAAGAATGGAGCTTGCTCGGCTTCGACGCCGCCGAAAGCTCCGGTGAAACGGTCGGTACTGGTCGGTCGTCGGCGGTCACCACCGGATGGCGGCGTCCCCCCACGCTCGGCGTTTGCGCAGGTCAGCGGCTCGTTCGCCCAGTGGGCGCATCAAGCGATAGACGCAAAGCCGACGTGATTAGGTCGTCGGTTCGATTCCGACAGGCGGCTCCGGCGAACCGCCCCTGACCTGCGGAAACGCAGGGCAGGGGCGGTTCGGTTCTGGTGGTCGCGCGATGCGCTGGCCTCACGGCTCTGCCCGACACCGACGTCACTCTCCTCTGCGACGGACCCCTCGCCGGCTGAGCGCTCGCGCCCGGCATCCTGTCCGTGTGCCGATAGGCCTCGCACCGCTCGGCAACGCAGCGTGGCGTTGCGTCGCGACCTGGCGACGGCTCGGCGGGGCGCGATCGTCTCGTGCGTTGGCGGACTACGGGAGCTTGGACGCGAGGACGTCGGCCGGCAGGATCTCGGGTGCTGCGCCGAGGAGGTGCTGGTTGGCCATCAGGGCTGCGACGATGGCACCGTTGGCGTGGGCGTCGCGAGCGGCCTCGTCGGGGAATGCATCGAAGATCCAGAAGGTGTCGGCGTGGGTCCTGACCGCGAACCAGACAATCGTTCCCACTTCTTCGTTGGCGAGCGCGACAGCGCCGGCGAGCAGATCGGCGAGCGCGTCGTGCTGTCCATCGGCCGCGACGATCTTGGCGACGAAGGCATACGGAAGTGATGCGGGTGTGGACATGAGGGGTTCTCCTAGGTGTCGAGGTTTCTTGGTGAGCGAGTTCAGCGTATGACGAGCAAGGGCATGTGAGAAGTGGCGTATACGACAGTATTGCTATTGTTCGCGCCATGCGTATCGGACTGATCGCGATCGACGGCTGCTTCGGTTCGGCTGTCGCGTCGATCATCGACATCGTGCGGGTGGCCGACGGAGCCCGCAGCGATGTCGACCCGCGGATCGACCCGATCGAACTCGCCATCCTCGGACCGAAACGGCGAGTGACCACGACAACATCGATGACCCTGTCGGTGGACCACCCGCTGTCGGAGTCCGCAGAGTTCGACGTGGTCGTCGTCCCTGCGCTTGGAACCCTCACGGCCGCCGCTACCAACGACGCCCTCCAGAGCCGAGATGCTCGTTCGGTCATCGCCTCGCTCGGGCGCCTCGACGAGGCG
>NZ_HF571038.1:3217473-3240447 GCF_001046875.1 Nostocoides jenkinsii Ben 74
GCGACCTGCCGGTAGGAGTGCCGGTCGGCCGAGTCGAGTCCGGTGAGGTCGAGGGCGGTTCCGTCGAAGGCGGCGAGGGTGGCGGCATACACGTCCCGTTCATCGACGCGGGCGAGAGCCGCGAGACGGGTGATCGTCTCCGGTGACGGCGCGAGGGTGAGGTACCGGGTACCAGCGCGTCCACGACCTGTCGCAGTGAGGAGCTGGGCGGTGGTGAGGCCGTTGGCGTCGGCGAGGTGCTCGAGCCAGGACTCGATCGACTCCCCAGGGCGCGGCGCAACGGGCACCGGAAGGGCTGCGGTCATGGCGCGTCTGGGGGTGGTGTGCGCGACCCCCAGGCCCTGTCGTCCGGCAGGAGATCCTGGGGGTCACTTCCCGGTCCCTCGCGAGGGTAGGCGTCATGGGTCAGGCTACCCGAGCGCTGGCCGGTGAATTTGGCCGATGGCGTGCGAGCGGGGGCGTGGAGCCACCTCTCGAGAGCGCTGGCAGCGTCATCGATGGTGGCGGGGTTGCTGTCCCGGATTGCTTGGGTGGCGGCGTCGCCGATGTCGAGCGCCCAGACGAAGTCGTCAGACTCCAGCTTGCCCACGGGGTCAGCGCAGCCCGCCTGACGAACGGCGGCGCGAGCTGCAGCGTTGACGCCCTCGAAGAGTGGGTCCCAGATCGAACGCAGCGTCGCCGGGCAGCCGTGAGCGTCCACGAGGCGGGCCAGCAACGCGGCCGCGTCTGCGGGTTCCTGGACGACGGTGGCGCCCAGGACCTGACGTTCGGGAAGACCCATCACCAGCAAGACGAGAGCGTGGTCGCCGTCGGCGAGCCAGACATGGTTGGGGTAGAGCTGCCAGGCGCTCATGCCGACCTCCGTTCTCGCGGCGCACGGGCACGAGCAACGTCGGGCCGGCCGTTGCGGTAGCCCTCGCCGGCGGCGATGCCGGTGTAGCCGGAGAGCTCGGCGAGGTCGGCGCACTCTGCGGCGATCGGGCAGGCGGAGCAGACTGAGGCTGGCTCGGCCAGGGCGGCGAGGCGAGCCGCGGGGGTGAGAGCGGCGGCATACATGTCTTCCCACCGACCCCACGCGATCGTGAGGTCTTTGCAGGAGCCGTCGGCCAGGGACCAGGCGGCGTCGCGGGCGAGAACCTCGCGACTGATCCCGCGCATCACCGCTCCCGTGCCGCAAAAGGTGGAGACGGTGGGGTGGACCAGCTTGCGCGCAGGTCCTCGATCGCGGTCGAGTCGAGACTGATCGGCGTGAACGCGAGATCAGGGATCCCAGCGGTCAGGGCAGCGGCGGTGGCGGTCGTGCAGACACCCACCACGGCCCCGTGGCGGGTGATGACCCAGGTCTGCTCCGGGAACGCCGGGGTGTGGCCGTGGTGGCGGTGAGCCAGTCCTCGACCAGGAGTCGGAGCTCTTCGTAGTGGTGCGGGTAGTGGAGGTGGTCCCGCTCGAGCGGGGTGTCGTCGATCGTGGTGAGCATCGCCGTGGTGCGCTGGTGCAGGTCTTCCAGGGCGGGATGGTTGATCGGTGTCATCCGTATCTCCTTGTGATGGCGGCCCAGGTGGCCTGGGTGGTGGGGATGGTGATGACGTCGGCGTCAGCGAGGAACTGCTGCCCGGTCTCGGCGAGGACCAGGCGGGTCTCGGGGTCGATGGCGGTGTCGAAGGCGCGCACGTGTCGGTCGGCGATGAAGGGGCGTGGGCCAGTGAACGCGGGCCCGTGAGTCAGCCGTGTCGACATCCACGCCAACTCGCGCCTTGGGGTGATCGTCGATGGCGGGGAGCCGGTCCTTGGCCAGGGGGCAGCCGCGGGGGGTGGGTGATGGGTCGCAGGGTGTCGCAGCGCTCCTTGTAGTCCACCAGCCCGGCGTCGACGAGGCCGGTGACAGCGTCAGTGAGCCGGGCGGCGTCGAGGTCGTGGATGCCGCGGCCGACGCGGGGTGAGGCACGAGCGCTCCTCTCAGCCCCGAGGCGGACTCTGTCGAGGTCGTAATGCTTTACTACTCTCGTGATCCCCCAGTCTTCCATTCATCCGTCCCGGAGTCAGGTGCTTGGGTCCGCGATCGCCCAAGCCCGTCGGGAGTTCGGCATCACACAGAGGCAACTCGCAGCGGCCTCGGGGGTGGGACTAGAGACACTGCGAAAGCTCGAGCAGGGGCACGTCGAACAGCCTGGAGTGTTTCGGATCGCCGCCATCGCGGACGCCCTGGAGACGACCGTGGACGCGCTGCTGCCGGCTCGGCCGAATCGGGTGTCTTCCGTCGGGTATGAAGGCTGCGAGATCGCAACGTTCGTCGACGCGATCCAAGCGGCCGGCATTGACCTGGTCGCCGACGTCCGCCTCACACCGTTGAGCCGGAAGCAGGGGTTCAGCAAGACGCGCCTGGGCGCGGCTCTCGGAGACATCGGGGTGCGATACGAACATCTGCGGTCTTTGGGCAATGCCAAGGAGAACCGGCCACTGTTTGCCGGCGCAGAGTTGGAGGTCGGGCGGGCACGCTATCGGGCTGGCCTTCGGACCCCCGAGGCGCGACGCGCGCTTGGTGAGCTCGCCTCTTGGAGGCAGGAGCATCATGTCGCCCTGCTCTGCTTCGAGCGGGACGAGGAGCGGTGCCATCGCTCAGTCGTGCTCGAGGAGCTCGCTCAGTTGGGGTAGTACACACCGAGCACATGGAACACGTGGCGGCGTTTGGCTTGGTTGCCCACAAAGAAGGCAGGTGCCCGGGGCGGCTTGAACATCATGTCGAAGAACTTCTCCTTGAGCGCGGCACGTACGGCGGCCGCGGGGCTGTCGCCGAGGCGGCGTTGGAGCGCGACGAACTCCCAGTCGATGATGCTCTGATCGTGGCCCTTGCATTGAGCGTCGTAGCACTTCCATCGGTAGTGACCCTCAAGTCGCGGGGCCTGCAGTGGGCTCTTGTCGGAGTCGTCGAACAAGTCCATCTGGTTGACGTAGGCGTCGATCTTGGCCTGTTCTTCTGGTGTCCAGCCGGCGTGGTCGGTGATCCGCAGATCGAGCACTTCCCGTACAGGGACGAGCCCTAGCGATGGCGCCACCGCTGCCCGCTGGTTCTGCCGGTTCAGTTCGCACATGGTGTCCGAAGCCGTTGGGTCGAGAAGTGCTCGACGACGCTTCCAGGGATCGAGGTGGTCGATAACCACCATGGTGGACATGTCCGGTTGCCATGACTCGACGCGGGAGTCGCCGGTGGCGGGCACGGCCCTGACTCGGATGATGTCGTACTTCTTGAACTTCTGGTCCTGCTCAAGGAATCGGAAGTTGATGGGGTACAGGCGGATCCACCGCGCTTCTGTGCGGCCGCGGGACAGCCCCAGTCCGGCCACGCATACCGTCTCGCCCGCTTTCGCTGAAGGGTTGGGCGCAGCTTTGACGGTGATGAGGACCTCCAGTTCGTCCGGGCGGGAGGGCTTTGGAACATCCCGATCTGGCCCGCCGAACAGGGCACCTTGGCTAGGCACGTCAGCCCTTCTCCCGATCGAGTCTGGCGAGCATGTAGTCCGCGACGGTGGCGGCTTCACGCACGACGAGCATTGCCAGATCCTCGGACACACCAGTGGGCAGGGTCCGGCCGTGGCCGGTTCCCTGGAGGTTCCGGAGCTTGTTGACCTGGTCGGCGATGTTCCAGGTTGACTGATGGATCGCGCGAATGGCATCGACGCCCGGCAGGTTGGGGTCGACCTGCTGGGGCAGCACCCCGAGCCGCTCCCTAGCGAGGTGCCATAACTGGTCGTAGGACATCTTGTTGCCCACCGGCATGCCGAGCTCTTCGAGGACGAACTTGGATACGGACTCGAGGAGCTCCTTGGCGGTTCCAATGAGAAGGGCGGGATCGGCAGTGGAGCGGCGCAGACGCTCGAGCTGCTCGTCCAGGGCGGGGCGACCGCCGGTGTCCAGGTCAACATTGCCGAATGGTTGAAGATGTCCGTCGTCGGTGAGGTACCAACCGGCGGAGCGCAGGGCCCGGTTGAGACGGTCAACATCTTCCCCGGCAGCGTCGCTGCCGATAAGGCCCGCTACACGGAGGGCAGATGGCAGCTCATCAACGAGGTGTCGGGCACGTGCTGGCTCTCGCTGCGCGATCCGCAGGGCCTGGAGGACTCTCTGCTCCTTGTTCTTGCCCTGAATACTGGGCGTGTAGACGTAGTCGTCCCCGTAGCCGGAACCCGTCAAGACGGTCGTGATTGTAGTGTGGCTGGGGCCAGCACCTCCGTGGAAGAACATGGCGAGGGCCGCGCTGATGTCGCTGTTGAGCGGGATCGTGGCTCGTGGGCTCATCTGGACTCCTGTGTAGTGTGCGGCGATGTCGCGATCGCGCCGGCCAAGGTTGTGGCCTGCTCCTCGGTGAGGAGCCGGGCGAACTTCCGATAGGACCGAGGGTTGGCCGCGACCGCGACCGTCGCGGGGTGACCGTGCGCGACCTCCAGCCACAGCCAGCGCAGGGCGTAAGCGCGGCTCCCGGGGCGGGTACCTCGGCAGTTGTGACGAGACCATCGACGGAACCAGCGTTTGGTTCGTGCGAGGTGTTGGACGCGGTCCTCCATCGCCCGGTAGTCAATCTCGAGCCGGCGAGCAGCCCGGGCGAGGGCGGCTGCGACGTCGGCGGGCGACGCGGTCATCGACGCTGAGCAGGCGCGGGCGGTGCGTTCGCCGAGTTCGGGTGGCAGCCGGAGTTCTCGCGCGGCGTCGGCCCACGAGTGGACGTGCGGGTGGGTTTTGGCCAGGCAGAGGGATGCGAACAGGCCGATAGTCGCGGGGCGGGAGTCGAAGAGCCCGCCGAGGTGGTCCCGGACGAGGTGCTGGGGAAGGACTTGCGGGATCTGTCGGGTCGAGGCGGTGAGCGGTGGTTGCTGGTCGAGGAGATGGGACAGGCGACGGCGCGGTGCGTGGGCGGCCATCACGAGCCGCGTCAGGGTCGGTGTCATGCGGGTGTGGTCGGCCAGCCATCCAAGCCGGCCTTCGGGGACGTCGTGGAGGTGCTCGAGCCAGGACCCGAACCGGGTTGCCGCGGTGTCGAGGTCCTCCGAGGCGAGGATGTGGTCGGCTGCCGTGAGCGGGCGTGAGCGGAGGACGGAGTCTTGGGGTGGGCGGATGCTCCAGCGCCGAACCCGAGGTGTGCCGGCATCGGCGACGTCGCGTGCCCAGGAGGGGAGGTTGACGGGCGTTCGGGACGCTGCGGCGAGGTGCAGAAGGAGTGCGGTCAGGGATCGGAGGGTGGTGGTGAACTCGGGCGCGGCGAGTTGGCCAGCGAAGGTGGCGACTGCCCCGGCGGCGTCGGCGGTGTCTTGCCGGGCTTGGCGTTGGAGGCAGGCATCGTCGGCCGGCTCGGCGGCGAGCGTGGTGAGGTCGACGCGGCATTGCTTGCGTGGGCCTTGGCCGAGAGGGTTGCCGCACAACGTCTGGGAACCAACGATGCGCAAGGGTGAGTGTCGCTGGTCGCGGAAGGGGCGCTGGCAGCCGGGGCACGTGGCGAGCAGGTAGGTGCCGTGGGTGCGGCATACGGTCGTGGTGGGCAGGCGCCAGGTGATGCGCCAGATGCCGTCGTCGGCGAGGCATTGCGGACAGATCTGGGTGCCGTGGCCGGGGATCCAGCCTCGGGCGGCGATGGTGCGGAAGCTGGACTGGTGGGCCGGGTCGAGCCCGTGCAGGTCGAGGCTCGTTCCGTCGTAGGCCGCCAAGGTCGCGTTCTGCAGGGCGGCGGCGGCGGCTCCGGTGAGGTGAGCGATCCGCTTCAGGGTGGCCGGTGTGGGGGCGAGCATGAGGTAGGCGGTGGTGGAGCCGTGCCCGGCCCGCACCATCTCGATCAGTCGGGCCGTGGTGAGGTAGTTGGCGTCAGCAACGCGTTCGAGATAGGCATCGAGGGCCTCGCCGGGAGCGAGGTTGACGAGGGTCGGCAGGTCGGATTCGGCGTTGTCAGCCAGCATCTCGAGTCACCTCGGTGTTGCGGGCTGGCGAGGCGGATTCCTCGGCCGTGACTAGGTCGCTGCTGCTGGTGAGCCGGTTTCGCCACCAGGTGCGTAGGTGGAGTTTCGTTTCGGGGTCGAGGGCGCTGTCGAAGGTCACGATGCTGGCGTTTGACCGGTTTGGGTGGGGCCCGCCGGCGGGCCGGCCTGCGGTGGCGTCGAGCCACACCCAGGCAGCCGCGGCCTCTCGATCGAGGTGTGCGCCGCCGGCTCGCGGGATATCTCGGAGGGCGCTGGACGGGAGACGTTGGATGCCGCGCAGTTCTGCACGGGCTTGAGCGCGGTCAAGCAGGCCTGCGGAGTGCAGTCGCTCAGCATGCACGGCGAGTCGGCAGAGCGCATCTGTGTCATCGAGCAGGCGTGCTGCGACGCGTTGGGCGCGGGGGGATGAGTCGGCTGCGTGGAGGGAGGTGGCTCCGGCGATCGTCATGGGGGTGCCGTGGGCTTGGCTGGCTAGGGCGGTCAGGGCGAGGGCTTCGGCGGTTCGGTGGGTGCGGTGGTGTTCAGGAAGGATGATCGGGTCATCGTGCAGGCGCAGGATGGTCGGGACGTGGCGTGCCTGAATGTCGAGGTTCTCCAGGAGATCGAGTAGGCCGTCGCGAGCGTCGAGTGGGTTGCGCCAGTCCGGCATCTCCTGGGGGTCGGGATCCCAGGGGTCGGCCATGATCGCGATGTCATCGAGCATCGCTTCGGCGGTGGCTCGATCAGCCGCCGCATCCCAGGTCAGGGTGAGCAGGGTGGCGGTGATCGACGGAGGGCGGGCGATCGTGTACCGGCCGGTGATGACGTTGCGGTCCACCCAGCGCACCGCACGAGTTCTCCATTGTTGGGTCTCCCCGTCGAACAGCGGGGGCCAGTTCCGCCAGAGGGCGAGTTCGACCTTGGCCATGAGCGACTCCAGGCGCCGGAGCCGATCTCGAGCAGACCGGCTGGACGTCGTCGCACCGAGTGTCGTCATCACGTCGTGATGAACCTCCCGCAAACTCACCGGAGCCGGTAGTGGGCCCGGATCGAGCCGATCGACTAGGAGGTCCTCGCAGTTGGGGCAGAGGACGATCAGGTTGAGCCTTGCGGCGACCGTGTCAAAGCAGCCGCGGGGGCATGTGGCGGGTTGGCCGGCATACCGGCGCCCGGTCCGGGCGCGTCCGAGCGCCATCCCCGGATAGGTGCCCCTCAGCGTGGCAGCCCGTAGGCGTTCCTCGGCGACCCCGGTGATCGACGAGAGCCGGGCTAGCAATGGGTGGTCTGGGTCTTCCCAGACTCGGGCGGTGCGTCGGTGGCCGGTCAGGACGGGAAAGTCGAGGTAGTTGGCGTCGGCGACCCGTTGCAGGTAGGCGGCGATGTCTTCACCAGGCTGGATGTCGACAGCGACGGGGAGCTGGCTGGCGTCGCTCATCCGGTGACCTGCCCGTGCTGGGTGACGCTGACCGTGGGATGGAGCTGGGTTGGCTTCGCGGCTGCTTTGTCGGCCTTCTTGGCGAGTTCGTCGATGGTCAGTTTGGACGCGGGAACGGCCAGCACATGTTCCTCGGTGACCGCCCAGGTGCCGTCCACGATCGCCGCCACGGTGGCCTGGCGCAGGAGGTTGACGATGGCCTGCATCCGTCCGTGGGTGCGTTCCAGGATCAACCCGGGCAGGTCGTTGTGCAGCATGCCCGGTTCTGCGGCGGGAAGGAACGGGGCGATAACGTCGCCGGACTCTTTGAGGAAGCGTTGCCACGCCAGGACCTGGTCGCGGGTGTCGGAGCCGTAGGGGGCGACGGTGATCGCGTAGGCGCGGCCGGTGATCTGGGGGTCGCTCATCACGTCGTGGGCGTGCAGATTCGCGCCGGAGAAGATGACAGTGATGCCGTACTCACCCAGGGCGGTCACGATCGCTTTGAGGTGGTCCAGGGCGTACCGGCCGAGGCGTTCGGTCAGGATCAGCTGGTGGAGGTCGTCGATGACCAGCAGCCGTACCCCATGCTCGAGCACCAGGTCGAGAGTGAAGGCCTTCTTCGCGGTGCTCTTGTCCATGTCGAAGGCCTCGACGACGAGCTCGTTGAACCGGGTGACGGTGGTCGCGGCTTCCAGGGACAAGAACAGCACCGGCGCGTGGGTGGGGTGGATTTCCTGGTCACGGCCCCCGAACCGGCGGGTCGTGGTTCGCCGCGCCATACGTTCGGGGTCACCGTCCGGCCCGACGTGGTGGCGGTGCACGGCATACGACAGCTGGTACAGGACCGTGGACTTGCCCAGGACGTTGAAGCCGGTCAGGAGTGCGACCTCCCGGGTCCCGGTCAGCATCTGGGCGTTGTCTTCGATCAGGTCGTTCAGGACCTGCCGGATCCGACGATCCCGCTCGGAGTCGAAGTAGTGGCCGTTGAGGTAGCGGCGTACCTCACGGGCATACTCACGACGCTTGGCCTCCGACATTGCCCCGGCCTCAGCCCGAGTCAACGTCGGCGGCGGTGTCAAAGGAGGTGCGTAGGCCTGCGCGTGCAGGCGTGACGCCTTCACGGCTCCCCCTCCTGCGACTCCAGCGTCGGCCACGCCGTCTGTGTCGGGTCAAATGCTGGCGGACTGCTCGACCTGCTCGCACCGGCGCGGGTTCCCTTTGAAGAGGCACCGCGGCTGGTCCGTCGGGTGCCGCGGGCGCCAGCTTCGGCGGCTTCGGCGTGGTCGAACTGGGATCGTGATTCGCGCAGGTGGGCCGCCGCGACCTTGTTGGGTTTCCAGTCGACCATGTCCGGGTTGGCCCGGAGGCGGTCGATTGAGGCGATGTCGTTGACGGCCTCAAGGATTTCCCGCTGAACGCTGTCCTTGTTGATGGTGGTGTTCGTGCCGCCTCGACGTTTCACGGCCTGGGTGGCAGCCTTGAGGACCAGGTCGGTCATCGGCGCCTGCAGCTGGAATGCTCGCCGCCAAGGGACCTCGACCACGGCGCCGGTGTCAGGTCGACGGAACCACAACCGCGAGAGGTCCCGCGGATCCATGAAGAAGGGCGCGGCACGGTCCTGGTCGCGGAAGAACCCCTTGGGGACAGAGCGGAAGTCGTCCAGTTCCGCGCAGTCGAACGTCAGGTCTTTGTACTCGACGCCGTCGTGGCGGATCGTCAGCCACAGCTGTGGCAGCAGGTCATAGAGCAGGTCCGGGCGCTGGAGGACGTGCAGCCGGCCCACAGCGGCCAGGAGCGCGTCGAAGACCTCCAGCGGAGTCATCCCCACCGCCGGTGAGCGGTCTTCCATGGTGCGGTCGACGACCGTGAGACCGCCGTGGCGGGTGCGGTGGTAGTCGGTGCAGATGAACTCCCGCAGCCGTAACTCAAGCTCGCGCGGAGTGAGGCCGGGCCCGTCGCCCTTGAAGACGGCGCGGCCCTTCTTGTCGACGACGATCTTGCCGGCGTCGCTGCCCCGTTGGGACACGTTGCGGCCCTTGTGGCCGGACAACTGCAGCAAGCAGCGCTGCAGGGTCTCGTGCCAGCGCTCCACAAACGCGTTGTCGGTGGGCTTCTTCCCCCGGGAGAGCAGCAGGTGGATTCCCAGGAGGGTGCACACCTCGCGGAAGTAGCGGCCCGTGAAGATGCTGCCCTTGTCGGCGCGGATCGCATCCGGGAGCAGGCCGGGGATCGGATGCTCGCCCAGGAGGGGCCGGGCGGAGAGGCGCTCGGCCTCGGCGACGGCGTCCTCGATCGAGCCGATGGTCTCTGGCACACCGGCCCAACGCCAGTCGTGGACCTGGCCGGGTTCGACGACCTGGCTGAACGGGCGCAGCACGTCATAGAGGATCAAGCCGGCCTCGATCGCGTTCGCGCTGCGGGGCACGACCCGTAGAGCCAGGACGACACGCGTACACACGTCCAGTGCGGTGATGATCTCGACCGAGATGGGTTTGCCAGTCCACGGGTCGACGCAGAACGTGTCGCTGCGGGTCACATCGATCGCGACGACTTGGCCCGGTCGAAGGGCGGGGTAGGCCGTCAGGGCCAGGACACCTCGCAACTTCTTCGTCGTATGGGAGCGAGTTGTGCGCCCGGCGGCTTGAGCAGCCTGCGTCAGGTAGGTCCGCAGGGTCGACTCCGGAGGGTCGAGTGAGTCCAAACCCTCGGCTTTGAGCGCCAACAGCGTGCGTCGGAGAAGTTCGTCGATCGAGCGAACCGCTTGGGTTCCATCGATGCGGGCGGCGATGTCGTCGGCGATGCGTCGCACCTCAGGATCGAGACCTCCGAAGGCGGAGTGCCGGCGAACGCGACGCTTGTCCACCAAGGCCAGGAGCCCACCGTTGATCGGTCGGTCGAAGTCGGCCAGCCAGTTCATCAGCTGACGCTGCGAGACCGCGCCAACCCTCGCCCGAGGTGTGGCTTTGCCCGCCTCCAAGTTGCGTTGACGACGTCGATCGAGCAGCGCCTCCCGGGCAAGGATCGTGGCCATCGCCTCGCACTTCTTGCTGTCCGAGACCTTTCGGGCCGGGTTGAACAGCGAGTATGGCTCCCCAGGTCGCGCGAGAGCCGGGTGCCCGAGAGCGAAGCCCGTGCGCATGGTCAGAACGACCTCCAGCTTGTCCAGCGACTCTTGGAGAGCGTCATCGCTCAGCCCGGACAAGACGGCCATCAACGACTCAGCCACCGCGTCCACCCGCCCGTCGACAATGGCGCGTGCCGGCTGGACGTCGGTCCACGACACCTCGTGGACACCGCCGGTGACATCGCGGACCGTGTACCCAAACGGGCCGACCGCGACCACGATTCGAGGTCCCTCCGGGAAGAGGATGGTGGCGCCCTCGTAGAGCGTCACTCGGGCGTTCATGTCCGCACCTCATCGGTTGCCCACGCCAGGCGCGAGCGCTGATCCCACGGGGCGTTGAGGTCCATCTCGATCTCACCCGACCAGACCAGGTGCCACATGGCTGACGTCAGGAACCCTCGATCGTCATCGGCCTCGATGACATCGCCAACACAGCCGCCACCATCGGCCAGGACACCCTGCAGAATCGCCTTGGCAGGCGTGAGCCACTCCGGCGCTCTGCGCGCCGACGCAATCCAGCGCAGGTTCAACGACGCCACCGGGTCGAGACCACCGAACAGCTCGTAACGCCAGCCGACCTTCGCGCAGGCTGCCCGAGTACGCGTCGACATCACCATGAACGTGTCATCGCGTTCTTCCGGAGCTCGGACGTCCCAGATCGTCACCGAGCCATCCCGGTGCGCGCTCAACACGTCGGGGAAGTGCTTCGTTCCGTCCCCCCAGCGCAACAACACGGGTTGACCGACCAGCCACGTCACATCACGCTGACGGTCCAGCCACGTTGCGAGCTCGTGCTCGAGACCAGACTCGAGAAACAGCCACCCACCCGTCGTCGTCGACATCGCCTGCACCGGGATGTTTCTCGACAGCCGGCCAGACCTCGTCTCCCGCACCGGCTGCAAGCTGCGTGGATCGGGCGGCCCCGCGACCCATGACCACTCGGATCGCGAACCCCCAGCACACCGAAACGACCACGTCGCTTCACCCACTTGGGAACCGACGGGCCGTAGCCCTACACTGGGCATGACGACACCTCCTGTCTCCTCACCCGGATCAGGTACTTGTCTTACGAGGGCGCTCCGCTGGAACGGGGCGCCCTCGACGTTTGTCTAGTGCGTTGAGCGTAGACCTTCCCCTCTCGCGCCGGGTAGCGCAGAAATCACGATCTGACAAGAAGACACGCCGTGAACCCCCCTATGAAACATAGGTGGCGGTTTATGAAAAGTAGGACCCATCTCGACATCAAAAGCCACCCGATGCAGCCATGTTGGAGAAGCGGGCGTAGTGGCCCTGGAAGCCCAATACAAGGTCCTTGGTGGGGCCGTTTCGGTGCTTGACCACCAGAACGTCGGCTTCGCCTTCGCGCTCCTTGTCCTTGTGCAACAGGATCACGACGTCGGCGTCTTGCTCGATGCTGTTGTGCACCGCGACGCCGTCCGCGACGAAGTTGTGGGTGCCGAGCACTGTGGCGTCAAAGACCTCCTCGATACCGGCCGGGACGACCGAGACAACCTCGTCCCAAAAGACATCGTTGACAGCCGTGAGGTCGAGGTCAGCGGAGTCGAGGAGTTCGGTAATGCGAGTGAGAACCGCTGCGCCGGAGCCGGTTTCGCGCCCAGCGCCAACCCCCTCTGTGCTCATCGCCGCCGAGACGTTGTGCCACAAAGAGTCACCCGAGCCGTGGAGGTCGTGGTCGACGCCGGCCGCGCGCACGGAAGCCAGCAGCGCCGCCGCGGCGGGCTGGTCGCGAGCCCCGAGACCGATTTCCTGCAGGAATCGACGCTGGCTGTCGACGCCGTCGATGTCCAGGACGACCTCGCCGGCGTCGCCCGCAGCAATCCGGGTCTGGATGCCGAAGCGCAAGAGCAGGCGGGTGACGGCGTCGGCGACGGCGCGGCATACAGGCAAGGAGACCCGGCCCTCGCTGTCGTCGTCCACGACGACGGACCCGGCCGCCTCGAAAAGCGATGCGACAAAGAGGGCGATCTGCGGCTTCGGGAGGGCGAAGACGTCGGCTCCGACGACAGCCCGGCCGGCAGCCACCTCGCGCGCCAGCGCAACCGCGCGCGCGTCGTCCCACTCGGTGAGGGCGCGGGGGGCATACACGTGGCGGGGGACGGCGACGCGGGTGCCGGTGCGCAGGGCGGCGAGGGGGAGCCACCCGTCATACGTGTGGAAGGGGTGGTTCTCGGTGGCGCGCACGGTCTTGCCGGAGGCGAGGGTGAGGCGGAAGACGGGGGCGACGCCGGTGGAGAAGACGTGCGTCATCGGTCGGCGGACATAGCGCAGCGACTCATCCAGCGCCCAGACCTCGATGTCGCGCTCGCCGCTGGCATACAGCTCCCCGAGGGTGACCTCGGCGCCCGTGTCGGCGCGCAGGATTTTGGTGTCAGCGGGGAGGCAGCCAGACTCACGAAGGTCAGACATCTGGGGGCGCTTGTCGGTGCGCTGCTCGGGGCCACGGTTGAGCTGCGAGATCGCGATCACCGGAACTTCGAGCTCCTTGGCCAGCAGCTTCAGCGCCCGGGAGAACTCGGAGACTTCCTGCTGGCGGGACTCGACCTTCTTGCCCGAACTCATCAGCTGCAAGTAGTCGATCACCACCAACTGCAGCTTGTGCTGCTGCTTCAGGCGGCGAGCCTTGGCGCGGATCTCCATCAGCGACATATTGGGGGAGTCGTCGATGTAAAGCGGGGAGTCGGAGATGCGACCGACGACCTTGGCGATCTTGGCCCAACCCGTGTCGCCCAGGGTGCCCTTGCGCAGTTCCTGCAGCGGGATCGAGCCCTCCGCCGCGATCACACGCATGGAGATCTCGGTGCGGCTCATTTCGAGCGAGAAGATCACCGCCGGCATCCGGTGCTTGATCGCGGCGCAGCGCGCGATGTCCATGCCGAAGGTCGACTTGCCGACGGCGGGGCGGGCCGCGAGGACGATCATCTGGCCCTTGTGCAGGCCGTGCAAAAGCTCGTCCAGCTCGGTGAACCCGGTCGGGACACCGATGAACTCATCGCTGCGACCGCCCGCAACCTCGATCTCGGTGAGGGTCTCTTCCAGCGTCTGCGCGAGCGGGATGTAGTCCTCGCTTCCGCGCTTGTCGCCCACGGCATACACCTCGGCCTGGGCGCGGTTGACGATCTCGTCGACCTCCCCCTCGCCCTCGCCATAGCCGAGCTGCACGATGCGCGTGCCGGCCGCCACGAGCCGGCGCAGGATCGAACGCTCCGCCACGATCGCCGCGTAATAGCCGACATTGGCGGCCGTCGGCACGCTCTGGATCAGGTCGTGCAGATAGGCATGGCCACCGACCCGCTGCAACGTCCCGCGCTTGGTCAACTCATCGGCAACGGTGATCGCATCGACCGGCTCGCCGCGCGAGAAGAGGTCGACCATCGCCTCATACAACGTCTCGTGGGCGGGGCGATAGAAGTCGTTGGATTTGAGCCGCTCGGCCGCCTCGGCGATGGCGTCCTTCGAGATCAGCATCCCCCCCAGCACCGACTGCTCGGCCTGGACGTCCTGCGGCGGGAGTCGGTCGATCGCCGGCCCGTCCGGTGAGCCGTAGGCACCGAGGTTGAGGTCCGAGATCGCCACCGAGGGGAGCCTTTCGTGAGCCGTTGTCGCCTGGAACACCAGGCTCCCAGGGCCCACCGACAACCCTGTCGGGAAGAGTCGAACCACGGGAATCAGGACACGTTAGAGCCGTCCTCCCGTGGTTTCAATGTCGCCTTGTGTATGCCGTGTGGACACCCTGTGGAACATGCCCAAGCTGCTTGTGCACACCTGGGGGAAAGACCTGTGGAAACTCCCGGGTAACTGCATCACCAAGCCCCTGACCTGCACATTCGTTCGTCCACCGGTGTGGAGAAAAGATTCTTCGGGCGTGTCTTCTCCACAGCTGTCGACACGCAGGTGGACAACGGCGAAGGGTAGCCTGACTACCTTTGCGCCGCCCCCTCCACAGACAATGGAGCCATGCGGACTGTGTCGCCCGAAGCCTTCCAAACGGCCCTCTCGGCCCTGCCCGATAATCCGCGCATCGTGGTCAGCGGCAACTTCGCTGTCCCCACCGATGCGATCTCCCTGATCGACCGGGCGTTGCCCCGCTACACGATCCACGCTCTCAACGCCGGCATCGGCGCGGCCCCCGACCGCGATGGCGTCACCGCCGAGACGTGCTTCGTCGGCGCGGGGATGCGCAAGCACCGCAAGCTCGCGTACATCCCTGCTCGCCTCTCCCTCGTGCCGCACCTCTTCCGAGGCCCCCTCCCCGTCGACGCGGTGGTCGTGCACGTGTCCCCACCGTGCGACGGCTACGTGAGCATGGGCATCGAATGCAACATTCTCCCCGCCGCCATCGAGGCGTGTCGGGCGCGCTCGGGGCGCATCTTCGCCGTCGTCAACAACCACATGCCCTTCACGTATGGCGATGCCCTCCTCCCGGTGGACCACATCGACCACGCGTTGGAAGTCTCCACCCCCCTCCCCGAGGCGCGCCCCGCCGCCCCGGATGACGCCAGTCAGCGGATCGGCGACCTCGTCGCCGCCCGGGTCCCGATGGGCGCGACGCTCCAGGCAGGGATCGGCGCCATCCCCGATGCGGCCTTGGGTGCCCTGGCCGGCCACAAGGGCCTACGCATCTGGACCGAGACCTTCTCCGATGGCGTCCTCGAACTCGATCGCCGCGGCGCCCTCGACACCGGCCACCCGCTGACCACGAGCTTCCTGATGGGAACGCGCGACCTTTACGACTGGGTCGACGGCAACCCGCGCGTTCGGATGATGCGCACGGAGCGCACCAACGACCCGTCGGTGATCGCCCTGCAGCGCTCGATGACGTCGATCAACACCGCCCTGGAGATCGACCTCTTCGGCCAGGCCAACGCCAGCCGGATCAAGGCGCGCATCTATTCGGGCTTTGGCGGCCAGACCGACTTCATCGTCGGGGCGCTGCACTCCCCGGGTGGCCAGGCCTTCATGGCGATGCGCTCCTGGCACCCCAAGGCCAACGTCTCGACGATCGTGCCGCTCCTGGACGAGCCGGTCACCAGCTTCCAGCAGTCCGCCGTCGTCACCGAGCATGGTGTCGCCGAGCTCCTCGGCTACACGCAGCAGGCCCAGGCGCGCCATCTCATCCGCGACGCCGCGCACCCCGACGTCCGCGACGAACTCCGCGAGGAAGCCGCGCAACTCGGCCTCGCCTAATTCACGAGCCCCCAGGGAATCAACGCCGCCACCCGCCGCTCTAACCTCGGTCCGACCGACACCGCTGACCCTGACGACGTCGCCGACCCTGGGGGAGACATGACCTCGCCGTTCTCGACCGCCCGCGCCGCCGCGATCCTCGCGGCCACGGCCCTGATCGCGACGGGATGCACCGACGCCGGCGACGCCCCGTCCTCCTCCTCGACCACCGCACCGGTCGCCATCGACTACACCATCGACGCCAAGCCGGTCTGGACCTTCGACCCCGAGGCGGCGAACCCGGGCACGGACTACCTCAGCAACCCCGGGGACATCGCGCTCGACGGCGACCAACTGGTCATCGCCCCGCTGACCAATATGCCGCTGACCGTCGTCGACCTCGCGGCCGGCTCGATCGCATGGACGCTCAAGGAGTTCTCCGGCCGCCTCGCTGCCGGCGTCAACACCAGAGGGCTCTCCCGCTTCGCCACCGAGGGCGGCCTCCTCCCGATCGAGACCACGACCACCTGCTTCGGTGACGACGACAGCGACGCCACCTGCCCCGATGGCGATGTCAGCGACGCGGCGGGCGTCGCCGGGCTCGATCTCGCGACCGGCAAGCGGCGATGGCAGGCACAGCTGGCGGGCTTCACGGCATACGGCAAGCCGGGGTATGACGACGATCTCGCCTGGGGGGTCCAGGTCGCCGGCGTCCACGACGACGTCGTCGTGGCCACCGCCATGATGCGCACCGGGAAGGTGCGCTCGGACAAGAAGTCGGCCGTCACGGCATACGGCCTGGACGCTCGGAATGGGAAGACGGTGTGGAAGCGCGACGGCTTCGTGGCCATCGACGTGCTCGGCGACGCGGCCATCGGGGTCACGGTTCCGACCGATGTCGGCCCCGACGATGCCCTCTTCGTGAGGGGCCTCACCGCGATCAGCGCGCTCGACCGCCGCACCGGGAAGCCGTTGTGGGACATCACGTTCGAGCGGGAGAGCCGGATCGTTGGGCGCTCGGGTACCGTCCTGCTCCTGAATACGGAGGGAGGCCGACACGTCGCCGTCGAGACCGCGACCGGGGCGGTCCACGACGTGGACGTGCCCGAATTCTCCAGCTTCGAATGCCCCCGCACGATCGTGCACGGCGACCTGATCTGCTCCAACAGCCCGCGTAGTGGACGCAGCTTCCTGATGCAGTTCACCGATCCGGCTGCGCCCACGAAGTCGGCCCACCCGATCGGCGACGGTGGCGTCATCGCCCAGGACGGGGAGCGCGCGTTCGTCGCGACGGATCCCTACTACTCGATCCAGAAGGTGATGCAGCCGTCCTACACCGCGCGGCTGGACGGGACCCGGACGAGCGAACTGCTGCCCGGCACGGTGGTCGCGGGCTCGCACAGGTGGGTGGTGCTCGCCAAGCCGGGCATGCGCGGGAAGTACCAAGTCACCGAGCTTGAGGCGTATGCCGCGCGCTAGCCGCCCGCGCTAACCCCCCGTCCTCAGGCGGGCCGGCCGTAGCGCACCGCGGCCCGCGCCCGCGCCGTGCCGGTCTTCGGCGGGGCGGTCGTGACGAGGTCGTCGAGCAGGTGCGCGGTGATGTGGGCGATCTCGGCCACGGACTTGTCGAAGACCTCTTGGTTCGCCGCCGACGGCTTGGTCGTGCCCGCGACCTTGCGCACGAACTGCAGCGCGGCGGCCTCGATCTCGGCGCCGGTGGCGGGCGGCTCGAAGTTGTTCAGGGGCCTGATATTGCGGCACATGCCTTGAGGATAAGCAGCAACCTCAGTAGGCGTTGTAGTAGCAGGTCCCGTCGCTGTCCACCGTGACTGGGCCGGACTCGGAGGTGCTGACCTCCGTGCCGATCGGCAGCGCCTTGGCGCCGGTCCACGCGACGCCGCCGCCGAAGAACACTTCACTGCCGGAGGAGTTGGTGTAAGGCGCCGCGACCGTCACCGTGTAGATGTAGGCCGACCCGGAGGGGGCCACGATCCCGGTGGTGCTCAGCCCGGAGACGGGAAGGGCGGTCGGCGCGCCGCCGGCGTGGGCCGTCGCGGACGACATGTGGCTACGGCGGGTGGCGATCATCTGCCAGTTGCCGTTCCGGGACCGCACCGATGTGCACCTGCTGACCGAGGCGATCGAAGCGAACGTGGAGGGCACCGCATACGGCTCGGAGTTCTTCATCCGGAAGGCGATCGGCTGGGCGTTGCGGCAGTACGCCCGGACCGACCCCGACTGGGTCCGCGCCTTCGTCGCCGCGCACGAATCAGTCTTGTCCGGCCTAAGCCGCCGGGAGGCCCGGAAGCACATTGGGTAGGGCGGAGCCGCGCCCAGGCCCGTGATGCTCAATCCCGGTGACGTCCAGGACGAACTGCGCGAAGGTCGGCATCGTGAACTGAAGGACGCCATAACCCGGAGCTTCGATGAGCCCCTTGTCGATCAACGCTCGGCGGATGGTGCCCCATTGTGGCGTGGACCGTCCGAGTGCTGCCACGACATCGCCCGCTCAAGGTGACGATGGACCGGGTGCGGACGCTCGTCTGGGACTGACCCTTCCTCCGCAATGATGGGCCGTATGGCGCAGGCGAGCGGGCGGGAGGTCGCGCGCCTCGCCATACCGGCCTTCCTCGCCCTCATCGCCGAGCCGCTGTTCCTGCTCGCCGACTCCGCGATCGTCGGCCACCTCGGGACCGCACCGCTCGCCGGGCTCGGGCTGGCCAGCACCGTCCTGATGACCGTGGTCGGCATCTTCGTCTTCCTCGCCTACGGCACCACGGCGGTTGTCGCCCGCCAGATCGGGGCCGGGTCACGGCGGGGCGCGGTGGAGGTGGGCGTCGACGGCGCCTGGCTGTCCATCGTCCTCGGCCTCGCGGCCGCGCTCCTCGTCGGGTTCGGCGCGGAGCCGCTGTGCCGCGCCCTCGGAGGCACCGGGGACGCGCTCGAGCAAGCGGTGAGCTATCTGCGGGTGGCGGCGGGCGGCATACCGGCGATGTTGGTGGTGCTCGCGTGCACGGGAGTGTTCCGCGGACTCCAGGACACCCGGACCCCGCTCGTCGCATCCGTCCTCGGGTTCGCGGCGAATGCTGTGCTCAATGTCGTTCTCGTCTACGGACTCGAGCTCGGCATCGCCGGCTCTGCGTGGGGAACCGTTGTGGCGCAATGGGGTATGGCGCTCGGCCTGCTCCTGATCATGGCTCGCTATGCGCGGGTCGAGGGGGCGGCGTGGCGGGCGCACCCGCGGCGGGTGCTGTCGGCGGCACTCGGCGGGGTGCCCCTGCTGGTACGGACGCTGGCGCTGCGCGCGGTGCTCGTCCTGACGACGTGGGTGGCCGCGGGGCTCGGTGACGTCCCCCTCGCGGCGCATCAAGTGACGAGCACCGTGTGGAGCTTCTTCGTCTTCGCGCTGGACGCGCTCGCCATCGCCGGGCAGGCGCTCACCGGGAAGGCGCTCGGCGCTGGGGACGTGGCGGGAACCCGGGCGGCGACGGCCCTGATGGTCCGATGGGGCGTATGGTGCGGCCTCGCCTTGGCCGCCCTCACCCTCGCCCTGCATCGGATCATCCCCCTCGCCTTCACCACCGACCCGCAGGTGCGCGCGGCGATCGCGGCGGCGCTGATCGTGGTCGCGATCGGGCAGCCCCTCTCGGGCTACGTCTTCGTTGTCGACGGCGTCCTGATCGGGGCCGGCGACCACCGCTGGCTGATGGGGGCGATGGTGGGGGTGCTCGCGGCATACGTCCCGGTGGTGGTGGTGATGCACGCCCTGCTGCCGAAGGTGGGTCCGGTCGCGGCGACGGCCTGGCTGTGGGTGGGGTTCACCTCGTTCATGGTGGTGCGGGGCGCGCTCTTTGCGTGGCGCCTACGGCAGGACGGGTGGATGGTGACGGGGGCGCCGCCGACGCGGTAGGCGCCCGTCAACATCTACGCGACGCCGGTGGCCGCCTCGCGGCGCGGGTCGCCGGCAGCCGAGAGCACGCCGGTCGCGCTGCGCGACGCCCCGCCGACCCCGCCGAAAAACATCGCTTGAGGAGCGTGCTCGCGACCCTCCAGCCCGAGCTCGCCGAGCGCGGCCACGATGCCGTCGTCGGGTTCGTGCTCGACCCGGGTCGGCTCGCCTCGGACGACCCGGACGTGCGCGCGTGGGGCCGCGATGGCCTCGCCGAGCGGCATACCGAGAAGGCAGTGGCGGGAGAGGACTTGCATGAGGGCGGTGGTGATCCGGTCGGCGCCGGGCGAGCCGATGGCGAGGACGTCACCGCCGCGGTGGCGGGCGACGGAGGGGGCCATGTTGGAGGCGAGGCGCGTGCCCGGGGGTAGCGCGTGGAGGCCGAGGCGGTTGAGTTCGGGCTCGCCGAGGCAATTGTTGAGGACCAACCCGGTGCCGGGAATCGTTGCGCCAGAGGAGTATCCGCTCGACGCCGTGATCGCGCAGGCAAGCCCGTCGCTGTCGACCGCGGAGATGTGGGCGGTCGAGCTGGAGGTGGTCAGGCCGGCGATGCCCGCCGCCCGCACGTCCTCCAGCAACCGGTAGCCGTCCTCCTCCAGGTCCGCCGAGAAGTCGTGGACCTCGCTGCGGTAGGTCAGCACCTGCCGCTGCACCTCGATGACATCGGCCCACGCGACCGACCCGCGGCGGACGAGTTCGCCGAGCATGACGGCGAGCATCGGCCCGCCGACGCTGGGGGGCGGATTGGTCGCGATATCCCAGCGGCCGAGGTCGAGGCGCAGGGGGGTGCGCACGACCGGTTCGTATGCCGCGAGGTCCGCCGCCGTGATCAACCCACCTCCCGCTTCGCTCGCCGCTGCGAGGGCGCGCCCGATCTCACCGGTGTAGGCGTCCGCGGCGCCCTCTGTGGCGAGGCGGCGCCAGGTGTCGGCGAGGGCCGTGTCGATGACGAGATCGCCGGCTTGGAGGGCGGTGCCGTCCTCGCGCGTGACGGAGCGGTGGGTCTCCGGGTCCCAGCCGAAGAGCGAGTCGGTGGTGAGGGCGAGGTAGCTGGCGGCGGCGCCGCCGAGCCGAAAGCCTTGGCGTGCAGCCTTTTCCGCTGGTTCGAGGGCTTGGGCCCAGGCGCCGCTGCCGTAGCGTTCGTGCGCCATGCCGAGGGCAGAGAGGGCGCCGGGGAGCGCGACCGCGCCGAAGCCGCCAAAGATGGTGATCCCGCCGCCATAGGCGAGGTCGATCTCGCGCAGGCCCTGACCGAAGCGCTCCGCGGGCAGGCCGCGGCCCGGCATCTCGACATTGCCGTCGATGGTGACCGGCTCGGCGTCGGCGGGCCAGATGGTCACGAACGCCCCGCCCATCGGGCTGACCACCCCCGGCTCACTGGTCATCGCGACACACATGGCGGCGATGGCGGCGTCAACGGCATTGCCCCCCGCGCGTACTGCGGTCAGCCCGGCATCGACGGCGAGGGGTCCGGTGGCGGCGACGGCAACGTGTCGGGTCATGCCCGCGATTCTTGCCGATTTCGCCGGGCGGGGTCGGGGATGGGGGGTGGAGGGGCTAGCGGGGAGGGGGGCTAGGGCGCGCTCAGGGGGAGTTGGGCGATCGTCTCGTAGCGGGGACGCCGCTGGCGCCCCTGACCCAGGTGCGAGGCGATGAGTTCGATCTCGTCCACCACCCAGCCAGGGCCTTGATAGGTGTCGAGGATGCGCAACCACTTGGTGGCCTCGGTCGGCCGCCCGAACCGGGCGATCGTCATATGGCCCTGGAAGCGGCCACCGTCCGGCGCCGCACCGGCCTGGTTCGCGGCCGCCCGGGCCGCCCGGGCGAGCGGGGGCAGGTGACCAGGCTCGTCCTGGGCGTGCACGAAGAGGACGCGCGCGGCATACGGACTGGGGAAGGTGCCGCCGCCGGCGAGGTTTAGCGCGAAACGACGTCGCTCGCGGGCGGCGGTGGCGAGGGCGGCGGTGAGGGGCTCGACCGCGCGCTCCGGGACCTCGGGCAGGAAGGCGAGCGTGACGTGGAACTGATCGGGATCGGTCCAGCGCAGGCCGGGGGCGGCCTCGCGACGGGAGTCGAGGAAGTCGTGGAGATCCTCCACAACGGCGGGCGGGGGGACGACGGCGACAAACATCCGCATGATCCCGCCAGTATGCCGCGTCCCCCGGTCCTGTCGTTGTCCACAGGGTTGCGCGGGGCACGGTCGGGCTTCGTCCACAGGCGCGGTGGGCGCGGCTGGACCTCGCCAGGGTGAGGGTCGAAGCATGGGTGCGTGGCGGCATACGACGGGGAGGGGCTGACGAGTCTGTGCGATGAGCACGGGCTCCTGACCGCGCGGCGCGCCCTGGAGTCGGGGGTGACCGACCGCTGCCTGCAGCGACTCACGCGCGGCGGGCTGCTGGTGCACCTATTTCGCGGGGTCTACTTGCTGGGGTCGCGGCGGGTCCTGACGGCGGAGGGGTTCCACGCGCAACTGATGCGCGGGGCGCGGCTGCTCTTCGCGGATGCCGTCTTCACCTCCTCCAGTGCCGTCGTGGGTCACGGAGTTGAGGTGTATGGCGCTTCCCTCGCTCAGCCGATCATCCGGCGGCCCGTCGATCGAGGGCAGGGCCCGCGCGGGATGGTGGTGCGGCGGCAGGCGTCGGCGTGGGTGGACACGGCATACGGACCGTGCGTGCCGCTGGCGACCGCGCTGGTCGAGGTGGCGATCAACCGTGGGGTGCAGGCGGGGATGGTGACGGCCGAGTTGGCGCTGGCATCCGGGAAGGTGAGTCGGGCCGAGTTCGGGGCGGCGATCGAGGCGGTCGCCCTGTGGCCGCATTCATCGCGGGCGAAGGCGGTGGGACGGCTCGTGCGCGGGCAGTGTGAGTCGGTGGCCGAGGCGCGGACACTGTTCTTGCTGCTGGTCAACGGCGTGGAGGTCGAATGCCAGGTGGAGATCTGCGACCCGGACGGGCGCTTCGTGGCGCGGGTTGACTTCCTGGTGACGGGGACGAAACTGGTCGTGGAGTTCGACGGCAAGGTCAAGTACGCGAGCGGGGACCCCGAGGTGTTGTGGCGCGAGAAGCGTCGTGAGGATGCGCTGCGCGCGCTCGGGTATGACGTGGTCCGCCTGACCTGGGCCGATCTGGAGCACTCGGCGCAGGCCATGGCGAAGGTCCGCCGCGCGTTGGCGCAGCACGCTCGTCGCCCCTGAGCGGGCGCGCGCCCGAGTCGCCGGCCGCGCCCGAGTGGCTGGCCCCGCGCAGAGGCCCGGGACCTAAAAGGGTTGGGTGGCTTTCCGGCGCTTTGCATGGCAAAACCACAGCCAGAAAGTCTCCCAAAGCGCCGGGAACTGGGATTGGGCGGGAATCCGGCCGGAGGG
>NZ_HF571038.1:3240547-3250196 GCF_001046875.1 Nostocoides jenkinsii Ben 74
TGTCCGCCCCGCCCGCGCGGGGATGAGCCCCTTGCGATTGACCGTTCCGCGAACCGGGCGGGGTCCGCCCCGCCCGCGCGGGGATGAGCCCAGAAATTGCGTCTGGCCGAGGGTCCAGATAGCGTCCGCCCCGCCCGCGCGGGGATGAGCCCGACCAGATCGAGGCCAGCGGCGAACCCGAGGTGTCCGCCCCGCCCGCGCGGGGATGAGCCCGCCAAGGAGAACCCATCGATCCTGGTGTCGCAGTCCGCCCCGCCCGCGCGGGGATGAGCCCGTCTCAATCGAAACGTCCTCGGTGAGCTGCTCGGTCCGCCCCGCCCGCGCGGGGATGAGCCCCTTGCTAATGCCCACCGCAGCCAAGGCCGCGGGATGGACAGCTGCCGCACCGTTGCGACAGCCACGTCCGCCCCGCCCGCGCGGGGATTAGCCCGCCCTCGCAGGGGCGTCGGTTCTGACGGTTTCGTCCGCCCCGCCCGCGCGGGGATGAGCCCTCGGCCTGGTTCGCGGCATACAGCGCCTCCAGGTCCGCCCCGCCCGCGCGGGGATGAGCCCGAGTGGGAACGGGAGGTTTCGCGGTGAGCGAGGTCCGCCCCGCCCGCGCGGGGATGAGCCCGAGAGCGCCAGGGGTGATGGCGTCCGCCCCGCCCGCGCGGGGATGAGCCCGGGTGGGTCCAGGGACTCGCCCCGCCCGCGCGGGGATGAGCCCTCCGCCGTAAAGCGCCTGCGCGATCAGCGCTTGTCCGCCCCGCCCGCGCGGGGATGAGCCCTCGCCGATGCCTTCGAGGGGCACGAGGGTGCCGTCCGCCCCGCCCGCGCGGGGATGAGCCCGAGTGAACGGCATCGCCGCCACCGACCGCTGGGTCCGCCCCGCCCGCGCGGGGATGAGCCCATCGTCTCGGGCCTGTCCAATGCCGGCAGGTCCGCCCCGCCCGCGCGGGGATGAGCCCGCGGCGCTCTGCGGGGTGCCGGTGTCTACCGCGTCCGCCCCGCCCGCGCGGGGATGAGCCCGTGAGCAGCCGCGTCACCGGATGTTGGCGCTCGTCCGCCCCGCCCGCGCGGGGATGAGCCCACGATCACCCTGCCACCCGCTGCCGGCACTGAGTCCGCCCCGCCCGCGCGGGGATGAGCCCGGGAACCCGAGACGCCAATTGGTGATGCCGTTGTCCGCCCCGCCCGCGCGGGGATGAGTCCCGCAATTCCTTGACGTGACCGCGTGGCAGTAAGTCCGCCCCGCCCGCGCGGGGATCAGCTCTTCTGCGTCGTTAAGGTGACGTCGGCGCTGGCATCGAGCCAGCGCTCGAGTCTCAACATGATCAAGCTGAGCGCGGCCGCTTGGGTGGCCTGCGTGCGCGCTGGCAGGACGCAATTGAGTCCCGATTAGTCGTGTAGTGCGGCCGGGAGGTCGGAGTTGACGAGGCCGGCAAACGGAGAGGCGCCGCAGACGAGAGAGGGGTGGGAGACGAGGCGGTGCCGGGCATACCTTGGGCGGGTGCTGAGCAGGCGGCCGGAGAGTCCAGGACAACTCTGCGCTCAGGTCACACCTTTGGGCTGAAGTCACACCCTCGGGCCCAGGTCACCCTCTAGAGCCATAGACCTGGTCGCAAAGGTGTGACCTGAGCGCATTCCGGACCACGACCTCCACGTCCTGGGTGCGGCCGTGGCAGGGTGGCGGGTATGCGCGAGCTCCACGACCTTACGGCCCTTCAGTTGGGCGCGGCCGTGGCGGCGGGGGAGGTCACGCCATACGAACTCGTCGAGCATTTCGGCGCCCGGCAGGACCGGGTCGGCGCGTTCGTCACCCGCACGACCGACCTCGCGCTCGCCCGGGCCAACGCCCTCACCCGGGCGGGTCGGCCCGACGACGCAGGTCCGCTGTGGGGTGTGCCCACCGCGATCAAGGACCTCAATGCCACCGCCGGCGTCCGCACGACGTTCGGCAGCGCGAGGTATGCGGCATACGTCCCGGAGCACTCGGACGAGGTCGTCCGCGCCATCGAGGACGCTGGCCTGATCAGCCTGGGCAAGACCAACGCACCCGAGTTCGGCACTCCCTGCTACACCGAGTCGGCCATCGCGCCGCCCGCGGTCACGCCGTACGACACCACCCGGATGGCGGGCGGGTCCTCCGGCGGGGCGGCGGCCGCGGTGGCGGCGGGGTTGGTCCCCCTCGCCCAGGGGAGCGACGGGGGCGGCTCGATCCGCATACCGGCATCATGTTGTGGTCTGGTCGGATTCAAGCCGAGCCGTGGGCGGATCTCGGCCGGACCCATGTATGGCGATCCCACCGGCCTCGCGACCAACGGACCCCTCGCGCGGACGGTGCGGGATGCGGCGGCATACTTCGATGTGATGGCCGGCCCCGCGCTCGGCGACCCGGCGTGGGCTCCACCGGTCGCCCACGGAGCCTTCCTCGCGGCCTGCGACGCGCCGCCCACACGGCTGCGGATCGCGCGCTTCGCGACACCCGCGATCGTCGACGCGCCGGTTCATCCCGAGGTGCTCATCGCCTACGACAACGCGAGCAGGCTGCTGGCCGATCTCGGGCACGAGTTGATCGACATACCGAATCCGTTGCCGCCCAATGCCGTTGAGACCTTCGAGACGTGCTGGTCGGTGCTCACCGCGCTCTCGGTTCCGGAAGGCACCGAGGATGACGTCCAGCCCCTCACCCGCTGGCTCGCCCTCCGCGGCCGGGCGGTCAGCGGGCCTGGGTTCGGCCTGGCCATCGGCGAGCTGCGCCGGGTGGGGGCGGCGATGGTCCGCGCGCTCGCGGCATACGACGCCGTCCTGACACCGACCCTCGCCCAGCCACCCCTGCCGGTCGGGGCGCTGCGCAACGACCCCGACCCGGCGGCGGACTTCGCGGCGCAGAAGGCGTTCACGCCGTGGACGTCGCTGTGGAATGTCACCGGTATGCCGGCGGCCTCCCTCCCCCTGCATCGCACCCCCGACGGGCTCCCCGTCGGCGTCATGCTGGCCGGCCGGCCGGCGCGCGACGACCTTCTCCTTGCGCTGTGTGCGCAGGTCGAGGACGCGGTCGGCGGCTTCGCACCCTAGCCGCCGCCGCCAGATTCACAGGAAGGAAGTTGGTCTTCACGGGTTCCCAATCCCGTGACCTTCCCGTTACCTTAGATGGACCTCCCCGAGGCGCCGACCCCCCGGCGGTGCCCGTCCCCCCGAGAGGATCCCCCCACATGTCCATCGATTCATGCCGCCGTATGCCGCGGCGCACCCTCCCGCTGCTCGCTCTCGCGAGCGCCGCCTCCCTCACCTTCGCCGCCCCGGCCAGTGCCGCCCCGGCCCTGACCGGAGCGACGGCGGTGGCCCGCGCCAAAGTCTGGGTCGACCGCGGCATCAGCTACAGCCAGTCCACGACCTACCAGGGCTACCGCATGGACTGCTCCGGCTATGTCTCGATGGCCTGGGGCCTGACGAAGCCCGGCTACACGACCTACACGATGCCGCAGATCGGCACCTACATCTCCAAATCCTCTCTGCGGCAAGGGGATGCGATGCTCAACTCCTCCTCACATGTGCTCCTCTTCGACAAGTGGGCCGACTCCGCGCACAGCTACTACTGGGCGTATGAGGAGTCCTCCTCCCGCGGCGGCGCCGTCTATCGCAAGATCCCCTACCCCTACTGGTCCGGCTACGGCACCTACAAGCCGTTCCGCTACAAGGGAATGTCCTGACCCGGCCCATTGTGCCGGCGGGCCGTTCGCGCCAAGATGCCGCCCATGGGTTTCCCGTCCGACCTTGAGATCGCCAGCGCTGCCGAACTCCGGCCGCCCGCCGAGATCGCCGGGCGGCTCGGCATACCGGAGGAATTCCTCGAGCCGTATGGGCGCACGGTCGCCAAGATCGACCTCGGCATCCTCACCGCGCCCGGGCAACCGCAGGAACAGCGCGCAAAGTATGTCGTCGTCACGGCGGTGACGCCCACCCCGCTCGGGGAGGGCAAGACCACCACCTCGGTCGGCCTCGCCGACGGGCTCGCCCAGCTCGGCAAGCGGGTTGCGGTAACACTGCGCCAACCCTCGATGGGTCCGACGTTCGGGATCAAGGGCGGTGCGGCGGGCGGCGGCTACAGCCAGATTGTGCCGATGGACAGGCTCAACCTCCATCTGACCGGCGACTTCCACGCGATCACCGCGGCGCACAACCTGCTGTCCGCGCTGCTCGACAATCACCTCCACCACGGCAACGAACTCGGCATCGACCCGCGCAATATCACCTGGCGTCGCGTCCTCGATGTCAACGACCGGTCGCTGCGCAATATCGTCCTCGGCCTCGGCGCCCGCGCGGATGGCGTTGCGCGACAGACAGGTTTCGACATCACCGCCGCCTCCGAGGTCATGGTGCTGCTCTCCCTCTCATCCTCGCTGGCGGATTTGTCGCAGCGGCTGCGCCGCATCGTCGTCGGATACACGTATGCCGGGCGGCCCGTCACCGCCGATGACCTCGGTGCCGCCGGGGCCATGGCCGTGATCCTGAAAGACGCCATCAATCCCAATCTCCTGCAGACCCTGGAGGGCACGCCGGCGCTGATCCACTGCGGCCCGTTCGGCAATATCGCCACGGGCAATTCGTCCGTCGTGGCCGACCTCGTCGCCACCCGGCGCGCGGATATCGTCCTGACCGAGGCGGGTTTCGGCGCCGACATGGGCGCCGAGCGGTTCATGAACGTCAAGTGCCGGGTCTCCGGTCTGCGGCCGGATGCGGCGGTCATCGTCGTGACCGTCCGGGCACTCAAGGCCCACTCGGGGCGATTCAAGATCGTCGCGGGCAAACCGCTGCCCGAGGAGCTGCTGGCGGAGAATCCCGACGACGTGCGCGCCGGGATTGCCAACCTGCGCAAGCACATTCAGATCATCGAAGGCTTCGGCGTGTGGCCGGTCGTGGCCATCAACGCCTTCCCGCAGGACTTCGACTCCGAGCACCAGGTGATCCGCGACCTCTGCGCCGAACTCGGCGTCAAGTGCGCCGTCTCCCGGCATGTCGCCGAGGGCGGAGCCGGGGCCGCGGAGTTGGCCCAGGCTCTCATCGACGCCTTGGACCACCCGACGCACTTCCGCTACACCTACGAGTCCGACCAGAGCTTGGTGAGCAAGATCGAGGCCGTCGCGACCAAGGTGTATGGCGCGGACGGCGTCGACTTCGCCCCGGCGGCGGCGAGTGCGCTCGCGGCATACGAGAAGCTCGGATTCGGTGACCTGCCCGTGGTCATCGCCAAGTCGCACTTGTCCATCTCGCACGACCCGGCCCTCAAGGGCGCCCCGACCGGCTGGCGGCTGCCGGTGCGCGAGGTCCGCGCGGCCGCGGGCGCGGGCTATGTCTATGCCATCTGCGGCGAGATGCGCACCATGCCCGGCTTCGCCAGCCACCCGAACGCCGAGCGGATCGACCTGGTGGACGGGGAGATTCGCGGGCTGAGTTAGCCCTTGAGCCCTCACCTGACGGATCAAGTCACCCCTTTCGTACGAGGTCACACCTTTCGTACGAGGTCACCCCGTAGAACGTAAGACTTGGTACGAAACGTGTGACTTGGTACGAAAGGGGTGACCTGAGCGCGGGGCCGGGCGCGGCCATACCTGATCAGCGGGGCGGTTCGAGGCCAGTGCCTGATCGAACTCGTTCCGCTCTTCGTCACGTAAGCGCTACCACGTGTCGGATGCGTCACTCACGGTTCCGCAGACCGGTTCTCGATTCGGCGCAGGGGGGCCGAAGTGGAAGCATGGCGGGATACGCGAGGAGGCGTCATGGCCACATACGTGACTCAGTTCAGTGAGGGCAACAAGGACCAGAAGGACCTGTTGGGCGGCAAGGGGGCAAATCTTGCCGAGATGGTGAACATGGGGCTTCCCGTGCCTCCCGGCTTCACGATCTCGACGGAGGCGTGCAAGGCCTACCTGCGCACCGGTGAGGTGCCGCCCACCTTGCGCGTCGAAGTCACCATGGCCCTGCGCAAGACCGAGGACACCATCGGCCGTCACTTCGGCGCCGACGAGGAGCCCCTGCTGCTCTCGGTCCGCTCCGGGGCGAAGTTCTCCATGCCCGGGATGATGGAGACCGTCCTGAACGTCGGGCTCAACGACCGCTCGGTCCAGGGCCTGGCGACATTCGCGAACGACGAGCGGTTTGCCTGGGACAGCTACCGCCGGCTGATCCAGATGTTCGGCAAGACCGTGCTCGGCATCGAGGGTGACCTGTTCTCCGAGGCGCTCGATGCGATCAAGGCGGCCGCGGGCACCACCCAGGACACCGACCTGACCGCGGACGACCACAAGAAGGTCGTCGCGGCATACAAGCAGATCATTCTGGAGGAGACCGGCGAGGAGTTCCCGCAGGATCCCCGCGACCAACTCGACGCCGCGATCGAGGCCGTCTTCAACAGTTGGAACACCGAGCGCGCCCGGCTCTACCGCCGCCGCGAGCGCATCGCGGACGACCTCGGCACGGCAGTCAATGTCATGGCGATGGTCTTCGGCAACCTCGGCGAGGACTCCGGCACCGGCGTGTGCTTCACCCGCGACCCGAGCACCGGCCACGGTGGGGTGTATGGCGATTACCTCCCCAATGCGCAGGGCGAGGACGTTGTCGCGGGCATTCGCAACACCTTCCCCCTGACCAAGCTGGAGGAGCTCGACCCCACGTCGTATGCCGAGTTGCGTGCCGCCATGCGCCGACTGGAGACGCACTACCGCGACCTGTGTGACATCGAGTTCACGATCGAGCGCGGGAAGCTGTGGATGCTCCAGACGCGCGTCGGAAAGCGCACTCCCGCAGCGGCTTTCCGCGTTGCGACCCAGCTTGTCGACGAGCGCCTGATCACCCTCGATGAGGCCCTCGGGCGCGTCAGCGGCCAGCAACTGAGCCAACTTCTCTTCCCGCACTTCGACGCAAAGTCGGGGATCTCCGCCTTGACCAAGGGCCTCGGCGCCTCCCCCGGCGCGGCCGTCGGCGAGATCGTTTTCGACAACGCCTCGGCCATCGCCCACCAGAAGGAGGGCAAGAAGTGCATCCTCGTCCGGCGAGAAACCTCGCCTGAGGATCTGCCCGGCATGATCGCCTCCGTCGGCGTGCTGACCGCCCGCGGCGGCAAGACTTCGCACGCCGCTGTCGTCGCGCGTGGCATGGGGATGTGCGCCGTCGTTGGCGCCGAAGCGATGAAGATCAGCACCTCCGAGCGGACCGTGCAGGTCGGCGACACCCAGCTCGGTGAGGGCGATGTCATCGCCATCGACGGCGCGACCGGTGAGGTCTTCGTCGGCGCGGTGCCTGTCGTCGACTCTCCCGTCCTGACCTATATCAGCGAGGGCATCGACGCCGCCGAGCAAGCGGTCGAGGGCGATATCGAGACTCTCGACCTGATCCGCTCGGTCGACCGGCTTCTTCGGTATGCCGATGGCGTCCGCCGCCTGCGTGTTCGTGCGAACGCCGACACGGCCGAGGATGCCGTGCGGGCCCGCGCCCGCGGCGCGCAGGGAATTGGCTTGTGCCGCACCGAACATCAGTTCCTCGGTGAGCGCCGCAAGTTCATCGAGAGCGTCATCCTGGCCGAGACGTCCGAACAGCGCGACGCGGCGCTGGAGGCCCTCGTCCCGCTTCAGCGGGGCGATTTCGAGGAGCTCCTCTCCGCCATGGACGGGCTCCCGACGACGATCCGGCTCATCGACCCGCCGCTGCACGAGTTCCTCCCCGACCTGACCGAGGTCTCGGTCCAGGTCGCGCTGGCCGAGCGCGACGGTGGCGCGGACGAGCATGACAAGGAGATCCTTGCGGCGATCCAGCGCACGCACGAGGCGAACCCGATGCTCGGCCTGCGTGGGGTGCGGCTCGGCCTAAAGATCCCCGGCCTCTTCGCTCTGCAGATCCGCGCGATCGCCGAGGCCACGGTCGCGTTGATTGAGCAGGGTCGCAAGCCGAAGCCGGAAATCATGGTCCCGCTGATCGGCTCGGTCCGCGAGCTGCAGATCATCCGGGACATGGCGGAGAAGATCATCGCCGAGGTCGCGGAAACGTCGGGCGTCGCGCTGTCGATCCCGATCGGCTGCATGATCGAGCTGCCCCGGGCGGCACTGACGTCCTATCGGATCGCCGAGGAAGCCGACTTCTTCTCCTTCGGCACCAACGACCTGACCCAGACGACGTGGGGCTTCTCGCGTGATGACGTCGAGAGCGGCTTCTTCGCCGAGTACCTCGAGAATGGCGTCCTCACGATCAGCCCGTTCGAAACCCTCGACGCGCTCGGCGTCGGACAGCTCGTCAAGATCGGCGTCGACGGCGGGCGGCGGACCAAGCCCGCGATCCACGCCGGCGTCTGCGGTGAGCACGGCGGCGACCCCGAGTCGATCCACTTCTTCCACAACGTCGGCCTCGACTACGTCTCGTGCAGCCCGTTCCGCGTGCCGATCGCGCGCCTCGAAGCTGGCCGCGCGGCCGTGGCGTTGGACGAGACCGGCACCGCGTGAGTTAAGGTCGCACCCGCAAACGCGACGGGGGCGGCGGGATCAGGACGGCTGGCTGGCGATCGCCGCGGTGATCTCGGCGGCGATCGCCAGCGCGTCCAGCCGAATCTCGCGCAGCATCCCGGAGATCGGGTTGGTATAGCCGTTGAACTACAGCCCCGGCGCGCCGGTCGGCGATGTGGCACCACTGACCGTCGGCCGCCCGTCGGGCCGCAGCACGCCCAGCTCGCCGAGCAACGGCTCCAGCCCGCGCTCATAGCCGGCCGCCACCAGGACCACGTCGGGACGCAGGCGCCGTCCGTCGCGCAGCACAAAGTCGTCGCCCTCGAATCGCTCCGGCGTCGGCACGGGCACCACTGCGCGCCGCTGAATCGCGGCGACGATCCCGACGTCCTGCACCGGGATCGATCCCACCGCGATCCGCGAGTAGAGATCGGCGGCAGGGCGCGGCATACCGTATGCCGTGAGGTCGGGGATCGAGACCCTCTCAACCACGGCGGCCACCCGGTCCACGAGGCGCAAGGGGAGGCGTCGAACGGCGATGCCGGTCCACTGCGACGCCCAGCCGGCGGTGTCGCGGCGCAGGATGTGCGGCGGGGTGCGATAGGCGAGCCACACCTGCCCGGCGCCGCCCTCGGCGAGGTCCTGGGCAATCTCGCACCCGGTGTTGCCCGTGCCGACCACGAGTACGGAGCGACCGGCATGGTCGGCCGGGTTGCGATAGTCCGACGTATGCCGAATCTCCCCGCGGAAGCCCTCCTCCCCCGGCCAGTGGGGCCGCGCCGGGGTGTGATTGAAGCCCGTCGCGACGATGACGTGGTCCGCCGCCCACACCTCGCCGCCCGCTGACCGGACCACCCACCGGGGCGAGCCTTCCGTCGAATTCCGTTCCAGCCCAATGACATCCACACCCGCGCGGACATCGAGTCGGTGGTGGGCCCGGTAGGACTCGAGATACCGGACGAGGTCGCCTCGGGCGACCCAACGGCCATACGACCTGGGTATGGGGAGTCCCGGCAACCCACTCAGGCGACGCGTCGTGTGGAGGTGCAGCCGGTCATAGTGACCGCGCCAGGAGTGGCCGACGTCCGCGCGTTCGAGCACGGTCACGGGAATCCCGCGCATGGTCAGCGCCCCGGCGGTGGCAAGACCCGCGGGCCCGCCACCGATCACGACTACCC
>NZ_HF571038.1:3250296-3255485 GCF_001046875.1 Nostocoides jenkinsii Ben 74
GCGGGTCGATCGAGGTCCCCGGACGCGCGCTGGGTGGTGACGCCGGCATCAATCGACCCTAGGCGAGATCGCTGGGAGCGTACGGCGCAAAGGCTGAGGGACGAGTCGAGTACGCCTACTCACGCGGCGGGTGCCCTCGACCTCTTAGGTTCGACGACATGAACACCGCTGACCTGAACGCCGCTGTCGCGCCCGACGCTCCCGCGGCCCCCGCCGTGGCCGCCCCGACCACCGCCTTTGTGGGCGCCTCCTGGGTCGCACTGCTGCTCGGCATGACCGGCTTCCTCACCGGTCTCTTCAACGCCTCGATGGACTTGTCGGAGAAGGGTTTTTATCTGACCCTGTTGCTCTTCGGGCTATTCGGAGCCGTGTCGGTGCAGAAGTCGGTGCGCGACCGCGCCGAGGGCATCGAGGTCAGCGCGCTCTATCTCGGCCTCTCCTGGGCGGCCGTCGGCATCTCGCTCAGCCTGCTGAGCATCGGCCTGTGGAATGCCGAGTTGGCCCCCAGCGAGAAGGGGTTCTATGCGATGGCCTTCGGTCTGGCGATGTATGCCGCGGTGGCCGTCCAGAAGAACGTCCGCGACCTCGCCGTCGCCAACCGGACGGCCCCCCGCGGAAACTCTACTGGCAACTCCGGTGGAAGCGCGTCGACTGGTGCGGGCGAGACCGGCCCGGCGAACAACCCGCTCCGCTGGCGCCTGGGCAGCTGAGCCCGGCCGCGGCATACCTCATGGTGCGACCGGGGCATGTGACTAGGGGGATGTGACTCGGGGCATGTGACTTGGGGTGGCGCCAACCCGCGCAGGGGTCGGGTTGGCGCCGCCTCGCCGACTCACCCCAGCACGCTCACCCCAGCACGCTCGCCTCGATGCGACAACTCAGCACAGGTTAGTCAACTGCGGACAACTTGCAAGGTGTCCACAGTTGACTAACTGCTGCTAGCAGCAGTTAGTCAACGGGCCCAGGGGCGTCAGGGGCGCGGAAGTCGCGCACCAGGTCCAAGAACCGCGCGGCGAAGGGGCGCCAGGTGGCGCGGAGGTCGTCGCGGGCGGCGTGGATGGCGTCGGAGGCGGCCGCGGCGCGGGCACGCACGGCGGGGTCCGAAGCGGACGGCTTGCCCACCCACCACGAGTCGAACTGCTCGGGGGTGACCTCGGGGTGGAACTGCACGCCATACGCCCAGGGGGTGAACCGGACCGCCTGCGGCGACCCGTCCGGGGCCGTCGCCAGCACCACGGCCCGCTCGGGAAAGCGCGTCGCGATGTCGCTATTCCATTGCACCGCAACCGATCCCGCGCACTCGGACAGCAGCGGATCCTGCTCGCCAGCCGCCGTCAACGCAACCGGTGTCAGCCCGGTCGCCATCCCATTCGGATTGCGGCGGACCTCGCCGCCGAGCGCGACGGACGCCAACTGGTGGCCGAGGCACACCCCGAGGTACGGCACGCCGGCGTCGACGGTCCGGGCGATCAGGTCCCGCGTCGCGGGCAGCCACGGATAGTCCGCGTCGTCATTGGCCCCCGCCTCCCCGCCCAGGACGACCAGGGCGTCGGCGTCCCCGACATCCGCCGGAATCGCGGCTCCCGAGCGCGCCGGGTCGTGCGCATGAGCCTGTATGCGGCGCAGTACCACCCCGCGCTCTTCCCACCACTCGCCGAGCCAGGCCGGCGGACATTCGTCCTCGTGCTCGATGACGAGGAAAGTCAGCGGTTTCACCCGATCGCGATCTCCTCGTCGGTGGCCCGGCGCACGACCACGCGCGTCCACGCCCCGACATAGATGCGGTTGTCGCCGACCTCGGTCTTGGGACCGACGGCGATCGGGTCGTCCGGCAGCGGCCCGGACGCCGGCCCGACATACGTGCCATTGGACGACTGCAGATCCTCGACGAACCACCGGCTGCCGTCGGTGGTCAGTTGCGCGTGTCGGCGCGAGACACCGGGGTCGGCGCTGCAGTCGATATCGGGCAGGATGTTGCGGCTCGCCGACCGGCGCCCGATCAGCGCGGAGGCGATGCGCAGCGGCACCACGACCGGCAACCCGGCGGACGGGAGGGGGTCGGAGGACTCCTGATCGGCATACCAATCGGGGTCGATCCACACCTCCGCCACCCACTGGAACGGGATGCGCGGTGGCACCCCGACCCCGGCAGACGCGCCGACATCAGACCCACCTCCGACAGAGCCACCACCGGCGACGCTCGCCCCCGCGTCGGGCGCGGCCACCTCGGGAGAACCCTCGCCGTCCTCGCCGCCGGCTTCCGTCGGCGCGGCCGCCTCCTCGGCGTTGGGCTCGGCCCCGGCCGGCAGCGCGCCGGTGGTGAAGTCATAGCCGCACGCCTCGCAGAACAGGCTGTCGGCGACATTGGGCGTATGGCAGTTCGGGCAGTCCTTCGGCCCGCTCCCCGAAGCGGATCCACCGCCCCCGGCGCCGCCGACCGGCGGCAGATCCAGCGAGTTCGCGGACCCACCACCACTAGCCCCAACCCCAGCGCCGCCCGGCGCCCCGCCCGAGGACGGTGCCGACCCGGGCGTCACCGCGCCTTCGGGGATCGGCGTGCCGCAGACATCGCAGTAGTCGGTCGAATCGGAGTTGTGCCCGTTCGGGCAGACCGCGCTCACTTGCGCACCCGCGTGGTCTTGGTGGACGCCGTGTCGAGGGCCATCTCGTCCAGCTTCTCGACCTGCTTCTTCAACCGCACGGTCCCGGTCTCGGCGTTGTCGATCTCGACGACCTTCTTCAGTCGCGAGGTCATCTCGGCGTTGCCCGCCTCGTTGGCCAACTGCACGGCGCGGCCCAGCTTGCTCGTGGCCTCGTCCTCGCGCCCGGCCGCCTTCGCCGCCAAACCATCCTGAATGGCCGCGGCCAACTCGGCCTGCCCGGTGTACTGCGCGACCTGCGGGTTGATCCGCGCCGTCAGCGCGTCGTCATTGGACCACTTCGCCTTGACCAGCGCTTGCGCCTTGACCTCTTCACCGACCGCGAGTTGCACCCGCGCCGCCAACTGTTCCTGGCCCACGCTCTTGGCCGGTAGCCGCACCGCCACGTGATAGTCCCGGTCCTCATCCGACCACGCCCCGGTCGGATAGCCCCCCGTCAGCGGGTTCACCTCGCGACGCCGGGTTGTCAGATCCTCAAGGTTCGGCGAGACCTGCTTGACGAAGAGCACCTGAGCTCCCTGCGGCGCCCACACGCGCAACTCCGCATTGGCCACCCCGCGCGACATCGACGTCCGCATCATCGACTGGAACTCCGAGGCCATCTCTTCGGGCCGCGGGATCAGGTCGACCGTGCCGAGCAACGCGGAGGCGATCCGGCGCACCTCCTCGACCTGCCAGCGATCCCCGACGCCGCGGCAGTCGGCCTGGAACACCCCGGCGCACGAGTTGATCGCCCACGATAGCTGGTCGGGCGTCTCGTGCTCGTTGGCGCCGTCGGTCAGCAGGATCGCGTGCCGGCGCAGCGACGCGGGCGCGGTCTCGAAAACCTGCCGCGCGGCCAACAACCACTGCCCCATCGCGGTGCCGCCATCGGCGCGGAAGCCGCGAACGGCCCCCATGGCGGCGGCCCGGTTGGCCGAGTTCATGACGGCCAGCCCGGGCACCGGCGACGGCGGATACACCTGCCAGGCAAGGTGATTGCCAGCGATCACCGCAAACAGGGTGCCGTCGGTGATCTCCTGCAGCGCGGCCGTCGCGGCCAAGGCGCCTTGCTGGATTCCGCGCTCCCCCATCGACCCGGACGTGTCGACGATGATGACCTCGACCCCGCCGGCACCCGACGCCGCGGCGGTCGCGCCCGACGCATTCGAGGCGGTGATCCGCACGATCGCGTGCACATCCGTGCCGCCGTCGGACAAGAACTCATTCTGGAAAGCCTCGGCGACGAAGTCAGCCATTGCGTCCATCCCCTCCACTGGGTCCTACGAGGTCGATCCGAGCCAACGCCACGGTGATGTTGTCGGCTCCCCCCGCATTATTGGCGAAATCCACGAGCGCGCCCGCCAGCGCGGTCGGTGTCTGCCCGCTGCCCTCCGCGACAAGCCGGGCCACGAGCGCCTGCATATCGGCGGCAGCCGAGCAGTAGTTCCACAGTCCATCACTACACAACATCAGCCAACCGGGGCGATCCACGGCCACCTCGCGCGTATGGGGAGTGATGTCGTCCGGCGCGTCAATCCCCAGCCACCGGGTGATCGAGTGGGCCATGGGCCCAGTCTCGGCCTCCTTGCGTTCGACGCCGGCGGCGATGCGGTCCGCGGCATACGAATCGTCTCGGCTGAGTTGCTCGGCGCCCTCGGTGCCGTCCGGGAGCCAATAGATCCGGCTGTCCCCGACATTCCCGACATAGGCGGTGATCCCGGTAGTGCCGATTCCACTGCCGCTCGCGCGCGTCACGATCGCGCCGGTGAACGTGCACGACGGCGGGTTGGGGTCGTTCTTGTCGGCGACCGTCGCGATCACGGCCTTGTTGGCCGCCTGGACCGCCTCGTCGAGACGTCGGACCGCCGCCGCCTTGGTCGCCTCCGGGGTCCCGACCCCCGCGGACAACGGCTTGTCGAGTATGCCGCGCGCCGCCTTCGCCCCCGCCAAGCTGGCGACATGGGAGTCGGTGGTGTTGGAGACGCCATCGCAGACGACGAGCACGGCCCGGCTTCCCGGGGTCGCCTCCGCCGCGAGCGCGAGGGCGTCCTCATTGCGCGTATGCCGCCGGCCGATGTCGCACACGCCCCCCACCCAGGTGGCGGGAGACTCCTCGAAGTGGTCACGTGGGTCGGCTTGCTTGGCGCCGCAGTTGTCGCAATAGCCGTCGACGTAATTCCCCTGGCCACAGGCGGTGCACGGCGTCGCCACGACAGCCTGCTCGTAGACATTGCCGCCGCCCGGGACGACACCGGTCCAGCCGATGTCGAGCGGGGACTCGTCGCCGGCCGGTGCCGTCACCTCGGGCGCGGCGGGCGTGGGTATGGCTGGGCTATTCGCAGCGGGGGTCGTCGCGCCGGGGATGGTCGCACCGGGGGTGATCGCGCCGGGGACGGTCATGCCGGGGGTTGCGGCCCGAGGCGGCGCCCCGGCAGAGTTCGCGGCTGAGGCGGGAGCCGTCCCGTCGGCCGCGACGAGGTCCGCGCCGCAGGCCTCGCAGAACGACGCGCCCGCGGGCAGGTCGTCGCCGCACGCCGAGCACGTCAG
>NZ_HF571038.1:3255585-3282004 GCF_001046875.1 Nostocoides jenkinsii Ben 74
ACTGTGGACACCTTGCAAGGTGTCCACAGTTGACTAACTGCTGCTAGCAGCAGTTCGTCAGGCCAACCCAGACCTGCATGATCTTGCGAAGGAATGTATAGTCATGCGTATGACTGTGCGGGTCGCCGTGGCGGGGGCGAGTGGGTATGCCGGGGGGGAGCTCCTGCGGCTGCTCCTCGCGCATCCCGAGGTGCAGATCGGATCGGTGACCGCGGCCAGCAACGCCGGCCAGCGACTCGGGTCCATCCATCCCCACCTCACCCCGCTCGCGGATCGAGTCTTGGCGGACACCAACGCCGAGGTGCTCGCCGGGAACGACGCGGTGTTCTTGGCGCTCCCGCACGGGCACAGCGCCGCGCTCGCCGCGCAACTCCCGCCCGAGGTGGTCATCATCGACTGCGGGGCGGACTTCCGACTCGAATCGGCCGACAACTGGACGCATTTCTACGACACTGCGTATGCCGGGTCCTGGCCCTACGGCCTCCCCGAACTGCCACTGGCGCAAGGCAATCAGCGTGACGCCCTCCGGGGTGCCACCCGGATCGCCGTGCCCGGCTGCTATCCCACCGGCATCACCCTGGCCCTGGCCCCCGCGCTCAACCACGGCCTCGCCCATCCCGACGACATCGTCATCGTCGCGGCCTCCGGCACCTCCGGCGCCGGCAAATCACTCAAGCCGCACCTCCTCGGTAGCGAGGTGATGGGCTCGATGTCGCCCTACGGCGTCGGTGGGGTGCACCGCCATACGCCGGAGATCGAGCAGAATCTCGCCCGGGCGGCCGGCCAGCCCGTGACCGCCTCCTTTACCCCAACCCTGGCGCCGATGGCCCGCGGTATCCTCGCCACCAGCACGGCGAAGCTCGTCGACGGGGTCACGCCCGCGCAGGTTCGCGACGCCTACCTCAGTGCGTATGCCGCGGAGCCCTGCGTCGTCCTCCTCCCCGAGGGCGTATGGCCGCGCACCGCCGATGTCCTCGGCGCGAACGTCGTTCATCTCCAGGTGACGGTCGACGAGCGGCTCCGACGGCTCGTCGCCATCTCCGCCATCGACAACCTGACCAAGGGGACCGCCGGGGCGGCGATCCAATGCCTCAACCTCTCCCTCGGCTTGCCCGAACTCACCGGCCTGTCGCTGGCCGGACTTGCCCCCTGATCGCTTCTCACCCACCAGGATTCCCGATGTCCGTCACCCGTCCCACCGGCTTCCGGGCCGCCGGCGCGACCGCCGGCCTCAAGGCCAGCGGTCGGCCCGATGTCGCACTCGTCGTCAACGACGGGCCCGAGCATGTCGCCGCCGCGGTGTTCACCTCCAACCGCGTTCAGGCCGCACCGGTCCTATGGTCCCGCCAGGCGGTGGCCGACGGCCGCCTCGACGCGGTCATCCTCAACTCCGGCGGCGCCAACGCCTGCACCGGTCACCAGGGCTTCCAGGACACCCACGCGACGGCCGAAAAGGTCGCGGACCTGCTCGGCATCAGCGCCGGCGATGTCGCCGTGTGCTCGACGGGGCTGATCGGGGAGTTGCTCCCGATGGCCAAGCTGCTCTCCGGCTGCGAGGCAGTCGCGACGAGCCTGTCGGCGGACGGGGGACCGGCTGCGGCGGAGGCGATCATGACCACCGACACGGTCTCCAAGCAGGCGTCCTTCCGTGCCACCGGGTGGAGTGTGGGCGGCATGGCCAAGGGCGCCGGGATGCTCGCGCCCGGACTGGCCACGATGCTCGTCGTGCTGACCACGGATGCCATCGTCTCCGCCGCGCAACTGGAGGCGGCGCTCCGCACGGCCACTCGGCTCACCTTCGATCGGGTCGACTCCGATGGGTGTATGTCTACCAACGACACGGTCATTGCCCTCGCGTCGGGGGCCAGCGGCATACCCGTTCCTGATCACGCGATCGAGCGTGCCCTCACCGAGGTGTGCGCCGACCTCGCCATGCAACTCGTGCGCGATGCCGAGGGTGCCGCCCACGACATTCGTATCGATGTGGTCTCTGCCGCAACGGAATCCGACGCGCTCACGGTCGCGCGTTCGATCGCGCGGAACAACCTCTTCAAGTGCGCGATCTTCGGCGGCGACCCCAACTGGGGCCGCATCCTGGCGGCAGTCGGCACCACCGACGCCGCCTTCGACCCGGCCACAATCGACGTCGCCATCAACGGCATTCTCGTATGCCGCGCGGGCGGCGTCGGCGATGACCGCACCTTGGTGGACCTCTCCCCACGGGAAGTCCACATCGTCGTCCATCTCAAGTCGGGCGACGCGGCAGCCACCGTGTGGACCAACGACCTGACGCACGACTACGTCCACGAGAACTCCGCCTACAGCACCTGATCGCGAGCCATCACCACCATGACCGGCACCTTCATGACCGGCACCACCATGCGCGCGGCCCCCGATTCCGCCGCCATTGCCGCTGCCCAGGCCAAGGCGGCCACCCTCGCCGAGGCGCTGCCGTGGCTGGAGCAGTTCCGCGACGCCCTCGTCGTGGTCAAGTACGGCGGCAATGCGATGACCGACCGTTCCCTGCAGGAGGCGTTCGCCCAGGACGTCGCCTTCATGCGCTTTGCTGGCTTGCGCGTCGTCGTCGTGCACGGTGGCGGACCTCAGATCAAGGCCATGCTCACTCGGCTCGGCATTCCAAGCGAGTTCAAGGGTGGCCTGCGCGTCACCACGCCCGAGACCATGGACGTCGTCCGGATGGTGCTCACCGGTCAGGTCGGTCGCGAACTCGTGGGTCTCCTCAACCAGCACGGCCCGATCGCCGTGGGTCTCTCGGGCGAGGATGCGGCGCTCTTCGGGGCTCGGCGGCGCGGCGTTGTCATCGATGGGGTCGAGCACGACATCGGCCTTGTCGGGGAGGTCGTCCGAGTCAATCCCTCTGCGGTGCAAGACATCCTGGCCACTGGCCGAATCCCGGTCGTCTCCACGATCGCCCCGGATCTTGATGTCGACGGCCAGGTGCTCAATGTCAACGCCGACACGGCAGCGGCTGCCCTCGCGGCGGCACTCGGTGCCCGCAAGCTCGTCGTGCTCACCGACGTGGAGGGCGTGTATGTCGCCTGGCCCGACCGGGACAGCCTGCTGTCCTCGATGGACTTAACGGCCGCCCGCGCCCTGCTCACCCAGGTCGACGACGGGATGATCCCCAAGCTGGAGGCCTGCATCGCCGCCGTCGAGCGCGGCGTCCCGCAGGCCCACGTCATCGACGGCCGCCAACCCCACTCGCTACTGCTGGAAGTCTTCACCTCCGAGGGCATTGGCACCATGATCGTGCCGGACCGGCTCGTGGTGGCGGACGAGATTCCGACCCAAGGAGACCTGCCATGACGACCAACGGGGACCTCCTCGGCCGCTACGGACACGCCTTGCTGGGCGTATTCGGCACCCCAGCGCTGGTCGTGGACCGCGGCGAGGGCTGCTACGTCTGGGACGTCGACGGCAAGCGCTATCTGGACCTGCTCGCGGGCATCGCCGTGAACGCGCTCGGCCACAACCATCCCGAGCTCGTCGGCGCCGTCTCCAAGCAGGTTGGCGAGGTCGTCCACGTCTCCAACTTCTTCACCACCCGCGCCCAGATCGGGCTCGCCGAGGCCCTCCTGCGCGCCGCTGGCGCCCCCGACGGGTCCCGGGTCTTCTTCACGAACTCGGGCACCGAGTCGATGGAGGCGGCGATCAAACTCGCGCGCCGCACCGGCCGGCCCGGTCTCATCGCCGCGCACGGCGCCTTCCACGGCCGCAGCACCGGGGCGCTGGCGCTGACGGCCAAAGCGGCATACCGAGAGCCGTTCGAGCCCCTCCTCCCGGGCGTCACCCACATCCCGTATGGCGATCCCGCCGCCCTCGCTGCTGCCCTCACGCCCGAGGTGGGAGCCGTTGTCCTGGAACCGATTCAGGGCGAGGCAGGTGTCATCGAGCCACCGCCGGGCTACCTCCAGCGGGTCCGCGAACTCACTCGCGACGCCGGTGTATTAATGATCGTGGACGAGGTGCAGACCGGCATCGGTCGCACCGGCGATTGGTTCGCCTTCGAAGGCGCCGGCATCGTCCCGGATGCCATCACCATCGCCAAGGGTCTCGGTGGCGGCGTGCCGATCGGGGCCCTGATGACCTTCGGCCCGGAGGTGTCCGGACTCCTCCAGCCCGGCATGCACGGCACGACCTTCGGCGGCAATCCGCTCGCTTGTGCCGCCGGACTCGCCGTCATGGCGACCATCACCCGGGATGGCCTGTTGGAGCACTCGGCGCGCGTCGGGGAGGAGTTCGCCGACGCCGTCCGCGCGCTGGACCATCCGCTCATCTCGGGCGTGCGCGGAAGAGGCCTGTTGCGCGGCATCACCCTCACCGAACCCGTCGCGCCAACCGCCGCCGCTCGCGCCCGGGAGGCCGGCTTCATCGTCAACCCCGTCGCGCCGGACGTCCTGCGCCTCGCGCCCCCGCTGATCATCACCGGCGCGGAGCTGACGACCTTCGTCGACGCCCTCCCCGGGCTTCTCGACGCCGCCACGTCCTGACCACAACAGCCGACAATCCGAAAGCCCCAACTCCGGAAAGCCCTTGATCCGTATGCCGATCCGCCACTTCCTCTCCGACGACGACCTCTCCCCGCAGGAGCAGGCCGAGGTGCTGCAGCGAGCGATTGCGCTAAAGGCCGCACCCTTCAGTGAGCGTCCTCTCGAGGGCCCGCAGATCGTCTCCGTCCTCTTCGACAAGCCGACCCTGCGCACCCAGGTGTCGTTCGTGGGCGCCATTACGGGCTTGGGCGGTCATCCGTTGATTGTGAACGCCACCCTTGCCCAGGTCGGCGAGCGCGAATCGATCGCTGATGTCGCTCGTGTGCTCGGACCGCAGTCGCGCGCGATCGTCTGGCGCACGTTCGGCCAGGACCGTTTGGAGGAGATGGCCCGGCACGCGGGCGTCCCCGTCATCAACGCCCTCACCGACGACTACCACCCGTGCCAGATCCTTGCCGACCTGCAGACCATCCTCGAACACAAGGGACGCCTCGCAGGTCTGACCATGGCCTATGTCGGCGACGGCGCCAACAATATGGCCCACTCTTATCTCCTCGGCGGCGCGCTCGCGGGCATCCATGTCCGCATCGGAACACCCGCCGCCCATCAGCCAAAGCCGGCGATTCTGGCTCGGGCGCAGGCGATTTCGACGAAGACCGGCGGTTCTGTTCGCGTGGGGGACGATCCGGTCGCGGCCGTTCACGGCGCGGATGTCGTCATCACCGACACCTGGGTGTCGATGGGGATGGAGTCCGAAAAGGCCGACCGGCAGGGCGCCGGCTCACCGTTCGAGAAGTTCGCGGTGACGCCGGAGTTGATGGGCCTAGCGGACCCTGACGCGATCTTCTTGCACTGCCTGCCCGCCTACCGCGGCTACGAGGTCGCGAGTGAGGTCATCGACGGACCGCAATCCGTCGTCTGGGACGAAGCCGAGAACCGCCTCCACGCCCAGAAGGCGGTCCTGGCGTTCCTCCTCGACCAAGTCCGGGCCGACGGATGACGGTCGCCACGTCCCGCGGCGCGCGCCAGCAGCGCATCAGTGACCTGCTCGGCGAGTTCGCCGTCAAGTCCCAGGGGGAGTTGCTGGACCTCCTTGCGGCCGAAGGCATTGAGGTCACCCAAGCCACCCTCTCCCGGGACCTCGTCGAGCTCGGCGCCGAGAAGGTGCGCGTCGGCAAGGATCTGATGTATGCCGTGCCCGGCGAGGGCGGCGATCGCTCGGTCCGCCCGGCCCCGGACCGCGTGGAAGTTAGCCGTCGCCTGGCCTCCCGGTGTCACGAACTGCTCGTCTCCGCGGCCGTCTCGGCCAATCTCGTCGTGCTGCGCACCCCGCCCGGCGCCGCGAGTTTTCTCGCCTCGGCCATCGACACCGGTCAGGTCGAGGGCGTGCTCGGCAGCATCGCCGGGGATGACACGATCATGCTCATCACCGAAGGCGTGGCCGCCAGCGAGGCGGTCGCCGCTCACCTGCTCTCCCTGTCCGGGAAGGAAAGCCAGTGAACCACCACGAGAAGGTCGACGAGGCGAACGGCTCGACGGCGCCGGGGGAGAAGCTCAGCCTGTGGGGTGGCCGGTTCGCCGGCGGACCGGCGGATGCCCTAGCAGCACTGTCGAAGTCGACCCACTTCGACTGGCGCCTGGCGCGCCACGACATCGCGGGCAGCCGTGCCCACGCGCAGGTCCTCGCGGCCGCTGGCCTCCTCGACGACGACGCACTCACGGCGATGTTGTCCGGCCTGGACCAACTCGAAGCAGATGTCGTCTCCGGCTCCTTCACTCCCGCCGAGGACGACGAGGACGTGCACACCGCCTTGGAGCGGGGCTTGATCGAGCGCGCCGGCGCCCATGTCGGCGGACGTTTGCGCGCGGGCCGCTCCCGCAATGACCAGATCGCGACCCTGTTCCGGATGTACCTCCGCGAGCAGGCCCAGCACCTCACCGGTCGCATCCTCGATATCGTCGATGCCCTTCTCGCGCAGGCGGATCGCCACCTCGGTGTGGCGATGCCGGGCCGCACCCATCTCCAACATGCCCAGCCGGTGCTGCTCAGCCACCACCTGCTGGCGCACGTCTGGGCGCTGCTGCGCGATGTCGAGCGCTTCGCCGACTGGGACCGGCGGGCCGACCACTCGCCATACGGCTCCGGCGCTCTCGCCGGCTCATCCCTCGGCCTGGACCCGGAGAAGGTCGCCGCGAATCTCGGCTTCTCCAGTTCCGTCGAGAACTCCATCGACGGCACCGCCAGCCGTGACTTCGCTGCGGAGTTCGCCTTTGTGTGCGCGATGACCGCTGTCGACATCTCCCGGATCGCCGAGGAGGTTGTGGTCTGGGCAACCAAGGAGTTCGGTTTCATCCGACTCGATGACGCCTACTCCACGGGGTCGAGCATCATGCCGCAGAAGAAGAATCCCGATATCGCCGAACTCGCGCGGGGCAAGGCCGGCCGGCTCGTCGGCGACCTCACCGGCCTGCTGACGACCCTGAAGTCGCTGCCGCTGGCCTACAACCGGGACCTGCAGGAGGACAAGGAGCCGGTCTTCGACGCGATCGACACCCTCGACGTCCTCCTGCCCGCCTTCGCGGGAATGATCGCGACCATGACCTTCGACACCGAGCGCCTCGAAAGCCTCGCCCCCCAAGGCTTCTCGCTTGCCACGGATATTGCCGAGTGGCTGGTCCGGGAGGGTGTCGCCTTCCGCATCGCTCACGAAGTCGCCGGTGCGTGCGTCCGCGAGTGCGAGACGCGCGGCATTGAGCTTTGGGATCTGAGCGACGCCGATCTCGCCGCGATCTCCCCGCATCTGACCCCCGGCGTGCGCGAGGTGCTGTCGGTCCAGGGGTCCCTGGCCTCCCGCGACGCCAAGGGCGGCACGGCTCCTGTCCGCGTCGCGGAACAGCTGATCGCTGCCAAGAACGCCGTCGCCCAGGCCCGGGCTCCCCGCTGAGTACGACATTCGGCGGGTTCTGGGCCGCCGAATGTCGTACTTTGCGAGGGTGCCCGAGGTTGAGCCCCTGAGTCGCAGCTTCTTCGCGCGCGACGTCCTCGAGGTCGCGCCGGCGCTGCTCGGCTGCCTCCTGGTCAATGCCGGAGTGACGCTGCGCCTCACCGAGGTCGAGGCGTATGCGGGGGAGAAGGGCGATCCCGGCTCGCACGCCTTCCGTGGCCAAACTCCCCGCACCGCGGTGATGTTCGGTCCCGCCGGGCACCTCTACGTCTACTTCACCTATGGCATGCACTTTTGCGCCAATGTCGTCACGGGCAGCGATGGCTTCGCCTCCGCCGTTCTGCTGCGCGCCGGTGAAGTCGTCGCTGGACACGACCTAGCAGCGGCTCGGCGGCCGGGCATCCGCGAGCGCGACTGGGCCCGCGGCCCCGCGCGGCTGACCGTGACGATGGGCCTGGGCCGTCCCGACAATGGCGCCGACCTGTGCGGCCCCGCCGCCGAGCCGCGCATCAACGCGCCACTAACCCCCATCGATGCCGCCACGATCCGCACCGGGCCACGGGTCGGGGTGAGCGGCCCGGGCGGGGACGGCACGGCATACCCCTGGCGCTTTTGGCTCGACGGCGAGCCGACCGTCAGCGCCTATCGTCCCGGAGTCGTGCGGAAGCGCGCGAGATAGTCGGCGATCTCGCCCCGCAGCCTGATCTTGACGTCCTCGGGCGCGAAGGAGACGTCGACGGCAGTGGTCGCCAACTCCGCCAAGCCCGCCTCGTCGAGGTCGAGAAGCCTTGCCGCCGTGGCGTATTCGGCACTGAGAGTGGTGTTGAACATCGGCGGATCGTCGCTATTGATCGTCACGATCACCCCGGCGTCGCGCAGCGCCCGGACCGGGTGCTCCTCGATCCGCTCCACGACCCGCGTCGCGAGATTGGAGGTCGGCGAGATCTCCAGGGGGATGCGGTGCTCGGCCAGATACGCCACGAGAGCGGGATCCGTCGCGGCGGCGATGCCGTGGCCGATGCGCTCGGCGCCCAGGTCGCGGATGGCGTCCCAGACGGTGTCGGGCCCGGTGGACTCTCCGGAATGTGGCACCGAATGCAGCCCTGCCGCGCGCGCCCGCGAGAAGTGCGGCGCGAACTGTGGGCGCGGGACACCGATCTCCGGGCCGCCCAAACCGAAGCCGACGAGGGCGTCGGGGGCGTGCCTCTCGGCATACCGGATCGTCGCATCCGCCGACTCCAGCCCGGCCTCGCCGGGGATGTCGTAGATCCAGCGGAGTACGATCCCGTGGTCGCGCTCCGCCGCTCGGCGGGCGTCCTCAATAGCCTCCGTATAGGCCTCGATGGGGATCCCGCGCAACACCGAGGTGTACGGCGTCATGGTCAGCTCGGCATACCGAACCTGCTGCGTCGCAAGGTCTTTGGCGACCTCATACGTAAGTAGTCGCACATCCTCTTGGGTCCGGACGAGGTCGACGACCGCCAGATAGACGTCGATGAAGTGCGCGAAATCAGTGAACGTGAAGAACTCCCGCAGGCCCTCCGGGTCGGCCGGCACGGTCGGGCTCGGGTGCCTGGCCACCAGATCGGCCACGATCCGCGGCGACGCCGATCCGACGTGGTGGACGTGCAATTCGGCCTTCGACAGGCCGGCGATGAAGGAAGTCAGATCGGGTCCGGTCACGGCAGTGAGTATGCCGCTGCCCCGCCAATTCACTCGCCCGGCCATCTCGTCCTCGCTAGCTTGTGCCCATGACCGAGCACTCTTTGTGGCCGCGCCGTACCCCGCGTCTGGAGTTGCGCATCCCGTCGCTGGACGACCTCGACCAGGTTCTGACCTGGCGCAACGACCCCGCCGTCACGCGCTGGATGTTGAGCACGACGGTCGATCCCGACTCCTGGCGATCGGCCTGGCTGGCGGGTGCGGATGACCCCTTCGACCACTCGGTGGTCGCGGTCCTCCACGGGCGCGTCATCGGGACCGGCTCGATTGAGGTCGCCGACGCCATGGGTCAAGGTATGCGTGCACCCAACGCCGCGGACCTGCCGTGGCGCAGCGCCCAGGGATCGCTCGGCTACCTCCTCGACCCCACCGTGCATGGTCGGGGTCTGGCAACCGAAATCGTCGCGGCCATGCTCGACCTGGCCTTCGACCTGGGATTGCATCGGGTCACGGCCGGCTGCTTCGCCGACAACATCGGCTCTTGGCGGGTCATGGAGAAGTGCGGAATGCGTCGGGAACAGCACGGCGTCCAGGACTCGTGGCATGCCGAGATGGGCTGGCTCGACGGCTATACCTACGCGATCCTGGCCGAAGAGTGGCGAGCCGCCGCCCCGGCGGCGACAGCGGTGCGGACCGGCTAGCGTTCCGGACATGGCGTATGACCGTGAGTTGGCCGAGCGGATCCGTGGCGCGATCTCGGGGGTGGAGGGCGTGCAGGAGAAGGCGATGTTCGGCGGGCTCGCCTTCCTCGTGGACGGTCACATGGCGATCGCCGCGGGCGGCAAGGGCCACCTGATGGCTCGGGTCGATCCTGCCGAGGGCGCAACGCTGGTCGAACGTGCGGGGGTCGAGCAGATGCACATGGGGTCGCGCTTCATGACCGGGTGGTTGCATGTCGACCAGGCCGCGGTGGACACCGAGGAAGCCCTCGCCGAATGGGTTGATCGCGGCGTCAGCTATGTGCGCTCCCTCCCGCCGAAGTCCGCGACAAAGAAGCCGATGGGACGCAAACCCCGAGCCTGAGGTCAAGCGACCCGGTCCATGCGCCGAAATCCCGCGACCCCGGTGGGCGAAGCCATGGCAGGCTGGGCCCGCCCGCGTCGTCAGCGGGGGAGCACACGGCATACGACCGAAGGGAAGCACCAGCGTGAGCAACGTCCTCGATGAGCTGCAGTGGCGGGGAGCGGTGGCGCAGTCCACCGACGAGGCTGCCTTGCGCCGAGCCCTCGACGACGGGCCGATCACGGTCTATTGCGGTTTCGACCCCACCGCGCCATCCCTCCACTTCGGCAACTTCGTGCAATTGGTCGCCCTGCGCCGCATGCAGCGCGCCGGCCACAAGGTCATCTGCCTCGTTGGCGGCTCGACCGGCCTCATCGGCGACCCAAAGCCCACCAGCGAGCGGGTGCTGAAGACCAAGGAACAGACCGCGGCCAATGTCGCGCGCATCAAGGATCTCGTCCGGCCGTTCCTCGATTTCGATGGCACCGACCCCTTGTGCGACCACCCAGCAAGGCTCGTCGACAACCTCGACTGGACCGCCCCGATGACGGCGCTCGACTTCCTGCGCGAGGTCGGCAAGCACTTCCGGGTCAACCAGATGATCAAGAAGGAAGCCATCTCCGCGCGTCTGGAAAGCCAGGAAGGCATCTCGTACACCGAGTTCAGCTACCAGCTACTGCAGGCCCTGGACTACCTCGAGTTGTTCCGGGCGTATGGCTGTGCCCTCCAGATCGGCGGCTCCGACCAGTGGGGCAATATCACCGCTGGCGTCGACCTCGTGCACCGTGTCGAGGGGGCGACCGTCCACGCCATGACCTCACCACTACTCACCGACGCCGCGGGCGTGAAGTTCGGCAAGTCCGAGGGCAACGCCATCTGGCTGTCCTCGGACATGACCAGCCCCTACGCCTTCTACCAGTACTTCCTCAACATCGAGGATGCCTCGGTCATCACCTTGTTGAAGGTGTTCACCGACCGGACCGCGGCGGAGATCGCCGACCTCGAGCGGCAGGTAGCCGAGGAGCCCTTCCGGCGCGCCGCCCAGCGCGCCCTAGCTGGTGACATGACCACCCTCGTCCACGGGCCCGACGCCACGACCGCAGTCCTCGCCGCTTCGGCGGCGCTTTTCGGCAATGGGGACGTGCGGAGTCTCGATGCTCAGACTCTGAGCGACGCAACGGCGGAGTTGCCCGGCGCGGAGGTTGAGATTGGTATGACGCTCACCGACGCCCTGGTGGCCGTCGGCTTGGCCGAGTCCCGCAATAGTGCGCGAAGGACTCTTGCAGAGGGCGCTGTGTCCTTGAACGGAGACAAGGTGGTCGATGGTGAGCGCACTCTCGAGGACGACGACTTCATCCACGGGCGCGTGGCCGTTCTCAAGCGTGGGCGGAAGGCGCAGTTTGCCGCCCGACGTGCACGCTGACTCCCAAATAGTTTGCCGCGCAGAGGTTTTCAGGCTTAACCGACGCGCGACACGCCCGGGAGTCACCTCGGATTTGCACGATCTTAAAGACGTCGCCTAATGTTTTCCATGTCAGCCCGACAGGGAGGAACGGACGCCACCGCAGGAGCGATACTCCTGACGAAGCCGGCCGGTCTCACGGACTGACCCAGCTCCACCAGATGGCCTGAGCAGTCAGGACAACCGGTGCCGCATCGGACCAAGCGTCGATTTGGGAGTCAGCCGAGAGGCTGCTAGAGTCTGGTCACCGCGCAAGTCCAAGCGCGTCAACTAACCGGCCGACGAAGTGCGGATGACGGATTTGACGCCCAAGCATGGGTGCGGTAAGCTTGAAGGGTTGCCCCAAAACAAGTGATCGTCTCGATCGCGAGTGATGGTGCGCGTCCGAACCTTGAGAACTCAACAGCGTGTCAAAAATCGATGCCAATAACCTCGTCGTAGGTCTGCAATCGATAGGGACAAATGTCCTGACGATCACAGTCCTACACGAAAATCCTTTTGGTTGACAACGATCATCTAGCAATTGCTAGTTGTTCTTGCTCAGTCAGTGAAATTACCCTTCGAGGGTCTTGATTTCTCGCGGCCTGCCCGTGAGATTCAAACATCAACGGAGAGTTTGATCCTGGCTCAGGACGAACGCTGGCGGCGTGCTTAACACATGCAAGTCGAACGGTGACGAGGAGCTTGCTCCTCTGATCAGTGGCGAACGGGTGAGTAACACGTGAGTAACCTGCCCCAGACTCTGGAATAACAGTTGGAAACAGCTGCTAATACCGGATACGAGACGGAGCCGCATGGCTACTGTCTGGAAAGTTTTTCGGTCTGGGATGGACTCGCGGCCTATCAGCTTGTTGGTGAGGTAACGGCTCACCAAGGCGACGACGGGTAGCCGGCCTGAGAGGGCGACCGGCCACACTGGGACTGAGACACGGCCCAGACTCCTACGGGAGGCAGCAGTGGGGAATATTGCACAATGGGCGAAAGCCTGATGCAGCGACGCCGCGTGCGGGATGAAGGCCTTCGGGTTGTAAACCGCTTTCAGCAGGGAAGAAGCGAAAGTGACGGTACCTGCAGAAGAAGCACCGGCTAACTACGTGCCAGCAGCCGCGGTAATACGTAGGGTGCGAGCGTTGTCCGGAATTATTGGGCGTAAAGAGCTTGTAGGCGGTTTGTCGCGTCTGCTGTGAAAATCCGGGGCTCAACCCCGGACCTGCAGTGGGTACGGGCAAACTAGAGTGTGGTAGGGGAGACTGGAATTCCTGGTGTAGCGGTGAAATGCGCAGATATCAGGAGGAACACCAATGGCGAAGGCAGGTCTCTGGGCCATTACTGACGCTGAGAAGCGAAAGCGTGGGTAGCGAACAGGATTAGATACCCTGGTAGTCCACGCCGTAAACGTTGGGCGCTAGGTGTGGGACTCTTTTCACGAGTTCTGTGCCGCAGCTAACGCATTAAGCGCCCCGCCTGGGGAGTACGGCCGCAAGGCTAAAACTCAAAGGAATTGACGGGGGCCCGCACAAGCGGCGGAGCATGTGGATTAATTCGATGCAACACGAAGAACCTTACCAAGGCTTGACATATACCGGAAACATCCAGAGATGGGTGCCCCGCAAGGTCGGTATACAGGTGGTGCATGGTTGTCGTCAGCTCGTGTCGTGAGATGTTGGGTTAAGTCCCGCAACGAGCGCAACCCTCGTTCTATGTTGCCAGCGCGTTATGGCGGGGACTCATAGAAGACTGCCGGGGTCAACTCGGAGGAAGGTGGGGATGACGTCAAATCATCATGCCCCTTATGTCTTGGGCTTCACACATGCTACAATGGCCGGTACAAAGGGCTGCTAAACCGCGAGGTGGAGCGAATCCCATAAAACCGGTCTCAGTTCGGATTGGGGTCTGCAACTCGACCCCATGAAGTCGGAGTCGCTAGTAATCGCAGATCAGCAACGCTGCGGTGAATACGTTCCCGGGCCTTGTACACACCGCCCGTCAAGTCACGAAAGTCGGTAACACCCGAAGCCGGTGGCCCAACCTTTTAGGAGGGAGCCGTCGAAGGTGGGACTGGCGATTGGGACTAAGTCGTAACAAGGTAGCCGTACCGGAAGGTGCGGCTGGATCACCTCCTTTCTAAGGAGCGCTGGTCGCGCAAGCGATCCAGAGCCTCGCTCGTGGCGAATGCCCACGAGGAGGAGCTCATGGGTGAAACATCGATTACTTGGCAGCTCATATCGGAGCAGTCATGCAAGTACAAGTCCGCAAGGACAGTGGAACGCAGACTGGTGGATGTGACTGCCTGACACGCTGTTGGGTCCTGAAGGCTCGGGCAACCGAAACCTTTGGGGCCGGCTAGGCCGGCTACGGACACACTGCATCCGCTGAACCACCGCCCTCGCGGCAGGCACGGACACGACAGTGAGTACCGCCCGTATTTTGAGAACTACACAGTGGACGCGAGCATCTTTGTGGCTCAAGTTTATAAGGGCACACGGTGGATGCCTTGGCACCAGGAACCGAAGAAGGACGTAGGAATCTGCGATAAGCCTCGGGGAGTCGATAACCAGACTGTGATCCGAGGATTTCCGAATGGGGAAACCCGGCTGGAGGCAAGTCCAGCCACTCTCATCTGAACACATAGGGTGAGTAGAGGGAACGTGGGGAAGTGAAACATCTCAGTACCCACAGGAAGAGAAAGCAACCGCGATTCCGTTAGTAGTGGCGAGCGAAAGCGGAACAGGCTAAACCGAGCATGTGTGATAGCTGTCAGGCGTTGCATGTTCGGGGTTGTGGGATTTCTCAGCCGGCTCTGACAGGCCGGCATGGAGTCAAAAATTCGCGTCATAGTCGAAGGGCATTGAAAGGCCCGGCACAGAGGGTGCGACCCCCGTAGACGAAATGGCGTGAACTTCAGAGAAATATCCCAAGTAGCACGGGGCCCGAGAAATCCCGTGTGAATCTGGCGGGACCACCCGCTAAGCCTAAATATTCCCTGGTGACCGATAGCGGACAAGTACCGTGAGGGAAAGGTGAAAAGTACCCCGGAAGGGGAGTGAAATAGATCCTGAAACCGTGTGCCTACAATCCGTTGGAGCCTCCTTGTGAGGTGACAGCGTGCCTTTTGAAGAATGAGCCTGCGAGTTAGTGCTCGGTGGCGAGGTTAACCCGTGTGGGGAAGCCGTAGCGAAAGCGAGTCCGAATAGGGCGTTTTAGTCGCCGGGTCTAGACCCGAAGCGGAGTGATCTACCCATGGCCAGGTTGAAGCGACGGTAAGACGTCGTGGAGGACCGAACCCACTTAGGTTGAAAACTGAGGGGATGAGCTGTGGGTAGGGGTGAAAGGCCAATCAAACTCCGTGATAGCTGGTTCTCCCCGAAATGCATTTAGGTGCAGCGTCACGTGTTTCTTATCGGAGGTAGAGCTACTGGATAGCCGATGGGCCCCACCGGGTTACTGACGTTAGCCAAACTCCGAATGCCGATAAGTGATAGCGTGGCAGTGAGACTGCGGGGGATAAGCTCCGTAGTCGAGAGGGAAACAGCCCAGACCACCAGCTAAGGCCCCTAAGCGTGTGCTAAGTGGGAAAGGATGTGGAGTTGCATTGACAACCAGGAGGTTGGCTTAGAAGCAGCCACCCTTTAAAGAGTGCGTAATAGCTCACTGGTCAAGTGATTCCGCGCCGACAATGTAGCGGGGCTCAAGCACACCGCCGAAGCTGTGGCATTGACACACTGCCTGGCAGTAATGTCCAAGCGTGTTGATGGGTAGGGGAGCGTCGTGTGGCGAGTGAAGCGGCGGAGTGATCCAGCCGTGGACGCCACACGAGTGAGAATGCAGGCATGAGTAGCGAATGACGGGTGAGAAACCCGTCCGCCGAATAACCAAGGGTTCCAGGGTCAAGCTAATCTGCCCTGGGTAAGTCGGGACCTAAGGCGAGGCCGACAGGCGTAGTCGATGGACATCCGGTTGATATTCCGGAACCGGCGAAGAACCGCCCATGATGAACCCAGTAATGCTAAGCGCCCAAAACCGGCTGATGTCTTCGGACTGACGCCGGCGGAGCGCGCGACCCGAACTGGTAGTAGTCAAGCAATGGAGAGACGCAGGAAGGTAGCCTCCGCGTGGCGATGGTTGTCCACGTCCAAGGGTGTAGGGAGTGAGATAGGCAAATCCGTCTCACACATATCCTGAGACCTGATAGTGACCGCGAATGCGGGAAGCAGGGTGATCCTATGCTGCCAAGAAAATCTTCTAGCGAGGTTCTAGCCGCCCGTACCCCAAACCGACTCAGGTGGTTAGGTAGAGAATACCAAGGCGATCGAGTGAATCGTAGTTAAGGAATTCGGCAAAATGCCCCCGTAACTTCGGGAGAAGGGGGGCCCGGATTCTGAAGTCCTTTACGGACTAGGATGATGGGCCGCAGAGACCAGGGAGAAGCGACTGTTTACTAAAAACACAGGTCCGTGCGAAGTTGCAAAACGATGTATACGGACTGACGCCTGCCCGGTGCTGGAAGGTTAAGAGGACGGGTTAGACGCAAGTCGAAGCTCAGAATTTAAGCCCCAGTAAACGGCGGTGGTAACTATAACCATCCTAAGGTAGCGAAATTCCTTGTCGGGTAAGTTCCGACCTGCACGAATGGCGTAACGACTTCTCCACTGTCTCAACTGCGAACTCGGCGAAATTGCATTACGAGTAAAGATGCTCGTTACGCGCAGCAGGACGGAAAGACCCCGGGACCTTTACTATAGCTTGGTATTGGTGTTCGGGACGGCTTGTGTAGGATAGGTGGGAGACTATGAAGCATGCACGCCAGTGTGTGTGGAGTCAACGTTGAAATACCACTCTGGTCGTTCTGGATATCTAACCTCGGTCCGTGATCCGGATCAGGGACAGTGCCTGGTGGGTAGTTTAACTGGGGCGGTTGCCTCCTAAAATGTAACGGAGGCGCTCAAAGGTTCCCTCAATCTGGTTGGCAATCAGACTTCGAGTGTAAGTGCACAAGGGAGCTTGACTGTGAGACTGACAAGTCAAGCAGGGACGAAAGTCGGAACTAGTGACCCGACGGTGGCTCGTGGAAGCGCCGTCGCTCAACGGATAAAAGGTACCCCGGGGATAACAGGCTGATCTTGCCCAAGAGTCCATATCGACGGCATGGTTTGGCACCTCGATGTCGGCTCGTCGCATCCTGGGGGTGGAGTTGCTCCCAAGGGTTGGGCTGTTCGCCCATTAAAGCGGTACGCGAGCTGGGTTTAGAACGTCGTGAGACAGTTCGGTCCCTATCCGCTGCGCGCGTAGGAAACTTGAGAAAGGCTGTCCCTAGTACGAGAGGACCGGGATGGACGAACCTCTGGTGTGTCAGTTGTTCTGCCAAGGGCACGGCTGATTGGCTACGTTCGGAAGTGATAACCGCTGAAAGCATCTAAGCGGGAAGCACGTTTCAAGATGAGGTTTCCATGGGGCTTGCCCCGAGAGGCTCCCAGTAGACGACTGGGTTGATAGGCCAGACGTGGAAGTGCAGCAATGCATGTAGCTGACTGGTACTAATAAGCCGACAACTTGACCAACACATCGCACGATGTCAAAGATTTTGCTCGCGTCCACTGTGCAGTTCCCGAGATACGGTCGGGGTCCCATGCTCTGCGTGGGATGCGATTGAAATCTCCATAGAGTTTCGGCTGTCATAGCGAAGGGGAAACGCCCGGCTCCATTCCGAACCCGGAAGCTAAGCCCTTCAGCGCCGATGGTACTGCACTGGTGACGGTGTGGGAGAGTAGGACGCAGCCGGACATACTTTCCAAGAACGCCCTCCCGAGGAAACTCGGTCGAGGGCGTTCTTGTATTTTGGCGACCATGCCGCCGCGCATCGTGCGCTGCGCAGGAGAAGGATGGACCCCATGTCGACAGAGGATCGAGGCCGGCGCGCTGATCGCGACCGCGGCCGGGACGAGTCACCGCGCGAGCGTCCCCGCGGGGACGGTGCTGAGCGGCGCAGCGGAGGCGGGCGTCCGGACGGTCCTCGCCGTAGCGATGGGGGGCGGCCGGCAAGGAATTTCTCGGGATCGGCACGGCGTGATGACCGTCCCGGCAGGGACCGGCGTGATGACCGACCCTCCCAGGAGGGTCGTGAGGGTCGACCCTTCCGTGACCGGGGCGACGACCGGCGGGGAAACGACCGGGGGAGCGACCGCCCATACTCTGACCGGCGGGATGTCCGGCCGGGCAACGACCGAGCCAATGACCGCCCATACCGGGATCGGCGCGACGACCGGGGTAGACGGGACCGGCGGGAGGACCAGCCCGGTCGCGACCGCACTCCCCGAGGCGGTGAGGGTCGCGGGCCGTCCGGTCCGCGGCTGACGTCGTCTGCCCCACGACGGCCCGAGCCGGCGATCCCTGGCTGGGTGACCGGGCGCGAACTGGACCGTGGGGTGCATCAGCAACTTCGGACCCTGTCCAAGGAGAACGCCGACGGTGTGGCCGGCCACCTGGTCATGGTGTCGGTGCGGCTCGAAGAAGAGGATTACCCGGCGGCGCTGGCGCACGCTGAGACTGCGGTCCGGCGGGCCGGCCGGGTGCCTGCCGTCCGTGAGGCAATGGGCATGGTCGCGTACCGGACCGGTGAGTGGGCCCGCGCCCTCTCGGAGTTCCGCACCGCTAAGCGCTTGAGTGGGTCTGCGCACCTGTTGCCCCTCATGGTCGATTGCGAGCGCGGACTCGGGCGACTCGATCGTGCCCTTGACTTGGCCGGCAGCAGCGACGCCGCGTCCCTGAATGCCGCCGAGCAGGTCGAGCTGGCGATCGTCGTCTCGGGCGTCCGGCGAGACCTCGGGCAGGTCGACGCCGCCGTGCTCGGGCTGGAGCCGCTCGCCGCCGGTCCCGATCGACCCTGGTCGGCGCGGCTGCGCTATGCGTATGCCGACGCACTTTTGGCGCGTGGTGACCAGGCGAAGGCCCGCGACTGGTTCGCCCGCGCGGCGGCCGTCGACGCCGACGAGACCACCGATGCCGCCGAACGCGTCGACGAGCTGGACGGTGTCGTCTTTACCGATGCCTTCGAGGACGACGAGCTGCCCGACCCCGGCACCGAGGACTGATCCGGTGGGCGCGCCTCTCCTGGAGCGCTATCGAGGTTTGGTCTGCGACCTCGACGGTGTCGTCTATCGCGGTCCCGAAGCGGTTCCGTATGCCGTGCAGTCCCTCAATGCGTGCTCGCGTCCCGTCGTCTACGCCACCAACAATGCCTCCCGGCCGCCCGCGGAGGTGGCTGCCCACCTCCGACAGCTCGGGCTGTCCGCCGGCCCCGAGGCCGTCGTCAACAGTTCGATGGCCGGGGCGGCGCAGATCGCGGCACGATACCCGGCCGGATCACCGGTGCTCGCGGTCGGCGGCGCAGGCGTGGCCGAAGCTCTCCGCGACAACGGCTTTCGGGTCGTCACTGATGCGGCGGACGGCGTCGTGGCGGTCCTCCAGGGCTACGGGCCGGACGTTCGGGCGCGGGACCTGGCCGAAGCGGCATACGCCATCGAACGGGGAGCGGCCTGGATCGCGACCAACGACGACCTGACGTTGCCCACGGAGCGAGGCATCGCCCCCGGCAATGGGACCCTCGTCGCGGCCGTCGCCACCGCCACCGGCCGGCAGCCGGTGGTCGTCGGGAAGCCCCACGCGCCGCTGTACCTGATGAGTGTCCGGGTGCTCGGGGTGGCGCCGGCCGACGCGCTGGGGATCGGTGACCGGCTCGAAACCGATGTCGAGGGGGCGACCGCGGCCGGTATGGATTGCCTGCTCGTACTCTCCGGCGTCCACAATCTCGCAGATGCGGCCCTGGCGGCGCCGGCTCGCCGCCCTCGGTATGTGCTGCGCGATCTGCGCGGCCTGGCCGAAGAGTACCCCGATCCGGTCGACCTTCCCGACGGCGCCGTCGCCTGTGGGGCAAGTGTCGCGCGGATCTCGGGGGACGCCCTGGCGGTCACCGGCCGTTCGGGCGAGGACGGGCTCGACGCCGCGCGGGCAGCCCTGCAGGCCGTATGGCGATTCGCCGACGCCGGAGGGGAGCGACTCGACGAGTTTGCTGCCCAGGTTCGGCGCCTCGGCGAACTAGGCTGAGGTGTTCGCCGAGACCGAAGGAGTCAGTACGTGCTGGAGAACCTCGCCCGCGGCGCCCTGGCCACGACGCTGGCGGCGACCGAGTTCGTCCTGGCCCGCTCGCTGGAGGCGGTGCGCTTCCTCAACACCGCCCTCGAGCAGGACCCGCTGGGGAGCAGCCCGCCGGGTCCGGTGGCGGTTGCCCCGGCGCGGCGCTGGCGTGAGCCGGAACTCGGTGACCTGGACGCGACCTCCGCCGCGCTCGCCGCTCGCCGGCCGGCGACGACGTTACGCCCCGCGACCGAGCCAGCCTCCCCGGCGCAGCCCGCGTCCCGGGCGACGTCCGGCGTCCGCCCACCCCGGGCGGCTATCCGTCGCCTGTCGGTGCCGCCGACGAACGAACCCGTGGCTCCCGCCTCAGCAGCGGGCACCGCAAGATCAGCCAAGTCCGCGAAGGTGACCAAGACCGCCAAGGTGACCAAGACCGCCAAGGTGGCCCGTCCGGCCAAAACCGCGAAGACCAGTCGTCCGGCCAAGACCGCCAAGGCGACCCAGCCTGCCAAGGCCACGGCGACGTCGGCGGCGCCGAGTGCGTCCGCGCCGGCCCAGAAGGCCTCTGCGCGCCCCGCTCGAACGGCAACTCCTCGTTCCCGCCGGTCGACCCCCAAGGGGAGCGGGCGGCATACGACGGATGAGGGGACCTCGTGAGCAGCATTCCGCTGCCCGGGCCGCGTCCGCCGGTCGCGACCCGCACGGACGAGGTGCCCGGACCGGTCGGGACGGCCGGATCCACCGGGGACGCCACCGGCGATCTCGTCGTCGACGCTGCCCTCGCCGGACTCCGGGAGGTCCCCGACACCGACCTCGACGGACTCTTGGCGGCCGGTGAGCACCTGCAGGCGACGTTGTCCGCTCGGCTGAGCGACCTGCGACCGTAGCCGTTCCTGCTCGCTCCCAACTATCGACGTGACCACTCGACTGGATGCCGACCTGGTCGCTCGTGGCCTGGCTCGGTCCCGGGCCGAGGCCCGAGACCTCATTCGCGACGGCCTGGTCAGGGTCGATGACCGAACCGTGACGAAGGCGGCCACATCGGTGAGCGCGGATGCGGATATCACCGTGACATGTGGCGGTACCCGATGGGTGGGGCGCGGGGCCGAGAAACTGCTCGCTGCGTTGACGGAGTTCGCCCCGGCCGGGCTCATCGTCGCCGGCCGGGACGCGCTCGACGCCGGCGCCAGCACCGGCGGCTTCACCCAGGTGCTCCTGGCTCGTGGGGCGGCCCGGGTCGCCGCCGTCGACGTCGGCCACGGCCAGCTCGCCCCGGTCGTCGCCGCCGACGACCGAGTGACCGATTTCTCCGGCGTGTCTGTTCGCGACCTCGACCCGGCGACCGTCGGGGGTCCGGTCGACCTGCTGGTTGCCGACCTGAGCTTTATCTCCCTGCGCACCGTCCTGGTCGACCTGGCCCGGTTGGTCCGACCCGGTGGCGACCTGGTGCTGCTGGTCAAACCGCAGTTCGAGGTCGGCCGCGAGCGCCTCGGAAAGGGCGGCATCGTGCGGCGCCCGGATCACCGGGAAGGCGCGCTTGCCGCCGTCCTCGAGACCGCGCGGTCGATCGGCCTCGCGCCCGGTGGGCTGATCCGCAGCCCACTGCGGGGCGGGCACGGCAACCACGAGTACCTCCTGTGGCTACGCCGCGACGACCTAGCGCACGACGTTGTCGGGTCAGCGTGGGAAGCTCTCCTGCGGAAGGCTGCGACCGTGGCCATGGACGACAACGAGGAGGAGCGATGACCCGAGCCGACCGGCGCATCCTGCTCGTCCTCCACCCGCGCCGTCCCGAGGCCGCCGCGCTGGCCGGAGCAGTGGTCACCCGGCTCACCTCCGCCGGGGTCGACGTCGTCCTGGATCCGAGCGATGCCGAGCATCTGGGCAACCCGCTGCCCGACGGCGCCGTGGCGTCCGATGCCGCCATGCTGGCCGACGGGTGCGAACTCGTCCTCGTCCTCGGCGGTGATGGCACGATCCTGCGTGGCGCGGAGCTCTCCCGCGGATCCGGGGTTCCCCTCCTCGGGATCAACCTCGGTCATGTCGGGTTCCTCGCCGAGTCCGAGAAGGACGAGAGCCACGAGACGATCGAGCGCATCCTCGAGCGCGACTACCAGGTCGAGGACCGGATGACCCTGGACGTCTGCGCGACCGTCGACGGTCGTCCGCTGACGAGCACCTGGGCGCTGAACGAGGCCACCGTCGAGAAGGCCGCCCGCGAGCGGATGCTCGAGCTGACCGCCGAGATCGACGGGCGGCCCTTGTCCACCTGGGGCTGCGACGGCGTGGTGATCTCCACCCCGACCGGGTCGACGGCGTATGCCTTCTCGGCCGGCGGGCCGATCGTCTGGCCGAACCTCGATGCGATCCTGCTGGTCCCGATCAGCGCCCACGCGCTCTTCTCCCGGCCGGTGGTCGTCGGGCCGGATTCTCGGCTCGCCGTCGACGTCGTCCCGCACAATGAGGGCCACGGAGTCCTCTGGTGCGACGGCCGGCGGGCCATCGACCTTCCGCCCGGTGCCCGGATCGAGGTCCGCCGATCGGGGGAGCCGGTCCGTTTGGCCCGGTTGGGTAGCCAGCCGTTCACCGACCGGCTGGTCGAGAAGTTCGCCCTCCCCGTCGGGGGCTGGCGCGGGGCCGCCCGCGCCCGCACGGTCGGCGAGGCCTAACGGAGGTGCTCCGCGAACTCCGCATCCGCAGCCTGGGGGTTATCGACGACGTCGCCGTCGAACTCGGGCCGGGACTCAACGTCGTCACCGGCGAGACCGGCGCCGGCAAGACGCTCGTCGTCCACAGCCTCGGCCTGCTTTTCGGCGCCCGGGCCGACGCCGGGCTCGTGCGCTCCGGCGCGGCCCAGGCGAGCGTGGAAGGCGTCATCGAGGGCGACACCGATCATCCCGCTTTCGCCCGGGCCCGCGAGGCCGGCGGCGACGTCGAAGACGAACTCCTTCTCGCCCGGACAGTGACGGCCGCCGGGCGGTCGCGCGCCGTCGCCGGGGGTCGAACCGTTCCGGCCGGGGTCCTTGCTGAACTTGCCGAGGACCTGGTCGTCGTCCACGGTCAGGCCGACCAATGGCGGCTGCGCTCGGCCGAGGAGCAGCGCGCCCTGCTCGACGCCTTCGGCGGCCCGGGCCTGGCCGCTGCGCTCGCGTCCTATCAGCAGGCCTACGCGGGGTGGCGGGCCGCCGAGCAGGAGTGCGCCCGGCTTGTCGACCTCACCCAGGCCCGCAATGCCGATCTGCACGCCCTGAGGGCGGGCGTCGAGCGGATCGAGGCCGTCGATCCCCAGCCCGGTGAGGACGCCGCACTCCGGGCCGAGGACGAACGTCTCGGGCATGCCGAGGGCTTGCGCACGGCGGCGCTGGCCGCGTCCGCCGCCCTGGTCGGCGACGACGGCGCGGGTGCGGCCGACGCGGTCGGGCTCCTCGCTGCGGCCCGGGGTCTGCTCGGCCCCCAACTCGGTCACGACCCACAACTGGCGATGCTCGCCGCGCGACTCGATGACCTCGCCGCGTTGGCCTCCGATCTCGGCGCCGACCTCTCCGGCTACGCCTCGGGCATCGACCTCGACGGCGATCGGTTGGCAGAGGTGCAGAACCGGCGCGCCCGCTTGCGCGAGGTGACCCGCGACTTCGGTGGTGACGTCGAGGCGACCCTCGCGTGGCTGGCCGAGGCGAGCGGGAGGCTCCACGCGATCGATACGGCCGCTGACGATCTGGCCGCCGCGCGAGCGGAGGAGGACCAAGCCAGGACCCTTGCGGCCGCGGCCGCTGCCGCGCTCAGCGCCGAGCGAGAGGCCGCGGCGAGCGTCCTCGGCGAGGCAGTGACCAGCGAGCTGGCCCACCTGGCGATGGGTGCCGCGCTCGTCACGGTCGACGTCAGCGCCCGCGCCGATACCGGCGGCCTGCTCCGGCCGGGGGACAGCGACCCGGTGCGGGTCACCCGCAACGGGGCCGACGAGATCGAGTTCCGTTTCCGCAGCGGTCCGGGCCTGCCTGAACGGCCCATCGTCAAGTCCGCCTCCGGCGGCGAGCTGTCCCGGGTCATGCTCGCCATCGAGGTGGCGCTGGGGGAGCGGATCGCGACCATACCGACCTATGTTTTCGACGAGGTCGACGCCGGCGTCGGCGGCGCCGCCGCGCTCGACGTCGGCGCCCGCCTGGCCCGGCTCGCCCGCTCCGCGCAGGTCATCGTCGTCACCCACCTTCCGCAGGTCGCGGCCTTCGCCGACCGCCATCTCGTGGTGATGAAGGACACCGACGGCCCGGTCACGGCGAGCGGCATCCGGACCCTCACCGACGGTGATGACCGCGAAGGCGAGCTCGGCCGGATGATGGCCGGCACGGACTCCCCGACCGCGCGCTCGCACGCCGCCGAACTTCGCGCTCGCGCCACGTCGATCACGCGCGACCGCTGAGGCGGCGGCGTGAAACGATGGGCGGGATGGTCAAGTCTCTGCTTCGCCGCCCCCCGGGCCCGCCGCCGCCAGGCGCGACGGGCCGGGCAGGTGTCGACCGGCGGACGAAGAATCTGACGAAACGGCTTCGCCCGGGCGAGGTCGCCATCATCGACCACGACGACATCGACCGGGTCAGCGCCGAGGCGTTGGTCGCCTGCCGGCCCAGCGTCGTCGTCAATGCCGGCCGGTCGATCACCGGCCGCTATCCCAATGTCGGACCGCAGATCATCCTCGAGGCCGGGATCCCGCTCCTGGACGACGTTGGATCGAGCGTCATGGACGCGGTTCGGGACGGAGACTGGGTCGAGATCGACGACAGCGTCCTGCGCGTCGGCGGCGCCGACGTGGCGACCGGTCGCCGGCTGACGCCCGACGGCGTCCAGGCGGCCATGGTCGAGGCCCGCGCCGGCCTGTCCGACCAGATCGAGGCCTTCGCCGAGAACACCATGGCTTATCTGGTCCGCGAGAAGGACCTCCTGCTCGATGGCGTCGGCGTTCCCGATATCCGCACCGACCTGGAGGACCGGCACGCCCTCATCGTCGTGCGGGGATACCACTACAAGGAGGACCTCCAAGCGCTGCGTCACTACATCCGGGAGTTCAAGCCCGTGCTCATCGGTGTCGACGGGGGTGCCGACGCCCTGGTCGCGGCCGGCCACACCCCCGACCTCATCGTCGGCGACATGGACTCCGTCTCCGACGCGACCCTGCGCTGCGGCGCCGAGGTCGTCGTGCACGCGTATCGCGATGGGCACGCGCCGGGCGTCGAACGGGTCCAGAACCTCGGGGTCACCCCGGTGGTCTTCCCGGCCACCGGCACCAGCGAGGACGTGGCCATGCTCCTGGCCGACGACAAGGGGGCCAGCCTCATCGTCGCGGTCGGCACCCACGCTACCCTCGTGGAGTTCCTCGACAAGGGTCGAAAGGGTATGTCGAGCACCTTCCTGACCCGCTTGCGAGTCGGGTCGAAACTCGTCGACGCCAAAGGGGTCTCCCGGCTCTACCGCACCCGCATCTCACTCGGCTCGATCGTCGCGATGTTGCTGGTGCCGCTCCTCGTTCTCGGACTCGCCCTGTCCGCCACGCCCGGCGGGGCCGTCCTGTTGAACCTCATCGGTGCCCGCTGGGACGACCTGTGGGCCGCACTCACTGGGGTGTTCTCGTGATCGATTTCCGCTACCACCTCGTCTCGCTGGCCTCGGTTCTCATCGCGCTCGCGGTCGGGATCGTTCTCGGCGCCGGACCGCTCAACTCGGGGATCCTCGAGTCGGTCAACAGCGAGGTCAAGACGTTGCGCCAGGACAAGACCGACCTGCGGACCCAATTGGACGCGGCGACCAGGTCACTGGCCGCGCACCAAAACTTCGAGGCAGCGCGGCTCCCGGACACCGTCTCGGGGAAGCTGTCCGGCCGGGCGGTCACCATCGTCACCCTTCCTGGCACACCGGCCGCCTTGATCACAACGACCGAGGACACTCTGGCCGCGGCCGGTGCCAGGGTCGTCGGCCGCGTTGCTCTCGGTGCCTCGTATGCCGATCCCGCGCCCAGCGCCGTAGCGGCCCGCGAGTCGCTGGGCGCCGAACTCAGCACCCTCCTCGCCATTCCGGACGGAGCCGTCACCGGCACCCCACTGGACGCGGTCATCGCCGTCGTCCTCGCTGCCAAGGTGCCCGTGGTCGGGGAGACGACCAGCACTCCATACACCCCGACGACGGAGTCGCGCGAGGAGGCCTGGCGACGCCTGCGCGCGGCGAATATCGTCGACCGCGCGCTGCCCGCCTCGACGGCGACCGCGATCGTCGTCCTCACCGGCCCCGGCCGGGAGGCCACCGAGACGGCGAGCGCCGAAGTGGAGGCGGACGCCGCGCTCACCGCTGCCCTCGATTCCCGCGCCGACGGTGCCGTCCTCGCCGGCACCCTCGACCCGGCCCAGACCGCGGCCGTGTCTGCGATCGCGAGTTCCCGCAGCGACTCGGCCATGCGCCGGGCGGTCTCGACGGTCGACGACGCCGCGACGACGATCGGGCAGGCGAGCATCGTCTTCGGCCTGGCTGAGCAACTCACCGGCAGGAGCGGTCAGTATGGGGTCGCGCCCGGCGCCACCAGCGCCTTCCCGGCCGGCGGCTGACCCCCGGTGCCGGTCACCTCACGCGGCGCGATCGCCGCCGCCGCCGTCGGCAGCGCCCTC
>NZ_HF571038.1:3282104-3299711 GCF_001046875.1 Nostocoides jenkinsii Ben 74
TCACCCACAGGACCACGGATCGCTTGAGGACATCACGCTCCATCCGCAACTCGGCGACCTCAGCGCGCAGGCGCTTCAACTCGTCGTAGTCGCCCGTGGACAAGCTCGAGGACCCGTCCCGCGCGGCGCGTGACCTGGTCACCCAGTTCCCCAGCGTGCCCTCGTTCACCCCGAGATCGCGCGCGACCTGCGCGATCGGCTTCTTGGTCTCTTCGACGATCCGGACCGCTCCCTCACGGAACTCCCGGTCGTACTTCTTTCGTGTCTCTGGCATCTCGATCCTCATTGTGGATGCCTCCACGGTCCGGGGGGAACCTCAGCACCCAGCTCGTGCGAAGTGCTGACGATCCCGGAGGCGATTCCTGCCTCGTGCGGGGCGACCTGCCCCAGAGCGGTTGCGGAGGCGACCACGAACAGTGCGCCGGTGCCTGCCGCCGCGATCACGACTCCGATCAGAGCCCATCCCACGTGTAGGGACAGGGCTGGGATCGCCATCCCTGCGGCCGCGAGACCGAGCCCGGACACCGCCAGTGTGCGCACGCCCAGGCGGGCCAGCAACCGGCCGGTCAGTTGCGCACCGGCCATCGTGGCCAGTGCGACCGGCAGGAACAACAGTCCGGCCCTCATCGGCCCGTAACCCAGTCCGTGTTGGAAGTAGAACGTGCCCAGGAAGAAGACCGCAACCATGAGGGCTGTTGCGACGAAGATCAGGAACGTGCCCGTGGCAACAGGCCGGCGAGCCAACAGTCGCACATCCATCAAGGGGGTCGCAGTGGTGCGCTGCCAGGCAACGAACAACGCAAACCCGATCGCGGAGGCCGCGACGAGCACGCCGGTGCGGGCAGCGAACCAGCCGGTTTCACCTGCCCCGACGAACGCGTAGATCAAGACGACCGACGACGCCGTGACCAGTACAGCGCCCAGGACATCGAGGCGACGATCGGTGAGCGACGTCAGGCCGGTCGGCAGCATCTTTGTCAGCGCCACCAGAATGACCAGGCCGATCGGAACGTTGACCCAGAACACCCATTCCCACCCGGGCCCGGCGGTCAGGATCCCACCGATGAGGACACCCAGGGCTGCTCCCCCACCCCCGAGTGCGGACCACACGCCTAGGGCACGGTTGCGCTCCTCGCCCTGAAACAGCGAAACCACCAGCGACAACGCGGCCGGCGACAGGAGTGCGGCGCCCGCTCCTTGCCCGACGCGACCCAACAGCAGCGTTTCCGCAGACGTCGAGAAACCGGCCATCAGCGAGGCTGCCGTGAACAGGGTCAACCCGATGAGCAGGACGCGACGCGCACCGAAGATGTCTGCGAGCCGACCACCCAGGAGCATGAGGCCACCGAAAGTCAGGGTGTACGCGCTCACCGTCCAGGTCAGAGCCTCCCGGCTCAGGCCCAGATCGCTCTGGATGTGCGGCAGCGCGATCGCCACCACGGTCACATCCAGAATCAGCATCAGCTGGGCCACACCCAAGAACCCCAAAATCTTCCAACGTGCAGCGTGCGCTGCCCCCACCTCGACGGGATCGGATACCTGCTGGCCAGTCATGGCACTACCTCCACTCTCGTTACTCGTACTTTGATGTACGACTTAGAACCGTATCCTAAGTCGGATATTCCCGTACGAGTTAAGATGGGTGTCATGACTTCGCCACGAGGGACCGCGCCCCCGTCGACGCGACGCCGCGCGGAGCGCGCAGATGCGCAGGAGAACCGGCTGCGGATCCTGGATGCGGCTCGCCGCCTGCTCAGTCGCGAACCGAGCGCGACCATGGAGGACATCGCGCACGAAGCGGGTGTCGGCCGAATGACCCTGTACGGGCACTACCGCACGCGCGCGATCCTGCTCACGGCTGCGCTCGAGCAAGCCCTCGTCGACGGTGAGAAGCAGCTGAGCGGTATCGACCTCGGCGGGGCCCCTCGCGAAGTCTTGACCCGGCTGCTCACCTCGAGCTGGGCGCTGGTCGCCGAGTCGGCCTCCCTGCTGACCGCGGCCGACGGGGTCGTGCCTGCCGATCAACTCAAGGCCATGCACGCCGAACCAGCACTGCGGATCACCGCCCTGCTCCGGAGAGGACAAGCCGAGGGAGCCTTCCGTCGCGACCTGTCCGACCAATGGCTGGGAAGTGCGATCCATTTCATCCTGCACGGCGCCGCCACAGAAGTACGCAACGGCAACCTCTCCCAGGACGAGGCAGCCCGCGTCGTCGTGGGCACCATCGACGCGATGGTCCGCCCCTAACGCGCCCGACCATCCTTCGAAAACTCCCACGCAGGAAGCTCGAGACATCAGCCTCGCTTGCGCCTCGCGCGGCGCCGGATCATCCAGGACGAGCCCAGCCACACGGACCACCCTGTGCGCGGCGCCAGAAGCCGTGGGATCAGCTCCGACAGGGGATAACGCGTCCCAGCCAACAGGTTCGCCTCGTTGACGGCATACCCCTAGGGGGTATACCGTTACACGCATGAGCCATCCCACTGAACGCGCCACTGCTGCGACCACGGTGAAGGATCCTGTCTGCGGGATGGACGTCGATCCCACTGTCAGCACCCACCGCTCTGAGCACGACGGCGCCACATTCCACTTCTGTTCCGCGCGCTGCAAGGCCACGTTCGACGCCGATCCTGCGTCGTACTCCTCGAGCGGCCCCGACGCTCTGGCCGACCACGACGGCGCGCACGAGCACCACGGCCACGGACCCAGCGCGGACGGCGCCGCATCGACGCCGGCGCCTGGAGAAGTCGCGGAGTGGACCTGCCCGATGCACCCGGAGATCCGACGACCCGGTCCCGGTTCATGCCCGATCTGCGGGATGGCCCTTGAGCCGGTGATGGTTACCGCGGACAGCGGGCCCAGCCCTGAGCTGGCGGACATGACCCGCCGTTTCTGGACCGGCGTGGCCCTGTCGATCCCCGTGGTCATCCTGGGCATGGGTGGCGACCTGGTCCCGGCGATCCACGACGCGATCCCGCCGCGCGTGTCCGCGTGGTTGCAACTGATCTTCGCCACCCCGGTGGTGTTGTGGGCGGGGTGGCCGTTCTTCCAGCGGGGCTGGACCTCGGTGCGCACCCTGAAGCTGAACATGTTCACCCTCATCGCCATGGGCACCGGTGTCGCGTGGCTGTTCAGCGTCGTTGCCACCCTCGCACCGGGGATCTTCCCTGAGGCGTTCCGGATGGATGGTGCGGTCGACGTCTACTTCGAAGCCGCCTCGGTCATCACCACCCTTGTCCTGCTCGGGCAGGTTCTCGAGCTGCGGGCCCGCGAGCAAACCTCCGGCGCCATCCGCGCCTTGCTCGACCTCACCCCCGACACGGCGCGCCGGATCGACCCGGATGGCACAGAGCATGAGGTGACCCTGGACCTGGTGAACGTGGGTGACCGGTTCCGGGTCCGGCCGGGCGAGAAGATCCCCGTCGACGGGCTTGTCGAGGAGGGGCGTTCCACCCTGGACGAGTCCTTGGTGACTGGTGAGTCCATGCCGGTGACCAAAACTGTTGACGACACCGTCATCGGCGGCACCATCAACCAGAGCGGCTCCCTGATCGTGCGCGCCGAAAAGGTCGGCCGCGACACCATGCTGGCCCGGATCGTGCAGATGGTCGCCGACGCGCAACGCTCCCGCGCACCGATCCAGCGGGTCGCGGACCAGGTGGCGGCGTGGTTCGTCCCCGCCGTCATCATCATCGCGATCGTCGCGTTCGCAGTGTGGGCAATAGTTGGCCCGGACCCGCGGCTGGCTCACGCGCTCGTCGTGGCCGTGTCCGTCCTGATCATCGCGTGCCCCTGTGCCCTGGGGCTGGCGACACCGATGTCGATCATGGTCGGTGTCGGGCGAGGTGCCGGGCTCGGCGTCCTCATCAAGAACGCCGAAGCGCTCGAACGGATGGAGAAGGTCAACACCCTCGTCGTGGACAAGACCGGAACGCTCACCGAGGGCAAACCGTCCGTGACGCAAATCGTCACGACCAATGGGTTCCAGGAAGACGACCTGCTTCGCCTCGTGGCCGGCGTCGAACGAGCCTCCGAACACCCCCTGGCCACAGCCATCGTCAACGCCGCCACCCAGGCCGGCCTGACCATCCCCGACGTGACCGACTTCGACGCACCCGTGGGCAAGGGCGTGATCGGAACGGTGGAACAGCGACAGGTCCGGGTCGGCAGCGCATCCTTCCTCACCGACGAAGGGCTCGACCCGAGCGCCTTGACAACCCAGGCCGACCAGCTGCGTGCCGACGGTGCCACGGTGATCTTCGCCGGCGTCGACGACCATGTCGCCGGCATCATCGCCATCGCCGACCCCGTCAAGGAGACAACACCGCAGGCCGTGAAAGAGCTGCGCGCCGAGGGCATCGAGGTCGTCATGCTCACCGGCGACAACCGCGTCACCGCCCAAGCCGTCGCCCGCCGACTCGGCATCGACCACGTCGAAGCCGAAGTCATGCCCGACCACAAGGCAGGCGTCGTCCAGCGGCTACGCAGCCAAGGACGGGTCGTGGCCATGGCAGGCGACGGGGTCAACGACGCACCCGCCCTCGCCGCCGCCGACGTGGGCCTGGCCATGGGATCAGGAACCGACGTCGCCATCGAGAGCGCCGGCATCACCCTGCTCAAGGGCGACCTGACCGGCATCGTGCGAGCACGCAAACTGTCCCAGGCGACCATGTCGAACATCCGGCAGAACCTCGTGTTCGCGTTCATGTACAACGTCGCCGGCATCCCCATCGCCGCCGGAGTCCTCTACCCCACCTTCGGACTCCTGCTCTCCCCGATGATCGCCGCAGCAGCCATGGCCCTGTCCTCGGTCAGCGTCATCGCCAATGCCCTACGGCTGCGCACCGGCCGCCTCTGAGCGGCCCCACTCGCACGAACAACGCGCGCCAGTGTGTTGCCGGCCGAGGTGCGCATCTCCGCACCTCGGCTCGGGCGACCCCCTGGACGCGGTGAGCGTCGAGGAACATCAGCGTCGACAAAAGCGTGGAGAACCAGTGATGGTCGTTGACCTCTTGGGGCGCGACCCGACGCTAGGCGCCGCGGCTTGAGGTGAGTTCCCGGCGCAACGCGTCGGTGAGGTCGCTCTGGTTGGGCACCCGCCCTGACCCGGGTACAGGCGGCAGGACAACGCGGGAGTTCGGTTTCCGTCGAAGACGTCCCGGCCATCCACGCGGAAGGTCGGCGACCCGGGAAACCAAAGGCCTGCGCCTGTTCATCGGTGCTCACAACCACGATCCTGAACTGGAGCTCACCGACGCCAAGCTCAGTGAGAGCGGTCTCCAACGCTCGCGTCGCGTGTTCCGCGTGGGGGCAGTCGGGTATCACCAGCAGTTCGATCCTCATGACTCCAGCATCGGCCACCCCTCCGCCGGTTGGGAACCGAGGCAGTGACCCGGGCCCCTGCGGCGCCGCGGGCGACCGAGCCCTCAGGTGCATTTGCGATGATCACGACCATGAGCCCGGACGTTCCCCCGATCAGCGCCACAGCAGCTCACCCCTTCTGGAACGAGCCGATGCTCCCGCCCACCTCCCCGGGAGCTGGCGGATGACTTGCAGGACCACTGGGCGTGCCCTATCGCGCGGCGCCGTTGCCCTCGCTTTCGTTGTGGCGCTCGTGGCCCTGGGAGGCTGCTCCTCGGACCCGAACTCCATCGCGGAGCAGGCCAAGAAAGGCGACCAGAAGGGATACATCGCGGGCAACGGTGCGATCGAGCAGATCCCTTCCGCCCAGAGGTTGAAGCCGATCACCCTCGAAGGCACGACCTTGGACGGCGCGCACTGGTCCAGCACGTCCGCGAGGGGCAAAGACGTGGTCGTCATCAACCTGTGGGGGTCGTGGTGCCCACCGTGCATCACCGAGATCCCCGACCTGGAGAAGGTCTGGACGGAGGTTCAGGCGGCCAAGAAGCCGGTGATGTTCATGGGGATCGACTTCCGTGAGTCCGCCGAGCGCGGGTCGGCGTTCGTGGCGACGCAGAAGATGACCTACCCCAGCCTGACCGACGAGTCGGGCGTCCTCATTCTCGCCTTCGGCCGCCAGGCCCCCACGAGCCCGCCTTCCACTCTCATCCTTGACCGTGAGGGGCGGGTCGCGGGTCGCGTCAGCGGCGTCGTGTCGGCCGCAACCTTGCGAGGCCTCATCGACGACGTGCTCGACTCCTGATCACTGTGACCGACGCAATCGCCTCCGGAGCCCTGCCGCTCGCTGTCCTCGTGGCGGCACTCGCCGGGCTGGTCTCTTTCGCGTCGCCGTGCGTCCTGCCGCTCGTGCCGGGGTTCCTGGGCTACGTGACAGGGCTGAGTGACACCGCGCTGGAGCGGCGTTCACGCGGTCGGATGTTGCTCGGGGCGGTGCTCTTCGTCCTGGGCTTCGCAGCAGTCTTCGTGGTGGGGTCGATCTTCATCGCCTCCCTGGGTCGGGCGCTGACCGAGCACCGTGTGATCCTCATGCGAGTCGGCGGCGCGGTCATCATCGTCATGGGCTTGGTCTTCCTTGGCGTGGGTGCTCGCGCTGGCTCGCAGCGCCAGTTCGCACTCAGGTGGCGACCCCGGACCGGCCTACTCGGGGCGCCCGCGGTCGGGGCCATCTTCGGGCTCGGGTGGGCGCCCTGCACCGGCCCAACCCTCGCCGCAGTCATGACCCTGTCGGCCTCGACCACGAACCCGAGCACGGGACGCGCAGCCACCCTGGCCACGGCATACGCGCTGGGTCTGGGGTTGCCGTTCATCCTCGCTGCGGCCGGGATCGAACGCTTCGGTGGCGTCTCAAGATGGGTGGGTCGACACCACCGTCCCATCCAGATCTTCGGCGGCGTCATGTTGATCCTCGTGGGGCTGCTGCTGCTGACCGGGGTATGGGAAGACCTCACCCGCTGGCTCCAGGCAGAACTCGTCTCGGGGTTCACCGTCCCGATCTGAACCACGGCCGGTCAGTTGCCCAGCGTCACCCAGTAGTCCCAGAACTGGATGACGATGAGGCCGGCGATGACCACGAGCCACACGGTCACGACGATCGGACCGTAGGACGCGATCCCGCGCAGTCGCGCGGGAACGGGGAGCCGTCCCGTTCTCACGTTGTGGGCGGTGGCGGCCGCGAACGCGGTGATGGCCGCGACCCAGACGATCATGCAATAGGGGCACAGGGCGCCGATGCGATACAAGCTCTGGAAGATGAGCCAGTGCACGAACACGACCCCGAACGTGGTCCCGGCCTGGATGCCCCACCAAAACCACCCCGGCAGGCTCACCCGGGCCATCAGCACCACACCAACGGTCAGCAGGGCCGTGAAGCCGGCGACGCCCAGGATGGGGTTGGGGAACCCGAACGCTGCTGCCTGGTCGGTGTTCATGACCGACCCGCAGGAGAGCACCGGGTTGATGCTGCACGAGGGCACGTAGGTGGGGTCGGTGAGCAGGGCGATCTTCTCGACGAGCAGCACGAACGCTGCGGCCAACCCGGTCAGGCCGGCCAGGGTCAGGGACCAGACCGTGCCTCGACCAACCGCTTCGATCTGAGCTGTTGGTTGAGCGGTCGGCCGGGCGGGTGGGGTTTCAGCCATTGAGGGCGGCGTCGATCTGGTCGCGGAAGTCCTGGACCGAGGACGGCTGCAGCTTCTTGCCGTTGAGGAAGAACGTCGGGGTGCCTTCCACGCCGAGGTCGATCCCGTCCTGCCGGTCGGCCTCCACCCGGTCCAGGGTGGCCTTGTCCGCGACGGCCTTGTCGTAGGCGGTCAGGTCCAGACCCAGCTCCTGGGCGAAGCCGCGGAACAGCGCAGCCTTGGAGTCCTGCTGCTCGCCCCATTCGGACTGGGTGTCGTACATCCGCTTGTACATCTCTTCGAACTTGCCCTGTTGGGCTGCGGCCTCGACAGCGACGGCGGAGTTGATCGCGTTGGTGTGGCTGGGGATCGGGAAGTAGCGCACGACGAAGTCGACCTTGCCCGCATACGTGGTACGCAGCTCTTCCACGACGGGGTATGCCGCCCGGCAGGATTCGCATTCGAAGTCCAGGAACTCGACCAGCACGACCTTGCCCGTGCCGGCGGCACCGAGCCGGTGGCTGTTCTCACGGACGAGTTTGCCCGTCCCGGTCCCTGCCCCGGTGGTGGCGGCGTCGGTGGGGTCGGCCGTCTTCGGGCGCAGGGCCAGGGCGGTCGCCACGAACGCCACGAAGAGGGCGACGACGATGGCAGAGACGATGGCGTTGCGTTTCACGGGGGTCACAGGGGTCAACTCCAGGGCAGGGTAAGGGACAGGGCAGGGCTTGGTGGGGCGAACGGTCAGTGGCGCGGTCAGGTTCCGCGATCGACCTTGGTGGACGCGTCGTGGTCGAGTTCGGTGGCGCTGGGGGTGCAGCAGTCGTCCTCGGCGCAGTGCGTGGTCACGGCCGGCACGTCCGTCACTGCCCGTGGCGTGGTGAGTGCTGCCGGGGTGCAGCAGTCGTCGCCCTGCCAGTTCTCCCAGCCCTCGCGAGCCGCGACCGCGGCGATGATCAGCGCGGCCACCGGGTCGGCCCAGAACCAGCCGAGGGTGGCGTTGAGGACGAGCCCGACCAGCAGGACCGCGGATAGGTAGGTGCAAAGCAGGGTTTGGGTGCCATCCCCCTCAACGGCAGCCGAACCCAGTTCTCGACCGGTGCGGCGCTGCCACAGGCTCAGGAACGCCATGACCGCCAGGGACGCCAGGGCCAGGCCGATGCCGACGGGGCTGCTCTCTGGTTGGGCTCCGCTGATCAGGGCGTGCCCCGCCTCAACGGCGAGGTAGGCAGCGAGGGTGAAGAACGAGACGGCTATGAGGCGCTGCGAGGTGCGTTCCCTGCTCTCTGGCATGGGGTGGCGGAACTGCCACAGGATCACCAGCCCGGAGGACACCTCGACCAGTGAATCCAGGCCGAACCCGACCAGGGCGGAGGAGCCGGCGATGTTTCCGGCCGTGATCGCGATGACGGCTTCGATGGTGTTGTAGGCGACGGAGGCCCCGGCCAACAGTTGGGCGCGGCGCATCAACGTCGCGCGTCGCTCGTTGGTGCCCACAGTGGTCCACGTGCTCACCAGGTCACCTCCTTGCAACCGGTATGGGTGTCGGGTTCGACCTGCAGGGTGGCGTGCTCGACCCCGAACTTCGTGCGCATGACCAAGCGGGCGTTGTCCAGGACGGCGTGCGGGTCCGCGTCCTGGTCGGTCATCAGGTGCGCGGTGGCCACGTTCATCCCAGAGGTCAGGGTCCACACGTGCAGGTCGTGAACGTCGCTCACTCCCGGGACCCCTGCCAGAGCCTGCTCAACCTCGTCCGGCGCCATCTCAGCAGGGGCGTGTTGACCCAGGACGGTGAGGACTTCACGTCCAAGCATGACGGCGCGGACAGCGACGAAGACGGCGATGGCCAGCGCGATGCCGGTGTCCCACCACGCGTTCCCGGTCGCGCTCACCATGACGCCGGCGATGATGACACCGACCGACCCGACCGTGTCCGCGACGACCTCGAGGTAGGCGCCTTTGACGTTCAGGCTGTCACTGGCCCCACCACGCAGCAGGAGCAACGCGATGACATTGACCACCAGTCCGACGGCGCCCACGATCAGCATCGGCCCGGACGAGATCTCAGCGGTTTCGCCGATGCGCCCGATGGCCTCCACCGCGATGTAGACCGAGACCCCAAGCATCAACAACACCGCCAGCCCCGACGCGAAGACCTCGGCCCGGTACGAGCCGAACGTCCTACGCCCGGTGTTGTCGGGGCGAGTGGCGATCCGCGTGGCGACCAACGCCGCACCCAGGGCGACGACGTCGGCGGCCATGTGGCCCGCGTCGGAAAGCAACGCCAGAGAGCCCGACATCAGGCCTGCGACGAGTTCAACGACGAAGTACCCGGCGACGAGGATGAACGCCAACCGCAGGCGCCACCGGTGCGCGCCGCCCGCGTGGCCGTGCCCGCCACTCATCGGGTCACCTGGGTGGACGGACCGACAGCAGTCACCGGCCCTTCGGAGGCGCCGCCAGCGTCGTGGGCCAAGTGCTCTCGGGTCAGGTCCAGAAGCATCCGCACGTGCGAGTCCGCGAGCCGGTAGAACACCAACCGCCCCTGCCTGCGCCCGGTGACCACCCCCGAGGCACGCAGCATCCGCAACGACTGCGACACCGTCGCCTCCTGAGTCCCGGTCGAGGCCGCAAGATCGCACACACACAACTCTCCGGCTTCGAGCAGGGCGAACAACAGTCGGGAACGGGTCAAGTCCCCAAGCAGCTTGAACATGCTTGCCGCCCGGGCCAGATCATCGACCGGCAACGTCGCATCGAGCACCAGCTGAACCTTTTCAGGGTGGACACAGTGAACCGAGCAACCATCCAAGCCAACAATTATGTCATCTGAGCGCATGATCAGATATTAGGGGTGTTGGCAACCGAGATCCAACTATGAGCACGCATGAGGGCTTGGACGTACCGGCCTGCCGTCTGTCCCAACGGTGGATCCGAACACGCGAGAGACCCGTCCAACGCAAGGGTCAACCGGTTGTGCTGACAACTTGAGCCGACAAGCGCGCCACTCTGGTGGTGATTGCCTCGAGGGCGTCGTCGAAGGCTCGGTCGCTGCCTGCAGGCACGGGGTCGGGGATGGACCAGTGTGCCCAGTCGCGGCCGTCGAGGTCCTCGTGGGCACGGTCGCACACGGTGACGATGAGATCGTTGGTGAGGTCCGTTGGGCCCAGCGCGCGGGGGGTGATCGCCGGAAGGTCGAGGTCGTGACGCTGTGCTGTGGCGATCGCGCCGTGGTGGGTGCTTTCGCCCGGGTGGGTGCCCGCCGACGTCGCCGGGATGTCGCTGACACGTCGCCACGCAGCGGTGGCCAAGTGGGAGCGGGCCGTGTTCGCGGTGCACACGAAGACGATGCGGGAGGCGCTCACCTGGGTCTGCCCCGCACCAAGGTCTCGCAGGAGCCACTCGTTGTGGCCGTTGAGGGAGAGGTAGGAGCGGCGCGCATCACCTTCGGAGCGGCGACGGGTGAGCAGGCCGGCGGAGTCGAGGACCTTGAGGTGGTGCGCGAGCAGGTTGGATGGGATCGCGAGGGCGGTCCCCAGCTCGGTCGCGGACCGGTCAACCTCACCCCCGACGAGGTCCGCGCCATGCTGGCCTCGACCGATGAGGACATCACCATCGGCTTCGACCGCGTCCCTGCCGCAACGTTCGACCCCGCCACCGGCACCGCAACCTTGGCCGATCAGGCAACCCTCGGCTGGTTGCGCGCCACCTGCTCGTAAACCCCACCGGCAGGGGCGAGAACCGGACTACTCGGACGACAAGTCGGTCATCACCTGGGGGTGCTGGGCCGACAGTTCGCCGCGCAGCTCGTAACGCCAGCCCAAGGCGGTGGCGGTCGCCTGGGCAAGGACGAACACCGCGTGCGCCTCCGCGGAGTCCAGACGGGCACGCCGTGTGACGTCGAGGAGGGTGACGACACCGTCGACCGTGACATAGAGCGCGTCCGGGACGTGGGTGCGCACCCCCGACGCGAAGGGCCACTCCAGTCGCAGCGGCTGGGTGGTCATTTGGGTGATCGGACGCGTCAACAGCAGGTCACGGTAAGTCTCCTGCTCGTTGCGGGACTCGAACCAACCAGCGTGGGCTTCCCGGTCCACCGACGGCAACGCCATCCGGCCGATGTAGTTCCGCATCCCGTGGTAGGACACCGGGCGACGCACCTCGGCCAGCACATCCGGTGTCAACGTCGCGGCGCCTGGAACATCGCACGCCTTCTGCCGGTCACGACCCGAGACCGGGTCCACCTCCCGGATGGTCACCGACGAGGTGAGCGCGACCTCGCGAGCCAGGGCGGCATCCTGTGCCGCCGAAACGACCTCTTCCCACGGGGCTCGCGGCCCACGAAGAGATTCGAGGAAGTCCACTCGGGTTCCGCGACGATGCGACACGCTCGCGCGCGTGACCGTCACAGCGGCACCCGGACCTTCGACACAGCGTTGACACGACTGTGGGCTGTCCCCAAGAATGGCAAGGCAAAGCCTCCTTGCTTGATCTGACAGGTTTCGACGCGCGACCACGAATCGCGCGGTACACCACACACGCGCCGGGTTCCCGCCCGGCCTTGTGTGTGTCTGGGGTGTTTGAGGCTCCCAGCGCCGCCCCGTTGGCGCTACGTACTCCCTGTCACCAGACCGCCTCTCACGCGTCGCGGACCAACCACAACGCCATCACCGGGTGCGATGCGCCCCCTTGGCGCACCTCGCCATCAAACGTACCCGTGCGCGCAAGGGCGACGCAGAGATTGCATGCGGCCACTGCTCATGGTGTCGCGGGATCCGGGTTTCGCGGGTGACCTGCGATGGCACGGTCACGCTGGGCCGTTATGCCGTCGCTCGTACAGGCGCATCGCCTCGAGCAGGACAAGACCGCTGGTCCCGACGGCGAGGCTGATCCCGTCATCCGAGGCCACGAAGTGCGCTACCCCGCCACCGTCGATGCGCGCGACAAAGGTTCGATCCGATCCGAACATGCTGGCCCACACCTTGGTGTGCTGGTACCCGGACAGGCGGCGCCACTCGGCCACCACAATGCGCGCATAGTCCGTGCCGTGTCGAGACACCAGCCAGTCCAGCTTCGGGACCTCGTCCGTCAGGTTGACCTTCCTCCCCAGTTCCGCGTACTCCACACCGAGCGCCTCGGCGTCACGCCGGTAGCTGGCACCCGCTGTCGCCCGCCGCTCAGCTGCCTGCTCGCGATACTCCCGTCCATCGGACAACTTGCCGAGCTCTTCCAAGAAGGCGAGCTCCGCCTTGTGATCGAGAACTTCGTAGTGCAGCCCTCGGCGACGGCGGTCATGACTCCTTCGAGGGTCAAGCAGCCAGATCGCCCACAACGAGTTCTCCAGGACCGGTCGGAGCAAGTTGAAGGGGGCATTCGGGCCGAAGCCGATCGCCCGGACCAAACCCAAGAACGCCAGGTGGTTTTCGTGAGCGATCGTCAGCAGCCGATGCGCCGCGATGTACGGACGATGACCCGCGGGCTGGACCCGATCAACCTGCCGCGCGGCCAAGCTCGTCGAGGCTGCCCCAGAGTCGTCGAGCCCCTGCATGCGGCTATAGGCGTCGGCAATGGACGGCCACAGCTCGTCCGCGCCCTTCCAATCCACGGTCGCAGGCTCAGTCATGAACGCACAGTAGAGGCAGCCCCTCGAAGCCCTGTTCCCGCCGGTGGATCTCATGTCGATGGGATCAGAATCCTCACCCAGAAGACTCAGTTTCTTCGATCAGTGCCTCAAACAGTTCGCCATGATCAGATTCCAGTCCCAGATCCCGTAGAAAGCTCAGAATCCAGCACCTCCGGACATGTCAGCGGCGCACGACTCTGAGACAGGCGCCTGCCTGGGCGGTCGATAATGAGACTGCTTCAGCGGGGGATTCTGAGACGGCCATCACGAGGTCAGCCTGCGCAGCTCGACGTCGACGTCTCCGCAGCTGCGCGGGGCACGGTCCTTACCGGACATGCCGATGAGCGGGCGTGGTGGCTCGGCTGAACCGAGCAGAGTGAGATGCTCGGAGAGTCCTACCGAGAGGGTCGCCCGTGCGATTTAGAGTTTCCGCTCCTACCTCGCGAGTCCTTGGAACATGGCGAGCTCCGTGGTGGCAGCGCATTATCTTTCCCGCAGTCGGTGCGGCTCTGGCGCTTGGGTCGCTCTGGCCGTACGCGGGCGAGCGCTATGAGCCTTTGTGGTGGGGTCTGCCGCTTGGAGCGCTATTCGTCACCTATCCATTGAGGCCACGACTGAGGCTTCACGAGGACGCTCGCCACGTGCGCGGGGTCGTCTTCAGCCGGGTCATACCCATCGCGGACGTGGCTGCCGTCCAGGGCGGATACGGCGGCCTGGGCATCTGGTGGGGCGATGGCCGCTTTACGGAGGCGAGCACGATCGGGGAGCAGAACAACGTCGAATGGCTCCCTGGCGGTGACAGCCGTCGCTACTCCATGCGTGACCTCATCTTCGAGACTCGCGACGCGTACCTGCTGGAGCATGGCCTCGAGGCGCGGCCGGATCCGCACCATGAACTGGAGGGGCAGCGCCGGGAGTTCCAAGAACGTGGATGGGTCGAGCACAACCCACCGCTACTGCCCAAGACTGACCGCGACGACAAGAGGCCATGACGCCCGCTCATGCCGCAGATCGCGCCGATTCTCGGCGTCCCGTCCGAGGTACCAGCCGGCTCGGTGGTGGCGTGGCTCAGGCGACGGCGACCGCTGTTCGCTGGGCTGCGCGGCGGGCACTGAGCCGGGCGCCGAGTACTACCAGGCCGGAACCGACCGCGATGATCACCATGTTGACCAGGCCGTACCCCCAGAGCTCGCTGTTGCTATATTCGACTGGGAAAGAAGTCGGCGAAGGGCCGAAGGCGACCGGCGGGTTGTCGGCCATCCAGTCCAACAGGACGCCGACGCTCTGGTAAGAGAACACGATCGCGTCGAGCGCCAAGTAGGTGACGATGGCGATGCCTCGGTTCTTGAAGAAATAGCCGATAGGGAGCGCGAAGAGGACGGTGAAGATGACGTTCATCAGATACTCCTGAGGTCGTGGCTGCTGATGCCACCCAGCGTCGCCGTCGCCCGCAGCAGGCCACATCAGGGAAAACGCCGCACCTGCCTTTGGTGGTGGCACTGAGGATGCGAACTGCCGATCGCTGGCACGATGCCGGTATGCGGCCCCGGACGGTGCGATTGCTGACCGGACTCGCGACGCTCGCGGTCCTCGCCAGCGCCGCGTACGTCGCTGCGCTCGGGGACTGGGCGACGGCCAGCGTATGCGCGGCCTGTACCTTCGCTGTCGCCGTCGGATGGGTGATCGTGCGACACGACCCGACCTCCCCGGTGGGTCCGGCACTCGCATGGACGACGGCGCCGATCGCCCTGGTCACCGCGCACGTGGGGCCGCTTGCCGAGCTGCCGTGGTCGAGCGGAGCGTGGCCTCTGAACCTGGCCGGCCTGCTGGTGCTGATGCTCGTGTTTCCGGACGGCGCGTCGAATGGGACGCTCTGGCGAACTGTGCCATGGGTGTTCGGCAGCGCGACCCTGGGCATGCTCGCCGTTCAGTGGGGCGCCCGTCAGGTCGATGGGGAGGTCGTTGGCGGACCGGACGCGGTATGGGTGCCCTGGGTGGCGGTGGCGTCGCTCATTGCGATCGGGTTCTCCATGGTCCTGGCCGCGGTGTCCCTGGTGGTGCGCTATTGGCGGGGCACCCGCCGGACCCGGCAGCAGATCCGGTGGCTGCTGCTGGCGGGGATCGTGGTGGTCGCGCTCCTCGCCGGGGGGTGGGTCGCTGAGGTGCTCGGGGCGTCTCTCAACGCGGCGTACACCCCGTTCCTGGTGGCGATCGTGGTGCTGGTTCCGATCGCTGTCGGCCTGGCGATTGTTCGATACGACCTCTTCGACGTGGACCGCCTCCTGACCGGTGCAACCGCATGGCTGGTGACTGTGGTGGTCTCGGCCGCCGTCTTCGGGGCCGCGGTGTACGGCCTGAGCCAGGCGGTCTCGGCCGGCACTGGACTGACGAGCAGTGTCGCCGCATTCATCACAGCGCTCACGCTGCTGCCCGTGCAGCGGCACGTCGCCCAATGCGTGGGGCGAGTCGTTGACCGTGACCGGCACGTGGCAGTGGCTGAGGTCGAGAGGTTCGCCGCCGACGTCCGCGCCGGGCGGCGTCAACCTGAGGAGGTCGAGGCGGTGCTGCGCAAGGTCCAGGACGACCCGGACCTCGTCGTGTACCTTGCACGACCCGACGGCAACTGGACCCGGCTCGACGGCGCACCGGTCGCCGAACCGCCGGACGGCATCGGGATCGAGGCCGGGGGCGACGTGATTGCGAGGGTGTCGCTGGGCTGGGACTCAGCCCGCGCACGACGCCGGATCGACGACGTCGCCAAGGCTGCCTGGGTTCCTCTCGAGGTGACCCGTCTGCGGCTGGTCCTGCGCGAGGCGCTCACCGAGACCGAGGCCAGCCGACACCGGCTCGTCGATGCCTCAGCGGCCGAGCGCCGCAGGCTCGAGCGGGACCTGCACGACGGCGCCCAGCAGCGCATCGTGGCCACCGGGATGCGGCTCCGGCTCCTCCAGCAACACCTGCCCACCGATCAGGCCGCCGAGGTCGATGCGGCCGTTGCAGAGCTCCAAGGCACTGTCGACGAGCTGCGCCGGATCGCCCAGGGCGTCCGTCCGGTCCTGCTCGACGACGGACTAGCCGCCGCGCTCGCGGCGGTGAAGTCGTCCTCTCCGATCCCGTTCGTCCTGACCGTTGGCGACCTGCCCCTGGTCAGCGAGGCCCGAGCGCTCACGGCGTATCTCGTCGTCACCGAAGCGGTCGCGAACGTGCTCAAGCACGCAGGCGCCTCGCGCATCAGCGTCACCGTCGCCGCACGCCAGGACTGGCTGGCGGTCGAGGTCGTGGACAACGGCGTCGGCGGTGTGGCCGCGAACGCCCCTCTTACGGCTCTGCGGGACCGCATCGTCTCGGTCGGCGGCACGCTGGGCATCAGGGCCACGCCGGGCGGCGGTACCACGATTCAGGCGCTGATCTGAGTGCGCGTCGTGGTGGCAGACGACTCGGTGCTGTTCCGAGAGGGGCTCGTGCGCCTGCTCGTCGAGAAGGGCCACGAGGTGCTCGACGCCGTCGGCGACGCCACCGCGCTGCAGGAGGCGGTCGAACGGAACCAGCCAGATCTGGCCGTCATCGACGTGCGGATGCCGCCCGCGATGGAGTCTGACGGCGCCAAGTCGGCCGCCGCACTCCGCGCGCGCCACCCCGGACTCGGGCTCCTGCTCCTCAGCTCGCACATCGAGCTGCACCACGTACTGCCGCTCGTTGGGACACCCGGCTTCGGCTACCTGCTCAAAGACCGCGTGCTCAACCTGGCCGACTTCACAGCCGCCGCAGAGCGCGTTGCGACCGGGGGCAGTGCGCTGGACCCGGCGGTGGTGCAGGCCCTCGTGCTCACCCGGGCAGGGTCGGCCCTTGATGACCTGACCGAGCGTGAGCTCGACGTCCTCGGCCAGGTCGCCGAGGGCCTGTCGAACACAGCCATCGCCCAGAAGCTCGTCGTCTCCGAGCGGACCGTCGAGGCTCACATCCGCTCCGTGTTCACCAAGCTCGGTCTCTCCGACGAAGGGACCAACCGCCGCGTCCTGGCCGTGCTGCGCTACCTCGAGGCGCACTGACCCAACGACCGGCGCGGGAAGGACCCATCGACCATCCGGGCGGTCCTTGACCCCCGAACCGGCGCGCGATCCAGTCCCGTGAAAGGAGCCGGGGCTCCAAGTCGACGGACGTGGCGGGTTCTGCACCGACAAAGGTGACAAGGAGCAGAGTGCGGACGACAAGCCCAACTCATGGAGCTTCGCCGCGCTCGACAGTTAGCGATCCGGCGCCCTCATCTGCCGCGGAGAGGTAAGGCGCTCCTGCCGCTGATCGGTCCAGGGGGGAGTCAACCAGGAACCTGAAGCCGGCCTCGCCGAGTCGAGGCTGGGGGAAGGGTTCGTCCCAAAATCCGCCGCTGAAGTGGCCGATCTGTCCCACCTGTCCCGAACTCGCGAGTATTTCCCAGAATCGCTCCCCGCC
>NZ_HF571038.1:3299811-3303946 GCF_001046875.1 Nostocoides jenkinsii Ben 74
TATTGCGTCCGCGGGTGGGGGCCGTCACGTTATTGCGTCCGCGGGTGGGGGCCGTCACGTTATTGCGTCCGCGGGTGGGGGCCCTCAACGGGCAAGGTCGGGGGGAGAGCTGGCGGGGGGACTCGAACCCCCAACCACCTGTTTACAAGACAGGTGCGCTGCCAATTGCGCCACGCCAGCGGGCCCGCGTGGGCGGGCAACGACGAGGATACGTCTCCCCGACGCGGGAGCGTGAATCAGCGCTGCGGGAGCGTGAAGGCGTTCGTCATCGTCTCGGTCAGCGTCGATCCCGCCTCGTCGGCCACCGCGACCCGCAGGCTGACCGGGGTCGGCCGGGTCACGGTGGGGATGTCTACCGCCACCTCGTATGCCGCGCCCTCTCCCCGCGCGGGAACCGCGCGCCAGGACCCCTCCCCATGCCGAATCCAGGCCTTGACGGAGGTCACCCCCACGGCACTTGCCCGGCCGACCTGACGCACCGTGACGCCGATCTGTTGCCGGCCGGCAGCGAGCCGACCCGAGAGGTTGATCGGGGCGTCATAGTCGGCCGACAAGAACGGCAAGACGCGGCAGTCGTCGCCGAACGAGCACAGCCAGCCGGAAGGCAGGGCGATGGCGGCCTTCGGCCGCACCGAAGTCGTCGTCGTGACGCTCGCGGCCGTGGCGCCGGACAACGTGCGCCGGCCACTCTGGGTGAGGGACAGCGTCTTGGTCCCCGGCAGGTAGAAAGTCGAGGTGTTGATCGCGCCCGTCCCGGACGCGAGGGTCATCCCGCCGCCCGTCAGCGCGTAGCGTCCCGAATCAGCACCGCCCACCACATCCGGGGCGCCCGAATGCGCAATGTTGTTGTCCGCCATCGGGTTCTGGGCGACCCCCACGAAGTAATCGTTGATGCACGCGGGGCACCAGACCGGGTCACCGGGCGCCTGCGGGGTCGTCAGGAAGCGCCCGTGCAGCGCCGGCTTGCCCCAGCCATCGCGCGCCACGACCCCCGGCACCTGCACCGACGCCGGCGCGGTGAACACGCCGACGCGATCGCCGTCGGCGCCGGGCTGCTGCACATACGTCGTCCCGACCGTCACGCCGGGCGAGGCGGTCACATAACGGGTCAACCGCGCCGGGCCGCCCAACGGAGTGTCGAACGTGCGCGTCTCCAACCGGTCCGCGATCGCGGTCCGCACCACTGCCCCGGGCATCTCCGCGGGCCCATAGAACGACGACGGGTATGCCGTGAGATTGCTTGTGTCCGAACGGAACTCGATCTCGGACGAGGGAATGGCGCCGGTCCGCGAGTGATACGTCGTGTAGGTATAGCGGTCCGCCGAGTCCTTCGGCGACGACGCGCTCACGAACCGCTGCAGAGTTTGCGTGCCGGTCAGCGAGCCGACCGTCGGGCTGAGATAGAAGCGCGTCGGCCGCCCGCTTGTCTCGATGACCTCGATCTCGTTGACCGCGTCGGTCCCGCCCTTGCTGATCGTGCGGGTCAGCGCCGTGACGACCATGTCGCGTCGAGCCGCTCGATGGAGCTGCGTCACCAGCGGGGTGGTCGCCGTGCGCAGGTCGAGGGTGACCGACCGCGCGGCGTCCACCACGAATTCACGCGTCGACGCCAGATAGCTCACTCCCGCAACGGGATCGGTGGCTGCGCCGATCACCTGATAGCGCCCGGTCGGCAGGCTCACCTTGGAGCGGCCGGTGCCATTGGCGCCCACGAGATAACTCGGCTTGGCCGGGTCGTCGACATTCAGCACCGCGATCGTGGCCCCTGACGGCCGACCGTCCACGCCGACCACATCGATCGCCACCGTGTGCATCGCCCAGGTCGGGTTGGCCGGCGTCCCGTGGCCGGCGATTTCGGCGACATTGCGCAGCAGTCGGCCCGCCCCTTGGCCCGCCAGCGCCGCCTTGAACCGTGCCCGGCTCGCCCGCGTGAGATACCCGTATGCCGTGCGGCCGGCCCGCCGCGTGATGTCCACCCCGGTGACGGGGGTGGGGGAGTCGGGCGCGGCATACGTGATCGTCACGGGCACCCGATCGGGGTCCCCGGCGCTCAACGCGCGCACGTCGAAAAGCTGGGCCGATAATTTCGTCCCGACCAGGGACGCCACGCTGTGGGGCACCACATAGGTGGACCGACCGACGCGATATACGGTCGCACCCCCGCCGGTGAACGCGCCATCCGGGGTGACCACCGGCCCGGTCGGCCCCTCGGCCACCCGGATCACGTCCCCGGTTGGCAACGCGAGCTGACTCGTCGCGATGGGCCCGGCCGTGCGCGGCGTGGCGGTGGCGACGGGAGGTTGGGGCCGCTCGGAGCCCATCGCCGACGCGGAGCCGGTGGTCGCGCCCAGGCCGAGCGCCAGCGCGCCGGCAATCACGGTGGTGAGTTTCACGAGAGCTGTCCTTCGTCCAAAAGCCGGTCGCGCCGCCAAGCCCGACCTGGCCGAGTTCCATTGTCGCCCACCAGGGAGCGACGGGGAAACCGTCGACGGGCCTACCGACCGCCGAGTCCGGCCAGGCCACGGGGGGTGCCCAGGCCGGAGGGTGCGTCGTAGCCCGGGACGCCCGTGCACACGTAGTCGCCGGCGCACTGCCCGTTCCGGCCCCCGACGACATCCCAGAAGGCGGCGCGCGCGGCATACGCCTTGGCCGGGGAGTATGCCGCGCCCGATCCCGCGAGCGCGACCATCCCGGCGACGAGCGGCGCGGACGCCGACGTGCCGCCGCCGATCAGCCACCCCGGCGGCAGGCCCTGCTGATTGGGATAGGTGTCGTAGACCGCGACCCCCGTCTCGGGGTCGGCGACGGCCGAGACATCGGCGACGGTGCGCATCTTGCAGAGCGGGTCGCGTTGATACGCGGGTTTCGGGACGTATGCCGAGCACGCCGACCCCGCCCCCGACCACACATTCTCGTCCCAGCCACGCGGCGTGCCGGTGGCGCGGCGAAGGCTGGTCCCACCCACGGCAAGAACCTTGCTGAACACCGCGGGTGCCTGGGCGCGGTCGAAGCCGAAGTCACCGCTGGCGGCGACGGAGATCGTCCCGGCCCGCTCGTAGGTGTCGCGGTAGCCCCACATGCCGCCGTACTCATAGGTGCCATAGCTGTGCGACAGCACCGTTGCGCCGAGCCGAATCGCCGTCCGGGTCGCCGCGGCCAGCGACAAGTCGTAGTTGTCGTCGGCGACCACGAGCAGGATCTTGCACGTCGGACAGGTCGCGGACGCGAGCTGGATGTCCATCGAGCCTTCGAGGGCCCATCCCGGATCGGGCGCCGGCAAGGGCGTCGTCGTGCCGCGCTGGTTGACCTTGCGGAAGCATCCGGTCGCGGTGGTGCAGGGCGGCAGCCCCATCGTGCGCCGATAGACAGCGAGGTCGGCGGCGGCCTTCGGCACATCAAAGGCGACGACGACCCCGATCGTCGTGCGCGCCCCCGTCGCCGGAAGACCGTATGCCGCGCGGAACTGCGCCGGCCCGAACCCCCGCGGAACCGCAACCCGGCTTCCGGTGAAACCCGTTCCCGGAGAACGGAACCGGGAGAGGCAGCGGGCGTAGCCGGGTCGGTCCTCGGTCCCGCAGGAGGGGGTCACGACGGCCGACTCGGGGACCGCGGTAGCGCCAGCGGGGGCCGGGGGCACGGCCATACCGGATGAAGAGGAGGCTCCGCCGAGCACAACCGCCGCCGCGGTCGCCGCCGCGGCGAGCAGGGTTCGCACTCGCCTCATCGCGGTGGCATGCGCAAGGCGCCGTCGAGCCGGATGACCTCGCCGTTGAGCATCGCGTTGTCGACGATGTGGCCGACGAGTTTGGCGTAGTCGGCGGGGTCGCCGAGTCGCGAGGGGTGAGGCACCTGCTTTTCCAGGATCGTCTTCACATCGCCCGGCAGGCCATCCATCATCGGTGTCTGAAAGGTGCCCGGGGCGATCGTCACCACGCGGATCGCCTTGTCGGCGAGGTCGCGGGCCGCGGACAACGTCAGCCCCACGATTCCCCCCTTGCTGGAGGCGTATGCCGCCTGGCCCACCTGCCCGTCGTAGGCGGCGATGGAGGCGGTCATGACGACAACACCGCGGTCGCCATCGATCGGCTCGTTGGCCGTCATGGCGGCGGCGGCCAGCCGCAGCACGTTGAAGGTG
>NZ_HF571038.1:3304046-3308152 GCF_001046875.1 Nostocoides jenkinsii Ben 74
TGAGGCGCTATAACGCCTCACCAGCGCACGAACCCCTCACCGGCCCGGCGGAAAGCCTCACTAGCGCGGCACGAAGCCTCACACGCGCAGGAAAGCCTCACCAGCGCGGAAGTCGGGAGCTGGTGGCCGTGGCACTGACCCGAGGGTCAGCGCCCGGCGGGGGTGAGTCCCAGGGAGCGGCCGGCGAGGCCCCGGCTGCGGGAGGCCAAGCCGCGCGCGATTCCGCGAAGCGCCGTGGCGGCGGGGCTGGTCGGATTGCTCAAGACCACCGGTGAGCCGTTGTCCGACCCTTCCCGCAGGGTCACGTCGAGCGGAATCTGCCCGAGCAGAGCGACATCCGCTCCGACCAGGCGCGTGAGGGACTCGGCCACGCGGGCGCCGCCGCCGGAGCCGAAGATCTCCTGACGGTTGCCGTCGGGCAGCTCCAGCCACGACATGTTCTCGATGACGCCGGCCACCCGCTGGCGGGTTTGCACCGCGATCGACCCGGCCCGCTCGGCCACCTCGGCAGCCGCCGTCTGCGGGGTCGTCACCACCAGAATCTCGGCATTGGGGACCAACTGGGCCACCGAGATCGCGACATCGCCCGTCCCCGGCGGCAGGTCGAGGAGCAGGACATCGAGGTCTCCCCAGAAGACATCCGCCAGGAACTGGTTCAGCGCCCGGTGCAGCATCGGCCCGCGCCAGACGACGGGCTGGTTGCCGGGGACGAACATCCCGATCGAGATGACCTTCACTTCGTGGGCGATGGGCGGCAGGATCATATCGTCGACCTGCGTCGGCTGCCCCTCGACACCGAGCATCCGCGGGATCGAGAAGCCGTAGATGTCGGCGTCCACCACACCCACCTTGAGACCCTGGGCTGCCAAAGCCACGGCCAGGTTTGCGGTGACCGAGGACTTGCCGACACCACCCTTGCCGGAGGCCACGGCATACACGCGGGTGAGGCTGCCGGGCTTGGCGAAGGGGACTTCCTTCTCCGGGGCGCCCCCGCGAAGCTTCGTGCGCAACTCCTTGCGTTGCTCGTCGGTCATCACGCCGAGGGTCACGCGTGCCTCGCTGACCCCCGGCACTCCGGTGAGCGCGGCCGTGACGTCGCGGGTGAGGGTGTCTTTCAGCGGGCAGGAGGAGACCGTCAACAGGATCGTCACGCTCGCGACATTGTCGTCATCGATGGCGAGATCGCTCACCATGCCGAGCTCGGTGATCGGCTTGCGGATCTCGGGATCGTCCACGGTGGCGAGAGCGGCGGTCAACTGGTCGAGGGTGGGGCGAGGCAGCACCCAATCACTGTATGCCGCGCCCTCGGCGCCGCCCGAATCCTGCCTCCCGATGTGACGCGGCTATCCGTCCGCCGCGCCGGCTCCGGGGACCTTCGTGACTCCGGCCTTCGCCGCGCGCTTGGCCTTGGCCCGAGCCTTCGCCTTGCGCTTGGCCTGCCGGGCGGCCTTGGCTTCGCGCTCGTCCACCTCGGCGACAAGTTCCTCCAGGAGGTCGCGCAGCTCACCGCGTACGAAGTCGCGGGTGGCGGCGTCTCGCATCGCCAGGCGCAGCGAGGCCACTTCGCGGGTCAGGAACTCGGTGTCGGCGAGGTTGCGCTCGTCGCGGCCACGGTCCTGCTCCAGGGCGACGCGGTCGCGGTCGGCCTGCCGGTTCTGGGCGAGCAGGATCAGCGGCGCGGCATACGACGCCTGCAGGCTCAGGATCAAGGTGAGCAGGGTGTAGTTGAGCGACCGGGGATCGAATTGCAGTCCCGCGGGGCCGAAGGTGTTCCACAGCAGCCAGGCCGCCACGAAGACGGTCATCCACAAGATGAACTGCGGCGTGCCCATGAAGCGGGCGAACTTCTCCGACAGGACCCCGAACGATTCGCGGTCGAGTCCCTTCGGCGTCCGAATCCACGGTGTCGTTGCCTCGCTCGGCTGATCCAGGCGGATGCGGCGCTCAGCCATGGATACCTCCCGGAACGATGTCGTGGCGGTCTTCGCGCCAGTGGTCGGGAAGGATGTGGTCGAGCACATCGTCGACGGTCACGGCGCCGAGCAGGTGGCCCCCGTCGTCCACCACCGGCAGGGCGATCATGTTGTAGTTCGCCAACCGTCGAGCAACTTCACCGAGTTGCATGTCGGGCGAGAACGGGTCGATGTCCTTGTCGAGGATGCCGCCAACCGATGCGTGCGGCGGTTCCCGCAGCAGGCGTTGCAGGTGCACCATTCCGAGATAGCGGCCCGTCGGCGTCTCGTGCGGACTGCGGGTGACAAAGACCGTCGTCGCCAGCGCAGTCGGAAGTTCCTCGCGGCGCACGACGGCCAAGGCCTCAGCGATGGAGGCCTCGGGCCCGAGGATGACCGGCTCGGTCGTCATCAACCCGCCGGCGGTGTTGTCGTCATACGCGAGCAGTCGGCGCAGGTCGGCGGCCTCGTCGGGCTCCATCCGCATGAGCAACTGCTCCTGCTGCTCCTCCGGAAGTTCGGAAAGCAGGTCGGCGGCGTCGTCGGGCTGCATAGCTTCGAGCACGTCCGCGGCCCGGTCGGTCTCCAGCGAGGCAATGATCTCCAACTGGGCGTCCTCGGGAAGCTCCTCGATGACGTCGGCGAGGCGTTCGTCGTCAAGCGCGGCCGCGACTTCGAGCCGGCGCTTGGGCGAGAGGTCGGAGATGGCCTCGGCCAAGTCGGCCGGCTTGAAGTCTTCATAGGCCTCCAGCAGGCGCGCGGCCGACTGCTGCTCGCTCTCCAGGTGCAAGCCAGTGACGTCCTCGATGGGGGCGACGAAGGTGACGGTGCGGCGGCGGCTGAGCCGGGCCAGCCCGGCCTGCGGCAAGCCCTCGCGGCAGAACACCTTCGTGACGCTCCAGTCGCGCGTCCGATCCTGCTCGATCCCGACGTCCTCGACGGTGGCGTCGACCACGCCACGATCGGTGCGGGCCTGGACGGTGCGCTCGACGAGTTCGGCCAGTACGAGCGTTTCGTTCTGGCGCTGCTCGAATCGACGCATGTTGACCAGCCCGGTCGTGATGACCTGTCCGCCGTCGACGGAGGTGACGCGGGTCATCGGCACGAAGACCCGGCGCCGGCCGGGCACCTCGACCACGAGGCCGATGACGCGGGGGCGGCGCTGCCGCGCGAAGACGACCACCACGTCACGCACGCGCCCGACCTCGTCGCCGAGCGGGTCGAAGACGCGCAGCTTCGCCAGCCGGGCAACGAAGACTCGGGTGGGCGCGCTCACGAGACCTCAGGTTATCCGGCCCGGTGAAGTCCGTCGCCGAGGTCGGCTCGCAGCAGGCGCGGCGTGGCGGCCACGGGTGCACACTGGAGCACAGCAGATGCGCAACGCGACGCATCGACCAGGGAGGTCGTGATGTTCGGTAGGACGATCCGGGGTCAACTTGCTGCGGGCGTGCCCGTGCTCGGCCGCGGCAAGCACTCCTCGCCGCGCCGGGGCGCTTGTTTCATGGAGTTCGCGTCCTATCTCGCCGGGGAGCGGTGGAGCGATCGACCGCGCTGCACGCACCCCTTACTGGCCCAGCTGGCGCGGCTCGTCAACGATGGAGTGGACGACGAGCACCGCGCCCAACTCGTGCCCCTCATCCCGGACGTCGTCGGGCTCAACCCGCCCGGCGTGCAGGCGGAGCTTCGCATCGTCGTGCGGGCCGCGCTCGCTGCCCTGCCGGTCGCGAATCAAGAGCGCCAGAACGCGCTCGCCTACGGCTTGGCCATGCTCGACCCGTTGCTGGACCAGTTGCCCCCGGCCGAGGCGGCTGCCTATCGCGGGCGGATCAACGAGGAGTATGCCGCGGTGCCCGCCGCCCGCCGCTGGGGCGCCGAGCGCGCCCGGCGGTCCCAGCTGGATGAAAAAACTTTGCGCGACAAGAGTTTCCCGGTCCTGATACAGACCTCGGTGCGCGGCCTCGCCGAGGCGTGCGTCGATGACTGTCAGGAGCGCATGATCGCGCTGCTGCGCGATTGCATTGCGGCGACCCGCGCCGCCTCGCCCAGTGCGGCCGGGCCGCCGGATGACGCCCACCGCCACTCCGACGTGCCCACCCGTCTCGACCCGGTGCGGACGCAATAACCTGCCGCGGACGCAATACCTTTTGCGTCCGC
>NZ_HF571038.1:3308252-3333508 GCF_001046875.1 Nostocoides jenkinsii Ben 74
CCGCCGCCGCTCGCCTCGGCGCTGCTGGCGCCAACTTCGCTTCCCGGAATCTCGGCGGCGATAGCGTCCGCTTCCGAGCCGCTGCCCTCGCTACTGCTGGGCAGGGTGACGAAAACCTGATCCGGGAGTCCATGGGTGGTTTGCCACCGTCGCCACCTCAGGAACCACGTCGCGTCGGGTTCTCCCGCGCATCGCTGCGGAAGGGTGTCGGTGCCCAGACTCCAGGTTTGCCGGGCGACCACGATGTTGCGATAGCGCACCTGAGGCCGGACACTCACTCCGCCAACCGGCTCGGCCTGAGGTATGCCGCCCCAGATGTCGAGCCTGGCCATCCCCCCGGGCGAAAAGAGCAAAAGGTTGCGCGGGACCTCGGGAAGAGCCGTCGGCATGAGATAGCCCAGATAGATCGGCAGCACCTCCTTGCCCAAACGCCGGGATCGCAACTGGATCCGGTCACTGTCGAGGTCATGCACGACATAGAGGTCTGCCAGCGGCAGCTGTCGGTCCGCAGGGAAGGAACTCCCCTCCGCCGGACTCACGATGTGGTAATCCGCGATGGGCTGATGGACGTTGAGGTTGGTCCGGTTGAGTCCACCGGTAATTTCGGCCAGGACGGCATCCTCGCCGGCGATGGAACGGCCATACGTGCGGAGACGGTCGACGAGATCGGTGCCAAAGGCATTGGTGAACCGGGAGAAGGAGAAGAGCAGGCCACCGGTAGGCCGATTCACGACGACTTCCGGCTCGGCTGCGGATCCACCGACTTGGAGGAAGAAGCCTTGCGGACGGACCGGCTTGCGCTGCAGTGGCATCTGAGACACCACACGATCAATAAAGGTGTCGGTCAGCTCGACGGGCCCACTCCCCTGGTGGCCGGCCCAGAGTTCATGCATGCCCTCGACAAGCGCAGAGCGTGCCTGGCTCAAGTCGTCGACCTGCGAGACCCGAAGCCAGTTCTGCAGCGGGCGGAAACGGCCCTCGTCGTCGTAGGTCGGCATCTTCATCGACACACGGCCGAACTCGTCATAGATGTCTTCAGCGAAGTTGTGCAGGAAGTCGATGACGTCGTCACACCGGCCGCCACGACCGTAGCGAGTGAAGAAGAACCCCCGCATGAGGTACTTCGCCGGGAGAGTCACATCGAGGCACTCCAAGAGGTCGGCGATCCGGCTTAGCGGAGCGATGACGGATCGCGCCCAGGTATCGGCGGCGATACCAACGATGCTCTCCGTCGTGGTCGTGTCCTCGAACAGCAAGGTCACGGGCAGGGACTCATCCTCCTGGCCCAGATCGGCAAAGACTTCGGTCAGCCCCGTGCGCAGCTCGCCAAGGATGCGGCGGCGCGCGTCGAGATCGTCGATCGCGGCGTAGGCCTGGACCTGGCCGGCCAAGCCATCAATCTGAGCTGCCGTCGCTGACGCCCAGTCCAGATGCTCGAGGGCGCGCAATTGCCGACCGAAGTCCGCTAGCGGGTTAGCGGCGAAGACGTCGACGCCGAGCTCAGGAAGCCAGAGGAGTCCGATTTTGAGCAGGTGCCGCACGTATTCACGACAAATCTCGTCATCCTCGCCCGTGCGAAAGGCCAGGGCAGCCACCACTTGAGAGGCAGGCATGGCCTGCTCACCATCGAGCAACTCCACCAAGAAGCCCAGCGTTTCACGTCGCTTGAGGAAGAACAGGCTGTCAGTCGCCATGTCGAAACTCACGGTGGCTGAATCGTCTCCGCGCGCGACGCTGCGCCGAACGAAACGCACCCGCTCCGCTTCCTGCGAGAAGCCCGGGGTCAACCCCACGCGCAGGTCGGCAAAAGCCACCTCACTCTCCACGATGCACTGGACCAAGCGGCCGATAATGGCCACGTTGATCTGGACGTGGGAACGCCACGTCGAGTCCACGATGCCGGTGTGTATGCCGCCATCCGCGGCCGGGTCGATCCGCCCCCGCGCGAGTCCGGTGAAGGAGCTGAACGGGCTGGTCTTGCATGCGACGCGGTAGACGTAATCAAGCAGGGTGCGTTCTAGCCGGCGCTGGCGTTTGTTGAGCACCTCCCCGGAAGACAAGTAGCCCGGCAAGTACGCGTCCACGGTTGGTGAGCCCAGGACGAGGCCGGCACGCAGACGTGGATGGCGCGCAACCTGCTTGAGGAATGCGCGTCGCTCACCGCCCTCCCGCTCGACGATCCCCGCCCCATCAGCGAGCAAGCCGGTCATGGCCGCATGGAGTTCCAACCACCCCCGGATCCGGTCGGTGACGTCGCCCGGCAAGTGGTCAACGATGCTCAGCGAACCCACCCTGGGGAACCGCCCATTGTGAATGTCGCGCCGCAGCGCCACGATCTTCCCGCGAATCTCCGCGTTGGCCGGGTCCCCGATCAACGTGGCCAGGTCGTCGCAGATATCGCCGCCTTCGGCGACCAAGGCGGCTTCAGCGGCCAGAATCCCGTCTGCCCACCGCGTTGTCTCCGGGAAGCGAAGGCCGTCGGCTACCTCGATCGGGAGACCAGCAATCCGAAGAATGAAATCCGTTGCGCCGCGCCACGTTTCCGCGTCCGCACGGGCGTCCAAAAGTGCAGTCATAGCGATCACCGATCCTTAGAGAATTTCCGAACGGAAGTTGGCTCGTGCGGCTCGCTCGGCACCGACCATGATCATGATCAGCGGCACGACGCCATTGCTGGCGAGCCCGAGCCGGTCGATATAGGCCGCGTTGTCGAAGCCCAGAGCGGCGCCGCAACCGACGCCGGCGAGCGTCGCCGCCGCCAGATAGACGGCCTGCGTCGCGGCACCAACCGCGGCGCTCGTGAGCCGGTACCCGCGGTCGCCCACGGCATCGATCACCGCATGACCACGCACGGCGGGAACAATGACTGCGCCGGCTTGCTCGACGTTGTAGTTCTCCAGCGCATAGTGCTTCTGGAGGAATTCGCCGGGGGCGCGACCGTCGACACGGATCAGCCCCCGACGCCGCGAGTCGTAGAGATAGGACCCGGGTGGGATGCCCTCGACGTGGTTGACGAAGACATAGAGCTGCATCACCGACATCGGCATCGCCTGGCTTGCATCGCAGGGGTAGCTGCCACCCGATAAACCGGCTTCGAGAAGTGCCGCCAAGGATGCTTGACGCATCGGCTGAGACACGAAACGGCCAAAACTGCTCCGACGGCGCACGAGGGCCTCACGAAAGCCACACGCTGGCGCCTCAGCCTTCTCGAGCGGAAAGAAGTCACCAGCGGGCTGCGTCGGTGCGGCGGCTTGCTGAAGAGCGCCTGCCGTCGGTCTTGCGCGTCCGCCTTCGGCGGTCGCGGCCTGCATATCGACGACCATGGGAAAGGTGCGCGTTGTTCGAGATCGCTCGATCTCACGACCGAACGTCTGGCTGTCCCCGGACCACGGCGCCGGCCGAGATATGGCCGCGCCCAGCGGGACGACCGCGAAAATCCCCTCCTGGTCCCCCTCGACTGACAACATCGCGGCAAGGTCTGCCTCGTCAAACCACAGGTGTGGCACCAACCGCATTCCACGCTCCGCGGCCCACTCTCGCCAGGCGTGCGTCACGGTTCCGATATCCATGCTCACCGCGTGGAAGCAGAAGTTGTGGTATTTAAAACTGTTCTGCCAGTACTTGATTCCGAGCACGAGGTACTGATTGGCGACCGTGTCGTGACCGAGCGCCGCAGCGACTCGACCCGTCTGATCTCCAACCAACAACCGCTGGAGGCTGTGATGGTAGGTGTTGTAGTAGTAGACGCCCGGTGTCAGTCCGCTCCCAGGCCCGGCCACTAGATAGATGGAGACGGGATAGCGCGCACCACCCGACGCCGTGCCTCGCGCGTGGCTGCTGGTGCCATAGCGCGGCAAGTCGTCAACATCACTGTTGCAGTGGATGGCCAGCCGACGATTGCCCTCGGCATAGGTGTCCTTGAGCATTTGCGACAGGGAGCCCAGCCCGAAAGCCGTGATGTCTCCGTCGTCGGGCGGCACGATCCGGTCCAGCGAGAGATCTTCCACGCCGGGAAAAAACTTTCCCTTGCGCGGAGCGTCGCGCCAATTGATGCGAAACCCATCCGGGTCCATCCGCCTGGTGGAACGGTGAACGACCGCATCGAGGTAGGTCGAAGCTGTGGAAGTCATCGAGAGGCTCCTACGGGAAGGGGTGGGGAACGAGGTGGAGGTCAGCACGGGTGAGGTCGTGGGTTGCCAGACCGGCCTCCCGCAGCGCCGTGCGCATGCGTGGCATGTCGAGGCACCGTTGGCGCCCCCAGCCGAAGTCGATCGGCAACAAGCCCGGAACGATGACGGAGGCTGTGTGAACGCCCATGGCCCGCTGCTCGATGGTCGTCTGATCGACCACGAGGGTGTCCAGCCCCGCCTCGGCGACATGCTCGACGCACCACGTGAGATCGTCAGCCAGGTCACCGGTGTCGGGACCAAGCCGCTCCCCATACAACTCGCCAATTGAGCGTGGTGGGACGTCATCGCGCCTGAGAAGAAAGTCAGCGTGCCGCGCCATCTGCGGCAAGCCGAAGAGGATGGGGTGATCGTGGATGCTCTGCAGCAGATCGAAGTTCTCCGCGATGCCAGCAAGGCGGTCATGATCGCGTTGGACGCGCGAACGCAAATTCAGCGAGTCGGTCGAGATCTCGACCAGCGCGCCGGCGATCGCGTCTTCAGGATCGAGTCCACTCCCGCCGCCAACGCACATCGCTCCCAGACCACCACCGATGCGCTCTGCGACCCCGATGACGACAGGGATGTCGAAGCTGATCCGGGCATCGAAGAAGCGCGCTCGATAGCCGTACATGGCGAGGCGATCAATCATCATCCGGGTGGAGGCGCGGTCGCTCGTGGCGGCGTCGATCTCGGGGAGGGTTACCTTGCCGTACCACGTGAGCAGGAACGCATCCCGCTCGATCAGCTCCATGAGGCCGCAATAGGTCGCTTCCGTGAGATTTCCCCCTGAGGCGCACCCGTTGGAGCACTCCTGCACAAATCGGCTGCCGTCGTCCCCAGTCCGGTAGTACGCGGTGACCTCCGGCAGCCAAACGGTTCCCCGATCCCGTACCGAGTAGGAGGGCACCCATGGCATGACCAAGTCGTCCGAGTAACGCGCGAGCCAATCGGTTCGACGGTGGTACTCCTCGTCATACAGGCCGCACGACCGGGGATCGAGATGCCGTATGCCGTCCGTGACAAGCTGTGCACGCGACGCTCGGATGGTCGTGCTCGGGGGGATCATGCCGGCATACCGCTCTAGCCCTTCGAGCAGACCGATCCGAAGACTCCGGTCATAGCTGGAGGCATGCCCGCCCCAGAAGATCTCGTACATGTCGAAGGGCGTGCGAGTGGAGAAGCTGCCCCAGATTGCGGCGGTAGACGGCAACGAGAGTTCCGAAAAGTAGCCGCGGCCGAGGACGCCGGAGACAGGATTTGCGAGGGCCTCCAGCGGTAGAGGGTAGTCCTCCACTCGACATGACCGGTATCCAGCGCGCTTGCGGGACCCCACGAAGCGGTCCGCGACGTCAGGGACCTCGGCCCCGTCACTCGCCCCGCAGGTGGGGCAATAAGGGTCGGCGAGAAAGTCATACGTGGTGACATCCAGCGAACTCACGTCGACCTTGGCCACCTGACCGGGAACGACGAGTTCGAGGACGGCAACGACCGTGTCGACGACGCCCGAGAATGGCAGCGGCGGTCCGTCGCCAGCCTGGACGTCCGTCCCGAGTTCGGTTGCCTCGCGCAACAAGGCAGGCCGGGAGGCTTGCCACCGACGGGCGACACATTGTGGGCACGAGCCTGGCCCCGACGCCGGCCCGACGATCACCGTGCTGCCGGACACGTGGACGATGCGGCCGCCGTCGAACGCCTGCGGATCGGCCGAAAGCTCATCACGGCTGCCAAGGACGTGGACTCGAATGTCCGCCGTACCGGCGGACCGTGCCCGCAGCAAGGCCTCCAGCCCTGCCGCATTCGCTGCCCACAAGGGCGTCGACATCATCTGTGCCGTCATGACTTCCTCCCCTCTCGAGGCGGGGTTCTGGTGGCTGGTCATCGGTGGTCGCCGCCGTGAAAACCGAGTGCCCGCACGACGCGAATGCCGCCTTGGGCGAGGTCCGCGCCGCCGATGTCGACCAGGGCGAGGTCGCGACCGGCCACGCGAAGGTCGCCGCGGAGCTGATCGAATGTCGTTGCCTTGGCCAAGGGTGCTGCGATGGTGTCGGCCGGGACCAGGGACCATGGGTGGAAGGCCGCCAGGGTCGGGACACCACTGTCGTTCCCCTGGCCTGTCTGCAATTGGCCGATCGTCTGACACAGCGCGTCCGTGGCAGCCTGACGCCAATTGAGGCCCGAGCCCAACGACCACAATGGCTCCCCCGTGGCTCCCACCGCCCGGGCCAGCACAACGCTCACCCCGATGTCGGCGCCAAGGTCGAGAAGATCCAGGTCGGCGCCGAGGTTGACTGCCGAGGAGCGCAGGTAGGCGAGCTGGTCGTCTGCCATCACGCTGACCTGGTCGACCAGCCGCGTCCCCTGATCGGAGATGCGATGCATGAGGGCGCCCAAGGCGAGTGCCGAAACGACGGCAGAACCGACCGCCTGGGCCAAGGATGGGGCGGCCGCCACCCCGGCTCCGCTGCGGTGGAAGAGCCCGTCTTGATTGCGCGGTCCAGTGCTGAATGCCGCCGCTGCCGGGATGGCGATATCGCTGCGCCCAAGGAAGGTTACGGCGCGCACCCAGTCCCGGGGTGGCACGGGACGCTCCAGAACGGAGATATCAAAGCGGCCGGCACCGACGATCGGGATCGCCGGGTCCTCGGGGTCCGCCGTCGGGGCGATTCCCATCGCGAGGGCGTACGCCGCCGTTGCCGCACACACCGCGCGGGTCCTGGCAGCGAAGGTCGTATGCACATCGAAGCCCGTCACCCGGCGTCGGTCCCCGGGGGCGATGCCGACGATGACCCGACCCACCCGTACGGGGAGCTGTTCGTCCGCGGCGTCGTCGAACTGGGCAAGCAAACCGACATTGGGTCCGAAGATGGCCTGGAACCGATTCGGTCGGTTCTGCTCGTTCGGCTCCTCACTTTCATCACTGGCGGCCTCAACCCTGGGCTCGATCTCCGGGATCACACCATAGAGTTCACCTTCGGTCGGCGGGAGCAGTTGGGCGCACCGCGCGCACCGGGGATGGGCCACCAGTGGCTCGGTGCTCACGTCTGCCGAGCCGAGGTGTTGGACGATGACGGCCCCCTTGCTCTCGGGAGGCATGAGGTCGCTTACCTGGCGGAAGATCTCGTAGGCAAGCAGGTTTCCCAACATGGCGGCCACGGGTCGACTCCCCCGCCGCTCGATTCCCGGCAAGGTCGCTCCCGAGATCCCTGTCCACAGTTCGACACAGTCAGCCAGCCGCTCAGGCGAGTCGTTGGCACCGAGCCGCAGCAGAGCACAAGTCAGGCAGCCCGGCACCGACATCGACATGAGTGGCCCGACGATGACCCGCTCGCCGACGCGGGTGGCGCTGAGGAGGCTGACGCCGGCCGGAATCCCCGCCTTGAGCAAGACCGAGCTTCGCGTCGCGGACCCATCACCGCACACGACCACGGCTTGGCAAGCACCGATCGCTGACCAGTTCAGGCTCGAGGCGTCCACACTGGTGACCGACGCGGGCACTCCCCCGGAAGCGAGTTCGGAAAGCTCGTCGCGAATCGCCCCGCCGGAGGTGTCGGGGTCCAGCAACTCGGCCTCGGCCCCGATATTGGCAAAGCCATTGCGCAGCAATCCGAGAACGACCCAACGAGCCGTCTCGTCGCTGCCCAACACCACCACCCGCGCAGTGCGGACCTGGTGGAAACGACGACGGGCGCCGCCTTGATAGTGGGCGATGTAGTTGATCTGCGCCTCGAAGTGAGCCTCCTCGGCAGCGCTGAGACACACCTCGTTGTCCCCGGGCTCCTCGGTCCGCACGAACCCGTAGCGGGTCAACGAGTCGACCAGGGTCAAGAAGGTCTGTTGGTGCTGCTGCGGCAGCGCGTCCCGGATTTCCAGGACCCGCGTGCGCCCATCTAGGTGCGGGATCACCTTGCGGGCAAAGTCGTATGCCGAGGCACCGGCAAGCTGGAAGCCCGTGGATGCGTTGTGGAAGATCACCCCGGATCCGGTCCGGGCAAAGATTACATCTTGTTTCACGGTCGGACGTGTGTCCAAAGTGGCTTCGGTCTGGGTGGTGCTCATGCTCGTCTCCTGTCAGCGGTGGGAATGAGGGACTTGGTTTCGGGTTGGCGCGCCGGGCCGCGAGCGCGGCTCACGGCGACTGCTCGGGGAAGGGCGAGGACCGCGTAGATGCCGCAACTGTCGACATCGAGAAGGCAGGCCGCGACGAGTTCCTCCAGTGCGATTTCAGCCTCGAACTCGGACGTGCCGAGGACTGTTGCGGCCGTGGAGACATCGAAGGTGTCGCTCGTATGACCGGCGAGGGTGTAGAACGCTGCCGAACTGGCGGGGTGGATGGTGGCGAGATGCTCCTCGAAAGCCAGCCCCAGAGACGTTCGCGGATCGCGGCTCATCGACAGCCGACGTACGGGGTCCTGCTCCAGCCAGCCCAGGAAGCTGTCCAGGTCACGGTCACGGGAGAGGCGAAGCCGGGCCGCCGCGAGGGCGATGGCTCCGGGAAAGCCACCACAGAGGCGAGCCAGCCGACACAGACCGTCGTCGGTTGCCAGTCCCGCCGTTCCTCCAAGAGCCGCGGCGAGGGCGCCGCCGGCTACATCGGACAGCGGGCCCAGCCGCAGTTCCCATGCGCTCGTCCCAAGGGGAGTCGCCATCTGGGAGTACCGGCTGATCAGGAGCACGGCCGCGCCCGACTCGGCGGCCGCGGCATACTGCTCCGCTGCCAGCGGGCCGGCATTCTCCACCACAAGCAACCCACCCTCGCCAGCTCCCGCGTCGTCAGGTAGGGCAGACGGGCTGTGGCAATCGCATCGGAAGGACGTTGCGCGACCGGTGTCGTGTGCCCAGGCCGAGGTAGCCGCCGCGGCGAGTGCCGACTTGCCGACACCGGGCGCGCCGGTGACCGAGACGATGCCACCTGCTGCAGAAAACTCACCGAGAACCCTCGTCAGCGCCGAGAGTTCCACGGCCCGACCGGTTAACGTCGACTGGCCGCGCGACCGATCCCGCAGACGTCGGACGGCGGGGCAATCGGTGTCCAAGGACGACTCGCGGGTCGTGACTGTTGGCACCAAACTGAGGATGGGTGCCCTGTCGGGGAGCTCCCCGCGCAAGATGTCGACCTCAAGCTGGCGCAGCGGCTCCCCCGGAGCCAAGCCGAGGTCTTCGCGTAGCAGGGCCCGAATCCGGCGGATCTCAGCCAGGGCTTCGTGCTGGCGTTCCGCCAGACACAACGCCTCCGCCAGCTGCGCAGAGAACCCCTCGTGCGTGGGGAAACCCGATGTGGCAGCGCGTAGTTCACCGATGATGCCGCGGGCATTGCCGAGTTGCAGCTCCGCGGCGTAGCAGCGTTCCGCGGCCTGAGCCCATTCCTCGATGAGCATCGGAATGACGTCGCGTCGCAGATGCTCTGAGGGCACATTGAGCAGCGGTGCAGCACTCGTCGGCGGTGTCTGCCATTGCGCCAGCGCCCGGCGCAGCGCATCGCGTCGCTCGATCGGGCAAGTCGCCTGCTCCGCTTCGGTAACCGCAGCGCGGAAAGTGACCAAGTCCAGGACCTCTGATCCGGCGGGCAACCGGTAACCGTGCGGCGTCGTGACGATCACGTCACTCGGCAACCCATGCTCGGCAAAGAGCCGGCGGAGTCGCAGGATCGAGCTATGCAGTGCCGCACGCGAACCGTCGGGCGCGTCGAGATCCCAGACCGCGCGCTCAAGGTACTGAGGCGAGGCCGTTTGCCCGACCCGCAGCAAGAGCGCAGCGAGGATCGAGTTGAGCTTCGACGACCGCAACTCGACGGGACCACCCGGCCCTTCAACGCTCAGTTGACCCAGCACGAGGAGTCTCATGACGTGCCCGATTCCGCCAGTGCGACAGCATCCTTGGGGGCTTCCGCCACGCGGTCGACGACCAATCGGACAGGTACGGCGCCCGTGCTCGGGTGCCAGGACGTGACCGCGTGCCCGCCGTACTTGTGGCGCAACAGACCGATCACGAGAGCCCGCGCGAGGTGCTCGTCCTGCGCCGTATCGACGGTGACATTGAGATCCAGGCCGCCGATGGACACCACCGCGGAACCGGCAGCGCAGACATTGCGCAACCATTGGCCGGGTCGTCCATCGCTACCTCGATGAGCCAGGACGTAGATTGCCCCATCACTCCAGGCGAAACACACGGTTGTGCACCGGGCCAAACCCGATCGCCGTCCGATGGTCTTCACTTCGGCATACTTCGATAAGCGCAGGATCGCCGGATCGAGTAGCTCGGCCACCTCCCCCCGAGGCCTTGGTGGGAACGCAAGCCCGGCCATCAGGCCACCGCCTCATCGCTTGCATCGCGCAGCATCGGCGCCACGGCCTCAGCGAAAAGTTCGACGCTGGAAGCCATGGACGTGAGGTCCTGGCCGCCGTAGTCGACATTCCACAAAAAGGTGTCGACGCTGAGGAACTCCGCAAGTGTCCCGACCTGGTCGAGCACTTGGGCGGGCGAGCCCACGACCGCAGCCGCGTCTGCAGCCAAGAGCTCAGGCGTGATCGCTTCGAACGCCTTCCTCATGTTCTCGTAGCCGGCATAGTTGCTGGAGGACACGCCACTCCACGCCGTCGCCGCGTCGGCGGTGACGTCGAGGTATTCCTTTATCGCCGGCAAAGCGACTTCACGTGCCTGCTGGGTTGTGCGCGCCACATACAGCGGAATGGCGATCGAGATCCGCGATCCCGCCAGTGATCCGTGGGTCTCGATGTAGGTGCGCTTGTAGGTCTCGATGAGTTCCCGGGTAGCCCACAGGTCGCGCCGCAGGGGTGGCGGTGACACCAGCAGGCCAAATCCCTTGCGGGCCAACCATTCAAAGCTTTCGGGACTGCGGATCGCGGCTCCCCAAACTGGCGGGTGCGGTGCCTGGACGGGAGCAGGGGTGCTGGTCACACCGGCAAAGGAGAAGAAGTCGGTATGGGCAGTGACCGCCGGCTCAGTCCAGAGCCGCACTACCGCCTCGATCGTCTCTTCGAAAACTGCCCTGCTGTCATCCATCGCGACGCCAAACGCCTCGAATTCGTAAGGCAGCCAGGCGCGGGCGAAGCCGCAATCCAGGCGCCCGCCGCTGATGACATCGACCATGGCCGTATGCGCTGCGATCTGGATCGGGTGGTGAAAGGCCGGCAACATGCACCCGGTCATCAACCGAATCTGCGATGTGACCGTCGCCACGGCGCTGAGAAAGTTGAGCGGGCTCGGGCAGTAGCCGCCGTAGGTGCCGATGTAATGCTCGGTCATCTTGACGTAGTCGTAGCCCAGTTCGTCGGCGTTGCGGCTCAGCGCGAGGACGTCACGGTAGTAGTCCGTGGCTGAACGATTCTGCGGTCCGCAGTCGGGCAGGAGGGAGATTCCGAACTTCATGACGTGCTTCCTTCCATCGGGCGCAGGGTTCGCGCGGCGAGTTGAGAACGAGCAGCGGAGGTCAAGGCCACCACTGCTGTGGCTATCGAATTGAGCTGAGGGGCAAAGAGATCCGAGTGATTGCCGGGGATAGCCGGAGCATCGGCGGCGCCGGTCCGCTCGCCTGCGGCGCGCCATACGTCATGGTCGACGGCGCCGAACATCCAGTAGCCGAGCCGGACCCGCTTCCCGGAGCGCAACTCTCGTCCCAGGGCGCTGAAGTCGTCGGCCGCGTTCGTGGCGTAGCGACTCCACACGCGGGTCGGGCCGAAAATTCGCGCATGCTCAGAGAGGAGATCGGCGGCTAGTTCTGGGTCGACAGCGACGGCCTCGGCGGCACCGGTCACCGTGAGGGTGGCCCGGGCAGAACTCAGCGAAGCCAAGCTCGCACGCGTGCTGTCAATGACATCGTCAACCACCGTCAGACTGCGCGCCCGCGCACTTCCGAGCAGCTCGGCGGTCTGTGCTTCAACGTTGGCCGCCGATCCAGCTGTGACGGCAGTCATCGTGGCCAACGCGCCATACCGGGCCGCAACTTCTTGCCAGAGCGAGCTCACCTGTCCGATGGTGGCGACCATGTTGGTTGACCACGGGGCAAGAGCCGCATGCGCACTCTCGCCCTCCAAGTCAACTCGGACTTGCGCACTGGCCAGGGTGAGCGCGCTACCGTGGGCGATGACGCCAACAGGCAGTGGCGCTACGTGCTGGGCGAGCGCAACGGCGGGCGTGGGGAAGCGGGTGAAAAGACCGTCGGCCAGCATCGCCTCTGCTCCGGTCAGCCGCTCCTCCGCCGGCTGGCCGACGACAACAAGGGTGCCGCCCCAGGTCTCCGGGCTCCACGCAAGCTCCTGGGCCGAGCCCAAAGCCGCGGCGAGATGCAAATCATGACCACAGGCGTGCATCACCCCGGGTATGCCGCTGGCGTAGCTCAGCCCCGTGCGCTCGGCCAATGGGAGCGCATCGAGCTCGGCACGAATGAGGACTATCGGTCCAGGACCATTGGCCAGCACCCCGACGACACCGTGACCGCCTACGTGCTCAGTGACATCAAGACCGGTCTCACGCAAGGCGCGGGCGAACTCTGCCGCCGTGTTAACTTCCTGGCCGGCGATCTCGGGAGCAGAGTGCACGCCGAGATAGAAGTCGACCAGGGCGCGGAGCCGCTGCCGACCCTTCTGCGCTTCGTGGCTCTCCACCGAGATCAACACCATTTCCTCCTGGGGCGATTCACGCCGGCTCTTTGCTGACAGGGATGAGGTTGCCTTCCAGTCCTCCCGATGCGTTCCCGGTTCGATCCCCCGCTGAATACCTGCCATTTGCGCAGGTCAGCGGGTCTGTGGCTGATCACTGGATGGGCCTCCGGTTGCGCCGATGCCCGTAATCCCTTAGAAACGGGATCGTCAGGGGCGATGAGGGCACGGGGGCACAGTGATCGGGCGCGAGCAACGCGGCACTCCTGTGGTAGTGCACTTGGCCGACGGCGCCGTGGCCCAGTTCAAGATCTTGGGTTCTTTTGAGGCCTGGGCCGGGGGGCGTCGGCTCCATGTTGGCGGCAAACAGTCTGTCCGGGCGCTGACTGTCCTCTTGGCCGAAGCGGATCGCGTTGTCCCGCTGAGTCGGCTGATTGCGGCGACCTGGGATGGCGAAGCACCCGCCACGGCCGGACACCAAATCCGCAAGATCGTGGCGGATTTACGTCGCCGACTCCCCGATGGCGCTCAGCTCATCGTGACCGACGGACCGGGCTACCGACTAGAGGCATCTCGGGCGGACGTTGATCTGGCCCGCTTCGATGCCCTCCTCGCAGCGGCACAACGAGCTCGCATCTCAAGTCCCCGCGATGCCTCACGGGTGTATGCGGAGGCCCTTCACCTCTGGTCCCCTCTGCTCGCGGGCGAAGGAGGTGACGTCATTGAGGCGCTATCCCAGCTCGTCCACTCCCGATGGCTAAGGGCCGCCGAGGACTGCATGGAACTCCGCTTGGCGCTGGAGCCCGCCGCCGAGGTCGTGTCCAGCTTGGTCGACCTTGCCCAACGAGAGCCGCTTGTCGAGGGGCTGCGCGGGCAGTTGATCCGGGCGCTCTATCTCGCTGGCCGGCAGGCGGAGGCGCTGCGCGAGTACGACTCCGTCCGCCGACTTCTCGCAGAAGAACTAGGCGTGGACCCAAGCCCCGGCTTGCGCGCGATCTATGCCGCTGTACTCGCCAATGACGAGGCGGCGATGCGCCCTTCCGGCGTCGCCGAAAGGCCGGAGATGCCTCTTGAGGCCACGCTTCCGGTTACGGCGTTAGTGGACCAGGCGACGCAGCGCCATCACTTGGACGATCCCTTCGGACCGACCACCTTGCCGCGACGCTCGGGCTCTGTCGTTGGTCGCGAGCACGAGCTGGCGCAGGTGCGGGCCCTCATGAACAACGAGGTTGACTCCACGGCGAGAATCGTTGTCCTCCATGGACTCGGGGGCATGGGGACCTCCGCGTTGGCCATTCATATCGCCCACGAGATGGCCGAGTTATTCCCCGATGGCCAGCTGTATGTCGACCTCCGCGCCCATGTGACTCAGCCCGGAGAAACCGGGCTCGACTCCGCGCTTGAGCAACTTTTCCACGCGCTGGGCCAGTCCCCCGAGGAGATCCCAACCTCGTTGCGGGCCAAAATCGACCGCTGGCGCATGCTCACCGCCCGTCGATCAATGTTGCTCGTCGTCGACGATGTGCCGAATGGCGCCGCACTTGAGCCATTGATCCTTTCGGGACCGACCTCGCTGACGCTAGCCACTGCTCACAGTAGGTTGCCGGAAGTCTCGGGTAGCCACGGAATACGCGTGGGCCCCTTAACTCCCGAGGCTTGCCTAGAACTGTTGCGTCGCAGCGTCAATCCTCAGCGGATCGAGCGGGAGTCAGAAGCGGCGGTGACGCTTGCCCACCTCACTGGTGGTTTCCCCCTCGCATTGCAACTGATCACCACCCACCTGCGCCGACGTGAGCACGAATCCTTGGAAACCTTGTGTGATCGGCTGGCGGAAGAGGGCAGCAGTCTTGATGACCTGTCTGTGGGCGGCCGGAGCCTCGAGAACACTTTCCACCTTGCAATCGAGGAACTGGACGCGGAACACCTTCGCGCATTGAGTGAGTTCGCGCGTTTCCCGTGGGTGGGAATCCCGGTCCCGCGGGGAGCCGCTGCGGCATGGCTCGACCTCCCCCCAGGTCGCGCCGCCGCGGTACTCGGTGACCTTGAGGATTCCCACCTTCTCGACGCGCGCGACGGCGCGGCATACGACATGCATGGGCATCTGCGGACTTTCGTGCGCCGCCAGACCGAGCCACTATCGGATGCCGTGGTGGCGGCACGCGGAAGCGCCCTCTTGCGCTATCTCGGCGCCGGCGCGTCCCGGGCCGCGGGGGTGCTGGCGCCCGGCAGAAGGACTCTCGGCTCGGCTCCTGACTTGTCGGGCGTCCCACTCTCCCGCGTGATAACACCGGCGCAGGCGCGACGCTGGTTCAGCGATCACCACCCCTTGCTCCGGGCTGTCATCTTGCGCGCCGAAGGCACGGAGGACCCCATCGTCATAGCCCACTTGGCGCGCGATTATGCCGTTCACTTGCTAGAGGCCGGTCTCGTCAGCACCGGGCAGGAGGTGGGCGAGATTGCGGTGCGCGTTGCGCGAGCGGCCCGCGATCGCGAATTGGAGCGCTTGAGTCTCAGCAACTTGGCATTGTTCCAGTGGCGTGGCGGCGAGCTCGACGCCGCCATCGAGGCGTTGCGCGCCGCAGAGAAACTCGCCGAAGCGATCAAGGATCGCCAGGGCCAGGCGGCCGTCTTGGCGCGGCTCGGAGCATTCCGGATCGACACTGGACTGTTGGCCGAAGGGTGTGCCGACCTAGAACGCGCCCTGGAAACACTGTTGGCCGGCCAGGACCGCGAGCGCGCCTCCGCCCTCAACAGCCTGTCCTCTGGCTATCTGCGTCGAGGTGACCTCCACAGGGCCGCGTCCGCCGCAGCAGAATCCTTGAACCTGGATGACAGTGCCTTCAACGCGGGGCTCAGCAAATTGCACCTTGCCTCGGTAGCAGAGGCGCGGGGAGACCTGAGTGAGGCGAGGGACCTATTAGACGGAGCGCGTGCGGCATACGAACTCACCGCCGGTTCCGACCGACTCGCATTGGTAGATGCCCATGTGGCATGGACCGCTGCGCGACAGCAGGACGGCCCTGGGATGGTCGCGGCGATGGCTGCCGCTGAGAGTGCAATCGAGGCCGTTCCGGCAGTTCGTCGTGCCCAACTTGAGAACCTTTTGGCCCTCGCCGACGCCGCCGGCGGGAATCTGACCGCTGCCCGTGCGCGGCATGCGCGGGCGCTACAGCATGCGACGTCGGGTAACCAACCCTTCGAGGCGGCGATGGCACTTCGCGGCCTTGCCGAAGCGACGGCGGCGTTGGGGGACGCCGATATCGGGTCGGACTTCGCGGCACGGGCCAACGAGGAATGTCAGCGGATCGGGGGGTCGCCGGTGTGGCGTTTCGGCCCTGACTAGCCTTCTTGACCTGGACGTTTTCGGCTACTTCGCAGTAGGGAACTAAACGGGACCGGACCGGCATTGCGCCAGGAGCGGCGACTAGTTCCCTTTCCTTCATCAGCAGCCCGTTGTCGTGGAAGGAAATCCGATGAACAGCTTCACCAAGACCCTCGCCGCCACCGCCCTTGCCTTCGCGGCTGCTTTCGGCGCTCCGGCGCTGTCCGGGGGCCACCACGTCGACCCCGTCACCGAGCACCCAAGTGCGGCGCACTCCGTCAAGATTGACCCGGTGACCGAGGTCATCCTTGCAGGCGGATGCCGCGTTGACCCCGTCACCGAAGTCATCCCGGCGGGCTGTCACCGCGTCGACCCCGTGACGGAATGACCTGCGGCGGATCCCGTTAGCTCGGGAACGCAGTCACAACTTGGGCCTGGGATCACTGGTGATCCCAGGCCCATTCCCGTGGTGGTTAATCATCTCTGGCGGACCACGCGGGTCTCGTCCCACACGGGCTCGGCCGACTCATAGACCCGGCCGTCGGAGCCGAAGACGAAGAAGCGGTCGAAGCCGCGGGCGAACCAGCGGTCGTGGGTGACGGCGACGACGGTCCCCTCGAAGGCGTCCAGCGCATCCTCCAGCGCCTCGGCTGAGTGCAGGTCGAGGTTGTCGGTCGGCTCATCGAGCAGCAGCAGGGTCGCGCCGGAGAGTTCCAGCAGCAGAATCTGGAAGCGGGCCTGCTGTCCACCGGACAGCATCTCGAAGGTCCGCTCCCCCGCCATCGCCAGGCCATAGCGGTCCAGCGCCTTGGCCGCCTCCTCCCGCGGCTTGCCGGCGCGGTGCTCGTCGCCGCGGTGCAGGATCTCCAGCAAGCTGCGGCCGTGCAGGGTCGTATGGTCGTGTGTCTGAGCGAACCAGCCCGGGCGCACGCGCGAGCCCAGTCGGGCAATCCCGTTGTGCACCACCGGGGTCGGCGCGAACTCCCCGACCGGACGGTGCTCAAGATCGGGATCGCTGCCGCCGGCGGCGAGCAGCCGCAGGAAGTGGGATTTGCCGGAGCCATTGGAGCCGAGGACCGCGATCCGCTCGCCGAACCACAGCTCGGCGTCGAAGGGCTTCATCAGCTGCTGCGCTGCCCCGCCGGCGCCGGTGACTTGGAGCTCAAGCCCCTCGCACACGACGGCCCGCTTGGCGGTGCGACCGCCGGTGAGCCGCATACGCACGTTCTGCCGCAACGGGATTCGCTCGGGCGGGCCAGCGTCCTCGAACTTCGCGAGGCGTGTCTTGGCGGCCTGATAGCGGGAGGCGAGGCCGTCGTTGTAGGCGGCCTTGACCTTGTACATCTGCACGAGATCCTTGAGCTTCTCGTGCTCCTCGTCCCAGCGGCGCAGCAGCTCTTCGAGACGTTCGTTGCGTTCCTGGCGGGCCTGGTCATAGGTCGTGAACGAGCCAGGATGGACCCAGATCGTGGCGCCGGCGGAGTTGGGTTCCAGGGTGGCGATGCGGGTGGCCGCGCGCGACAGGAGTTCGCGGTCGTGGCTGATGAAGAGGACCGTCTTGGGCGACGCGCGCAGGCTGTCTTCGAGCCAGCGCTTGCCGGGGACGTCGAGATAGTTGTCGGGCTCGTCCAGGATGAGCACGTCCTCCGGGCCGCGGAGCAGGGCTTCGAGAACGAGCCGCTTTTGCTCGCCGCCCGAGAGGGTAGTGACTTTGCGCCACTGAGCCTGCTCGAACGGCATACCCAGGGCGGGCATCGTGCACTCGTCCCACAGCGTCTCGATGTCATATCCCCCGACATCGCCCCAATCGACGAGCGCCTGCGCGTAGGCCATCTGGTCGGCCTCTTCGTCGCGCTCCATCATGAGCAACTCGGTGCGATCAATCTCGGCGGCCGCCTTGCGGATCGGGTCGGCGGCGGCCGTGAGCAGCAGGTCGCGGACCGTCGACTCATCGCGCAGTTGGCCGATGAATTGGCGCATGATGCCGAGCCCGCCCGAGCGCACCACCGCGCCGTCGTCAGCCTTGAGGTCACCGGCGATGATGCGGATCAGCGTGGTCTTGCCCGTCCCATTCGGCCCGATGAGCGCTGTCTTGCTGCCCTCGCCGATGCGTAGGTTGACATCGCGCAGCAGTGGCCGCCCGTCCGGCAGGCCGTACTCCACGCCCGAGATGTCGACATGTCCCACAACCGGGAATCATCCCCCACCCGGCGAGCCCGGCTCAACCGCGTAATCCACCCGCCGCGGGGCCGGCACCGTGGGGGAGTTTGCTGGCTGCCAGGGCGACAGCAAACTTCCCACCAACGCGCTCGGCGTCAGCGGGTGGGTGAGAAGGGCAGGAGTTCCTGCGGGACCATGCCGGTCGCGATCTGCTGCGCGAGCAACTCGCCGGTCACCGGGCCAAGGGTGATGCCCCACATACCGTGGCCGCCGGCGACGAAGACGCGCGGGTTGTTCGAGACACCGATCAGCGGCAGACCGTCCGGGGTGCACGGGCGCGAACCGACCCACTCGTCCTTGCGGTTGTCGAGGTCGGCGCCGGCGAGCAGCGGGCGGGCGGAGTCGACGATGGCCTTGACGCGGCGGCGGTCGAGCGGCGCCTCGGGCTTGCGGAACTCCATCATCCCGGCGACGCGCAGGCGGTCGCCGATCGGCGTGCACGCGACGCGAGCGGCTGGGAAGTAGACCGGGCCATTCGGCACGTGGTCGATGGTGACGCTGAAGCTGTAGCCACGGCCGGCCTGCACGACCTTCTTGACCCCGAACTGTCGGGCCATGGACGTCAGCCAGGCGCCGGTGGCGATGACGACAGCGTCATACTGCTCTGTCTCACCACGCTCGGTGGTGACCGACATGCCCCCGGGACCGTCGTCGATCCACCGCACCGGCGTCGCGATCTCGAGCCGCGCGCCGCGAGCGACGACCGAGTCGGCGAGCGCACGGACATACACACCGGGGTTGATATAGCGCTGGCCGTGCAGCAGCAGCGCCGCCCCGATCTCGCCGGAGAGCGCCGGTTCGATCGCGCGCGCCTCGTCTCCGGTGAGGACGTCGAAGGTGATGTCCTGGCCCGCCGCCTTGATGTGCTTCAGCTCGTCGAGGAGCGTGACCCGCTCCTCCTCGGTGCGGTATGCCGCGATGAATGACTTCGCCTCGTAGGTCTCGGCGTCGACGCCGCCGGCCTTAAGGAAGTCGAAAGCGCCGAGCGCACGATCGTTGATCGGCACGAGGGAGGACATGGCCTTCTTCCACGCCGGCATCGTCGATCGCTTGGTGAAGCCGGCGACGAAGCGGAGGAAGAATTTGTCGGCGCTCGGCGGGACATAGACCGGCGAGGACGGGCTGAGGACGGCGCGCAGGCCGTACTTGAGCACGGCGGGCTCGGGCAATGGCGTCGCGATGCCCGGCGTCAGCCAGCCGGCATTGCCCCACGAGGAACCCGATGCCACGTCCTGGCGGTCGAAAACCGTCACATTGATGCCCTGCTCCTGCAGGAACCAGGCGGTCGAGAGGCCAACCATGCCGGCGCCGATGATGGCGACCTTCTGCGGACGAGCGGGCGTTGCGGGCATGGAGACCTCCGGGGCGTTACGGCTGGGATTCCAATCGTCCCGCACACTGATCTTCCAGGTCTTGTGCCCTGCATCTAAAACTAGTGTTCCTGATTGTGCGCACAGACTAGAATTTCGCGATGATCCCGGTCAACGATCTCGTCGCTGCCCTGCGAGGCCAAGTAGACGTGGTGGTCGGTGGGGCAAGCAGCGTGGACGAGGTCGTCGTCCAGGAATCGGCTCGTGAACACATCGGCGGGCCGGGTGACCTCATTCTCGGCATCGGCCTCGACTCACTAAAGCGCGCCCTCCCGGCCATCGAACGACTCGCCGATCGCGGCGTGCCGGCCGTCGTCGTCCGGGCCCCGCTGGCGTACGCCGACCCGCTCGCCGACGCTGCTCGCTCCCGCGGACTGGCGCTGATTGCGTTGTCTCCCAACGCAAGTTGGGCTCACCTGATCCACCAACTGCGCGACCTGCTGGACCGAGCCGCCACCGGCGATCCGCGCCCGAAGGGTGACGATCTCTATGCCCTGGCCGACGCTGCGGCCGGGCTGATCGACGCCTCGGTCACCATCGAGGATGCCCACCACCGGGTTCTCGCCTATTCGTCGCGGTCGGTGGGCACGGACGCGGCCCGGGTCTCGACGATCGTTGGTCGGCGGGTGCCACCCGCTGTCGTGCGCGAGCTGCGCGCTCGTGGGGTCTTCCGGCGGATGACGATCTCCGCCGACCCCTTCTTCCTCCCGGCCGGCGCCACTCCCGATCTCGGCGCCCGGTTCGTCCTGCCAGTGCGGGCGGGCGGTGAGTGGCTGGGCTCGATCTGGTGCGCAGTGTCCGCGCCCCCGGAAGCGCGCGTGGTCGCCGATCTCGTGACGATGGCCTCGGCGGTCGCCTTGCACCTGCTCGACCTGCGCGTGCAGAGCGATCTGACACGGCGCGTGTGGCTGGATCGACTCCGGCAGGCTCTCCTGGATCCGGGCGCCGAGGCCGGCGCGTGGCTTGCCGCCGGTCCGTGGCGAGTCGTGGCCCTGCTTGGATCACCCACCGCGGCAACGGAACTCGGCGGCGAGCCCGATGATTCGCCGGCCGCACCTGCTGTCGGCCACGCGGCATCGGTCGATCTGTGGACGGCCGCGCTCCGCCGCCGCGGGTGGGCGCAGCCGGCGATCGTCGCTATCGCAGACCGAGTTTTCGCGATCGTCACCGACACCGACCGCCTATCCGGTGCGTGGACGTCCTCCAGCTCGGCGCCGCGCCCCCGCCCGAGCCGGCCGGGCACCTGGGCCTGGCTACAGTCGGCGGTCGCGGAGTTTCACGCACACGGGAGCCGCGTGGCGATCGTCGCGGGCACGCGCGCCGATCTCGCGGGCGACCTCACTCGCTCCCGCGCCGAGGCCGTGGAGACAGCGCTATTGCCGAGCGTCCACGGAACCACAATTGCTGTGGCAGAGGACTATTGGGCTCCGCTGGTCGTGTCGCGCGCGGTGCGCGCGCTGGTCGCCGACTCGCTCCCGGGTCCACTCGCGGCCCTCGCCGGCGATCCCACGACGGAGGCGAGCGATCGGCATACGCTCTCGGCCTGGCTCGACCACCCCGGCTCCCCCCGCCGCGCCGCGGAGGCTCTCGGCGTGCACGTCAACACGATCCGCTATCGGATGGACCGGATCGCTCCGCTGCTTGCTGTCGACCTCGCCGACCCCGAGATCCGCCTCGCGCTGCGACTCGCCCTCCGCGCTAACTAACTGTCATGGTCTTGTGCATGCACTTGCGCAAGTGCAATGCTTGCAAGCATGTTGAGCCCACTGGAGAAGAGGTTGCACCTGATGATCGACCAGGCTCGCTACGACAAACTCACGGCGGAAGCGGAGCGCACTGGACGTTCCGTGGCCGACATCGTGCGGACCGCGATCGACCTGCACTTCGACGAAACTCGGGCCCAGGTGCGTCGACGGGACGCCGCGCGCTTTCTCCTCGCGTCGGCGGATAAGGGCCACGGTTCGCCCGAGACCTGGGAGGAGATGTTGGCGATCCAGGAAGCAGAAATGCTGCGACGCCTGGAGGCCTGAGTGCACCTCTTTCTCGACAGCCCGGTCTTCCTCACCGCCCTCGGCCTCCCCTCCGAGTCGCGACCGGCCTGCGCGCGCCTGCTCGATCGAGCGGGCGAGGGCGAGTTGTCTCTCCACACCGGAGCCGAGTGCATTCAAGAGATCGTTTTCCATCGGCTCCGACTCCAGGGTGTCGACTTGGCTGTTGCACAAACGCAAGCAGTGCGCGCGCTCTGCGTCGTGCACCCGATGGACGACGAGGTCTTGGAGACCGGCCTTGGCTTGATTCGGGACTATGGGGCGCGGGGGCGCGACGCGTTTATAGCTGCGACGGCACTGATCGCGGGGTTCGACACCCTCGTGACGACCGACCGCCGCTTCGTTGACATCCCGGGCCTGCGCCGGATGGACCCTGCCGACGTGAGCGCCTAATCAGGGGCCGGCGCGGAGGTCCGCGGCATACATCGCGAGGATGCGGTCGGCCGCCTCGACGGCGGAGAGCTCGCCCGCGCGGACGGCCGCTTCCAGTTGGTCGCGATGCGTCCGGACCGAGGGCGTATGCCGCACGGCATCCTCCAGGTGCGCGTCCACCATCGCCCACATCCAGTCCTGCTGCTGCTGGGCGCGGCGAGCGGCGAGCGAGCCCTCTGCTTCGAGGTGGGCGCGGTGGTCGAGGACAGCTTGCCAAACCTCGTCCAAGCCGATGTGCGTTTGGGCAGAGCAGGTCAGCACGGGTGGGCGGCGAACATCCTTGCCCGGCAACATCAATCGCATAGCCGCCGCCAAGTCACGGGCGGCGACACGCGCTCGGCCCTCACCATCCCCATCGGCCTTGTTGACCGCGATGACATCTGCGAGTTCGAGGATGCCGCGCTTGATGCCCTGCAACTGATCTCCGGCACCGGCGAGGGTCAACAGCAGGAAGGTGTCGACCATTTCGGAGACGGCGATCTCGTTCTGTCCGACCCCGACGGTCTCGACGATGATGACGTCGAAGCCCGCCGCCTCCAGGATCAGCATCGACTCACGCGTCGCGCGCGCGACGCCGCCGAGGTGACGACCGCTCGGCGACGGCCGGACGAACGCGGCCTCGCTCGCGGTCAGATCGGCCATCCGGGTCCGGTCGCCGAGGATCGACCCGCCGGTGCGCCGCGAGGACGGGTCGACGGCCACGACTCCGACCCGATGCCCGCGCTCGATCAGGCGCGTTCCCATCGTATTGATAAAAGTGGACTTTCCCGCGCCGGGCACGCCCGTAATTCCCACCCGCACCGAGCCGCCCGTATGCGGAGTGAGCGCCGTGATCAGCTCGCTCGCCTGTGCCCGATGATCTGCTCGCGAGGATTCGACGAGCGTGATCGCGCGCGCGATGTCGGCGCGCGAGTGAGCCACGACACATGCGGCCAGGTCGGCCGGATCGACCTGCCGCACAGTCGAACTCAGGCTTCCAGTCGGCGGCGCAGGTCGGCGATCAGGTCTTGCGCCGCGCGCGCGATGACGGTGCCGGGCGGATAGATCGCATCAGCCCCGGCAGCGCGCAACTCGGCGAAGTCCTGGCTCGGGATGACGCCACCGACGACGATCATCAAGTCCTCGCGCCCGAGCTTGTCCAGCTCCTGGCGCAGGGCCGGGACGAGCGTCAGGTGACCGGCGGCGAGCGACGAGACGCCGACGATGTGCACATCCGCTTCGACGGCCTGCCGGGCGACCTCCTCGGGCGTCTGGAAGAGCGGGCCCACATCGACATCGAAGCCGAGATCGGCGAAGGCGGTCGCGATGACCTTCTGACCGCGGTCGTGGCCGTCCTGGCCCATCTTGGCCACGAGGATGCGCGGGCGACGACCCTCGGCTTCCTCGAATTCCTCGACGAGCCGCTGGGCTTCCTTGACGCCCTGGTCGTCGCCGGCCTCTGCGGAATACACGCCCCCGATCGTACGGATCTGCGCGGTGTAGCGACCGAAGACGTCTTCCATCGCCGACGACATCTCGCCGACGGTGGCCTTGGCACGGGCAGCATCGATCGCGAGCGCAAGCAGGTTCGTCGCGAGCGTGCCATCGGAATTGCGCGCTGCCGCAGTGAGTTTCGCGAGCGCCTCCTGGGTTGCTGCTTCGTCCCGCTCGCCGCGCAGTCGCTCCAGTTTCGCTAACTGCTGCGCTCGGACGGCCGCGTTGTCGACCTTGAGCACGTCGATCGCTTCGTCGTCCTCCACGACATAGGTGTTCACGCCGATGACCGGCTGATGGCCGGAGTCGATGCGCGCTTGGGTGCGCGCGGCGGCTTCCTCAATGCGCATCTTCGGGATGCCGGCCTCAATGGCCTTGGCCATCCCGCCGGCCGCTTCGACCTCCTCGATGTGCTCCCACGCGCGCCGGGCGAGATCGTGGGTGAGCTTCTCGACATACGCCGAACCCGCCCACGGGTCGATGGTGCGCGTGGTGCCCGACTCCTGCTGGATGACGAGTTGGGTGTTGCGCGCGATACGCGCGCTGAAATCCGTTGGGAGAGCGATGGCTTCGTCGAGGGCATTGGTATGCAGTGACTGCGTGTGCCCCTGCGTGCTCGCCATGGCTTCGATGCCCGTGCGCACGACGTTGTTGAAGACGTCTTGGGCGGTGAGCGACCAGCCGGAGGTTTGGGAGTGGGTGCGCAGCGAGAGCGACTTCGGGTTCGTGGCGCCTTGCTCCTGCACCAGCCGCGCCCAGAGCAGGCGGGCCGCGCGCATCTTGGCGACCTCCATGAAGAAGTTCATGCCGATCGCCCAGAAGAAGGACAGCCGTGGCGCGAACTTGTCGACATCCAGCCCGACCGCCTTGCCGGCCCGGATGTACTCGACGCCATCGGCGAGCGTGTAGGCCAACTCCAAGTCCTGGGTCGCCCCCGCCTCCTGCATGTGATAGCCGGAGATGGAGATCGAGTTGAAGCGCGGCATCTTCTCGGAGGTGAACGCGAAGATGTCGCTGATGATCCGCATCGACGGCTCGGGCGGATAGATGTAGGTGTTGCGGACCATGAACTCTTTGAGGATGTCGTTCTGGATGGTCCCGGTGAGTTGCTCGGGTGCGACGCCTTGCTCTTCTGCCGCAACGACATACAGCGCGAGGATCGGGATGACCGCGCCATTCATGGTCATGGAGACCGACATCTGGTCCAGCGGGATGCCGCTGAAGAGAGTGCGCATGTCATAGATCGAGTCGATTGCCACGCCGGCCATTCCGACATCTCCGGCAACGCGAGGGTGATCGGAGTCGTAGCCGCGGTGCGTGGCCAGGTCGAAGGCGACCGACAAGCCCTTCTGCCCGGCCGCGAGGTTGCGGCGATAGAAGGCGTTGGACTCCTCGGCGGTGGAGAAGCCGGCATACTGCCGGATCGTCCAGGGCTGGTTGACGTACATCGTCGGATATGGCCCGCGCAGGAAGGGCGGCGCCCCCGGGATGGTGTCGAGGAAGTCGAGTCCGGCAAGGTCGGCCTCGGTGTACAGCGGCGGGACCTCGATACCCTCGGGAGTCATCCACGCTAGGGGGGCTCCGCCCCCCGAGTCCCCCCCAACGGC
>NZ_HF571038.1:3333608-3339346 GCF_001046875.1 Nostocoides jenkinsii Ben 74
CGTGCGCAGGACATCGGCGGGCGAGCGGCGCGCGGCCGAGGCGTCGCCGCTAAGGATGAGCCGGTGACTCCAGATCGAGACGACGATTGATTGCACGTCGTCGGGCAGCACGTAGTCGCGGCCCGCGAGGGCCGCATGGGCCCGGGCTGCGCGTAGTAGGTGCAGCGTGGCTCGCGGCGAAGCACCCAGGCGCACGGCCGGGTTGTCGCGGGTCGCCTGCGCCAGGTCGACGATGTAGTGGCGGATCGAGTCGGAGGTGTGCACCTCGCGCACGGCGTGGATGAGTCGGCTGATCGTGGCGGCGTCGGTCACCGGGCGCAGGGAGTCGAGCGGGGACTGCTGGCCATGGCTAGCGAGCATGTCGACCTCGCTGCGCGGGTTGGGATAGCCGAGAGACACCCGCCCCATGAACCGGTCACGCTGCGCCTCCGGGAGGGGATAGGTCCCCTCCATTTCGATGGGGTTCTGGGTGGCCATCACGATGAACGGGTGCGGGAGGGTATAGGTCTTGCCGTCGACCGTGACGTTGCCCTCCTCCATACATTCAAGAAGAGCTGACTGGGTCTTGGGGGAGGCACGGTTGATCTCGTCGCCCACCACGACATTGGCGAAGATCGCGCCGGGGCGGAACTCGAACGAGCGCATGTCCTGGTTGAAGACGCTGACGCCGGTGATGTCACTGGGCAGCAGGTCGGGCGTGAACTGGATGCGCCGCACCGTGCAGTCGATGGACCTCGCCAGAGTTTTGGCCAGCATGGTCTTGCCGACTCCAGGCACGTCCTCCAACAAGAGGTGTCCCTCGGCCAGCAACGCGGTGATCGCTGTCTGGATGACTTCGGGTTTGCCCTCGATCACCGTGCGCATGGCCGCGGCCAGGCTGGTGGTGACTTCGAGCACCTCTTCGAGCCCCCGCGCGCGCGTCTGCGGGTCGACGGGGCGACCGTCGTGCTGCGTCAATGTGGTTCCCCTTGGTTGCCGGTCGCCCCGAGTGTGGCGCTGGGGACATTTTGCCTCACCCCGCCGACAACACCTAGATGCGTGGAGTGCCCCTTTGGTGACGATCGCGTGGAGAAAACCTGGGTTCGGGGGAGTGAAGTGGGGTAAAGTGGAGGAAATTGGCGACTTTGGGCGATTGGTGGGCGACGGAGGTGATCGGTGGACGCCGCAGCGGAGTTCTTGGGGATTCACACCCCGCGACTCGACGACAAGGGGCGGCTCATCCTGCCGGCGCGCTTTCGCGACGACCTCGGCGACAAGATCGTGGTCACCAAGGGACCGGATCGCTGCGTCCTGATCTATCCGTATGCCGAGTTCCGCACTCGCATCCTCGATCCCCTCGCGGCCGGGACCTCGGCGAGCCGCAATGTCCGCGCGCTGCGACGCGCCTATCTGGGCAACGCCTCCACCGAGACCCTCGATCGACAGGGTCGTGTCACCATTCCCCCCGCGCTGCGCACGTGGGGTGGGCTCGACAAGGACTGCGTCGTCATCGGGCAGGGGACCTATATCGAGTTGTGGGACCGCGCGGCATACGAGCAGATCGAGCAGGACAGCGACGACGTCCTCGGCTCCCTCGACGTGGAGGGGGCAATCCTGTTCTGACGCGCTCCTCCTGACCTGCCGACCCGACTCGGTGGCTCGTGGCCTCCAGCCGCTTTCCCGACGCGACTTCCCCCGCGCCGGGCCGCGGATGGGGACCAGGAGCCATCGCTTGTCCCGACCACCGGCCCGCGGATGCGGCGCCACCAGCCAGCTTCGCCGCATGCAGCACTCAGGAGTCCGCCGTGAACACCCAGACGACCGCCCGGGACCGGCACGTGCCGGTGCTGTGCGCGCGGATCGTGGACCTGCTCGCCCCCGCCCTCGACCGGCCGGGGGCGATCGTCGTCGATGGCACGCTTGGCATGGGTGGGCACGCCGAAGCTCTCCTGGAAGCCGCCCCCGAGGCGCGGCTGATCGGCATCGATCGAGACACCGAGGCGCTGGCGTTGGCCGGTGAGCGGCTCGCGAAGTTCGGGACTCGAGTGGACCTCGTCCACGCGGTGTATGACGAGCTGCCGGACATCCTCGGCCGGCTCGGCGTCGAGACCGTGGATGCGGCGCTATTCGATCTCGGGGTGTCGAGCCTGCAACTGGATGAGCCGGAGCGAGGATTCGCCTACCGGTTCGATGCTCCCTTGGATATGCGCATGGACCAACGGCGCGGCGTCACTGCTGCGGAGGTTCTCAATACTTATGATCGGGCCGACCTGGTGAGGATTTTGCGTGACTACGGCGAGGAACGGTTCGCTCCGCGCGTAGCGTCGGCCATCGTCACGCACCGTGCCCGACAGGCGTTCGCGACTACGGGAGAGTTGGTTGAGGTGCTAGAGACAGCAATACCTCAAGCCTCCCAGCGCACCGGCGGACACCCAGCCAAGCGCACTTTCCAGGCGCTGCGCATCGAAGTCAATGCGGAGTTGTCGACCTGGGCGCGAGCCCTGCCGGAGGCCATCGACGCCCTCGCCGTGGGCGGCCGGATCGCCGTGATGTCGTATCACTCGCTTGAGGACCGGATCACCAAGCAGGTGCTGCGCGACGGCGCCACCAGCAGCGCGCCGCCTGGGCTTCCCGTCGAGCGACCGGAAGACGCGCCCTACCTGCGGTTGTTGACGCGCGGTGCCGAGACGGCCGACGCCACCGAGCAGGCGGCCAACCCGCGCTCGGCGTCGGTGCGCGTCCGGGCGGCGGAGCGCATTGCGATCCGAGGTGGGCGGCGATGAGCCAGACCGCCGTCAAGCTTGAGCGCAATGGGGCCAAGCCGGCCCTCACCGCGCGCACCCACTCTCAGCGCATGCTGGCGCGCACCCGAGCTCGCCTCGGCGTGACCGGCGGGCCGGAGCGTCGTCACCTGCGCGTCATCGAGGGCGGCACCGCCGCCGGACACGCGTGGTTCGCCACGATCATGCTGCTCACGCTGGTAGGCGGATTGCTGCTCACGCTGTTGGTCAACACCCAACTAGCCGAAGGCACCTACGAGCGCAGCCGCCTCGTTAACGAATCCAGCCGGCTCACCGATCGCCAGGAGGCGCTGACCGACGAGTTGGACGCGCTCCGGGCGCCGGCGTCGCTGGCCAAGCAAGCGTTGTCCCTGGGCATGGTGTCGGCCGCCTCCCCGGCCTTCATTTCCCTCTCGGACGGACGGATTCTGGGGGTTGCTGAGGCCGCGACGGCCGAGGACGGCTTCCAGGTGATCACCCAGCCAGCCCCGCTCGCCCCGGCACCGGTGGCCGGGCCGGACGTTGCCGGCGCCGCCGCGACGGGGGCCGCAACCGGCACCGGAGCGACCGCCGACCCGCCAGCCACGACCGATGCGACCGGGCAGAAGACGGCCGGGACCGACGCCGCGACAACGGGGGATGCGGCCGGGACCGCCGGGACGGGCGATGCCACCCCCACCGACGGCGCTGCGACCGACACGACCCCTTCTGACGCCAACTCCGCCGACACCGCTGCCGCTGGCACCACGCCGACCGACACCACGCCCACCGACACCGGCACTGCTGACACCGGCACTGCTGACACCGGCACTGCTGACCCGGTCACCCCGGGCGATGCCCCAACCCCGTAACCGTTAGGACGCCCTCGATCGTGACCGAGCGCACGACCCCCCCGCAGCGTAACCGGCGGCCCGGCCCCACGGCTGGTGCTCGGCCACGCCCGGGCGCCGCCTCGACCGGCGATCGGCCTCGCTCGGCCTCCGGGCGGCGGCCTGCGTCGGGTGCGCCCCGCCGCGTCGTGGGGGAGCGAACCAACTCGGCTCCGCCGAGGCCCGCCCGACGGCGCCAGGCCGACGGCGAGCGGCCGGCGCGGGGGGAGCGCGCGGCATACGTCCCGGAGACGGGTCGCCGAGGGCCGCGCCAGCCGCGCGGGCGGACGCTGCCGATCGCCATACCGGGGGCAAACCCGCGGCATCGGACGCGAGCGCTGTTCGTGGCCACTCTGGTGGTGTTCAGCGTGTTCGGGGCTCAGCTAGTGCGCCTGCAGACGTTCGACGCCAGTGGCGCGGCCAATGTCGCACTGAGCACCCGAACCGTTTCGGAGATCGAACCACCGATGCGCGGTGACATCCTGTCCTCCGACGGGACCATCCTCGCGACCAGCATCGAGCGGCGCATTGTTGCGGTCGACCAGGTTTCAGTCGTGAAGTACATCAAGAAGATCGATGGTAAGCGCGTCACCGTCGGTCGTGCTGGCGCCGCCGCCGACCTCTCGCCGCTCCTTGGCATGGACGCCGCCGACATCGAACGACTCATGACCGGCACTAAGCGGTATGCAGTCCTCAAGAAGAACGTCCTGCCCTTGACCTGGCAAAAAATCGCGGACTTGGGCATCCCGGGCATCTCCAGCGAGCGGGACTCGATCCGGCGTTACCCGCAGTCCACCACCGCGGCCAGCCTTGTTGGCTATGTCGATGGCGGCCTCAATGGGCGCGGTGGCATCGAGTGGCTGCTGGATAGCAAACTTCGCGGCACCCGGGGCGAGCTTTGGTATGAGGTGGGTCAGGACGGCGTGCGCCTCCCCAACGGCCGGACCACCGAACACCCCGCCGTGCGGGGTCGCGATGTGCAACTCACCATCAATGGTGACTTGCAGTGGTTCGCCCAGAATGCGCTCGCCGAAGCCGTGACGAAGTATGGCGCGGCCTCCGGAACGGTCGTCGTCCAAGGCGTCAAGACCGGCAAGTTGCTCGCGCTGGCCTCGTATCCGACTTTTGATCCCAACAACATCACCAACGGCTCGTCACTGGCCAATCTCGCGTTCACCGAGGTGTTCGAGCCGGGCTCCACGGCCAAGGTCATGACGGCCGCCGCGGCGATGGATGAGGGCAAGGTCAACCCCTCGACGCCGATGATCGTGCCTTATTCGCTGAAGCGCTCGGATGGGGTGTTCTCCGACAGCCACGAGCACGAGACCGAGTACCTCACCTTCGCCGGTGCCCTGGCTCAGTCGAGCAACACCGGCATTATTCTTGCGGGCGAGCAGTTGGCTCCGGCCACGATCGAGAAGTACTTCCGCGCGTTCGGGATCGGGTCCAAGTCCGGTGCCGGTTTCCCGGCGGAGTCCGAGGGCATCTTCGCGCAGTCGGCGAAGTGGAATGGCACGCAGCGCTACACCGTGCTCTATGGGCAGGGTGTCTCGATCACCGCGATCCAGGCGGCCAGCGTGTATCAGACGATCGCCAACAATGGCATGCGGATCACCCCCACCCTGGTGGCCGCCGTCGCCGACAGCAAAGGCAAACTGCAGCCGACCGAGGCGCCGCAGACCCGCCAGGTCGTCTCGGCCAACACGGCCCAGACCCTGAGCCACATGCTTGAAGGCGTCGTCAGCACCGAAGGCACGGCGCCGGAGGCGCAGATCGACGGCTACCGGGTGGCGGGCAAGACGGGAACCGCACGCCGCTACGACGCCAAGGTGGGGGGCTACAGCGGTTACACCGCCAGCTTCATCGGCTACGCCCCGGCGGAGAACCCGCAGATTGTCGTGTCCGTCATCATCCAACGCCCCAGCAAGAACGGCTTCTATGGTGGGACGGTGGCCGCACCCGTTTTCCACGACGTCATGAACTACGCCCTGCAGACTCTGAAGATCCCGCCGTCGCCGACCGGCAGCACCCCGCCGGCGCTGACGCTCAAGCTCGACGCGGTGCCCAATATCGCCGACCCCAACGTCCTCGCCGACCGCCGCTCCACCGG
>NZ_HF571038.1:3339446-3343307 GCF_001046875.1 Nostocoides jenkinsii Ben 74
GTCCAGCAGCTTCTGCCAGGAGTACTCCTCCGGCACGATCTGCTGCGGTCGGAGCTTCCGCGTGGCGCGCTCGTGCGCCATCTTGAGAAACAGGAGGTAGGTCAGCTGCTCGGTGTACTCGATGACACCAACGCCGTCATCACGGAGGACGTCGCAGTACGACCACAGTTTGTCGACCAATCGTCGTGAGTCAGTCATGGCGCGTGTTCTCTCACAGGCTCTCGAAGTAGTCCTCGTCCAAGCGATAGAGCGTTACCGTCTCCTCCGCCTGGACCCCAACGCCGTATGTGACCAGCAACTCGGCAAGGCGTCGCCCATCGATGAGCTCGATGCGTGCGTTGATCCGTTCCGCTTCTTGCACAGCACCCGCTGAGAACCGCGAAGTCGTGATGAAGACACCGCGGTCACCTTGTTTGCCGAGCAGAGCGCCCGCGAACTCGTGGATCTTAGGTCGATCGATGGTGCGATCCTCGGCGTAGCGTTTCGCTTGGACGTAGATGCGGTCTAGACCCAGCGGATCTTGGCTGATGATCCCGTCCACACCCGCATCGCCGGAGGCACTCGTGCGTTCGACCGACCCTGCGCGCCCGTATCCCATCCGTGCGAGGAGCGCGATGACAAGGTCCTCGAAACCGGTTGGGGAGAGAGTCATTGCCGCTTTGAGAACCTCACCCTCTACTGCTGATCGATTCGTCGCCACAGCCAACGCCAAGAGGTCGGACGGCGTGGCAGAGGCTTCGACTGTGGTTGCGTCGCGGCCCTCGCGAGCGAGGTCGGTGTTGGTCTTCTCCCGTGTTCGATCGCGAAAAGCCAGGTAGGTCGGATATGCCTCCAACTCCTTCATGCCGATCCGATCGGGGTATGTCGTCAGCGCGTCCCGACCGGCCGCGTTGATGACCACGCGCCCTCGAGAGGGTTGGTCGACCAGACCCGCCTGACGCAGGTACGTCAGGGCCCACCCGACTCGGTTATCCATAGTGCGCTGACGCCCGCTCGGCAGCATCTGCGCGCGCTCGTCATCCGACAGGTCGAACTGATCTGCCATCGCGTCCTTGACGTCTCGGCTGCGTCGCGTCTCGGCATCCGCAAGGTGCGCCAGCACTGGGCGCATCAATGTCTGGAAGTCAGGAATAGTCATCGGGCACGGCCTCGCTCCCTGCCTGAGCAAGACCGCGGAACTCGGTCCAGATCGCTGCAATCTCAGGCGTCACCGAGTAGTACTGCTGGTATGTGTCGCCAGCCGCATAGTTCACCGAGAAAGGCGCATTCGACCGTCCGAAACGATGCTTGAGCGTGATGCCGAAACCGCCGAAGTCTCCACGATGCTGGGGTGCAGCACGACCAGTGATGGCCTGGATCTCATCGCCGCCCACGTACTCCCCCACCCGCCGAGAGCACTCGTCCATCGTGACGAGGATGGTCTCCGAAACTCCGGAGGAGCTCAACATCTGCAGATCGTCACGCGTCCACTCGACCTCTGGGGAGGAAGGTGTCGCTGTCGCCGTTGCCACGCGACTCGGCGACACGACGAAGTCCTCTGCTTGGGGGACTGGCCAGACTTGGGAGACCGTGATGACGTGCCCCTCTTCCATCGAGTAGGCCTGTACGCGGGTGAGAGAGATGTCGATTCCCCGCTCGGACAGCCAGACCGCCGCCGATGTGACCTTGGGGGTGAAGTCACCTGCCACGATGACGATTCGCGGGTTGCGCAAGGTGTCGGCGCTCAGCATCGGCGCGTGAACTTGAAGTCGAGAGAGTGCATCGTCGGAAGTCCCGACGGCATCTGGCCTTCCACGATGGAAGCTGAGGAAGGCGTCCGCCAGCATGTCAGGGGTGAACCGGGAGGCGCGGGAGGCGTAGTTGATCGCCTGAATAGTGACCAAATCGGGTGTCATGTCGCGCTTCAACTCCGCCACCACGAGCCGACCGTCCTGTCCCAGCCCGAGCACGTCGAGGCGGTCCGGGTCTCGGCCCTCCTTGGAGAACCACTGGTCGAACTCACTCGTGACGATCAGGACGTCTTCGCCCAAGATCTCCGGGTTGGCCAGCACCCACTCCTGGAGGTGCTGTCGCTCCTTGAGGCCGGCGGCCTCGAGCGTCGAGGTCTTCATGGTGACTGCTGACGTCCCGTTGACTCGATACACCAGTTCGCCGCTCATCTCATCGCCTTCCCGTGGCCCGAAACCATGTCCTCGATTACTTCGGTGTCCGTATGCCGTCCCGTCAACTTCCCCTCGAACGCTGCGGCGAGTATCGCTCGTCGCAAACTGGCGGAATGAGCCTGTGACCGATGAGCAGCCTTTTCCAGCCGATCTACCTCTTCGAGCCGGTCACGCAACTCGTTCACGACCCTGGCCGAGACACCCTCGGGCGGCACGATCACCGGCATGCGCCGGATCATCGACAGGCTGATGGACGCCAAATTCACACTCTGCTTGCCATTCCGCTCCGCCCATCGACCACCGAGCGTGTTAGCGGTGTACGAGAGAAAGTACGGGTCCAGATCGATCCGGAGTCGCGCCCGGAAGACGTGGTTCTGATGGATACAGTTCGGAACTTCGCCTTCCCAGACCCATCCTCGCGCGAGCTTGTCTCGGTCTCCGCCCTCGTTGAGTAGCACGTCGCCAGCCCGCAACTCGAGCGCTTGTGCCTTCTGCGGTGTAACCCTGATCGAAGACACCTCGTCGAGCTTCAGAGCACCCCGCTGCACATTCGCGACTCGCAGATAAGGCACTTCCACCATGCCTGGCAGTGACTGCTTCTTGGAGTCCTTCGTCACGCCGCCCACGACCTCGGCGACGTCGCCGAGGCGCCGCCATGTCCAGCCTTGAGGTAGCGATGGGAGATCGCCGTCCTGCGTGCCCGCGTCGGTCAGGTCGCAACCGCTTCGGGGGATCGTGACATCGGCCCCGGTGACGGTTCGGCGGATAAGTTCCTCGCGTAGAGACGCCGCCCGCGCTAGTGCCGCGGACGCATAGTCCGCCGCGGCGTCAAGGTGGGAAAGGTGTTCTTCGAGGATCTCGACGATCCGCCGCTGCACAGTGAGCGCTGGATAAGGGATGAACTGTGCCTTGACCTCTCGGTCGAGCACTGCTGGGTAGCTGACTCCCTTCTGAAGGGGGAGGATCTGGTCCTCGAACTGTTGCGACTGAACGAAGTAGAAAAGATACTTCGAGTCAATCTCGTCCTTGGGACGCAGGACGCAGTAGCCGGTCGAGGCAAACTCCCCGTGTAAGGCATTCCCCACGTAGCCGATCTTGCGCAGATACGGGCGAACGGTCGAGTAGAGGGTGTCGCCGGCAGCAATGACCTGCCGGCACCGACTGGGCGCTTTGGCCGCTTTAATCTCCGGTACTTCGGAGAGCACAGCTGTGGGACCGTCAAGCGATCCGATGTCTACGTACCGAATCTGGTCTCGACCTGTCTCAACTGGATCCAGCTTCTGCGCCTTCACGGTCAGATCGGAAATGGGTGCCGTCATCCACCCGGGAAGTACGGCCTTCACGCGGTGAGTTCCGCGTTGAGTTCGTCGAGGTAGGTCTCAGCGCGATCACCCAGATCCCGTAGGGCACCGTCGACGCCGCCCTTCTCGGTGAAGGGTGCACGGTCAAGATCATCAGCGGTGATGCCGACGGAGGACGCGATCACGTCGACCATGCGGTCCAACCACCACCTCTCCAAGGGCGAGAACTCGGTCCCCGACTGTTCCTGCTGAGCCAGCCAGGCGGCATACCGCTCTTGGACGCGGGCGGCATAGGGGACGAGCTCGTCGTCGAGGCCGACGGTATATCGCAGCAGTGACACCAGGTCGGTGAGGGTGTGTCGGTCGCTGTGGCGGACGCGGTCGACGTCGATGGCTTC
>NZ_HF571038.1:3343407-3347164 GCF_001046875.1 Nostocoides jenkinsii Ben 74
GTCCAGCAGCTTCTGCCAGGAGTACTCCTCCGGCACGATCTGCTGCGGCCTGAGCTTCCGCGTGGCGCGCTCGTGCGCCATCTTGAGGAAGAGCAGGTAGGTCAGCTGCTCGGTGTACTCGATGACACCAACGCCGTCGTCGCGAAGGACGTCGCAGTAAGACCAAAGCTTGTCGACGAGTCGGCGTGAGTCAGTCACACCCGATCCTCTCAAGTCGTACACAGCCTTGGGCAGCAGCCCTATGCGTGGGGGCTTCACCGGGAGTGGTGGGGCCGAAATGCCCGATGTCGTGGGTAGGCTCACGGTGGCTCCGCCACGCTTTGCGCCTAGGCCGTGAGCCTACCCACGACATCGGGCGGCAAAGAAAGACCCGGCCCACGAGGGACCGGGTGCGTTATGCACTCAGGGTAGCCCAGCTTGACCAGGCGATCAACCAGCGGCTACCACTGCGCGGGCTTCGTGTAACTACCCGTAGGATCCGCGAGCTGGTTGCTGAGGAAGTCCGACGGACCAAGCTTCCGCCACCAATGGTTGCCCGCGCCGTCAGACATGTGGCCAGTCAAATCACCGGCGAAATACCCGCCGGCGGGGTTTACAAGACCCACCGGAACCCGTTGTCGTGCGAGTTGGACGGGGAGTTTGAGGTCTGAATCGTTCGAGATGACCACGGCAGCGTCGATGGCGTTGGTCAACACGTCGATCAGCAGGTGACTGGCCACATTGACGTCAGTGCCCTTCTCCTCCTGATGGAGAGTCGACACCATGAACAACGCATCCTTCACGGGGTTCCCGAGGGTGGACTGAACCATGACTGGCCAGTTCGACGTGACGAGAACTGGCGTGTCGCCCTGCTTCGGGCCCTTCACTGCCAGCGGCCGGTTGCGGATCCCCGTCACGTACTTGCCGTACTCGATTCGATCGACGCTGCCACTGGCAAGAAGAGCCTTGAGGTATACGTCTTGCTCTTGGTGGCCTGTCGGGTTCAGTGCGCCATCAATTCGAGCGGTGCAGTACACGATCCGGGAGAGCATCGCCCCAGGCCAACCCCGCTGAGCGCCGACGACGGACTGTGTCAACGCGCGGATGTCCAGCCACCGCCAACCAGGAGACTTACCCAGTTGGCGACGTCCCCCGTAGTAGAGGTTGTAGCCATCGATGTAGACACCGACCTTGTAGCCGCCGGTGCCCGTTGAACTATGGGCTTGATTGCTCATCGACCCCTCTGGTTTCCCACGAACCGAAAGTACCCTCGGGCGATACCCACTCGACGCGTCCGTTGCAGGACCGACCAAGCGCTACGGCGCCTGCCGTGGACGGGGAAGAGAAGACGATGTCCCGGGTCACGAGCCCGACGCCGCCTTCGGCCACGATCGAGCCGTCCGCCAGGAGGCTCTCGTGCCGCGCCCGATAGCCCGCGTAGGCCCGCTGAGTGCTCGTCGCCTTACCCACACCATGCCAGTGCGGAACCACGCGGGAGCCAGCCAGAAGCGTGAACTCACCATCGATTTGCTGGGCAGACGCGTGAACGCCGGCCTTGGCGTTGCTCAGCGTGAAGATCGGTGCCTCGACGGGATCCGAAGCGACCGGAGTGGGCGCCTTCCGCACTCGAATCGCATTGACCCCCAAGACCGGCAGCATGATCTGCAACTGCCCGATGAAGTACTCCATGTCTGAGGCATCCGCCTCAGGGAGGTTCGGCGTCGGCGGAGCTGTCCCGTTCTCCAGTGAGACGCGGCCTGCCTTGGTCGCCAACTGGATGAGTCGGGACTCGAGGTACCGGCCGTGAGACTTGGTCAGGTTCGTGTCTTTCGACGTGATGACTACGACTCGGTCCCAGAACGCCTTGTCCTGACTGTTCGCGTGATACCGGAGGCGGGTCGCGATGACGTCAGCCTCTCCGACGTAGCAGAGGGTGTCCCCCAGCGCTGTCTCGTCATCGCCGAGCAGGAGGTACACCCCGGTGCGCTGCACTTCCTCGCGCTTCAGCAGATCCGCCAGATCGGAGCGCCGGGCGGAGAGAACATGCCCGGTCCAGTTAGTAATCTCAGCCGTCGTTAGCCCGCCCGGCGTCCCGTCGACAAGGAACAGCTTCACCTGCTTGCCGTTCATGCTTCTGCCAACTCCTCGAGCACTTCGACGTCCGTATGCCGTCCGGTCAGCTTCCCCTCGAACGCCGCCGCGAGCACGGCCCGACGGAGCGCACGACCCTTCGCAATCGCTCCTGAGATGGCGGTCCGCTGTCGATCAAGTGCAGAGCGCACCTCCTGCACTCGACTCAGGAGATCTGCTTGAGTCTCCAAGGATGGGACTGGGATTGATAGGCGCTTCAGCTTGCTCACGCTCAGGGTGTGCAGGCCGCTGCTGGAGCTTGAGACATCCGTAAGAGTGCGTCGATGTTCTGGCGAGTTCCACACGGCTTCCAAGTAACCGGGCAGCAGGCCGGGTAGCGGGCGGACACGGATCAGATGATTCTGATGGACGCAGTTGTCGATCGACCCGTCCCAGGCAGCGGCGCGGCCGATCTGGGCCGGGCTGCCGTTGCCCTCAACCACGAGGAGGTCGCCAGGCAACAGCCGCAGGCGCTCCAACTCATCGCCGAACAACTCAACGCGATGGACATCGCGAAGATCGAGGCCGGTCGCGGTCACATTCGCGACGCGCAAGAACGGGTAGTGATTTGCTACGGGCGCCCGCTTCGGCTGCTTCTGGATCCCGCCCTGGATCTCGGTTACAGCGGGGAGAGCCACTTGGATCCCGCTTCGCGAGTTGGACAGGGTCGATGCCCACAGCACCTCAAGTCTTGTTCCGGAACGCTGGAGTTCAACCTCGGAGGCGTCGAGGTGGGAGAGGTGTTCTTCGAGGATCTCGACAATCCGCCGCTGCTCCGCAACCGGAGGGAGGGGAACGGGGACTCGTCGAAGCTGCTGCTGGGGAAGGTGTGCGATCGTCGACCCTGTGCAGAACTTGGCAATGGCCCCCGATGAGACCAAGTGCTCCAGGTAGTAGCGAAGGAATCCGGTGGTCAAGTTTGGGCCCGGGCGTGCCCGGTGAAGAGCCTTCTGAAAGGCCGTGAACTCAGACGATCCTTGCCAGACGGCGCACCGTCCGGGCTCTCCTCCCTCGCAGATCAATAGGTCGCCCGCTCGAAGACCGAAACGCTCGTGCTCGTGTTCGCCCAGTTCCATCGTCCAGACGCTGCTGGTGTCGACTCGGCCCCATTGAACGTTTACGTTGCGCAGGTACGGAACGTGCGGCAGACCCTTTGGCTTGCCCTTGTCGAGCATCTTTCCCAGTGCCGTGTCGGCAAGCTGACCCAAGGGGTACGTCGGCCAAGTCACGCGGTGAGCTCCGTGTTGAGTTGATTGAGGTAGGTCTCGGCACGGTCACCCAGATCCCGAAGGGCACCGTCGACGCCGCCCTTCTCGGTGAAGGGAGCGCGGTCGAGGTCGTCGGCGGTGATGCCGGCGGAGGAGGCGATGACGTCGACCATGCGGTCCAGCCACCACCTCTCCAAGGGCGAGAACTCGGTCCCCGACTGTTCCTGCTGAGCCAGCCACGCGGCATACCGCTCTTGGACGCGTGAGGCATACGGGACCAACTCGTTGTCGAGGCCGACGGTATAGCGCAGGAGTGACACCAGATCCGTGAGGGTGTGCCGGTCACTGTGGCGAACGCGGTCGACGTCGATGGCTTCGTAGGCGTGCCAGATGATGTCGGGGGTCCAGTTGTAGGGCGGGCGGGAGATCCGGTCGGCGAG
>NZ_HF571038.1:3347264-3364323 GCF_001046875.1 Nostocoides jenkinsii Ben 74
CCCCCCCCCCCCCCCCCCCCCCCCCCCCCCCCCCCCCCCCCCCCGCCGATGTCCTGCGCACGATCCTCGACCGGGTCAAGATCCCCTCGCCCGGCCTCTAGCCCGCGAATGCGCCAGGTCACCGGATCACTCACGCTGCGAGGACGTTGTTTCCTCGCGGCGGGCGCGGCCTTGGTCGTCTGCGGACTCGTCCTCGGCTTCCGGGAGATCACGCGACTTGGGCTCTTGGTCGGCGGGCTGCCCATCCTGGTCGGCCTGATCGGCGTCCGCCGCGGCCTGCAACTGCGCACAGTCCGGGGGGTCGTCCCCGGCCGGGTGCATCTCGACGAGGCCAGCGATGTCCTGCTGACCGTCCTCAACGGTGGCGATCGGGCGACCCCGATCCTGATGGCCGAGGAGCAACTCGACTACGCGCTCGGCGACCGGCCGCGGTTCGTCATACCCCGCCTTGCCCCGGGCGACCGCCAGATGCTGCCCTATCGGGTGCGTTCCAATGTCCGCGGCCGGCACCGGCTCGGGCCACTGTCCCTGCGGATCAAGGATCCCTTCGAGTTGACCATGCGGCTGGCCGTGGTGCCCAACGTCGGTGAGGTCATCGTCCTACCGCGCGTCCACGATCTGCGCGGCACGCGGGGTTCCACGGGCGCCGGGACCGAGGGAACGATCCCGCACATGATCGCCCTGCACGGCGAGGACGACGTCTCGGTGCGTGAATACCGCGACGGCGACGATCTGCGCCGCATTCACTGGCCGGCGACCGCCCGCACGGGCGATCTCATGGTGCGCCAGGAAGATCGGCCGGCCAAGCGACGCGCGGTGGTGTTGCTCGACGACCGCGACGCCACGCTCTCCGGCCCACGAAGCGCCGGTTCCTTTGAGTGGGCCGTCACCGCAGTCGCCTCCATTTGCGCCTTGCTCTACCGCGAGGGCCTCTCCATCCACCTCGTCGCGGGCGGGTCGGTCTCGGACTCTGCGCTGGACGACTTGGCCCTGGACGACCTGTTGGAGGCATTGGCGTTCGCGCGCCTGGATGCCCCCGACACATTCGCCAAGAGCCTGTCGATCGCGTCCGACCGGGTGGGTGACGGCGCGCTGATCGTGGCCGTGACCGGACCGCTGACGCAGGACGACGCGCTGGCCTTGGCACGGATGCGCAGCGCGGGCTCTCCCGGCGTCGCCCTCGTCATGAACCTCGCCGGACCGGCCGACCAGGCCAGCGAGCGCACCGCCGCCGAGTTGCGGGCCCACGGCTGGGCTTGTGCGCTGGTCGACAACGGCACCAGCGTTCCCGACGCCTGGCAGGCCGCGACGGCCACGATGACGGCGCGCCGATGAACCCCAACGTCCGCCCGGTCGACGCGCTCCTCGCCCTCGCCGCCACCTGGGCGGCACTGATGCCCGTGCATCTTCTGTTGACCACGCTCGACTGGGTCAACCCGGCCCTGGTCATCTCGATGGTGATCGTGGCGGTCGGCATGCTCGGACGCCTGCTGCTGCCGTTCCGGTGGGCGGTTGTCGGGCTCCAGATCCTCGCGGCCTATCTCACCCTGGGGGGACTCCATCTGCGGGGCCACCTCTGGCATGGGATCCCCTTGCTCGACGCAATCCGCGCCCTCAACAACCTGCTCTACGACGCTCGCATCGCCGTCATCACGTATGCCGCGCCCGCCCCCACCTCCCGCGGCATGGTCGTCGCGCTGACCGTCATCATCGCCCTGCTGGTCATCCTGGTCGACGCCACCGCGGTGACCCACCGCGCTCCGGCGCTGGCGGGGCTCGGTCTGCTCTCGGCATACCTGATCACGGCGACCAACACCGGAGCCCCGCTGGCCTGGTGGTCGTTCGCCCTGCCGGCAAGTCTGTGGCTGTTGTTGATGGCGCGCACCGGCATCTCCGGCCTGCGGCGGTGGTCCACGACCGTGCCGTTGACCACCGGCGATGTGCGCCGGCCGGTGGATGGCGTGGCGGGGTTCACCGCGGCTGCTCGCAATGTCGGCATCGCGACGATCGCCTGCGCCCTGATCCTCGCCTGGGCAATGCCCCATCCGAACCCGCGCTTCCTCAGTGACGGCCTCGGCCGCGCCGCCAGTGGCCCGGGCGGGCCCTATCAACTGAGCACCACACTGGACCTGTTGAGCAGCCTGGAGGACCAGAGCGACCGCGTCATTCTGCGCTACCGCACCTCCGCGACGACGGCCGAACCCATTCCGCTGGCGGTGCTGGAGGACTTCAGCACCGACGGACGCTTCTCCCGGGCCCGCAGTTTCCCCTCCGCACGGATCAACTCCGGCGAGCGCTTCCTTGGCACTCCCGACTACTCCGGCGTCGAGGGACTCGCCACCGAGCGCACTTTCGTGGTCGAGCGCAACGAGATTGGTGCTCCGCAAATCGCGCTGCCGGCCAATGCGACGTCGCTGACGCTTCCCGACGATGTCGAGGCGTCCCGCGCCCCGAGTGGCACCGTCGACGTAGCCAAGACGGTGGAAAGCTATTCCGCGACCTACGACACGCTGAAGATCCCGCGCTCGGTCCTGGAGCAGTCCAATGTTCGCGACCTCGACTACAACCTCGCGCCGGGGGTGCGCCTGCCCGCCCCCGGGACCCTCGCCGCGGATGCGCTCGCCCGTCCGCTTCTGGAATCGACCCTGGCCGACGTCGTGCCCGACGGGGCGTCCGACTTCGATGCCGCGACGGCGATCCAGGACTACCTGCGCTCCTCGGCCTTCACCTACAGCCTGACCTTGGCCCCGGACCCGGTCGACTCCGCGGGGGTCCCCCTGGATCTAGACCCGGTGTCCCGGTTCCTGGTCACCAAGGTCGGCTACTGCCAACAGTTCGCGTCGGCGATGATCATGCTGGCGCGAGCACGCGGCATACCGGCTCGGATGGTGGTCGGCTTCCTCCCGGGGTCCTTGGACAAGGGCGCCCGGGACGTCCGCGCGGCCGACGCGCACGCATGGCCGGAGTTGTACTTCGAGCCCTACGGCTGGTTGCGCTTCGAACCGACCCCGGGTGCGCGCAGCGGCATTGCGCCGGGATACACGCAGGCCCCGACTGACGACCCCTCCGGATCGAGTTCGACAACCTCCTCCTCCCCGCGGCCGACGCAACGCCCGGACCAGCCGGAGTTGAACCCCTCCGTCACCAACCCGACAGGTCTGGAGAAGCCGATGTGGGAGCGCATCGGCGACCTACCGCGGCAGGCGTGGATCGTGATCGGGCTGTTCCTGGGAGCCCTCGGCGCGCTCGTGGTCCCGGTCAGTGCCCGGGTTCGCCGCCGCCGGCAGCTCGCCCGCGCCGCGGACGAGGCCGGCCGGATCGAGGTGCGCTGGCGCGAACTGACCGAGCGCCTTGCGGATCTCGGCGTGGTGGCGCCGGACAGTTTCACCCCTCGGCAGGCGGAGACGTTCGTGACCGAGCGCGGGGTGCTCGACCCGGGCGAACGCGCCGCGATGACGCGCGTGGTGACGGCCGTGGAGTTGGCGCGCTACGCCCCACCGTCGGCGACGCTGACGGACCCGACGACCGATGTCGATTCGGTGGTCAAGGCCGTCGCCTCAAGCCGACGACTGTCGACAAGGCTGTATGCCGCGCTGCTCCCCGGCACCGGCCGGCGGGCCGTGACGCAGACCGTGTCCCGAGTGGTCGGTGCGCCGGGCCGGGCGGCCCGCTCGGCGACCGGACGCCTCGCCGACTGGTGGGCCGCTCGTCGCAGCGCACGGTAGTCCCCCACCGCACCCGCGGTCCTCCCGCCCCCTCCGCGCCCCCCCGGTCCAACGAACTTGAGCACGTCTTACGAACTTGAGCACGCCCTGGAGGGCGTGCTCAAGTTCGTAAGACGTGCTCAAGTTCGGAAGTGAAGGCTGGGCCTCTCAGTCCAGGTAGTCGCGCAGCACCTGCGAGCGGCTGGGGTGGCGCAGCTTGCTCATGGTCTTGGACTCGATCTGGCGAATCCGCTCTCGCGTGACGCCATAGACCTTGCCGATCTCATCAAGCGTCTTGGGCTGGCCGTCGGTGAGACCGAAGCGCATCGCCACCACACCCGCCTCGCGCTCGGAGAGGGTGTCGAGGACGCTGTGCAACTGCTCCTGCAGCAGCGTGAAGCTGACCGCGTCGGCGGGCACGACGGCCTCGGAGTCCTCGATCAGGTCACCGAACTCGGAGTCGCCGTCCTCGCCGAGGGGGGTGTGCAGGGAGATGGGCTCACGGCCATACTTCTGCACCTCGACGACCTTCTCGGGGGTCATGTCGAGTTCGCGGGCGAGTTCTTCCGGGGTGGGTTCGCGGCCCAGGTCCTGAAGCATCTGGCGTTGGACGCGGGCGAGCTTGTTGATGACCTCGACCATGTGCACCGGAATGCGGATGGTCCGGGCCTGGTCGGCCATGGCGCGGGTGATCGCCTGCCGAATCCACCAGGTGGCATAGGTCGAGAACTTGTAGCCCTTGGTGTAGTCGAACTTCTCGACCGCACGGATCAGGCCGAGGTTGCCCTCCTGGATCAGGTCCAGGAAGAGCATCCCGCGCCCGGTGTAGCGCTTGGCGAGGCTGACCACGAGCCGCAGGTTGGCCTCAAGGAGGTGGTTCTTGGCCTTCTTGCCATCCTGGGCGATCCACCACAGCTCGCGCTTGAGCTTCTGCTCGATGGTGTCGTTGCTTCCCAGTCGCTCCTCGGCGAACAGGCCAGCCTCGATGCGCTTGGCGAGTTCGACCTCCTGTTCGGCGTTGAGCAGGGCGACCTTGCCGATCTGTTTGAGGTAGTCCTTGACGGGGTCCGCCGTCGCACCGGCCGTCACGACCTGCTGCGCCGGGGCATCGTCCTCGTCGTCGTCGCGGATGACGAAGCCGGCCGACTCATCGCTCTCGTCGTCGCTGGCGGGCTTGGCGGTTGCCACCTCGCCGGATTCGTCCGCAGCGTCGTCGTCAGTGGCCTCCTCGGCGGTGTCCACCTCCTCGTCGACAGCGACCTCCACCTCAGCCTCGGCGTCGAGGTCGGCGTCCGCCTCGACTTCGGGCTCGTCCGCTTCCGACTCCACTGTCTCGTCAGCCGCGTCGCCCGGCTCGGCTGCAGCCGACTTGGCGGTGGCCTTCTTGGCGGCGGCCTTCTTGGCCGGGGTCGGGGCGTCCGCCGTGCCGGCCGCGGTCTTCGCCGCGGCGCGGCTCGTGGTGGCCTTGGTCGCCGTCGCCTTCTTGGCGGCAGCGGCCGACGTGGCCTTCGCGGCCGGAGCCTGCGTGGCAGCAGCCTTGCTCGCGGCAGTCCGTCGAGTGGCCGGCTTAGCCTCGGCCGGGGCCTCGACCCCGTCGGCCGCATCCGTAGCCGCGGCCTTCTTGGCGGCCGGCCGAGCGGCGGTCTTGCGAGCTGGCTTCGGGGCAGCTGCAACGACCACTTCGATGCCCTGGTCCTCCAGTGCGCGCATCACAGCCTTGCGGCGCGCCGCGGTGGTGACGTCGGCCTCGGCCATCGCCGCGGCAACGGCTTCACCCGTGACCGAGCCGCCGGTGCGGCCAGTCTTGACGAGATCTTGCAGGGCCGCGTGGGCGAATTCGCGGGGTAGTTCGGGTGTGGGGGTGGCGGTCGTACGCGGCACTGGCGAACCAACAACCTTTCCGGCAGGACGGACGGGCGGCCACGAAAGGGTGGCCGCTGACGATCAATGGCTTGAGCGGTGTCGGGCGTGAACTCTGCCGGTCGTCCGATAGGACCTCTGGTGTGCTGCGCCGTGAACCTGCATCGACATTATAAAACTGCGATGGGGCCAGCACCTATTCCGACCCGTCGAGTGGCGACGACTTAGAGCCGATCAGGTGAGCTAGGCCCGACCAGCGGGCGGAGTGGCCCGGCGATATCGCCGGGCCAGCTGGCTGCGTCAGGCCTCGCCCTTCACCGCAAGGACTGGGCAGGGGCTATCGAGCAGGACGCGCTGGGCGTTCGAGCCCAGAATCAGCTTGCCCACCGGCGTGCGCCGACGCAGCCCAATGACGATGAAGTCGGCGTCGACCTCAGCGGCCACCGCGATCAAGTCCTCGGCCGGCTCGTTGCCACGCACGAGTGCATGCACCTCGGTGTCGATGCCGCGACCCTTGAGGTCATCAAGCACTGACGCGAGCTCTTTCTCGGTCGCGCTTTCGGGACCCACGTCGACCGCATCGCGGCCGCCGCGGTGGGAGTTGACGATGACGAGCTTCGTCGACCGCAGGGCGCTTTCCTCGGCCGCTCGGGCAAGCGCGGCGCGACCCTCCTTAGTTGGGACGAATCCGACGACGATCGGCACGAAATCCTCCTTAGGAGCACAGCCATTGTGCTCGACTCCGGAGCTAAACCTACCTGACGTCGGCTCGCTCCATACGCGGGGGAACCGGCGCAACTCCATGTGCCAACATCCGGGCCGCCATGCTGGCGAGCACGTAGTCAGGATCGGCCGTCAACGCCTGGTCCAAGGCGATATTCGCCAGCGCACCCTGCCCCGACGCAAGCGCCGTCATGGCCAGAACGGTGTAGGTCCCCGCCGCGAGTTCGGCCGGCACCTGGCGAGCCAGATCAGTGAGCCGACTGATGAGCACCTGCTGGGCCCGCCACTGGCCGACATCGCCGGCCCGCAGTGCCTGCCGAACCTCACCGATGGCCGCAGCATGACGACCGGGCAAAGCATCCGGTCCGAGGTAGCAGTCCGGGGCAAAGGCGTCGATCAGCGCATCGCGCCAGTTGCGATCGAGCAGGCTCAACCCAAGGCGCCACCGATCAAGATCCGTCGGCTCCCACACCTGCGAAGTCCTGGCGACCTGGCACCACCGCATCACTTCGAAGCCGAGGGGCCCCGCATCTGCCGCCGCCTCAACTCGCGCCCGAGCACCCAGATCTGGCGCGAGCGTGGCTTCGAGCGCGCCTCGAGTCGGCACCGGCGCGCACCCCTGCACAACGAATTCCGCCGCAATCGATGAGGCCAGGCTCGCTCCGCCCGCCCGCGGCCGTCCGCTCAGCGGGCAGCACGAACTCCCTGCGCATGACAGGTGCCGATAACTCGTCGCTCCGACCACGACCACATGCGGGACGTCCACGCCGGCCGCGCGAAGTCGCCGCTCCAGGGGCCCCAGCACGCGAGCCCTGGCGGGGTCGTCGGTGAATGCCGCCAGCAGCACCTGGTCACGGGCTCGTCGGGTGGTGGCGCGCTCAGCGATGTCGAGCCATCCCTTGTTGTCCCGCGTGGACCTCGGCAGATCCACCCGCAGGATGTCGCCGCAGACACCGCCCTGCACGCAGACCAACACCGCGCTCGACTCGGGCTCAAACCCCACGAGATAGGGCAGCGCGGTCACCAGGTCATCGATAGTGCTAAGTCGAATCGTCATGCCCTCCAGCGTGGTGCGGCGCCACGCTCCCTGTCACGGAGAGGAGATTTGCCCTGTTGACAGAGCCAAAAGGTGGGCCGTCAAACCCTGTGGACAAGCGTCAGCGCACCGAGCCCGGCACCGAATCCTGGGGCCACCCGGTCGTGGCGGAGGCCGAGGGGAAAGGGGTGCCGGGGGTCGCGGCATACGCCCCGGGTGCGGCGTGACCACGCTCCCAGGCGAGATAGGACTCGGTCTCGGTCAAGAAGGCGGCGGCGAGCCACGAGAGCACCATGGCGTCGTCCGCGAGACCGAAGACGAACAGGGCTCCCTCCGGGAGCAGGTCGACCGGCGAGACGATGTATGCCGCGGCTACCGCGAGCATGGCCAGTCGCCCGACGCTCGTCCCGGCATGCTGCCCGGATCGGGTCGCGCGAATCAGTCGCGGGAGGGCGGCGAGACGGTCCCCGACTCCCGGTGAGCCAGGTCGGGTCGCCGACCGCACCGCGGTGGCGAAGGATCGAAGCAACGGGAGGCGCGAGCGCGTGGCCATGGGACTCTCTCTCGAACGAGCATGCCGTGACGCCCTGCGCATCGCGGCATACGACTCAACGTCGCACCCAACCCCGGGATTCCCCGGGGGCGACCTCAGCGCGCCGCCGGAAACTCCTGGCGCGCATGGTCGGCGATCCGGCGCAACAAATAGACGTCGAGGCCGGCACCGACAAAACCGCCGACCACCGGCACCCCCTTGCCGAAGCGGGACAGCACGCCCTTGCCGGCCGTCGACAGGAGTCGAAACCCGACAGCTTTGTTGACGACCATGAGCACCGGGCCTGGCAGCCGCTGGGCGGCGAGATTCGACAGCCGGCCCGTAGCGACCACGCCGGCCTTCTTCAACAGGTCGTCCGCATCGGCGCCGACGAGGGTCAAGAGGACCGCGGAGCGGATCTCGGGCTGGTTGATGTCGTAGCCCCGGGCCTTGGCGATCGCCGCGACCATCCGGGTGGCAACGAGATAGAACTCCAGGACGTTGGCCGGCAAGGACACTGGCATCGTGATGAAGCCGCCCATGCTCGTGACGAATCCGCCGCCGGCGGCGAGCATCGTGTGCTCCTTGATGATCGCGTCCACGGCGCCGTCCGCGCGATCATGCTTGCGTAAAGCATCAGCGGCGATCTTGGCGGCCGAGTCGAACGGTCCCCGCCCATCGATTCCCGCATCGAGGAGGCGCTCGACCACGCGGGTGCCGGCATTGCCGAGCACGCCGTCGTCCGCGCGGGGCCCCTTGGCCGCCTCCAGCGCGGTCTTGGTGTCCGCGATGGCATCTTTGTCGTTCTTGCCGAATCCGAGCATGGGCGGAATCCTCGCATGCGCCCAGGGGTCAACGGTGGCTCGGCCATGGCCGAACCAGGTGTCCGCGCGCCTACGCTCGTGTGTATGCCGCCGTCCCTCACCCCCGCCTGGGGCGAGCTCGTGGCGGTCGTCGCGCACGGCGACAACATCGCCCTTGTCGGGGATGGGATAAGCCGCCGGCTCCCCCTCGCGGAGGCGGCCGACTGGCTGCGGACCGACCTGGATGCGCGCCGGGTCCTCGTGTGGTCGGCGGAGCGAGACCTCGCCGCCGTCATCCGTCGAGGGGTGCTGATCCCCAGGGTGCTCGACCTCGCGCAGGCTTATCGCATTGAGCGGGGAGGCTGGCGCGCCGACCCCGGGCGCGTCTGGGCCGGGGCGCACGGGTTGGACGCGCGCGGCATACCGGCAATGGCACCGGATGACCTGTTCAGCCAGCTCCGGCAGCAGCCGGGCCCAGACGACCTCACGGTCGCCGACGGCCACCTGCGGCCCGACGTGACCGACGGCGACTGGCTCGCCGGGCCCGGTCGGCTCGAACGCTGGGCCGAGGCGGCCCATGCGTGCGCCGAGGCGCTCTATGCCCAACTCGCCGCGATCGGACCGCGCGCCCTCGCGCTCGCCGTCTCCGAGTCGGCCGTATCCGTGCTGTGCGTCGAGCTGGAACGTGACGGGCTCCCCCTCGACCGGACCGGCGCCGAGCACCTCATCGCCCGTGCCGCCGGGCCTCGGCCACGAAATGCCGCGCACGAGAAGGAAATTCGGGCGGCTCGCGACGCGGCCGTGCTCTCGCTGGCCCCGGGCCACGACACGACCGACCTGCGCAATCCCGGCTCGGTCAAGGCCCTCCTCGCCGGCCTCGGCATCGCCGTCGAGACCACCCGCAAGTGGGTGCTGGCGGGCTATCGCGACGCGCACCCGCTCGTGCCCGCGCTCTTGGCCTGGCGGGCCGACGAACGCATCGCCACCACCTATGGCTACGCCTGGCTCGACAACCACGTCGGGCCGGACGACCGATTGCGCGGTGCCTGGAGTCCGTGTGACGGCGCCGCCGGCCGGATGACCGCGCAGAACGGACTCCACAACCTCCCGGCGGCAATGCGGCCCGCGGTTGCGGCCGCGCCGGGGTGGACCTTCGTGCGGGCCGACCTCGGCCAGATCGAACCGCGAGTCCTGGCTGTCGTCTCCGGCGATCCGACGCTGGCCGCCGCGACCATGGCCGACGACCTGTATGCCCCCATCGCCGCCCGGCTGCAGGTCGAGCGGCCGATCGCGAAAGTCGCCGTGCTCGCCGCGATGTACGGGCAGCGCAGCGGCACCGCCGGCCGTGCCCTCGAGCGTCTCCAACGCGCCTATCCGCGCGCGATGGGATTCCTGGACGAGGCGTATGCCGCGGGCCTGGCGCGCGCCGACCTGCGCACCTTCGGCGGTCGCCGGATCCGCACGGCCGGGATCCCGGACGAAGGGTCCCGCGGTCGCTACGCCCGCAACGCCCTCATCCAGGGTGCCGCGGCCGAGCTATTCAAGTGCTGGGCCGCCACCGTGCGTGCCGAACTCGCCGGCACGCCAGCGCACATCGCGCTCTGCCTGCACGACGAACTCCTCATCCACACGCCCCAAGACCAAGCCCCGGACGTATGCCGCGTGGTCGCCACCGCCCTGACCGACGCCGCTCGCCGGTGGTCGGGCGAGGCGCCGGTGCGCTTCGTCACCGACACGCTGGTCATCCAGCGCTGGAGCGAGGCAAAGGACTAGCCGCTTCGAGCCAAATCGCCGAGGGGCTACGGGTGCTCGTCGTCCCCGACCGTGCGCAGGAACTGCTCGAAGTCCGCAGCCAGCTCATCGCCCGAGGGCAGCGGGGTCGAGGTCGGCGCCAACAGATTCGGCTTGTCCGACGCCTCGATGAAGTCGTCATACTGCCGTTCCAGCATGCTCACCCCGGAGGCGATCTCGGGGTTACCGGCGACCTCGGCCTCGATCTGCCCACGACCTTCGTTCGCGGCCGCGACAAGGGCGTCATTGGGCAAGTTCAGCCCCGTCACGTCCACGATGGCGTTGAGCGCGGTCAGCGCGGCGTCGTGGAACTCCGCCTGCGCCAGGTAGTGCGGGACGTGGATGGCGAACCCGACCGCCGCGGCCTCGGCCTCACCGAGCCGCAACTCCAACAGGGCGCTGAACGACCCGGGGATCTGCACCCGACCGAAGACCGGATTGCGCTCCCCGATCAGGCGGACATCGGTCGCGTGGGCCGTGACGCCGATCGGCCGGGTGTGGGGCACCGCCATCGGGATCCCGTGCGAGGTGACGGTCAGCGTGATCCCAAGATCCTTCTGCAGCAACCGGATCGCCTCGATCGCCCGCTCCCACTGGTAGTCCGGCTCCGGACCGGCGAGCAGGTAGTAGGGCTGCCCATCACGATCGGCGAGGCGGTAGAGCACGAGGGAGGGATCGTCATACTCGGCGTAGTGGTTCTCCTCGAACACCATCACCGGCCGCCGGCCGCGATAGTCCAGCAATTGGTCGACGTCGAAGGACGCCACGACGGTCGCCTCGGAGGCCTCGATGAGGTGGCGGGTCAGGATCGCCTGGACGTTGCCGGCGTCGATGAACCCCCCGACCGATACCAGCAGCGGACCCGGCACATTGGCACCCGGGTCCCCGTCCGGCTCGTAGCGGAACAATTCACGGGGGTCTTGCACGACGCCACCTCTTTCGTCTCTCGTGTTCGCCGCTCGCAGCAATTCTCCTGGACCAACGCGCCGCCCCGGTCGCTGATTCCGCGATCGTCCGGTCTTCCTGAGTGTGCTCAGCGAGCGAGCGCGTCGATCGCCTTCTCCACGCGCTTCGCGCTCACGGGGTATGCCGTGCCGAGCCGCTGCGCGAACACCCCCACCCGCAGTTCCTCGATCATCCAGCCCACCTGCCGGACGTCGTCACCGGCGCGGGCGAGGGGCGAGAGGGAGGCGAGCAGATCGGCATACCGGCTCTCGACGCGATCGACCTCGGCGAGCAGGCGGGCGTCGCGGGCGGGATCGGTGGCCGCCTTGGTGAGTCGCTCGATCATTGCGCGCAGGTAGCGCGGGAGATCCGCGAGCCGGGACGCTCCGACCTTCGCGAGGAAGCCAGGCCCGACGAGCGAGCCGAGTTGTGCCCGGATGTCGGCCACCGCTCCCGCCTGCGCCGGGCCCGTCAACGACGCCAAGAGCCGCTCGACCTCGGCGGCCAGGTCCAGCACCGGCACGGCCTGGGCCACGACGCTGAGCACTCGCGCCGCCGTATGCGTCTTCACGGCGGCGAGTGCGGCGGCGAACTGCGCGGGGGTGCGCACCGGTCCGGTGCCCGCCCCAGCGACGATGTCGTCGACGGCCGCCGCGAGAGCGTCGTCGAGGAACGCCGGGATCGACCCATGTGGATTGCGTCCCAGGGCGAGCTTGTCGGCATTGCTGAGCCCGGCCAGGATGCGCTTCCACGGCGGCACGATGCCGAGCAGCAGGAGGCGACGCACGCCGAGTCGATGGGCGGCCGCGGCGGCCGGCTCGGCGGGCAGGACGCGCAGTGAGACCGAGGTGCCTTCGTCGATCAACGCGGGATAGCCCACGACATCGTGCGCGCCTGCCCGGCTGGTATAGGTGGCGGGAATCTCGGTGTCGGGGAAGGAGGTCAGCCCGGTGCGCTCGATCGCCGCGCCCGCCTTCGCGACCCGCCGCCGCACCTGTCCCGACAGCCGTTCGCGCAGCTGCTCCAAGTCCTTGCCGTGGCCCAGCCGCTCGCCCCGGTCGCCGACGACGGTGAACGTCATCCGCAGGTGGGCGGGCACCTTCGCCCAGTCCCACTCCCCCGGGTCAACGGCGACGCCGGTGTGCGCCCGCAGGACGCGGGCGATCTCGTCCGTGATCGGGCCGGCGCCGGGGTCGATCTCGCGCGCCACGTAGGCCGCATGGTTGGGGGCCGGGACGAAGTTGGTTCGCGTGGCCTTGGGCAGTGATCGGATCAGCGCCGCGACCAGGTCCTCGCGCATCCCCGGAACGAGCCAGTCGAAGCCCGTTGCCTCGACCCGGTTGAGGACCGTCAAGGGGATCCGCACGCTCACACCGTCGTCCGGCGAGCCGGGCTCGAATTGGTAGCTGAGGCGCAGGTCGACATCGCCGGCCGGCCACGTCCCGGGGTAGTCGTCCGCGCCAACCGCGCCGCCGTCCGCGCGGCGCAGATCCTCCTCCGTCAATGTCAGCAGCCGGGGCCGGTGACGGCTCTCGCTCTTCCACCAGCGATCGAAGTGGGCGGCCGACACGACGCCGTCGGGGATGCGCGCGGCGAAGAAGGCGGCCAACTGATCGTCGTCGGCGACGATGTCGCGTCGGCGCGCTTTGTCCTCCAATGCCTCGATCCGTTGGCGCAGCGCGCGATTCGCCTTGACGAAGGCGTGCGTGCTCTCCCAGTCGTCCTCGACGAGGGCGTGCCGGATGAACAGTTCTCGCGACAGCTCGGGGTCGATCCGGCCGTACTGAACCGTCCGATCGACGGCCAGTGACACGCCATACAAGGTCACCCGCTCGGTCGCGACGACACTCCCCTGGCGCCGAGACCACCGCGGCTCGGAGTAGCTGCGCTTCACCAGATGGGCGCCCGCCTCCTCCGCCCAGGCGGGGTCGATAGCGGCGTTGACCCGCGCCCACAGCCGCGTCGTCTCCACCAGTTCGGCCGCCATGACGTATGCCGGTTGCTTGCGAAAGAGGGCCGACCCGGGTGAGATCGCAAAGCGCGCGCCCCGCGCACCGAGGTAGTCGCGCGTCGATTCGTCACGCAGCCCCACATGCGAGAGCAGCCCCGGCAGCAGCGCCCGGTGAATGACGTCCCAGTCGGGCTCGGCATCCGGCGCGGCGGTGGCCCGGTTGGGGTCGAGGCCCTGGCTCTTGGCGGCCGACACCAGTTGTTGGTGCAGGTCCTGCCACTCGCGCACGCGCAGATAGTGGAGGTACTCGCGCTGGCACATGCGGCGAAAAGCGCTGCGCGACAACGCCCGCTGCTGGTCCTTTAGATAGCGCCACAGGTGCAGATAGGCGCCGAAATCGCTGCCGGACGCCTTGAAGCGGGCGTGCGCCTGATCCGCTTGGGTCTGTTGATCGCTCGGCCGCTCGCGTGGGTCCTGGATGGAGAGGGCCGCGACGATGACGAGCACCTCCTTGGTGCATCCGAGGTCGGCGGCGGCCAGGAGCATGCGGCCCAGGCGTGGGTCGATCGGCAACCGGGCGAGCGTCCGGCCGGTCGGGGTGAGCCGCTCCCCCGCGCCGCGGCGGCCGGGCGCGCTCTCGGCCAGGGCGTGCAGTTCCTGCAGCAGCCGCACGCCGTCCGCGATATTGCGGTTGTCCGGCGGGTCGACGAACGGGAAGCGGGCGACGTCGCCCAGCCGCAGGCTGGTCATTTGCAGGATGACCGACGCCAGCGACGTCCGCAGAATCTCGGGCTCGGTGAAGGCGGGCCGAGAATCGTGGTCCTCCTCCCCATACAGACGAATGCAGATGCCGTCGGCAAGGCGGCCGCACCGGCCGGCCCGCTGGCGCGCGGACGCCTGCGAAATCGGCTCGATCGGTAACCGTTGGACCTTCAGCCGCTGGGAGTAGCGCGAGATCCGCGCGGTGCCGGTGTCCACGACATACCGAATGCCGGGGACGGTCAGCGACGTCTCGGCGATATTCGTGGCAAGGACAATCCGACGGCCCGTATGCCGCGCGAAGACGCGGTGTTGCTCGGCCGCGGACAGGCGCGCGAACAGGGGCACGACCTCGGTCGCGGGCAGCTTCATCCCCGTGAGCGCGTCGGCGGCATCGCGAATCTCGCGCTCTCCCGAGAGGAAGACGAGGATGTCGTGATCGCCGCCGTCGTGGGACCCGCCCTCGGTCCACAACTCCTCGACCGCCTCGCAGATGCCCGTGATCTGGTCGACGGCGCCACCGCCGTCGTCGACGAGCGGTCGGTAGCGAATCTCGACCGGATACGTCCGGCCGGAGACTTCGATGATCGGCACCGGGCGGCCCGGCGCGGCGAAGTGGTCGGCGAAGCGCTGCGGGTCGATGGTGGCCGAGGTGATGACGACTTTGAGGTCGGGTCGGCGCGGCAGGAGTCGCTTGAGATAGCCCAGGATGAAGTCGATATTGAGGCTGCGCTCGTGGGCCTCATCGATGATGATCGTGTCGTAGCGGCGCAGGTCACGATCGCGCTGGAGCTCATTCAGCAGGATGCCGTCGGTCATGACCTTGATGGCCGTGTCCGCAGAGGATGTGTCCGTGAACCGCACCTGGTAGCCGATCAGGCCACCGAGGTCGACGCCAAGTTCGTCGCTGAGCCGTTCGGCCACGGCCCGGGCAGCGATCCGGCGGGGTTGGGTGAGGCCGATCTGGCCGGCGGTGCCGCGCCCGATCTTCAGGGCGATCTTCGGCAGCTGGGTGGTCTTGCCGGAGCCGGTTTCCCCGGCGACAACGACGACCTGATGCTCTCGCAGGGCCGCGGCGATGTCGTCGAGGCGGTCGACAACCGGCAGGTCGGCGGGGAAATTGAGGTCGGGGAGTTCGAGCACCCGGGGCGCGGTTCGGGCTGGCTCGGGCACGCCCGCCAGGATACGTGCGCGAAACGGCGCGTCTCCTGTCGCGGGCCGGAAGTCCACATGACAGGGTGGGATGACGTGCCCCGGAGCGACCGGGTCACCGAGAAGTCAGGGGAATCATGAAACGCACCTCTATCGCCATGGGCATAACAGCCGTGATGGCCGCCGCCACCACGCTGGTCGTCGCCCCGTCGGCTGGGGCCGCCGACGACGACGCCCGGATCCCGGCGAAGTACCTCAACCAGAAGCTCTCCTGGGTCGACTGCACCACGGACGGAACCGTGCAGTGCGCGCTGATGAAGGCGCCGATGGACTGGAACAAAGCCGCGACCAGTCCGAGCATCCAGATCGCCGTCAGCAAGTCACTGCCGGCTGGCAGCCGCGGAACGCGCCTCGTGATGGGCAACCCCGGCGGGCCCGGCGGGCCCGGCTTGGGGATGGCCCCCATGCTCGCCGCCCAGCCTGGTGCCCGCGACCACCTCGCGGTCGGCTTCGACGTCCGCGGCACCGGGGCGTCCAGCAATCTCAGCTGCCTCGGCGCGCCGACCTGGCCCTGGGATGCGCGCGACCAGCGCCAGGTGACCTTTGACAAGGTCGCAGCCGTGTCCAAGGCGCAGCAGTCCTGGTGCCGCAAGGGCTCCGGTGCGCTGCTCGACTATGTCACCACTGACCAAACGGTCAAGGACATAAACCTCATCCGGGCGGTGCTCGGTTACCAGGTCACCGACTATGTGGGCTACTCGGGTGGCACCTGGCTCGGCGCCTACTACCAGCGCTACTTCCCCACCCACGTGGGCCGCTTCGTCCTCGACTCCAATGCCGACTTCACGAAGCCGTGGAATGTCACCTTCGGAGCGCAGGCGCAATCCTTCCAGCGCCGCTTCGAGAAGGACTTCCAGCCGTGGGCCGCGACGTATGACGCGCAGCTTGGCCTGGGCAAGACTCCGGCCGCAGTCAACGCGTTCTATGAGCGGCTTCGCCAAGACCTCGTCCGCCGCCCGCTCGTGGTGAAAGACGGCGGCGACACCATCAAGATCGACGGCAATGTGCTCGACGGCGCCGTCGGCGGGACGATGTACTCCAAGATGACCTTCCCGCTGCTCGGCGTGCTCATGATGATAGTGCGCCAAGAGTGGGATGGGGGTCGGTCACCGGCGACGGTGTCGCTGAACCAGGAGCAGTCGGCCCTGCTGGCGAACGCGAGCGCGATGCAGGGGGCTAACCGTCCGCTGTCGGTGGACGCCTACCCCTCGACGTTCACGGCGATCACCTGCAACGACTGGTCCTGGCCGGGCAAGCAAACCTTCGCCGACGCCCGCACCCGGCAACTGACCAAGCCCTACCCGGTGGTCGGCGCGAGCTACAACCGCAACGCGTGCTTCTACTGGAACCGGCCCGACGTCTCACTCAAGGTGCCCGACGCCCGTGGCATCGGCACCACCTTGATGGTGCAGTCTGAGCACGACCCGGCCACCAACGCGAGCTTGGCGTTCGACGCGCACGCGAACTACCCGGGATCGGTCCTGATCTATGTCCGCAAGGAGGGCGACCACGGGATCTATGCCAGTGGCAACAAGTGTGTCGACTCCAAGGTCAACCGCTTCTTGGCGACCGGCGTCGCCCCCGACGGGGACAAGACCTGCTTCGGCCTGAAGCTGCCGGACCTCGGGTCCAGGAGCCAGTCCGAGACGATCTCGGTGCAGTCGCAACTCGCGGCCTACGCGGCGGCAATTCGCTTCTGACCGGCCCCGACGACGAACCCCTCGTGCGCACCAATCCCGGTGC
>NZ_HF571038.1:3364423-3386641 GCF_001046875.1 Nostocoides jenkinsii Ben 74
TGCGGACAACTTGCAAGGTGTCCACAGTTGACTAACTGCTGCTAGCAGAAGTTCCTTGAACCGGGGGCCGGAACCAGGAACGCCCCCGACCGGGTGGGTCGGGGGCGTTGCTGAGCCGCTTGTCGGAATCGAACCGACGACCTATTCATTACGAGTGAATCGCTCTGGCCGACTGAGCTAAAGCGGCAGTGCGCCGAGGCGCGGAGACGAGTATACGGAACGGCCGGGCTCAGACCGAATCGCCGGTCAGCAGCGCAGTCCGTCCTGGGGGGCGGTGTCCTTGAGATAGAAGGTGTCGATGGCGTTGTCGATGCACGAGTTCGACCGGGTGTATGCCGTGTGGCCGTCCCCGTCAAAGGTCACCATCACGCCGGAGGAGAGTTGGGCGGCGAGGCGTTGCGCCCACTCGTAGGGGGTGGCGGGGTCGCGGGTGGTGCCGATGACTACGATCGGCGGGGCACCGTCGGCCGCGATGGGACCCGGCTTGCCGGTGGCGGGGATCGGCCACTTGCCGCAGGTCACTCCGGACCACGCCAAGAACGTGCCGAACACGGGTGCCTGGGCGCTGAAGTCCTTGGCGCGCTTCTCATAGACGGCGAGGTCGGGGCTGTCGCTGGAGTCCAGGCACGAGACCGCGCTGATGACCTCCATCATGTTGCCGGAGTAGGTGCCGTCGACATTGCGCTCGGAGTAGGTGTCGGCCAGGCCCATCAGGGCGGTCCCGTCGTTCTTCTCCATCAACGGCCGCAGCGCGCTGGTCAGCGTGGACCACATGCCTTGGTCGTACATCGCCGCGGCCACGCCATAGGCGGCCCAGCCCTCGGTGAGTTGCTTCACGCGGGCATCGCCCTCCACCCGGGCGGGAGTGGCGTCGAGTTTGCGCAGAAGCGCGCTCAGGCCCGTCATAACTTCATCGACGGAGCCTCCGAGCGGGCAGCCGTCGTCGATACAACTCTGCGCCCAGGCGCGTGTAGCCGTCTCGAAACCCTTGGCCTGGCCGAGCAGCATCTCTTCTTGAGTCAGGTCGGGTGCCATCGCGCCGTCGAGCACCATCCGGCCGACGTGGGTCGGGAACAACCCGGCGTAGGTCGCCCCCAAGAACGTGCCATAGCTCTTGCCGAGGTAGTCCAACTTCGCCGAGCCCAGCGCGGCCCGCAGGACGTCCATGTCCTTGGCCGCCTCGACGGTCGAGACGTGCTCGACCAGCGGCTGGGCGTTGGCCTTGCACGCCTCTCCGAAGGCCGCGGCGTTGGCCCCGAAGGTCGCCACTTCGGCGGGCGTGTCGGGGGTCGGGTCCTGGGCCAGCCAGTCATCGAGCTTCGCGTCGGGGATGCAGTCGATCGGCGACGAGGAGGCCACCCCGCGCGGGTCAAACCCGACGATGTCGTAGGCCCGGCGCACCGGTGCGCCGACGATGAAGTCGGCGTAGCGGGCATACTCAACGCCGCTGCCGCCCGGCCCGCCCGGGTTGACGACCAGCGAGCCGATCCGCGAGCTCTCCTTGCGCGCCGGGACCTTCAGCACCTTGATCTGCGTCGTCGGCCCGTCGGGCTTGGCATAGTCGACCGGCACGGTCAGGTAGGCGCATTTGGCCGAGGACCCGCAGTCGGTCCAGCTGAGCTTCTGCTCATAGAACTTGGCCAGCGGCTGCATCGCGCTCGGGACCGGCTGGGGGCTCGATGACGTCGACGAGCTCGACGAGCGGAGCGGATTGGTGCAGCCGGTGACGAGGAGCGCGGCCGTCACCGTGGCCGTCACCCCGGCCACGCCCCATCGCAGCACACCCAATCTCATCGGGCCCTGCCTCATCCCCACTGCCTCATCCCCGCTGCGCGCATGGCAGGACGTTAACCCACGCTCCGGACAACCAGCGGCGCACTCCCGTCGTCGACGGCCTCAACGCGGCAACTGCAGCGAGACCGCCATGGCCTCCAGGGCGAGCAGCGGCGGCACATTGGCCTCGATGCGCTCGCGCGCGAGCCCGATCGCGTCCATGGCCCGCAGCAACCCTTCGGCGCGAAAGGCCCGAGCCACCTGACCGACCAGCGCCTGGTTGTCCTGGTTGACCAGCGCGGCCTCCAGACCGAGCGCGACCACAAGAGCGTCGCGATAGACCGACAGCAAATCGACCAGCGACCGGTCGATCACGTCGCGGGTGAACCGCGTCGCCCGGGTCTTCTGGTCCTTCTCCAAGGCGACCAGCTGAGCCCGCACGTGCGGCGGTTGCGTCCGCGCGGCCGGATCGGCGCCGAGGGTCAACACGAGCCGCTCCCGCTCGGCGGTATTGCGCTCGGCGAGCGCCGCATCCTTTTCCTCGTCGGCGATGGCCACGAGATCGGCAGCGGCCCCGACGGCCTCCCCCACCCCGGTGATCTTGCCGGCGAGCGTGACGATCTGGCGGCGGCGGATGCGGGCACCTTCGTCCCGTGCCAACCGCCGGGCCAAGCCGATGTGGGATTGGGCGGCGCGCGCGGCATACAACGCCATCGGGGCCTCGATCCCGTCGCGGCGCTGAAGAAGCTCGGCCACCGCGGTCGCCGGGGGCGTGCGCAGCCGCACGTGGCGCGACCGACTGCGCAGCGTGATCAGGACGTCCTCGAGGGACGGCGCGCACAACACCCAGACGGTGCGGGCGCTCGGCTCCTCGATCGCCTTCAGCAACCCATTGCCGGAGTGCTCGTTGAGCCGGTCGGCGTCCTCGATGACGATCACCCGATAGCGCCCCACCGAGGGCGCTCGGGCCGCGAGCTGCACCAACTCCCGCGCCTGGCTCACTCGGATCTGGAGGCCGTCCGTCGCGACCACGTCGACATCGGCGTGCGTGCCTTCGTATGCCGTGTGGCACTCCCGGCAGTCACCGCACCCTCCCCGGGGGCATTCCAGGGCGGCGGCGAACGCCCGCGCGGCTACGGACCGGCCCGACCCGGGCGGCCCGGTGATGAGCCAGGCGTGCGTCATCATCGCCGGCTCCGCGACGGCCCGTGCGAGCAGCGCGACGGCGTCGTCTTGGCCGACGACATCGCGCCAAATGCCCCCGGCCGCCGTGGAGCTGGGTGAGAGGGTCATGACAGCACCCCCTCCACCTGCAGTCGCTCGAGCACTGTGGCGTGGATCTGCTCCGGCGAGGCGAGGCCGTCGACCAGGAGATAACGCTGCGGGTTGCCCCGCGCCATGGCCCCGAAATGCGCCCGGACGGCGTCGTGGAAACCGTCGGCCTCGGACTCCAACCGATCGTGCACGTCACCGCGCCGGCGCCGGCCCTCGGCCGCCGGCAGGTCGACCACGATCGTGAGATCGGGCACCAGGTGCCCGACCGCCCACATCTGCAACTCGTGGACGGCCTCCGCGCCGAGGTCGCGCGCCGCCCCCTGATAGGCGACCGACGAGTCGGTGTAGCGATCGGTGACCACCACCTGACCCAGTGCCAGCGCCGGGGCGATCACCTCGGCGACATGCTGGGCCTTGTCGGCGGCGAAGATCAGCACCTCAGCCCGTGGTGCCATCGCCGCGCCGTGCAACACCAGCTCCCGTAGTTGCCGCCCCAACTCGGTCCCACCCGGTTGACGGGTGATCACGACCTCGCGGCCGGCGGCACGCAGGACCTCCGCGAGCAGCGCCACCTGGGTGGACTTGCCCGCGCCGTCGCCGCCCTCAAAGGCGATGAAGTAGCCGTCCTGCATGCGCCCGACCCTAGCCCGCGGCACTGACATCCCCGAGGGGCAGCCCTAGATCCCCACCATCAACTGCCCACCGTCGCCACTTGCCGCAGACCGTCGCCGATGACCCGGCCCATGTCGTTGCGCGGCAACGCGTCGACGAAGAGCACCTGCCGCGGCACCCGCAACTCGGTGACCTCAAGCTTGGCGTACGCGATCAAAGCCGCCCCGTGAACCACGTCGGGATCGCGCGGTACCACGAAGGCGACGGGGCGGTTGCCATGCTCTCGATCCGGCAACCCGATCGCGGCGACTTCTCGCACGTCGGGGTGGTGCCCGAGGGCGCGCTCCAATTCGGCCGGGAAGACGTTCTACCCGCCGCTGATGACCACCTCGTCCTCGCGGCCGTCGACGAACAACAGTCCGTCGCGCACGTGCCCGAAGTCGCCGGTGAATTGCATGCCGTGGTGCTGCGCCGCGCGTCCGCTACCGTCGGCGTAGTCGGCCCGCGCCATCGGGTTGTGCACGAAGATGCGCCCGGTCACCCCGTCGGGAACGACGTGAAGGTCGTCGTCCAGCACGCTGACGCGAATGCCGGGGGGAGCCACGCCGACACTCTCCGGCGCCCGGCGCAGATCCGTCGGCGTAGCGATCGTCGCCACGCTGATCTCGGTCGTGCCATAGACGTTGTAGAGCACGTCACCGAAGGCTGCCATGAAGTCGGTGGTCATGCCGCTCGGGCACCGCGATCCACACGAGGCGACCACGCGCAACTCCCCCAGCGCGCGCACGCGACCGTCGGGGGGGGGGAGTTCGAGGATGCGCTGCAGCATCACCGGCACGGCGAACATCGCCTGGCAGCGATAGGTGATCAAGGCCTCGTATGCCGCGGCGGCCTCGAAGGTCCGCTGCAACACCAGCGTCCCACGCACCCCGAAGGTCAAGCTGACGGACGACATCCCCCACATGTGGTCGATGGGTGCGCTCGCGAGCACCACATCCCCGATGCGCAGATCGACGGCGTCGAGGAAGGCGACCAGAGCGGGCGACCAGCGCGGCATACGTCAGGCTCTCGCCAGTGTCGGCGTCGATGACGGCGAGTCGGTGGGGATCAAGGGCGGCGGCTTGCCGGACCTGGCCGGCCAGGCCCATCCCCCAGCGCGAGATCGCGCTCGCCTGGCGCCACGTGGCCTCGCCGAGGCTCGGGCTGACCACGCCGCGGCGCGCCAGGTCAGCCACTTGCCCAGGGGATTCATCGTCTACCCCTCCTCCCTTGGAGGACGGCTAGCGTTCTCCGGCGCTTAAGTACTCACCGGTACGTGCCCGGATCAGGCCATTTGTCAAGACCCGGCCCGGGACCGCGAATCAACCCCGCTTCGCGGCCGCCTTTTTCGCCGGGGCTTTCTTGGCCGTCCTTTTGGCGGCGGACTTGGTCGTCGTCTTCTTCGCGGTCGTCTTCCGGGTCGTCCGCTTGCGCGTCGACGGTCCGGCGGCCCGCTTCTCGGCGAGGATCTCGTATGCCCGTTCGGCCGTCAGCGTCTCGGGATCGTCACCCTTGCGCAGGGTCGCGTTGGTCTCCCCGTCGGTCACATAGGGCCCGAATCGACCGTCCTTGACGGTCACCGCCTTGCCGCTCACCGGGTCGGCGTCGAACTCGCGCATCGGCGGCTTGGCCGCTGCCCGTCCCCGCACCTTCGGCTCGGCATAGATCGCGACCGCCTCGTCCAGACCGATCTCTAGCAGGAGGTCCTCGCTCGCCAGAGTTCGGGAGTCGCTGCCCATTTTCAGATAGGGACCGTAGCGCCCGTTCTGAGCGGTGATCTCCTCACCCGTGCCCGGGTGCACGCCGACGACGCGCGGCAGGCTCAGCAACCGCAACGCCGTCTCCAGGTCGACCGTCGCCAGATCCATCGCCTTGAACAGCGAGGCGGTGCGCGGCTTGGGGACCGCGGTCTTCTTGATCGTCGCGCCTTGGTCGACCTTCTCGGGACGGACCTCGGTGACATACGGCCCGAAGCGGCCGGCCTTGGCGACGATCTCGAAGCCGGTCGCCGGGTCGACGCCCAGGACGCGGCCGTCCTCGGCGGACATCGCCAGCAGCGCGCGGGCACGCTCCGGGGTGAGTTCGTCAGGCGCGATGTCGTCGGGGATCGTGGCCCGCCGTGGCGGCGTGGCCGAGGCGCTAGCGCTGGCACCGGCGGGGTCGTCCGCGGCGACCTCCTCGACATACGGCCCATAACGCCCGACCCGCACCACGACGCCGTCGCCGATGTCGATCGTGGACACCGCCCGCGCGTCGATCATCCCCAGGTCGCTGACGAGATCGCGCAGACCCGAGTTGTCGGCGGCCTCGTCACCGAAATAGAAGCGCGTCAACCACTGGACCCGGTGCGCCTCACCGCTGGCGATCTGGTCGAGGTCGTCCTCCAGAGACGCCGTGAAGTCGTAGTCCACCAGCTGACTGAAGTGCTCCTCCATCAACCGGGTCACGGCGAACGCCAGCCACGACGGCACGAGCGCATTGCCCTGCGTCGAGACGTAGCCACGGTCCTGAATGGTCCCGATCGTCGAGTCGTAGGTCGAGGGCCGGCCAATCTTCTTCTGCTCCAACGCCTTGACCAACGTCGCCTCGGTGTAGCGCGGCGGCGGGCTCGTCTGGTGCCCCTCCGCTTCGACCCGCTCGGTCGTCAGCGACTCCCCCTCGCGCAACTGCGGCAGGCGACGCTCCTCCTCGGCCGCGAGCTTCGCGGCCTTCTTGCGTCGGGTGTCCTCCTCGTCCCGTCCTTCTTCGTATGCCGCGAGGAAGCCTCGGAAGGTGATCACGGTTCCGCTCGCGCTGAACTCCGCCAGCCGCCCGTCGGGCAGGTCCCCACCGACCTTCACGGTGGCGGTGGAGCCGACGGCATCGGCCATCTGGGAAGCCAGGGTGCGCTTCCACACGAGGTCGTAGAGCGCCAGCTCCGACCCCCGCAGCTCGGCCGCGAGTTGCGCCGGGGTCCGGAAGGTCTCCCCCGCCGGCCGGATCGCCTCGTGCGCCTCCTGCGCCGCCGCATTGGAGGAGGTGTATCGGCGAGGCTTGTCCGGGACGGAGGATGCACCATACAACTCCCGCGCCTGCGCCCGAGCCGCCGTCAAGGCGGTCTCGGACAGCGCGACCGAGTCGGTACGCATATAGGTGATGTAGCCGTTCTCATAGAGGCGCTGCGCGGTGCGCATCGTCTCCTTGGCCGACATCCGCAGCTTGCGTGAGGCCTCCTGCTGCAGCGTCGAGGTGATGAAGGGCGCCGACGGCCGGCGGGTGTAGGGCTTCTCGCTGACCGAGAGCACACGGACCGCTGCGGTCGGCATCGCCGCGGCGATCGCCTCGGCGTCCTGCTGTCCAAGGTGGACGACCTTCGCGCTGGTCAGGGCGCCGGCGTCGTCGAAGTCCCGGCCGCTGGCAACCCGCTGCTCACCGAGCGCGGACAGTCGAGCGGTGAACAGCTCCTGGTTGCCGGTGGCGAAGTCGGCCTCGACATCCCAATAGGACGCGGAGTGGAACGCCATCCGCTCTCGCTCGCGCTCGACGACGAGGCGGGTGGCGACGCTTTGCACCCGACCGGCCGACAGACCGGCCCGGACTTTGCGCCACAGAACCGGCGACACCTCATACCCATAAAGCCGGTCGAGGATGCGGCGCGTCTCCTGAGCCTCGACAAGGTTGGCGTCGATCTCGCGGGTGCTGGCGACGGCGCGCTGAATCGCCTCTTTGGTGATCTCGTTGAAGACCATCCGCTTGACCGGGACCTGGGGCTTGAGGGTCTCCAGCAGGTGCCAGGCGATCGCCTCACCCTCGCGGTCCTCATCAGTGGCGAGGTAGAGCTCGTCGGCGTCCTTCAGCAGGCGCTTGAGTTCGGCGACCTTCTTCTTCTTGGCCGCGTCGACGACGTAGTAGGGCTGAAAGCCGTTGTCGACGTCGATGCCGAACTTGCCGAACGGACCCTTCTTCATGTCCGCGGGCAACTCCGAGGGCGTCGGGATGTCCCGAATGTGCCCCAACGATGCCTCGACGTCGAAGTCGGGCCCGAGGTATCCGGCGATCTTGCGCCCCTTGGGAGGAGACTCGACGATCACCAGCTTGCGCCCCGCCACTTGACCACTTGCCTTTCCTGCCACTGCATCGGCAGACCGCCGAGTGCACGCGGTGAGACCGTATAACGCACTGTCAAGTCGGGTCGAAGCAGGTGGACAGTTCAGTTTTCAACTAACTGGGCTAGGATGGCCGTATGACCGCTCGCCCGCCCGTCCTTTACCTCTCCCACGGCGCCCCGCCCCTCGCGGACGACCCCATCTGGCCCGGCCAGTTGCAGGCCTGGTCCGCGACGATCGAGAAGCCCACGTCCATCTTGATGGTCTCGGCGCATTGGGAGGCCGCCCCGATCACGGTGAGCGCGAGCGCCGGCCAGGTCCCGCTTCTTTATGACTTCTGGGGCTTCCCGCGCCATTACTACGAGGTGACGTATGCCGCGCCCACCGCCCCGGGGTTGGCCGCCTCCGTGGACCGGTTGCTGGGCGGGGTCCACCGCGACGAGAGCCGCGGCCTCGACCACGGAGCGTATGTGCCGCTGGTCGAGATGTTCCCCGACGCCGACGTCCCCGTGCTGCAGCTTTCGCTGCCGACGCTCGACCCGCGGCAACTGTTCACCGTCGGTCAAGCGCTCGCGCCGCTGCGTGACGAAGGGACCCTCCTCGTCGGATCGGGGTTCACCACCCATAACCTGCGGTGGTTCAACCCGCACGCTCCCGCGGACGCGCCGGCGCCGACCCCGTCGTCGGAATTCGACCACTGGGCCGCCGAGGCGATGGCGAGCCAGGATGTCGACGCCCTCCTGGACTTCGCCGTGCGCGCCCCGGCCGCCACCATCGCCCACCCGCGCACAGAGCACTGGGCGCCGCTCTATGTGAGTCTTGGCGCGGCATACGCCGGAGGAAGCCTGGAGAGCCAAAGCGTGATCGACGGGTTCTGGTTCGGACTGTCCAAGCGATCGTGGCAGTTGACCTGACCTTGCTGCCGTTGCGGAACTGGGATTCCTTGCGGCGCGGCCCCTTTGGGTCTCAAGGTTCGCCCTTTAGCATTCTGCGAATGCGCCGCCATCGCCTTGCAGTAGCCACCACCCACCGCTGTCGTGGCGGTGAGCCTGCTCACAGGGTGTGCCTCCTCCACCGAGATCCGCGGCCTCGACGACGTGTCGACCACCGGCACCGCGGCGCCGTCGGGCACCAGCACCTCCGGGAGCGGGACTCCGTCGTCGACCTCCACCGCCACCTCGGGGAGCCCGCGCCAGGTGACGATCACCGCGACCGGCGATGTCCGCGTCGATGCCGCCATCCGCGCGTCGGCGGAGCGGGCGTCCGGCACGGCCGGAATCTATGACTTCGACGGCATGCTGGCGGCCATTCGGCCGATCGCGCGCGGGAGCGATGTCGCGCTCTGTCACCTGGGCACGCCGCTGAGCGCTTCGGATATCGACCTCAGCGTCGCCGACAGCACCGTGCTCAACGCGCCGCGTGAGGTCGCGCGGACGTTGGCCTGGGCGGGTTTCACCGGGTGCGATGGCGCGTCCGCGCACGCCTATGACCTGGGAGTCGACGGTTTGGCCGACACCTTCCGGGTCTTCCAGGAGAACGGCCTGGGCTACGCCGGACCGGGGGCGGCGCAGTCCAACGGCCGACGTGTGGCCACCTACCGCACCGACGCTGCGACGGTGTCGCACTTGGCCTACACCTATGCCGTCTCGGGGGACGAAGCCGACGCCTCGGCCCCGAGCGAGGCCCGTTGGCTCAAGCGATCGCTGTGGCCGTCCGTCAAGGCCGACGGCATCATCGCGGACGCGGCCGCGGCGCGGGCGGCCGGGGCCGATTTCGTCGTGGTGAGCCTGAATTGGGGGGCGACTGCGGCGACCGAGCCGACCGATTCCCAGAAGGAGTTCGCCACCTCACTGCTCGACTCGGCCGACATCGACCTGGTGATCGGCACGAACCCGCGGGCCATCCAGCAGTGCGCCAAGATCAACGGCAAATACGTCTTCTACAGCCTTGGCGAATTGCTCGCCGACGGCCAGGACACCGAGGGCCTCACCGCCCGAGTGACCTTGACCCGGGACGCCTTCGGCAATGTCGACAGCACGGCCGGCTATCTCGCCACCACGGTCGCGCAGAACCGCCACATTGCGACCCCCGTGGTTGCCGATACCGACGCGAAGGCCGCAGACCGGATCGCCAAGGCGTTGGGCGACGCCACGACCTGCCCGACCGCTCCCCTCCCCTGAACGGCGCCCGCCGCGGGCTTAGCCTCGACACCGTGCGCCGCCGTCCCAGCCTCGTTCTCGGCCTTGCCGTCGTCGCCCTGGCCGCCTGCACCGCGACGTCGCCGACCCAGCCCTCCGGGACCAGCGGCCCCTCAGCCGCAGCGTCTTCGACGGGCGGCTCCACCACCAGCAGCGCCCCCGGCCCCACGGCGCACCTGTCGCTGGGTGCCACGGGTGACCTCCTGACGCATGTCGCCGTGCGGCGCAGCGCCGAGGCGTATGCCGGTGCGGCCGGCTCCTACGACTTCGCCCCGATGTTTCGCGATGTCGCCTCGATGATCGCCGCGCCCGATATCTCGCTGTGCCACATGGAGACGCCGCTGACCTCGACCGACACCAACCTCACCCGATCCGGGATCCTGGTCTTCAACACCCCTCATGAACTCATCGATGCGGTCCGCACAACCGGCTGGGAGGGCTGCGACTTCGCGAGCAACCACACCTGGGACATGGGCCTGGCCGGGCTGCGCGACACCATCGACGTGTTCGACAAGGCCAAGGTCGGGTATGCCGGGGCCGGTCCCGATGCCGAGCACCCCCGGCGCGTCGCCATGTATGCCGCGAACGGCCTCACCGTCGCCCATCTCGCCTACTCCTACACCGTCTTCAACGACTTCGGCCCCAACACCAAGGTCCCCGACGACGCTCCCTGGATGGGTGAGTCCCTGTGGCCCCTCGTGGGTGCTGACGGCATCCTCACCGACGCCAAGAAGGCCCGGGCGGAGGGCGCCGACCTTGTCGTGGTCAGCCTGCATTGGGGCGCGCAGTATGTCTCCGAGCCGACTCCGGAGCAGAAGGAGCTGGCCAAAGCGCTGCTGTCCTCCGACGAGGTCGATCTGATTCTGGGCACCCATGTCCACGTGGTGCAGCCGTGCGAGCGCATCAACGGCAAGTACGTCTTCTACGGGCTCGGCAACTTCCTGTCCAACCAATCCCCCCAGGTCGACGCCACCCTCATCCCGCAGACCCAGGAAGGAGTGGTGGTGCGGGTCGACTTCGACCGGGACGCGAGCGGCAAAGTGACTCAGCGCGCGGCATACCGCCCGACGAAGGTGAACCTCACCGGGCACGTGGTCGAGCCCGCCACCCCGCAGACGAATCCCGTGACCTTCGATCGGGTGACCAAGACGCTCGACGCGGACGGTTGCGGGCTCACTACTTTGGATTGAGGAAGGCGGCTGGCTTAGGTGACGATGCCCGCGGCGATCCAGCTGCGCAGCACCGGCAGCAAGCGGGCCGTGAGGTCGACCGCGTCTTCCTCCAGCAACGCGGCGATCGCCGTCAGCGCGGCGCCGGCGGTGAGTTCGCCGTCGGCGACGGACAGGAGCGCGGCCGCCGCCGTGTCGATTTCTTCCGTATGCCGCAGCCCTCCTCCCTGGCGAACCCGGATCACGCGCGGGTCGGCCTGGCCGGGGATGAAGTGGTGCTCAACCGTCACGTCCGGGGCGGCCGTCCACGCGGTCGCGAGGACGTCGGCATCATCGTGCTCGGCCAGCCAGACGCGTGCCGTGAGCCCGCGATCGACCGACGGGCCCATCGGTGTGGCAATCGGGCCGCGGACGTCCTGCAGGACGATGAACGGCTCGCGGTCGGTGGTCGGACGGTGCAGAGTGACCACGCCGAGGCCGATCGCGGCCACGTCGCGGGCGGCGAAGTCGGCCAGCCACGCGGCATACATCCGGTTGAACTCCGAGCTGCCCGATTGGTGACCGCCGTCGCGGACCCAGGTCTCGGCATAGCTCGCCGGGTCCTGGACCTCCCGCTGAACCACCCAGACGTCGACGCCGCTCGCCCGAGCCCACTCGTGCACGCGCGTGGTCCATTCCTGGCCGGTCGCAATCTCCCAGTTGCCGAGAAGTTGGGCGACCCCGCCCGGCTCCAGGTGGGCCCCCAGCCCGGTGACCAGGTGCTCGACCACGGCGTCGCCGTGGCCGCCGGCGTCGCGGTACTCGTAGGTCGGCAAGCCCGCCTCCCGCGGGGTGATCACGAACGGCGGGTTGCTCACGATCAGCTCGAAGCGCTCGCCCTGGACCGCGTTCAGAAGGGAGCCGGCGCGGAGGTCCCAGTCCTGGCCGTTGAGCGCCGCCGTGAGGGCGCAGTAGTCGAGCGCGCGCTCGGAGATATCGGTGGCGACGATCTCTGCGGCGTGGGTGCTGAGATGCAGCGCCTGAACGCCGCATCCGGTGCCGAGGTCGAGCGCCCGGGTGACCCGGCGGCGCGGGGTCCACTGGGCCAGCGTGGTCGACGCCGCGCCGATGCCGAGGACGTGATCGGGGGCCAGCGGCGCGCGGGTGGCCGCCTCGCCCTGATCCGAGACGACCCACCAGGTGTGGGCCTGATCGCCATACGGTCGCAGGTCGACCGAGGCGACCAGTGCGTCCCCCTCCCAGTGCCCGAGCCCGAGGCGCACGACCCCGTCGGCGCTCAGGCGCGGGAGGGCACGATCGACGAGTTCGGCCTCGACGGGGTCGCCGAGGGTGAACAGTCGCACCAGGATCGCGGCCGGGTCGCAGCTTCCCCGGGTGATCACCTCGGCCGGGAGAACTTGGTCCCGGCTCAGGGCGCCATGCGCGACGGGTCCCAGCACCTCGCGGAGTCGGTCGACAGTGAAGTCGGCGGCGGCGAGGTCGGCGCGCAGCGCGGCCACCAGGGCGGGGTCAGCGGTGCGCGGCATACGCGTCGATCGCCTCTGAAGCCAGCGCCGTGCGCTCTTCAGTCGGGAAAGCCGGCTCGGCGGCGCGGCGCTCCGGCGCAGGTATGGCCGTGTCCGGCGCCCCAGCTTTCTCGATCGTGGGGGTGCGTGACTCCGGCCACGACGCCTCCGCGAGGAGGCCCAGCAGGCGGACGCCGACCGCCGCGACGAAGAAGCAGTCCGCGAGCAGTTCGAGGCACTCCTCCGCGGTTTGCTCCAGCCGCTCGACGTCCAGCGGCATGGTCGAGGGGTCGATCGAGTCCATGCCGATGGAGACGGCCGCGATCAGCGCACCCAGGCCGAAGAGCACCAACGCCACCCGGTCGGTGCGCAGGGCCCGCAACACGAACGGCAGGACACAAAGGCCGGCCACGGCAGTCAACAGCATCTGGAAGTCGCCTGGGGCAAGCCACGTAAGGCCGGGGATTCGGATGTCGCGTGGAGCAAAGATCCGATCGCGCAGCCGCTCGTGCAGGGCAAACCGATCATCGAGGGCGAGATAGGTGAAGCCGAGGGCCAGCGCGAGATAGGGGAAGCGAGCCGTGAAGCGCCATTCGCGCACCGACCCGATGACGGCGATGACACCGCAGCCGGCCGCGGCGACGATGAGCAGCACCGTCTGCAACCAGGTCATCGGTGTCTCTTCGAGCGCGATCCACTTCCAATACTCGGGGTAGCGCGCGGCGGCGAGCCCGGCCGGGGCCGCGATCGCGAGCATCATGAGTAGGACCACGAGCCGGATGCGGGCGCGACCGATGGCAGAAGGCATGGGCCTACCTTGCCAAAGGGAGCAGCTTAGGCCGCGCAGACACGACATGCACCGGGCAGCCATCGGCAGCCGCGGCGATGCTGCTTGCAAACATCTCGGCACCCCGGGCAAGCACTTCGTCGCGCCACCAGGCGCTGTGGGCGCTCTGCAGGACCCGGCCCTCGTCCAGCAGGAGCCGATCGGCCGGATGCCCGGGATCGAAGCAGACCTCATCGACCGCATAGCCCCGCAGGTCTTCACGCAGGAGCGCGGCGCGCATGGCTTCTTGGTCGACCAGCACCGGGCGACCCACATTGACAACGAACGCATCGCGATGCAGCAGCGCGAGCTCGGAGCCACCCAGGATCGGAACCGTGCCCGGCACGGTCGAGGCGGTGACGGCGACGAAGTCAGCCGCGGCTAGGGCGTCGTGGAGCCCGAGGACGGGCATCCCGCCGGTGGCGGCGCGCGCCCGAGCGGCCGGGTCGATGTCCACGCCAAGGACCCGCATACCCAGCGCGCCGGCGAGAGCGGCCAGGCGGGTGCCGATGCGACCGAGGCCGATGACGGCCAGGGTTCGGCAGGTGATCTCGACACCTCGCAAGGAGACATCGGCGGCGACCCGGCCTCGGGCCCGGTCGTTGGCGAGGTGAATGCGTGTCGCCGAGGCGAAAATCAACCCAAGCGCGTGCTCGGCGACGGCATTCGTCGCGTACTCCGGCAGCGTCGACAAGGTGACTCCGCGATCGGCCAGTGCAGTCACGTCGATGTGCTCGTACCCGGTCGCGTAAAGCACCACATGCCGCAGGTCGGGCAGATCGTCGAGCAGGTCCGGGGTCAGGCGCGGCAGGGTCACATTGGTGGCGGCGAGGACGGTGGCGCCCCGCAGCAACTCGACGGCCGTCGTCCGGTTTGGCGCGGTCTGCCGCTGCACGAACTCGACCGTATGCCGCCGCCGCAGCCTCTCGATCGCGTGCGCCGGCAGACTGGCGCACCCCGCTCGGCTGATCACCACAACCTTCGCCATGAGCCCCGTCCCCTTCCCGTCGGCGGCTACGTCGCCGCTTTTACCACCAGACGCACGAAGCGCCGAAACGGTTGGCCGAGAATGAAACTAGGGCCCGGCGGGGAGCGCTTTTGCGCACCCACACCGGGCCCTTGACCATTTCGTTATGTCAAACCCGCAGGTCGCGCGGGCGTGACCTCCAGCCTCAGCGCTGGTAGCTGGGCGGAACCACGTCGTCCGCGTCGGGCGTCGGGCCCTCGGCGATCTGGGCGCTGGTGAGTTCCGGGGCGGCACCGCTCTCGCGCATCGTGATGGCCTGCTGCACCGAGGCGTCGTCGGCGATCGAGATCGAGCGGCGCTTGGAGACGGCCACGGCCGCAACCACGACGAGGAGGGCCGCCGCGGCGATGGCGAGCCGGATGCCCGTGTTGGCGTCGGCGCCGATGCTCAGGGTCACGATCGCCGGGGCGATGAGCACCGACACGAGGTTCATGACCTTGATCAGCGGGTTGATGGCCGGGCCAGCGGTGTCCTTGAACGGGTCGCCGACGGTGTCGCCGATGACGGTCGCGGCGTGCGCATCGCTTCCCTTGCCACCGTGGTGACCGTCCTCGACCAACTTCTTGGCGTTGTCCCAAGCGCCACCGGCATTCGCCAAGAAGACGGCCATCAGGGCACCGGTGCCGATGGCACCGGCCAGGAAGCCGGCGAGAGCGCCGATGCCCAGGCCGAAGCCGACCGCGACGGGCATCAGAGCCGCAAGCAGACCGGGGGTGGCGAGTTCGCGAAGCGAGTCACGCGTGCAGATGTCGACGACCTTGCCGTACTCCGGCTTGGCGGTCCCCTCCATGATCCCGGGAATCTCGCGGAACTGGCGGCGGACCTCGAAGACGATGGCGCCGGCCGCGCGGGTGACGGCGTTGATGGCCAGGCCCGAGAACAGGAAGACCACGGCCGCACCGATCAGCAGACCTACCAGGGTCTGCGGGGCGGTGACCATCGCGCTGGCCTCAGTCCAGTACTTCGCGACCTCCTCCTGCGACATATTGCTCAGGTCGGGGTCGGCGCCGATCCACGCGGCGGTGTAGGAGCCGAAGAGCGCCGTGGCAGCCAGGACTGCGGTGGCGATGGCGATGCCCTTGGTGATGGCCTTGGTGGTGTTGCCGACCGCGTCCAGCTCGGTGAGGATCTTGGCGCCTTCGCCGTCGACGTCACCGGACATCTCCGCGATGCCCTGAGCGTTGTCGGAGACCGGGCCGAAGGTGTCCATGGCGACGATGACGCCGACGGTGGTCAGCAGACCACAGCCGGCGAGGGCGACAAGGAATAGGGCCAGCGCGGTGGCGCCGCCACCGAGGAGGTAGGCCAGGTAGACCGCGCCACCGATGATGGCGGTGGTGTACACCGCGGACTCCAGACCGATCCCGATACCGGAGAGCACGACGGTGGCCGGGCCGGTGAGCGAGGTGCGGGCGACGTCGTTGACGGGCTTGTCCTCGGTGCCGGTGAAGTAGCCGGTCAGCCAGAGGATGACGCCGGCCAGGACGATGCCGATGATGACGGCGGCGAGCGCGATCCGGCGCGGGTCCCCGTCCAGGGCCGCAACGGTGGCGTCGCTGGAGCCCAGCTCGGCGAAGGTCTTGGGCAGATAGGTGTAGGCCGCGATAGCGGACAGAACCGTCGAGACACCGGCGGCGATATAGAAGCCGCGGTTGATCGCACGCAGGGCGTTCTCGCCCGCGCGGGCCTTGGTGACATACACGCCGAGGAGGGCCGTGAGGGCACCGATCGCCGGGATGATCAGCGGGAAGACCAGGCCGAAGGAGCCGAACGCGATCGAGCCGAGGATGAGGGCCGCGACGAGAGTCACGGCATACGACTCGAAGAGGTCGGCGGCCATGCCGGCGCAGTCGCCGACGTTGTCGCCCACGTTGTCGGCGATGGTGGCGGCGTTGCGGGGGTCGTCCTCGGGGATGCCCGCCTCGACCTTGCCGACGAGGTCGGCGCCCACGTCGGCGGCCTTGGTGAAGATGCCGCCGCCGACCCGCATGAACATTGCCAGTAGGGCCGCGCCGAAGCCGAAGCCTTCGAGGACCTTGGGAGCGTCGCCCTTGTAGAGGATGACGACGACGGAGGCGCCGAGCAGGCCGAGGCCGACGGTCGCCATACCGACGACACCGCCTGTGCGGAACGCGACCTTGATGCCGTCGTCACGGTTGCCGCCGCGGGCCGCCTCGGCGACGCGCACATTGGCCTGAACCGCCAGGCTCATGCCGAGATAGCCGATCGAGGCCGAGAACAAGGCACCGACGACGAAGAAGATGGAGCGTCCCCACAGGACGCCGGAGGTCGGGGCCGGCAGGGCGAGAAGGAGCACGAACACCAGCACCACGAAGATGCCAAGTGTGCGGAACTGGCGGCGCAGATAGGCCTGCGCGCCTTCCTCCACGGCGGAGCCGATGCTTTGCATCGACGGGGTTCCGGGGCTGAAAGACAGAACCTGGCGCCGGAAGACCATGCCCATGACCAGCGCAATCACCGCGATGGCGGAGACGGTGTAGGTCAGGGTGAGATTGCTTCCGGTCAACTCCAGGCCTGCTGCGGAGCCATCGGCCCAAGGCAGCATCGGCACACGGGCAGTCATTCGCCATCCTCCTCGATGGGATTGGTCAGGCCCTCACTGGCGCGTCGCGGGCGGACACGCTGAGGCCGAGATCGGGGCAAGGCTACCTGCCGTGCCGGTCAGGCCCGAACCATCGGGCAGTGGAGTGTGCCGCGGCTCACACCTGCGGCGACTCAACGCCGATGGCCGCGAGCGCGGAGTCAAGAGCGTCATGAATGTGGAACACGGCGTCGAGGCCCGTAACGGCGAAAACCTGGAGCACCCGCGGCTCAGTGACGACGAGGTGCAGTGCACCACCACGCATCCGGGTGTCCTTCAGTTTGCCGACAAGAACACCGAGGCCGCTGGAGTCCATGAAGGTCACCGCGGAGAGGTCAGCGATGACTCTCGGCGTCGAGTCGCCGAGGGCGGACGCCAGTGCCGCCCGCATGAGGCGGGCGTTGTGGGAGTCGACCTCTCCGGTGACAGCGACGATGACGACACCGTCCTGCTGCCGGACATCGGCGCTGAGCATGTGGGGAACTCCTAGGCGACTCGTCTGACGGCTCCGAACAGGTGTCGGTGCCGGGGCATACGGTAGACCACAGATGGACAGGATCAAAGACAATCCCGCAGGTCAGGGTGCTGCGGCCGGTCAGCGGGCCCGACCTGGGCCGATGGCGGCACTGACGTCTGCCCTCGACGGTCCGAGGGACCCGCGGCTGCGACATCACCAGCGCGTTCCTGCGCGCGTGGCGAGGAGCGTTGCGCTGCCCGCCTGGGTCGATCCCGGATTGGCGATGGCCCTGCGCGGCGAGGGCGTCGATCGGCTGTGGACGCACCAGGCGCAGGCGGCCGAGGCAGCGTGGAGCGGGACGCATGTCGTCATCGCGACCGGGACCGCCTCGGGTAAGAGCCTGGGCTATCTGCTCCCGGCGTTGACGGCCGCGGCGCAGGGGGCGCACGCGCCTGGTGGTCGCGGCGCCACGGTGCTTTATCTCGCTCCGACCAAGGCGTTGGGGGCCGATCAGGCCGCCCGGATCGGCGCGCTCGCCGTCCCCGGTGTGCGGCACGCGACGTATGACGGTGACACCCCCAGCGACGAGCGGCGCTGGATTCGCGAGCACGCCAATGTCGTTCTGACGAATCCCGATCTCGTGCATCACTCACTCCTGCCGCGGCACGAGGCCTGGGCGCCTTTCCTGCGCGCGCTGCGATTCGTCGTGATCGACGAGTGTCACGCCTACCGGGGGATCTTCGGCTCGACCGTCGCGCTGGTGCTGCGGCGGCTGCGGCGGGTCCTGGCGCGCTATCGCGCCGCCCCGACCTTCGTGCTCGCGTCGGCGACCGTGGCCGAGCCGGCCGAGCATGCCAGCACCTTGATCGGTATGGCGGTGGCTCCCGTCACGGACGACGGCTCACCCCGCGCGGGGCTCGACTTCGTCTTGTGGGAGCCACCGGTGGTCGAGACCGGCGGCGGGCAGCGTCGCCGCTCGGCGGCCGCGGAGTCGGCCGGTCTGCTGGCATCCCTGACCGGTGCCGGCGTGCAGACGTTGACCTTCGTGCGCTCGCGGGCGGGGGTGGAGTCGGTGGCCGCGGCAGCCGGCCGGGCGATCGCGGTGGCGGGTGGCGACGCCGGGACCATCGCGGCATACCGCGGCGGTTATCTGCCCGAGGAACGGCGCGAGTTGGAGGCGCGGCTACGTTCGGGAAGCCTGCGTGGCCTCGCGGCCACGAATGCCCTCGAACTCGGTATCGACATCCACGGCCTGGATGCCGTGGTCATGGCGGGGTGGCCGGGACGGTTGGCGTCGGTGTGGCAGCAGGCCGGTCGGGCCGGTCGGCGAGGTGGCGACGCGCTAGCCGTGCTCGTCGCCAACGACGACCCCCTCGATGCCTATGTGTTGGATCACCCCGAGGTTGTCTTCGACGCCCCGGTCGAGCGGACGATCGTCAACCCGGACAATCAGCGACTTCTCGCCGGCCAGCTGTGTGCCGCGGCCTTCGAGCGCCCCATCACCGAGGCGGATGAGGCCATCTTTGGTCCGTCGATGGAGCCGGTCTTGCGTGATCTGGTTGCCGCCGGGTCGCTGCGGCGCCGTCCGACGGGCTGGTTCTGGCCGCTGGACACGCCCCCGGAGCCGGCGTCCTTGCGGGCCGGTGACAAGGTCGTGGCGATCGTCGAGGAGCGCAGCGGGCGCGTCATCGGCACGGTGGACCGTTCGTCGGCGCTGCTGCAGGTCCACCCTGGGGCGGTCCACCTGCACCAGGGGACGACGTACGTGGTCACCGATCTCGATCTCGACGATGCGGTGGCCAAGGTCGTCCGCGGCGATCCCGGCTGGTCGACGATCGCTCAGTCACGGGCGGCATTCGAGTTGGCCGAGCCGCGGTCGGCGGCGGAGCGTGGCGACGGCCTGCGCTGGGCCCTCGGCGAGGTGATCGTGCGATCGCAGGTCGTCTCCTTCCAGCGCCGACTGCCGACGGGAGAGGTGATCGGACAGCATCCCCTCTCGCTGCCGGCGCAGGAACTCCGCACCGAAGGGGTGTGGTGGACCATGGATCCGCAGGCCCTCGCCCGCGCCGGCATCGCGCCAGAGGCACTGCCCGGCGCGGCCCATGCCGCCGAACACGCGGCCATCGGCATGTTGCCGCTCTTCGCGGCCTGCGATCGCTGGGACATCGGTGGGGTGTCCACGGCCGAGCATCCGCAGACCGGCCTGCCGACGATCCTGATCTACGACGGCTTCCCGGGTGGTGCGGGGTACGCCGCATACGCGCACACCATCGGTGACGAGTGGTTGACCGCGACGCGCGAGGCCGTCGGCCGATGTGACTGCGCCACTGGTTGCCCACGCTGCGTGATGTCGCCCAAGTGCGGCAACGGCAACAACCCCTTGGACAAGCACGGGGCGGTGCGGCTGCTGGAGTTCTGCGCGGCGAGGTTGCGGGCACCGGGGTCGAGGGCGACGGGGTCGAGGGCAACGACGATGCCTGCGGATGGACAGGTCGGCATCGCCGGGTGAATCCCGATGCCCGGTTCGACGGCTCGCGGCGGATAAAGTCGGAGCATCGGCTCGGGCAACGGCACGGGCGGAGCGGGCTTCGGCAGGGCGTCGGGGCGCAACGCAAGGAGACCAACAATGATCGTCATCGGCCTGTTGTTCCTGGCCGCCGTGGGTGTCGCGGGCGCCTGGCTTTATCTCAGCACCGCCAACGACACCTCGACCCAGGTCTACGACTTGAGCGCGTGGGGTATGACGATCGGGTTCCGCCCGATCACCCTGTTGATTGCCGGCATCGGTCTCACCCTCGGCCTGATTCTCGGGCTCGGCCTCATCCGGGCCGGCCTCTCGCGGAGCCGGCGCCAGCGCCGGGAACGCAAGGAACTGGCCCGCACGGCGGAGGCGAATCGTCAGGCGGCGGAACAGGCCGCCTCCCGTCGGCTCGAGCAGGAACGCTCGCAGCGCGGCGGTCTCGACATCGATCCGATGCGGCGAGCCGAGAGCAACACCCCTCGCCAGTTCACCGGGCCCAGCGACGGTGAAAGCTCGCACACCGCGCCGCCCCCGCCCCCGCGCGGCTGAGGCAAGGCGGGCCATGGTCTGAGGGCAGCATGGTCTGAGGGCAGCATGGTCTGAGGGCAGCATGGTCTGAGTCACAGACTTCCGATGACCTCGACGAGTTCTGGGTGGGCCGCCGGTCACGGGCGGGACCCGACCAGGAGCGGTCCGGCGCGGGCGACGGCGCTGGTGGTCCGAAGCCCGAGAATCGGCACGCGAACCGTCACCGTCGTCGTGATCTCCGCCCGACCCGCGGCCGTGATCGTGCACCCCGCGGGGACGGCGTCATTCCGACGCGCGACCTCGGCGCCAGCCGCGCAGGCGCGCTCCGGCGTGGTGCCCCGGAGGTAGGCCCCCGAGGCCGCAATCGACCCCAAATCGGCCGCTCCCCGAGCCGCCGCATTGGCCTGCACCGCGGTGACGACCGCGAGCGACCCGGGCAGCAAGATGGCGAGCGCTCCAATGACCAGCAGCGTCATCAGCGTCCCCGAGCCCCGGTCAACTCCGAGTGCGTCCGAGGTGTCCTCGCCTGAAGTGGGTGCTGACTCGCGACGGCGCTGGCTACTCACGACCCGTCCGTTCGGTGGGAGCCACGGACCGACCGACTCCGGCAACATCGATCCCGAGGCGGGCGAAGAAGGCCCGCTCCGGCGCCCGCACCGTTACGGTCACGGTGCCACTCCCCCGGGAGACCTCGACGCGGGAGCCACCCGGCGCGGCGGCCAAGGCGCCGGCGACGACCTGCGCCGGGCTCTCGGATCGGGCCGCCAGGCGGGCGCCGACACGGGCGGCCTCGGCGCACCGGACGTGATCGATCCCGGTAGCCAGCGCCGTCACGCCGGCGGTGAGGAAGAAGACGACTGCGAACATCATCAGCGCCACTTCGAGCGTGACGATGCCCGCCTCGACGCCCCGTGGGGCGGACCGCTGACGGGCCCGCCCCACGCGCTGAATTGTGCTCATCAGGTCACGGCCGCTGGCTGAAGGCCGACTTGAGGATCGAGGCGACGCCCTCCTTGCCGACGGTGCCGAGGACGGCGAGCGCCGCGATGACGAAGGCGCAGACACAGAGGGTGACGAGCGCCCACTCGGCCGTGGCCATGCCTTCCTCCGCCTTGCGGTGCGCCGCATCCTGAAGCCGCAGGACCGTGACGTCATATTTCGCCGCGAGCTTGGTGGTCATGACTGGTAACCCCTTTCGGTTGTGGCCGACCCCCTGCCGGCCTGTGACCAACCCTGCGCCGCATCCCCGGCCCGGGGCTAGCAGAGCCGAAATGCCCTGTGGATCAACGGAAAAGCTGCTTTGCCGAACCCTGTGGACAACCTGGTCACGGCGAGCTAACGCACCGCTAGGTCAGACGTTTCGACACGCAGAGGTGCCGAAACGTCTGACCTTGTTGGCGGTCGGCAGGCGGTCACGCACCGAGGCGCGTGGGGGCAAGGGCGAGCACCAGCGGCAGCATGGTCGTCAGGGCGAAGGCCGGCAGGAACATCGCCGCCAAGGGCAGCAGCAGCATGGTCCCGGCCTTGCCCGCGGCGGCTTCCAGTCGCGCCCGCTCGCTCGCCTGCAGGCGCCGAGCGGCCGCCCTGACGGCGCCGGCGGG
>NZ_HF571038.1:3386741-3391807 GCF_001046875.1 Nostocoides jenkinsii Ben 74
GGCGGTGTCAAGGCGTCGTAGCAACGTGGGGTTGGCCGAGGAGGAGTCGTTCGAAGGATTCGCGGGGGGTGAGGTAGCCCAGGACGGCTCGGGGGCGTTCGTTGAGTTCTTCGGCGATGGAGTTCAGGTAGGGCTGATGGGCGGGGATGTTCTCGCCCTTGGGGATGTACTCACGGATCAGGCCGTTGGTGTTCTCGTTGCTGGGACGCTGCCAGGGGCTGTGTGGATCGGCGAAGTACACCGGCAGGTCGGTGGCGACGGTCAGCGCGGCGTGGCGGGCCATCTCGCTGCCTTGATCCCAAGTCAGCGAGGCGCGCATCATTTCGGGTAGGGCGTTGACGTGCTCGATCAGGACCTCGGCCAGGTCGTCGCTGGACTTGCCGTGATGCAGGGCCACGATCACGGTGTACCGGGACATCCGCTCGACCATGGTGGCTGCAGCGCTGGCGCCGTTCTTGCCGATGATCAGGTCGCCTTCCCAGTGCCCGGGTACCCTCCGCTCGGCGCTGCCGGGGTGTTCGTTCTCCCGGGCGGTGATGGGACGCATCCCCACGATCGGGGCCCCGCGCCTGCTCGATGAGCGGGGCTTTCGCTGGGTGCGCTTGGAGCGCAGGAAGACCCCGTGGCGGACCAGCTCGGCGCGGGGCATGGCGTAAATGAACTGGTAGATCGCCTCGTGCGAAGCCAGCAGGCCACCGGCCGGTAGGGAACCCTTCATGACCTCCACGGTGGCGTCCTCGGCCTCCAACTTCAACCGGCCGGCGATCTGACGGGGCGTGCGAGACTGCCGCAGATCGGCCAACACCCGCTGACCCAGCAGCGGATCGGCGGCCACCTTGCGCGGCTGCGGACGGGCGCGGCGCCGTTGGGCCCGCACGTCGGCGCTGACCACCCGATACCCACACGTCTTGGTGGAGTTCCGGGCAATCTCCCGGGTGATCACTGACCGATCCCGGCCCAGGTCACGCGCGATCCGCGCCGGGCTCCAGCCCGCCTTCAACCCAGCCGAAATCTCCGCCCGGTCCTTGATCGTCAACTGCCGTCTCGTGCCTGCCACCGGTCCAGCCTCCCAGCCTTCAGCCCCGATCCAGTGGAGGCTGTTGCTTGGACGCTATGACCCTGCCCTGCTCCAATGCCGCATTCGCTGGCGGAAGCGATCTGGATGATCTGAAACTCTCGGACGCTGACATTGCCGACTGGGTTAGCGATGTTGCGACGTTGACCGGGATGATTCCGCCGCAGGACTTCTTCGGCGGCGACTTCTTGAAGACGGTCTCGGGCGACATCGCGCGTTCCCAGTTGCTCAGCTTGGCTGCACGGCGACCCACCGCTAAGCGGATCAAGGAATCGTTCGGATCGTGGCTCAACCTACTCACTGTCTCCGGCGTGCTTCCGGATGGAGCGCACCACACCGTCCGCGGCGTCCGATCCGTTGCCGCCGACGGCCATGTATGCCTGTCTCTGCCCGAGCGCACGATCGACGACTGGCTCTCGGCGTACGGCGTCGACCATGCGAAAGAGCCGCGATACCCGGACAGCAACTACCGAGGCGACTTCCTCGTGGGGGGCTCGTTCATTGAGTTCTTCGGGCTCGTCGGCAACCCCGACTACGACGCGCGAATCCAAGAGAAACGCGAACTCGCCGAGAAGTACGGCATCGACCTGATCGAGGTCTACCCGAAAGACATGCTGACGTGGGGCGCGACCCAGGAGTGGCTGGCGAAGCGCCTTGGATTCGACTTGGGGACGCGTGAGCGGCAGGTCCTGCCGACACAGCCGCAGGTCCTGAGTGAGGCGAAACCAGCGATCCCGGAGGCACCCCCGGCTGGTCCTGCAGAGGGCTGGTACGCCGATCCGACTGGCCGGGAGGCTTCGCGGTGGTGGGACGGCCGCTATTGGAAGCACTGGGTCACCGACGCGGTAGGAGTCACCTACTCCGACACGCCATATCCCGGGCGGGACGACCAGGTGAATCGCGGAGCCGAGATCGAGGGCCAGCAGACGTGGGAGTTCCTCTCGAGCACTAAGTTCTCCTGGCCCGGCAAGCTCAAGGGCGCGGAGCTGGTCACACACCTTGAGTTGATGTTCCGCTGCATGGACGCGGTCGAGAACGCGGCGGGTACAGAAGGCTATGGAACCTCGCCGGCCGCCTACTCCGAAGCGGCAGGTCATCTCAGGCACGCACGAAACCATGCTGGCGAGGCGGCGGTTCTGGCCCGTGCGGTGGAGAGCGGCCTTGGGCCGGGCGCGGGGCGCCGAGACATCACGGCGCGATTGGCTGCACTCGAAGAAGCGGGTGTACATCCCAACCCGGTCGCATCGGGCATGACGGCTGACTACCCTCCGCCAGAGGTGTAGATGTTGGGCAGCCCGACGTGCCTAACCCGCGTGCTAGGCTTGTCCCACTGGGCTGACCTTCGGGTCATGGTCCACCCTTTAGGCGGAGCTACCTTCGCCACATCCTTCAGGCGGGCATCGCCCGCCTGAAGTTGTTTCTGGAGTAGGTCGTGCGAGAACTCAGCATCTTCATCGACGAGTCAGGTGACTTCGGACCGTACGAGAAACACTCGCCGTTCTACATCGTCGGTCTCGTGTTCCACGACCAGAGTGACAGCATCAGCGGCCACCTCGACGGCATCCACGACGGGCTGGTGGCCCGAGGGCTCCCGATCGACCACGCCATCCACGCTGGACCCCTCATTCGGCGCGAGCAGGAGTACCGCTGGATGGATGTCCCTGCCAGACGGGCCATCTTCCGGCTGCTGATGGACTTCGTTCACCGCTGCGAGATCAGGCAGCACTCGCTGGTGCTCAACAAGCGCGAAGTCGGCGAGATAGACCGACTCGTGTCGCTGATGTCCCGAGATATGGGGGCGCTGATCCGCGACAACTACGAGTACTTCAGTTCGTGGGACCGCATCGTCATCTACTACGACAACGGGCAGAAGGAGCTGACCAACATCGTCAACAGCGCCTTCAACTCGCAGTTGAGCACGGTTGAGGTCCGCAAGGTGGTGCCGTCCGACTACAGCCTGTTCCAGGCCGCCGACCTGTGCTGCACTCTGGAACTCCTGCGATCCAAGATCAACTCCGTCGGCCTGTCGTCCTCGGAGCGCGACTTCTTCGCCACCGAGAAGCGCAGCGCTGAGCAGGCGCTGAAGCGCCTCTACTTCAAGACTCTGGACCGCAAGCGGTTTGGGTCCTGAGCAGCCTCGGAGATGTGGCAAAAATGTGGCAGGACGACACAGAGCGACCAGCATCCACCAGCAACGTCAGCCAAGTTTGCGCAGGTCAGGCCGCACATGCCAGCAACGGCCAACATCGACCGTCACCCGTGACGCCGTTCCCCTGGTACTACTGACCAGTCGTGGGGTCCACATCCGACCCCGGCGTCCGCGTACGACCGTGACGTGCGCATAATCCCGTCCGCATTCCAGGGTGCTCAGGATGACGAGGGCCCCAGTGATGGCCTTTGACTGGGCCCTCGATCGGAAGAAGGCCATTCGGTTGCTCGGCGAGTACGACATCACGCGCGACCCCGCGCCTTTGGTCGACCTTGTCGACGACTAACCACGGAGGGGACGACTCAGGAATACACCATGTAGTGCAGGATCACGTCGTGCGTGTGCTTGGCCTTGTCGGAGCCGCGCAGGAGGATCTCGTAGGTCGCGTGTGAGGTGTGGATGGCGACGGCCGTCTCCTCGGTGAACCGGCCGAAGACGGAGGCGTTGGAGGCATAGGACACCGCCGTGATCTTCGAGTACGGCACAGAGGTCACCGCGACCCGACCGCCGGCAAAGCTATTGTCCTGCAAGATAACTCGCTTGTCGGTCAGGCCGATGAAGCCGGTGCCGACGTCCTTGCCGTCGTAGACCGCGAACACCTGCTCCTCGGGGAGCAGCGAGTTGCGCACGATCTGCAACTGCTCCTTCTTGTCGTAATACACCTCGTCGGACAACCCGGGCCACCTCTCTTCTGTCGTATGTCGCGGGCTCGCCCGCCCGCTCCCCCCAACCTTCGCACGCGGCATACGGTGACGCCATGGCCACCATCGAGATCATCCACGGGGACCTGACCACCCAGGCGGTCGATGCGATCGTCAACGCGGCCAACTCCAGCCTGCTCGGCGGGGGCGGGGTGGATGGGGCCATTCATCGGGCGGCCGGTCCCGGGCTGCTTGCCGAATGCCGGGCGGTGCGCCGCGAGCGGCTGCCGGGTGGGCTGCCGGCTGGGGAAGCGGTGGCGACCGGGGCCTACAACCTGCCGGCGCGATGGGTCATCCACACCGTCGGCCCGAACCGGCACGCCGGTGAGACCGACCCGGAGGTGCTGCGCCGATGCTTCAGCGCCAGCCTCGGCGTCGCCGAGGAGGTCGGTGCGACGTCGGTCGCGTTCCCGGCCATCGGGGGTGGGGTCTACGGCTGGGACATGGCCACGGTCGCCCGGGAGGGACTCGCGGCGGCGAGGGGGGACGGAGAGGGGCTGAGCGGCATACGGGTGATCCGGTTTGTGCTGTTCAGTGAGGACGCGCGCGCGGTGTGGGCGGAGACGGCCGAGCGCGGCTAGACGCACCGAACGCCGGACGGGCGGGGGCCCCGTCCGGCGTTCGTCACCGGGTGGATCGTGCGGAGTCGGGCGTCAGGGACGGCCGTAGGTCGCGCTGGACGACCAGATCGCGCGCAGGCCCGAGGAGAGGCCGGTGCGCGGGGAGTCGTACATCATGCCGTTGCCGGCGTAAATGCCGACGTGGTAGGCCGGGTAGCCGAAGAACACCAGGTCACCGGGCTGCGGGTTGCTGACCGGGGTCGCGGCGGCCTGCTGACCGGCCGCGGTGCGGGGCAAGGAGATGCCGACCTTGGCGAAGATGTACATCGTGAAGCCCGAGCAGTCGAAGCCAGCCGGAGTCGAGCCGCCGTAGACGTAGGGGATGCCCGACAGCGACGCCGCGATCGCCAGCACGCCGCTGGCGGCCGGCTGGGACGGGGCGGGGGTGCTGGGGGCGGGGGTGTTCGTGGTGGCCGGCGCCGGGTTGCTCGACGTGGCCGGCGCACCCGCGGTCGTGGCGG
>NZ_HF571038.1:3391907-3410844 GCF_001046875.1 Nostocoides jenkinsii Ben 74
GGCAGGGTCATAGCGTCCAAGCAACAGCCTCCACTGGATCGGGGCTGAAGGCTGGGAGGCTGGACCGGTGGCAGGCACGAGACGGCAGTTGACGATCAAGGACCGGGCGGAGATTTCGGCTGGGTTGAAGGCGGGCTGGAGCCCGGCGCGGATCGCGCGTGACCTGGGCCGGGATCGGTCAGTGATCACCCGGGAGATTGCCCGGAACTCCACCAAGACGTGTGGGTATCGGGTGGTCAGCGCCGACGTGCGGGCCCAACGGCGCCGCGCCCGTCCGCAGCCGCGCAAGGTGGCCGCCGATCCGCTGCTGGGTCAGCGGGTGTTGGCCGATCTGCGGCAGTCTCGCACGCCCCGTCAGATCGCCGGCCGGTTGAAGTTGGAGGCCGAGGACGCCACCGTGGAGGTCATGAAGGGTTCCCTACCGGCCGGTGGCCTGCTGGCTTCGCACGAGGCGATCTACCAGTTCATTTACGCCATGCCCCGCGCCGAGCTGGTCCGCCACGGGGTCTTCCTGCGCTCCAAGCGCACCCAGCGAAAGCCCCGCTCATCGAGCAGGCGCGGGGCCCCGATCGTGGGGATGCGTCCCATCACCGCCCGGGAGAACGAACACCCCGGCAGCGCCGAGCGGAGGGTACCCGGGCACTGGGAAGGCGACCTGATCATCGGCAAGAACGGCGCCAGCGCTGCAGCCACCATGGTCGAGCGGATGTCCCGGTACACCGTGATCGTGGCCCTGCATCACGGCAAGTCCAGCGACGACCTGGCCGAGGTCCTGATCGAGCACGTCAACGCCCTACCCGAAATGATGCGCGCCTCGCTGACTTGGGATCAAGGCAGCGAGATGGCCCGCCACGCCGCGCTGACCGTCGCCACCGACCTGCCGGTGTACTTCGCCGATCCACACAGCCCCTGGCAGCGTCCCAGCAACGAGAACACCAACGGCCTGATCCGTGAGTACATCCCCAAGGGCGAGAACATCCCCGCCCATCAGCCCTACCTGAACTCCATCGCCGAAGAACTCAACGAACGCCCCCGAGCCGTCCTGGGCTACCTCACCCCCCGCGAATCCTTCGAACGACTCCTCCTCGGCCAACCCCACGTTGCTACGACGCCTTGACACCGCCCCTGAACTTCGCGGGCAACAGCCGCGAGGCGATGGAGTATTACCAATCCATCTTCGGCGGCGAGCTCCGCGTCCTGAGCTTCAGCGACTTCGGGATGAGCGACATGCCCGCCGACGGCACCATGCACGCGGCCCTGATCGGCCCGCACATCACGATCATGGCCAGCGATGCGATGCCGGGTGCCGAGGCGACGTGGAATGGCACCCGCAACTACATCGCGTTCATGGGCGACGAGCTCGACCTGATGACGGGGTGGTACGACAAGCTCGCCGCGGACGGCACCGGCGGCCAGCCCCTGGCCGCGCAAGCCTGGGGCGACATCTATGGCGACGTCAAGGACAAATTCGGCATCGAGTGGATGTTCAACATCAGCCCCACCCCGGCCGACGATCAACCCAGCTGACACGGCTTCCGGGGGCCCGGGTGAGTGCCTCGACCCCCTTCGTTCACAACGAGAGGAGTGCAATGCGGACGTATGACGTGTGTTTCCCTCCGCGGGCCGGCGAGGCGTCCGCGGTGGACGCCGCGGTGCTTGGCGAGTTCCTCCTCGCGTGGCAGACGCTGCTCTACCGGGTCACTCGGGAGGCCGCTGACCTTGCCGACCTCGGCCGGACGGTTCGACAGGTCGAGAGCCTCAGCCTGTGCCGGGTCAGTTGGGAGGGTCCGGGGGCGGTTCGATTCCAGGTTGGCGACCCCGCCACCTTGGAGGTCGACCCACTGGCGGATCGGGCCGACGTCATGATGGCGCGCATCGTTGCCGGGCTGATCACCAACCGGCGCGCTCCAGGGATCACCAATCCCATCGCCGACGCGGTCGACGGGCTGGTTCGCGTTCTGCCGAAGCTCGGGCCGACCGTCATCGTCGGCTTCCCCGACGGCAACGCCGCTCGCCTGGTGACCGCCGAGCTGAGCCGCGAGCCGTGGCGGCAGAGCCGGACCGAGCCCGTGGAGGCAGCCACCATCACGGGGCGGTTAGAAATGGCCGATCTGCACAGCGCTCGGTTCCGGGTTCGCGACCGGGAGGGCACGCCATACGACGTGTCCGATGTCGCCGAGCCGGTGCCTGCTGCGCGCCTGGTCGGCACGATCGTGACGGTGCAGGGCGTGCTGCAGCCGGGCACCGGCACCCAACATCACCGGATCGAGCAGGGCCGCATCCACCCGACTGAGCCCGCGCGTGCGGGACGGGCCAGACCCGCCCCGGAACCGCTGGACCTCGGCGATGAGCAGTGGCGGCAGTTCCTCGACGACCACGGGAAGGAGTTCTGATTGCCTCTCGGCCGGCCGATTGTGAGCAGGCCGGGATGGGCGAGCAGTTGGCCAAACTCCTCGGACTCAGCCCGTCGAAATGTGAGCGAAACCGTTCCGACGGCTTGGCCCAAAGTCCTGCGGAATCCGGCGGTGAGACCTAGCCTGTCAAAGAGTGTCCTGGGTCGGACACCGGGACAGGAGGGGTCCGTGTCTAAGGCAGCCATCTCACTAACCACTGGTCTTGAGGACGCAGAGAAAGTCACGGTCGCCTTCCTGGTCGCCGTCGGTGCGGCGGAAGGTGGACGCGACACACTGATCTTCCTTACCAAGGAGGCCGTGCGGCTCGCGATCGACGGCTTCGCCCGCGCTACGGCCTGCGACGGCTGCCCGCCGCTGACCGAGCTGATGGCCCGCTTTGCAGATGCCGGGGGCCGGTACATCGCCTGCGGAGTTTGCGTGCAGGCCAAGGGGATAGACGCCTCAACGCTAGTAGCCAACGCGGAAGTGGCCGGGACCGTGCAGCTCTGGGAGTGGATCGGCGACGGCGCGACCACCTTCAGTTTCTGACCGCGCGATATGACCGACATCCCGAACTACGAGCGGGCCTTCGGCGGCCGACCTGAGGCGTATGCCGCCTGGCGCGCCCTCGCGGCGGCCATCTCCGGCGGCATGGACCATCGCACCTACGAGATCGCCACGGTCGCCGCGGCGCGGGCCCTGCGCAGCACCTACTGCAGCCTCGCCCACGGCGAGGTGCTGCTCGAGCGTTATGCCGATCGCGATGGCCTCCGGGCCGTCCTCGCCGCGGCGGACGGCAACAGGCCCGACGTCACTGCAGCTGACAGCGCTACATCATCAGGCAGGACCTCCACCAGCCCGGTGACGGCGCCTACCGCCGAGTCTTTGATCGCCGATCGGGACGCCGTCATCGCGGCATTCGCCGCACGCGTGGCCCGAGACGCGCCCGATATTGACGACGCCGAGCGCGCTTCGCTCCGAGCACGCGGGCTGAGCGACGCGGACATCGTGGATGTCATCCTCGCTGTCGCGGCCCGCTGCTTCTTCAGCACCGTGCTCGATGCGACAGGCACTCGCGCGGACGCGGCATACCGCGAGCGCCTGCCCGCCGACCTCGTCTCCGAGTTGACCTGCGGTCGCGAGCCTCTGTGATCCGTAATTCGGTACGACAATCGGCGGCCCAGACGCCGCCTGAATCTTGCCCGCCGATCATCGTACTGAAGGAATGCCACTGACACGCGAGGACGACGCTGCCCGCCCGTCACCAGGAGCCGCCACCTCCGCCGCCCCCACCACCGCCGGATGAGCCGGACCCGGAACTGCCGGTCGAGGACGAGTTGCTGACCGACGTGGAGAGGGAGTCACCGAAGGACGATCCGGTCGGATAGGAGTCGTAGAAAGCAGGCCCCGCATACCAGACAGGCGAAGACGGGATGCGCCCCTCACGGGCGAGTTCGGCGCAGACCTGCTGCCAGTGGTCGGCGAGGTCAAACATGATGGCCCACGGTAGGTAGGCGCTGAAGATGTCCTGGCCCTCCTCGAAGCGCAACTGGTTGGCCTCCGCCGTCGCGATGTAGCGCTTGAAGCCGACGACCTGATCGGTCAGGGCACGCCCCTGTGCCGTCCGGTAGCCGTAGGCACGACGGAACGCCGCATAGAACAAGCCCGCCGCGACGAGCCCGCCCGGGAGGAGATAAATCGCGCCCGCCGGGGCGAACTTCACGACCAGCACGAGGGTCACGGCGAGGGCCACGAGGGCGGCCAGCACGGCATACATCCCGAAGCGCGCGGGGCCGCCCTTCTCCCGGAAGTCGCTCTCGCGCTTCGAGATCGCCTTGGTCAGCGCGCTCGCCGCCGCCGCGAAGCGTTTGGCATCCTCATCGTCCGGGTCATCCAGAACCATCGACCCAGTGGGACCAAGGGCCTCGGTTACGAACGCCCGCCGGTAGTCGTCGTCCACAGGCGGCAACTTGTCGAGCGCCACCAGGGTCGCCGTGCGCTGGAGTCCGCCCGTCTCCTTGAATTCCTTGCCGTCCATGGGCTGGGCGCTGATCCGGATGACACCGAGGTGCGCGAGCTCGGCGAGCGTCGCCGCGGGGCCTCGGCCGGCCGCGCTGGACGAGAGCAGCCGCCCCCCAACCGCGGGCGGGAGATCCGGCGGGTTGAACTGCACGGGTATGGCGTTCTCGTCGATGTCGTCGATGACCACCGGCGCGCTGGGGTCGACGACACCGGGCGGGACACCGGCATACCGACGATCGCGGTTGGCTCGGGTGATGCCGATGGCGGCGGCCAGGGAAAGCAGGACGGCCAGAACGCTGCCGCCGATCGTGGCCGGCCCGAGGTGCGCTCGGCGCGCGAAGGTCCCCGCCGGGACGACATCGGGTTGCGCGTTCTCGACCGACCCGGCCGGCAATTGAACGGAGATGGTCACGCCTTCCCCGGCCTTGAGCTCGGACGCGGATGCCATGGCCGCACCGTCGGCGACGCGCCCCTGACATTGCTCCTCGGAGCCCACCACGCCCTGGTAGCAGCTCACCGACAACGGAGCCGCCGTCGAGCGGACGCGGATGTCGACGCGGTCGAGGTCCGCATCCCAATCGTTGCCGGTGGCATTCCAGTACAGCTCGGGCGTGCCGTCGACCGTCCGCAGCGCCCCCGTCAGGCGGTAGCTGATCTCGTAGGACGCAGTCCGCCCCGGGATCGTCTTGTCCTTGTCGCCGATCTTGAGTTCGATCCAGTCGGTGCGGAAGCCCTTGTGCTGCGTGGACTTTTCGACGTCATCCGGTGCATCTGGCGAGGTGACGCGGAGGTTGCTGACGCCATAGCGGACGTCGCGATCCGAGCCGTCGCCGAACGGCTGCCGGGTGATGAGTTCGCGATAGATCCCGTGCCGGCCGGTGCTGGCGAACTGGTAGTCGATGCGCTCGGTGACGTCGATCGAGCCGTCGGGCCGGATCAGATACTCGATGGCGAAATGGCTGACTGCGTCGCCCGACTCCGCCTGGGCGGGCGCTGCCCAGCCGAGCACGACGAGCGCGGCTAGGACCAGGCCGGCCACGCGGCATACGCCTCGTTTCACGTCTCCCCCTTTGGACGGTGACCGATCACGCTCCACGATGTCATGGACGTCGGCGCCGCGCGGCGGGTTCCGACGGGCAACTCAGCACAAGTTAGTCAAACCGGTCAGGAACAGCGCGAGGGCGAGGGCGAGGCGGGCGATCTCGGCGGGGTCGACGGATTCGTCGGTGGCGTGGATGCGGGAGGCGGGCTCCTCGACGCCCAGCAGCATGATCTCGGCGTCCGGGTGCAGCTCGGCGAGCGCGACGGTCAGGGGGATCGAGCCGCCCTGGCCCGTCTCCACCGCCTCCCGCCCGTAGGCGGCGGCCATCGCCGCGCGCATCGCCGCATATGCCGGTCCGTCCGTCCGGGCCGCGAACCCCCGACCCAGGGTGAGCGGCTCGATCTCGACCAGGCCGTATGGCGTGTGCGCGCGCAGGTGCTCCACCAGACATCGTTGTGCCACAGCGGGATCCATCGTGGCGGGGACCCGGAGGTTGACGATCGCGGACGCCTCCCCCTGCACGGCGGCCGTCACCCGGGCCGTCGCCGGCGCGTCGATGGCCAGCACGGTCGCGGCGGGACGGGCCCAGAGCAGGTCGCCGATGGCGCCATCCCCGACCGGATCGACCCCGGCCAGCAGGGCGGCGTCCTCCCGGAACCGCCCCAGGTCGTATGCCGCGCCCGGCCACACCCCGCTCGCGTCCAGTCCGTCGATGGTCGTCTCGCCCGACGGGGAGCGGAGCGAGGCGAGCGTCGTCAGCAGCGCCTGCAGGGCGTCCGGGGCGGCGCCACCGAACATCCCGGAGTGCGCGGCGTGGGCCAACGTCCGTACGGTGATCCGCACTGACCCGGTGCCTCGCAGCGAGGTCGTCAAGGTCGGCAGCCCGGCTTCGATGTTGCCGGTGTCGGCCATGACGATCACGTCGGCCGCGACGAGATCCGGACGCGCCGCCGCAAGCTCGGCCATCCCGCCCGCCGACTGCTCCTCCGATCCTTCGACGACCACCGCCACTTCGACCGGCCACTCCCCGACGACCTCCGTGAGGGCCTGCAGCGCCAACAACAGCGCCACGAGGTTGCCCTTGCAATCGGCGGCGCCACGGCCATACCACCGCCCGTCCCGCTCGGTGAGCGTCCAGGGATCCGAGGACCACGCCGCCACGTCGCCGACGGGCACCACGTCGTGGTGGGCATAGAGCAGCACCCGAGGCGCGCCGGGCCGGGCGACCCGCCCGCAGACCGCCGACGAGCCGTCCGGGGTCGCTTCCAGCGCCGCGGGCACCCCGGCCTGCGCCACCAGCGACCGCACCAGTTCAGCAGCCCGCGCACACTCGGCCGGGTCCTCGATGCGGGCGTCGAAAACCGAGCGGCACGCGACGAGAGCGGCGAGATCGGCGCGGGCACGCGGCATACGGTCGGCAATGGCGGCGGCGAGCCGTTCCTTAGTCATCAGCCCCCCGCTCACTCAAAAACCAACCTGACAAACCCAAGGCTTACTCATAGACATACCGCTGCGGCCCCGGATACAACCAGGAGAGCCCGGCCTGAAGCCGATCACGCCAGTTGTCCCAGTTGTGGCCGTCGCGATTCTCCTCATACTTCACGGTGATCCCCGCCTCGCGGAAGACCGAGACCATCGACCGATTGGGCGTGATCAGCGGCTCATAGATGCCGCACGACATATACATCCGGTCGGTGAAGCGCGTCGGCTTCGCGCGGTACTTGTTGACGAACTTCACCACCGGATCGAAGTACGGCCCACCGCCGTGGTCCTGCCCGATGTCCGTGAACACCAACGACGCCGACTGGATCAGCAGCGAACCGAACACCCCGGGATAGCGATAGGCCGTCGAGACCGAGGCGATACCGCCGAAGCTCGATCCCATCAGGCACCGCCCGGCCGGAGGCTCCACGAGCGGATAGGCCGCCTCCAACTCGGGCAGCAGTTCCCGCGCAAGAAAACGCGCGTGCGGCGCGTGATTCGGATACTCGCGCAGCCGGTCTCCCGGCGGGACGAAGGCGACGATCATCGGCGCGATATCCAGCCGGTGAATCAGGTTGTCCAGCACGGTCTTCATGGCGGCGAACTGCACATACTCGGGGCCGTCGTGCACGATCAGCAAGGGATACCGCAGGACGGTGTTGAAGCGCGCCGGCGTATAGAGCAGATACCGCTGGTCGCGCCGCAGCGCCTTGCTCTTGATGTGGCGCTCCACCAATTCACCGGATCGCGCCTCCGGATCGGGCTGGGTCCAGTCGGGCACCTGATAGCCCTGGCCGGCACACACCGAACTCGATCCCATCGGCGAGTGCGCCACCCGCTGGTTCAGCGGGTCGTTGAACCGCTCATAGTGCTCCCCACGACGCACCTCCAACTGGTATTCGACCCGCGACCCGGCCGGCAGGTCCACCGTCGCCGCCCACAGATCCGTCCCGGTGAGCCGCTTCATCGGCAGGGGATCGGGCAGCCCGACGACGCGATGGCGCACGAAGACCTCGTCGGCCTCCCCCCGGAACAAGAAGGTCGCCCGCTGCCCCTCGATGATCGGCGAGGCGTACTTCGTCACGAACTGCGTCACCACCTCCGCCGAGAGGTCGGGGCGCTCGCGCAGCCGGTTGATCGCGAGCTTGCCGCGCATCACAGATCCTCTCCGGTGCGCACGAGACCGTCGGCGCCCACGCGCCGCGCGACATCGGGCAGTAGCCCGTCCGCCCCGACGTCGAGCACGACCCCGTCGTCGAGCAGCACGCAATCGGCCGACTCGAAGCGGGTCGCCAGGATGCCGAGCCGCCCCGGGTCGTCCATCTTCAGCCGCCGCCGCGCGTGCGGGAAGACCACGACGTCACGCACTCGGCCCAGCCCCCGATCAAATAGTTCAGTCTCGGTCGCCCCCTCGGGCCCGAAGTCGTGGAAGAGCGCGATCCGCTCCGTCATCGCCATGGCCCCGGCCGACCACGCGATCACCGGGACCTCCGGCGGCACCGAGATGGCGAACAACCGCAGCACGCTCATCAGCGTGCGGATATTGCCGCCGGGGAAGACCCAGGCGACACAGTCGTTGTGAAGCTCGCGGAGTTCGTGCCGATGCCAGGCGATGACCTCACTCGTGGTCACGCCTCCCTCGACCTCCATCTCCTGATAGAGCCGCTGCGCCTCCCGCAGATACCAGTCGTCGATCGCACGGACCCCCGCGATGGCGTCCCCCATGGCTCGGTATGCCGCGGAGTGCCGCGCGCGGGCCGGGTGCAGCGGGATTTGCCGCTGCACGGCATACACCCCGGACATCGCGTGGGCGAGCCGGATCCGGTAGAGGCCGCTCAACTCGTCCTGTCGACCCCGGAAGGCGGTCACCGCGACCGCGAAGTCCGGATCCTTGCGCAGGACGTCGGTGAGCCGGTAGTAGAGGCGCAGGCCCCGCATCCGGTGATCGAGGGCGGCGTCGAGTTCGCCGACGTCGTCCTCACGCTCCTCCCAGCCGGCGTTGATGACGGCGACCGGACCGGAGGTCTCCAGCGAGCGCAAAGCGGAGGTGGCTCGGACCGTAAAGCGTTGCGGCCCAAGGATGATGGTGCGCACGGAACAGACCGTGCCTCACCCGCCGTAGACGTGGACAGTGCGACCCACGTCGTCCAGCATTTCGCGCAGCCGGTCGTAGTCGGGGTGGCGCATCCGCAGGTAGGCGTTGGCCATGTAGCCCGCTTCCACCGCCTGGGTGTGGTGCCCGACGTGGGGGAAGTGGGAGTCGAGGATCCACTCGCCATACCGCCCGTAGACGTCCTCGATGCCGCTGTAGCCGGTGATGACGCCGTCGCGATCCGGGCGCAGGGCCACGATCCCGGCCGCATAGCGCCGCGTCATCGGCTGCTCGGCGCGGCCGTGCGTCTGCACGTGCGCCCACTCGCGATAGATGTCGACGTCGTTGGCGGCCGAGTAGAGATCCCAGGCACCGACACCCGGCGGCCGCGCGCCGATCTCGGAGAAGCGCAGGCCCTTGGGCCCGTAGAACCACTCCATGTGCGTCGCCGACGTGCCGATGTTGAAGGCCTCGATGACCCGCCGACCCAACTCGGCGACTTCGCCATAGAAGGAGGAGTCCGCGAGGCGGTTGGTCGTGATGAACTGCGGGGAGATCCAGCGGGTGCGCATGGCCTCCAACACGTTGGGGTAGTAATGCGTGGCCCAGTCGTGCACGACGTTGTTGTCGACGCAGATGGTGTCGTAGAACCCCTCGTGCCCTTCGACGAACTCCTCCACCGCGATCGAGGTGGCGCCGCTGGCGCCGAACAGCGTGATCGCATGGGCCAACTCCGTGTCGTTGTCGACGCGCATGGTGTTCTGCGCCCCGGCGCCGGCGCGGGGCTTGAGGATCAACGGATAGCCGATCTTGGCGGCAAAGTCCCAGATCTCGCTCGCGGTATCCGCCGCCGTGGAGGCCGCCGTGGGCACGCCGACCTCGCGCAGCGCTGCCTTCATCGACGGCTTGTCCCGGCACAGCCAAGTCGCGTGCACCGACGTGCCGGGTATGCCCGTAGCCTCGCGCACCTGCGCCGCGCACATCGTGTGGGCCTCGATGGTCGCCTCGAGTTTGTCGACCCACACCTTGGACTGGATGAAGCGCACCGCGTCAGTCATCTCGTGCACGCTCGTGCAGTTGTTGACCTTGTAATAGCCGGACATCGCCCCGCGCAACTCCTCGTCCAAGGCCCACTCCTCGGACTCACCGATGCCGATGACATTGGCTCCGACCGCTGCCAACGCCAGCACGAACCGGCGCTGGTTGTTGGGGAAGGACGGCTCGACAAAGACGATATTCATGGGCCCGACCCTATGGCCCCGGTAGGTCGCCTGTCGCCGCCCCCGACCCGCGTCTTGGGTGTCACGTCTCGCGTCGCCACCGCGATCATGATGGGATCGAGCCATGACCAACGTCATCGAGACGCGGGGGCTGGTCAAGAGGTACGGGGACCTCACAGCCGTGGACCACGTCGATATCGCTGTCCCCCAAGGAACTTTCTTCGGCCTGCTGGGGCCAAATGGTGCCGGCAAGACGACGACACTCGAACTCATCGAGGGCATTCGGGAACCCGATGAGGGCGAGGCACTGATCTTCGGCGAGAAGGTATGGCCGCGTAACCGCGCCCTCCTCCCCCGCATTGGCGTGCAACTCCAAGCCTCCGCGTTCTTCGAACGGCTCACCGTGGCGGAACAGCTTCGCTGCTTCGCGGAGTTGTATGCCGTGCCCCTCACCCGCATCGATCGCATGATCGAGCTCGTCGGACTGGAAGACAAGCGGACGGTGCGGACCGAGGACCTGTCCGGCGGACAGAAGCAGCGCCTCTCCATCGCGTGCTCCCTCATCCACGACCCGGAGATCGTCTTCCTCGACGAGCCCACCGCTGCCTTGGACCCGCAGGCACGGCGCAACCTCTGGGATGTCCTGCGCGCGATCAACGCCGAGGGCCGCACTGTCGTGTTGACGACGCACTACATGGACGAGGCCGAGATCCTCTGCGACCAGATCGCGATCATCGACCGCGGGAAGATCCTGACTACGGACACGCCGCGGAATCTGATCACGGGCCTCGGCGCGGCATACCGAATCCTGCTCTCGGAGGGGGCCGTGAGCGAGGAGGAGGCGAATCGGCTCCCCGGCGTGGAAAGCGCGAGTCTCGACAACGGGACGCTGGCACTGACGACGCACGAACCGTCGCCGGTCCTCACCGCCCTGGCCGAACGCGATGCGCTCCACGGCCTTCAGGTCACCAGCGCCACCTTGGAAGACGTCTTCCTCACCCTGACCGGACGGGAGTACCGCGCATGAACGGCTTCATGGCCCTGGCCCGGGCCCAGTGGAAGGGCTTTTGGCGGGACAAGCAGAACTGGTTCTGGCTGATGGCTTTCCCGCTGATGTTCCTGCTGCTGTTCGGCTTCCTGTTGCGCGACGCCGGGGCGAGCAAGAACACGCTGACGCAGATCGGCTCTGTCGCGATCATCGACCAACTGCCGCCCGAGGCGAAGACGCAGTTCGACAATCTCTTCGACGTCACCAAGACCACGGACGCGGCCGCCGCCGTGGAGAGCGTCCGCAAGGGCGACGTCGATGCGGCCGTGGAGCAACGCGGCAACGAGGTGATCCTGCATTACAGCCAGGCGGATCAGGTCAATGCGGCGCGGGTCCAGGGCACGCTGGGGGCCTTCGTGGACGCGGCCAATGTCGCGATCTCGGGCAAGCCGCCGACCTTCACCCTCGACGCCGTTGCCGCCGAGGACAACTCCCTGAAGCCCATTCAGTTCATCGCGCCCGGGCTGCTGGGGTGGGCGGTGGCGATGGGCGCGACCTTCAACGCGGCGATGCCGTTCGTGACCTGGCGAACCAACAAATTGCTGCGTCGCATCCGGCTGACGCCGGTGCGCACGGAGTCTCTGGTCGCCTCACGGCTGCTGGTCTCGGTGGCCGTCGCGCTGGTCCAGATGGTGGTGTTCCTGGCGGTCGGGGTCGGGCTCTTCGACCTCAAACTCAGCGGCTCGTGGTGGATGGCCATCCCGCTGCTGGTGTGCGCCACGCTCGCCTTCATGGCGATCGGGTTGATCGCCGGCGCCATCTCGCGAACAGCCGAGGCCGCGTCGGGAATCGCCAACGTCATCATTTTGCCGATGGCCTTCTTGTCCGGCTCGTTCATCCCGCTGGATCAGGCGCCGCCGTGGCTTCAGACGATCTCGAAGTTCCTGCCCCTTGGGCAACTCAACGAGGGACTGCTGGACACCATGGTTCGCGGCGAAGGCCCCGGGTCGGCCATGATGCCGATGGCGGCCCTGCTCGGGTTCGCCGTCGTCTTCGGGCTGATCGCGGCCCGATTGTTCCGCTGGGAGGACTAGCCGTTCGCGCGGGCTGCCGACGGTTGAAAGAGGGCTGTCGGCGGGGCCGGTTACGATCGACCCCACGGCGAAGGAGGTAGCCATGGGGCGGTTGCAGCGGATCGAGCACAAGCTCGAACGCGCCATCAATGGCGCCTTCGCCAAGGCGTTCCGGGCTGAAGTCCAGCCAGTCGAGATTGCCAGCGCGGTGCGTCGGGCGATGGATGACCGCGCGCAAACCCTGGCCAAGGGTCGCACGCTGGTGCCCAGTTGCTACACGATCGAGTTGTCGCCCACGGACTACGCGCGGTTGACGACCTATGAGGCCGATCTGCGGGAGGAGTTGCTGGCGGCGGCGGACGAGCACGCCGAGAGCCAGCGCTACCGGCCGAAGGGGCCGTTCGAGGTCGCGGTCAGGCGCGGCGAGGACTTGGAGACGGGGGTCTTCCGGATCACGCCCGAGGCACTCAATGAAGCCGAGTCGGCCGAAGATCGGCGTCCGGCCAGGGGCGCCCCGGCCGAGAAGCCCGCGACCCCGCAGGTGTTCGGCCGGCCGGAGGCTGAGCGGCGCCGCGCGGAGACCGAGTCACGCCGCGGCAAGGTCTATGACTATGAACGCGGGGACTATGACCGCGGGGACGACGACCGCGCCAACGACGATCGCGCTGGCGCCTCGCGCGTCGACCCCGAGCAATCCGAGCGCGAGCAGCCAAAGGAACGCACTCAGGCACCGGTCATCAAGTCGACCAAGCGCACGCCGCCCCCGCGGCCGGCATCCTCGCGCCCGGAGACGGTGAAGCCCACCGATCGGCCGTGGTTGGAGATCAATGGCGAGCGCTACCCGCTGATTCACGCGCGCACCATACTCGGGCGTGACACGGGCGCTCAGATCGTCATCGACGACCCCAATGTGAGCCGGCGCCACAGCGAGGTGCGGGTGACCACCGACGGCCCGCATCTGGTCGCCAACATCCGCGACTTGGGCTCAACCAATGGCACGTGGGTCAACGACGAGCGCGTCACCAGCCTGCATCTGCACGCGCGTGATCGGATCCGCATCGGCCAGACCGAGATCGTCTTCCACCCCGGGCGACGGTGAGCCGGCGGCGATGAGCGAACTCACTCTGACGATCCTGCGGCTGGGCCTGTTGGTCCTGCTGTGGCTCTTCGTGTTCAGCCTTGCCGGGGTGCTGCGCGGGGATCTGTATGGCACCCGTGTGGTCTCGCGGATCACCACTCACACGGCCCCGGCGACACCGGTCCCGGCCGTGTCGCGCCGGGAGCGGCGCAGCAAGCCCGCCACTGGCGGGCCCCGCAATCTCGTCGTCACCTCCGGCCCGCTCGAAGGCACGCGCATCCCGCTCGGCGACAACGACATCCTGATCGGCCGCAACGCCGAGTGTCTGCTCGTGCTCGACGACGACTTCGCCTCCGGCCGCCACGCGGCGTTCGTGCGCACCCCCGACGGCTGGGCCGTGGAGGACCTCGGCTCGACGAATGGCACGTTCGTCGACGGCGAGCGCATCGCGGAGTTGGTCGGCATCGCCCCGGGCAACGAGGTGCAGATCGGCCGCACGACCATCGAGTTGCAGAAGTAGCCCGGTGCCCATCGCCTTCCGCTACGCCGCCCGGTCGGATGTCGGCCTGGTTCGCTCCGAGAACCAGGACTCCGGCTACGCCGGCCCGCACCTGCTCGTGGTCGCCGACGGGATGGGCGGGCACGCCGGCGGCGATATCGCCAGCTCGACCGTCATTGGGCACCTGGTGCAACTCGACGATGATGCCTCGGGCGGCGGCGACTCCGCCGACGAGTTGGCGGCCGCCATCGCCCGGGCCAATCGCGATCTCCAACGCATCGCTGCCGAACGCGCCGAGTTGACCGGCATGGGTACGACCGTCACCGCACTGCTCCGCTCCCGCAACAAACTCCTGGTGGCCCACATCGGCGACTCCCGGGCCTATCTGTGGCGCGGCGGCCAGCTGGCGCGGATGACGACCGATCACTCCTTCGTCCAGACGCTCATCGACCAAGGCCGGATCACCCCCGAGCAGGCCAGCACCCACCCGCAACGCTCGCTCGTGACCCGCGTCCTGACCGGTGCTCCTCGGGATGTGCCCGACGTGGGCGCTCGTGAGGCGTTGCGCGACGACCGCTACCTGCTGTGCTCCGACGGCCTCTCGGGCTTCGTCGCCGACGAGACGATCGGCGAGATCCTGGCGACGGGCACCCCCGACGAGGCCGCGGACACGCTGGTCGAGCTCGCCCTGCGAGCCGGGGCCCCCGACAATGTCACCGTCATCGTGGCCGATGTCGTCGACCTCACCCGCGGCCACATTCCGTCGGTCTCCCCGCAGATCGTCGGCGCCGCCCGGCTCAGCCCGGCCGGGTCGCGCGCCCTGCGGCAGACCCCTGCCGCCAAGGCGGCGGAGCTCTCCCGCAAGCTCGGCCTGGACGAGGAGCGTGAGGCGGTCGAACGCCTGACCCTGGCCGAGGAGAAGCCGAGCACCCGCCGCGGCCGGTTCGTCAAGCTGTTGGGGGCGATCGCGGCCCTGGTCGTGGTGATCGCGGGGGGTGCCTACGCGGCATTCGCCTGGACCCAACAACAGTTCTTCGTCGGCGAGTCCCAGGGCAAGGTCACCGTCTTTCAAGGGGTGAAGGACGACCTCGGGCCGGTGCGCTTGTCGACGGCGGTGGTCGTCAGCGATGTCGCCGTGGCGGACTTGCCGGAGACCTACCGGGTCATCGTCCAAAACGGCGTCACCGCCAACGACCGGGCCGATGCCGACGCCCGCGTCGCCGAGCTGCGCGATCAAGCCCAGGCATGTGTGGCCGCCCGCGCGCGCAACACCACGTGCGGCGCCGGTCCCGTCACGGCGCAGTCCTCGACCACCTCGAGCACGACGAGCGCCACCGCGACCTCCACCTCCTCGACCCCGTCCAAGTCCGCCTCCTCGTCATCGACCGCGTCCTCCACCTCCACGACCTCCACGACCCGGCCGCCACGATCGTCGAGCACGTCCACACCCACCCCCTCGGGGACGAGCCGATGAGCGCCATAACCTCGCTCCGCCCGCGCCGCGGCCGCAATGTCGAGTTGCTCCTGCTGCTCTTCGCGGTGGGGATCGTGGTGCTCGCGTATGTCAGTGTCGAAGCCGCCGTGCACGATGCCGTCCCCGCCGGGCTGCTCACCCAGGCGGGCGGGCTGCTGGCTATCGCGATCGCCTTCCATCTCGTGCTGCGATTCCGCGTCTCGTATGCCGATCCACTCCTCCTGCCCATCGCCACCCTCCTCAACGGGCTCGGGCTGGTGATGATCCACCGCATCGAACTCGCCCGCCCGGAGACGAGCGCAACGGCGGGGATGGCGATGCGGCAGCTCACCTGGAGCACACTCGCGGTGGTCATGGCCGTGGTCGTCCTGCTGTGGCTGCGCGATCACCGGATGCTGCGCCGCTACACCTATCTCACCGGCGCCGCGGGCCTCGCGCTGCTCCTGCTGCCGCGGGCGCCCTGGATCGGCCGCGAGATCAACGGGGCCCAGATCTGGATCGGGATCGGGCCGTTCTCCTTCCAGCCGGGCGAGGTCGCCAAGCTCATGCTGGCGATCTTCTTTGCCGGCTATCTCGTGCAGACGCGAGATGCCCTGTCGATCGCCGGACGCAAAATCCTCGGGGTCACGATGCCGCGTGGGCGCGATCTCGGACCCATCCTGCTGATGTGGCTGCTCAGCCTCGCGGTGCTGGCCTCGCAGAAGGACCTCGGCTCGGCCCTGCTGTTCTTCGGCCTCTTCGTCGCCATGCTCTATGTCGCGACCGAGCGCACCTCCTGGATCGCCATCGGCCTGATCCTGGCCGCCGCGGGGGCGTATGCCGCCTTCCACGTGTTCACGCACGTCCAGGAGCGCGTGACCTTGTGGCTGCATCCGTTCTCCGCCGAGGCCAAGGCCATCTCCACCCAACTCGCGACCGGCCTGATGGGGATGGCCTCGGGCGGAATGCTCGGCAACGGCCTGGGTCAGGGCCGCCCCGACCTCACCCCGTGGGCGGAGTCCGACTTCATCGTCGCCTCGTTCGGTGAAGAGCTCGGCCTGATCGGCCTGGTCGCCATCCTCATGCTCTATGTCCTGCTGGTCGAGCGCGGCTTCCGGACCGCCATCGGGGTCCGCGACGGCTTCGGCAAGTTGCTCGCGGCCGGGTTGTCGTTCTCGATCGCCCTGCAGTGCTTTGTCGTCGTCGGCGGGGTCACCCGGGTCATCCCCCTGACCGGCCTGACCATGCCATTCCTGTCCCAGGGCGGATCCAGCCTGCTGGCCAACTGGACGCTGATCGCGCTCCTGTTGCGGATCAGCGACCAGGCTCGCCAACCGATCATCGAGGACGCGACGACCGGCAGCCTCCAGGCGGTGGTGCGATGAACGCCCCGATCCGCCGGCTCGCGATGCTCGCGGCCCTGTTGTTCGCCACGCTGCTCATCTCCAGCACCTGGATCCAGTTCGTCGACGCCAAGGCGATCAATGCCCTGCCGGCCAATCGCCGCACCGACCTGACCAACTTCAATCGCGAGCGCGGCGCGATCCTCGTCGCCGGCGACCCCATCGCCTCCTCCCGCCCGGTCAAGGACGAGCTGAAGTGGCTCCGGGTCTATTCGCAGGGCACCCGCTATCCCCACATCACCGGCTTCTACTCCTTCACCGTGCCGCCCGACCGCGGCCTGGAGTATGCCGACAACGCCCTCCTCTCCGGCAGTAGCGACAAGTTGTTCTATCGCCGCATCTCCGACCTGTTCACCGGCCGCGAGCCCGCGGGCGCATCGCTGGAACTCACGATCAACCCGAAGGCACAGGCCGCCGCGGACGAAGCCCTCGGCAACCAGCGCGGTGCCGTGGTCGCCCTCGACCCGCGCACCGGTGCCGTGCTCGCGCTGGTCAGCCACCCGGCATACGACCCGAATGTGTTGGCGATGCACACCTCCGAGGCCGTCGGTAAGGCCTGGGATGCCCTGCTGGCCGACCCCGGGAAACCGTTGATCAACCGGGCGATCGCGGGCAATCTGTATCCCCCCGGCTCGACCTTCAAGCTGATCACCGCCGCGGCGGCGCTCGAAACCGCGAAGTACACCAAGGATTCGGTGCTCCCCGGTCCCGCCCAGTTGACCCTGCCAGGGGTCACCGAGCCGCTGGCCAATCACGACCACCAGGCCTGCGGCGCCGACGACAAGACGACCCTCGATCACGCACTGGTCATCTCGTGCAACACCGCCTTCGCCGATCTCGGGATGACCTTGGGGGCTGACGCGCTCCGCACGCAGGCGGCGAAGTTCGGCTTCGGGGAGGCGCTGCGCATTCCGCTGCCGGTCACGGCCAGCACGATTCCGGCGACGCTCAACGAGCCGCAGACGGCGCAGTCGGCGATCGGACAGTACGAAGTGCGGGCCACCCCCATGCAGATGGCCATGGTGTCCGCGGCAATTGCCAACGAGGGGATTCTGATGCAGCCCTATCTGGTCGAGCGGGTCGTCAGCAGCGACCTGACGATCATCGAGAAGGCCGACCACAAGCAACTGTCCGAGGCGATCTCGCCCGAGACCGCCCAGACGCTGACGACGATGATGGTCGATGTGGTCACCTCGGGCACCGGCACCCCCGCCCAGATCCCGGGCGTCAGCGTCGCGGGCAAGACCGGGACGGCGCAGCACGGCGTCGGCGCGGCCCCGCACGCGTGGTTCACCGCCTTCGCGCCGGCGGACGACCCCAAGGTCGCCGTCGCCGTGGTTGTCGAGGACGGCGGCGATGCGGGCAGCGAGGCCGGCGGCGGCACCGTCGCGGGCCCGATCGCCAAGGCGGTCATGGAGGCGGTGATCAACGGATGAACTCCCGCATTCCGCAACTCCTCGGGGGCCGCTACGAGGTCGGCGAGTTGATCGGGCGCGGCGGTATGGCCGAGGTCCACCACGGCTATGACACCCGCCTCGGGCGTGACGTCGCCCTCAAGATCCTGCGCAGCGACCACCTGCGGGACGCCACCTTCCTCGGCCGGTTCCGCCGCGAGGCTCAGTCCGTCGCCGGACTGAGCGATCCGGCGATCGTGGCGGTCTACGACTCGGGCGAGGAGCGCCAGCGCGAGAGCGGCGGCGCCGAGGTGGCCATCCCCTACATCGTGATGGAGTTCGTCGACGGCCTCACCCTGCGCCAGGTGCTGTCCGAGCGCGGCACGTTGAGCGCCAACGAGGCCGCCCGGATCACCGAGGGCGTCCTCGGTGCCCTCGACTACAGCCACACGAAGGGCATGGTCCACCGCGACATCAAGCCCGCCAATGTGATGATCACCGGCGACGGCGCCATCAAGGTCATGGACTTCGGCATCGCTCGCGCGATGGCTGACGCGCAGGCGACGATGACGCAGACGTCGTCCGTCCTCGGGACCGCTCAGTACATCTCCCCGGAGCAGGCGGAGGGGCAGACCGTCGATTCGCGCTCCGACCTGTATTCGGCGGGGTGCCTGCTGTTCGAGCTCCTGACCGGTCGCACCCCCTTCGTCGGCGAGCCAGTGTCGCTGACCTATCAACACGTGACGAAGCCACCGCCGCTGCCGTCGTCGCTCAACCCGGCGGTGCCGGACGCGCTCG
>NZ_HF571038.1:3410944-3414260 GCF_001046875.1 Nostocoides jenkinsii Ben 74
ACGCAATAGCTATTGCGTCCGCGCCCGGTTATTGCGTCCGCTGGCGTCGGGCCCGTGCGTTGCGTCCGCTGGGGGTCGAGTTCGCCCCGCCGATATCCGCGAGGCGGCCGGCGACGCCTGAGGTAGCCTTGAGCGCATGGCAGGGTCGTTGCTGCTTAGTCAGCCGCGCTGACGCGACCGAGAGGACGTCACCGCGGCCTACCCCTTCGTGTCCGGAGGGGTTTTTTGATGCCCGAAGCAGCACCACGAAGGATGACGAGAGAATCGATGAGCGAGACGCCGCACCGCTATACGCCCGAGCTGGCCCAGGAGATCGAGATCGCCTGGCAGGACCGCTGGGAGGAGGAGGGCACCTACCACGCCCCCAACCCCACCGGTTCGCTCGCCGATCCGGAAGCTGTGGCCGCGCTGAGCGGTGGACCGCTGTTCGTGCTCGACATGTTCCCCTACCCCAGTGGCGCCGGCCTGCACGTCGGCCACCCGCTGGGCTATATCGCCACCGATGTGTATGCCCGCTACCAGCGGATGCTCGGCAAGAACGTCCTGCACGCGCTGGGCTATGACGCCTTCGGCCTGCCGGCGGAGCAGTATGCCGTGCAGACCGGCCAGCACCCGCGCAAGACGACCGAGGACAATATCTTCACGATGCGCCGGCAGTTGCGGCGCCTCGGGCTGGGGCACGACGATCGACGCTCGGTTGCCACGACGGATCCGGAGTTCTACCGGTGGACCCAGTGGATCTTCCTGCAGATCTTCAACTCCTGGTTCGACGCGGACGCCGACGGCGGTCGGGGCAAGGCGCGCCCGATCGCGGAGCTGGTCGCAGCCTTTGCCTCGGGGGAGCGGGAGGTGCCGGGCGGGCGCGCCTGGGCCGATCTCGACGGCGCCGAGCGCGCCACGATCATCGACGATCACCGCCTGGCGTATGTCTCGCAGGCGCCGGTCAACTGGTGCCCCGGGCTCGGCACGGTGCTGGCCAATGAGGAGGTCACCGCCGACGGCCGCAGCGATATCGGCAACTTCCCGGTCTTCCGCCGCAATATGCGCCAGTGGATGATGCGCATCACCACCTATTCGGACCGCCTGCTCGACGACCTGGACCGGCTGGACTGGCCGGAGAAGGTCAAGCTGATGCAGCGCAACTGGATCGGGCGCAGCCGAGGGGCGCAGGTTCGCTTCCCGATCGAGGGCTCCGGCGAGAGCATCGACGTCTTCACGACCCGCCCGGACACGCTCTTCGGTGCGACCTTCATGGTGCTGGCGCCGGAACATCCCCTGCTGGAAAGCCTTGTCCCCGAGGGGGATTGGCCGGAAGGTACGAAGCCGGCCTGGACGGGCGGTGCGGCGACCCCGCGGGCGGCGGTTACGGCATACGCCTCCGCGGCCGCGGGCAAGACGGATCTGGAGCGGCAGGCCGAAGGCAAGGGCAAGACCGGCGTCTTCACCGGCGGCTTCGCGATCAACCCGACCAATGGGGAGCGCATTCCGGTCTTCGTCGCGGACTACGTGCTGATGGGTTATGGCACCGGCGCGATCATGGCCGTGCCCGCGCAGGACCAGCGCGACTGGGACTTCGCGATCACCTATGACCTGCCGATCGTGCGGACCGTGCAGCCGAGCGAGGGCCATGACGAGTCGACGGCCTTCACCGGCGAGGGCCCGGCGATCAACAGCGCCAACGACGAAATCTCCTTGAACGGCAAGGGAATTGCCGAGGCGAAGGCCGAGATGATCGCCTGGCTGGAGGCTAAGGGGATCGGCGAGGGCACGACGACCTACAAGCTGCGCGACTGGCTCTTCTCTCGCCAGCGCTACTGGGGCGAGCCGTTCCCGATCGTGTATGACGAGTCCGGACACCCGATCGCGCTGCCGGAGTCGATGCTGCCGGTGGAACTGCCGGAGGTCGACGACTACCGGCCGCAGGCGCTGGATCCCGATGACGACATCTCCGAGCCGGTGCCGCCGCTGGCGCGGGCGACCGAGTGGACGAGCGTCGAGCTGGACCTCGGCGATGGTGTGAAGACCTATCGTCGCGAGCTCAATGTCATGCCGCAGTGGGCTGGATCTTGTTGGTATGAGCTGCGTTATCTCGACCCGCGCAACGAAGAGGCTTTCGTCGCGCCCGGCAACGAGGGCTACTGGATGGGGCCGCGCGAGAGCGCCGTTGCCGGTGCGCCGGCAGGTTCGCGCGATGTCGGTGGGGTCGGGTTGTATGTCGGTGGGGTCGAGCACGCGGTGCTGCACCTGCTGTATGCCCGCTTCTGGCACAAGGTGCTCTTCGACCTGGGCCATGTCTCGTCGGAGGAGCCCTTCCGGCGGCTCTACAACCAGGGCTACATCCAGGCCTATGCCTTCCGCGACGGTCGCGGGCAGACGGTCCCGGCCGCTGAGGTGCAAGAGCACGCGGGCGCCGACGGCGAGCTGACCTGGTCGTGGCAGGGCGAGCCGGTCTTCCGGGAGTACGGCAAGATGGGCAAGTCCCTGAAGAACATCGTCACGCCCGATGACATGTATGCGCAGTATGGCGCCGACACCTTCCGCCTCTATGAGATGGGCATGGGGCCGCTGGATCAGTCGAAGCCGTGGGAGACCCGGGCGATCGTCGGCAGCCAGCGCTTCCTGCAACGCGTATGGCGCAATGTCGTCGATGAGGAGAGTGGCGCGCCGCGGGTGGTCGATGAGCCGATGGACGCCGCCACCGAGCGCGCCGTACACAAGGCGATCGACGCCGTCGCGACCGACTATGCGGGGTTGTCGTTCAATACGGCGATTGCGCGTCTGACCGAGTTGAACAACGCCCTGACCCGGCTGGAGGCCGTGCCGCGCGAGGCCGCCGAGAAGCTGGTGCTGATGGTGGCGCCGATGGCGCCGCATATCGCCGAAGAGTTGTGGGCGCGACTGGGGCACTCGGAATCCCTTGTGCGCGAGCCGTTCCCAGTCGCGGACCCGGCGTTGCTCGTCGACGACACCGTCACCTGCGTCATCCAGATCAAGGGCAAGGTGCGAGATCGGATCGAAGTCCCGACCTCAATCTCCGAGGACGACTTGCGCGACCTGGCGTTGACCCGTCCGAAGATTGCCGAGGCCATCGAAGGCGGGGTACGCACGGTCATCGTGCGCGCGCCGAAGCTGGTCAACGTCGTCCCACTCTGAGTTCTGGTTTCCCTGGGGGTTCTCCACAGGGTTGCGCCAGGCAGCTTTCGACGGCATCCACAGGCTCGAGCGCCGAAGCTGGCGGCGCGGGGTTCGGCGTTTCTAGCGTGGCAGCATGCCTCGCACCCGTCGCAACCCCGCCGCCGACCGCCTCGCCGCCGCC
>NZ_HF571038.1:3414360-3432684 GCF_001046875.1 Nostocoides jenkinsii Ben 74
CCCGCCTCGGCGGCTAGGCCGACCGGACCGACCGCCGCCCCGGACAGGGATACCGCGATGACGAGATCGAGCGGGCCGACCCAACCCGGCAGGGCGCCGCTGCGTGAGTGCGCGACGAGTACCGGCGATCCCTCGGCGCACAGGGTCGCGGCGGTGTCGGCGACGAGTTCGTCGGCGCCCATGGCCGCGATGAGGACGCCGCGCGGTCGGTCACCCTCGCCGGGGCGCGGGATGCCGGCGTCCGCCGCGGCGACGGCGGCCGAGCGGACCTGCGCGCCGGCGGTCGCGAGCGCTCGCAGGAGGTCGCCGGAGTCGATCGCCGCCCGCTCGTCGGGGTCGTCGAGGCGGTGCTCGTCAAAGCGACTCATCGCCGAACCCGACCCGCTGCCCGGTAGGGCGAAGGGTTCGTCACCAAAGGGTGCCCGATTGGCTGGCCGGGTGACGCGGACCCGCACCCGGACTCGGACTCGGACTCGGACTCGGACTCGGACGGCACGAGATCAGTCGCCGATCCGCGCTTCGTCGATCAGCAGCACCGGGATGCCATCGGTGATCGGATAGATCCGGCGACACTCGGACCCAGTGCAGGCGAGTTCGAGTATGCCGCCCTCCCGGACATCCCGAAGTTCGCTTCGGCAGGCGGGGCAGCGCAGGAGCTCGCGCACCCAAGGCTCAATCCCGGTGTCAACCGGGGTGTCACCGGGGTTGGCTGAGATGGCGGCGACGGCGTTGGCGGGGTCGGTGTTGGGGTTCACGGGGGTGACGTTGGGATTCGACGCGGCGGCGGCGTTGTCGTCGGCGCGCACAAGGGCCAGCACCTCGTCGCGGACGCGGGCCATCGTCTCGGAGTCGGCCGCCTCGACGTTCAGCCGAAGGAGGGGCTCGGTGTTGGAGGCCCGGAGGTTTAGCCACCACATCGGAGCGTCCTCGACCGCGGAGTGGGTGATCGTGAGACCGTCCATCTCCTCCCCCACCAAGCCCTGGGCGGACGCCCAAGCCCGTACGCGCTCGACCGCGGCAGGAGTGTCGGTGATGGTGGAGTTGATCTCGCCGGACGCGGCATACGGCCCGTAATCGGCGACCAGGGCGGAGAGGGGCGCGTCCTGCTCCCCGAGCGCCGCGAGCACGTGGAAGGCCGCCAGCATGCCGGTGTCGGCGAACCAGAAGTCGCGGAAGTAGTAGTGCGCGCTGTGCTCGCCACCGAAAACAGCTCCGGCAGAGGCCATTTCGGCCTTAATGAAGGAGTGGCCGACGCGGGTACGGACCGGGACGGCCCCCTTCGCGCGGATGAGTTCCGGCACGGCCGCGCTGCTGATGACGTTGTGCACGATGTGCACGGAGGCGGGGTCGACGCCGGACGCGACCTCCTTGTCGATCTCGCGCTCGGCGACCAGGCCGGTCACGGCGCTCGGGCTCACCGGCTCCCCGCGCTCGTCCACGACGAAGCAGCGGTCGGCGTCGCCGTCGAAGGCCAGGCCGAGGTCGGCGCCGTGCTCGACCACCGCGCGCTGGAGGTCGACGAGATTGGCCGGGTCGAGCGGATTCGCCTCGTGATTGGGGAAGGTGCCGTCGAGTTCGAAGTAGAGGGGAACGATGTCGAGGGGCAGCGGCTCGAGCCCGGCGGCGGTGCCCAGGACCGCAGGGACGGTCATCCCGGCCATACCGTTGGCGGCGTCAACGACCACCTTGAGCGGCCGGATGCCCCGAAGGTCCACCAGCCCACGCAGGAAGGTGCCGTAGTCGGCGAGCACGTCGCGGCGGTCCCCGCTGCCGGGTTGGTCGGCGGGGGTAGCCGCGCTGGGGTCGGCGAGGAGTGCGGCGGCGCGCTCGCGGATAGCGGTCAGGCCGGTGTCTTGACCGACCGGGCGGGCGCCGGCGCGGGTGAGCTTGATTCCGTTGTATGCCGCGGGGTTGTGGCTCGCGGTGAACATCGCCCCGGGGAGGTTGAGGATGCCGCTGGCGAAGTAGAGACCGTCGGTGCTGGCCAACCCGATCTCGATGGTGTCGACGCCGACGGATCGGGCTCCCTCGGCGAAGGCGCCGGACAACTCCGGCGACGAGGCGCGCATGTCGTGACCGATGACGACGGCATACGCGCCTTCGGGGCGGGCGATGATCTCGGCGAATGCGGTGCCGAGGGCCCGCGCCACGTCGGAGTCGAACTGGCTGGGCACCAAGCCGCGGACGTCGTAGGCCTTGACGATGTCGGTCAGATCACGAGGAGACACGACCATGCAGCCTACCGGCCGTCCATTCCCACCCTAGCTACGACGCCCAGAGTTGGCTCGCGGTCTGCCAATCTTCAGCGGCACCGAGATGCGACAGTGGAACCGCCGCGATCGTCGGGTAGCTGCGTACCACGGCAGGTAGCAGGTTGCTGCGACCTAGTCCGAGCCGGTTGAGCAGGAACTGGATCAGAGTGAGCTGCGCAAACGTGCGGTTCCACGCGGTCGTCGCCCCGTCGAGATCAGGGTGCACACCGACTTTGGGCAGCTTCGGCGTCAGCGTGTGAACTCGATTGAAGAGCCTGCCGTGATGCGCGCAGACGTTCCTCGTCAGGTTGAGCGACTTCAGCCAGCTCGCAAGTTGGGGGCCTCGTAGGCCACAACGGGCTGAGATGGACTCCTGCACGTCGCGCGGCGCAAAACCGTACAGGCGCGCCAGACCACCCCAATCCAACACTTCCACTGCAGCCCACACTGGGAGCACTCCACCGTACTTAGCACGGTGATGAGCGACGAAGTCCTCGCGCGATCGGTTGAGCTCCAGCTTGTATCCATCCCGCCAGCGACGGTAGGCGTCGCCCTGACGCGCGGGCGATCCGAGCAGGTCGGGGTCTAGGTGTGCGCACGGATCAACGCGGCCCAACTCGTGACCCAGAAGTGACCGAATCGCCAGTTCGACGGGTGCGAGCACTGAGAATGTCGCCGCTCGAAGTCTTGCATCGAACTCGTAGAGCGCGACAACGTCGTCCAGCCGCGTTCCCGGATAGAAGTCGTCGACACGTCCCCCGCCGATCTGCTGCCGGAATGGGTACCAGTAGCCGCTGAGCCGGTAATAATTGACGCGGCGAAGCACGTCGGCCGCGCGCTTGCGATCCCCCACGTCAATCCCACGACCGGCAAGCAGGTCGACCTGTTCTTCGTAGCTCCGGAATGCCTTCACCTCATCAGCCACGATGGCTCGCCCCCAGAAAGTGAAGACCGGCCCTGGACCTGCCGAAGCAGGCGGAACCGGTCGTAATGGGCCCAGGTTAACACGGCTCAGCCGACGGAGCATCTCGGGGCCACCGCTTTGTCATGACGCGGCAGTTCGCCAGGCATCGCTCATGCCCCAGCCGTGCAGGGGCAGGGTGGCCGTCAGTCCGCCGGGGGCGGGGTGACGACGCGCAGGTGACTGGCGCGGGGCAAGCCAGTCCGGGTGCCGGGTCGGCTTGTGCGCCTCGCCGGGGCGGGCGGAGGGGCCGCTGGGGCCTGGCGCGCCGGGCGCGACCCTGCCTTGGCTTCCCGCACGACATTGGCCAGAGCGACGAGGTCGTCGTGCGTCTGCGGGACCATATCGCCGGCAAGCCGCACGACCTCCCAGCCGCGGGGCGCGGTCAGGCGCTCGGCGTGCACGTCACACAGGTCGTAGGAGTGCGGCTCCGCATACGTCGCCAGCGGCCCGAGCACCGCGACGGAGTCGGCGTAGACATAGGTGAGCGTCGCGACTGCGTCGCGCCCGCAGGCCGTGCGCGAGCATTTCCGGGACATGGTCACCCGCGCAGCCTAAAGGATGCCCCCGACATCGGCCCGAAAGGCCCGACCTACGCCTGGCCTCAGCGACCGCTGCCGAACGCGGGGCTCCCGAACCCGGGACTCCCGAACGCGGGGCTCCCGAACTTGAGCACGCCTTACGTTCTTGAGCACGCGCTCCAGCGCGTGCTCAAGAACGTAAGGCGTGCTCAAGTTCGAACCAAGGGGGGCGTGCGGGCGGGGTTTGGGGAGCCCGCGCGCGGGCTCTAGGCTTCCGGTCATGACGCGAGGGACCCGGGATCGGCGGGGACGCGGCATACGTGGGCCGTTGGCGTGGCCGCCGGTGCCCGCTATGGCGACGCGCTCGACCGCCTTCGACGACCTGGTGGTCGACATCGCGGCGCGGCTGGAGCCGGCGCTGGGGACGCGCTATGCCGGCACGGAGTTCGCCGTAGAGGACGTCCCGCCGAGTGACCCGGCGCCGTGGGAGACGCAGAGCGTCCTGCTCGGCCGGCTCTTCCCGGCCCAGGGCCGCCTGCCCGCCCGGATCGTGCTCTATCGGCGCCCCATCGAGGCGCGTACGCAGGACGCCGGCGAGCGCGCGTTGCTCGTCGAAGAGATCCTCACCGAACACGTGGCGGCGCTGCTCGGCGTGGCCCCCGAGGACCTCACCAACGACTGAGGCAAGCTATTGCCGGCGTTGGACCACGGGTAGGTCACGCCCGGTGAATCGGGCCGACGTCAGGGCCCGGACCGTGACGCGCCCGTCGGCCCCCGAGCCCAACCGGGTGACCACGGCGGCCCGCAGCTGGCCACCGCCGGTGACCGGCGCGATCCATACGGCCGTGGCAGTGCTGACGTCGACGGTGGCGCTGGTGTCGGCGTCGAGGCGGACCCGCTGCACGATGGTGCTGCCGTCGGCAGCCACCAGGGTGGCATCCCCTTCGGCGCGCCCCCCGGAGGCCACGATCGACAACGTTCGGGTGGCCGTCGCGTCGCCGTCACTCAGCGGCCGGAAGGCGGTGCCGGCGGCACCGCGGATCGCGGGAAGGGCCGGCACCCAGGCGAAGTCGGTGGTCTTGCCGGCCACGCCGCGACTGAGCATGGCTCCGGCAACGACCGGCGCGTCGGCGACCACCTCAACGCCGACCACATCACTTGGCAGGCTGGCGATCTCGACATCCGCGGTCGCCCCGCCCGCGACGCGCACGACACCGGCACCCGAGGGCAACGGCTCGCGGCCGTCACGGGTCACGAGGCGTACCTGGACGAGCGCTTGATCGGGCCCGGTCGCCACGATCCGGACGCGTGCTGGGTCGGGGCCGGCAACCGCGGGAATCAGTTGCCGCAGCCCCTCCGGCGCGGCCGGCCCCGTCGCGTCGATACCGCGCGGAGTGACGCCGTCGACCCAGGTGTCGACGAGCGTGGCACTCACGAGACCACTACGGGTGTCCACGTGCACGGCCGGTGCGTCCTCGTCCGGAGCGAGTCCATCCAAAAGCACCGACGACCGACCGTATGGCGCAATGGTCACCGAGTGCCCCGTCACCGACGTCGCGCTCGTACTCACCCCGTGCACGCTCACCACCGCGGTGGCCGGGTTTGCCCCCGGGTTGACCAGGACGAGTCGCTCCTGACGGCCGGCTCCACCGCCGCCGCCGATCAGCCAGGCGTCGGCCGTCGCGGGGGTGCAGGCGAGTGACATCAGTCCGCGGACACCCAACTCGGCGGCGGGGGCGTCGGTGACCAGACTTTCCTGGGCGGCGACCAGCCCGGGGGCGCGCGTGCCGGTCACGGTCACGGCGACGGCGGTGGTGGCGTCGTCCGGCACGCGCCACGCGATCTCGCCCGCGGTGGCCGTACTGGTCCGGCCGCCGGCGACAGACCCCGGCGCGGCCAGGGGTGCCGCACTCAGTCCGGCGGTGCCGGTCGGGGTGATCGCCTGCGCGGTCAGCACCGCGGCGGGGGCCGTGTCGGCCACGATCAGCGGCCGGGTCGCGACATCGTCGACACCGTCGATGCCGACCAGTTCGGGTCCCGGGCACGTCAGGGTCGACTCGGCCAGCGCGATCCGCGCCGCCTCGGTCGTGGTCGCGCGGCTCCCGATGGTCGCGGACTTCTCGGTCAGCGCACCTGCGGCGAGCAGACCCGCCGAGGCTCCGGCCACGGCGAGCAGTCGCACGGCGGCGTGCAGGGTTGGCCGGCTCATGATGCCTTCCTCACGAGGCCTCCGGGCGGCGACGGGAGCCGAGCGGAATCGCGGCATACACGACCAGGGCGACCAGGGCGGCATACAGCCAGCCGAGGGTGGGGTGCGGCGTCGGCAGGGAGATATCGAGGTGCGTGGCCGCCGCCGGCAGGGCATAAGTGGGCTGGCCGGCGCGCACGGTGGCGGTCAGCCGCGCACCGTCGGCGCGCACGACGGCCGCCTTGGCCCAATCGGCGGGTTCGGCGACAACGAGCGTGCCGCCGCCGTGCACCGCGGCCGCCGTCGCAGCATGGGCGCCCATGGCCGGCACGAGTTCGCTCGCGTTGCCGCGCTCGATGCGGAGCCGGGACGGAGCTACCAGGGTGGCGGAGATGGCGGCGGGCTCGACGCGCCATACGGCCGCGCGGTTGTAGTCGCCGACCCGGCTCAGGAGGTCGGTGGCGTCCAACCGGTGCTCGACGGCCGCCGGTGTCGGCGCGGGGAGTACGACGAAACCGATGCCCCAGCGGGCCAGGGTCGCGACCGCCCCGAGCGGCGGGGCACCGGCCGGATCGGTGAGTTGCGCGATGGCGTCGGTGAGGTCAGGAACGTCCGTCGCCGCGTCGGTCAAGTCAGCGGCCGGCAGGGCGGGCTCGCGGCCCATCACGGTGTAGGCGACCGACCCACGCGTGACATCGACGAGCACGCTGCGCCCGCTCGCCGGCCCGGTGGCCGCGTCGATCGCCACGGCCGGACGTTCGTCGCGACCGGCGGCGAGACCCGAGGGCAGCCCGGCCAGGACGGTGCCACCGACGATGGCCGCGGTGGCCAGCAGGCCGGTCACGGCCGGGATCCAGGCAGTACGCGGGGGCAGGTCGGCATCGCTGGCGTGCAACGCGGCGACCAGGAGCCCGGCCAAGGCCACGAGGAGTCCGGTGCCGCGCCAGCCGGTGACGAGTTCGGCGTCCCCTTGGGCGATCCACAAGCGTGAGGTCACCAGCGCCGCGCCGAGGCCGGTGACGATGAGGGCGCCGGCGAACCACGCCGGTCCACTGGGCGTGCCTCGGCGCAGCAGGGCGAGCAGGCCGAGCGCGACGATGGGGGCGGCGGCCCAATAGGCGAGCCCGGTGGTCGTGCTCGGATGCAGCAACGCCAGGGTGAGCGGCGCCGGCTCGGAGTCCGGCCGCGCCAGCAGGCCCCACCCGGTGAGCAGTCGCTCCGGGTTCGCCGCAACCTCGCGCAGGACGGGGGCCGTGAGCAGGGCCGTCACGCCGACAAAGGCCAGACTGCGCCGTATGGTGCGCCCGGACCCCCCGATCATCAGCGCCAGGGCGGCGACGACTGCGAGGATGAGCGCGCCCGGGACCACGGTCGCGAGCAGCGCCGTCGGCAGGGCGGCCGCCGCGGCACTCCCGGCGCGCGGGCTCGACGTGAGTCGCTGCAGCGCCGCAAGCATGAGCGGCAAGAGGACAAGAACGGCCACGGCACCGAGGCGGCCCTCGCCGAGCGCCGCCGCAGCCAGCGGGGAGCAGGCCCAGGCCAGCGCGGCCAAGGCCCGCGCCCACCGCCGCCGTGTGACGACGCGACCGCTGACATAGGCGGACAGGGCCGCGAGCGGCATGGCCAGCACGACGACCGCGCCGAGCAGTCCGCCCAACGGATTCGCCCCGGCGTCGTGGAAGGGCATCAGGTCCCAGAGCCACGTCATCAGCGCCAGGACGGGGAGTCCGCTCGACCCGAGATCAGCTGTGCCGAGCCCGGGACCGCGCCATCCGTCGACCCAGGAATGCCAGAGCTGGCTGGCATCGGCGGACGCGCCCGTCAATTGCCCGCCGACGAATCCGTCGCGCAGCCCGGCGACGAGGCCGCCGTCGATCGTTTGCCCGGCCGCGAACGCCACGGCTGTCGTCGCGAGCACTGCCCACAGACCGGGATTGCGTACCGCCTGGGTGTGCTCTGGAGGCGCGCCCATCGAGTCCTCGGTGGCCGGGTCGGCCCCGGCCGCGGTGTCCGCCGCCGGGGTCGGGGCCGGATGCTGCGCGGGCAGGATGAACTCCGGTATGCGGTCCCCCGCCTGCCGCGCGACCGTCACCATGGGCACGAACAGGCCGTGCATCGTGCGTCGCCCACGCCCCTTGAGGGATCGCGCGCGCCACCGCGGCGGTATGCCGCGCAGCGGGTCGAGCAGGGTGGCCACGTCGGCGAGTTCCCGCGCAGCAGCCCGAGGCCGCTTGATCAGCAGCAAGGAGATGCCCGCGACGATCGCCCCGAGCGCGACCCAGAGGGCCAGGAAGAGGGCGGCCCACCAGGGCGCCCGGGTGATGGCGACGCGGCGGGCCGCGCGCCGATCCCGCACGGGCGTGGGATGCGGAAGTGGCTCGTCCAGAACGACGCGAGCCCGTGGGGCGAGGGCGACCCGGCGACCGGCAAGGTGGCCGCGCCAGCCGAGGTCGAGGTCGGCGGCAACCCCGGTGAACGCCTTGTCGAAGCCGCCCAGCTCGGCCAACCCGGCGCGGTGGACCAGCGCGCCCTCGATGGGTACGGCGAGCGCGTCGAGGCGATCGTCATACTGCTGCTGGTCCGGCTCGCCCGGGCGTGGACGAAGGCGCAGGCGACCAGTGCGGGTGCTCTGGATACCGAACCGCTGGAGCCGACCCGGTTGGGCGGCAAGGAGTTTGGGGCCGGCCATGACCACCCGACTGGTGCCGCCGAAAGTCAACGACAAGTGGCGCAGCGCGTCGGGTTCGGGGCGGGTGCGGCGGGTGAGCACCCATACGCAATCGGTGTCGAGATCGGCCGCCGCGGCAGGGAGCGCGACCCGCAGGGGGGTGTCGGCGGGGATTCGCACGATCGTGGTGGCGGGCAGTTGCGCGCGCAGGCCCTCATTGCGATCCAGGGCGGCCGTGAGATCCCCGGCGGGAGTCGCATCGAGCACCACCACCCGGTCGGCGGGGGTCGTCTGGTCGGCGACGGCAAGGAGGGCCTCGACGAGACCGTGGTCGAGGCGATCGGCATACAGAACGACACCGACGGTCGTGGGTGCCGAGGCGGACGTGGCGACGTCAGGGGCCTGGACCGGGTCCATCAAGGAGGAGTTGATCACGAAGCGCGTTGCGAAGCGGCCGGGCGGAGGGCCCGACCGATCAAACGGCCCGCTTCTTCAGCTTGCGACGCTCCCGCTCGGAGAGCCCGCCCCAGATGCCGAACCGCTCGTCGTTGGCGAGGGCGTAGCTCAGGCACTCGGCGCGCACGTCACAGCCGACGCAGACCTTCTTGGCCTCGCGCGTCGAGCCGCCCTTCTCGGGGAAGAACGCCTCCGGGTCGGTCTGCGCGCACAGAGATCGCTCCTGCCAGGAGAGTTCCTCGTCGCCGAACCCGCCGAGCAGTTCGAGTTCACCCATGCGGTGCCTCCCCTTCGATAACGATTCCGCCGGAACCCTCGTGTCCGGTTGACCACACCAATGGAATTACACGCGTGTGATGCCCGTTTAGTCAAGCCCGAAGATGGGGGATCATGTCCCCCATGAAGATTGCCGCGCTTGCGGGAGGTGTCGGCGGCGCGCGTTTTTTGCGTGGCCTGCGCGATGCCCTCGACGCCGATCCTGACCTCGCGGACAGCGAGTTGACCATCATCGCCAACACCGGCGACGACATCAGCCTGTTCGGCCTGCGGATCTGCCCCGATGTGGACACGCTGCTCTACACCCTGGGTGGCGGCGGGGACGAGGAGCAGGGCTGGGGACGCGCCGACGAGACGCATGTCGTCCAGGGCGAGCTCGCGGCATACGGGGTCCAGCCGCAGTGGTTCGGGCTCGGCGACAAGGACTTCGGAACCCACATCGCCCGCACGCTGTGGCTGCGGCAGGGGGCGAGCGCCTCGGCGGTGACGGCGCGCCTGGCGCAGCGGTGGGGGCTGCCGGACAAGCGGATCACGCTGCTGCCGATGACCGATGTGCCGGTCGAGACCCATGTCGTCGTCGATCGGGGCGAGGGGCCGGTCGCGATTCACTTCCAGGAGTGGTGGGTCGCCGATCGGGCGGCGACGCCAGCTGAACGCTTTGTTGTGGCAGGGCTCGACACCGCGGCCCCGGCCCCCGGGGTGCTGGATGCGATCCGCGGCGCCGACCTGATCGTCCTGCCGCCGAGCAACCCGGTGGTCTCAATCGGCATCATCCTGGGGCTGCCCGGCATCCGCGATGCCCTGCGCGGCAGCCCGGCCCGCGTGGTGGGGGTGTCGCCGCTGATCGGCGGCAGGCCGGTGCGCGGCCATGCCGACGCGTGCCTGTCGGCGATCGGGGTGGAGGCGCGCGCGATGGCCGTCGCCGGGCTGTATGCCGATTTCCTCGACGCGTGGCTCGTCGATCCGGCCGATGCGCCCGGCGAGTCGACGGCCTCGGGTGCGCCGCGGCGCGCGGGTGGGCCGGTCGTGCAGGCGTCCGCCGGGCCGCTCCTGATGACTGATCGGGCGCGAGCGGCCGAGTTGGCTCGGCAGACCCTCGACCTCGGGTTGACGTTGACGTGATGGAGTCCCTCGATGCCTCGTTGGGGGTATGGCCGCTTGCCGGCCTCCCCGAGATCGGCGCCGGTGACGACCTGGCCGGGTTGATCGCGGACAGTTTGCGCCTCGGTCCTGGCCTGCTTGACGGGGATGTGCTGGTCGTGACGTCGAAGGTGGTGTCCAAGGCGTTGGGGTTGCGGGCTCCCGTCGGGCTCGGCCGGCGTGATCTCGTCGTCAGCGAGAGCGTGCGGATCGTGGCGGAACGGGACACCTCGACCGGACCGACGCGGATCGTCGAAGCGCATAGCGGGGTGGTGGCGGCGGCGGCGGGGGTGGACACATCAAATACGGGTCCAAGCGGGGAGGTGCTGCTGCTGCCGCGCGACCCGGATGCGGTGACGGAAGGACTGCACGGTGAGCTCGCGGGGTACTTCCCCGGGGTGAGCTTTGCGGTGATTCTCAGCGATACGGCCGGGCGGCCGTGGCGCGGCGGACAGGTGGACTTCGCGCTCGGGGCCTGTGGGCTGCGGGTCATCGACGATCATCGGGGTGGGCGGGACGCGGACGGTCGGGCGTTGGAGGTGACGGCGATTGCGGTCGCCGACGAACTCGCGGCCACCGGAGACTTGGTGAAGGGCAAGGCCAAGAAGGTGCCCGTGGCGCTGATCCGCGGGGCCGGCGAGTGGGTTTTGCCGGCCGATGAGGCCGATGCGGCGAGCCGGTGGCGCGACGGGGCGCGGCGCCTGGTTCGGACCGGGCCGGGTGACTGGTTCGCGATGGGGCATGTCGAGGCAGTGCGCGCGGCGCTGGGCCACCCGCCAGGCAGTGCGTCGAGCTATTCGGTTGGGATCCCTTCGGTGAACCGCGAAACCACCGCCGCTCGAATGGCGCGCGCAATCCGGCTGGCGCTCACCCTGCCCGGCACGGGGCAGGCGGACGCGGCGGGCGAGGTCGTGGTAGGCGACCCGAGCGCGGGCGAGCCGGGCGTGGGCGAGCCGGGCGCAGCATACGTGGAGGTCGTGGTCGAGGGCGACGGCGGATGCTGTGCCGTGGTGCCGGTGGCCGATGGGTTCGCTGCCGGCTACGTCGCGGCCCGCCTCGAAGTGGCGCTCATGAGCGAAGGTCTAGCCGCCAGTGTCGAACGGACCCCGACCGGGCTCCGGGTACGCACGTGAGGGGTCTGTGCACCCGGCTCCCCCGCTGGTGAGGCCTTTCCGCCAACTGGTGAGGCTTTCTCGCCCTCGTGAGGCGTTATAGCCCCTCACCTCGCCGAGAAAGCCTCACCACCACTGAAGAAAGCCTCACCACCACTGAAGAAAGCCTCACCTCGACGCGAAAGCCTCACCGAACCCCGCCACCCGGCCCGGACCCTCCCCGCCGCCGCATTCCGAACTTGAGCACGCCTTACGTTCTTGAGCACGTCATGTAGCACGTGCTCAAGTTCGTAAGGCGTGCTCAAGTTCGGCCCGGCTCAAGTTCGGCCCGGCCCCATGCCTCGGGCGTTAGCGCGGCGGGGTGGGGAGGTGGGTCGGGAGCGTGAAGCGCGGTCCGCGCCGGGGGCGGCCGGGGCCAGCGAGCGCCAAGAGGCCTTGGACGCGGTAGCGGTGCCCGGCATACGGCTCCAGCAACTCCGCGAGTTGCGCGTCGTCGATGTCGTGGCCCAACAACGCCCACCCGATCTCCTTGGCGACGTGATAGTCGCCGAAGCTCGGCGAATCCGGATCGCCCAGCGCCCGCTGCGCGACCTCGGCGGCTGTCCACACCCCCACCCCGGGGATCGCCCGCAGTCGCGCGTGCGCCGCCGCCAACGGCAGGTCGGCGCACTGCTCCAACCGTCCCGCGACCTGCGCGCACCGGATTACCGTCGCTGAGCGCTGCGGGGTCACCCCTGCCTGCAAGAACTCCCATGACGGTATGCCGCGCCACGCCGCCGCCGTCGGAGCCAACCGCAGCCCCTCCCGGGGTCCGGGAGCCGGAGTGCCGAAGCGCCATACGAGCCGGCGATAGCCCGCGAACGCCTCCTTGCCGGTGACCTTCTGCTCGATCACCGCCGGAATCAGCGAGTCCAGGACCAGCCGGGAGCGGGGCACGCGCCAGCCTGGGTTGGCCTTGCGGGCCGCCGCCACCTGCGGGTGGTGCACCACGAACCCGCTCCAGTCGTCCCCGTCCCCGAGCAGGTCCGGCAGCCCGTCCAGCATCCACTCGGCACCCGGACCCCACGCCGACGCGACGACCTCGCCGTCCCCATCCCGGCGAACCACCAGGGTCACCGCTCCCCCAGGCGTATGCCGCGCGAGCCAGATCCCGGCGCCATCCCGGGCATACGTGGGGTCGCCTCCCCCGTGCCGGAAGGGTCCGAGGACCAGCCCCAGGTCGAGGGGGTGGGGTGGGCGGTAGCGCCGTTCGCGCACCGGAAGGCTGGACATGGTGGGCCGATCCGCTCGGTCAGACGCGGCGCGGGCCGACGTCCAGCAGCGGCCCGCCGGGCAGCCGGGCCTGCCCGAAGCCGACCCAGATGTAGGTCGGGACCAGCGGCAGGGCGAGCCGGAACGCACGCTCAGGAATACGGCTCGCCCAGGCCGGGATCAGATCGTCGCCGGCGAAAGCCTGCGGATCGGCCAGGACGGGCAGCGTGTAGTCCCACAGGTCAAACGCCTCGAAGAGGCGCTGCAGGCCGAACCGCGTGTAGTAGTGCTCGTAGTAGTGCTCCCCCTTGCCGGTGACCCGCATGTACCGGTCGGCCACGCCCTGCGGCAGCCAGGACAGGAAGGGCAGCCGATAGTGCGGCTCGAGGATCTGGTGCTTGTGCCCGATCCCGAGGTACAGCACGCCCCGGGGCGAGAGCACGCGCCGGATTTCGGCCACCACGGCCTCGGGGTCGACGACGTGCTCGTAGATGTGGTTGAACACCACCACGTCGAAGGAAGCGTCGGGGAAGGGCAGCGCTTCGCCGCGGGCGACCTGGAAGTCCACGCGCTCGCCGAATCGCTCGCGTGCGGCCGCCAGCCCGGGCTCGTCTATGTCGACCCCCACGGTGTCGGCGCCCGCCAGCGCCAACTCGTCGGCAATGAAACCCGCCGAGCAGCCGACATCGAGGGCGCGCAACCCCGACAAGTCCGCGACGCCGAGCGCGTGCCGCACCACAGCGATGATCTTGCGGGCCTTGGTGCGCCGGCCCTGCTCGTCGAGCATCTTGCCCATGAGCTCGGAATAGGCCAGCTGTTCCTGACGTCCGTCCGGCTGCTCACCCATGAACGTCGATCCTACGAGAACCGTGATTCGTCGGAGGACGTCCCGAGCAGCCGGTGTGCCCGCGCCCAGAGCCAGCCGATGGCGGCATACGCAACGTCCGCGAAGGTCGTCACGAAGCGAATGATGACGGCCACCGCCGTTGCCGCCCCGATCGGCATCACCGCGCCGAGGAGCAACACCAGCAACCCGTCCCGCACCCCGACGCCCGCCGGTAGGAGCACCACGAGCATGCCGGCGGCGGAGGCGAGGGCGAAGCCGCACCCGCAGGTCACCACCAGCTCGGCCGGACTCACCGAGGGAGCCAGGTCCCGCGCGAGGACGGCCACGCTGGCCCCGGCGAACGCCCAGGCCCCGAGGAACCACGCCGACATCGTCGCGACCGCGCGTCGCGAGAGCGGGCGCTCCAGTGGCTCACGGCGCAGCAGCCGCAGGCCTCGCGCAATCAGCCAGTTGAGCACGGGCGGGTGTAACACGGCCGCGAGCACGGGCAGCGCGATCAGAACCAGCACCGTCACCGCGCGGGCGTCGTCGCGGCGCAGCAGCAGGGGCAGCGCCGGCACGCCGACGGCGAGACCGGTCAGCAGCGAAAGGGCGACGCTGACCAGGCCCACGACCGCGCTGCGCCGGCGCGGAATCCGCAGGCGCGCGCCCATTTCGGCCTGGGCCAGCACTGTCCATACGGACCCCGGGACGAACTTGCCGAGCTGGCCGACGAAGAAGATTCCGGCGGCGGGCGGAATGGGCAGTGGCGAGCCGAGGTCGCGCAGGACCGCGCGCCACCCCAACATCGTGCAGGCCGGCGGGCCCAGCCCGAGCAGGACACAGGCCACGAGGGCGGCCGGCGACACCGCCGTGAGCGAGGTCGACACGTCATCCCAGGTCTGAAAGAGAGCGAGAACGACGGCCACCAGGACGACCACGGCCAGCACGATCCGAGCGATGGCCAGCGGAGAACGTCGCGGGGACCCCTCGGTCGGCGGCTCGCTCCCGTCCGCCGTCACCTCATCGCTCAAAGCCGGCGGTACCTCATCGCTCACCGTCGGCGCCAGGTCAACCGCGCCAGACCGTATGCCGCGCGCGGGTCCCGCGCCGCTGCCTCCGCGCGGCGCACGGTCGCCGTGAAGTCCCCGTCCAGATCTCCGATCAGACGTAGCCCGGCGTTATCCGCCTGCGCAAGCAGTGCCCGCAGATCCGCCGCGGCGAGCGTGCCCGGCACGGTCTTGGGGCCCAAGGCGAAGGTCGTCACCAAGAGTCCCCCCGGCCGCAACGCCCAGGCCGCCTGGGCGAACAGGTCGATCGCCTGCTCCGGCTCGACGTCGGCCGGGTGCAGCCGGGCCAGCACGTCGAGCGACTCGGGCTCGACGTCCAACTCCCCGACCGGTTCCGTCTCGACGGGCGCAAAACCGATCGCCTTGGCCCAGGTCGTGAACGGGCTCGCCCCGCCGGAGCGGTCGAGGATCAACGACGAGCGGCGCCCGTCATCGCGCACGCGCAACACCGCCGCCAAGGCGCCGAGCGCGGCCCACTGCTCCACCCGCGACCCGCGGCGCGGCAGCCCCAGCGATCGGGCCAGGTCGCGGACGGCCGTTGCGTCGTCGTCGGTGGCCAATACGTCAGTCGGCGTCACCCAGTCGGGCAGGTCACCGGGCGCGAGCTCGATGCGTGGGCGCGCCGCCACGACGGCCGCCCGCAGCCCATCCCCGAGCCGCCCGACGAGCCGCCCGAGCCCGTGAGTTCCCGAGCCCGACGCCGACCCAGACTCAGACCCAGTCCCAGTCCCAGTCCCAGAGCTACCGACCGTCACCGGAGTGGCCGACTCATCCGCGGCCAGCGCCTCGATCGTGCCCAGGTAGCGGGCCCACGGACCCGACAAATTCACTTGCGGAACCGCCGCCCGTAGCCGAGCCAGGTTGTCCGATGCACCGAGATTGCCCGACTCCCCGAGGTCGCCCGGCCCACCCAGATTGCCCGACTCACCGAGATTGCCCGGCTCACCCAGATAGCGCAGCGCGTCCGCCAGCCCGTCGACATCCCCCGGCTCCACCAGCAAGCCGTCGACGCCGTCGTGCACGTCCTGCGGGAAGCTGCCCACCGTGCTCGCCACCACCACCAGCCCGTGTGCCTGCGCGAGCAGGGCGTTCTGCGACGCGGTCGCCGACAGATAGGTCAGCGCCATCACGTCATGCTCGGCCAGCAACGGCGCGATGTCGGCGGCGGGCACGTACCCCTCCCGGAACGTCACCCGCCCGGCGAGGTCGGGCTGCGCGGCCCGGGCGGCCAAGCGGGAGCCGAGGTCTCCCCATACTTCCCCGGCGATGGTCAAGGTGGGCCCGGGCACCCGGGCGAGCGCCTCCAAGAGCACGTCCAGTCCCTTGTAGGGACGCACGATTCCGAGCGCGATCAGGCGGGGCGGCCCGGCATACGGTTCGCGATGTGCCCGCGGCCCCCCGGGAAGGTGCGGAGGCAGGGGCACCGTGCGGACGGGGTCGGCGCCCAGCGACTCCGCGACCTCCGCCTGCGCGGCCGTGTGCACCAGCACGCCGTCGAGCCGGCTCAAGAACGCGCCCATCAGGGCCTCGTCGCCCGGCCGCGGCTCGTGCGGCAGGACGTTGTGCGCGAGCCCGAGGATGCGGGGCGGCGTCGGACCGGAGCGGGCGGCGCGCATGAGGGTCAGGTGGGCGGGCACGATCTGCGGGATCACGTGAACCACGATGACCAGGTCGTATGCCGCGAGCTCGCGTCCCGCGCGCCGCCACGAGCCCGGCCGGGCCCAGTGCAAAACCCGGACGGTGCGCGGGAACGGCGTCACCTCCGGTTGGTCGAGGGGAACCGTGGTTTCGCCGGGATAGAGCATCGCCGGATACAGCTGGCTCCACGAGACGAGGGTGACGTCGTGCCCGGCTGCCTGCAGATGGTGGGCAAGTTCAGTGGTGTGCACCGCGACGCCGCCCTTGATCGGGTGAGTCGGGCCGACGATCGCGATCCGCAACGCGGCCCCGGCCAGGCCCTGCGCGGCGTCGGCAGCCGCGCTCAAACCCCGTCCCGGGACCGGACGACGAGGTCGGCCAAGAGGGCGAGCGAGCCGATCATGATGCCGCTGACCACGAGAAGCACCGTGTTGGCGGGGAAATAGAACGGGTGCAGGAACATGTCGACGACACCCTTGACGACGCCGATGACGAACAGCCACAACGCGGCCGGCATGAGGACCTTGAGCGGGTCGAAATACATGACCATCCGCAGCACCTGCAGGATGTAGCGGTAGGCGTCGTGGACGAAGTGGAACTTGCTGGTGCCAGCGCGCTTCGCATACGACGTGGGCACGTACAGGATGTCGTGCTGGTTGGACAAGAACGCGATCGTGATCGTCGTGACGCACGAGAAGCCGGCGGGCAGGAGCCGCAGATAAGGCAGCGCTACCGAGCGGCGGAAGGCACGCAGACCCGAGTTGAGATCCGGGATCTTTTGGTTGGTCAGGCGTTCGGCGATCTTGCGGATGAGCCACTTGGCCGGCACGCGCAACCACTTGTGCGTGCCTTCCTCGGTCGTGCGCGCCCCCACCACTTGGTCGTAGGTCGGGTCGTCGAGCAGCACCCGCACGAGTTCGGGAATGCGCTCGTTTTCGTAGGTCATGTCGGCGTCGGTCCACACGACGATCTCGCCGCGAGCCTGCTGCGTGCCGATGCGCCGCGCCGTGCCGGAGCCGCCATTGCGCCGGAAGGGCATCAGCCGGATATTGGGATAACGCTGGGCGGCACCCTGCAACACCTCGAGCGTGTTGTCGGTCGAGGCGTCGTCGATGCATAGCAGTTCGTAGCTGAGCCCGCTCCCGACCATAGCGGTCGTGATCCGCTCGATCTCCAGCAGGACGTGCTCGCCCTCGTTGTAGCACGGGAGCACAATCGTGACGGTCGGCGGGGCGACGGTCGGATCGGGCATTGAGGAAGCCTGGGCAGAAGGCGCGGCGAGGTCGGTCATATCGGCGACGAGCCTACCCGCTGCTAACCCTGTCGCCAGAAACCTACCTCGCGTAGCATCCGCCCGCGTCCGTCCCCACCCGCCGCACAATCCTCTCCGCCACTGCCGCCCTGATGGCCGCCACGATGCGGCCGGCCACCGCCGCGGAGATGGCGGCCGCCGGGGCCGGCGACGCCGATGCTCGGCCAGCTGATGTGGACCACCACGACCACCGCCCTCACCACCGGCGGACTGACCGACCTGTGGGGCGACCCGAATGACGTGCTGCGCTACGTCAAGGCAAGCACCCTCAAGGTCATGGCGGGCGCCTGGGCGGTCGTCTGCCGGCGCTCCGATGTGCAGCGGGTCCTGAACGAGTTTTGGCGGGCGCACTCCAGCCGAGTGAATCGCTATGCCCTCGTCGGCCGCTTCCCGATCACGGGGGTCCTCCACATTCGCGTGTCGGCCGTGGACAGCCTCGCCGAGGCCCCGGCCGGGTCGGTGGGTCTGCCGTTGCTGGCGGCAACGTCCCCCGTAGCGGGTCGGCCGGACCTGGACACGGTCGTCTGGCTCGGGGTGCTGACCAAGCCCAACGAGCGCTATTCCGACGACTTCTTCTGCGAGACCGAGCAGTGGTTGTTCGCGAACTACTCCTCGTATGCCGTGCCCCGCGCCGAGTGGTCGAAGGGGTGGGC
>NZ_HF571038.1:3432784-3436055 GCF_001046875.1 Nostocoides jenkinsii Ben 74
CGCACCAATCCCGGTGCGCACGAGGGGTTCTCGGGTCTAGACCCTGTTGTCGTCTGCCGCTCAGCCCGCCGCCGCCGCGAAGCCTTGCTCCAGGTCGGCAATGATGTCGTCCGGGTGCTCAATGCCGACGGCGAGGCGCACGAGGCCCGGCGTGACGCCCGCCTTGAGGCGGTCCTCGTCACCGCCTTGGCTATGCGTCGTTGACGCCGGGTGAATCACCAGCGACCGGACGTCACCGATATTGGCGACATGCGAGTGCAGGGTCAGGCCCTCCACGAACTTCTTGCCCGCCTCCAGGCCCCCCGCGATCTCGAAGCCGATGACGGCGCCGGCACCGAGCGGTGCATACTTGTCGGCTCGGTCCTTCCCCGGGTTGCCCGGGTTGGAAGCCCAGCGCACGGATTCAACCTGCGGGTGACTCGACAGGAACTCGACGACCATGCGGGTGTTGGCGAGGTGGCGGTCCATCCGCAGGCTCAGCGTCTCGACGCCTTGCTGGATGAGGAAGGCGTTGAATGGCGAGACCGCCGAGCCGAGGTCGCGCAGCAGTTGGACGCGCGCTTTGAGGATGTAGGACAGGTTGGCCCCGAATGGCGACCCGACGCCGAGGTCCGGGCCGAACCGCAGGCCGTGGTAGCTCGGGTCGGGCTCGTTGAAGTTCGGGAACTTCGCCGGGTCCTTGGCGTAGTCGAAGGTGCCGCCGTCGATGATGACTCCGGCGATCGAACTGCCGTGCCCACCAAGGTATTTCGTCGCCGAGTGCAGGACGACATCCGCGCCCCACTCCAGCGGGCGGATGACGTAGGGGGTCGCGATCGTGTTGTCGACGACGAGCGGCACCCCGGCGGCATGGGCGACGTCGGCGACCCCTTGGATGTCGAGGACGTCGGCCTTGGGGTTGGCGATGCTCTCCCCGAAGAGCGCCTTGGTGTTGTCCTTGATCGCCGAGCGCCACTCATCGAGGTCGGCCTGGTCTTCGATGAAGGTGACCTCGATGCCCATCTTGGCGAAGGTGTACTTCAGCAGGTTGAAGGTGCCGCCATAGAGCGCGGCGCTGGCCACGATGTGATCGCCGGCCTCGGCGATATTGAGCAGGCCCAGCGTGGTCGCGGACTGCCCGGAGGAGACCATGAGGGCACCCACCCCGCCTTCGAGCGAGGCGAGCCGCTGCTCGACCGCGTCCTGGGTGGGATTCATGATGCGCGTGTAGATGTTGCCGAATTCCTTGAGCGCGAACAGATTCGCCGCGTGGTCGGTGTCCTTGAACACGTACGACGTCGTCTGGTAGATCGGCAGCGCCCGCGCGCCGGTGGCGGGGTCGGGCTGCCCTCCGGCGTGAACCTGCCGGGTCTCGAACTTCCAGTCGCTTTCGCTCATCGCCGGGTCTCCTTCGTGTGCACTGCCGGTCCTTCCTCACCATGCCGGACCTTCTCACCATCCGGGATGACCGTCTCCCCCTTCGGACAATCGACTCCGCCCCCGGCACGCGGGGGCGGCCAGTTGGCAAGATGGCGTCATGACTACCTTTCGCCCGAGCCCGACGTCCTGGGTCCGCAATCAGGTCGCCGCTATCGAAGCCGCCGGCACCACCGAAGCGGCCGACATCCAGGGGATGCGCGTCGTTCTGCTGACGATGACCGGGCGCAAGTCCGGCGATACCCTCAAGGTTCCGCTGATGCGGGTCGAGCACGAGGGCGCGTATGCCGCGGTGGCCAGCAAAGGCGGCGCCCCGGACAACCCGCAGTGGTACTACAACGTGGTCGCGAACCCCGACATCATGCTTCAGGACGGCACCCAGGACCGGCCCGTCCGCGCCCGCATGCTCGACGGGGACGAGCGGGCGCAGTGGTGGGAGCGGTGCGTCGACGCCTTCCCGCCGTATGCCGAGTACCAGGCCAACACCGACCGCACCATCCCGGTGTTCGTCCTGGAGCCCCGGGCCGCCTAACCCCCGCACTTGAGCACGCCTAACCCTCGAACTTGAGCACGCCTTACGCACTTGAGCACGCCTTGTAAGGCGTGCTCAAGTGCGTAAGGCATGCTCAAGTTCGGGGTGGGGCCTACGCTGGGCGTAGGCCGGGGCATCCCGGCGCGACTCGGGAGAGGACGAAACATGCAGGTCAAGCTACTCACCACCCTTGCTGCGACGGCACTGACCGTCGCCGGTATCACCCCGGGCATGGCGTCGGCTAACCCTTCGCCGGCACCGAGGCTGACGGTCATCAACGATGATGTGATGACCCCGCTGCAACTCGCCACGAGCGGCACCGATGTGTTCGTTTCCGATCGCATCGCGGGTCAGGTCCGCAAGATCGCCGCCGACGGCTCGTCCGCGGTCCTGACGACTCAACCCGGGCGCGAGGTCAATGGGGTCGGGGTGGACGGCGCCGGTCGGGTCGCTTACGTCTGGGCCCAGCTGACTCGGGGAACCGTCACCGCCAGCGGCTTGGCGGTCGTGGGCACCACAGCTGGCGCGGCCGACTTGCTGGCCTTCGAACGATCCGCCAACCCGGACAAGAATCGCACCTACGGTCTTGTCAACGCGACGACCTGCCAGTCCAACGGTCTAAAGGCTGCGGGCATCCCCGTCACCTACCGCGGCGGGGTTGCCTCCCGCCCGGTGGCCGTGGCCGATCTGGGCACCGACTGGGCCGTCGCCGACGCTCGCGCCAACGCCATCCTGCGAGTGCGACCCGACGGCCGCGTCGCCACCATCAGCGCTCTCCCCCGCCAGCCGTTGGTCATCACGTCCGCGATGGCCAGCGCTCTGAAGTTGCCGACGTGCCTGGTCGGAGCGACCTACTTCACCGAAGCCCGACCCACCGATCTCGCCGTGATGCGCGAAGGCCTCATCCTGGTCACCGTCGCCCCGCCGGCACTCGGCAAGCTCGACCCCGGGCGTCGAGGCTCGGTTTATCGGATCGACCCGGCCACACGTTCGGTGACCAAGATCGTCGCCGACCTTGCCGCCCCCACAAACCTCGCGGTCAAGACGGGCGGCGATGAGCGCGGCACGATGTACATCGCCGAGTCCGGCAGCGACACCATCACCAAGCACGGACCCGACGCGGCATACATGCATGACGCGCTGACGCTGCCCGGCATCCTGGCAGTCGAGATCGGCGCCGGCCACCTTTACCTGACCACCGACGTTCCACGCCGGGCCAATGGCACGCCGGAGCCCGGCCAGACGGGACGGGTCTACCGGTTGTTCTAAGTCTGGCGCTTGTTCTGGGCCTCCGGCTCCCTAACCCCCGAACTTGAGCACGCC
>NZ_HF571038.1:3436155-3441594 GCF_001046875.1 Nostocoides jenkinsii Ben 74
TCATGGCGTTGTCCAGGGCATCGCCGACCGACCCGATCGAGGCCGCGATCTCGGCCAGTTCGAGGTGGCCGGTGAGCCGGATCGAGGTGTACTGGGCAGGTTCAAGTAGTCAATGCAACACCGGCTTGTTTCAGGGATCGTAGTTGATCGGTGAAGACCTCGGCTGGCGTCTTCCAGCCGAGGGCTTTGCGGGGCCTGTTGTTGAGGGTGTGAGCGACGGCTTCCAGATCGGTAGCGGAGCGGGTCCTCGGCCCGGACCACCCGACACGTTGCTGTCGCGGAACAACCTCGCCGGCGCCTATCGGTCGGCGGGGGACCTGGGGCGCGCCATCCCCCTCTACGAGGCGACCCTGGCCGACAGGGAGCGGGTCCTCGGCCCGGACCACCCGAACACCGTCGTGACCCGCAGAAAGATCGCCGCAGTGCAATCACTGAGGAATCCCGGCTGCCCCGCCGGGGACCCGGCATGAAAGCGCGCAGCGTCAAGCCTCGCCCGGTGGCTCACCTGGGGGCGGTTGGATCGATGGGTTGCCAGTCCTGGGTGAGCACGTCGGCTTGCGCCGGGGCTCTAGTAGACGACCACCGACCGGGGGGCTGTTCATCCTCGACGTCGAGCAGGTCGTCGGCAAGTGCGCGCGAGCGATTGGCGCTGTGTCCGGCATCCGGCGGCTGGTCGCGGACGGCGTTCCGCAGCGGCAGTGGCACGAGACTTGGGCGTCGGCAGGTCGACGGCGGCGCGGGCCGTGGCCTCGGGCGGGCCGCAGCAGTACGAGCGGCCGGCGGTGCCGACGGCGTTCACGCCGTTCGAACCGCACGTGCGCGAGTTGCTCGCGAGGACGCCGGGTATGCCGGCGTCGGTGATCGCCGAGCGGATCGGCTGGACCGGGTCGATCACCTCGTTCCGCGACAACGTACGGCGGCTGCGTCCCTGAGTATCGCCCGGTCGACGCGTCGGACCGGTTGACCTGGCTGCCGCGTGATGCTGCGCAATGCGACCCGTGGTTCCCGCCGAAGAAGATCCCGCTCGAGGACGGCACGAGGGTGCTGCTTCAGGTCCTGGTGATCACCTCCGCGCACTCCGGGTTCATGGTCGGGCGGATGATCCCGACCCGCCACACCGCGCACCTGCTATTGGGCATGTAGATGCTGCTGCCGCTGCTCGGTCGGGTCCCGCGGCGGTTGATCTGGGACAACGAGTCCGGCATCGGCCGCGGGAAGCGGCACGCCGAAAGGGTGGGCGCGTTCACCGGCACCCTGGCCACCACCCTGCAACGGCTCAAGCCGTATGACACCGAATCGAAGGGCGTGGTCGAACGCCGCAACGGGTTCTTCGAGACCTCCTTCATTCCCGGCCGCGAGTTCGCATCACCGGCGGACTTCAATACCCAGCCCACCGACTGGGGGGCCATCGCCAACGCCCGGGTCGTGCGCACCATCAAGGCCCGCCCGGTCGACGTCACCGCCGACCTGACCCGAACGACGAGTTGGGAATCTTGTCCCAGGCGTGGTCGCCGATCGGTGGCATCACCTTCTATCCCGGCCGCGGCGGCGATCGCCGCAGCACCCTGACCGACCCGGTGCTCGGGGCGATCGGCCAAGCGCACGACAAGAGCCCCGCCCAGGTGATGCTGCGCTGGCACCTGCAACAGGGCCGCTCCGCGATCCCCAAGTCCGTCACTCCGGCGCGGATCGTCGCCAATCTCGATGTCTTCGACTTTGCCCTCACCGATGCGGAGCTCGCAGCGATCGACGCGCTCGACACCGGCGTCCGTGGCAGACCCGATCCAGAGACGGTCACCTTGGCCGGATAAGGCCGGGTCATCCCCGAGGCATGAACCAGCAAGATCTCGAGCTGCCATTTCGGCCCGCTCGGGCGGTGGTCGGTCAGTCGGCGCCCACAGCCCCGCACTCGTATGCCAGCACGACGGCCTGGACCCGGTCGCGCAAGCCGAGCTTGGCCAGAATCCGGGTGACATGCGTCTTCACCGTCGCCTCCCCCAAGAACAGACTGGAGCCGATCTCGGCATTGGACCAGCCCTTGGCCAGTGCCAAGAACACTTCCAACTCCCGTGGTGTCAATGCCTGAAGCGCTTCAGGCACGCCGGCCCCGCTGGTGCGCCGCCGGACGAAGCTGTCCACCAACCGCCGGGTCACCTCCGGGGCAAAGAGCAGGTGTCCGCCGTGGCAGTCCCGGATCGCCTGCGCCAGCTCGGCAGGTGGGGAGGTCTTCAGCAGGAAGCCGCTGGCGCCGGCCTTTAAGGCGTCGAAGACGTACTCGTCGAGATCGAAAGTGGTCAGGACCAGGACCCGGGCCTCGGGTCGCGCGGTCGCGGTCAGCCGGATCCCGTCGATGCCGCTGACGTGCGGCATCTCGATGTCCATCAGGACGACATCGGCGGCATGCTCTCGGGCCGCCCGGGCGGCCTGGCGTCCGTCGGCCGCCTCGGCGACCACCGCGATATCGGCTTCCGCGTCAAGGATCGCCCGCAGTCCGCCCCGGATCATGGCCTGGTCATCGGCGAGCACCACGGAGATCATGACGAGTCGCTCACATCGCCCGCCGCCGGGACGGTCCGGTGGCGTGGAATGGTGGCCGCGACTGACCATCCGCGATCCGGGGTGGTCCCTGCGGTCAACCTCCCGCCGAGATCGCGCACTCGCTCGGCCACACCGGCCAGCCCGAAGCCGGCACCCGGGACAGCCGCCGCGACGCCATCACCGCCATCGTCGAGCACCTGGACCTGCCAGTCTGCGGCCCGGGCCACGACCGTGACCTGCACCCGACTCCCCGGGGCATGACGAATCGCATTGGTCAACGACTCCTGCACCACCCGATAGACGACCAGGTCGACCGCACTCTCGGGCGCGCCGCGATCATCTGCTGGTGGAGTTGTCGCCGGGTGGGCGGGCAGCACATTCAGCGTCAGCTCGAGGCCCGCTCGGCCGACCCGCTCGGCCAAGCCTCGCAACCGATCGGCGAGGTCGATCGGCTGGTCGTGGTGGAGTTGGCCGTCGGGCGCGCCCAATGCCCCCGCCTCGATCAGCCGGGCAAGACGGTCGATGTCGAGCGCGGCATGCCGACCGGCCGCCGCAACGACTGCGAGGCTGGCGCGCGCCCGCTCAGGATCGCGGTCGCGCTGGGCGGCGGCCGCCCCGGCCTGCACCACCATCACCCCGAGCGCATGACTGGTCACGTCGTGCAGGTCGCGGGCGATCCGCAGCCGCTCGGCCCGGACAGCCTCCACCACGGCAGCCTCAACGAGTGACTGGGCGGCCACCATGCGGTCGTGCGCGACCCGCTCGCGGTGGTCACTGTCGGTCCAGGCGTGACCGGCCCAGGCGGACAGGGCTGCTAACAGGCCGAGCATGGCCACATTGTCCGGATCGTTCCTCGCCCCCGTCACGATCCCGGTGGCAAGAAGCACCATCCAGCACCCCCAGACAGATCTGCGACCGTCCGCCGCGGCCGACCAGGACAAGATCATGACCACCAGCGCCGGTCCAGCACCGAGCGAAACCGGCTGTATGAGGTCGACGAGCGCGATTACCGCCGCCGCCAGGAGCATCGCCAGGCTGTTCTGATCCCGGCGAAGGAGCAGCGTGAACGGCAGCAGCGCGAGCAGAACCAATGTCGCGCGCTGTGGCGGCTGCCCGCCGCCGACCAGGCCGGCGACGGTGACCACCACCAGAACGACCGACGCGACCAGGTCGCGGATCGGGAGTCCGAGGGCATGGGCCGCCCGGCCAGGGGTCGGGTCGGTCAGGTCCTCGGGCCCGGTTCGCTCTCGCAACAGCCCCAGCAAGCGGCGCAGTTCGGTAACCCCCATTGCCCCCCGCCGGCGGATGGTCTCGATCCGATGCGCGGACAGGTCCGTCTGGGCCAGCTCGGCCCCGGTCGCCATCTCGCCGACACAGGCACCGACGACCTCGGTGATATCGGCGGCCAACCGGGTCCGCTCGGCGGCGACCACGGCCGCCACCAGGTGATCCGGATCCTGAGCCTGCGCGCGATCGGCCACCGCGCGCTCCCGCTCGGCACCCGCGGCCTTGGCGGCAACCACCCGTCCGAAGCCCCAGCACACCCCGTACAGGAAGAGGGTGAAGAGCAGGGTCGGCCATGACCAGCCATCGGACCAGGCCACCGGCACAACGAAGGCCGCCCCGCCGGTGATGGCCGCGGTCCGGCCGGCCCACCGGCCGAGCCCATAGATCGCCACGACGACCGGCAACAGCGTCGCCGGGCTTTCGCTCGGCACGCCGAGCACAGGTGCCAAGGCGGCGGCGGCGAGCACCAGCGCCGCCGCCACCTGCGGCCGTTGCCGGGACACCAGGAGACCGGCCGAGACACCGGCCCCGACCGTGGCGGCGACCCCCGGCGTGCGCCAGAGCCCGGCCACGACCCAAACCAGCCCGGCCCCGGCGAGCACCAGCTCCTCGCGAGTCGGACGGGTCGTCATGCCTTCGCAGGCTAGCCCCCGATTCCGCAGCCGGCATCCATCGTGCGATGGATCCCGGGTCCGCCGAGGCGAGACCGACCGCGCGCCGATCCTCGGCATACGAACGACCACCGGGTGACGTGGCCGGGAGTCCCGACGTCGGATCGTGGTGACCCGCGCCCGGCAGCCGCCGCGGCTCCCGTCGGAAAGGAATCGGAATATGCCTACCAAAAGCCACTGGGTCACCCTCGGTGCGGGATCATTGGTCCTCGCCCCGTTGATCGCCGCCATCGCCGATGTGCTCAGGATGCGAGCCGAGGAGGCCGGCGCGACCACCGGAATAATCGACGCGACCAGCCGCGAACAGACGAGCGCCATGCTGGCGTCCATCTCCAGCGAGCTCTCGCTCTATCAGGCCGCGTCCTGGCTGGCCCTGGTCGCAGCGCTGGTGGCCGTGCCCGCGGTCGCGGTCACTCGCCGGCTCACCTCGGAACGGTCGCCGCGCTGGTCCCTGGCGGCACTGATCATCGGCGGCTGCCTGGTGATCGGCGAGTTCGTCCACCTGATGGGCTATTACGCCTGGAACCAGATCCTGGCCTCCCTGCCGGACCGGGAGTCGGCCGTCACCGTGGGGATGGCGACGACGGACAACACCTTCGGGTTGGTGGTCTTTTCGCCCTACCTGGTGGGCTGGCTCTTCTTCTGGCCGGTGGCGGCGATCGCCCTGTACCGAGCGCGACTGATCCCCAGATGGGCCCTCGTGCTGGTCCTGCTAGCCGGGCTCGCGATGGCCGTGCTGGGCTCCTCCATGGTCGTCTCGCCCGTGTGGGCCATAGTCACCGCCCTCGGGCTGGCGCCGGTGCTGCTGGCGCGGCTGCGCGCGGCGCGAACGGACATCCCGAACCGCGGTATGGCGCAGACGTCCAGCGCGGCGGCCCGCTAGGCCGGCTCGAGGTCCGCCGCACTCGGCATACCCGGGTGCGGCGGCCCGCTAGGCCGGCTC
>NZ_HF571038.1:3441694-3451762 GCF_001046875.1 Nostocoides jenkinsii Ben 74
TGCGGCACGGGCCGGGCCGGCTGCTCGCCGCCGCGGGCGTCGAGGTAGTTGGCCTTGGGCACCATGACCTTGCGACGGAAGATGCAGACGACCTTGCCGTCCTGGTTGTAGCCGATGGTCTCGACGTAGACCACGCCGCGGTCGTCCTTGGACGTGGACTCCCACTTGTCGAGGACGGTGGTCTCGCCATACAGGGTGTCGCCGTGGAAGGTCGGGGCGACGTGTCGCAACGACTCGATCTCGAGGTTGGCGATGGCCTTGCCACTGATGTCGGGGACCGACATGCCGAGCAGGATCGAATACACATAGTTGCCGACGACGACGTTCTTGCCGAACTGCGTGGTCTCCTCGGCGTAGTGCGCGTCGAGGTGCAGCGGGTGGTGGTTCATCGTCAGCAGGCAGAAGAGGTGGTCGTCATACTCGGTGACGGTCTTGCCGGGCCAGTGCTTGTAGGTGGCCCCGACCTCGAACTCCTCGTAGCTGCGCCCGAATTGCATACCGAACTCCTTCGTCACCGATGAACGCTCCCCATCCTCGCCGCGCCGCGCGCACGGCGCGAGGCCTCGCCTGGGTGGGTTGGCTCACATGCAATGGATCAGTTCCGTTGCGTAGGTCCATGGTGTCTCCCAAAGCGGCGCGGCTCAGGGCAGGGGGCGATCCAGCGGGAGAGTTATGCCGCTTCGGGTCACGTCCACCTGGACCTGCTTGCCGGCGGGGGGTCTGATCGTGAAGTCGTGGTCACTCTGCAGGATCGTTAAGGCCAGGCTGTGGCCGGGCGCGAAGACGTGGTCGGTTGCTTCAAGGCGGACTTTGACCGTCATGACGGCGCCCGGGGTGATCGGATCGGTGCGCCACAGCGACCGGCGATTCTGCGGGTCGGCCCACCCCTGCGTCACCAGCGTCGCGCGTCCAGCCTTGTCGATGTCCAGGATGCCGACGGTCAGGTTGGCATTCGGCTGGGCGAGTGACACCTTGAGCGTCGCGGTCGGGAAACCCGACAGTCGCGTCGCCTTCTCGATCGGGAAGCTCTCATAGGCGAGCCCGGTAGCCCGCCGAGGTGCGTTGGTGAACGACGTCAACGTCTGACGGGGGTCATCGGCGAACGTCATCCGGGCCTTGGGCGTCCCGGCACGAAGGATGAACGAGGAGAACGACATCGAGCGGTTCCGAACCCCGGGGACGGGCCACTCGGCATACGCCTTGTTGATCCCGGTGGGGGACTCGATTAGCGCGCGCGGCTCGCTATCCACCCCATTGCGTATGCCGAGCACGTAGCGGGTGAACCAGCGCACTTGCGCGTTCACCGGGGGTTCGCCGCCGTGCCCGCCTTGGTGCCAGTAGACCTTGGCCGGCGTTCCCTGGGCGCGCAGGGCGCGGTACCACAGGCCCGCCTGGCTGGGCTTGACGTTCCAGTCGGAGAGGCCGTGCGCGACATACACGGCGGCCTTGACCTTGGCGACGTCGGCGAGGTAGCTGCGCCCCTGCCAGAAGTTGTTGAGATCGCCGGTGAGGCGGTCCTGCGCCCGGGCGAGATCGGCAACCACCGGCCGGCAGATGGCCGGATTCGCCCGGGTGAGAACGAATTTCGCGAGCACGTCGGCGTCCTCGCCCTGATAGCCCTCCGGTGCGACCACGGCCCCGCCAGCGCGGTAGTAGCCGTACCAGTCGGAGATGGCGGAGGTGGGAATGATGGCTTTGAGCCCGTCGACGCCCGTGGCCGCGACCGCGTTCGGCAGGGTGCCGTCGTAGGACGTGCCGACCATCCCGACATTGCCATTGGCGAAGCTCGCGCGCACGGCCTTCCCCGCGGCATCGACGGCCGTCGCGCGTCCATTCAGCCAGTCGATGACGGCCTTGACGCCGAGCGTCTCATTGACCCCGCCCGTCGTCGGGCAGCCGGTGGAGCCGCCGGTGCCGAGCGACTCGACCTCCATCCAGGCGAATCCCCGTGGAATCCAGCGCTTCGACGTCCACGGGTCGAGCAGTTGCACTGCGGTCGGTCGCGCCCCGCCCGGGCTCGACGTCCAGATCGACCGGGCTCCGGGGTCGTACAGGTCGTGGTCGACATTGTGGTTCGGGACGTCGTTGACCCCGGTGAAGTAGGGACTCGCGTGCATGATCACCGGGAGTTTCCCGGTGGCGGCGGTGGCACGGGCATACCGCACATGCACCCGGTCGTTGTGCCCGTCGCGGTCGGAGTCGACGGGCACCTCGACCCAGGCCTCCTTCACCGTCCACTCGCCGGCGCGATCGGAGAACACGGGTTGGGCGGCGCCGTCGCGCACCACGGGTCCCGTCGGTCCAGTCGTATGGGGAGTGCTCGCCCCCGCGGTCGGCGCCACGACAACCCCCGCACCGGCCGCGGTCGCCAAGGCGGCCACGGCCGCGATCCGAGAGTAAGCAGTGCCTTTGGGAGACAACCCAGCTTCGGGAGACAATCTAGACATAAGCACGAGAACACTTCCGTTGCGCAGGTAGGAGTTTCGGCAACGGGCGGGAATGTGCGCCGAGGGTGACCCCGACGGGTGACCCCCGAGGTCAGGCGTCCTTGATCTCGGCGAGGACCTGCCCATTAGTCACCGTAGCCCCGACGGTCGCCGAGAGGCCCGAGACGACCCCGGCCTTATGGGCGTTGATGGGTTGCTCCATCTTCATCGCCTCTAGGACGAGGACGAGTTCGCCGGCGGCGACCGTCTGCCCGTCCTCGACCGCGACCTTGACGATCGTGCCTTGCATCGGCGCGGTCAACGAGTCACCGGACGCGGCCGCCCCGGTCTTGGCGCCCCCGGCTCGGCGAGGTGCCTTCTTCTTGGCCGCGGCCCCGCCGCCACCGCCGAGCGACAGGCCGCCGGGCAGGGAGACCTCGACTCGCTTGCCGCCAACTTCGACGACGATATTCTGGCGTTCCTCCGCCTCGGCCGCCTCGCCGGCGGGACCGGCATACGGGGCGATGTCGTTGTCGAATTCCGTCTCGATCCAGCGCGTATGGACCGTGAACGGCGCCCCGCCCTCCGGCGCGAAGGCCGGATCGCGCACGACCTTGCGGTGGAACGGGGTGACCGTCGGCATACCTTCGATCACAAGTTCGTCGAGGACGCGGCGGGACCGCTCGATTGCCTGCTCGCGGGTGCGGCCGGTGACGATGAGCTTGGCGATCATCGAGTCAAAGGCGCCGGCGATGGTGTCGCCCTCGACGATCCCGGCATCCCAGCGCACACCCGGACCCTCGGGAACCACCATCTTCGTCACGGTGCCTGGCGCGGGCAGGAAGCCGCGGCCCGCGTCCTCGCCGTTGATGCGGTACTCGATCGAGTGCGCATGCGGCTCCGGATCGGGATAGTCGAGGACGCCGCCGTCGGCGATCCGGAACTGCTCCCGGACCAGATCGATCCCGGTGACCTCCTCGGACACGCAGTGCTCGACCTGGAGGCGGGTGTTGACCTCAAGGAAGGAGATGTCACCTTGCGGCCCGACCAGGAACTCGCAGGTGCCGGCACCGACATACCCGGCCTGCTTGAGGATCTCTTTGGACGCCCGAAGCAACTCGGTGTGCTGCTCCTCGGTCAGGAACGGGGCGGGTGCCTCCTCCACCAACTTCTGGTTGCGACGTTGCAGTGAGCAGTCGCGGGTGGAGACGACCACGACATTTCCGTGCTGGTCGGCTAGGCACTGGGTCTCCACGTGCCGCGGGTGGTCGAGGAATCGCTCGACGAAGCACTCGCCCCGGCCGAAGGCCGTGACCGCCTCACGCACGGCCGACTCGAACAGGTCGGGGATCTCGGCCAGGTTGCGGGCGACCTTCAACCCGCGGCCGCCACCGCCATACGCCGCCTTGATGGCGACCGGGAGCCCGTGCTCCTCGGCGAAGGCGACGACCTCGTCGGGCCCATTGACGGGGTCCTTGGTGCCGGGCACGAGGGGGGCGTTGGCGGCGAGCGCGATATGCCGCGCCTTGACCTTGTCGCCGAGGGAGTCGATCGCCTCCGGTCCGGGGCCGATCCACACCAGGCCGGCGTCGATGACCTTCTGCGCGAACGGTCCGTTCTCGGCGAGGAAGCCGTAGCCCGGGTGGATCGCGTCCGCGCCGGACTCCTTGGCGATCTCGATCAGCTTGTCCTGCAACAGATACGAGTCGGCGGGGGTGGACCCACCGAGCGCATAGGCCTCATCGGCGACCTTGACGTGGAGGGCGTCGCGGTCGGGCTCGGCATACACCGCCACCGAGCCGATCCCATGGTCGGCGGCGGCGCGGGCGATGCGGACAGCGATCTCACCGCGGTTGGCAATGAGGACCTTCGTGATCGGCATGGGGCCGAGACTATCGCCCAGCGCAAACCGGTCGCCCAGCGTTAGGTGCCGCCCGGCGGTGAGGTGGGTCATAGGCTCGGGGTATGACGATTCCCACCATTGACCTCGCCGCCCCTGGCGGCGCCGTGCCCATCCCCGCGCTTGGCTTCGGTGTCTGGCAGGTCGCCGACGACGAGGCCGAGCGGGCCGTGGCCGAGGCGCTACGCGTCGGCTATCGGCACGTCGACACCGCGAAGCTCTATCACAACGAGGTCGGCACGGGCCGCGCCGTGCGCGACAGCGGACTGGCCCGCGAGGACGTCTTCGTGACGACAAAGGTGTGGCCGACGGACTTCGGGGCGGAGGCGACCCCCGCGGCCTTCGAGGCATCCATGGACCGGCTCGGCCTCGACGTCCTCGACCTCCTCCTCCTGCACTGGCCGTGGCCGCACGAGGACCGCTACCTCGAGGCGTATGCCGCGCTGCTCGCCCTGCGCGCAACCGGCCGGGTGCGCGCGGTCGGGGTGAGCAACTTCGCGATCCCGCACCTGGAGCGCGTGCACGCCGAGTTGGGGGAGTACCCGGCGATCAACCAGATCGAGTTGCATCCCTACCTGCAGCAGCGGGAGTTGCGCGCCTTTCACCGGGAGCACGGCATCGTGACCGAGGCGTGGAGCCCCCTGGCCTCGGGTCAGCGGGTGCTCACCGATCCCGTAGTGGCGCAGGTCGCCGCCAAGCACTCGGCGACGCCGGCGCAGGCGATCCTCGCCTGGCACCTGGCGATCGGCAATGTGGTCATCCCGAAGTCGGTGACGCCTAGCCGGATCGCCGAGAACTTCCGGGCGGCCGAGCTCACCTTGGACAGCGCCGACATCGAGGCGTTCGAGGCGCTGGATCAGGGCTTCCGCACCGGTCCGGACCCGGAGGCCTTCGAAGGCTGACGGCGGTCGGGCCACGCCGGTTCAGTCCAGCGCGGGTCAGTTCGGCGCGGGTCAGTTCGGCGCGGGTCAGTCCAGTGCGGGTCAGTTCAGCGCCGTGGCGATCGCCCGGATGTGTTCGGGCGAGGAGCCGCAGCAGGCGCCGATGAGGTCGATGCCGGCCTCGCGTAGTTCCTGGGCGTGCGCGCCCATCGCGGGCGGATCGACCGTGTAGGCGAAGGCGTCACCCTGCACCTGCGGCAGGCCCGCATTGGACTGCGCCACCAGGAGCACGCTGTCGTCAGCGCCGCGCGCGGCCATCAACTCGGCGGCGATGCGGATCATCTCCTCCGGTCCCCGCCCGCAGTTGGCGCCGACCGCGTCGGCGCCGGCCTCGGCGAGCGCGTGCACGGCCGCCGTCGGTGTCACGCCCATCATCGTGCGCAGGTTGGTGTCGAAGCTCATCGTTGCCACGATCGGGAGTTCGGCCGCCACCGCCTTCGCCGCCGCGATCGCGGCCCGGCTCTCGGCGAGATCACTCATCGTCTCGATCAGGATGAGGTCCGCGCCGCCGTCGACGAGCGCGCGAATCTGCTCGCTGAACAGCGCGATGGCTTCGTCCTCGGCCATCGTGCCCAGGGGTGCCATGAGTTCACCCGTCGGCCCGATGTCGCCGGCGACGAGGATGTCGTGCCGGTCCGCGACGCGGCGCGCGATCTCCGCGCCGGCCTTGTTCAGGTCGTATGCCCGTGCCTCCAGCCCGCTCATCGCCAGCCGTGGGCGGGTGCCCCCGAAGGTGTTGGTGGTCAGGATGCGGGCGCCCGCCGCGGCATACTCCTCATGCAGTGCCTCGATGGCCGCCGGGTTCTCGGCATTCCACAACTCCGCGACCTCGCCTGGTGGCAGTCCGCGCTCCTGCAGGAGCCAGCCGTAGCCCCCGTCAATGATGGCCGGGCGGCCGGCAAGCAGAGTGGTGAGTCGGTTGTCGGTCACCACGCAAGTTTAGGTGGCGGCCTCACAGGGGCAGGAGGCGCTCGACGAATAGGCGCAGTTGGGCGAGGTTGCGGCATTCGTGCATGTCGACGACCTCGGCATACCGATGGGCGACGGAATCTCCCGAGGACCATTGCCGAGCGGGTTCGGGGTTGAGGAAGATCACGGAGCGAGCGCGTTCTCGGATGGCGTGGAGGGCGTCAAGGCCCGGGTCGGTGTTGTTGGTGCGGGCGTCGCCGAGGATGAGCACGATGCTGCGATGGCCGACGGCATCCAAGTGGTGTGCGACGAAGTCCTCGAAGGCGGTGCCGTAGTCGGAGTTGTTGTGCCACTTCGTCATTCGACGCAGTTCGGTCAGGCTGGCGCTCAGGTCGGCGCCGGGTGGGGCGCCGGCGACGAGGTCAGTGAGCTCGTCGACGACATTGATGAATCCGAAGATGCGCACCCGGCGGAACTGGCTGGCGAGGGCCTGCATCAGCAGGATGGTGAACCGGGAAAATCCGGCGACCGAGCTCGACATATCGCATAGCAGGACGAGGTCGATCCGGCTCGGGGAGGGTCGCCGGTATGCCGGGCGGATGGGCACCCCGCCGGTTGCCAGTGCCCCGCGAAGCGTGCGGCGGATGTCGATCGTGCCGCCACGCCCGTGCCGGCGGCGGGCCGCGAGCCGGGTGGCGAGCTTGCGCGCGAGTGGGGTGATGGCGCGGCGCAGTTCGGCCAGCTCCTCCGGCCCAGCAAGGATGAAACTCGTCTGCTCGGCGGGGCCGCGCACGGCATACCTGGCGATGCGATCGCTACCGCGCGCCTCGGCGTTGCGCCGCCGCGTCTCGCGCTCCACGCTCAGGCGGAACTCCGCCACCTGGTCGCGAACCTCGTCGCGGGTGAAGCGGCTGGTGAACCCGCCAGCGCCGCTGACCCCCGAGCCGCTGCCTGATCCGCCGCCCGACCCGCTGCCACCGCCACCGCTCCCACCTCCACCGGAGCCGTCCCCGGAGCCGCCGGGGGTGTCGAGGCCGGCATCCTGCAGTCGCTGCAGGGCTGCCGCGATGGCGGTCTGCGGGGCGAGTAGGTCCAGGGCCTGGGCGGCGGAGAAGCTCCCGAGGGTCGAGTCGTTCGGCAACCGCCCCAGCGTGGCGACGACGCGCGCGGCGAGCACGTCCATCTTGCGCTGGCTCCCGGTGGCCAGGGCCGCGGCGAGGTCGGCGCGCAGCCGCTCCGCCAGCGCCCGGCGGCCGGCCGCGTCCGTGGGCGGAGGCAGCGGATCATCCCGCGGGACAAGGGATCGGGAACCGAGCGCCGCCGGGAAATAGACGTCGAAGAGGTCGTCGAACACCCGCTGCTCGGCGCTGCGCCGCAGCAAGGTCGCGGCGAACGCGGCCCGCAGACGCTCGCGGTCGTCATACCCCAAGGCGGTCGCGGCAGCGGCGGCGTCGATGAGATCGGAGGTGCCAGTGCGGATGCCGTGCCCCCGCAGCGCCGCGCCGAAGGCGACGAGGCGGCGCGGGATGGCGACGACCGTCTCGTCAGGGGCGGGACGGGTGGTCACAGGTCCAGGGCGTGGCGGGCGCGCTCGATGTCGTCCTGGTGTTTCAGCAGGACCCAGAGGTTGTCGCGCAGCTGCTCCGCAGCGAGGTCGTCCGCGCCGAGTGCCACCAGAGTGCGCGCCCAGTCGATCGTCTCGGCCACCGACGGCGACTTGCGCAGCTTCAGCTTCCGGAGCCGATCGACCAGCCGCACAACGGATTCGGCAAGCGAGGTGGATACTTCCGGCACGTGCTGCAGGACGATTCGCTGCTCCAACTCGGGGGTCGGGTAGTCGATGTGCAGGAATAGGCAGCGGCGACGCAGCGCCTCGGACAATTCGCGGGTGGCATTGGAGGTGACCACGACGAACGGCGGCCGGGTCGCGCGAATCGTCCCGAGCTCGGGGACGGTGACCTGGAAGTCGCCGAGCACTTCCAGCAGCAGCCCCTCGATCTCTTGGTCGGCCTTGTCGAGTTCGTCGACGAGCAAGACCGTTTCGCCCTCAGCGCGGATCGCCTTGAGCAGCGGCCGGGGGAGCAGGAACTCTTCGGTGAAGATGTCGCTGCGGAGTTCGTCCCAGGCGTGCCCCTGCTCGGCGGTGATCCGCAGCAGCTGCTTGGCGTGATTCCACTCATAGAGCGCCCGCGCCTCGTCCACGCCCTCATAGCACTGGAGCCGAATCAGTTCTCCACCAATGGCATTGGTGACGGCCTTGGCGAGCTCGGTCTTGCCGACGCCGGCAGGCCCCTCGATCAGCAGCGGCTTGCCGAGGCGATCGGCGAGGAAGACGGTGGTCGCGATGGCATCGGAGGCGAGGTAGCCGACGGCGGCGAGGCGCTTCGCAACCTCATCGACCGTCGAAAAGCGTTGCGTCACACATGCTCCCGGCTCGTGGCCCAGCGACGCGGCCCGCGGGAGCCCGCGGCATACGTCTCCATGGGCACCTTGTCGGCAGCCCACGCCTTGAGCACGGGCTCGACGATCCGCCAGCACTCCTCGGCGGAATCCCCGCGCACGGTGAGCAGTTGGGAGCCATCGAGGATCTGGCCGAGAACCTCGCCATACGCCTGCATGCGCGGCGGCGCGAGCACGGCTTCGAGAGTCTTCTGCTCCAGGTCGAGCGGGTCTCCTTCGGCGTTCATCGTCAGGGTCAGCGAGACGGTGCCGGGCTTGAGCCCGATGACCAAGGTGTCGGAGCCCGCAGGGCCGGCGAAGCCGTGGGGCAGGTGCGCGACGTCCTTGAAGGTGACGACGATCATCTTGCGGACTTCGCCGAGCGCCTTGCCGCTGCGCATGGTGAAGGGCACTCCGGCCCAACGGTTATTGGCGACCTCGACGGTGATCTCGGCAAGGGTTTCGGTGAGGCGACTCGCGTCGACACCCGGTTCCTTGATGTAGTCCGGGATGCGCCGACCATCGGAGGTGCCCTTGGTGTAGCGGGCCCGTCGTGACGCCGCCACCGGGTCGCCGTCCCACAGTCGCATGGCCCGCATGACCTGGGCCTTCTGATCCTGCAACTCGCGTGCGTCGAGGGTAGCGATCGACTCCATCGCAAACAGGGCGAGCACCTGGATCAGGTGGCTTTGGATCATGTCGCGCAGCGCACCGGCGGTGTCGTAGTAGCCGGCGCGACCCTCCAAGGCGAGGGCCTCGTCATACAGGATCTCGACCTTCTCGATGTGTTCGTTGCTCCACATCGGCTGGAACAGTCGGTTGGCGAAGCGCAGGCCGATCAGGTTGAGGACGGTGTTGACGCCGAGGAAGTGGTCGATGCGATAGACCGCATCCTCCGGGACGGCGCGCGCGAGGAGTTCGTTGAACTTCTTGGCACTCGCGAGGTCCGTGCCGAACGGCTTTTCCAAGGCCAGGCGGGTCTCGTGTGGCAGCGTCATCTGTTGCAGCAGTGCGCAGCACTTCATCGTCACCGCGGGCGGGAGGGCGAAGAAGATCACCAACGGTCCGTCGCCGCACGCGGTGATCAAGCTCTGCAGGGAGGCGGGGTCGAGGATGTCTGCCTTGATGTATGCCGTGTCCCGGCTCCCTGTGCGCGTTACCGTCGCGGGGGCCTTGACCGTGGCGAAGGAATCCTTGATCCGCGCTTTCCAGTCCGCGGCGCTGAGGTCGATCCGGTCCGAGCCGACGATCCGCAAGGTCCGGTCGCGCTCGGCCATCAGCAGTGTGGCTATGCCGGGCAGCAGCAGCCGGTGCGTGAGGTCACCACCGGCGCCGAGGATGAGCAGGGTTGTGGTCGGTGGGGTCGACGCAGCCATGGGCTGATCGTCGCACGATCCGCAGCGCGCGCGGCGGATTGCCTGGCCGCCCGGCGGGGGCGGCGCCGGGCGGCGAG
>NZ_HF571038.1:3451862-3455039 GCF_001046875.1 Nostocoides jenkinsii Ben 74
CCGCCACCGCCGGCCGCGTCTCCCGGTTGCGCCTCGACAGCGGTGAGGTCGCCTTGGCCGAGCGCGTCGCCGCCACCGACACCGACCCCGGCACCGAGGTCGGCCAGGTCGGCCTGGCCCTCAATGGCATGCTTGACAACGTCGATCACGCCTTGCAGGCCCGCCAGGAGTCCGAGATGCGCGTGCGCCAGTTCGTCGCCGACGCCTCCCACGAACTCCGCACTCCCCTCGCCAGCATCCGGGGGTATGCCGAGTTGTCCCGCCGCGAGAGCGATCCCGTCCCGGCGACGGTCGTCCATGCCCTCGGCCGCGTGGAATCCGAGGCCCTGCGGATGCAGGGACTCGTCGAGGATCTCCTCCTGCTCGCCCGGCTCGACGCCGGTCGGCCGCTGGCCCACGAGCCGGTCGACCTGACCCTGCTCGCCATGGACGCCGTCGGGGATGCCCGGGCCGCCTCGCCGGATCACCGTTGGGAGCTCAACCTCCCCGACGAACCCGTCGATGTGCCCGGCGACCAAGCCCGCCTCCACCAGGTGATCGCCAACCTCCTAGCCAACGCGCGCACCCATACGCCGGTCGGCACGCGCATCGAGACCTCGCTGCGGCAGGGGCCTGGCAAGGTGATCCTGGCCGTTACCGACGACGGCCCCGGCATCCCGGAAGAGTTGCAGCGCAACGTCTTCGAGCGCTTCGTGCGCGGCGACGAGGCGCGCAACCGGGCCTCCGGGAGCACCGGCTTGGGGCTGTCTATCGTCGCGGCAGTCACGGCCGCGCACGGCGGGCGCGTGGGGTTGGAGTCGCGGCCCGGCCGGACCTCGTTCATCGTCGAGCTGCCGTCGGCCGAGATGATCTGACCCCACTTTGCCCCGAGGGCACCCGGCCGGTTATCGTTGCCAGGCCTTGGAGGCGTCGCCTAGTCCGGTCTATGGCGCCGCACTGCTAATGCGGTTTGGGTTAATCGCCCATCGAGGGTTCAAATCCCTCCGCCTCCGCGCGCTGACGTCCGTCGCGACGTCACCCTCGTCAGGGCGGGACCAACCGGTCCCGCCCTGACGCCATTCCCCACCCTGGCGACCGGTTGCGATTAGTTGACTGGAAAGTAATTTGAGTATCAATCCAGGGGGCGCCGGATCGCCATATTCCAACTAAGGTGACGCTCATGGATGGCGCAAGCGAAGGACCCGACTTCGAGGACGCGCGCCTCCACGAACGGGTCTTGCCGGCAATGCTCGCCGTCATCGAACGCGGAGATTTCAGCGGTCCGGTGATGCGCAAGGTTGCCAACGAATGTCGAATGTCTCTCAACACACTTTATTCGATCGTTCCAAGTAAGAACGACTTGCTGCTCGCGTTAGCGATGCATCTCCAAACGCGGGCCCTGGCGGCAGTCATGGCGCAGATGCAACCCGGCGACACCGACCGGGACATCACCCGCCGAGCCGTCCACGCCAGCTTCGATGAGTTCACGCGCGTGCCGGGGCTTGCCCTCGCTATCCTCTCGGCAACGGTTCGCGACAGCGACGACCCCGACAGTGCGTTCCGCCTCGCGACGGACTCCCGGGTGCGGTCGGCGCCAGGGCTCGCAGCGCCGTTCGACCGCAACACCGACTCCTGGCGTGGCGGTCGGCTCCAAGTGCTCACGATTGGGTGGCTCGGGACGACCTACTGCTTCGCGCGCGGCATACTCACGCTCCGCGAGGCCCGCGAGGCTCTGGATTGGCTGATCAAGTCGGCCTACTTGCTCCCCATTTCCCCGTCGGCGACCTAAGCACCTCTGCGGGGGCCGTCCGCGTTACGGTGTCTCGGTGACTGGCCCGAGGCTGACTGCGGACTTCGCCGGCGCCTTCCCGGAACTCGTCCGGGAATGGCAGCCCACGCTCCCGGCGCTTCGCGAGGACGCCGACTCCCCGCAGCTGTATCTGACCAATCCGGGCGTCGCCGACGACCTCGGTCTCGAGCCTTCCTGGCTGCACAGTCAGGAGGCGCTGGAGGTGTTGGGGGCGCGCGGCATACTCCCGGAGAGTCAGCCGGTGTCCCAGGCGTATGCCGGGTCCCAGTTCGGCAGCTTCTCCCCCCTCCTCGGCGACGGGCGGGCCGTGCTGCTTGGCGAGATCACCACGCCGGCGGGCGAGCAGCGGGATCTGGCGCTCAAAGGCTCGGGACGCACACCATTCTCGCGCGGCGGCGACGGCCGTGCCGTCCTCGGCCCGGCCCTACGCGAGCACCTATTCGGCGAGGCGATGGCGGCGCTCGGCATACCCACAACTCGGGTCCTCGCCGTGGTCACCACGGGCGACCGCGTCTTCCGAGACGGGGGTATGCCGCCCGGCGCGGTCCTCACCCGCGTCGCCGCCTCCCACCTGCGCGTGGGCACCTTCGAACTCGTCGCGCGGTCGATGAGTCACGAGTCGGGAGCCGACATCCTTCCCCGGCTCGTGGCGTATGCCGCGGCACGCCACTTCCCCGACGTCGCCCCGCCGGGGCCGGACCAGGCCGGCCACCTGCTCGCCGCAGTGGCCAAGGCGCAGGCCACCCTGATGGCGGGGTGGGTCGCCGTCGGGTTCCTGCACGGGGTGATGAATACCGACAACATGGCGTTGAGCGGCGAGACGATCGATTACGGGCCGTGTGCGTGGCTGGAGGCCTACGACCCGGATGCGGTGTTCAGCTCGATCGACTCCGGTGGCCGCTATCGCTTCCGCAACCAAGCGCCGATCGCCCTGTGGAACCTCAGCCGGTTTGCCGAATCGCTCCTGCCGCTGATCGACCCGAGCCCGGACCGGGCCGTCGACCTCGCCACCGAGGTGCTGGATCGATTCCAGGTCGACTATGAGCAGGCTCGGCTGACGGCCTTCCGCGCCAAGCTGGGCCTGACCGATGCCGCCCGTCCGGGGGACGCCGAACTGATCGAGTCGCTTTTAGGTGAGCTGGCCACCAACGGCGCCGACTACACGCTGGCGTGGCGCCACTTGGCGGACGCGCTGACCTCCGGTGAGCCGATTGCCGAGGTGTCCGAGGGCTGGATGGCGGCATGGCGGGCCCGCGTGCCCGGGGAGCCAGCCGCGGTCGCCGAGGCGATGAACCGGACCAACCCGCTCTATGTTCCCCGCAACCACCTCGTCGAGGCGGCCCTGGAGGGGGCCGCGGGGGGCGAGCGCGCGGCATACGACCGGCTGG
>NZ_HF571038.1:3455139-3465683 GCF_001046875.1 Nostocoides jenkinsii Ben 74
CCGGAGCCGACGACGGCGCCCTTCTTAGATCCGGTTTTGCGCACCGCGCCGACGCGCTTGCTGTTGCCTGCCATCAGTTGTCTCCGCCGCTCTTGACCAGGCTCCAGCGCGCGCCGGAGGAGGTGTCCTCGACCTGAATACCGGCCGCGCTGAGTTGGTCGCGGATCGCGTCCGCCGTCGCGAAGTCGCGAGCCGCCCGGGCCGCGGCGCGCGCTGCGATCTGCGCCTGCACCAGGGCATCCAAGGCGTCCAGCGCGGCGGCGCCGCCGCCACCAGCCTCGGCAACCCACGTCGCCGACAGCGGGTTGACCCCAAGGATGTCGGTCATCGCGACCACCAGCCGGGCGACATCCGCCGCCGCCTGGGGTTCGTCCTCTTCCAGCAGGATGTTGCCCTTGCGGACATGGTCGTGAATGACGGCTAATGCCCCGGAGACGCCGAGGTCGTCATCGAGCGCCGCGGCGAACTCGGCCGGGAACTCCTCCTCGCCGCTCGGCTCGGCGGTGGTGACCTTCGGCAGGGCGCGGCGCAGGAAGCCCTCGATGCGATCCACCGCGGCCTCCGCCTCGGCCAACGCGCCCTCGTGGAACTCGATCATCGAGCGGTAGTGCGCCGCCGTCAGGTAGTAGCGCACCGCCAACGGACGAGCCTGCTTGGTGACTTCACCGATCAGCAGGGAGTTGCCGAGCGACTTGCTCATCTTCTCCCCGCCCATCGTGACCCAGGCGTTGTGCAGCCAGTAGTTCGCGAAGTCCAGCCCGGCGGCGCGCGACTGCGCCTGCTCGTTCTCGTGATGCGGGAAGCGCAGGTCGACCCCGCCACCGTGGATGTCGAAGTGGTCGCCGAGATACTTCCGAGCCATCGCCGAGCACTCGAGGTGCCAACCCGGGCGACCGATGCCGTATGGCGTGGGCCAGCTCGCGCTCGCCGGTTCCGTTGGCTTCGTTCCCTTCCACAGGGCGAAGTCGCGGGGGTCGTGCTTGCCACGGGGGTCCGCATCTTCGGCGGCCGCCATGTCGTCGACGCGTTGGCGAGTCAACTCGCCATACGCCGGCCAGGAACGGACATCGAAGTAGACGTCGCCGCTCTCGTCGGGGGCGGGGTAGGCGTGACCCTTCTCGATCAGCAGCCGCATCAACTCGATCATCTCGGGGACGTGACCGGTGGCGCGGGGCTCGTACGTCGCGGGCAGGACGCCAAGCAGTTCGAGGGCTTCGCTGGTCAGCCGCTCGTTGCGATAAGACAGGGCGAACCAGTCCTCACCGGCCTCGTCAGACTTGCGCAGGATCTTGTCGTCGATGTCGGTGACATTGCGCACGAGGGTGACGTCGAAGCCGTGGCCGCGCGTCAGCCAGCGACGCAGGACATCGAAGGCGACAGCGAAGCGGACGTGCCCGATGTGGGGCGGCGCCTGGGTCGTCAGGCCACAGATGTAGATCCCGACCCGGCCCGGTGTGATGGGGACGAAATCGCGAATCTCCCGAGTGGCGGAGTCGAACAGGCGCAGGCTCACTTGCTCAGGCTACCGGGGGCGCGCGAACCCCACCTAACGACGAGAGGCCGTCCGCGCCCTGACCTCCCATCTCAATATTTGACCTACTAACCAGTACGAGCGGTCGAAGTGATGCGCATCACGTTCAGCAGTGCCACGATGACTAATTGTCCGTATTCGCGCGATCCCTGAGGGGGGAGCACATGAGTGGAGCAAGTCACCACGCGTCGTCGCTGAACGCCGAGCAGGTCGGCTACAAGCAGTCGCTCGGACGCCGACACGTCCAGATGATCGCGATCGGCGGTGCCATCGGCACCGGCCTGTTCCTGGGTTCGGCGTCGCGCCTGAACAGCACGGGTCCGGCCCTGCTGTTCAGCTACGCATTCGTCGGCGTCATCGCCTACTTCTTGATGCGGGCGCTGGGCGAGTTGGTGCTGCACCGTGCGACCTCCGGTGCCTTCGTCTCCTATATGCGCGAGTTCTATGGCGAGAAGTGGGCCTTCGTCACCGGCTGGATGTACTGGCTCAACTGGGCGTTGACCGGCATCGCCGAGCTGTCGGCCGTCGGCCTGTATGTGCAGCACTGGTGGCCCAATATGCCCACCTGGCAGACGGTCCTGATCGCCTTGGCCGTCGTCCTCGTGATCAACCTGCTCTCGGCCCGCGCCTTCGGTGAGTTCGAGTTCTGGGCCTCCGTCGCCAAGGTCGGCGCCATTGTCATCTTCCTGGCCGTGGGCCTGGTCGTCGTGCTCTTCCAGATGGACGTCGGCGGGCACAAGGCCGGCTTCCAGAACCTCTGGAGCAACCCCGGCGGCTTTTGGCCGTCAAGCGGCGACTACAACTGGTACGGCCCCATCCTGGTGATGTCGGGCGTCGTCTTTGCGTATGCCGCGATCGAAATGGTCGGCGTCGCCGCCGGCGAAATGGAAAACCCCGAGCGGGAGGTTCCCAAGGCGGTCAATGCCGTTATCTTCCGCATCGCTGTCTTCTATTGCGGCTCGATCCTGCTACTGGTCTCGATGCTGCCGACCAAGGAATTCAAGCCCGGCATCAGCCCATTCGTGTCCGTCTTCGGACGGATGGGATTGGACTGGATGGGCAATGTCATCCAGGCGGTCCTGATCATCGCGGCGATGTCTTCGCTCAACTCCGGCCTCTACTCGACCGGGCGCGTCCTGCGCAGCCTGGGCATGTCGAAGCAGGCCCCCGCGTTCACGCTCAAGATGAGCAAGTCCGGCGTCCCGTGGGCCGGCATCGTGATGACCTCGGTGGTCTTCGTCTTCGGTTCCGTCCTGAACGCGCTTCGGCCGGACGCCTTCGAGATCGCCCTGGAGGCCGCCGCGATCGGCGTGCTCTTCACCTGGGGCACGATCTTCGCCTGCCAGTTGAAGTTGCGCAGTCTTGTCAACAAGGGCGTCATCCCGGCGAGCCCCTTCCAGGCACCGGGCTATCCCTGGACGAGCTATCTGGGTCTCGCCTTCTTGGTGATGGTCGCCGTCGGTATGGCCGTGAGCGGCTGGCAGTCCTCGCCCTACTTCTGGCACAAGGTCAACTTCATCGTCATCGTCATCGGCATTCCATTGCTGAGCGCGATCCTGGCGATCGGCTGGATGATCGTGAAGCCGAAGGTCGCCGCCAACACCGGTGGGCACCTGGGCCCAGTGTGGACGGATTCGGGCCCGGCCCGCGTCGACCCGGCACCCAAGCAGCCCGAGTCGGTCTGAGCGAGAGGAGAACTGGACATGCAGACCACCACCCGTCACATCACCAGTCGCCGCGCCATCGCCACGGTGGGGGCCCTCGGCCTCCTCGCCGGACTCAGCGCGTGCTCCAAGGACACGAACACCCCGACGACCAGCACCACCTCGGCGCCCGCCGGGGCGGCCACGATCAAGATCGGGGTCGCCACCGACGAGCCGGGCGTCTCGCTCAAGGACGGCACGTCATACAGCGGCTTCGACATCAAGACGGCCGAATATGTCGCCGGGAAACTCGGCATGACCCCGGAGTGGGTTCCGGTGGCCCAGGGCGAGCGCGTCCAAGCCTTGGAGGACGGGCAGGTCGACCTCGTCGTCGCGACGTTCTCCATCACCGACGAGCGCAAGCAGAAGGTGGATTTCGCCGGCCCCTATTTCGTCGCGCACCAAGACCTCTTGGTGCGGCGCAACGACGAGACCCTGACCGGGCCGGAGAAGCTCGACGGCCGGACCCTGTGTTCGGTCACCGGGACGACCTCGGCGGACTACGTGAAGGCGACCTACAAGGGCAAGATCACCCTGCGCGAGGTGCCGTCGTTCTCGGAGTGCGTGCGCAATCTCGCCAATGGTGACGTCGACGCGGTGACCACCGACGACCTGATCCTGGCCGGGTTCGCGGCCACCCCCGAATACAAGGGGATCTTGAAGGTCGTCGGCAAGGGCATGACCGATGAGACCTATGGCATCGGCGTCAAGAAGGGCGACACCGCCATGGTCGACAAGGTCAACGCGGCGCTGAAGGAATACATCTCTTCAGGGGCGTGGAAAGCCGCGCTCGACGAAACCGTCGCGCCTTCTGGCTACAAGCTGCCGTCGCCGCCTACCGTCGGGGGGTGAGCGAACTCGACGACCTGCGCTCGGTCCTGGCCCAGCACGCCCCGTTCGACTCGGTCTCGGCCGAGGTGCGAGACGGGCTGGTCGCGAAGGCCGAGATCACGACGTATGCCGCGGGGAGCCTCGTGCTCAACGCCTTCGAGGATCCGTCCTCGGCGGTGTATGTCGTGCTCGACGGCCAGGTCGGGTTGTGGAATGACGCGCGCCGAAGCCCTCTCGAGCCGGACGAGATCCTGTCCGTCGGGGGGGTCTTCGGGTTCTCGGCCATGCTCACCGAGCGCTCGGTCGGTCCCCGCGCCAGCGCCGTGACGCAGGCGACGGTGGCCCGACTGCCGGGAGACGACGCCGCCGTCGCCTTCGTGACGAAGTCGGGCGCGCGCTTCCTGGCCGCCCACCTGCTGCCTAATGCCCGGGCCGACGTCAGCGCCGCCCCGCACATGCCGGCCTACTACCAAGTCGGGGATCTGATCGCCGAGGCGCCCCTCGTCGTTGGGGCCGGGACGGCCCTGACGGACGTGGCGCGGCAACTGACGGACTCGGGACGCTCGTCGGCAGTTGTCGACCTTGGCCCGACGGGATTCGGGCTCGTGACCGACGCCTCCCTGCGACGCCGGGTCCTCGTGGACGGCCTGCCGGGCAGCGCGCCGGTGCGCGAGGCGCTGGACGCGAGCGCGCTCCATACGACCGCAGACGCCAGCGCCGCCGAAACCCTGGTGCACGTTCTTGAGACCGACTCGGAGGGAGTGATCGTCACCGGCGCGAACGGGCGCTTGGCGGGCGTGGTCCGGGTGCGGGACTTCGCGCTGTCCCCGGCCGCGGCGGATCTCGCCGTGCACCAGCAACTTCGGCGAGCGGCAACGACGACTGATCTGGTGCGGCATACGAAGGCAATCCCGATGCTGCTCGGGCAATTGCTCAAGCGGGGCCTCGCCTCACGTCGGGTCATCTCGGTGTATTCGAGTCTGATCGACTCCGTGATCCGCCGGGCGATCGAGTTGGGGTTGGCCGCGCATCCGGAACTCAGCCCGGACCGGTTCACCTGGCTGGCGCTGGGCAGCAACGGGCGCCGGGAAGCCGTGCTGTCCTCCGACGTCGACTCCGCGGTGGCGTTCGCCGACGACGTCGGCGAGGAGGAGATGGCGGCCTATCGGGAACTGTTCACGACCGTCGACCTCACGCTCGCCGAGGCGGGCTTCACGGGCGATGCCCACGGGGTGAGCGCGCGGCACGCGTTGTTGTCCCGGACCGATGCGCAGTGGCGCGCCGCGGCCCAGGCGTGGATCGCCGATCCGGTCGAAGGCAAGGGTGCGATCTTGACGTCACTGCTGGTGGACTCGCGCCCGATCGTCGGGTCGACCACACGCGCGGCCGCCGAGTTGGTGGTCGAGGAGTTGCGCAAGCACCCGATGACGATGCGGTTGCTGCTCGTCGACGCATTGGCGCATCGGGCGCGGCTGCGGACGCTGCGGGAGCCGTGGCGCCGACCGGCGAACTACGACATCAAGGAACTCGCGCTGTTGCCGCTGGTGAATCTGGCGCGCTGGGGTGCCTTGGTCGCTCGATCCGAGGAACTGGCGACGCCGGAGCGGCTATTGGCCTGTGGCGGAACGACCTTCCTTCCCGCCGCGCACGCCGCGACGCTCGCCGAGGTATTTGAGGTCTTGCAGCGACTGCGTCTGCGGTATCAGCTGCTGCAGGTGGCCGATGGCTCGCGGGCGTCCGACAGCCTGGTCTTCGACCAGATGTCGCCGATCGATCGCAGCATCGTGACCTCGGCGGTTCGCGAGATCTCCCGGGCCCAAAAGCGGATGGCGAATGTGGCGTCGTATGTCGAGTCCGGCGAGTGGGCCAACCGGGCCTGAGCTGGGCGCTGGTCACTGATCGGCGACAGTGATGGTGACCCGGCGATTCTGCTGACGGCCGGAGTCGGTGGCGTTGTCGGCGACCGGATCGGCCTCGCCGTGGCCGCGAGCGACGATCGTGAGTGCGTCGCTGGTGGCGAGGAGGCCTCGCCGGACGGCGTCGGCTCGGCGCTGCGATAGACCACGGTTGTAGGCCGCATCCCCCGTGCTGTCGGTGTAGCCATCGATCCGCAGCGAGCTTGCGTCGACGGCAGCGAGCCGCTTTGCGACATCCGCGAGGACGGCTTCCGCCTTGGGGCTGAGGTCGGCGCTGTCGAAGGCAAAGAGCACATCGGCCGCCAACTCGAAGCGCCGCCCACCGGTGGTGATGAGCGACCCGTCCAGATTGGCTTCGCGGAAGACAAGGTCCTGGACTTCCCCGTGAATGTCGGGATCCGCGAAGACGTCAGGTGTGACGGTCAGTGGCGTCGTCAGGGTGATCCCGGGTATAGGCACCGGATCGGCCGCCGACAGCGGAGAACTCACAAACGGCGTTGCGGCGGAAGCGGTCTGGATCGCGACGAGGCCGGTCACGAGGATCACCGTCAACCTGACTGCCAGCAGGTGCCTACCGGGGGCCGCCCCGGGTGGCACTGACGGCGCGCTCACCGGGCGACCGGGACCGCGTCGAAGGGCCCGATATTCGGCAGCACGACCTGCACGGTCGCGACCTTGGGCGGCGGCGCCTGGAAGACCGCCTGCAGCACCGTGCTCGCGCCTGGGACGACCTCGATGGCGGCCGTGTTGGAGGTGCACACGCAATTGCCGTCCTTGTCCTGGGCGGGCAGATAGCGTCGGGCGCTGACCGCGTCCAGCACGTAGACGCCACTGGCGACGCCGACCAACTCGGATCCCAATTGGTCGGTCCAACCGTGCGCGTACCGTCCGGAGAAGAAGAAGTCGCCTACGCGCCACGGCTCCTGGCCATCGTTGCGCACCGACCAGGTGACGGTCATCAGCTTGCCGGCCGCGCGAACTTCGTTCAGCGACACCGTAACCGGGGTGGTGTCGCTCTGCCCCGTCCTGCTCGCCAGGACGGGTAGTGGCGTGCCCGTGACGTCGACAGCTGCGGCCGAGGTGCCTCCGGTCCCGCTTCCGCCGGCCGACTCGGAGGGCGAATCGGAGGGCGAATCGACGCCCGCTCCGGTCGCCTCGGTGGACCCCGCAGCGTTAGCGCTGGACGTGCCCCCGCCCGGTGCGGACGACTCACCACTGGAGCACCCACCGGCCAACATGACCACGGCGAGGGCCGAGGCCGCGACGAGGCGGCGACGGCGCGACATACCAACGAGAAAAGAGAGCATGTGGTGCCTCCCACGATGTGGGCGGGCACCCCCTGCGGGCCCGCCTCTCCTCTTAGCGTATGGCCGTTTGCCTGAGTCGGTTCCACTTTGCCTTAGTTATCCACAGTTCCAGAATGTCAAGGAACCTCTGCTAGCAGAAGTTAGTCAACTGTGGACACCTTGCAAGGTGTCCACAGTTTGCCAACGTTTTGCTAGCAGAGGTTCGGTGACTTCGCCCTCGACCGCTGACGGGTCAGACGTCCGCGGCCTCGACGCCGGGGGCTTCGGCGCCGATGGTCGTGGAGTCGCCATGGCCGGTCAGCACGATGGTTTCCGAGGGCAAGCTCAAGAGGGTGTCGCGGATGGAGCGGACGATCGTCGGGTAGTCGCTGTGGGAGCGCCCGGTCGCACCGGGGCCGCCGTTGAACAGCGTGTCGCCGGTAAAGACGAGTCCGAGGGACGCGGCATACAGGCAGACGGCGCCGGGCGCGTGTCCGGGCGTATGGAGCACCCCCAGCCCCACATCCCCGATCACCAATTCCTCGCCATCGGCCAGTTGCTCGTCGGGCTCGGTCCCGGGGTAGGTCAACTCCCACAGCACCTGGTCGGCGGGGTGCAGCGCGATCGGGGCGCCGGTCGCCTCGCGGATCGCCGGGGCGGCGGCGATGTGGTCGTTGTGGGCGTGCGTGCACAGCACCGCGAGGACGTCGCGGTCGCCGACCGCGGCCAGGATCGGCTCGGCCTGGTGGGCGGCGTCGATGACATAGCAGGAGGTGTCGTCGCCAACGATCCAGACGTTGTTGTCGACCTCCCACTCGCCACCGTCGAGGGCGAAGATGCCGCTGGTGATCACCCGTTCGACGCGGACGCCACCGGGCGAGGTCGCGATGATCTCGGTGGTCCCGTCCTCAGCACTCACAGCTCCACCACCGAGCGCAGCACCTCACCCTTGTGCATCTTCTCGAAGGCCGCCTCGATGTCGCCGAGGCCGATCCGCTCGGAGACGAACTGCTCCAGCGGGAAGCGGCCCTGCTCGTAGAGCGCGACGAGGGTGGGGAAGTCGCGGGTGGGGAGGCAATCGCCATACCAGCTGCTCTTGAGGGAGCCGCCGCGGCCGAAGATCTCGATGAGGGGCAATTCGAGCTTCAGGTCGGGGGTCGGCACGCCGACGAGGACGACGGTGCCGGCGAGGTCGCGGGCGAAGAAGGCCTGCTGATAGGTCTCCGGCCGGCCGACGGCTTCGACGACGACATCGGCGCCAAACGAGCCGGTGAGTTCACGGATCGCCTCGACCGCATCGACCTCGCGCGAGTTGATGGTGTGGGTGGCGCCGAATTGCTTGGCCCACTCCAGCTTTCGGTCATCGACGTCGACCGCGATGATCGTCGTCGCGCCGACGACCTTGGCGCCGGCGATCGCGGCATTGCCGACCCCGCCGCAGCCGATGACGGCGATCGAGTCGCCGAGCTTGACGCCGCCGGTGTTGACCGCCGCACCGAAGCCCGCCATCACGCCGCAACCGAGCAAACCGACAACGGCCGGGTCGGAGGTGGCGACCTTGGTGCACTGGCCGGCCGCGACGAGCGTCTTCTCGGCAAAGGCGCCGATGCCGAGGGCCGGGCTGAGCTCGGTGCCATCGGTGAGCGTCATCTTCTGGCGGGCGTTGTGGGTGTTGAAGCAGTACTGCGGCTTGCCCTTGTGGCAGGCGCGGCACTCACCGCAGACGGCGCGCCAGTTGAGGATGACGAAGTCGCCCGGCGCCACCTCGGTCACGCCTTCGCCGACCGCCTCGACGACGCCAGCCGCCTCGTGGCCGAGCAGGAACGGGAAGTCGTCGTTAATGCCGCCCTCTCGATAGTGCAGGTCGGTGTGGCAGACCCCGCACGCCTGGACCGCGACGACCGCCTCGCCCGGACCGGGGTCGGGGACGACGATGTCGAGCAGTTCGACCGGCGCACCCTTGGCGCGCGCGACGACACCCTTGACAGTCTGGGGCATGGACGACTCCTTTGTGCGGGTCCGACGGCATTCCTGGTCCCACTCTCATCCGGCGGCGGTTGGGACGCAAGAGGGGGTGCGGTGCGGCATACGAAAGCCGTTGTGGCACAGAGGTCCTGCGACTTTCCGTTGGGGAAAGTCGACCGTATTCTGAGCCCGTGCCCCATGCCGTCTTCGACGCCCTGATCCACGAGCCGACCCGCTTGCAACTCTGCGGGCTGCTCGTCGGGGAGGAGCAGGTCGAGTTCGCCACCTTGCGGGAGCGGCTCGGGCTCGCGGAGTCGGCGCTCAGCAAGCACCTGTCGACGCTGCGGGCCGCCGGTTACGTCACGGTCGAGCGACGCTTCGGCGCCGGTCACGGCCGGGCGTATGCCGCGCTCACCGACCGCGGTCGGCACGCCTTCTGCGGGCACGTGGCCGAGTTGCAGCGGCTGGCGCGCGCGGCCGCCCCACGGGCTCGGCGGCATCCGGCTTGACCCTCACGCGACGTCAGCCCCCACGATGGCGGACATGACACGACGCGACGCCGAGGCACTGACGGTCGGCCAGGTGGCCGAGCGGTTCGGGGTCACGGTGCGCACGCTGCATCACTACGACGAGATGGGCCTGCTGCGCCCGAGCGAGCGGACGTATGCCGGGTACCGGCTCTATACGCCCGCGGACCAAGAGCGGCTGGCCACGATCGTCGTCTATCGCCGGCTCGGATTCGCGCTGGTGGAGATCGCCGACCTGCTCGGCGGTGGTGACCTGCGGGCGCATCTGGAACGGCAACGCGCCGCGGTCATGTCCAGGCTGGACGAGCTGACGCAGCTCGCTGGCGCGATCGAGAACGCCTTGGAGGCAGAGATGGGCAACCGGCCCGCAACAGACGCGGAACTGAAGGAATTGTTCGGAGACGGCTTCGATGAGTCGTATGCCGCGGAAGCCGAGCAGCGGTGGGGTGAGACCGACGCGTGGGCGCAGTCGCGCGCCCGGACCTCGGGCTACACCAAGGCCGACTGGGAGGCGGTCAAGGCCGAGAGCGATGCCGTGAACGCGGCCTTCGTCGCGGCGCTCGCCGCCGGCGAGCCCGCCGACAGCGAGGCCGCGATGGCCGCTGCCGAGGCCCACCGCCGCAGCATCCACGACCGTTTCTACGACGTGTCGTATGCGATGCACCGCGGCCTGGGCGACATGTATGTCGCGGACCCGCGGTTCACCAAGACGTATGACGACCTCGCGCCCGGCCTCGCGACATACGTCCGCGACGCGATCCACGCCAACGCCGCCCGCCGCGGGG
>NZ_HF571038.1:3465783-3473930 GCF_001046875.1 Nostocoides jenkinsii Ben 74
GGCGGGTGCGGCGGGGGTGGCGGCGCGCAGCCGGGCCGTCAGCTCGTCGCAGAGGTCGCGGACTTTGGGTGCGAGCGGGAGCTCGCTTTCCGCGCCCGACTTGGCGGCGCTGAGTTGAGCTGAGACATCGGACCACATCGCCGGGACCGGGTCGATGCCCAGGTGCCCACAGATGGCAGTCAGAGCTGCCCGAGGGTCGTCGAGCACGTCGGCATAGCTGACCAACCGCACCTCGGGCCGGGCGTCCAGGCCGCGGCTGAAATAGAGCCCGGTCCGCAGCCACCAAAACAAGGCGGCCCCCGAGTGCGGGTCGAGGCGAGCGGGGTCGGTGGCCCGGACCTCCTCCAGGATCTCGGGCGTGACGCCGCCGGCGACCCAGCCGCCCGTCGACGCCCTCGGCCGCGAGCCGGGCCAAGACCCGCTGATTCGTCGGACCGAATTTGCGGACCGCCGACCGCGCCCGCGCGTCGACGTCGCGCCACAACCAGAGTCCGCGCGGCGACTCCCCAGCGAACAGATCCAGCAGGGCCGGGAGGTCATGGCTGTCACACAGGGGTTTGAGCAGCACCACCTCCTGACGGGAGGCGCGCACCGCCTGGACCACCGCCTCGGGCGAGGACAGTCGGTAGCGAGTGAACAGCCGGGGGTCGCCCTCGGCATACGGATCGATTTGGGGTGAGGCGGCCAGGGCCCGCAGCAGCATCGTGGTGCCGGAGCGTTGGGCCCCCGCGATGAACGCGACCCGGGCCGACCCCGGCGCCACCGGATGGGATCGCCGCCACGCGAGCCGGGCCAGGGCGCCGCGCGGGGAGCGCCGCGGGTCGTTGAGTTCGCGGGCGAGCCGGAGCAGGCCGCCGTCGCGGGCCCAGTCGAGCCGGCGACCGGCGCGGGTCAGGGCGTAGGCCGCCCTCCCCTGGCTCACTCCTCGGCGGCGGGCGACGGCAGCTCGGCGGAGATCTCGCCGAGGTCGTAGGGGGTCCGCTGATAGACGCAGTAGTTCAGCCAGTTGGCATAGAGCAAGTAAGCGTGGCTACGCCAGGTGACCTGCGGCTGCCGGCTCGGGTCGTCGCCGGGGTAGTAGTGCCTCGGCACCTCGATCGACAGCCCCTTGTCGACGTCGCGGTCATACTCGCGCTTGAGGGTGTCCCACTCGTACTCCGGGTGCCCGGTCACATAGACCTCGCGGCCGTCGCTGCTGCCGGCGAGATACACCCCGGCCTCGTCGCTGACGGCCAAGAGATCGAGCCCCGGCGTCGCCTCGATGTCCGCCGCCCGTGTCTCCGTATGCCGCGAATGCGGCGCCGGGAAGACCGCATCGAAACCGCTGAGCAGTCGGTTGCGGGGGTCGAGCACCCGGTGCGGGAAGACACCAAAGATCTTGTCTGCCAATGGGAATTTCTCGATGCCATAGCGGTGGTACAGCCCTGCCTGCGCCCCCCAGCACACGTGCAATGTGGAGAAGACGTGATCCCGGCTCCAGTCCAGCAGCGCGCACAACTCCGGCCAGTAGTCGACCGCCTCGAACGGCAGCGTTTCGATCGGCGCGCCGGTGACGATCAGCCCATCGAAGCGCCGGGTGCGCGCCTCCGGGAAGGTCAGATAGAAGGCATCGAGGTGCGCCGCGGCAGTGTTGCGCGGGTCGTGCGACTCCATCCGCACGAGCGTGATTTCCAGTTGCAGCGGGGTGTTGCCGAGCAGGCGGAGCAGTTGCGTCTCGGTCGCCATCTTGGTCGGCATCAGGTTGACGATCGCGATCTTCAGGGGCCGGATGTCCTGGTGGAACGCCCGGCCCTCGGTCATCACGAAGACGTTCTCGCCCTCGAGGATGCGCCGCGCCGGCAGGGCGCTGGGGATCGTGACGGGCACTGTCCACTCCTCTCGCTCGCGAAGTCAGCCCTGGCATTCTCTCCCGGCCCAGCCCGTATGCCGCGTCGCGTCCACCCGCTGACCCAAACCCCGGAGGCCCCGCCGGCCCGACTCCGCGAACCCCCCGCAGCGGACGCAATAACCGGCGGCGGACGCAAAAGCTTTTGCTTCCGCCGCAGGGTATTGCGTCCACGGAAGTTTGGGCCGCGGGTTATTGCGTCCGCGGCGGCCCGCCCAGCCCGCGGGCCAGCACCGCCTCGATGATCGGACGGTCGGCGTCGAGCCAGGGGATGCTCCAGACGTCCTCGGCGGTGAGCCAGCGCACTTCGGCGTGCTCCTCAATCGGTGCCGGTATGCCGCGCGCCACCTCGGCGAGCCACACCCGCATCCGGTAGCGCGGCCCGAGGGGCCACCACCCGTCCGACGGCCCGGCCAGCAGGTCGCCAAGGCGCACCTCGACGCCGATTTCCTCGCGCAACTCCCGGTGCAGCGCCGCCACCAGGCTCTCCCCCGGGTCGACCTTCCCGCCGGGCAACTCCCAGCCGCCGGCGAGTTCCGGCGGCTCCGTGCGCTGCGCGGCCAACACCTGCGTCGGCCGGGCCAGACTGTCGACCAGCACCGCCCCCACCACATCGATCGGCGCCGCCTCCGTCGGCGCGATCTCCTCGTCCGGGGTCACGAGGTCGCGTGCAGGCGCCGCGCCGCTTCGGCGATCGAGCCGGTCAGGCTCGGATAAACGGTGAACGTGCTGGCCACCTGATCCACGTTCAACCTCAACGTGACCCCGATGGTCAGCGGGAAGATCAGTTCGGACGCCCGCGGCGCCACCACCACTCCCCCGAGCAGCGTGCCGGAGCCGCTCTCGGCGAACAGCTTCACGAACCCGTCGGTGATGCCCAGCATCTTGGCTCGCGGATTCCGCGCGAGCGGCAGGATGGTCGTGCGCACCGCGAGCCCGCCCGCCTCGACGGCCTTCTGCGACAACCCGACCGTCGCGATCTCCGGGTCGGTGAAGATGTTCGCGGAGACGACGTGGAGGTTCAGCGGAGAGACAGCGTCCCCGAGGGCGTGCGCCATGGCGATCCGCCCCTGCATTGCGGCCACGGACGCAAGGGGGAGAACCCCGGTGCAGTCGCCCGCGGCATACACCCCCCGAAGGGATGTCCGCGAGACCCGGTCGACCACGATGTGCCCGGACGGGCTCAACTCGACCCCCGCCTCCTCCAGCCCGAGGCCCCGCGTCCGCGGGACCGAACCCACCGCCAGCAGCGCGTGCGATCCCGCGATGACCCGGCCGTCCTCCAGCGTGACCGCAACCCCGCTCGCGGCACCGGCCTCGTCTCGCACCACCTCGACGGCCTGCATCCGCGAGCGGGAGAGCACGGTCATCCCCCGCCGGGTGAAGACCTCCTCGATCACCGTCGCCGCGTCGGCGTCCTCGCCCGGCAGAACCCGGTCCCGGCTGGAGACGAGCGTCACCCGCGAACCCAGCCCGAGATAGGCCTGGGCGAGTTCGGCTCCGGTGACCCCCGAGCCGACGACGATCAGGTGCTCGGGAAGGGATGGCAGGTCATAGATCTGTTGCCAGGTCAGGATCCGCTCGCCGTCGGGCTGCGCGCTCGCCATCACCCGCGGCGCCGCGCCCGTCGCGAGCAGGATGACGTCGGCCTCGATCTCCTCCCGACCGGCCTCGGTGTCCGCGGCCACCCGCCCCGCATTCAGGACGTATGCCGTGCCTCGGATCACCCGGACCCCCACCTCGTCGAGGCGGCCGGCGATGTCCTCGCTCTGGGCCGCGGCCAAGGCAAGGACGCGGGCGTTGACCTCGGGAAGGTTCGCCGAGGCGTCAACCATCTCGTCGCCCTCGTGGTCGACGAGGTGCACGCCGAGGTGGGTGGAGGTTTCCAACTGGCCGAGATAGTCCGCCGTCGAGATCAGGGTTTTGCTCGGCACGCAGTCGGTCAACACGGCCGCGCCGCCGAGTCCGTCGCTGTCGATGACGGTCACCGAGGCGCCCAGATGAGCCGCAACCAGGGCCGCCTCGTAGCCGCCGGGGCCCCCTCCGACGATAACGACTTGACTGCGCCCGTTCATCAGTTGCTTGCCCCTTGCGTTCGCGCGTGCAATCTTCTATCCACGTCGTGCCCCAAGCATGCCGGAATCCGCCCCTCGGCCCAACGCGGGGCCACTCGTTCCACGGAGGATCTGTTGTCCACTACGCCCACCCGCCGTATGACGGCATTCGCCATCGGTCTGACGGCCGTCGCCGCGGTCGCCGCCTGCTCTGCGCCCACCGACAAGTCGTCGAGTTCGACGACATCCGGCGCCAGCGCGAGCTCGTCGGCCGCATCGAGCGAGACGTCCGCTCCCGCCGGCGGCGACGCCAAGACCGCGACCTCAGCGGAGGAGGCTGGCGGTATGGACGCGCTGGTCGCCGCCGCCAAGGCCGAGGGCGAACTCAACGTCATCGCCCTGCCCCCGGACTGGGCCAACTACGGCGAGATCATCACGAAGTTCGGTGAGAAGTACGGCATTAAGGTCAACAGCGACCAGCCCGACGCCTCCAGCGCCGACGAGATCACGGCCGCCGAGAATCTCAAGGGCCAGTCCAAGGCGCCCGACGTCTTCGACCTCGGTGCCGCGGTCGCGACGGCCAACACTGACAAGTTCGCGCCTTACAAGGTCGCTACGTGGGCCGACATCCCGGACTCCCTGAAGGAGGCCAATGGAACGTGGGTCAACGACTACGGCGGCTACATGTCGGTCGGCTACGACTCCGATGTCGTCCCGGCCCCGACGTCGGTCGACGACCTGCTCAAGGGTGACTACGCCGGCAAGGTCGCTCTGAACGGCGACCCGACCAAGGCCGGCGCCGCCTTCGCGGGCGTGCAGATGGTCTCTCTGGCCAAGGGCGGCACCGCGGGCGACATCGCCAAGGGTGTGGACTTCTTCAAGGAGCTGAAGGCCGCGGGCAACTTCCTGCCCGTCGACCCGACACCAGCCACGATCGAGTCCGGCGACACCCCTGTCGTCTTCGACTGGGACTACCTGAACGTCGCCGCCGGCAAGAACGTCCCGACCTGGAAGGTCTGGGTGCCGGACGGTGTCGCCCTCGCTGGCTACTACGTCCAGGCGATCAACAAGGACGCCCCACACCCGGCCGCCGCCCGCCTGTGGCAGGAGTTCCTCTACTCCGACGAGGGCCAGAACCTCTGGCTCAAGGGTGGCGCCCGTCCGGTGCGTCTCGACGCGATGATGGCCGCCGGCACCGCCGACAAGGCGCTCGCCGACGCACTGCCCAAGGTCACCGGCACGACGACGGTCCCGACCGCGGACGACGTCGCCAAGGCCACGGAGTACCTCACCGCCAACTGGGCCAAGGCCGTTGGCTAAGAGCCCGCGCAGCGGGACGAGGGCGCTCGGCGGCATCAAGCCGTCGGGCGCCCTCGCCGGCGTTGTGCCGTTCTTCGCCTACACGACGGTCTTCTTGTTGATCCCGACGTTGGTCGTGATCATCGCCGCCTTCGTCAGCGACGGTCACCTCACGCTCGGCAACGTCCGCGCCCTGGGGAATGCCGGCTTCCTCACCGCTCTCAAGCAGTCGATCATCCTCTCGGCGTTGACGGCGATCATCGGTGCCGTGGTGGGCGGGATCTTGGCGTATGCCGTGAGCACGGCCCGCCCGGACGGCATACTCAAGCGGTTCATCACCTCCTTGTGCGGCGTGCTCGCGCAGTTCGGCGGCGTCGCGCTCGCCTTTGCCTTCATCGCGAGTTTCGGGGCGCAGGGAATGATCAGCGCGTGGATGAAAAAGGCCGGGGTGGGCCCGTCGTCTACGCTCTGGCTTTACCAGTGGGACAAAGGCGTCCTGCTGGTTTATCTGTACTTCCAAATCCCGCTGATGCTGATCGTCTTCTTGCCTGCAGTGGAGGGGCTGCGGCCGCAGTGGCGGGAGGCGACCGAGACGCTCGGCGGGACGACGTGGACCTACTGGCGGCGCGTTGCGATGCCGATCCTGTTCCCGTCCTTCGTGGGCGCGACCTTGCTGCTGTTCACGAATGCGTTCAGCGCCTATGCCACCGCCGCCGCGCTGGTGTCCCAGGCGCAGCCGCTTGTGCCGCTACAGATCGCCGGGACGTTCACCAGTGAGACGGTCCTGGGCCAGGCCAATGTGGGCAAGGCGATGGCGCTGGCAATGGTGGTCGTCGTGGCGATCGTCATGACGATCTATGCCTGGCTGGACAAGCGCTCCTCGAAATGGCTGGTCCGGTGAGCCAGCGCGCGGCGGTGCGCCGCAAGCAGGCGATCTTCCGCTGGGTCACGGTCAGTCTGGTGCTGGCATTCTTCATGCTGCCGTTGATCGGGATGCTCGACTTCACCACCAAGGTTCGCCGCGGCGGCCGGACGATGGCAACGTGGAAGACGCTGATGAATGTCAGCGAGATTTCCACGAAGTACCCCGCCCTGAAGGAAGGTTTCATCGCCTCGATCGGGCTGAGCGTGATCACGGTCGTGATCATGCTGGCGCTGTTGGTACCGACGATGACGTGGGTGCGCCTGCGCCTGCCGGGGATGTCTCGGCTGGTGGAGTTCATCTGTCTGTTGCCGTTGACGGTCCCGGCCATCGTGCTGGTAGTTGGCCTCGCCCCGGTCTATTCGTGGGTGTTCTATCTCTTTGGTGAGTCCACGCTCTGGCTCGGACTGGCGTATGTCGTCTTGGTGCTGCCATACGCCTATCGCGCCCTCGACGCAGGGTTGCGGGCCATCGACGTCAAGACGTTGTCGGAGGCGGCACGCTCGCTCGGCGCCTCCTGGTTCAGGGTGATGTGGCGGATTGTGCTGCCGAACCTGCGCACCGCCGTGCTGTCCGCGTCATTCCTCTCGGTCGCACTGGTGCTGGGTGAGTTCACCATCGCCAACCTGTTCTCCCGGCGCAATCTGCAGGTCGCGATGTATCAACTCGGCAAGAGCGACGCCAAGATCTCGGTCGCGGTCGGCCTGCTGTCGTTGGTATTTGCCTTCGTCGTCCTGTTTGCCATGTCCTTCGTCGGCGCTCAGCGCTCGGGTAGTCGGCGTCGCCGGCGTCCCCTGGCCGCCGCCGTCGCCCCCGCCCCGGCGGGGACCGGTTCAGTCAAGGAGCCCTCGTGAGTGTCGCCTCCCCCAACGCCGAGCGCGGTGTGGCCGTCGAACTGACGGAACTGCGCCGCTCATACGGGCCGGTCAATGCGTTGGACTCGATGACGCTGCACCTGGCGCCCGGCGAGTTCGTGGCCCTGCTGGGGCCGTCGGGCTGTGGCAAGACCACGGCGTTGCGGTGCCTCGCGGGCCTGGAGGATCCGGATGCGGGAACGATCACGATCGGCGGGCGCGATGTCACGGCGCTGCCGACCAACAAACGCGACCTGGGCATGGTGTTTCAGGCCTATTCGCTCTTCCCGCACATGACCGCGCGCCAGAACGTCGAGTTCGGGCTGGAGATGCGCGGGCAGGACAAGTCGACGCGAGCCCGCCGCGCCGGGGACATGCTCGACCTCGTCGGGTTGTCGTCGCAAGCGGATCGCTACGCCCACCAGATGTCGGGTGGTCAGCAACAGCGGGTGGCTCTCGCGCGGGCGTTGGCGATCTCGCCGCAGGTCCTGTTGCTGGATGAGCCATTGTCGGCTCTCGATGCCAAGGTGCGAACCCAGCTGCGCGACGAGATCAGGCGGATTCAGCTGGAGATCGGCACGACCACTCTGTTCGTGACGCACGATCAGGAGGAGGCGCTGGCAGTCGCCGACCGCGTCGGGGTGATGCGGGCCGGTCGGCTGGAGCAGCTCGCGCCGCCGCAAGAGTTGTATGCCCGTCCCGCCACCGCCTTCGTCGCGGAGTTCGTGGGGCTGACCAATCGGCTGGCCGGGCGCGCGAGCGGCGGCCGGGCGGAGGTGTTAGGCGTGAGCCTGCCCCTGCTGGCCGGCTCGGGCGACGGGAACGTCGAGGTGCTGGTGCGCCCCGAAGGCATCGAGGCCACCCCCGACCCCAATGGCAACGCGACCGTGTTGTCGGCGGCCTTCCTGGGCGCGCACGGCCGAGTCACCGCCCGCACCGATGGCGGCGAGCAAGTGGAGGTTCAGGTCGCCAGCGCCGCGCTGCCGAGCTTCGAGCCCGGCCAGCGCGTCCGCGTCACCCCCCGCGGCGACGCCGCCCTCGCCGTCGCCCGCTGACCCCGCCCGCCCCACCCCGAACTTGAGCACGTCTTACGAACTTGAGCACGTCTTGCAAGACGTGCTCAAGTTCGTAAG
>NZ_HF571038.1:3474030-3497553 GCF_001046875.1 Nostocoides jenkinsii Ben 74
CGCACGGACTCGTCGTTCGAGGGTGCGCCGGCTGGTGCCGAGCGACTGCGCGACGAAGGCGACGTTGAACGGTTCGTCCAGGCGGGCGCGCACGAAGCGTTCGAACTCGACGACGATCGGGTCCTCGTGCCGGAGATGTTCGTAGGCGACGAAGGCCGCCTGCGACGGACGCTCGTCGATGATGAGGAGCTTGGCGACATGTTGGGCCAGGTCGGGGCTGATCGATCGCACGAGTGAGAGCGCGAGGTCGATGTGGGCGAACGCGGCGCCGGCGGTGATGAGGTTCCCGTCGACCACGACCATGGTGTCGAGATCGAGGGCGACGGTCGGATAGCGCTTCAGGAACTCCGGCCCCAGGAACCAGCTGGTCGTCGCCCGCCGATGATGCATCCGTCCGGTCTCGGCGACGGCGAACACGCCGGTGCACGCCGCGGCGATCCGGGTGGTCGCCTCGTCGAGGCGCCCGAGCGAGGCGATGACCGAACGAGCATCTCGGCTCTGGAGGGCGTCGTTGGTAGCGGCGGCCGTGAGGGTTCCAAGCGCAGGGACGACGACCACGTCGAACTCTGCGGACTCCGACAGCGGGTGGTCCACCGACAGGGTCATCGATGTTGTCGTGGTCACTCGCCGTTTCGGTCCGAGGATGGCGAGTTCGATCGGGTCGATCCGCGGGTCGACATCGCTGCGGGCTCCGTCGGCCACCCGCACGATGTCGATGATCGACGCGACAGCCGAACCGAAGCAGCCGTCGATCGCGATCAGTCCGATACGCATGGCGCGAACAATAGCAATACTGTCGTATACGCCACTTCTCACATGCCCTTGCTCGTCATACGCTGAACTCGCTCACCAAGAAACCTCGACACCTAGGAGAACCCCTCATGTCCACACCCGCATCACTTCCGTATGCCTTCGTCGCCAAGATCGTCGCGGCCGATGGACAGCACGACGCGCTCGCCGATCTGCTCGCCGGCGCTGTCGCGCTCGCCAACGAAGAAGTGGGAACGATTGTCTGGTTCGCGGTCAGGACCCACGCCGACACCTTCTGGATCTTCGATGCATTCCCCGACGAGGCCGCTCGCGACGCCCACGCCAACGGTGCCATCGTCGCAGCCCTGATGGCCAACCAGCACCTCCTCGGCGCAGCACCCGAGATCCTGCCGGCCGACGTCCTCGCGTCCAAGCTCCCGTAGTCCGCCAACGCACGAGACGATCGCGCCCCGCCGAGCCGTCGCCAGGTCGCGACGCAACGCCACGCTGCGTTGCCGAGCGGTGCGAGGCCTATCGGCACACGGACAGGATGCCGGGCGCGAGCGCTCAGCCGGCGAGGGGTCCGTCGCAGAGGAGAGTGACGTCGGTGTCGGGCAGAGCCGTGAGGCCAGCGCATCGCGCGACCACCAGTACCGACCGTTTCACCGGAGCTTTCGGCGGCGTCGAAGCCGAGGAAGCTCCATTCTCTTAGCTCACCGCGCCCTACTCCTCGCCGGTCCCGTCGTCGTCGAAGACGTTTCAGAGGTCTTCTCAGATGACGGTGTAGGTCGGCTGGGCGCGTCGGTCCGCAGATAGACGTCGAGGTCTCCCGACGACGGAGGTTCCTACGCCATCCATCCGAAAGACCTCGACGTGTCCGACGCTACCCCGCCGGCCGGCTTCGGCCGCCCTGACCTGACCGCCTTCGCTCAACTCGACGGCCTCGGTCTGAGCGTGACCGGACAACGACCTGAACCGGATCGTGCGGTCCTCGCGTGCCGCGTGGTGGAACCAGATCAGTGGTGCCGACGGTGCGGCAGCGAAGGCGCTGCTCGTGACACCGTGATCCGGCGGTTGGCCCACGAGCCGCTGGGCTGGCGAGCGACTGTGCTGGAAGTTGTAGTGCGCCGCTACCGCTGTGCCGACTGCGGACACGTGTGGCGCCAAGACACCAGCGCCGCGGCGGAGCCACGCGCGAAGCTCTCGCGCACCGGGCTGCGGTGGGCGCTGGAAGGGATCGTGGTCGCACACCTCACCGTCGCACGTGTCGCCGAGGGACTCGGGGTCGCGTGGGACACCGCCAACAACGCGGTCCTGCCTGAAGGCAAGCGGCTGCTGATCAACGACCCCACGCGGTTCGAGGGCGTGGTTGGGGGACGAGGTCACGCTCGCGGTCCGGGCCAATGACACCACGGACATCTGGAACCCCCGCGGCGGGACCTACCCGACCATCGCGTCGCAGCACTTCCGGACCGTTGACCCTGCCGTCGATCGCGCCGTTCTGCGATCTGGTGCTCTGTTCGGTGACCTTCAACAACGGTGTCCTGAATGTCCTCAATGGGCACGGCACGCCGGCCGGCTCCGCGTTGACCGGGGACGAGCGCGTGGACCGCGTCACCTTCACCGGGTCGTCGACCACGGGGAAGCACGTAATGGCTTCTGCGGCAGCGCATTTGGCACGGTTTCGTTGGAGCTCGGCGGCAAGGGCGCCAATATCGTGTTCGCCGACGCTGAACTGGATAACGCGGTCTACTAGGCCGTGGAAGCGATCTTCCGCAACGCTGGCCAAATCTGCCTCGCGGGCTCCCGCCTGTTCATCCATACCTCGATTTATGACGAGGTCATGGCCCGCTTCGTGGCCGCCGCCGAAGCACTGACCATCGGCGACCCCTTCGACCCGTCGACCCGCTTCTCGGCTCTGTCGAGCAAGAAGCACTTCGAGAAGGTCGCGTGAACTGCTTCTTCATCCGTGACCTGCGCACGCCTTTCGGCGGGGTCGGCGACTCGGGGGTCGGTCGAGAGGGTGGCAACTTCAGCCGCGAGTTCTTCACCGAGCCCAAGGCCGTTGTCATGCAGATCGCCCGCTGACAGAATTCACCCCGGCACGCGTTGGCATTCCGGGGGGTTGCATGGTGGGCAGGTGGGCAGCGACTGCCGCGATGCTGGGCGTGCTTGCGTTGACGGGTTGCTCCGGCTCAAGCTCATCCGTCACGAGCACCGCGACCGCCTCGGCTCCCTGCGCGGCGGGAGTCTCGTCGCGTGGTCGAGCCAGGAGGCCTCGCCCAGCACCATCGACGAGGTGACGGCGACGTCGAAATCGAACGTCGGCACGGCGCCCGTCATGGGCATGCTCCCGGGGCGAGTCAACACGGCCAGGGTGGGGGAACGGGCATACGTCCTAGCCACTGGGGATGTCCAGCACGACGTCACCCATGTGGTGGACCTCGACGTGCGCACGTGCACCAACCGCACTGTCAAACTCGAGGGGGCGATCAGCCCGCTGTCCATCGTGACCGACGGCACCCGCTTCATCAATACTGAGGTCGTCAACAGCACCAGCAATATCCGCGCGTTCGACAAGACCGGCCACATGGTCGGGGAGCAGTCGGTCTCCGGGACGGCCGTAACCAATCTCGTGATGGCGCGAGACGATGCCGGTGCACCGACCGCGCTGTATGGCTTCGCAATTGAGTAGGATCCAGAAGGCGTCGACACCTATGTGCTGCTGTCGCTCGACCCGCAGACGCTCGACGTCCGCCGACGGACCGCGATTCCGTTCGCGGAGGGATCGGTGGACTCGGCGATCGCCTACGGCGACAAGCTCGTATATCCCCTAACGGTGAACGCCGCCAGCAACACCCCGGGGCATGACATCGTCGTGCTCGACCCCGACACCATGAAGGCCACCCGAGTCGACCTCGGCGCGAAACTGCCCTACCTCCTGCGACTCGACGGCAACACGCTCTATGTCGGGCACCCCTTCATGCATCCGGCTTTCGGCGCCTTGTCGACGCTTCGACACGTGTCAAGGCTTGACCTCACGACGAATGCCGTCACTGGGTACGACCTGGCCGCGGGCATCGTCGATTTCGACGTGCGGGCCGGCCATCTTCATCTGCTTGGGGACGACGGCGGCGACGACAACACCTTCGTGATTCAGACGTATGACGCGTCCTCGGGCGCCAAACTCACGTCACAGTCCGTGAACCGCGCCACGGGAGACGGCTACTACTACCCGGCCGGGATTCTTGCCCCCTGACGCTCGCATCATCCAACGAGACCTGGCCCAATGGCGATCAGGTTAGGAGGCGATACTGAGTTCCCATCGCCTCATAGGTCGGTTGAGCGCGCGCATCACGCGTGATGAGTTCGGCCCCGTGGTGGGCGGCAGTCACAGCGATCAGGGCGTCATAGAGGGCTCCACCGCGCACGCCCTTCGCCCCGGCCGCGGCGAGTAGGGCGGCATACTCCAGTCCCGGCAGCTGGAGCAGGGGTAGCGTCATGGCCCCTAGGACGGCCGCCGCGTCGCGCGCACCAATCCGATGCGGGGCTGGCAGCCGCGTCAACACGCTGTAGGTCTCAAGGAGCACGTAGGCTGGCAGAGCATCGACCTCGGCGAGAGCCGCGCGGGCAGCGTCGTGCTCCGGGTGCCAGGCAAGGACAGCAGGAACGAGGACGCTGCTGTCGCACATGATCCGGGCGGGAATCACCGCCGGGTCGCCTCTAGGGTGTCGCGGACGATCTCGTCGTTTAGTGGCGGCAGCGAGGACTCGGGCGAAAGCCGCGGCAGCCCACGCTCATCGATCTCCAGCTGAACCTGCGCAGGAGCCAGGTCAATCTCGATCCTGCCGTTCGCGAAAGAGATGTCGACCGACTGACCAGCGCCCAGGCCCAAGGCCTCGCGGATCGCCTTCGGCACAACGATGCGCCCGGCACCGTCGATGGTAGTTTTCATGGTAGAAGATTACCATCCGATGCTTGATGTGTTGGGTGCTGCTTTAGTTCGGCGCGGAAGCGGGCGACATTGCGCAGCTTCACGTCCTCATAGCCACGCACCAGGTCGGGGAGCTCGGCGAGGGCAATGACGGCGGCGCGGTTGTCGGGGCGCAGGTGCGCGGTGGCAGAGGCGAGGGCGGCGACATACTCCTCGATCAGGGCGCGCTCGACCACCCGGACGCGGGCCCGGCCGAAGGGGTCGAGGGGCGTGCCGCGGAGCCGGCGCGCGGCATACAGGCCCTTGAAGACGGGCTCGAACCACGGGCCGAGCGCGATCTTGCTGTCCATCCCGAGGGCGCGTAGCGCGGGCGGGTGCAGACGGAAGCGGTATGCCGCGTCGTCGCCGAACTCTGCCTTGATCCGTTCTCCCACAGCGGGATCGGTGGAGAGGCGCGCCACTTCGTACTCGTCCTTGTAGGCCATCAGCTTGTGCAGGCCGATCGCCGCCGCCCGGGTGACCGGAGCGTCGGGGTCTGGCACGGCCGCCTGCTCGCGCCGGTGGACGTGGGCGAGGTGGGTCAGGAAAGTGCGCGCGTATGCCGTGTCCTGGTAGGCGATCAAGTCGCCTGCTCGGCGGGCGAGGAGGTCACCGAGGTCACCCCCGGTCGGGAGGCCGGCCGCGCGGACGAGGGCGACGGCTTCCGCTGGCGGGGCGACCGGTTGGGGCGGGGCGGTGAGGGCGAGAACACGGGCGGGGTGGGCGGCATACATCCGGCCCCAGCGGAAGGCTTGGACGTTGGCCGCGATGGCAACGCCGTTCTGCTGCAAGGCATCTTCGATGTCGCGCGGTGGGATGGGCAGGGCTCCGGCTTGGACCGCGACGCCGATGAGGAAGGTGTTGGCGAGCTGGTCACCGCCGAAGAGCGTGGTCGTCAGGTCGCGCGCGTCGAGCAGCAGGCTGTCGGGGCGGACGCGCTCGCGAAGACTCGCCGTGACGGGGTCGAGGGCGGGGAAGGTCACGCCGGGATCGGCCACCATCGCGCCAGTCGGAACCTTGGAGGTGGACACGACGGCCCAGGTTCGCGTTGGATCGGTGATGGCGAGATTCGCCGGAGCGGTGGCCACGAGCAGGTCGGCGCCGAGGTAGAGGTCGGCCTCGCCCGGGCCGAGGACGTTGCTGCCCTCGATCGGGTTCGGGCTTAGGCGCAAGTCCGAGATGACCGCCCCGCCCTTCTGGGACAGGCCGAGTTGGTCGAGCCCGCGCACGTGGAATCCGGCATTGGTGGCGGCGACCGCCAGCACTTGCGCAGTGGTGACGATCCCTGTGCCGCCGATGCCCATGAGTCGGATGTTGACGGGTGCGCTCGTGCGGTTCGGTGTGGGGGCGGGCAGGTCAGCCGTCTCCAGAACCGTCGCGCGGCCGCGGCGGCTCGGCTGATCGCCGGGGATGACCTCGATGAACGACGGGCAGTCGCCGTCAAGGCAGGAGAAGTCTTGATTACAGGACGCCTGGTGGATGGCGGTCTTGCGGCCGAACTCGGTGTCGAGGGGGATGACCGACAGGCAGTTCGACTTCGCGCCGCAATCGCCGCAGCCCTCGCAGACGCGCTCATTGATGACGACGCGTCGCGTCGGCGCGGCCACGAGGCCACGCTTGCGCTTGCGCCGCAACTCGGTCGCGCACTCCTGATCGTTGAGCAGAGCCGTCGTGCCGGGGATGGTGGCGAGGTCGGCCAGCACCTGATCGAGGTCGTCGCGGTGGTGGACGCGCACGCGGTCGGGGAGGCGCGCCTCGGCATACCGGCTCGGGTCCTCGGTCGTGATCGCGACCTTCTGGACGCCCTCGGCGAGCAGGGCCCGGGCGAGGTCGGGCACGGGCATACCACCGACGATGTCCTGACCGCCGGTCATCGCGACCGCGCCATTGCAAAGGATGCGGTAGGTGATATTCGTCCCCGCCGCGACGCTCGCGCGCACGGCGAGGCTGCCGGAGTGGTGGAAGGTGCCGTCGCCGAGATTCTGGATCAGGTGCTCGTCGCTCACGAAGGGCGTCATACCGATCCAGGCACCACCCTCGCCGCCCATCTGGGTGAAGCCGATGACATCGCCGACCTTGTCGGGGTCCATGAAGACGATGAGGGTGTGGCAGCCGATGCCGGCGGCCACCAGGCTGTCGCCGGGGGTGCGGGTCGAGCGGTTGTGCGGGCAGCCGGAGCAGAAGTATGGCGTGCGCGGTGCCGTCGGGGTCAGTGACAGTTGGGTGCGCGAACGCGGTTGCGCCAGAGCGGAACTCGCCGCCGCGATGGTGTCGGAGCGGAGGATTTCGGCGAGCTGAGGGCCGAGATTTCGGGCCAGGGTCGCGGCGGTCAGGTCGCTCTGCGGCGGAAGCAGTGAGTGGCCATCGGGGGTCGTTCGCCCGCTGACTGCGGGGGCGTGGGCACGGCCATACAAGATGCCCTTGATCGCTGTCTCGACGAAGGCGCGCTTCTCCTCCACGACGATGATCTCGGTGAGTCCCTCGGCAAAGCGCTGGACGATCTCGGCGTCGAGCGGCGCGACCATGCCGAGCTTGAGCAGCCGAATCCCGCTGTCGGACAGGCGATCTGCCGTGATGCGGAGTAGTGCCAGCATCTCCTGGACGTCCCGGAAGCGCTGCCCCGCGGCGACAATGCCGACGCGGGCTTTCGGGTCACCGCTGATCTCGTTGAGGCCGTTGGCGCGGGAATAGCGCAGCGCGAGCTGCGGCCTAGTCGTGAGCAGCGACTCTTCTAGCGCCGCCAGGGCGGGCTGCAGGAAGCGCGCGTGCGGCTGGTGCACATAGGGTTGACCGTCGATTTCGTTGTCGGGCAAGACAATCGGCGTGTCACCTAGCTGCACCGTGGCGCTACCGTCCACGACATTCGTCGCAAGCTTCAGCCCCGACCACAGCCCGCTGAAGCGCGACATCGCGATGCCGTGCAGCCCCAGCCGCAGGATGTCCTGCGGGTCCGCGGGGACGAGCACCGGCATACCGAGCTCCGCCATGGCCCATTCCGAGGCGCTGGGCACCGTCGAGCTCTTGGCGTTGACGTCGTCGCCGACCATGACGAGCACCCCGCCGAGCGGCGAACTGCCGCCGAGATTCCCGTGTCGCAATGCGTCGGTTGCGCGGTCCAGGCCGGGCGCCTTGCCGTACCAATAGCCCGCCACCCCATCTACCGTCCGCGTCGGCCGCATCGCCGCGAGTTGGCTGCCGAGCACGGCATTGGCGGCGAGTTCCTCGTTGACCGCCGGCCGGAAGATGATCCCGGCCGCCTCCAGTTGGGGACCCAGCCGGAGGAGTTCCTTGTCGTACCCGCCGAGCGGCGACCCCTCATACCCGCTGATGAACCCGCCCGTATGCCGCCCCGCCGCCTCATCAAGCCGTCGCTGATCCAGCGGCAGCCGGACGAGCGCACGCAAGCCGCCGAGGTGGACAGTCCCGCTGGTCGCGGTGAGCCGGTCCGCGATCCGGAAGGCGCCCGCCCGCGTGCCGTCCTGCGTCGCCGTCATCGCGTCCCCTCCGCTCGCCTGCCCTGTCTCTCCCACTCTCGCAGCTTTCGCCGGACGTGACCTGCGCGCGCCAAATCGACTGCGTGAACGGGACGGGCGGGAGTGCGGGCCAGGCCCGGCTCCGTAGGCTCAGGCCATGACGACCTTCATCGACGGCGAGCGGCGTGAGAGCGACGGCGGGGAGCCCTACCGGGTGATCGATCCCTCGACCGGGGAGACGATCACGGAGTATGCCCTGGCGGGGCCCGGGCAGGTGGACGCGGCGGTGGCGGCGGCGCGGGCGGCATACGACGGCTGGTCGCGCACGACGCCCGGCGAGCGATCGGGGATCCTGACCGCCTTCGCGGCCGAAATGGAGCGCCGGGCAAGCGAATTCGCCGAGGTCGAGTCGCGGCAGGCGGGCAAGCCGATCCGGCTCGCGACCGAGTTCGACGTCCCGGGCACGATCGACAACATCGCCTTCTTCGCCGGCGCCGCGCGCAATCTCGACGGCAAGGCGACCGCTGAATATTCAGCCGATCACACGAGCAGCATTCGCCGCGAGCCGGTCGGCGTGGTCGGGTCGATCTCGCCGTGGAACTACCCGCTGCAGATGGCGGCGTGGAAGATCCTGCCGGCCATCGCCGCCGGCAACACGATCGTGCTCAAGCCGGCCGAGAACACCCCGTTGACCTCGTTGATGTTCGCCGAGGTGGCCACCGCGGCGGGCCTGCCGCCCGGCGTCATCAATGTCGTGGCCGGCGCGGGTGCGACCACGGGCGCGCACCTGCTGCGCCACCCCGACGTCGACATGGTCTCCTTCACCGGCTCCACTCGCGTCGGGCGCACAGTCCTCGAGGCTGCCGCGAGCACCGCCAAGCGAGTCCACCTCGAACTCGGCGGCAAGGCGCCTTTCGTCGTCTTCGATGACGCAGATCTCGACGCGGCGATCCACGGAGCCGTCGCCGGCTCGCTGATTAACACCGGCCAGGACTGCACCGCGGCCACCCGCGCGATCGTGCACCGCTCGCTGCATGATCGCATCATCGAGGGCGTCGCCGATCTGTATGCCACGGTGCGCCTAGGCCCCACCCCCGATCCCGCGACCGATCTCGGCCCGCTCATCTCGATGGGCCACCGCGACAAGGTCGCCGGGATGGTCGAGCGTGCCCGGTCGTATGCCCGGGTGGTCACCGGCGGCGCATCCCCCGGCGGCGATCTCGCGGCTGGCTCCTACTACTCGCCGACATTGATTGCCGGTGTCACCCCCGCACACGAAGTCTGGACCGACGAGATTTTCGGCCCCGTCCTGACGGTGACGCCCTTCGACAGCGACGACGAGGCGATCGCGCTGGCCAACGACACGGCATACGGCCTGGCTGCGTCCGCCTGGACCCGCGATGTCTATCGCGCGTTGCGCGCCAGCGCCGAGATCCGATCCGGGTGCGTGTGGATCAACGACCACATCCCGATCATTAGCGAGATGCCGCACGGCGGGGTGAAGCAGTCCGGCTTCGGCAAGGACATGTCGGCCTACTCCTTCGAGGAGTACACGACGATCAAGCACGTGATGTTCGACCGCACCGCCGTGGCCGAAAAGCCCTGGCACCGCACAATTTTCACGATCTCGCCAATGTAATCGGTTACATCGCCGGCATTGTTACCCTTGGGTAGCCAACCGTTCGCGGGCGTGGGTATAGTCGCCCGCGAACGGGTGGTTGAAAGGGTAATTCCGCGGTGGTGGAGTTATTTCGTGGTCAAGCGAATCGCGATGTCGGAGCTGGTCCCTTCAGCAGTGGCGCTCAGGCCGAAGGCCTCCAGCGGAGCAAGGTTGGCCCTCTCGCTGTCGGGCAGGTCGGCACCAAAGGCCGCGATGAGCCCGGCGATATCGGCGAACATGGCCATCTGGGCCTTGTCTCCGGAGGGAACGGCCTTCTTGAACAGGTCCTTCCCGCTCAGGCCGGAGCCCTGCGCCACTGCCGCGGCGTAGTCACCGGTCCCGGCAACCATCCCGCCGTCGATGGGGGTGACCGAGGCGCTGAGGCCCTGGTCGGCGAAGGTGTTGACGAGCTTGGTTGCGACGGCTGCATCGCCATTGGTCTTCAGGGCGAACTTGGGCTGGTTGTCGGTGCCCATCCCGCCGAAGGCCAGCGTGGTTTGCGTGCCGAGCAGCTTGACCAAGTCGTCCGGCAGCGACATGCCGAGTTGCTGCTCGAGGCTGGACATGCTGTCGCCGGTCGTGTCGTTCAGCGTCGATTCGAGCTTGGTCCACTGCTTCTGCAGGTTGGGCCCGAGGTCATTGATGCTCACCGCGGCGAGCGTGTCCGCAGGCAAGTCGCCGATCGCGTTGTCACCCTTGCCGCCCTCGAAAGACTCCTTGGCGTCCCGGACATGCGCCGCCAACTCCAGGTTGGCGCCATCGAAGCGCAGCGCGCCGAACAGCTTGCCCTGCAAGGCACTGTCGAACTCCGTGGGCGACGCCCCGCCGAACTGCTTGACGGCGCTGCCCAGGGCGCTCTTCGCCGCCCCGAGGTCTGCCCAGAACGACAGCATGCCGTCCTCGCCGAGGTCTTTCATGTCGCCGGTGAAGCCGTCAGCCCCGGCCAGCGACGCCTTGGCCCCCGCGGCCTGAACCGTCTCCATCGCCGCTGCCGCCTCGCCGCACAGCGCAAACTCGTCGGTCACGGTGCAGTCGACGTTGTCTGCCTTGGACAGTGCGGTCTCAGCCTTGGCCTTGTCGGTGACGGCCAGCATGGCGACGGGCACGGGGGTGGTGTTGTCACTGCCGGGCACCAACGCGACCGCGAAGCGCTTGCCGAGCCACGGCTCGATGTCCGTGTCGTAGTTGAGCCCCTTGAGCTGCCCGTCCTTCTGCATCTGCTCGACGATGAGCTTGCGCAGGTCAACCGAGTCACCGAGCTCGCCGAACTTTTCCTTGGCGGCCGGGAACTTCCGGATGAAGCGGATGGCGTCGATCTTCTGGCCGCTGGACGGATCGAGGTCCACCTTCGCGAAGGCGATGGTGTTGGCCGGCAGGGCCGACTCGGGCTGGGCGCCGCCGCCGCGAAGGGCGCTCACGGCATACGTCCCGCCAGCCGCCAGACCCACCAAGGCGACCGTGCCGGCGGCGGCCGCGAACACGCGACCTCGGCCGCGACGGGCAGTCGGAGCGGGCGTGGGGGCGGTGTAGCCCCAATCAGAGCCCGCGCCCGAGGTGGGCGCGGGCACGTCGGACGTGGGCTGCAGTGGTTCAGTCATGTTCTCCCCTGGTGAAATCTTTATCCCCGATGCGCATTCTATGTGCACCTTTCGGCGGTCGACTTGCGGCGGTGGCACCCCATCGCGGAACATTGTTACGTGACCACGTCCGCGACCGCTGCCGTTGCATCCGCACCGGGGTACTCTCGTTACTCGGGGGTGAGCACGTGGACGTGACCGTCAAGGAGCGGCTGCTCGACGCGGCATACCGACGGCTGTCTGCAGAAGGCATCGGCTCCCTCCAAGCGCGCGGCATCGCCGCCGACGTCGGCCTCTCGACCTCGGCGCTCTACACCCACTACGGCAACATTTCCGGCCTCCTCAACGCCGTGCGGGATCGAGCGTATGGCGAGTTCGCCGACGCCTTGCTGGCCCCCGGACAGACCGACGATCCCGTCGCGGACTTGCTGGCCATGGGTCTGGCGCACCGCATCTTCGCGCTCGTCAAGAAGAACGAATATGCGCTGCTGTTCTCGCAGCAGGTCAACGTCCCGCGGCCCGGCATCAAGGCATCCTTCCCCGAGGGCCACGGCCTCGAGACGATGTCGCCGGCGGCGACGCACGCCTTCCAGGTGCTCTATGACACCACCCAGCGGATGCTCGATTCGGGCCGGTTCGGCGACGCTGACGCGGTGATTGTCGCGACCCAGTTGTGGGCGGCAATCCACGGCTGCGTCAGCCTCGAACTCACCGGGCACCTCAACCCCGAGTCCGATCTCGGGGTCTTTGCCTCGCTCTTCGTGACGCAGTTGATCGGCCTGGGCGACAGCCCCGAACGGGTCGGGATGTCGATGGCCAAGGCCATCCGTCGCGTCCCGAATGGCATCGCGCTGAACCCCGCGAAGTCCGCCTAAGTTCTCCGGCTGGTCCAGGCGCGCATTGAGCGCGCACTCATGACACCGTATGGCCGTGACCACGGCTCGGCATACGAACCTCGCCATCATCGCCCTCATCCTGGGCGGCGTCGGGATCGGGACGACCGAGTTCATCGCGATGGGTTTGCTGCCCGAGACGGCCGCCGATCTCGGGGTGTCCATTCCGGCGGGCGGGGCATCGATCGCGGCGTATGCCGTGGGCGTCGTCGTCGGCGCCCCCATCCTCGCCGTCGCTGGCGCCAGTTGGCCGCGGCGCACCATGCTGGCGGGCCTGTTGGCGACGCTGGCGATCGGCAATGCCCTCGTGGCGCTCGCGCCGAACTTCGGCCTGCTCGTGGGTGCCCGCTTCCTGGCGGGGCTGCCCCATGGTGCCTTCTTCGGGGTCGCATCGCTCGCTGCCGTCGATCTGATGCCGCCGCAGATGGCCGGGCGCGCGGTCTCCCGGGTGATGCTCGGCATTCCGTTCGCGAATCTGCTCGGGGTCCCGGTGGGCACCTGGCTGGGGCAACAGTTCGGATGGCGCGCGGCATATGGCGTGATCGGAGGGCTGGCCCTCGTCTCGGCTGTTCTCGTGCATCTCGTTGTGCCGCAGTCGTATCCGCATCCGGACGGGGCAATGCGACGCGAGCTGCGGGCGCTGAAGAACCTGCAGGTCTGGCTGACCTTGCTGACGGGGGCGATCGGCTTCGGCGGCATGTTCGCGATGAACTCCTATATCGCGCCGACGATCACCGAGGTGACCAAGCAGCCGGCCTCGGTCGTGCCTTTTATCATGCTGATCATCGGTCTCGGCGGTCTGGTGGGGACGCCGATCGCCGGGCGGATGGCGGACTGGTCGATCCTGCGGACGATCGGGCTCGGGCTGGCGACCCTGGCGGGCAACCTGGCGCTCTTCACCTGGACCGCGCACTGGCTGATCCCCGCAGCTCTGTCGATCCTCGCGTGCTCCATCTGCGCCGGCATGCTGGTGGTCGGTCTCCAGATGCGGCTGATGCAGGTCGCCGGCGACGCCCGCAACCTCGGGGCGGCCAGCAACCACGCGTCGCTCAATGTCGCCAATGCGCTGGGGGCCTGGCTGGGTGGCGCCGTGCTTGCCGCCGGCTACGGCTACACCGCCCCGTCGTGGGTCGGCTTCGCTCTGGCCCTCGCCGGCGGCCTGATCTTCGCGGTCTCGCTGCTCGTCCACCAACGGACGCGCGTGGCGGACGCGTAGGTCAGAGGCCGGTCCAGGCGGAGCGCCAGGTCGAGCGGGAGCCGAGGTAGCTCCCGACGACGGCAGCGCCGAGATCGTCGGTCTCCGGCGCCACCACCTTCCCGTCCGCGCGTCGGGCCATCTGGTCGATGAAGCGGGCCAGGCCGGGGTCGTCGCCGAGCCGGAAGAAGGTGACCTGGGCGCCCAACCGAGTCGTCGTGTCGAACTCGCGCACCGTCAGGGCGAGGGTCAGCGGGTGCGGCGGGTAGTCGAAGAAGACCTGCCCGCTGGAGTGCAGGTGGGACGTCGGTTCGCCATCAGTGACGACGAGGAGCACCGGCTGCATGCTCGGGTGCTTGCGGAAGTGCCGGTTGGCCAGCAGCAGGGCGTGGTGGAGGTTGGTTCCCTTGTCCCACTTCGGTTCCAGGCCGGTGAGTTCCTCAATGTCCATCACCTGGGCGCGTCGGCCGAAGGCGATCAGCTGCAGTTTGTCGCCGCGGAAGCGGGTCGAGATGAGCTGGTGTAGCGCGAGCGAGGTGCGCTTCATCGGCAGCCAGCGGCCGTCCATCGCCATCGAGAAGCTGGTGTCGACGAGCAGCGCGACGGCCGCCTGGGTGCGCGCCTCGGTCTCGATTACCTCGATGTCGTCCAATTCCAGCCGTATGCCGTGCCGCGCGTCCATCCCGCGGCTCACGGTGCGCTGCACCGCATTGGTCAGGGTGGCTGTGACATCCCAACTCTCGGTGTCACCGAAGGCCCAGGCGCGGCTGGCGCCGCTCGGCTCACCGGCCGCCCCGGCCTGGCGTAGCTCGCGGGCGCCCTGCCGGCCGGACATCCGGTCGGCAACATCGCGCAGCAGCGACTTGCCGAGCTGGCGCATTGCCTTGGGAGAGAGGCGAAGTGAGCCATCGGCGCTGCGCTTGATCAGGCCGGTCTCGCGCAGTTGCTTCTCGATCTCGGCGAGAGTGCGGGCGTCCGCGCTGGCCTCGTCATCGAGGTGGCGCAGCAGGGCGTCGAGGTCGATATCGTCCAAGCGGGCGCCCGGATATGCCTGGGAGAGTTGCTCACTCAGGGCATCGAGCTCGGCGAGATCTTGGAAGGCGCCCGTGCCATCGCCGAGGCCCAAACCCTCGTCACCCTGGAAGCGCTCGCCGCCGCTCCAGTCCTCGCCCGGGCGCAGCATCTGCAGGTTCGCATCCAATCGGCTGAGGCTGTCCATAATCTGCGGTGAGCCAAAAGCCTGCTGCGACAACGTCATCAGCTCGGCGCGCTGCTCTGGCGTCATCGAGTTGAGCATCCGCTGCGCGGCGGCGGCCCGCTGGGCGAGGGCGTCGATCAACTCCTCGACCGACTGCGGATTCTCCGGGAAGAAGTCGCCATGCTTGGCCATGAAATCGGCGAGGTCCTGGTTGGTGTCCTCGCCGAGCCGGTGCTTCTCCAGCAGGTCGTTGAGGTCGCCGAGCATCTCGTTGATCCGGGCTCGGTCCTCGTCGGTGGCGCCTTCGAGGGCCTGCTTCATCCCAGCGAAGCGCTGGTCGAGCAACTCCCGCCCGAGCAGGTCCTTGATTTCCTCGTATGCCGCGCGCGCGTCACTGCTGCGCCACGGGTAGTCCGCGAGCGAGTTCACGGCCGCGGCTGGCGAGGGCGGCAGCCCGTCGAGCCGCATCTCCTGGAACCGGGCGTCATCGTCGAGGTCCCGAGCGAGCTGTTTGCGTTCTGCCAGAACGGCTTTGTCGAGCAGCTCCTTGACCTGCTGCATCGTGCCGTCCAAATTGTGGCGCTGCAACAACTCGCGCCGCTTCTCCGCGATCTGCCGGGCGAGGTCGTCCAGGCCGCGCTGGTTCTGGCCACCACGGCGCAGGAACTCCGCCAGCGCCCGCTCGGGCGAATAGCCCGCCATCACGTCCTCGCCGATCGCGGACAGCGCCTCGCCGAGGTCGACCGGCGGCGCGAGGGGGTCGCCCCCGGCATACGGTCCGTATGCGGAGTGCCTCGACTCCCGACGCGAACTCATTGGTGGCTCAAGGGGTTTCGCCGTAGACCGTGCGGGACCCGTCGGAGTCCTTGCCGATGCGCTTGGCGAGGTAGAGCCCCTCCAGGGCGAGTTCGAGCGCGCTGGCCCGCTCGCCCGCGGAGGCGGCCGAGACGCGGGCGGCCACCTCGTCATACAACTCCGACTCTCCGAGGATCGGGAGGGCGTCGAGGACGTCGGCAGCACTGACCTGGTCGCCGGTCATGACCAGCACGCCGCCGGCCAGCGCCTCCACCAGGAGCCGGAAGTCGAGGCCGCGGAAGGCTTCTCGCGCCGTCTCAGCCGTCGCGGTGCGCAGCAGATGATCGAGGACGGCCCGCTCGCGGCCCTCCTCGCCGGTCTCGAACTCGACCTTGCCGCCGAGGACGTCGACGGCACCGGCGAGGTCGACCACGCGAGCCACCGCCTCGGCTTCGCCCTGGATCGTGGCCCGGTGCAGCGCCGCCGCCGCGACCGTCTCGGCCGCGGCGATCGAGAAGCGCGCCGAGACGCCGGAGCGCTGATCAACCGCGCTGGACTCGCGCAAATGCCGGGTGAACCGGGCGATGATCTCCACGATCTGGTCCGGCACCGTTGCGGCGAGGTTGGCCTCCTGGCGGATGACCGCGATCTCGTCGGCGAGGTCAACGGGATAGTGGGTACGAATCTCGGCGCCGAAGCGGTCCTTCAGCGGCGTGATGATCCGGCCGCGGTTGGTGTAGTCCTCCGGGTTTGCCGAGGCGACGACGAGGACGTCGAGGGGGAGACGCACGACATACCCCCTGATCTGAATGTCCCTCTCCTCCATGACATTCAGCATCGCGACCTGAATGCGCTCGGCGAGATCGGGCAGCTCGTTGATGGCGACGATGCCGCGGTGGCTGCGCGGGATCAGGCCGTAGTGGATCGTCTCCGGGTCGCCGAGATGGCGGCCCTCGGCGACCTTCATCGGGTCGACATCACCGATGAGGTCGGCGACGGAGGTGTCGGGGGTGGCGAGCTTCTCGGCATACCGCTCGGAGCGGTGCCGCCAGGCGACGGGGAGGTGGTCGCCGAGTTCCGCGGCGCGGCGCACAGAGGCCGGGGTGATCGGCTCGTAGGGGTGCTCGCCGAGTTCAGAGCCCTCGATGACCGGCGTCCACTCATCCAGCAGGCCGATGAGGGTCCGCAGGAGGCGGGTCTTGCCCTGGCCGCGCTCGCCGAGCAAGACGATGTCGTGGCCGGCGATGAGGGCGCGTTCGACCTGCGGGAGGACGGTTTGCTCGAAGCCGTGCAGACCGGGCCACGGGTCCTCGCCGGCCGCGAGTTTGGCGAGCAGGTTGTCGCGCAGCTCGCGGCGAAGCGACTTCTGCTCGTGCCCGCTCGCGCGCAGTTGGCTGAGCGTGGCGATATCCGGTGCCCCAGTCATGCGGGCCAACTTAACCCGGCTGACTGAGATGGGTCAGCGGACGGTGATCAAGAAGTCGGCAAGGTGATAGGCGCGGGCGACCTCGTTGAACTCGATCCGCGGCTCCTGCACCAACGTCACGTCGCGCGAGAGCAACTCGACGAGGAAGATCTCGCTCTCGTGCAAGGCGAGATATTCGCCGGGACAGCTGTGATGGCCGTCGCCGAAGGCCAGGCCGGAGCGAGGGACGCCGGCCGGGCAGGAGCGATCGAGGCGCAGGTCCAGGCTGTCCTCGCCGAAGACGCGCGGGTCGGCATTCGTCGCCCGGATCGGCACCTCCACCACCGTCCCGGCCGGTATGGCGATCCGCTCGCCGTCGTGCTCCACGACGATCTCCTCCTCCGCCGTGCGCAGCAGCATCGTGCCGACCGGTTCGAGACGAATGATTTCGGCGAGGATCCGGTGGCGTTCGGGTGAATCCGCCGCGAGGAACGCGGCGCGGAGGTCGGGGCGCTCCAGGAAGTGCCACGCGGCCATACAGATGAATTGGCGCGTGGTGACCATGCCGGCCGCGGCATACATGACCGCTTCGGAGAGGACTTCAGTGCTGGAGTAACCCTGCGCGAGCAGGTGGGACACGAGGTCGTCCTGCGGCTCACGGCGGCGCGCGCGCAGGACGGGACGGACGTCGTGGAGAAAGAAGGAGCCGAACTGCACCAGGGTCTGCGCCTGCGCCACGGCATACGCGATCTTGGGGCCTTCTGCACTGGGCTTCGCTTCGAAGAAGCGGTCGAGCCGCAGCTCCATCTCATCGATCTTCGACTCGGTCAGCCCGATGACATCCGCGACAACGCGCATCGCCACCCGCAGGGACAACCGATCCAGCGCCACGACGGGCTGTGTCGCCGACCACGTGATGAGCTGGGTCGACATCCGCGTGATCATGTCGCGGTAGCGCTCGGAAACCGTTCGGGGAGTGAAGAATCGGGCGATCGCCTTGCGTTGCGCGCGATGGTCCGCGCCCTCCTGATAGAGCAGCGGCTTGCGCACCAGGCCGCCGACATACTCGGCGGAGAAACCCGCTTGCGAGGTCCCGGAGCCGACGCGCAGGAAGGCCCGGCCGAGCGCGAAGCTGTGCAGCGCCAGCACCTGCTTGTCGCCCCGCTCAACCCATTCGTATGCCGGGTCGTACCGGTCAGTGGGTTCGCCGGACTTCTGATCGTGGCCGACCGGGCAGACGCCGGGTTCCCTCGTGGTCGCGGTAGTCACGCGGCTCACCTTAAGCGTCGCGGGTCGGCGCTTCGAGTCGGGTGACGTCGACGGCAACATCGAGGGTTGAGTGCTTCGCCTCGGTGAAGATCACGCCCTTGAGCGGGGAGACGTCGCGGAAATCGCGGCCCCACGCGGTGACGATATAGCGCGAGTCAGCGAAGTGGTCGTTGGTCGGATCGAGATCCACCCAGCCACCGCCGGGGACGCGCACCGAGACCCAGGCGTGGGTGGCGTCGGAGCCGGCGAGCTTGGCCTTGCCGGGCGGGGGAGCGGTCTCGATGTAGCCGCTGACGTAGCGCGCGGGCAGGCCGACCGAGCGGAGGGCGCCGATGGCCAAGTGCGCGAAGTCCTGGCACACGCCGGCCCTCAGGTCGAGGATCTCCGGCAGCGTTGTGCGCACGGAGGTCGCGCCCTTGCGATAGGCGAAATCGCGATAGATCGTGCGATAGAGGTCGGTCAGCGCCTCACCCAGTGCCCGCTCCGGCGCGAGGATCGTGTCGGCGAACTCGGCCACGCGAGGGCCCAACTCGACCAGCGCCGACGGCAATCGATAGGCCGTCTCCAAGACCGGATCGACGTCCTCCGCGCGGATGGCGGCGACGGACTCGGCCACGGTGAGGCGGTCCAGGGCGGCGACGTCGACGGGCGCCCAATCCACCGCCACCTCGGCGTCCATCGTCGCCTCGAAGGTCGTATGGGGAGTGCGCACCTCGACATAGAAACTCTCGTTGCCGAAGAAATCCCAGTGTGCCGCATTGACATCCGGCTCCGGAGAGACCGTCACCTCGATCGCGCGCAGCGTCTGGGTCGGGGTCGGCCGCAGCGACAGAAATCCCCGCTCGTAGCAGCCGACGACATCCTCGTCGTAGGTGTAGCGGGTCGTATGCCGCACGCGATACGTCCGCGGGAGGAAGTCGGCGTCACTCTGCGCCACGGCCCGCTCCTTCCGTCGTCAGGCTCCACCCGATCGGCAGGCTGTGCTGCGTCGCCTTGCGCGCGAAGTGGACCCGCTCGATGTGGGCGCCGAGGTCCCGCAGAGCGAGATCGAGGGTGTCCAGGAACGTGGCGAATTCGGTCCGGTCGCCGCTGGCCGCCCCCTCAGCGTCCACGCGGGTGACGTCGGCGAGCAGCGCCCGAGCGGTCGCGGCGGCGGTCGGATCGCCGACCAGATCCATCGCGTCGGCGAGGCGCCGCAACTGGTAGGCGACCGAGCGCGGGTTCGTCTCGTCCGTCAGCAGCAAGGTCAGCGCGGACGACACCGGCGCCGCCGGGCCGAGGCCCGCGACAGTGCGCCGGCGATGCGTGAGGATCGACTCGCTCGCCAACAACGCCGACTCGGCGACCTGGCCGTCCACCACCGGCGCGCGCTGCGCGATGACCGTATGCCGCAGCAAGGCTGCCGTATTCATCGCGCGTTCCAGCCGGATCCCGCCGTCGAGGAAGCCCCACGTCGCATCCCGCACCATCGACTCGGCAAGGATGCCGGCGATGGCGAGCAACGACTCCAGGATGCGGGCGAGTTGCGGCTGCAACTGAGCCTCGTCGCGGGGAATCTCGCGCAGCGCGCGCTCCAACCGGCCGAGGACGATCCAAATGTCTTGGGAGAGTTGGTCTCTGACCTGGTAGGTCGCCCCGATGAGGCGGGTCACGGCATACGCCAAAGTGCCGGTCCGGTCCGCGTCCAGGGTCAGGCCACGCAATCCGACCACCGGATCGGCCTCGATCGAGGGGGTGCGGGTCAGCGCGGCGAGCGCGGTGATGACGGCCTGCATCGTCGCGTGCCCAGGCGTTCCCGGTCGGGCGCCGAAGTCCTCGACAAGGTCGTCGCCGACGCGCAGGAGCCGGGCGAGACCGTCGGCGCGCTCGGCATACCGACCGACCCAGAAGAGGTTGTCGGCGACGCGCGGGGCGACGGCTGGGGCGAGGCGCAGCGGCGTGGCCTGGGGCCGCTGGTCGAGGGTGATGCGCTCCACGCCGGTGCCCGCGGGGGCGAGGACCCAGACGTCCTTGGTCAGGGCGCCGGTCGCATTGGCGATCAGGTGCTGATCGGGCCGGGCCGCGACCCGCGCCAAGCCCCCGGGCAGGATCACATAGCTGCTGTCGTGGGCGACGGCGAAGGTCCGGAGCACGACGCGGCGAGGCTGTAGGCCGGCGGCCGTCACGACCGGCGCGGTCGAGCCGGGCATCGGCTCTTGGCCGGTCCACTCCCACGGCCGGGCCGCAATGGCCGCCGCCAGGTCGGCCTTGGCGGCAGCGCTCAACTCCCAGCCGAAGGTCGCCTCCGGGCGGATCTCTCGAGAAAATCCCTTGAGCACCAACCGATCCAGGTTGTTGAGCAGATAGGCCTGCCCCTGCGGCTCCCCGCCCCACCAGGTCGGGGCGGACGGCAAGAGCGCATCCTCACCGAGCAGCTGCCTGGTCAGCTGCGGCAGGTGCGCCAACAGTGCCGGGCTCTCCAGGACGCCGGCGCCGAGCGGATTCGCCACCGAGATCCGGCCCCGCCGGCTCGCCTCGATGAGCCCGGTCGCCCCCAAGCGGGAGTCGGGCCGCAGGTCCAGCGGGTCCGAATAGGCGGCGTCGACGCGGCGCAGGAGCACGTCGATCGGCTCGGTTTTATCGGCCGAGCGGATGTGGATGCGCCCCCCGCGGGTGGTCAGGTCCTCGGACTCCACGACCGGGAAGCCGAGCAGGGTCGAGAGGAAGGCGATCTCGAAGGCGGTCTCGGACTCGGCGCCCGGGCTGAGCAGGGCCACCCGCGGCAGGTCCAGATCCTCCGGCGCGATGCTGAGGAGCGTCGTGCGCATCGTGTCGAAGAAGCCCCGCAACCGCGCCAACGGCGTTCGGCGGTGCAGCCCTGCCATCACGCGCGAGGTGATCCGCCGGTTGGCCATCGCATAACCCGAGCCCGAGGGCACCTGGGTCCGGTCGGCGACCGCCGTCCACGCCCCGGTGTCGTCGCGCACCAGATCGGTCGCGACCTGGATCAGTTGCCGATCTCCCGGCAACCGGATGCCGTCGACCTGCGGGAGGAAACCGGGATGTCCGAGAACGAGTTCCGGGGGGAGGAGGCGTTCGCGCAGGAGGCGGCGCTCGCCATACAAATCGGTCAGGACGAGGTCGAGAACGAGGGCACGTTGGCGCAGGCCGGCCTCCAGACGCGCCCATTCGTCGGTGCCGATGACCAGGGGAAGCGGGTCGATCGTCCACGTCCGTGCCCGCGCGCCGACGCCATAGGTGATGCCGTCGTCCTCGACCAGCCGTCGGGCCTCGCTGCGCGCGGCGAGGAGCCCGGCCAAGCCGAGCGCGTCGATGGCCGCGGCTACCCCCGGACTGCCCACCACCGCACCGACGAACTCCGCACCGATGAACGCACCGCCGGCGGATGCCGAGTCGTCCAGGAGCGGGCCGTCCAGGAGCGGGCCGTCCAGGAGCGGGCCGTCACCCTCCACGGCGTGGGCGGTCATTCGACCAGCCTAGTTGTCGGTTTCGCGCTCCGCCGGAGGCGGATTGCCGGGGGTGAATCGTCGCAGGTCAAGGGTGGTGGGGTACTCCGACCCGGGGGGACCCAGCAAAGCCGCGTCCCGCCAGCCGCCGATGTCGACCGGTCCGGAGCTGTGCCCGTGCTTGGTGAACCGCGAGGAGCGACGGGACTCCGCCGCGACCGCATTGACCGGGAAGTCCGCATAGCTGCGCCCGCCGGGATGGGTCACGTGATAGGTGAAGCCGCCGAGCGATCGGGCGTTCCAGCGGTCCACCAGGTCGAAGATGAGCGGCGAGTGCACGCCGATCGTCGGGTGCAGCGCCGACCACGGAGCCCACGCGCGATAGCGCACGCCCCCCACGACGCTCCCGGGGGCGCCGCCGGTCGCCACGAGCGGGATGGGGACGCCATTGCAGGTCACCACATGTCGGCCCTCGGTCAACCCCGTCGCCGAAATCTGCACTCGCTCAACAGAGGAATCGACATAGCGGGCCGTCCCGCCGCTGCTCGCCTCCTCGCCGAGCACATGCCATGGCTCGATCGCCTGCCGCAGTTCCAGATGCACGCCGGCGATATCCGCCTCGCCGAGGCGCGGGAAGCGGAACTCCAGGAAGGGCGCCAACCAGGCGTCGTCGAACACTGCCCCTTGGCCGTATGGCGAGCGCGCCAGCCACGCGTTCACCTCACCCACGACCTCGCGCAGGTCGGCGGCGGCGAAGGCGGGCAGGAGGAAGCGATCGTGCAGGCGCGATCCCCAGCGGACGAGGGGCGCGGCATACGGCTCCTCCCAGAATCGGGCCACGAGCGCGCGCACGAGGAGGGCCTGGACGAGGGCCATCTGGGGGTGCGGCGGCATCTCGAAGCCGCGGAGTTCGAGCAGGCCGAGCCGCCCTCGCTCGGAGTCGGGACTGAAGAGCTTGTCGATGCAGAACTCGGCGCGGTGAGTGTTGCCGACGAGGTCGGTTAGCAGATGCCGGAAGAGGCGGTCGACGAGCCACGGGGGCGTGACGGCGTCGCCGGACCCACTCGCCCCGGCTCGGGCCTCGGCCGTGGTGCGCTCCAGCTCGGCGAAGGCGATCTCCAACTCGTACAGCGTCTCGAAACGCCCCTCATCGACGCGCGGGGCTTGGCTCGTCGGCCCGATGAATCGGCCCGCGAAGACATAGGAGAGGCTCGGGTGGTGCTGCCAATAGGTCAGCATGCTGCGCAAGAGATCGGGTCGGCGCAGCAGCGGCGAATCGGCGGCCCTCGACCCGCCGAGCGTGAAGTGATTGCCGCCGCCGGTGCCGGTGTGGGTGCCGTCGAGGTCGAACTTTTCGGTGGTGAGATGGACCTGACGGGCGTCCTCGTAGAGGTTGACGGTGAGTTCGCGCAGCGCGGCCCAGGACCCGGTCGGCTGGACGTTGACCTCGATGACGCCGGGGTCGGGAGTGACGGAGAGGGACGTGAGGCGAGGGTCTCCGGCCAGCGGATACCCTTCCAGGACAACGGGAATCGCGCGCGCCGCGGCGGCACGCTCGATCGCCGCCACCAGGCGCAGGGCCAGGTCGACCTCGGCGATCGGCGGCAAGAAGACGAAGACATGTCCGTCGCGGACCTCGACGCCGAGCGCCGTGCGCGGAGCCTCCTCGATGTCCAGGATGCGCGCCGGGGCCACCTCGGGGTTGTTCTCCGGAACGGGGAGGTCCGGGCGCTCGGCGAATGGCGAGACGTCGTGATGGTCGGGGCCGTCCGTCCACGCGAGTGACCCCAGCGGCAATCGCAGGCCGAGCGGCGAGGTCCCCGGAGTCAGGAACAGGTGGCGTCGGCGCAGCCGCCAGTAGGTCGTCCCCCAGCCCTCGCCCGCCGGGT
>NZ_HF571038.1:3497653-3504425 GCF_001046875.1 Nostocoides jenkinsii Ben 74
GCTCGGTCCGCAGGCATGCTGTATGTTCCCGCCGCTGGAGCGGGTGGACCGTACGTCCCGTCCGGAACGCTGATTCAGGTGGATCCCGGCGGGTCCGCGACCGTCGCTGTCGGCAACGTCGTGAAGTCCCCAGAGGGACGCCCGGTGACCTTGGCCAATCCGCGTAGCCTCGCCTGGTCGCCGAACGCCATCATCGACTCTGTCGCGACCTCTACAGGTGGGCTCGGTCGATTCGAGATCAAGGCGGGCAAGACTCTCGGGCCCGCCGCTGTTGTGGCTCGGGTTGTGGATGGCAGTGAGAAGGCAACTGACCGCCCGCGTTGGGTGAGCATCCCGGTTCAGGTGGGAGAGCCCGGCCCCCTGATGCGCTGTCCCACCGAGCCTCTTGTCCTCCCGGCCGGCGGAGACCCGCTGACGCTGCCGATCACGCAGTTGTGTCACGTCTGGAATGCGGACCCGGCGGCCTTGGCGAAGCAGACCTACACCGCACATTGGGAGCCGGGCGCCGAGGTAGCGGATGTGAGGATCAGCGGAGGCGGAACTTCGACCGTGGCGCTGGAGGCGGGCGCCGCCGTGCGTGCCACGACCGGTCGCCTGATGGTCACGGCCGACGGAACGAAGTCGAGCGCCGTTCTGCAGATTTCGGCAGAGTCGGTGGCCCCGCCGGTTGTGTCACCGATCCGGTTGGATCACGTGCGTGGTGGGCAGCCCGTCGTCGTGGATGTGGCGGACTATGTGTCGAGTCAGCTGCGCAAGCCGCAAATCGGGATCACTAATCTCACTGCTCGCGGCAGTAGTGACGTCGCCGCCACGGTCGACGGCACGCGCATCACGTTCCGCCCGGGCGACAAGGCGGTCGGCCTGGCCGAGTTCGACCTTGAGGTCAGTGACTCGCCGGGTGCCCCCGACACGCGTCGTGCGCGGTCACTGATCTCCCTCGACGTCTTCGGCGTCCCCGAACCGCCGACGAACGTCCGAGCTAGCGCCTCGGCGGTCAACGGAACCGTCGACCTGAGCTGGAGCCCCGGCGCCGCCAATGGTTCTCCGATCGAGCATTTCGTCGTGGAGGGGGGTCCGCACACACAGGAGTGCGTCGCGTCACCGTGCACGATCAAAGGCTTGCCGACCGATAAGAGCGTGAGCTTCCGAGTGCGGGCCGTCAATGAGGCAGGCGCGAGCGACCTGTCGGCCCCGTCCGAGCCGATCACGGTGCTCGTCCGCCCGGATGCCATGAACGGCGTCGCGATCGAGGCCTCGGGTGACGGGTGGCTCGACGTCAGTTGGCGTGGACCGTCCTCGGGTGGAAAGGTGGATAGCTACTACGTCACCTGGCCGTCCAACCACGCGACCCCGGCCGCATCCTCGACCGGCACGCGCATTTCTGGCTTGGATAACAACCAGGTGACAACGGTCTGCGTGCGGGCCGTGAACGAGGCCGGCGACGGGCCGGAGATCTGCGTGGACGGCCAGTCCGCCGGTCCGCCGGACGCCCCGGTCTGGGTCGGACAGACGCGCGGCTCCGCCAGCGTGACCCTGGCCTGGACAGCGGTGCCACCGAATGGCCCCGGCACGGTCGTCTATCACGTGCGCAGTGAGCCATCCGGGCGGTCCTGCGACACCAGCGCAACGTCCTGCGTCGTCGCCATGTCCAACGACGGATCGAACTACACGTTTTATGTTCGCGCCGAGACCACCGTGGGCCAGTCCGCGGAAGTGGCCTCGGCTCCCTATGTGGACGCAGGGACCCCCGAGCCCTTCATCAGCGTGAGCGTGGAACCCACCGGGGACAACAAAACGGTCACCGCCACTTTTCAGGCCGGCGCAACCAATGGCGGTGAGGGAACCGTGACGGCCCGAGTGGGAAAGAAAGACCAGGGCTGGGCCCCGATCCCGGCGGAAGGGGGTTGGGGCACATTGACGCTAACGCTGTCGGCCAATGGCACACCGACCGAAATTGTTCTGAGGAATTGCACTGCTCCGGACCAATGCTCGTACAGCGATGCGCAGACGGTCGAGTCGTATGGCCCAATATCGGCCCCGACGATATCGGTTGAACAGGACGGTGAGTACGCCCTGTTCTCGATCTCGGGAGAGGCGAATGGTCGCGAGGGCACGACCCTTTTCGTCACGGGCAACCCCGGAGGCGAGGCCTCTGCTCAGAGCAAACTGGGTTCCTTCCAGACCGAAACGATCAAGGTCTTCGTCGGCTATGGCAACTCCATAAGCGTTACTGGCTTGCTGGACGATGGAGTTACGCAACTCAACGCGGTGCCTGTCACGATGACGATAGAGCCACCGCCGCGCGCGCCTAAGGTGACGGTCCTGTCCACGCCTGCGACTGGGTGTCCGAATGAATTGTCCCCGTGTCAATCGATCAGCGTTGAGTTGACTGACTTCAGCCCCTCGACGCCCGAATGCCAAGTGACCTATCAGGATCCGATCGACACGACCCCCTTTGAGAAGTTATTCACGGCGATATCGTCTCCCTATTCGCTCGGTCTCTTCGATGGCAACAACATCACGATCGTATGTAAAGACGAGATTTACGGCGATATTAGCGGATCACTTTGATTATGACAGGAGTAACGATGATCAGGAATGAGGAAGTCCAGTGGTTCGCCACCACCTTCGGCCGCGTGGCGGACAATATCGAGATCGGTGTGCGTGGGAAAAGCCATGTTGTCCGGCTGACGCTGACCTGCCTCTTTGCTGGCGGGCACCTGCTCCTAGAGGACAATCCCGGAACGGGCAAGACCCAATTGGCCAAGGCGCTGGCCAATTCGATTCGGGGCACGCATAGCCGGATTCAGTTCACCCCGGACCTCTTGCCCACCGACATCACGGGGGTAATGGTCTATGACCAGCGCGATCAGCGCTTCTCCTTCCGGAAGGGCCCGATCTTTGCCACCATCGTGCTGGCGGATGAGATCAATCGGGCGTCGCCCAAGACGCAGTCAGCTCTCTTGGAGGTCATGGAGGAGGGGCGCGTCACGGCTGATGGTGTCGGGCATACGGTCGGCTCCCCGTTCATGGTGATCGCTACCCAGAACCCCATCGAGCAGGCGGGCACCTACCGACTTCCCGAAGCACAGCTCGATCGCTTCCTGATGAAGACCTCGATCGGGTATCCCGCGTATGACATCACGGTGGCTCTGCTCGCGGACGCCGAGAACCGCGACCGCAGCGCTGCAGTCGAGCCGGTCATTGCCGCGGAGGCCGTCGATCAGATGACAGCGATGGTCACCGGCGTTCATGTCGATGCCGCGATCTTGAGTTATGTGGCCCGACTGTCCGAGGAGTCTCGACGTCACCCCAACGTCTCGCTGGGGCTCAGCGTGCGGGGCGGGCTCGCCTTCATCCGCTGTGCAAAAGTTTGGGCGGTCTCTCAGGGGCGCGGCTATGTCGTCCCCGAGGACATCAACGACCTCGCGCATCCCGTCTTGGCGCACCGCATCCTGCTCAGTGACGAGGCTCAATTCACCGGAGTGCAGATCGCCAGCGTTATCGACGAACTGATGAACGATGTCGCGGCGCCCGCCTACCGCGCCGGGTGATCCCCAGCGCGAGCGCGGCATACCGCGACGCAACGCCTTGACTGCTCGCGTGGGTGAGGTGCGCTCCGCCGCGCAGGAGCGATGGCTGGCGGCCCAGCCCCGGCTCGAGCCGGTCTCTCGGGCTGTGCGATGTGTGTCACCACTGGGCTGGATGGTCCTGGGGGCGAGCGTCGGGTCGTGGCTGCTGGCGGCGCTTTTTGGGTGGACAGAGTTCGCGTTCGTCGCCGCGGCCCTTCTCGCGTTGTTCCTGCTGGCCTGTATGTTCACGATCGGCCGAACGCGCATTGACGTCGGTCTGCGCGTGCATCCCACCCGGGTCACCGCCGGTGACGTGGCCGTCGCCGAGGTCCGTGTGCGCAACACTGGCAGCGGTAGGTTGCTGCCTGTCCCGCTCGAACTGCCCTGCGGTGACACCTCCGCCCGATTTCTCGTGCCGGGACTTCGGCCGGGAGCCGAGCATGACGACGTGGTGATGTTGCCCTCACAGCGCCGCGGCATCTATCCCATCGGGCCCATCACGACCTTGCGCGGTGATCCGCTCGGGCTCATCCGGCGCGTCCTCTCGTGGACGGGCACGGTCGACTTCATCGTCCACCCGCCGACGGTGTTCGTTGATGCGTTCGGCACCGGCGTTCTGCGCGACCTCGAAGGCCGCACGACCAACGACACGTCCTTAAGCGACCTGGCGTTCCAGGCCCTGCGCGAATACGTCCCGGGGGATGACCAGCGGCACATCCACTGGGGCGCTACGGCGACCCGGTCCAGTCTTAGTGGGTCGACATCCTTGATGGTGCGGCAGTTCCTCGACACTCGGCGCACGCACGCCGGCATCATCCTGGACGCCTCCCGCGGTGCCTACGCCGATGACGGCGAATTCGAGGTTGCTGTGCAAGTGGCCGCCTCATTGGCCCAGCGGGCGGTGCGCGACAAGGTCGACCTTTCTCAAGCGAGCGGTTCCTTGGTGCTCACCTACGCCAAGGGCCATGTGGCCATGGACCTCTATGCCCGCGTCGAGTTGGGGGACCAGCGCATCGACCTCGTTGCAGCTCGATTGGCACGGTGCTCACCCAACATGAGCACGGTCATCATCGTGACGGGGTCCCGCGCGGCGATGGACGCCGTCACGCAGGCCGCCGGGGTGTTTTCCACGCGGGTCAACGTCGTGATGATGCAGGTCGTGCCGGGTGCGGAGTTGGCCCGTCAACGATCGGTCGGCCGCGTGCTGGTCACGCTCGGCGATCTCGCCGATCTGCCACGGGCGCTCGCGGCAGGGGCACCACAGTGACGGCACTCGAACTCAGCCGGTCAGTCTTCGCGTCGCGGACGCGAGGCGCGAGCACGAGCCAACGACACGAGTCCATGGACCTCGCCTTTGCCGGTAGTCTCGCGATCCTTGCCCTCCTTCCCTGGATGACGACCTTCGACGGGCCAAGCTTCCTCGCCGCTGGTGGAATCGGAGCCGCGATCGGTCTTGCCTGCGCCTATCTCTCCCTATGGTTGAGACGAACCTGGCTCCTTGTGCCCCTCCTCCTCGTGGCGTATGCCGCGGGGGCATTCATCGCCGCTCGCTCTGGTGCCGACGAGGCGGCAGGACGACTGCCCTGGCTTCGTGTAGGTATCACGGGATGGAAGCAACTCCTGACGACGATGCCGCCTGTCGACGCGTCATCGAGCTTGGTCGCCCTTCCGTTCCTCCTGGGACTGGTGGGTTCGGCAGCGGGCTACGTGATCGCGCGGTCGTCCGCCGGCCCATGGCAGGCAGCCCTGCCGGCGGTAGCCACTGCTGTGCTCACCGTTGTCCTCGGCGCCCGTGACGCGTGGCATCCCGCCCTGACCTCGCTCACGATTGCCGCGGCCATTGTCGTGTGGGCGTCCCTGCGCCGTCGGCGTCATTTGCGCATCGTGGGCACGGGAGCCGGGGTGGCGCAACAGGGGGCATTGGCTGCGGCGTTGCTCGTGGTCGCCGGACTTGTGGGCTGGGTCGCAGGCCCTCATCTGCCTGGGGTTGCGCCGGATCGGTTCGTCGCGCGCAATGTCATCGATCCCCCTTTCGACGTGAATCAGTACGCCTCGCCCCTGCTGGCCTTCCGCAAGTTTGGGCGGCACGCAGGTCTCTATTACGACCGTGAACTTATGACGGTCACCGGGCTTCCCCCCGACAGCCGGCTGAGAATTGCGGTGCTCGACTACTACACCGGTTCCGTATGGAGCGCCGGCAGTGGCGTCGTCGATTCCGGCGGGGTGTTCCAGAAGGTCGGACGCACCATCCGGACCGACGGATCGGGTTCCGATGTCATTGAGACGGCGCGCGTCGTCCTAGCCCCCGATGCGGTCACCCTGCCGGAGCTCGCGGTGTGGGTCCCCGGCGTGGGTCCGTGGACGTCGGTCCATTTCGATGGTCCTCGGGCGGCGCTGCTGAGGGAATCATTGCGCTACAACACCGTGACGGGGCAGGGTTTGGTCCCCGCACGATTGCAGCCGGGCGACGTGGTGACCGTGACGGGCGCCGCGGTGCGCGACATCCCCCGCGACGGAATTCAGCCTGCGGGCACTCCACCGGTCTCGGCGGAGAGCGTCGCGTTCGTCTCCGACGCGGTCGACTCCTTCGTCGGCGAGACGGGTGGCACGCCGTGGCAGCAGCTGCAAGCAGTAGCCAAAGTGCTGCAAAGCGGCGCGTACGACGACGGAACCACTGCCAACAGGGCGCTGTGGCCCGGCCACGGCAAGGGTCGGATCAGCGACCTGCTCGCCGGAGGGGATCGGATGGTGGGCAGCGACGAGCAGTACGCCGCGGCATACGCGCTCATGGCTAACGAGATGCAGGTTCCGGCGCGCGTGGTGCTCGGGGCCCTCGTTCCCAAGGACGGGCGCGTGACGGGCGCGAGCATGCGGGCGTGGGTGGAACTCCAGGCCGATTCCGGCGAGTGGTTCGCGGTGCCCAACAAGCTCTTCATGCCGGATTTCGGACGGACTCCAGCCGACCTGCCGGAGCAGCCGGCCACGCCGCCGAGCCGGGACGCGATCCCGCCCGCTCCAGCGAAGGGCGCACCGGGGTCTATCGATTCCCTGTCCGAGGTCGATCCCGCCGCCTTGCGTGCCAGTGGGCGCACGGGTGGCTCGACCCCGGGAGGCAGCGGTGCGGGAGATTGGTTCAGCGTCCCTGCGTGGGTGACCGCCGGATCGCGCATTCTCGGGCCGCCACTTGGCGGGCTGGCCGC
>NZ_HF571038.1:3504525-3507377 GCF_001046875.1 Nostocoides jenkinsii Ben 74
CCCGCCGAGTCCGGCCGTTGATATCGGCCACGCCCGGGGTGCGGCGCGCGGGGTCGAGCCACGCCCCGATCCGGTCACGCCCGGCCCCGACGGGCGCGCGGAACTCCTCCGCCCGGCCGACCCGTGCCCGCGAATCCGGCCACGGACGCAAGTTGAGGTCGGCGATGAGCGCGGTGACCGGGTCGGCGTCCACCGCGGTGACGGTCACGCCCAAGGCAGAGGTCGCCATCGCATCGGACCCGATCCCGCAGCCGAGGTCGTGGACGGTGGCGATGGAGGCCGCGGCATACCGCTGGGCATGGGTGGCGGCCACCTCCAGTCGGGTCGCCTGTTCCAGGCCGTCCGCGGTGAACAGCATTCCGTCGACGAAGTGCGCGAACTTCGCTCGGGCTCGGTCGCGCAGTCGCTGCTGGGTCACCAGCGCGGCGGCATGCTCGGCCGGCAGTCCCTGACCACGCAAGGCGGTGATGAGAGGGATGGCCGCCGCCTCCGCATACGGGGGGAGGGCGTGGAGCATCGCGCGGCCCTCGGGCGAGCCCAGCCAACGCACCTCCGCGACATCCACGAGAGCCATCCAACCAGCCCTGGCAGGCAACGCGCCGGGGCTGGCACTCAAGTTGACCGAGTGCTAAAGCACGCTTAGATTGAGAGTTGGCACTCTCCTCGTGTGAGTGCCAACCGTGCACATCGGCCTCGACCCCCGCGACGGCGAGATCGCTGCGGCACGACATTCGTTCTTCATCCCGCAGTCAACAATGAAGGAGTCATCGTGTCGGTTTCCATCAAGCCGCTCGAAGACCGCATCGTCATCAAGTCCCTCGAGGCTGAGCAGACGACGGCATCCGGCCTGGTCATCCCGGACACGGCCAAGGAGAAGCCCCAGGAGGGCGAGGTCTTGGCGGTCGGCCCGGGCCGCATCGACGACAAGGGCAACCGCGTTCCGCTCGACGTCCAGGTCGGCGACCGGGTCATCTACAGCAAGTACGGCGGCACCGAGATCAAGCACGGCGGCGTCGAGTACCTCATCCTCAGCGCCCGCGACGTGCTCGCGGTCGTTGGGTGATCTGACAAAGGACATCCATGGCCAAGGAACTGGAGTTCAACGACTCCGCCCGCAAGTCGCTGGAGCGGGGCGTCGACGCCCTCGCCAATGCGGTCAAGGTGACGCTCGGCCCCAAGGGCCGCAATGTCGTCATCGACAAGAAGTGGGGCGCCCCGACCATCACCAACGATGGCGTGACCATCGCGCGTGAGGTCGAGCTCGAGGACCCGTACGAGAACCTCGGTGCCCAGCTCGCGAAGGAGGTCGCCACCAAGACCAATGACGTGGCGGGTGACGGCACGACCACCGCGACCGTTCTCGCCCAGGCGATGGTCAAGGAAGGCCTGCGTAATGTCGCGGCCGGGGCCGCGCCGGCGAGCCTTAAGCGCGGCATCGACAAGGCCGTCGAGGCCCTCAACGAGCGCCTGCTGACCAACGCCCGCGAGGTCGGTGGCAAGGAGGAGATCGCCTCCGTCGCCGCGCTGTCCGCGCAGGACAAGGGCATCGGCGACACCATCGCCGACGCCTTCGACAAGGTCGGCAAGGACGGTGTCATCACGGTCGAGGAGTCCTCCACGGCCGAGACCGTCCTGGAGTTCACCGAGGGTATGCAGTTCGACAAGGGCTACATCAGCCCCTACTTCGTGACTGACCCCGAGCGCATGGAGGCCGTCCTCGAGGACGCCTACCTGCTGATCAACCAGTCCAAGATCTCCACGATCGCCGAGATCCTCCCGGTGCTGGAGAAGGTCATGAAGACCGGCAAGCCGCTGGTCATCATCGCCGAGGACATTGACGGTGAAGCCCTGTCGACCCTGGTCGTCAACAAGCTGCGCGGCACGTTCAATGCCGTCGCCGTCAAGGCGCCCGGCTTCGGTGACCGCCGCAAGGCGATGCTGCAGGACATGGCCATCCTCACCGGTGGCCAGGTCGTCTCCGAAGAGGTTGGCCTCAAGCTCGACCAGGTCAGCCTCGAGCTGCTCGGTCAGGCGCGCCGCGTTGTCGTCACCAAGGACAACACGACGATCATCGACGGCTCCGGCGACGCCGGTGACGTCACGGGCCGCGTCAACACGATCAAGGCCGAGATCGAGCGCACCGACTCCGACTGGGACCGCGAGAAGCTCCAGGAGCGCCTCGCCAAGCTCGCCGGTGGCGTCTGCGTGATCAAGGTCGGCGCGCACACCGAGGTGGAGCTCAAGGAGAAGAAGCACCGCATCGAGGACGCGATCTCCGCCACCCGCGCGGCGATCGAAGAGGGCATCGTCGCCGGTGGCGGCACCGCTCTCGTCCACGCGCTGCCCGCTCTTGACGAGCTCGGCCTGACCGGTGACGAGCAGACCGGCGCCAATATCGTGCGCAAGGCCGCGGCCGAGCCGCTGCGCTGGATCGCCGAGAACGCCGGCCTGGAGGGCTACGTCGCCGTCTCCAAGGTGGGCGAACTCCCGTCAGGGCAGGGCCTTAACGCCGCGACCGGCGACTATGTCGACCTCATCGCGGCCGGCGTCGTCGACCCGGTCAAGGTGACCCGGTCGGCACTGCGCAACGCCGCCTCGATCGCGTCGATGGTCCTGACCACCGACACGCTCGTGGTCGAGAAGAAGGAAGAGGAGCCCGCTCCCGCGGCCGGTCACGGCCACGGTCACGGTCACTGACCCCCGATTCGCGTATGCCGCGCCCGCCCCTCCCCGGGGCCGGGCGCGGCTTCGCGTTTCCCGCCTTGTCCAGTAACGCCCGCCCGCCTCGCCCGCCGCGCCTCCTCCAGTACGAACTTGAGCACGCCTTACGAACTTGAGCACGCCTTGCAAGG
>NZ_HF571038.1:3507477-3511891 GCF_001046875.1 Nostocoides jenkinsii Ben 74
CGGCTCGCCGGCGAGTGGCGGGGCGCAGACGACGAGACCCAGCGTGATCACCGTGAGCAAGAGCGCGCCGCGCACGGGCAGGAGGTGGCCCGCGAGCAGCCAGAGGGCAAAGGCGACCCAGACGAAGGCCGGCGAGACCGCGACGGCCACCGCCCACAGGACGGCGACCCCGAGGAGCCAGGCCACGGCATACCGATGGGGGTGGGCCGCGGACCCGGCAGGAGCCGACGCGCCGTGGTGAACCGCGCGGCGGGCGCCCACGGCATACACCCCGAGCAGGCAAATGGTGACCAGCGCGACCGCGACGCGCGGGGCGTCGGTGCGCCATGCTTGCGCGGCGCCGATGAGGACGAGCGCGGCGAAGAGGATGTGCTGGACGACCGTCAGCCGCCGCAGCAGGGCGCTGGGCGGGCCGACGGTCGGCGAGGTCTGCACGGAAACGAGGCTACGCAGCGCGCAGGCGGCGCGGCCAATAGGCGCGGTCACCCAGCGCGGCGATCACGCCAGGGACCAACAGGGCGCGCACGAGGAAGGTGTCGACGAGCACCCCGAGGCCGACGATCAGGCCGAGTTGGCCGAGGACGACGAGTGGCAGTACGCCGAGCGCAGCGAAGACCCCGGCGAGCACGACGCCCGCGCTGGTGATGACGGCACCCGTGTGCCCGACGGCGAGCGCCATACCTTCGCGCACGCCGTGGGTGCGGGCCTCGTCCTGGGCCCGGTGAACCAGGAAGATCGTGTAGTCCACGCCGAGGGCGACGAGGAAGAGGAAGGCGATCAGCGGCACTTGCACATCGAGCGCCGGGAAGCCGAAAAGCGTTCTCCCGAGCCACGATCCGACACCGAGGGTGGCGAGGCTGCTCGCGATATTGATGAGTAACAGGACCAGTGGTGCGGTGACGGCGCGCAGCAGCAGCATCAGGACCGCCGCGATGAGAGCAAGGATCACCGGGGCGATGACGCGCAGGTCGCGGTCGGCGGCGGCGCGGGCGTCGAGAAGCTCTGCGGGTGACCCGCCGACGCGGGCATCGGCCGCCGGAATCGCGTGGACGGCCTCACGAGCCTGCTCGACCAGCGCGTCGCTCGCGGACGTCCCGGCGAGCGGCTCACCGATGACGGTGAGCGCCACCCGGCCGTCGTATGCCGTGCCCCCCGGCGCCACGGTCACCACGCCTGGGACGGTCCGCAGAGCGTCGGTCACCGCGGCCGTGGAGTCGGCGGCGACGGTCACGGTGAGGGGTGCTGCCAGCCCGCCGGGGAAGTGCTGCTCGATGACGGTCAGCCCGCGCTGGGAGTCCGAGGCGACGCGGAACTGCTGGCCCTGATTGAGGCCGATTCGCGTGCCCACCAGCCCCGTGGCGAGGAGCGCCAGGACGACGATGGAACCGGCGATGACGCGGCCCGGTTGCGCGGTGACCCGATGCCCGAGACGCGCCCACCAGCCGTCGCGAGCGGGCGGCATACCGGGGACGGGAATGAACGGCCAGAAGATCCGCCGACCCACGAGGGCAAGCGCGGCCGGGAGGACGAAGGCGGCAGCCGCAAGCGCGATGAGGAGCCCGGTTGCTCCGGCGAGCCCGAGGCCGCGAGTGCCGGGGACGACCGCGAGCAGCAGGGTGAGCAGGGCGAGGACGACCGTGAGATTGCTGGCGACGATGGCCGGCAGCGTTGCCCGACGCGCCGTGGCGAGCGCCCGCCGGTGGTCGGCTTCGCGGGCGAGTTCTTCTCGGTAGCGGGAGATGAGCAGGAGCGCATAGTTGGTGCCGGCGCCGAAGACGAGCACCGAGACGATCCCGGCGTCGAAGGTCAGGCCACTCGCGTCGCCGATGGCCTTGGTGACGACGCCCGCGAGTTGGTCGGCGACGCCGACGACGGTCAGCGGGATGAGCCAGAGGATGGGTGACCGGTAGGTGATGAGCAGGAGCACAGCGACGACGCCCACGGTGACGGCGAGCAGGCGAAAGTCGGCTCCGGAGAATGCATTAGCGACGTCGGCGCCGAAGGCCGGGCCGCCCGTGACGACCACGTCCAGCCCGGCGGGGGTCGCCTTATCGACCTCCGCGCGGAGGTCGGTGATTGTCGCGATGTTGTCGCTGTTCTCCGCACCCGTGCGGACGGGAATGAGGGTGTATGCCGCGCGCCCGTCCGCGGACACCGTCGCCGTGGGCGGGCCGACCGGGGGCAGATCGGTTGGTGCCACGCGCGCGGTGAGGCCGGCTAGAGCCTTGTCATCAGTGGCGCTCAGCGCCGCGCCATCGGCTCGCGTGGCGACGAGGAGGACCGGGGCAATGTCCGAGCCAGGCCGAGCCGCCAACTCCACGGCGACAAGGGCCGACTCAGCACTCGCCGGGACCGGCTCACCGCGCGGCGGGATCTGGGCGTCCCGGAAGATCCCCATCGCCGCCCCCAGCACGGCGAGGAAGAGCGCCAAGACCACCACCGCTCCGCCGCGTCGCCGAGACGATGGAATCGGTTGCGCCGCAACGTCTTTGCGTGATGCCGAGGAGCGGGTGACAGGCGATGGGGCGAGCGTGCGCGGCATACCTCGACGGTAGGAAAACCGCCCTCACCCGCTCGACCCGCGCGCATCATCCCTTCGGATGATCCGCAGTGCGGCTAATGGTCCGTCTGTTGCGGCGTGGAGCGGTGGGGGAGGCCCTCGGGGCAGGAGATTCGCTCAACCGCTCACCTAGGCCGTCGAGCTCACCTAGGCCACCGCCATACGTATGCCGCCCGCTCGGGTGAGCGGGCGGCATACGGCGAATCGTGGTGCGGCTCAGACGTTCTGGGGAAAGCCCAGGTTCAGGCCGCCGTGGGACGGGTCGAGCCAACGCGAGGTGACGACCTTGCCGCGGGTGAAGAAGTGCACGCCCTCCATGCCGTGGGCGTGGGAGTCGCCGAAGAGCGAGGCCTTCCAGCCGCCGAAGGAGAAGTAGGCCATCGGAACGGGGATCGGCACATTGATGCCGACCATGCCGACCTCGACCTCGTTCTGGAAGCGGCGGGCGGCGCCACCGTCATTGGTGAAGATCGCCGTGCCATTGCCGAACGGGCTGTCGTTGATCAGCTTCAGGCCCTCGTCGTAGGACGCGACGCGGACCACGGACAGGACCGGGCCGAAGATCTCGTCGTCATACTGCGGCATGCCCGGGGCGACCTTGTCGATGAGCGAGGGGGCGAGGAAGAAGCCATCACCATCGGCGTCGAAGTCGGCCTCCCGGCCGTCGACGAGCACCTCGGCGCCGCCGTCCTCGACATCGAGATAGGACGCGACCTTGTCGCGGTGCGCCTTGGTGACCAGCGGACCCATATCGGTTCCGCGGGTGCCGTCGCCGGTGACGAGCTTGCCCATCCGGTCCTTGATCTTCTCGATCAGCGGGTCGGCGACGGGCTCGACGGCGACGAGCGCGGAGATCGCCATGCACCGCTCACCGGCGGAGCCGAAGCCGGCATTGACGGCCGCGTCGGCGGCGAGGTCGAGGTCGGCGTCTGGCAGGACGAGCATGTGGTTCTTCGCGCCGCCGAGAGCCTGGACACGCTTGCCGTTGGCCGTGCCCCTTTCGTAGACGTACTTCGCGATCGGGGTCGAGCCGACAAATGAGACCGCGCGGACATCGGGATTGTCCAGGAGAGCGTCGACAGCCTCCTTGTCGCCGTGGACGACATTGAGGATGCCGTCGGGAAGCCCGGCTTCCTTCCACAGGGCGGCAACGGCGTTGACGGCCGAGGGGTCCTTCTCGGACGGCTTGATGATGACGGCATTGCCGCACGCGATGGCGATCGGCACGAACCACAGCGGCACCATGGCGGGGAAGTTGAACGGGCTGATCACCGCGACCACGCCCAGGCTCTGCCGAATCGAATAGACATCGACCTTGGTCGAGACATTCTCCGAGAAGCCGCCCTTGAGCAAATGCGGTATGCCGCAAGCGAACTCGGCGACTTCGAGGCCGCGCGTGACCTCACCGATCGCGTCGGAGAGGACCTTGCCGTGCTCAGCGGTGATGACGGCGGCGATCTCCTCCTTGCGCTCGTTGAGCAGCTCGCGGAACTTGAAGAGGACCTGCGTCCGCCTGGTCAGCGAGGTGTGCTGCCACTCGGCGACCCAGGCGGCCTTGGCGGTGGCCACGACGTCGTCGACCAGCGCGGCCGAGGCGAGATCGAGGGCGCCCGTCTGCTCGCCCGTCGCGGGGTTGTAGACCGGGCTGGTGCGCTCGGCCGTACCCTCCCAGGGCGAGCCGGCGATCAGGTGGGTGATGCGTTGGGGCGAGCTCACGAACATACTCCTATTCAGTGCATTTGTTATTACATACTAGCAGGACGATGGGTGGGTGCTGGAAGGCCCGTGCGTCCTGGAACTTGAGCACGCCTTACGCACTTGAGCACGCCTTGTAAGGCGTGCTCAAGTGCGTAA
>NZ_HF571038.1:3511991-3523539 GCF_001046875.1 Nostocoides jenkinsii Ben 74
CCACCGGCGGCTGACGGGTTGGCGATCGTGGTCGGACCACGCCCTACCTCGCTTCCGCCGGTCGCGCTCGCGGATATTGCCGAGGCGATTGGCGCCGTCGTCGCCTTCTCGGGTGACGAGGAGATCGATTCTGTGGGGGGTAGCACCAAGGAGATCTCGGTTGTTGTCACGGGTGTCTGCCTGGACTCCCGTCGCGTCCTGCCCGGTGACCTGTATGCCGCCCTCCCGGGCGCGATCACGCACGGCGCGCGCTTTGCCGCCGGGGCGATCGACCGGGGCGCCGTCGCCCTCCTGACGGACGACGCGGGGGAGCGATTGCTGCGGGAGGCGGGGATCGCCATACCGATGGTGGTTGTGGCCGACCCGCGCTCGGTCCTGGGCGCCGTCAGCGCTCAGGTCTATGCCACCGCCCCGGCGGGACTCGCTTTGGTCGGAATCACGGGGACCAATGGCAAGACGACCACCGCCTACCTCCTCGATGGCGCGCTGCGCGCGTTGGGTCGGCGCACCGGGCTGATCGGGACGGTCGAGACCAGGGTGGCCGACGAAGTCATCAAGAGTTCCCGCACCACCCCGGAGGCGCCGGACTTGCACGCCCTGCTGGCGACCATGCGCGAGCGTGACGTGGATACCTGCGTGATGGAAGTGTCGAGTCACGCGTTAACGCTCCACCGCGTTGACGGGGTGATCTACGACGTCGCGGTGTTCACCAACCTCTCCCAAGACCACCTGGATATGCACCGCACGATGGACAACTACTTCGCCGCCAAGGCCAGTTTGTTCACCCCCGAGCGGGCCCGCCGCGCCGTCGTCTGCATCGACGATGACTGGGGACGGCGCCTGGCCGCGCAGAGCGCGATCCCCGTGGTGACGGTCGGCACGGACAGCACTGCTGACTACATTCTGAGTTCAACCCTTGACCAAAACTTCACTCTTTCCGGTGTGAATGTCAACTTGAGGTTGACATCGGCACTGCCAGGATCTTTCAACAAGACCAACACGGCGCTGGCCGCAGTGACCCTGCTCGAACTCGGCTACCCGAGTGCCGACGTCGAGCGGGCCGTGCTGACCGATCCGCACGTGCCCGGCCGGATGGAGCGCGTCACGCCGCCAGATTCGGCGGGCCTCGTCGGCGTCGTCGACTACGCGCACACCCCGGAGGCCGTCAGCGCCGCGCTGGAAGCGCTCCGCCCCCAGGCGAGTCACCTCGTGGTCGTCCTCGGCGCCGGTGGGGACCGGGATCAGGGCAAGCGGGCGGCAATGGGCAGCGCGGCCGCTGCGGGGGCCGACATCGTCATCGTCACCGACGACAACCCCCGAAGCGAGGACCCGGCGACCATCCGGGCCGCGCTCCTGGAGGGGGCTCGATCGGTCTCTGGGTCCGCTCGTATTCTCGAAGTGGCCGACCGCCGGGAGGCTATCGCCGCGGCGGTCACCGAGGCCGGGGCGTTCGGTCCCGGCGCGGTCATCGCCGTGGTCGGCAAAGGCCACGAGACGGGTCAGGAGGTCGCCGGCGTGATCGAGCCCTTCGACGACAGCGTCGAGTTGCGCTCCGAGCTCCAGGCGTATGCCGCGGGGTCCCCCTCGTGATCGCGCGCACTCTCGCTCAACTCACCGAGATCACCGGCGGTGAGCTCTTCGGGATCGATATGGCCGCCGCCGCGGGCGTGGTCATCGACGGCCCCGTCGTCACCGACAGTCGCGAGGCCGGCGCGGGCAGCCTCTATGTTGCCCGCATCGGTGCCGCACTCGACGGGCACGACTTCGCCGGGCGAGCGCGCGACGCTGGCGCGGTTGCGGCCTTGACGACGCGGCCGGTCACCGAGCTTCCCGGCATTGTCGTGCCCGACGAGCAGGCGGCCTTCGTCGCGATCGCCCGCGACCTGGTCGACCGGGCTGACGACCTGCGGGTTATCGGCATCACCGGCTCCTCCGGCAAGACGTCAACCAAGGACCTGCTGGCCCAGGTCCTAGCCGCCGCAGCACCGACCGTTGCCAATGTCGGCTCGCTCAACTCCGAGGTCGGTGTGCCGCTGACCGTCTGCCGACTCGAGCCCGACACCCGCTTCCTGGTGGTCGAGATGGGCGCCCGGGGCATCGGTCACATCCACTACCTGACGACGATCGCGCCGCCAGCGATCGGCATCGTGCTCAACGTCGGATCGGCGCATGTCGGGGAGTTCGGCTCCCGTCAGGGGATCGCGACGGCCAAGGCCGAACTCGTCGAGGCGCTACCGACGGACGGCGTCGCGATCCTCAACGCCGATGACGATCTCGTGGCGGCCATGGCCGCCCGCACGCGTGCCCGAGTGGTCTTCGTCGGCGAAAGCGCCGGGGCCCACGTCCGAGCCACCGACATCAGCCTCAACGCCGACGGCCGGGCCAGCTTCACGCTCACCGCCGACGGCGACTCGGTGCCGGTCAGCCTGGCCGTCGCCGGGCGACACCAGGTCGGCAACGCCCTCGCCGTGATTGCCGCCGCACTCGTGTGCGGCCTGGACCTGCCGGACATCGTTGCCACCCTCGCCGGTGCAGGCCCCGTGAGCCGCTACCGCATGGAGGTCACCACCCGCGACGACGGCGTAACCATCGTCAACGACGCCTACAACGCCAACCCCGAGTCGATGGCGGCCGCCCTGGCCGCGTTGAGCACCATGGCAACCGGTCGGCGAGCCTGGGCGGTGCTCGGCCCGATGCTCGAACTCGGCGACGAATGCGACGCCGCCCACCGCGCCACGGGGGCCGACGTCGCGCGCCGCGGCGTCCAACGCCTTATCGTGGTCGGCGCAGCGGCCGCGGAGATCGCGGTGGGGGCCGACGCGGCATACGACCGAGGGGATCTGGAAATCGACCAGGTCGCCACGACCGAGGAGGCCTTGGCCATCTTGTCCGAGCAGTTGCGACCGGGCGATATCGTCCTGATCAAGTCGAGCAACGGGGCCGGATTGCGCTTCCTCGGCGACCAGCTCCTCAGCCCGGAGGCACTCCGGTGAAGCTCGTCCTCATCGCGGCCGTTGTCGGCCTTATCGTCGGCCTGCTCGGCACGCCGGCCTTCATCCGGTTCCTGGTCCGGCGCGGCTATGGGCAGTTCATCCGCGACGACGGGCCGACCTCGCACCATACGAAGCGCGGCACCCCCACGATGGGTGGGGCGGTGATCATCCTTGCGACCGTCCTGGGCTACTTCGCCGCCCACGCCGCGACCATGACCCGCCTCACCGCCAGCGCGCTCCTGGTCCTCTTCTTGATGGGCGGGTTGGGCCTGGTCGGCTTCGCGGACGACTTCACCAAGATCAGCCGGCAACGCAGCCTCGGCCTCACCTCGAAGCAGAAGCTCCTCGGGCAGGCCATCGTCGCCATCATCTTCGCCACCCTGGCCCTGCACTTCCCGGGCGCGGGTGACCGCACCCCGGCCAGCACGGCGATCTCGTTCGTGCGTGACCTGCCGATCGACCTGTTCTTCGCCGGGCCGCTGATCGGCACGGCACTCTTCGTCATCTGGGCCAACCTGATGGTCTCGGGCATGTCCAATGGCGTGAACCTCACCGACGGACTCGACGGCCTCGCCACCGGCGCCTCGACGATGGTTTTCGCGGCCTATGTGCTGATCGGCATCTGGGAGAACAACCAGAACTGCGCCAGCACGCTGAGCCTGAAGTGCTACGACGTCCGCGACCCGCTGGACCTCGCGGTCGTCGCCGCTGCCGCGATGGGCGCCTGCTTCGGCTTCCTGTGGTGGAACGCCTCGCCGGCCAAGATCTTCATGGGTGACACCGGCTCCCTGGCCCTCGGCGGCGCCCTCGCCGGCCTGGCCATCACGACGCGAACCCAACTCCTCGTCGTCATCCTCGGCGGTCTCTTCGTCGTTATCACGATGTCGGTCGTCATCCAGGTGGCGTCCTTCAAGTCCACCGGCAAACGCGTCTTCCGGATGGCCCCGCTGCAGCACCACTTCGAACTCCTGGGCTGGCAGGAAGTCACGATCGTCATCCGGTTCTGGATCATCGCCGGGCTCTTCGTGGCCCTCGGCCTCGGAATCTTCTATGCCGAGTGGGTCGTCGGGGGCATCAAGTGACCGCCGGCCGCGATCTCAGCGGCCTGACGCATCGCGACGCCGAGTGGGCCGGTCTCCGCGTGCTCGTCGCGGGCTTGGGCGTGAGCGGCTTCGCCGCCGCCGATGCGTTGGCCGAGCGCGGCGCGCACGTAATGATCGTGGACGGGTCCGTCCCGGCCGAGCGCTCGGCGGCGTGGGAGCGCGCCCGCATCCTGACCATCCTCGACGTCGACGTCCGCACTGGCGAGGACGCGAGCACCGTCCTGCCGAGGGACCGCCTCCCGGATCTGGTGGTGACCTCGCCCGGCTGGCGCCCGGACCAGCCGCTGCTCGTCGCGGCGGCAGGGCACGGCATACCCGTATGGGGAGAGGTCGAGCTCGCCTGGCGGATGCGGCCCCGTGAGGGGGCGGCCCCCTGGCTCACCCTCACCGGCACCAATGGCAAGACCACGACCGTGCAGATGCTCGCCTCGATCCTGCGCGCCGCGGGTCTGCGCGCGACCTCGGCGGGCAATGTGGGGCGCCCCATCCTCGAGGCCGTCATGGATCCCGAGCCCTACGACGTCATCGCCGTCGAACTCTCCAGCTTCCAATTGCACTGGTCGGAGTCGATCTCGCCGCTGGCGTCGGCGTGCCTGAATATCGCCCCCGACCACATCGACTGGCATGGCTCCATGGAGGCCTACTGGGCGGCCAAGGCGTCGGTCTATGCCCGCACCCAGGTGGCCTGCATCTACAACGTGCAGGACGACGAGACGCGCCGCATGGTCGAGGACGCCGAGGTCGTCGAGGGGGCGCGCGCCATCGGGTTCACCCTCGGCACGCCGGCGCCGTCCATGGTCGGCATCGTCGACGACGTGCTCGCCGACCGCGCCTTCCTCGCCGAGCGCGCCACCACCGCCGCCGAACTCGGCATGATCGCCGACCTCGCCCGCGACGGGGCACCTGTCCCGCCGCATGTGGTCGCCAATGCGCTCGCCGCGGCCGCGCTCGCCCGGGCCTATGGCGTTCCCCCCGTCGCCGTCCGCGACGGCCTGCGCGCGTTCGTGCCCGAGGCGCATCGGGTCGCTCAGGTCGCCCGGCTCGACGACGTTCTCTACATCGACGACTCGAAGGCGACGAATCCGCATGCCGCGGCCGCCTCGCTCGGGGCCTACGAGCGGGTCGTGTGGATCGCCGGGGGACTGCTCAAGGGGGCCGACATCGACCCCCTCGTGGCCGACGCGGCCGGCCGGTTGCGCGGCGTCGTCCTCCTCGGCGCCGATCGGGCCGCCATCGCGCAATCCCTGGCCCGACACGCGCCGGATGTCCCTGTCGTGGACATCGCCGAGACCGACACTGGTGCGATGGACGCCGTCGTGCGCGCCGCGGCCTCACTCGCCCACCCCGGTGATGTGGTCCTGCTCGCGCCGGCCGCGGCGTCCATGGACATGTTCGCCAACTACGGCGCCCGGGGCGACGCCTTCGCAAAGGCAGTGCTCGCCCTCCGCCGCTGACGGAGAGTGAATTCGTGAGCGCAACGACGGTCTCGCCTTCCGGGACCACCGGTGAGCCCGGCCCGCTGGCCCGGCTGCGCCACCTCATGGACAGCCCGACGGCGACCTACTACCTCCTGATGTCGGTGACCACGCTGCTGGTCTCCATCGGCCTGGTGATGGTGCTGTCGGCGTCGATGATCGTCTCGATCCACGACAACGGCGGCTCGCCATACACCGTCTTTATCACTCAGGCGATCTTCGCGGTCCTGGGGATCGTCGCCATCGCCATCGCCATCCGGATCCCGGTGTCGGGCTGGCGACGCCTCGGCGGCACGGCCCTGATTGTGACCTTGCTCATGCAGGCGCTGGTCTTCACGCCGCTGGGCACCGGAACCCAGGGCAACCGCAACTGGCTCGACTTCAAGGCGTTCACCGTCCAGCCGTCGGAGATGGGCAAGCTCGCGCTGGTGCTATTCGGTGCTGGCGTGCTCGCCCACAAGCGCCACCTGATGGGCTCCTTCAAGGAGGCGCTCGTCCCGTTCGTCGTGCCGGCCGCGATGGCGATGCTCATCCTCGTGATGTGGGGCCACGACCTGGGGACAACGATGGTGATTGCCGCCATCGTCGGCGGGATGCTCTTCGCCGCCGGGATGCCGGCCCGCTGGTTCACGCTCGCGGGCGTCATCGGCTTGGTGGGCGTCGCCGGGCTCACCATCACCAGTTCAAACCGGTTGCAACGCATCAGCATTTGGCTTAACCCGGGTCAGTGCGTTCCGGCCAATGAAGAGCTCTACTTCGACACCTGCCGCCAGCCGATGCACGCGCGCTATGCCCTCGCCGATGGCGGGCTTACCGGCATCGGCCTCGGGGCAAGCAAGGAGAAGTGGCGTTGGCTCTCCGAGCCGCACAACGACTTCATCTTCGCGATCATCGGTGAAGAACTCGGACTCATCGGTGCCCTCGCCGTCCTGATCCTCTTCGCCGTCTTCGCCTACTGCGCCTACCGCTTGGTCATGCGCTCGGAAGACTTCTTCGTGCGCATCGCCTCGGCCGGCATCATGACGTGGATCGCGGTCCAGGCAATGATCAATATCGGCGCCGTCATCGGACTCATGCCGATCATCGGTGTGCCATTGCCCTTCGTGTCCTCCGGGGGCTCCTCGCTGGTGACGACCATGCTGGCGGCCGGCGTGCTGCTGTCCTTCGCCCGAGCCGAACCCGGCTGCAAGGAGCAACTCGCGGCCAGGCCAGGTGGTATGCGAGGGTCGCAGGCGGCCCTGGCGCGGTGGCGCAGGGGGCGGGCCCGTGGCTGAGTCACCAAGTTCCGTCCTGCTCGCCGGCGGGGGCTCGGCGGGCCACGTCTCGCCCCTGCTCGCCCTCGCCGACACCCTGCGCGCGCGCGATCCGCACATGACGATCACCGCGCTGGGCACCGCGACCGGCCTCGAGGCCCGGCTGGTTCCCGACCGTGGCTACCCCCTGCGCACCATTCCCAAGGTGCCGCTGCCGCGCAAACCGAGTGGCGATCTCGCTCGACTGCCGCGCAACCTCAAGGCCGCTGTGGACGCCGCCGGTGCCGCGATCGACGACACCGGAGCGCAGGTGGTCGTCGGCTTCGGCGGCTATGTCTCGACGCCCGCCTACCTGGCCGCTCGCCGCCGCGGCGTGCCGATCGTGGTCCACGAGCAGAACGCCCGGGCCGGCCTGGCGAACCGCCTCGGTGCCCGGATGACTCGCTTCGTCGGCGTCACCTTCCCGATCACCAAGCTCGCGCATTCCCGGGTTGTCGGTATGCCGCTGCGCCCCGAGATCACCCACTTCGACCGGGAGGCGTTGCGAAGGGAGTCCCTCGCGGCATACGGGCTCGACGAGGGGCGGCCGACGCTCTTGGTGACCGGCGGCTCGTTGGGGGCGGCGCGGCTGAACGCCGCGATGCAGCAGGCGGGCCCTGATCTGCTGGCGCGCGGCATCCAAGTCCTGCACCTCACCGGCGCCGGCAAGGACTTCCCCGAGCCCGAGCCGGTCGACGGCGCCCGTTATGTCGTGCGCCAGTACGCCGACCGGATGGAGTTCGCCTACGCCGTGGCCGACCTCGCATTGGTCCGAGCGGGGGCGAATACGGTCTGTGAGCTCACCGCCGTCGGCCTGCCCGGGGTCTATGTGCCGCTGCCGATCGGCAATGGCGAGCAGCGCCTGAACGCCACGGATGTGGTCGCCGCCGGCGGAGGATTGCTCATCGACGACGCCGCGCTGACCCCGGATCGTGTGCGCGCCGACGTCGCCGGTCTGCTGCTGGATCGCGCTCGGCTCGCGACGATGCAGGCTGCGGCGGCCGGGGCAGGCGAGCGCGGCGGCGACCAGTTGCTGGCCGACCTGGTCGACGAGGCGTTCGCGTCGCGCAAAGGCACGTCATGACGTCGCTGGTGGTCAATCCCCGGTTCGATTTCACGGTGGAATTGCCGCCGCTGGCGCGGGCCGGCGCGGTGCACTTCATCGGCATCGGCGGCTCCGGGATGTCCGGCATCGCCCACCTTTTCGCGTCCGCCGGCCTGACGGTGACGGGCTGTGACGGCGCCGAGTCCGACGCCGTCGCCGGTCTGCGGGCGGCGGGTGTGGCGGTGACTATCGGTCACGACGCCGCCCATGTGGACGGCGTCCACACGCTCGTGGTGAGCTCGGCCATCCCCGAGACCAATCCGGAGCTTGCGGCGGCGCGGGCGCGCGGCATACGGGTGCTGCACCGGGCTCAGGCGCTCGCCATGAGCATGGGCGATCGGGTGCGCGTCGCCGTCGCGGGGGCCAATGGCAAGACCACGACATCCGCGATGGTCGCCACGGCGCTTTTGGGCGCCGGACTCGACCCGTCGTATGCCATCGGGTCCCCGCTAGTCGCCACCGGCGTCAGTTCGACGATCGGGGCGGGCCGGGCCTTTGTCGTAGAGGCCGACGAATCCGACAGTTCCTTTCTGACCTATCACCCGCACATCGCCGTGGTCACCAACGTCCAGCCGGATCACCTCGACTTCTATGGCGACTTCGCCCACGTCGAGGAGGCGTATGCCGCGTTCGCCGCGACGATCCCGGCCGGCGGTCTGCTGGTCGCCGGCGCGGACGACCCCGGCTCCGCGCGCCTCGCGGCTCGGGCCGCAGCCGCCGGGACACGCGTGCTGACGTATGGCGAGTCCTACGACGCCGACGTGCGCATCGAGGACGTGATCCTGACCGGTGCCGGGGGAGCGGCCCGCGTCGTGGCCGGCGATCAGGGCGTGGATCTTCGCATTGCGGCTCCCGGCCGGCACAATCTCGCCAACGCCGTCGCCGCGCTCACTGTCGGCTGGTTTGGCCTCGGGGCAGACCCCGCCGCGCTCGCAAAGGCGCTTGAGAGCTTCGTCGGCACCCGACGTCGGTTCGAGGTCAAGGGCACCGTGCGTGGGATCACCGTTGTCGATGACTACGCGCACAACGCCCCGAAGGTCGCGGCGTTGGTCAGTGCCGCTCGGGCCGTCGCCGGCGACGGCGCGGTGCGGCTCGTCTTCCAGCCGCACCTCTACAGCCGCACCCGTGACTTCGCCGCGCAATTCGCGGCGGGGCTGGCCGGGGCGGACCAGGTCGTCCTCTTGCCGGTGTATGGCGCGCGCGAGCAGCCGATGCCGGGGGTGGACTCGCATCTCATCGCCGAGGCCCTGGCCGCGCTCGGCTCCACCGCCGAACTCGTCGAGCGACCGGAGCAGGCGGTGGCGGCGCTGGCTCGGCGGGCGCAACCCGGAGACCTGGTGCTGACCGTCGGGGCCGGTGACGTCACCCGGCTGGCGCCGGCGCTATTGGCCGCCCTGGCGATGGAGGGAGACCCATCATGAAACGACCGTCCCTGCCTTGGTCGCGCCCGGCTCAACCGGCGCGCCGCTATGCCGGGACCGCGAATGCCTCCAGTAGGGAGCACCGGGAAACCGCTGTGCCGCAAGCGAGGTCGGCACGAACGGCCACCCTGGACCGGTCCGGCATGTCGCGCCTGGCGGACCGCCCCAAGCCTGCGGATCGACCGGAACCAACCACGTCGACGGCGCGGCGCTTCCGTCCCGTCACGACTCGTGCCGCGACAGCAGAACGCGGGACGTCCCGGCGGATGCCTCCGCGCGGCCGGCTGCCCCGCCTCGTGCAGATCGCCATTGCCCTGGCGGTGGTGTTGGGGTTGGCGTGGGTCGTGCTGCTGTCTCCCCTGACCCGAATCAAGCACATCCGGGTGGATGGCGTCGCCGGCGTCGTCGAGGACTCGGCTCGTGCCCGCGCGACCGGGCTCCGCGGCCAACCGCTACTGCTCACCCGGCTCGGCGGGGTCGAAGCGGCGATCGAGCAGGATCGGCGCGTCGCCGGGGCGAGCCTGGAGCGACGCTTCCCCAACTCGCTCATCGTTCATGTGGCCCCACGCATCCCAATCATTGCCTTCGAGAAGTCTGAAGGTCAAGTTGAACTTGTAGATATCGAGGGGGTTCGCTTCGAGAACGTCGCGGCGCCACCCGCGGGCATCGCCGTCGTGAAGCCAGCTGCGGGGGAGCAGACGTCAGATCGCGCCCTGCGGGTGGCGATCGACGTCGTGCAGGCGATGCCGGATCAGCTGCGCGGAACGGTTACCGACCTGCAGGTCACCAATGCCGAACTCGTAACCTTCAAGGTGGGGGCGACGTCTGTGGTGTGGGGCGACGCCGATCGCGTCGAACTCAAGGCCAAGCTCGTGTCAATCCTGTTGCAGCAGAACCCAAAGACGATCGACATCAGCGCGCCGGACACGCCCGTCACGACCTGAGCGGTTTGCGCCGCGACCTCACCCCAACCCACGCCGGCGATCGACAAGGCCCGGATTGCGGACAAAGTCCGCGACACGCCTACGTCTGCGTTGCACCGATCTGCCCTGGGCGCATAGCGTGCGGGGTGAAAGTCTTCCCATCCAGGTCCTAACCTTCAACTGGACGTTTAAGCAAGAGAGGCCCTCGCAGTGGCTGCACGTAAGAACTATCCGGCTGTCATCAAGGTCGTCGGCATCGGCGGCGGTGGAGTCAACGCCATCAACCGGATGATCGAGGTCGGACTCAAAGGTGTCGAGTTCATCGCCATCAACACCGATGCGCAGGCACTGCTCATGTCGGACGCCGATGTCAAGCTCGACGTGGGTCGTGACTTGACCCGGGGCCTCGGCGCCGGCGCCGACCCGGAGGTCGGGCGGCGCGCGGCTGAGGACCACGCCGAGGAGATCGAGGAGGTCCTCAAGGGGGCCGACATGGTTTTCGTGACGGCCGGTGAGGGCGGCGGCACGGGCACCGGTGGCGCTCCCGTCGTGGCCAAGATCGCCAAGGGTCTTGGTGCCCTGACGATCGGTGTCGTCACGCGCCCCTTCACCTTCGAGGGCCGGCGTCGGGCCAACCAGGCCGAGACCGGCATCGGGAAGCTGCGTGAAGAGGTCGACACCCTCATCGTCATCCCGAACGACCGGCTGCTGTCCATCAGCGATCGGACCGTGAGCATGCTCGATGCCTTCCGCAGCGCCGACCAGGTCCTGCTCTCCGGTGTCCAGGGGATCACCGACCTGATCACGACTCCGGGCCTGATCAACCTCGACTTCGCCGACGTCAAGTCGGTCATGTCGGGCGCCGGCTCCGCCTTGATGGGCATCGGCTCGGCCCGCGGTGAGGACCGCGCCGTGCAAGCGGCCGAGGCGGCCATCTCCTCGCCGCTGCTCGAAGCCAGCATCGACGGCGCCCACGGCGTCCTGCTCTCCATCCAGGGTGGCAGCGATCTCGGCCTCTTCGAGATCAACGAGTCGGCGCGCCTGGTGCAAGAGGCGGCCCATCCGGACGCCAACATCATCTTCGGCGCCGTCATCGACGATGCCTTGGGCGACGAGGTCCGCGTGACCGTCATCGCGGCCGGCTTCGACGGCGGCACGCCCAAGGGCCGCGTCGACGAGCGTCCGGCAGTCCAAGCGGCACCGGCCCGCCCGGCGGCTCCGGCCGCGCAACCGGCC
>NZ_HF571038.1:3523639-3528030 GCF_001046875.1 Nostocoides jenkinsii Ben 74
GACTCCGACCGCATCGACGATCACAAACCTCGTCTTCGCCGAGGCGTCCGGAGTGACCGACTGGAAGTCGGCCGGCGTGATGGTGCGGGCTCCGCGGCCCTTCATCTGCTCGAAGTACTGCGCGGAGCGGACGTCACGCATGAAGAAGACGCACTCCAGCGGCTTGACATCGGTTCCGGTGGCGATCATGTCGACGGTGACCGCGATCCGCAGCGACGGTGAGGTGCGAAAGGCCTTTAGCTGTCCCTCGGGGTCGCGGGCGGCATACGTAATCTTGGCGGCGAAGTCGTTGCCCTTGCCGAATACCTCGCGCACGGTCGTGACGATCTCCTCGGCGTGAGCATCGTCCTTGGCGAAGATCAGCGTCTTAGGGACGGTGGAGCGACCGGGGAAGATCTCGGTGAAGAGCTTGTCACGGAAGGTCTCCAGCACGAGCCGGATCTGGGACTTCGCGGTGACGGCGCGGTCGAGCTGCTTGTGCGTGTATTCGAAGTCCTCCTCTATTGCCTCGAGCCGCTGCTGGCGGGTGCGTCGGTCGACCTTGGGGACGATCGTGCCGGCCTCGATCGCGCCACCCTGCTCACTGATCTGCGTGCGGATCCGGTAGAGGTCGAAGTCGACGTTGACCCGGTCGGCCACGGACTGGGGGTAGGTGTATTCGGAGACGAGGTTCTGCCGGAAGAAGGCGAAGGTCTGCTTGCCCGGGGTCGCGGTGAGGCCGATCACGTGGGCGTCGAAGTAATCGAGCACCCCGCGCCAGACCCCGTAGATCGACCGGTGGGCCTCGTCCACGATCACCAGGTCGAACGCCTCGGGTGGCATCTCGGCGAGTAGGTGACGGTGACCGGTGCGTCGGGGACGAAGTCGTCGAGGTTCGGGTCGTCGCCCTCCGTGACGTCGTGACCGCGCAGCACCGAGTAGACCCGCTGGATGGTGGAGACGATGACGTGGGAAGAGCCGAGCATCCCCGCGCTGGTCAGCTTGTCGACGTTGTAGAGCTCGGTGAACCGGCGCCCGTCATCGGGGGTGCGGTAGTTCTGGAACTCGGCGATCGTCTGCGCAGCCAGGTTGTTGCGGTCGACGAGGAAGAGGATCCGCCGGAAACCGCCGAACTTCAGGAGGCGGTATGCCGCGGTGACGGCCGTGTACGTCTTGCCGGCTCCGGTGGCCATCTGGACGAGGGACCGGTCGTGATGCTGCTTGGCCAGGCTCTGCTCGATGCCGTTGATCGCAGTGATCTGAGCCGGGCGCAGGGGCGCTTCGTCCAGCGGCGGGAGGTGCTGCACCTTGGCACGCCACGTGGGCTTGTCGGGCTCGGCCTCGGCATCGCGGATCTGCTTGGCCAGCGTCGCCGAGGTCGGGAAGTTGAAGATCCGGCGCGCCCTGGGGTGAGGGTCGTAGCCGTTCGTGAAGTGGGTCTCGGAGCCACTGGCCTCGAAGACGAAGGGCAACCGACCATCGACGGTGATCGACTTCAGCTCGGCCTCCGCCGGCAAGCCGTTGGCGTAGACCGCAGACTGCCACTCGACGCCCGACAGGGTTGTGCCCTCCGGCTTAGCCTCGATCACCCCGACGACCTTGCGGTCGACATAGAGCAGGTAGTCGACACGGCCATGCCCCGCCTTCATGACCACCTCACGACAGGAAACACTCTGGTGAGCGATCAGGTTCAGGGATTTCTTGTCCTGCACGGACCACCCCGCATCAGCGAGCTGGCGATCGATCAGCACGCGCGCACGCTGCTCCGCCGCCAATCTCGCGTCATCACTTCCAGCGTTCATTGGAACCAGACAATTGTCGGCGTCCACCGGCTCTCCCAGGTGTCCGCCGCTGACGACATGTCCGGGTCCGAGGGAAATTGATCCATGGGGCACCTACGACCTACGAAACTGAGCGCACTTCGTTCGAAGAAACTGATCAGCGAGCACGTCGGCCACTCTCGGGCCGACAGTTGTTGGACATGTTTGCGGCGCGAGCCCCAGCGAACGTCGACCGATCGCACTCAAAATGCATGCAGCTCTCCAAGCCAGCGGAAATGGAGCACCTCAGCGCGCATGCAGTCATCGATGCCTCCGGCACCTGGAGCGGCCCGAACCCCCTCGGAGGAGGAGCACCGAACCTCTACTACACAGTCCCGGTGCCCCCCCTCGATCCTGGACGCGGGGTAACTCCCCCATGAGGCACGCCAACACTCATGGAGCACCTAACCTGTGTGCGTGGACCTCCCGCCATGGTCGAGCGCAATGAGTATCGAACACCCCACGCATTCGACCCGCACGTCCCTGCCGGAACGGCGCAACAAGTGGGCCGCAGCAGGTGCCGGGGCTGCCGTTGGGTTGCTCGGCGGCATGATCGGCCTGGGCGGTGCCGAGTTCCGGCTACCCCTGCTCATCGGACTCTTTGGGTTCTTGGCCCTCGAAGCCGTCATCCTCAACAAGGCCATGAGCCTCCTCGTGGTCGCCACCGCATTGCCCGCCAGGCTGGTCGCGGTCCCTTTGGAACAGCTCACCCCGCACTGGCCGATCATCGTCAACCTCCTCACCGGAAGCCTTCTCGGCGCCTACCTCGGTGCGACCTGGGCAACCCGCATGCGAAATCGCACCCTCCACCGGGTCCTCGCCATCCTGCTGATCCTGATCGCGGCCGCCCTTTTGGTCACCCATCTCGGACGGGTGCAACCCGCCGAATTACAAGGGCCACTTCAAACGATTACCGGCGTCGCAGCAGGAGCAGGCATCGGCGTGGTCGCCGCCCTCATGGGAGTCGCCGGTGGGGAACTGCTGATCCCCACGATCGTGCTGCTCTACGGGGCAGACATCAAAATCGCAGGCAGCCTCTCCCTCGCAGTCTCGCTGCCCACGATGCTGGTCGCGTTCGCCCGCTATAGCCAAGACAAATCCTTCGCCGTGCTCCGGCACAACCGTGCCTTCCTGCTCGCCATGGCCATCGGATCAGTGGCCGGCACCGCCGCAGGCGGAGCGCTCCTCGACGTCGTCCCCACCGAGGTGCTTGTCCCCCTCCTCGCCGTACTACTCGTCATTTCAGCTCGCAAAGTCTGGCAACACGGCTGACCCAAGAACGTGATCGAAACCCGCCGACGGAGCCAGGTGTGCGGCGCCGTCGGCCGATACGACGGTTGATACTTAAGTGCTGGTTGGGGTCAGGCGGTCGCGTAGCCAGCAGAGGCGATCGCGGCACGCACCGCGGCTTCGTCAACGTCCTCACCGGTGGCGGTGACGGTTGAGGCGGCCAGGTCGACGTCGGCTCCGGTGATGCCGGGGACGGACTCGACCGCGGCGCTGACTTTGGTGGCGCAGCCGCCGCAGGTCATACCGTTGACGGTGATAGTGGCGGTGGAGCTGGTGGTGCTCATGGATGGGTCCTTTCGTGAGCGATCGCCCGGTTCGTGGCGAACGTTGCGAACTATACCCTTAGGGGGTATATGTATGTGACGCGTCCCTGCTCGAGGGTGGGATCGTGGAAGCGCATCCTGCGCGCGTGCGAGAATCGGAGTCATGTTGGCCTCAGTGGCAATGGCTCGGCGCGGGTGGCAGTTGGTTGCTGTCTTCGTGCTGGCCTTGGCTGTGGTGGGGATGCATTCCCTGGGCGCTGGTCACTGTGGTTCCCCCCGAATCGTGGAGGGTTTGGCTATGCGGCTTCCCGGGCGGTGGCCGCGGTGGTTTCGTAGGCGATGGGGCTCATCATGCCTGCTGAGCTGTGTCGGCGCTCGTGGTTGTAGAACCCGTAGCACCAATCGAGCACGACGGCCTGGGCCGCCTGGGTAGTGGTGAACTCGTGCCGGGAGAGGACTTCCCACTCCAGGGAGGAGAAGAACGCCTCCGCGGCTGCATTGTCGAAACACGATCCGACGCGTCCCATGGATTGACGGATCCCGAGCCGGCGGCACAGCCCGGTGAACGAGTTCGCCGTGTAGGTCGAGCCCCTGTCGGTGTGGAAAATGACCCGCTGCGACTCGTTTTCCCGCCAGTTCGGGCCGTTGACCGCGTCGATGCCGCCGCGGGCCGCGACGGCCATCGTGATCGCCGCGCACGCCAGGTCGGCGTCCGGATGGATCCCAGTCGCGGCACCGAGCAGCCGCCGCGAGTACAAGTCGATCACCGTGGCCAGGTACAGCTTCCCGCCCGTGGTCGGGATCTCCGTGATATCCCCAACCCAGCGGGCGTTGGGACGCTCAGCGGTGAAATCCCGGCGCAGCAGGTCCGGGAACTTCGGTGCCGTCTTGTCCTGCCGGGTTAATCCGTTGCGGCGCTTCATCTTTCGCGCGACCAGGCCCTGCCGGCGCATCGAGTCAGCGACCGTCTTCTCACTCACCGTCCACCCGTCCACGACCAGATCGGCGTGTAACCGCGGAGAACCGTGCACACCGCGAC
>NZ_HF571038.1:3528130-3547768 GCF_001046875.1 Nostocoides jenkinsii Ben 74
GACATACGGATAACGAATCCTGGTGGGGGAGTAGGTGTACCAAGAGAACGCGGCGCCGCGGGGGCAGCCGCGCGGCTCATACTCGGGCTTGTCCGGGCCGGTGCTGGGGTAGTCGGTCTGCTGCGCCTCCCAGGTGATGACGCCGTCCTTGACATAGACCTTCCACGAGCACGAGCCCGTGCAGTTGACGCCGTGCGTCGAGCGGACCACCTTGTCGTGGGCCCAGCGATCCCGATAGAAGGCGTCGCCTTGGCGGCCACCCTTGGCATACATCGAACGCTTATCGGGGGACACCTCGGCCTTGGTGAAGAAGCGACGAGTGCCGACGAGGGCCTCGGCGAGGGGGGAGTCCATGCCGGTGTCAGTCATCCTGCTTCTCCTGGGGAGGACGTGGCGCCGACGGCGGGTCCGCCGGGCCGAAAGGGGTGGTTCGCCGCACATGAGCGAGGCAGATATCGTTGTCGTAGAACGGAATCAGCTCGACGTCCGTGTCGGGCTCACCAAGTTGATGCATGGTCCCGGCGATCAGGCCGCGGTGGATGCCGCAGACGACCTCGGTGTTCTCGCGCGCCAGCGCGCGGAACGGGCAGTGGGGGAGGTCGATGCGCGCCGTGCGGCCGCGCTCGGAGGTGGCGAGTTCGGGCGTGTAGCCCCAGTCCTCCAGCACATCGAGCAGCCCGCCCACTTTGCCGAGCCACTCGCCCGGGGTGCGCGCGGCGGGGGCGTCGCTCTCCGGAACGTGGTTCTCGGCCCAGACAAAACCGGCCTCGTCCGGGCTGACCAGGCGTTGTTGGCGACGCGTTGTGGTGAACGTCTCGGCTAGGAGTCCGGTCAGCAGCCGGACCGCGCCGGCGACGTCCGTGGTCTCCTCGACCTCGTCGGGGACGGAATAGACCTTGCGTGGCCGACCGGCGCCCGGGTGCTTGTGGGCCGACCCGACCAGCACCCCGGCCGACTCCAGCTGGTCGAGGTGGAAGCGGACGGTCGTCACGTGCAGGCTGACCGCCTTGGCAAGTTGGGCTGCCGTGAGGCCCTCGGAGCCGAGCGCGTCCGCGCCGATGTCGTCGGCGCCACGGCGCTGGGCTTCGCGGATCAACTCGACGATCCGCCGACGGATCGGCGACGCCAACAGCACGGTGGCCGTGTCGTCGTTGACCCTGGGCATGGCTCGCCTCCATCTGCGTCGTTGCCAGTGCTCCGATTCCGTTTTATTCAATCACACGGGTGTCGCGCGTGTCACTAAGGGTCGCCTAGCTAGGCAATAGGCGCGGACTGAGCGTAGCGTCGCGCTGCTTAATAAAGCTGACCGCGTTCCTCTAAACCGGGTTCCTCTAAGGAGCGAAAGTGTCCCGTTCCGGGTCCACCACCGGCGCCACCCGCGTCCTGATCATGTCCACGACTGCGTTCACTCTGATGTTCGCAGTCTGGCTGATGTTCGGCATCCTCGGGGTGCCGATTCAGAAGGAGTTGAAGCTCAGCGATCCTGAGCTCGCCTGGCTCTCCGCCGTCGCCGTCCTCAACGGCTCCCTGTGGCGGTTGCCCGCCGGGATGCTGACCGATCGCATCGGCGGTCGCAAGGTGACGATCGCGATGCTGCTCCTCACCGCGATCCCGTGTTTCTTCCTCACCCAGGCGCAGGGGTATGGCGCTCTGCTCGCCCTCGCCTTCCTCGTCGGCTTCGCCGGCAACCTCTTCAGCGTCGGCGTCGCGTGGAACTCAGCGTGGACCCCGAAGGAGCACCAGGGCTTTGCCCTTGGCGTCTTCGGCGCCGGCAATGTCGGTGCGTCCGTCACCAAGCTGCTCCTCGTGCTCTTCCCCGCGATCATCGCTGGGACTGCTGGCCACGTTTACTTCGGCGTCTTCAAGGGCGGCTGGCGGATCTTCCCGGCCATCTATGCCGTGGCCCTAGTGCTGATGGCGATCGCCGTCTTCGTGATCGTGCCGCGGCGTGACCAGGTAGCTGGTGCTGGCAAGCCGATCGGCGAGATGCTGGCCCCGCTGAAGCAGGTGCGAGTCTGGCGGTTCAGCCTCTACTACGCCGCAGTGTTCGGTGCCTACGTCGCCCTGTCCGCCTGGTTGCCGCACTACTACGTCGAGAACTTCGACATCGAGTTGCGCACTGCCGCGCTGCTCACCGCGACCTTCATCTTCCCGGCCTCCCTGCTGCGGCCGGTCGGCGGCTGGTTCTCCGACCGCTTCGGCGCCCGGCGCGTCATGTATTGGACCTTCGCCCTGATGATGCTCAGCACGGGCTTCTTGATGATGCCCAACGGGCACATCACCATCAGCCACGCCGATGGGCACGAGAGCCAGCACCTCGCCTACCACCTCGGTCTGCCGGCCTTCGTCGTCCTCGTCTTCCTGCTTGGCTGCGCGATGGGCATCGGCAAGGCGGCGGTCTACAAGCACATCCCCGAATACTTCCCCGACAACGTCGGCTCCGTCGGCGGGCTCGTCGGAATGTTCGGTGGCCTCGGCGGCTTCGTGCTGCCTCCCCTGTTCGCCTACACCAAGGAGTGGAGCGGTTTCCCGACGAGCACATTCTTCGTGCTCTTCGTCCTCACTGTGATCTGCGCCTTGTGGATGCACTGGACCGTTGTCAGGATGCTGCACCAGCAGACTCCTGAACTTGCCCGTCACCTTGAGAGCCCGACCGCCAACTGAGGCGAGCGGCCCCCCGCACTCCCGGCACGGCATACGAAACCCGTGCACGGCATACGAAATCGAAAGAAAGAGACACCCGAATGAGCACCGCACCGGCCCGCAGCGGCGGGGAATGGCTGCAGTCCTGGGATCCTGAGAATGAGGAGACCTGGGATTCTGGCCTGGCCTGGCGAACCCTGTGGATCACGACGTTCTGCCTGACCCTCGCCTTCATCGCCTGGTTCCTGCCCAGCGCGATCATTCCGAAGCTCAACGCCCTCGGCTACACGTGGACCAAGAGCCAGCTCTACTGGATGGCCGCCATGCCCGGCCTCGCGGCCGGTCTGTTCCGGCTGGTCTGGATGGTGCTGCCGCCCATCATGGGCACCCGCAAGATGGTCGCCCTGAGCACCCTGCTGCTGACCGCCTCCACACTCGGCTGGGGCGTGCGCGTGCAGCAGCCGACTGCTCCCTACTGGGAGTTGATGGTGCTGGCCTTCCTCGCCGGCATCGGCGGTGGTGTCTTCTCCGGCTTCATGCCCTCGACCTCCTTCTTCTTCCCCCGGCGGATGCAGGGGACAGCGCTCGGTCTGCAGGCCGGGCTCGGCAACTTCGGGGTCTCGGTTGTCCAGTTGCTGACGCCCTATCTGATCGCGATGTCCGGCCTGGCGATCTTCGGCGGCTCGCAGATCCTCAAGACCCCTGGCAAGCCCAACAAGGAAGTGTTCTACCAGAACGCATCCTTCATCTGGATCCCGCTGATGATCATCGGCGGTCTGCTCGCCTGGTCGATGCTGAAGTCGGTGCCGATCAAGGCCAACATTCGCCAGCAGTTCGACATCTTCAGCAATCAGGACACCTGGTGGATGACGCTGGTCTACATCATGACCTTCGGCACGTTCTCCGGCCTGGCCGCGCAGTTCGGTCTGCTGATGTCCAACCTCTATGGCGCGGGCAATGACAAGGTCGTCTCGGGTGCCGGCGCTGCGGCGAAGGTCCTCATCGAGGGGTATGCCGTGCCCGACCCGGTGAAGTACGTCTTCCTCGGCCCACTCATCGGCGCTGGCGCTCGGGTCGTCTTCTCGCCGCTGACCGACCGGATGGGCGGGGCCAAGTGGTCACTCGTCTCCGGTCTTGGCCTGATCGCCTCGATCATCTATACGATCCCCGCGCTGACCCCGGACTACTCCTCGGCCGCCGCGCTCAAGGGCGACTTCAGCCAGTTCCTGTGGGGCATGCTCGCGATCTTCCTCTTCTCCGGCATCGGTAATGCCTCGACCTTCAAGCAGATGCCGATGATTTTCGAGAAGCGGCAGGCCGGTGGCGTCATCGGCTGGACCGCCGCGATCGCCGCCTTCGGCCCGTTCTTCTTCGGTGTCGGCGTGAACCTGCTCGGCCCGACGGCGTTCTACTGGATTGGTGTCGCCTGGGCGATCATGTGTACCGCCATTGTCTGGATGCGGTATGCCCGTCCGGGGGCTCCGAAGCCCAGCTGACCCGGGCTGTGCTCGTCAGCCGAAGATCGAGATGGTCTGGCGGGAGATCGCGACCGGGTCGCCGGCGGCGGTGAAGATCGAGGCGTGCGTATGGGCGTACCCGTCGTGCGCGGCGTCCGTCACCACCTCATACCACCAGTGTTGATCGGGGGCGCCGGTCGGCTCCGTCAACATCTCCACCGTCCACGAGAGGGTGCTCATGGCAGTGGGCTTGGTCAGCAGCGCCCCGGCCGCCGGTGGCCAGCCGTCGACGAGGCAGAGGAAGTGCGGCAGGGTCATCGCCGCCGGTGCTTGGCGATAGCGCATGAACCCGGTCAGGTCGCCGGAGTCGCTGCCCGAGAAGGGCATCCCGCCGGTAGCCGGGGTCAACTCGATCTGAGCCAGGAACTCGGGGGTGAGGCCCGGGAGGTAGGGCACGGCATACAAACGAGACAGGTCGGCGATAGGGCCCGGGCCCGGGGCGGCGACCTCGACGGTGGAGGCGCGGGGAGCGCCATACGAGGAGAGTTGGAGGGTGCGCACGCTGTCCTGGCCGGTCCGCTCGTCGACCTGCCACAGCCGGACCTCGGTCTGCGTGGCGGACGAACCCTGGCGCAGCAGCACGGTTTCCAGGCGAGCCGGGCCGGGGGTGACCGGGGCGACGAAGGAGGTCGTGGTGGCGCGCAGGGTGGCCGGGTCGAGGCTCCACTCGCCGAGGCTCCTTGCTTGCAGGAGGCCACCCAGCAACCCGCCGAAGGTGGCCCGTCCCTGCCCCCACCCGGCTGGGATCTCGACTTCACCACTCTCGGTTGCGGCGTCGAAAAGCTCATCCATGGGGTGGGTCGTCGTCACGCGCAGACTCTAATGCGCGGTGCCGCGGGCGGCGCTGCGGGGACGTGACGCGGGCCATGCCCACAGCGGGGGATCGGGTCCCGGGCCAGGTGACATGATCGCCCGTATGCCGCAGCTGCACCGAGACGGGCCCGTCTGGATCATCGATTTTGGCGCCGACGAGAACCGCTACTCCCCGGACTTCCTCGACCAGGTCGAGGTCTTCCTCGACGAACTGGTGGCCGATCGCGAGCCAGCGGCGCTGGTGACCACGGCCACCGGCAAGTTCTTCTCCAACGGCCTGGACTTGGCGTGGGTGCAGGCGCACCCGGAGCAGTTCTTGACCTATGTGCACCGGGTGGAGCGGTTGCTGGCGCGCTTGCTGACGCTGCCGGTGCCGACGGTCGCGGCGATCAACGGGCACGCTTTCGGGGCGGGGGCGTTGGTGGCGCTCTGCCACGACTACCGGCTGATGCGCGACGACCGCGGCTTCTTCTGTCTGCCCGAGGTCGACATTCGCATTCCGTTCAGCTTGGGTATGAGCGCGCTCGTGCAGAGCAAGCTGACGCCGCGCTCGGCTGTGGACGCCATGACCACCGGCCGTCGGTATGGCGGTGCCGACGCGCTCGCGGCCGGGGTAGTCGACGCCGTCCATAGCGAGGACGAATTGCTGCCGGCGGCCATCGCGCTCGCGACCAGCCTCGCCGGCAAGGACCGGATGACGCTCGGGACCATCAAGGAGCGGATGTTCGCGCACGTCACGGCACCCCTGCTCCAGGGTGCGGCTGGCTAGCCTGGCAGGAGGCGCCGCCGACGGATCGGTGGCGGAAAGGCCACGGAAATGACAGCACACGAGACCGTCTACCGGATCGAACACGACTCTCTCGGCGAGGTCTCGGTGCCTGCCACGGCCTTGTGGGGTGCGCAGACGCAGCGGGCGGTGGCGAACTTCCCGATCTCGGGCGTCGGGGTGCCGCCGCCGGTCATTCACGCGCTCGCGAGGATCAAAGCCGCTGCGTCCCAGGTGAATACGGATCTAGGGGTGATCAGCACGGCCCAGGGCGCGGCGATCGTCGCCGCGGCGACCGAGGTGGCGCTGGGGCAGCATGACAACGCCTTCCCGATTGATGTCTTCCAGACGGGCTCGGGCACCAGCACGAACATGAACGTCAACGAGGTGATCGCGCGGCTGGCGTCGCTGGCGGGGACCCCCGTGCATCCGAACGATCACGTCAACGCCGCCCAATCCTCCAACGACACCTTCCCGTCGGCGATCAACGTCGCGGCGGCGACGACGGTGCATCAGGAGTTGCTGCCGGCGCTCGCGGTGTTGGAAAAGGCGTTGGGGGAGAAGGCGGTTGAGTTCGCCGGTCTCGTGAAGGCCGGGCGCACCCACCTCATGGATGCGACTCCCGTCACGCTCGGTCAGGAATTCGGGGGGTATGCCGCGACCCTCACCCTCGCGCAGGAGCGCCTGGCCGCGGTGCTCCCGCGGGTGCAGGAGTTGCCGCTCGGTGGGACGGCCGTCGGGACGGGGATCAACGCGCCGCGGGGCTTCGCGGGGCGGGTCATCGCGATCCTCGCCCGGGACTCCGGCATCGCCTTCCACGAGGCGCGTGATCACTTCGAGGCGCAGGGGACGCGGGATTCCCTCGTGGAGTTGAGCGGGGTGCTGCGCACGATCGCGGTCGGGTTGACGAAGATCTGCAACGACCTGCGCTGGCTCGCCTCCGGGCCGATGGCCGGGCTTGCCGAGATTCATCTGCCCGACTTGCAGCCGGGCTCCAGCATCATGCCGGGCAAGGTGAATCCCGTTGTCCCCGAGGCGACTTTGCAGGTGTGTGCGCAGGTGATCGGCAACGATGCGACGGTTGCGTGGGCCGGCGCCGCCGGCAACTTCGAGCTCAACGTCATGCTCCCGGTCATCGCCCGCAACCTGCTGGAGTCGGTCGCGCTGCTGGCCGCGGCGTCCCGGCTGTTGGCGACGCGATGCATCCCCGGGATCACCGCTGATGCCGCCCGGATGCAGCGGTATGCCGCGTCCTCCCCGGCCATCGTCACTCCCCTCAACGGCCTCATCGGCTACGAGGCCGCCGCGACGATCGCCAAGCACGCGCTGGCGCACGGTATGACGATCCGCGAGGCCACACTGGATCTCGGGTTTGTGGCGGACGGGCGGCTCACGGAGGCGCAACTCGACCAAGCCCTGGACCTGTCGTCGATGACAGGCCAGTCGTCGACGGGCCGGTCGTCATCGTTGCGCAGCGACGGGTGAGTGATCAGGCCCGGGTTTGTGCGGACTGGTCAAGGAGGGTGTTCAGGAGGGCGGCGCCGGTCCGCGCGTCCGGAACGGTGATCGTGAAGTCGTTGCCGTCACGTCGCGAAATCCGTAGCCCCGGGCCGGCCGCGACGATGACCGCCACTCCTTGCCCGGAGATCCGGTACCCCCAGCCGCCGTAGCGCATCGGCTCGACGTCGACCTCACGGGCGGAAGTGATGCGCGACAACGGGATTCGCCGGCCCAGAAAGCCCATCCGCCAGGCCAGGCCGCGTTCGTCCACCGTTGCCCGGACCGGCGCGAGGCCGGCCAGAAGGGCACCGAGCACGATCAGAATGACCGCGGGGATGACGTCGGGCTGGACCACCGCCAAGACGACCCCGACGGCAACGGCGACCAACCCCGCGAACAGCACGACCTTGGAGGTGGCCTGGCTCGTCCATACGGCCCGCTCGCCGGGACGCAGCGTCAGGCGAGGCTGGTCATCCGGGAGCGGAGGGGCCGCGGCTCCCGGCGGCGTGAAGCGGTAGGCGAGCGCCGCAATCGCGACGCCGATGGCGGTCCCGGGCAGGAGCATCAGCATGCTGAAGCGGGCCTCATGAGCGTCCGCGAGGGCGAGTTGGACGTGGGCCGAGAGCACCGTGAGGGCGGCGAGGAAGGCGGCCGTGCCGGCGGCCAACCCGGCGCCCAGGCGACCCATGCTGCCGCGCTTGTCGACAGAGAACGCCGCCAAGAGGACTGCGGGGACGATGAGCGTCATGAGGAGGCTGGTCACGAGATTGGTCGAGCGGCTCATGAATCCGTCGGCCTGACCGCCGACGCCGAAGTGGGTGGCCATCGGCTCGGGAAGCCGGTCGCGCCACGCGAGCAGCGTGCCGACCGAGACGACGACGCACGCCAGGATGATCGCGGCGGGAAGGGCCAGGCGGCGCACACGCCCGGTGGGCGCGGTGGTCTGGGTCATGAGTTCGCTCCTTCGTCCAGAGCTTCGTGAATTTGATTGAGGCTGAGTCCGTTTCGGCGCCCCGCCGCCAGCAACTGGGCCGCCGCCTCGCGGATCTCGAGCCGGCCCGGGGGAGCGTCCACGACGACGGCACCCCGCCCGCGACGGAGGTGGATGACCCCGTCGTCGCGGAGCGCGGCATACGACCGAAGAACGGTGTGCATGTTGATGCCGAGCGATGCCGCCAACTCGCGCGCGGCGGGGAGGCGATCGCCGGGGGCGATCTCGCCGGCGGCGAGGCCACCGCGGATCGCCTGCGCGAGTTGGTCGAACAGCGGCGTCGGTGACGTCGGGTCGATCCGGAGCAGCATACGATCACTCTAGTTGTTCTAGTGCAACTAGAACAAGTCTCGTTGGTCACATAGGGGTAGCGGGAGCGTGCGCAGGGGCGGCACAGTGGCGCGAGCGCCGACGTCGGCGCGATAGGTTCGCCGTAGTTCCCACCCGCCGAGAGGATCCGCCGTGCGCATCGTGGTGCCCAAGGAGTCGCGTGCCGGGGAGACGCGCGTTGCCGCGACCCCGAAGACGGTCGAGGCGTTGCGCGCGCTCGGATACGAGGTCGCGGTGGAGACACGCGCGGGGCTGCGGGCGAGCTTCGACGACGAGTCGTATGCCGCGGCCGGCGCCGAGATCGTCGAGCCGGGCGAGGCGTTCTCCGGCGACGTCGTCCTGAAGATCAATGCGCCGAATGCGGCCGAGCGGATGCGCCTGCAACCGGGGCAATACCTCGCGAGCTTGATGGCGCCAGCGCTGAATCCCGACCTGGTCACGGCCTTGTCGGAGCGCGGCGTCACGGCGTTGGCGATGGATGCCGTCCCGCGCATCTCCCGCGCGCAGGCGTTGGATGTGCTCTCGTCGATGGCCAATATCGGTGGCTACCGCGCGGTGATCGAGGCCGCCCACGAGTTCGGGTCGTTCTTCACCGGGCAGGTCACGGCCGCAGGAAAAGTCCCGCCGGCGAAGGTGCTCGTCATCGGGGCCGGGGTCGCCGGGCTCGCCGCGATCGGCACCGCCAACAGCCTCGGGGCGATCGTGCGGGCGTTCGACGCGCGCCAGGAAGTGGCCGATCAGGTCGAGTCGATGGGCGGGGAGTTCCTGCGGATCGACATCGAAGACACCGGGCCCTCCGCCGACGGCTACGCCAAGGAGACGACGGACGACTTCAACGCCAAGGCCGCCGCGCTGTATGCCGCGCAGGCCCGCGACGTCGACATCATCATCACCACCGCGCTCATCCCCGGGAAGCCCGCGCCTCGGCTGATCACCGAAGAGATGGTTGCCTCGATGAAGCCCGGCTCCGTGGTCGTCGACATGGCCGCGGCCAATGGGGGCAATGTCGCCGGCTCGCGGCCGGACGAGCGGGTGGTGACCGAGCACGGGGTGAAGATCCTCGGCTACACGGATCTGCCGGGGCGGTTGCCCACCCAGGCGTCGCAACTCTTCGGGACGAACCTCGTCAACCTGATGAAGCTGCTCACCCCCGGCAAGGACGGCGAGGTCGTCCTCGATCTCGACGACGTCGTGCAACGGGGTATGACCGTGTCCCGCGCCGGTGAGGTGCTGTGGCCGCCGCCGCCCGTCCAGGTATCGGCCGCACCCGTTGCTTCGCCGACCACGGCGGTCGTGGCGAAGCCGGTTGTGCAGCCGATGGCCGCGAGCACGAAGCTCGCACTGATCGGGGCGGGCAGTGCGCTTTTCCTGCTGATGGCCGCGTTCTCGCCGCCGGCCTTCCTCGGCCACTTCATGGTGTTCATGCTGTCGGTCGTGATCGGCTTCTATGTGATCGGCAACGTGCACCACGCGCTGCATACGCCGCTGATGTCGGTGACCAATGCGATCAGCGGCATCATCGTCGTCGGGGCGCTGCTTCAGGTGGGCCATGCCGGGAAGTTGTGGGTGAGCATCCTGGCGTTCATCGGCATTCTGGTGGCCAGCATCAATGTCTTCGGCGGATTCACCGTGACCGGACGAATGCTCGAGATGTTCAAGCGTGAGGAGCCGGCCCGATGACGCCGTCGTATGCCCTGGTCCAGGGCGCCTATATCGTCGCGGGCTTGCTGTTCATCCTGGCGCTGTCCGGGCTGTCGCGACATGAGACGGCGCGCCTCGGCAACCGCTTCGGCGTCATCGGGATGGCGATCGCCCTGGTGGCGACCATCTGGGCCGCGACGGCCGGGGTGTCTTTTGAAGGCCTGTCGACAGAAGGAACCGGGCTGCGCGGCCTGGCCTTCATCGTCCCGGCCATGGCCATCGGTGCCGCGATCGGGATCTGGCGGGCGCGGTCGGTCGAGATGACCGGCATGCCCGAGCTCATCGCGATGCTGCACAGTTTCGTCGGTGCCGCCGCCGTGCTCGTGGGGTGGAACTCCTCATACGAGAACTCGCCGTATCCCAAGGTCCACGCGGTCGAGGTCTTCGTCGGCGTCTTTATCGGGGCCGTCACGTTGACCGGCTCGATCGTGGCCTACCTGAAGCTCGCCGCCAAGATGAAGAGCGCGCCCCTGATGCTCCCGGGGCGCAATGTGTTGAACCTCGGCGCGATCGGGGTGTTCGTCGTGATGACGGTCGCCTATGTCGCGACGCCAGAGAGCAGCACCTTCCTGCGGCAACTGATGCTGGGCATCGTCACCGTCCTGGCGCTTGCCCTCGGCTGGCACCTGGTCGCCTCGATCGGCGGCGGCGACATGCCCGTGGTGGTATCGATGCTCAACAGCTACTCGGGCTGGGCCGCCGCCGCTGCCGGGTTCCTGCTGAGCAACGACCTGCTGATCATCACCGGTGCGCTGGTCGGCTCCTCCGGTGCCTACCTGTCCTACATCATGTGCAAGGCGATGAACCGCTCGTTCATCTCGGTGATCGCGGGCGGGTTCGGCGTCGAGGGCGGCACCACCGCCGGGGACATTGAGTATGGCGAGCACCGCGAGATCCAGGCCGCCGGCGCCGCCGCGCTGCTGAAGTCTGCCCGATCCGTCCTGATCACCCCCGGCTACGGGATGGCGACCGCCCAAGCCCAGTACGCGGTCGCGGACCTGACCCGACGCCTACGGGAGAAGGGAGTGGACGTGCGCTTCGGCATACATCCCGTGGCGGGACGCCTCCCCGGCCACATGAATGTGCTGCTGGCCGAGGCGAAGGTCCCCTATGACATCGTCCTGGAGATGGACGAGGTCAACGACGACTTCCCCGACACCGATGTGGTGCTGGTGATCGGCGCCAACGACACGGTGAACCCCGCGGCCATCGACGAGCCTGGCTCGCCCATTGCCGGTATGCCCGTGCTGCACGTCTGGGAGGCCAAGGACGTGATCGTGTTCAAGCGGTCGATGGCCACGGGCTACGCCGGCGTCCAGAACCCGCTGTTCTTCAAGGACAACACCCAGATGCTCTTCGGCGACGCCCGTTCCCGCGTCGAGGACATCCTCGCCGCGCTCTAGCCGCGTTCACATCACCCCCTCACGACCACATCACCCCTTCCCGTTCACGTCACCCCCGGTAGCGGGTGATGTGAACGGAAAGGGGTGATGTGAACGAGGAGGTATGACGTGAGCGGGCGCTCCGGGTCAGGTCGAGGTCATCGAGGGGTAGCCGGAGTCCTCGGGGGAGCGGCCGGCGAGGCGGGAGCGCTTGTAGCCGTACAGGAAGTAGATCAGGAAGCCCAGGCCCATCCAGATCAGGAAGCGGACCCAGGTCTCCAGCGGCAAGGTCAGCGCCAGGTAGGCGCAGATCGCGGCGGAGAGCCAGGGCAGCCACGGGTTGAACGGCACCTTGAACGGACGGTTGAAGTCCGGGCGACGCTTGCGCAGCACCGGCACGGCGAGCGAGACCAGGAAGAACGCGGTCAGCGTGCCGATGTTGATCATGTACTCCAACTTGCCGATCGGAGTCAGGGCCGCGGTGAGGGCCACGATCGTGCCGACGGCGACGGTGATCCGCGCGGGGGTGCCGGTCTTGGGGTTGGTCTTGCCCCACGACGACGGCAGCAGCCAGTCGCGCGACATCGCGAAGATCACGCGCGAGGTGCCGATCAGCAGCGTCATGACGACGGTGGTCAGACCGGCCACAGCGCCGGCGGCGATCAGCGTCGCATACCCCGGCTTGCCCACATCAACGAAGACCTTGGCCAGCGACGCCTCGGCGGAGAGATCCTTGTAGGACACCATGCCCGTCATGACCAGCGCGGTCGCGCAGTAGAGAATGGTGCAGATCACCAGTGAGCCGATGATGCCGCGCGGCAGGTCGCGGGCCGGGTTCTTGGCTTCCTCCGCGGTCGTGGCGACCACGTCGAAGCCGATATAGGCGAAGAACACCAGCGATGCACCGGCCAGGATGCCGCCGACGCCGAAGGCCGAGGGCTCCATTCCGAAGATGGTTTGCAGCAGCGGCGCAGTCCAGACCGTGTGCGTGTCGGCGGTCGCGGTCGACGCCGGGATGAACGGCGTGTAGTTGGCCGTGTTGACATAGCCGAGGCCGGCGATGATCACGAACAGCACGATGAAGACCTTGAGCGCGACCAGGGCCATGTTGACCCGCATCGACTCCTTGATGCCGACCGTCACGAGCACGGTCAGCACCACGACCAGCAGGAACGCCGGGAGGTCGAAGTGCGAGCCGTAGGCGATCGACTCCGGAATGGTGATCCCGAGGCGGTCGAGGAAGACCCCCAGATAGGCCGACCAGCCCTGCGCCACCACCGACGCCCCGAGCATCAACTCCAGCAGCAAGTCCCAGCCGATGATCCAGGCGACCAACTCACCTAGGGAGGCATACGAGAAGGTGTATGCCGATCCGCTCACCGGGATCGACGACGCGAACTCGGCGTAGCAGAGGGCGGCGAGCCCGCAGCATACGGCCGCGACGATGAACGACAGAATGATCGCCGGACCGGCGAGCGTCGCCGCCGCGCGACCCGCGACGGTGAAGATGCCCGCGCCGATCACGACACCGACACCGAAGACGGTGAGGTCGAGGGCGGTCAGTCGCTTCTTGAGCTGGTACTCCGGTTCGTCGCCTTCGCGAATCGTCTGCTCGATGGACTTCGTCCGCATCACGCTCATGGCTGCTCCTCTCCTGGTGTGGGGTATTTCGGGGTGATCTTGCCCTCTGGCCGCCTGACCGGGGGGAACTCGTCGGTATCTGGACCGGGGCCGACGTCACGGCTTCCGGCGGCGCGGTGCACGGGCTTGGTGGGATCACCCATCGGCACCGGTCGTCTGGGCTTGTCCGTTCCGTGCGCGCGTTTGCGCACCTTGCGGCCGACCAGTGCCGCACCTCCCGGCCGTGGGTTGTGCGCAACGACGATCTGTCCGCTCGTCAACGCGTTGAGGCGGCGGAACGTCTGGCTGGGGTAGCGGACATACTCGATCTTGTTGAGTGCCTGGTCTTGGCCGGCGCTCTCGATCATGATCGTTCCGTAGTTGCAGATGCGCCCGATCAGGGACCGACGCAGCGATAAGTCGGTGACTTTGCCGCGGCGCATCACGGGCGTGCGCTTGGCAATGAGCCCCTCGATCTTGAGGATGCGTTGATCGGTCGCGACGAAGGTCTCGTGCCGGCGCTCTGCCTCCTCCCAGGCCAGCCAGGCCAGGGACAGCACCAAGGCGATGAGCAACAGCCCGCTCGGCAGTTCACCATCCGCGATAGTGGTGAGTACGACGGCGCCGATGAGCAAGCTGAGAGCGACCGGCTTCCACAGGCAGGCGGGGTGGCGGGGAACGTTGAGATAGAGCTCTTCGCCGGCAACGAGGGTGCGTTCGAGCTCAGCCGACGCCTCTCGAATGAGCGGATACTCGATCCACCCCGAGACCTGCGGCGGCTCCGACATGTCGGACTAGGCGCGGTTGAGCAGCGCGTCGAAGAAGCGAGCGATATTGGAGATCGCCTTGGCGATCAGGTCCCAGGCGCGTCCGACGATGTCGGCGGCGTCGCGGGGGTTTGTGAAGATCGCGTACAGCAGGAAGATCACGATCAGCCACAGAACGATCTTCTTGATCGGGGGCATCGACACCTGTTCCTCCTGGTGAAGCCCCGGTCAACGGGGACAACTGTCACGGCTCGGCAGTCTCAGGCGCGGGCGCGCCTTTGGGGTCAGTGTGCCCCATGTTACGCGCGTGACAGAAATAGACTGTTCAATTCGTTATATCAAAGGGCGCGTTAGGTGACCCCGCGATGGTGTCCGACGACTCTCCGGTCAGACTCAGACTGCTATTGAGGCAGAGGTCAGACGACGCCATACAGCCGATCGCCGGCGTCGCCGAGGCCCGGCACGATGTAGCCGTGCTCGTTGAGCCGCTCGTCGATCGAGCCCGTCACAAGCGTGATCGGCGGCGCGACATCGGCGAGCTGCTCCTGCATGAACGCGATCCCCTCGGGCGCCGCCAGCAGGGTCACGGCGGTGATGTCCTTGGCGCCGCGCTCGACCAGGAAGCGGATCGCGTCGACCATCGAGCCGCCAGTCGCCAGCATCGGGTCGAGCACGAAGACCTGCCGATTGGTCAGGTCGTCGGGCAGGCGGTTGGCATAGGTCGTCGCCTCCAGCGTGACCTCGTTGCGCTGCATCCCCAAGAAGCCGACCTCGGCGCTGGGGAGCATGCGCACCATACCCTCGAGCATGCCGAGACCCGCCCGCAGGATCGGCACGACTAGCGGCTTCGGGTTGGACAGCTTGATCCCGGTCGTCCGGGCGACGGGGGTGTCGATCTCGAACGGCTCGATGCGGACTTCGCGCGTCGCCTCGTAGGCGAGCAGCGTCATGAGTTCCTCGGCCAGCCGGCGAAAGGTGGGGCTGTCCGTGCGCTTGTCGCGCAGATAGGTCAGCTTGTGCTGGATCAACGGGTGGTCGGCCGTCAGGACGCGCATAAGGGAAACTTACCGGGTGCCCACCGACCCTGCGTATGCCGCGTGGATGGGCCACGCGCTCACCGCGGCCCGCGCCGCACTCACCACGGCGGATGTGCCGGTCGGGGCCGTCGTCGTCTCACCGGAGGGGCGGGTGATCGGCACCGGGTGGAACGCCCGCGAGGCTGAGGGGGACCCGACCGCGCACGCCGAGGTGGTGGCGCTGCGGGAGGCGGCGCGGCATACGGGGGAATGGCGGTTGAGCGGCGCCACCTTGGTGGTGACCCTGGAACCGTGCGCCATGTGCGCCGGGGCGTTGATGCTGGCCCGCATCGAGCGGGTGGTGTTCGGGGCGTGGGATGCCAAGGCGGGAGCGTGCGGATCGGTGTGGGACATCCCGCGCGACCGGCGCGCGACGCACCGCTGCGAGATCGTCGGTGGGGTTCGCGAGGACGAGTGCGCCGGCCTGCTCCTCGATTTCTTCGCCGATCACAGGCTCTAGTAGTCTGCTCCGCGGTGGCGTGTCCGAGCGGCCTAAGGAGCGCGCCTCGAAAGCGCGTGTGGGGGTGACTCCACCCAGGGTTCGAATCCCTGCGCCACCGCCAGACGACTGAGGGCGGACCCGATCGGGTCCGCCCTCAGTCGCGTCCGGGACCTAATCAGAAACCCGAGCGATCCTGGATGGTGCCGCCGCTACCGAGCGGACCGGTCCGGGTGAACGACTGGAACCACGTGCCCTGGCTGGTCAGCGTCCCGGTGTCGCCCTCGCTCAGCAGTCCGTATTGCTGGCCTTCGAGGGGGAACTCTTCGCGGGCGCCGCCGGGGAACTCGAAGGTCGCGAAATAGGACGTGCGGGTCGAGTTCTCGTTGCCGGTGACTCCGGCCCGCTTGGAGACGACCCGGGCGGGGCGGTTGAGCTGCGGGCTGGCGGCATTCGCGCGCTGCACCGCGCGGTTGCGACTGGACTGCCGCACGATCGCGGACAGGACCACGACGAAGACGCACGCGATGATGCCGAGCATCAGAACGAAGAAGATGGCAAAGGCCTTGGGCATGACGACGTCGAACTCTCCAGGCGAGGCAGCAGGGCAGGCTCGATCCTGTCACGGAGCGGCCACGTCCTCCGCGTTCGGGCGCGCGGTGCTACATAGTCGACATGGACTTGAGCCCATCGCTGCCGGAACTGCTGGATCGAATCCGTGGCCTGCGGGCCGCCCCGGGCGAGCGCCTGGTCATCGGCATCGTCGGTGTGCCGGGCGCGGGCAAGTCGACCCTCGCCGCCGCGCTCGTGGCCGGGCTGCGCGCCGACGGCGCCACGCGCGCGGTCCAGGTACCGATGGACGGTTTCCATCTCGCGGACGTGCAGTTGAATCGCCTCGGCCTGCGGCACGTCAAGGGCGCGCCGCCCACCTTCGACGGCGATGGGTATGCCGCGCTCCTCAGCCGGCTCCGTCACGACCGGACCCGCCCGGTCTATGCCCCGAACTTCGAGCGCGACCTGGAGCAGCCCCTGGCCGGGGCGATCGTCGTGGAACCCGAGGACGACATCATCATCACGGAGGGCAATTACCTTCTCCTGCAGGACGATCCGTGGCCGTCGACGCGCTCGGAATGCCACGACGTGTGGTTCGTCGATGTCGCCGACGACGTCCGGCTCCCCCGCCTGATCGCCCGGCACGTTCAGTTCGGCAAGACGCCGGACGAGGCACACGAGTGGGTCATGCGCAATGACGAGGCCAATACGGCCGTGGTCAAGGCCAGCGCGGCGGGCGCCGATCTCACGGTGACGATGGGCTAGCCGGTGACGATGGGCTGACCGGCCCCGCGCCACGCTCGGCGAGGTGGCGGGAAACGTTGGCGCGGTGCACGGCATACCGGCCGCTGTCCGGATCCCAATGTCGGTATGCCGCGGCCACGGCCCACCCGGTCGGCCCGAGTTCCGTCGTGGTGCCGGGAGCGGGGGCCGGTGTGGTCACGACGGCGACGCCCAGGCGGTGCGCTTCGGTTCGGATCAGTTCGGCGAGCTCCGGTGCAGCGGCGGGCGGAATGCGGTGTCTCGCAGCGGGATACGCGGCCATGGCCCGCCGCACCAGGCGTCGGCGGGAGCTGAGGGATGGGGCTAGGGTCGGGTCGGCGATGATGCGCTCGGGCGTGACGCCGAGCGCCTCGGCCGCCGCGGTCAGCTCCGCCACGACTGCGGCGGCGAGGTTGCTGGGGTTGAGCGGGTCGCGGACTTCGTCGTTGACGACCTCGCGTTGGGGCGCGGTCGCGGCGCAGGACAGGTGGACCAGCCGCAGGTCGGGGTGGCGCGATTCGAGGAGCGGGCCATAGGCGATGAGTTCGTCGCCGGGCCGGACGACATACCAGACTTCGCCGCCCCCCAGCCCTCGTCGGACGGTGTTGCCGAGGCAGAGAGCGGTGCGCCCGCCGCGGCGGCGCAGGCGCTGCAGCAGCCCACCGGGAGCCGGTGCCGCTGGTGTTGTTGCCGGTTCTTTTGTCGCTGCTGTTGTCAGCGGGCTGGTCGGTGTTGCGACCGGGGTCGGGGGTGAGGCAGGTGGCGTCGGGCTCGCGCTCGCCACCTCGCGCTCCACGCGCAGGCGATAACTGGACGTGAACCGGTCGGTCCACTCGAACTTCCACGGGTAGCGCCCGGCGCCGAAGTCGAATACATCAACCTCGCCGGCGGCGAGGACGTGGCCGAGGATGTCGTATTGCAGCACCTTGCCGAGCCGGTAGTCCCGCAGGTCAGGGTGGTAGGTGCTGGTCCAGGACAGCAGGGTTCGCCCGTGCCGGAAGGCGGATCGGGCCGCGACCAACTCACCGTCCGGGCGCTCGTAGCCGAAGGTCACGACTGCTCCAGGCGTCGCGAAGATCCCGCGATAGTGCGCGAGCCGCTGAGCGCTCTCGAACCACGAATGCCGCTCGGTCCGGCCCTGATCGGCGATCAGGTGGTCTTTCTCGCGCTGGTGCAGTCGGCCCAGCCGGTCGAGCATGTCGACGTCGTCGCCCGCGCGCACGACAAAACGCACGTCGTGGTCTCGCAGCAGCCGTCCGCGGTATTTCCGGGTCTTGTCCGGCACCCGGCCCGCCGCCTCGAAGGCCGCCAAGCCGGCCACACCGGCGAGGTCGATCCACGGGTGCTCCACCCGGTGGGTCAGGTGCGGATTCCACCGGTCGGTCGCGAGCGCGGTCGCCGCGAGAGCCGAACCTGCCCGGAGGTTGTCGAGCGAGAGGATGTCCCACGAGGGGTCGGCGTCGAGCGCGGCGAGGAGGGCGCGGCATACGGTCCGAGGATTGAGACATGGGTCGAGGATGGCGCCCATCCAGTCGCCGTGGGAGGCGAAGCGGAGCTGCGTCCGCGGCTGGCGACGCACCGAGATCCGTTGCCGCGCAAGGGGAAGGATGCCGACGACGGCGCCATTGTGGCGCGCGACCACCACTTCCAGGTCGTATGCCGCGTCCTCCCCGAACGCGGCCCACCACGCCCGCACGACGGGGAACCGCGTGTAGAACTCCGCTCCCGGATCGGCGGCGTCGAGCCGGGTCCAGTCGGCGCTCAGGGCGTCGAGGGCGGCAGTGTCACGAACTATGTCGACGTCCACGCGCGAGCCTCCTCACCCAGGTCGGGGTCAGCGGAAGTTCGATCGTGCGGCCGAGCCGGGGGAGGTGCACGAGTTGGCTGCGCGGGACGAAACCGAGTGCCCGATAGGAGGCGATCGAGGCGGCGTTGGTGTTGGCGATCGTCGTGACCGCCCGCGCCGCGCCGGACGCTCGGGCGAGTTCCAGTCGGCGCGCGATCGTGAAGCCGTGGACGCCGCGGCGACGCTGGCGCGGGACGGTGGCATCGTCATACAAGAAGACGTCGTCGGGACGCAGTCGCAGGGTGTGGCCGATGCGGGAATTGGGGCCGCTACCGCGCAGGAGATGGCACCAGCCCAGCCAGTCGCCGTCCGCGTCGCGCACGAGCCAGCCCTGCTCGTCGGTGCCGACGCGGCCGAGGAGCACACCGAGTTTGCGCTCGGTCATGGCCTTGGGCTCAGAGGCTCGGAACGCGTGGAGCGAGGCGGGGTCGGCGGGGACGAGTTCGTAGGTGCGGGCCGGATCGACCTGCGGGAGAGGCGAATCGAGGTCGCGGACGAAGGTGGTGAGGCGTTCGACGCGCGACACGCGGGCGGCCATGATCCTTAGATCCCCCTTCTTCGGCAGACGAATTCCTAGCCTAACCAGCGTGACCTCGCCTTCTGTGGACCTGCCGCCCGTGCTGGCGTTGGTGCCGCATCAAGATGACGAGTTGCTGATCATGGGGGCGGCGCTGCGCAATGCGATCGCGTCGGGGCGCGGGGTGCAGCTGGTGCTCTTCGGGCTCGGCGACGGCACGATCGTGCGCACGCGGGACATGCCGCGGCTGCTGGGCTACGAGCCGACGGGGGCCGAGATCGGGGCGGTGCGCGATCGCGAGTTCACCGCGTGCGCCGAGCGGCTGGGGCTCAGCGCGAGCGCGGTCGCGATGGCCGAGCCGCGGCAACACGAAAAGGTCTTCGACCCGGCCGTCACCCGCCGCACCATCCAGTCGT
>NZ_HF571038.1:3547868-3562002 GCF_001046875.1 Nostocoides jenkinsii Ben 74
GCGACCTGCCGGTAGGAGTGCCGGTCGGCCGAGTCGAGTCCGGTGAGGTCGAGGGCGGTTCCGTCGAAGGCGGCGAGGGTGGCGGCATACACGTCCCGTTCATCGACGCGGGCGAGAGCCGCGAGACGGGTGATCGTCTCCGGTGACGGCGCGAGGGTGAGGTACCGGGTACCAGCGCGTCCACGACCTGTCGCAGTGAGGAGCTGGGCGGTGGTGAGGCCGTTGGCGTCGGCGAGGTGCTCGAGCCAGGACTCGATCGACTCCCCAGGGCGCGGCGCAACGGGCACCGGAAGGGCTGCGGTCATGGCGCGTCTGGGGGTGGTGTGCGCGACCCCCAGGCCCTGTCGTCCGGCAGGAGATCCTGGGGGTCACTTCCCGGTCCCTCGCGAGGGTAGGCGTCATGGGTCAGGCTACCCGAGCGCTGGCCGGTGAATTTGGCCGATGGCGTGCGAGCGGGGGCGTGGAGCCACCTCTCGAGAGCGCTGGCAGCGTCATCGATGGTGGCGGGGTTGCTGTCCCGGATTGCTTGGGTGGCGGCGTCGCCGATGTCGAGCGCCCAGACGAAGTCGTCAGACTCCAGCTTGCCCACGGGGTCAGCGCAGCCCGCCTGACGAACGGCGGCGCGAGCTGCAGCGTTGACGCCCTCGAAGAGTGGGTCCCAGATCGAACGCAGCGTCGCCGGGCAGCCGTGAGCGTCCACGAGGCGGGCCAGCAACGCGGCCGCGTCTGCGGGTTCCTGGACGACGGTGGCGCCCAGGACCTGACGTTCGGGAAGACCCATCACCAGCAAGACGAGAGCGTGGTCGCCGTCGGCGAGCCAGACATGGTTGGGGTAGAGCTGCCAGGCGCTCATGCCGACCTCCGTTCTCGCGGCGCACGGGCACGAGCAACGTCGGGCCGGCCGTTGCGGTAGCCCTCGCCGGCGGCGATGCCGGTGTAGCCGGAGAGCTCGGCGAGGTCGGCGCACTCTGCGGCGATCGGGCAGGCGGAGCAGACTGAGGCTGGCTCGGCCAGGGCGGCGAGGCGAGCCGCGGGGGTGAGAGCGGCGGCATACATGTCTTCCCACCGACCCCACGCGATCGTGAGGTCTTTGCAGGAGCCGTCGGCCAGGGACCAGGCGGCGTCGCGGGCGAGAACCTCGCGACTGATCCCGCGCATCACCGCTCCCGTGCCGCAAAAGGTGGAGACGGTGGGGTGGACCAGCTTGCGCGCAGGTCCTCGATCGCGGTCGAGTCGAGACTGATCGGCGTGAACGCGAGATCAGGGATCCCAGCGGTCAGGGCAGCGGCGGTGGCGGTCGTGCAGACACCCACCACGGCCCCGTGGCGGGTGATGACCCAGGTCTGCTCCGGGAACGCCGGGGTGTGGCCGTGGTGGCGGTGAGCCAGTCCTCGACCAGGAGTCGGAGCTCTTCGTAGTGGTGCGGGTAGTGGAGGTGGTCCCGCTCGAGCGGGGTGTCGTCGATCGTGGTGAGCATCGCCGTGGTGCGCTGGTGCAGGTCTTCCAGGGCGGGATGGTTGATCGGTGTCATCCGTATCTCCTTGTGATGGCGGCCCAGGTGGCCTGGGTGGTGGGGATGGTGATGACGTCGGCGTCAGCGAGGAACTGCTGCCCGGTCTCGGCGAGGACCAGGCGGGTCTCGGGGTCGATGGCGGTGTCGAAGGCGCGCACGTGTCGGTCGGCGATGAAGGGGCGTGGGCCAGTGAACGCGGGCCCGTGAGTCAGCCGTGTCGACATCCACGCCAACTCGCGCCTTGGGGTGATCGTCGATGGCGGGGAGCCGGTCCTTGGCCAGGGGGCAGCCGCGGGGGGTGGGTGATGGGTCGCAGGGTGTCGCAGCGCTCCTTGTAGTCCACCAGCCCGGCGTCGACGAGGCCGGTGACAGCGTCAGTGAGCCGGGCGGCGTCGAGGTCGTGGATGCCGCGGCCGACGCGGGGTGAGGCACGAGCGCTCCTCTCAGCCCCGAGGCGGACTCTGTCGAGGTCGTAATGCTTTACTACTCTCGTGATCCCCCAGTCTTCCATTCATCCGTCCCGGAGTCAGGTGCTTGGGTCCGCGATCGCCCAAGCCCGTCGGGAGTTCGGCATCACACAGAGGCAACTCGCAGCGGCCTCGGGGGTGGGACTAGAGACACTGCGAAAGCTCGAGCAGGGGCACGTCGAACAGCCTGGAGTGTTTCGGATCGCCGCCATCGCGGACGCCCTGGAGACGACCGTGGACGCGCTGCTGCCGGCTCGGCCGAATCGGGTGTCTTCCGTCGGGTATGAAGGCTGCGAGATCGCAACGTTCGTCGACGCGATCCAAGCGGCCGGCATTGACCTGGTCGCCGACGTCCGCCTCACACCGTTGAGCCGGAAGCAGGGGTTCAGCAAGACGCGCCTGGGCGCGGCTCTCGGAGACATCGGGGTGCGATACGAACATCTGCGGTCTTTGGGCAATGCCAAGGAGAACCGGCCACTGTTTGCCGGCGCAGAGTTGGAGGTCGGGCGGGCACGCTATCGGGCTGGCCTTCGGACCCCCGAGGCGCGACGCGCGCTTGGTGAGCTCGCCTCTTGGAGGCAGGAGCATCATGTCGCCCTGCTCTGCTTCGAGCGGGACGAGGAGCGGTGCCATCGCTCAGTCGTGCTCGAGGAGCTCGCTCAGTTGGGGTAGTACACACCGAGCACATGGAACACGTGGCGGCGTTTGGCTTGGTTGCCCACAAAGAAGGCAGGTGCCCGGGGCGGCTTGAACATCATGTCGAAGAACTTCTCCTTGAGCGCGGCACGTACGGCGGCCGCGGGGCTGTCGCCGAGGCGGCGTTGGAGCGCGACGAACTCCCAGTCGATGATGCTCTGATCGTGGCCCTTGCATTGAGCGTCGTAGCACTTCCATCGGTAGTGACCCTCAAGTCGCGGGGCCTGCAGTGGGCTCTTGTCGGAGTCGTCGAACAAGTCCATCTGGTTGACGTAGGCGTCGATCTTGGCCTGTTCTTCTGGTGTCCAGCCGGCGTGGTCGGTGATCCGCAGATCGAGCACTTCCCGTACAGGGACGAGCCCTAGCGATGGCGCCACCGCTGCCCGCTGGTTCTGCCGGTTCAGTTCGCACATGGTGTCCGAAGCCGTTGGGTCGAGAAGTGCTCGACGACGCTTCCAGGGATCGAGGTGGTCGATAACCACCATGGTGGACATGTCCGGTTGCCATGACTCGACGCGGGAGTCGCCGGTGGCGGGCACGGCCCTGACTCGGATGATGTCGTACTTCTTGAACTTCTGGTCCTGCTCAAGGAATCGGAAGTTGATGGGGTACAGGCGGATCCACCGCGCTTCTGTGCGGCCGCGGGACAGCCCCAGTCCGGCCACGCATACCGTCTCGCCCGCTTTCGCTGAAGGGTTGGGCGCAGCTTTGACGGTGATGAGGACCTCCAGTTCGTCCGGGCGGGAGGGCTTTGGAACATCCCGATCTGGCCCGCCGAACAGGGCACCTTGGCTAGGCACGTCAGCCCTTCTCCCGATCGAGTCTGGCGAGCATGTAGTCCGCGACGGTGGCGGCTTCACGCACGACGAGCATTGCCAGATCCTCGGACACACCAGTGGGCAGGGTCCGGCCGTGGCCGGTTCCCTGGAGGTTCCGGAGCTTGTTGACCTGGTCGGCGATGTTCCAGGTTGACTGATGGATCGCGCGAATGGCATCGACGCCCGGCAGGTTGGGGTCGACCTGCTGGGGCAGCACCCCGAGCCGCTCCCTAGCGAGGTGCCATAACTGGTCGTAGGACATCTTGTTGCCCACCGGCATGCCGAGCTCTTCGAGGACGAACTTGGATACGGACTCGAGGAGCTCCTTGGCGGTTCCAATGAGAAGGGCGGGATCGGCAGTGGAGCGGCGCAGACGCTCGAGCTGCTCGTCCAGGGCGGGGCGACCGCCGGTGTCCAGGTCAACATTGCCGAATGGTTGAAGATGTCCGTCGTCGGTGAGGTACCAACCGGCGGAGCGCAGGGCCCGGTTGAGACGGTCAACATCTTCCCCGGCAGCGTCGCTGCCGATAAGGCCCGCTACACGGAGGGCAGATGGCAGCTCATCAACGAGGTGTCGGGCACGTGCTGGCTCTCGCTGCGCGATCCGCAGGGCCTGGAGGACTCTCTGCTCCTTGTTCTTGCCCTGAATACTGGGCGTGTAGACGTAGTCGTCCCCGTAGCCGGAACCCGTCAAGACGGTCGTGATTGTAGTGTGGCTGGGGCCAGCACCTCCGTGGAAGAACATGGCGAGGGCCGCGCTGATGTCGCTGTTGAGCGGGATCGTGGCTCGTGGGCTCATCTGGACTCCTGTGTAGTGTGCGGCGATGTCGCGATCGCGCCGGCCAAGGTTGTGGCCTGCTCCTCGGTGAGGAGCCGGGCGAACTTCCGATAGGACCGAGGGTTGGCCGCGACCGCGACCGTCGCGGGGTGACCGTGCGCGACCTCCAGCCACAGCCAGCGCAGGGCGTAAGCGCGGCTCCCGGGGCGGGTACCTCGGCAGTTGTGACGAGACCATCGACGGAACCAGCGTTTGGTTCGTGCGAGGTGTTGGACGCGGTCCTCCATCGCCCGGTAGTCAATCTCGAGCCGGCGAGCAGCCCGGGCGAGGGCGGCTGCGACGTCGGCGGGCGACGCGGTCATCGACGCTGAGCAGGCGCGGGCGGTGCGTTCGCCGAGTTCGGGTGGCAGCCGGAGTTCTCGCGCGGCGTCGGCCCACGAGTGGACGTGCGGGTGGGTTTTGGCCAGGCAGAGGGATGCGAACAGGCCGATAGTCGCGGGGCGGGAGTCGAAGAGCCCGCCGAGGTGGTCCCGGACGAGGTGCTGGGGAAGGACTTGCGGGATCTGTCGGGTCGAGGCGGTGAGCGGTGGTTGCTGGTCGAGGAGATGGGACAGGCGACGGCGCGGTGCGTGGGCGGCCATCACGAGCCGCGTCAGGGTCGGTGTCATGCGGGTGTGGTCGGCCAGCCATCCAAGCCGGCCTTCGGGGACGTCGTGGAGGTGCTCGAGCCAGGACCCGAACCGGGTTGCCGCGGTGTCGAGGTCCTCCGAGGCGAGGATGTGGTCGGCTGCCGTGAGCGGGCGTGAGCGGAGGACGGAGTCTTGGGGTGGGCGGATGCTCCAGCGCCGAACCCGAGGTGTGCCGGCATCGGCGACGTCGCGTGCCCAGGAGGGGAGGTTGACGGGCGTTCGGGACGCTGCGGCGAGGTGCAGAAGGAGTGCGGTCAGGGATCGGAGGGTGGTGGTGAACTCGGGCGCGGCGAGTTGGCCAGCGAAGGTGGCGACTGCCCCGGCGGCGTCGGCGGTGTCTTGCCGGGCTTGGCGTTGGAGGCAGGCATCGTCGGCCGGCTCGGCGGCGAGCGTGGTGAGGTCGACGCGGCATTGCTTGCGTGGGCCTTGGCCGAGAGGGTTGCCGCACAACGTCTGGGAACCAACGATGCGCAAGGGTGAGTGTCGCTGGTCGCGGAAGGGGCGCTGGCAGCCGGGGCACGTGGCGAGCAGGTAGGTGCCGTGGGTGCGGCATACGGTCGTGGTGGGCAGGCGCCAGGTGATGCGCCAGATGCCGTCGTCGGCGAGGCATTGCGGACAGATCTGGGTGCCGTGGCCGGGGATCCAGCCTCGGGCGGCGATGGTGCGGAAGCTGGACTGGTGGGCCGGGTCGAGCCCGTGCAGGTCGAGGCTCGTTCCGTCGTAGGCCGCCAAGGTCGCGTTCTGCAGGGCGGCGGCGGCGGCTCCGGTGAGGTGAGCGATCCGCTTCAGGGTGGCCGGTGTGGGGGCGAGCATGAGGTAGGCGGTGGTGGAGCCGTGCCCGGCCCGCACCATCTCGATCAGTCGGGCCGTGGTGAGGTAGTTGGCGTCAGCAACGCGTTCGAGATAGGCATCGAGGGCCTCGCCGGGAGCGAGGTTGACGAGGGTCGGCAGGTCGGATTCGGCGTTGTCAGCCAGCATCTCGAGTCACCTCGGTGTTGCGGGCTGGCGAGGCGGATTCCTCGGCCGTGACTAGGTCGCTGCTGCTGGTGAGCCGGTTTCGCCACCAGGTGCGTAGGTGGAGTTTCGTTTCGGGGTCGAGGGCGCTGTCGAAGGTCACGATGCTGGCGTTTGACCGGTTTGGGTGGGGCCCGCCGGCGGGCCGGCCTGCGGTGGCGTCGAGCCACACCCAGGCAGCCGCGGCCTCTCGATCGAGGTGTGCGCCGCCGGCTCGCGGGATATCTCGGAGGGCGCTGGACGGGAGACGTTGGATGCCGCGCAGTTCTGCACGGGCTTGAGCGCGGTCAAGCAGGCCTGCGGAGTGCAGTCGCTCAGCATGCACGGCGAGTCGGCAGAGCGCATCTGTGTCATCGAGCAGGCGTGCTGCGACGCGTTGGGCGCGGGGGGATGAGTCGGCTGCGTGGAGGGAGGTGGCTCCGGCGATCGTCATGGGGGTGCCGTGGGCTTGGCTGGCTAGGGCGGTCAGGGCGAGGGCTTCGGCGGTTCGGTGGGTGCGGTGGTGTTCAGGAAGGATGATCGGGTCATCGTGCAGGCGCAGGATGGTCGGGACGTGGCGTGCCTGAATGTCGAGGTTCTCCAGGAGATCGAGTAGGCCGTCGCGAGCGTCGAGTGGGTTGCGCCAGTCCGGCATCTCCTGGGGGTCGGGATCCCAGGGGTCGGCCATGATCGCGATGTCATCGAGCATCGCTTCGGCGGTGGCTCGATCAGCCGCCGCATCCCAGGTCAGGGTGAGCAGGGTGGCGGTGATCGACGGAGGGCGGGCGATCGTGTACCGGCCGGTGATGACGTTGCGGTCCACCCAGCGCACCGCACGAGTTCTCCATTGTTGGGTCTCCCCGTCGAACAGCGGGGGCCAGTTCCGCCAGAGGGCGAGTTCGACCTTGGCCATGAGCGACTCCAGGCGCCGGAGCCGATCTCGAGCAGACCGGCTGGACGTCGTCGCACCGAGTGTCGTCATCACGTCGTGATGAACCTCCCGCAAACTCACCGGAGCCGGTAGTGGGCCCGGATCGAGCCGATCGACTAGGAGGTCCTCGCAGTTGGGGCAGAGGACGATCAGGTTGAGCCTTGCGGCGACCGTGTCAAAGCAGCCGCGGGGGCATGTGGCGGGTTGGCCGGCATACCGGCGCCCGGTCCGGGCGCGTCCGAGCGCCATCCCCGGATAGGTGCCCCTCAGCGTGGCAGCCCGTAGGCGTTCCTCGGCGACCCCGGTGATCGACGAGAGCCGGGCTAGCAATGGGTGGTCTGGGTCTTCCCAGACTCGGGCGGTGCGTCGGTGGCCGGTCAGGACGGGAAAGTCGAGGTAGTTGGCGTCGGCGACCCGTTGCAGGTAGGCGGCGATGTCTTCACCAGGCTGGATGTCGACAGCGACGGGGAGCTGGCTGGCGTCGCTCATCCGGTGACCTGCCCGTGCTGGGTGACGCTGACCGTGGGATGGAGCTGGGTTGGCTTCGCGGCTGCTTTGTCGGCCTTCTTGGCGAGTTCGTCGATGGTCAGTTTGGACGCGGGAACGGCCAGCACATGTTCCTCGGTGACCGCCCAGGTGCCGTCCACGATCGCCGCCACGGTGGCCTGGCGCAGGAGGTTGACGATGGCCTGCATCCGTCCGTGGGTGCGTTCCAGGATCAACCCGGGCAGGTCGTTGTGCAGCATGCCCGGTTCTGCGGCGGGAAGGAACGGGGCGATAACGTCGCCGGACTCTTTGAGGAAGCGTTGCCACGCCAGGACCTGGTCGCGGGTGTCGGAGCCGTAGGGGGCGACGGTGATCGCGTAGGCGCGGCCGGTGATCTGGGGGTCGCTCATCACGTCGTGGGCGTGCAGATTCGCGCCGGAGAAGATGACAGTGATGCCGTACTCACCCAGGGCGGTCACGATCGCTTTGAGGTGGTCCAGGGCGTACCGGCCGAGGCGTTCGGTCAGGATCAGCTGGTGGAGGTCGTCGATGACCAGCAGCCGTACCCCATGCTCGAGCACCAGGTCGAGAGTGAAGGCCTTCTTCGCGGTGCTCTTGTCCATGTCGAAGGCCTCGACGACGAGCTCGTTGAACCGGGTGACGGTGGTCGCGGCTTCCAGGGACAAGAACAGCACCGGCGCGTGGGTGGGGTGGATTTCCTGGTCACGGCCCCCGAACCGGCGGGTCGTGGTTCGCCGCGCCATACGTTCGGGGTCACCGTCCGGCCCGACGTGGTGGCGGTGCACGGCATACGACAGCTGGTACAGGACCGTGGACTTGCCCAGGACGTTGAAGCCGGTCAGGAGTGCGACCTCCCGGGTCCCGGTCAGCATCTGGGCGTTGTCTTCGATCAGGTCGTTCAGGACCTGCCGGATCCGACGATCCCGCTCGGAGTCGAAGTAGTGGCCGTTGAGGTAGCGGCGTACCTCACGGGCATACTCACGACGCTTGGCCTCCGACATTGCCCCGGCCTCAGCCCGAGTCAACGTCGGCGGCGGTGTCAAAGGAGGTGCGTAGGCCTGCGCGTGCAGGCGTGACGCCTTCACGGCTCCCCCTCCTGCGACTCCAGCGTCGGCCACGCCGTCTGTGTCGGGTCAAATGCTGGCGGACTGCTCGACCTGCTCGCACCGGCGCGGGTTCCCTTTGAAGAGGCACCGCGGCTGGTCCGTCGGGTGCCGCGGGCGCCAGCTTCGGCGGCTTCGGCGTGGTCGAACTGGGATCGTGATTCGCGCAGGTGGGCCGCCGCGACCTTGTTGGGTTTCCAGTCGACCATGTCCGGGTTGGCCCGGAGGCGGTCGATTGAGGCGATGTCGTTGACGGCCTCAAGGATTTCCCGCTGAACGCTGTCCTTGTTGATGGTGGTGTTCGTGCCGCCTCGACGTTTCACGGCCTGGGTGGCAGCCTTGAGGACCAGGTCGGTCATCGGCGCCTGCAGCTGGAATGCTCGCCGCCAAGGGACCTCGACCACGGCGCCGGTGTCAGGTCGACGGAACCACAACCGCGAGAGGTCCCGCGGATCCATGAAGAAGGGCGCGGCACGGTCCTGGTCGCGGAAGAACCCCTTGGGGACAGAGCGGAAGTCGTCCAGTTCCGCGCAGTCGAACGTCAGGTCTTTGTACTCGACGCCGTCGTGGCGGATCGTCAGCCACAGCTGTGGCAGCAGGTCATAGAGCAGGTCCGGGCGCTGGAGGACGTGCAGCCGGCCCACAGCGGCCAGGAGCGCGTCGAAGACCTCCAGCGGAGTCATCCCCACCGCCGGTGAGCGGTCTTCCATGGTGCGGTCGACGACCGTGAGACCGCCGTGGCGGGTGCGGTGGTAGTCGGTGCAGATGAACTCCCGCAGCCGTAACTCAAGCTCGCGCGGAGTGAGGCCGGGCCCGTCGCCCTTGAAGACGGCGCGGCCCTTCTTGTCGACGACGATCTTGCCGGCGTCGCTGCCCCGTTGGGACACGTTGCGGCCCTTGTGGCCGGACAACTGCAGCAAGCAGCGCTGCAGGGTCTCGTGCCAGCGCTCCACAAACGCGTTGTCGGTGGGCTTCTTCCCCCGGGAGAGCAGCAGGTGGATTCCCAGGAGGGTGCACACCTCGCGGAAGTAGCGGCCCGTGAAGATGCTGCCCTTGTCGGCGCGGATCGCATCCGGGAGCAGGCCGGGGATCGGATGCTCGCCCAGGAGGGGCCGGGCGGAGAGGCGCTCGGCCTCGGCGACGGCGTCCTCGATCGAGCCGATGGTCTCTGGCACACCGGCCCAACGCCAGTCGTGGACCTGGCCGGGTTCGACGACCTGGCTGAACGGGCGCAGCACGTCATAGAGGATCAAGCCGGCCTCGATCGCGTTCGCGCTGCGGGGCACGACCCGTAGAGCCAGGACGACACGCGTACACACGTCCAGTGCGGTGATGATCTCGACCGAGATGGGTTTGCCAGTCCACGGGTCGACGCAGAACGTGTCGCTGCGGGTCACATCGATCGCGACGACTTGGCCCGGTCGAAGGGCGGGGTAGGCCGTCAGGGCCAGGACACCTCGCAACTTCTTCGTCGTATGGGAGCGAGTTGTGCGCCCGGCGGCTTGAGCAGCCTGCGTCAGGTAGGTCCGCAGGGTCGACTCCGGAGGGTCGAGTGAGTCCAAACCCTCGGCTTTGAGCGCCAACAGCGTGCGTCGGAGAAGTTCGTCGATCGAGCGAACCGCTTGGGTTCCATCGATGCGGGCGGCGATGTCGTCGGCGATGCGTCGCACCTCAGGATCGAGACCTCCGAAGGCGGAGTGCCGGCGAACGCGACGCTTGTCCACCAAGGCCAGGAGCCCACCGTTGATCGGTCGGTCGAAGTCGGCCAGCCAGTTCATCAGCTGACGCTGCGAGACCGCGCCAACCCTCGCCCGAGGTGTGGCTTTGCCCGCCTCCAAGTTGCGTTGACGACGTCGATCGAGCAGCGCCTCCCGGGCAAGGATCGTGGCCATCGCCTCGCACTTCTTGCTGTCCGAGACCTTTCGGGCCGGGTTGAACAGCGAGTATGGCTCCCCAGGTCGCGCGAGAGCCGGGTGCCCGAGAGCGAAGCCCGTGCGCATGGTCAGAACGACCTCCAGCTTGTCCAGCGACTCTTGGAGAGCGTCATCGCTCAGCCCGGACAAGACGGCCATCAACGACTCAGCCACCGCGTCCACCCGCCCGTCGACAATGGCGCGTGCCGGCTGGACGTCGGTCCACGACACCTCGTGGACACCGCCGGTGACATCGCGGACCGTGTACCCAAACGGGCCGACCGCGACCACGATTCGAGGTCCCTCCGGGAAGAGGATGGTGGCGCCCTCGTAGAGCGTCACTCGGGCGTTCATGTCCGCACCTCATCGGTTGCCCACGCCAGGCGCGAGCGCTGATCCCACGGGGCGTTGAGGTCCATCTCGATCTCACCCGACCAGACCAGGTGCCACATGGCTGACGTCAGGAACCCTCGATCGTCATCGGCCTCGATGACATCGCCAACACAGCCGCCACCATCGGCCAGGACACCCTGCAGAATCGCCTTGGCAGGCGTGAGCCACTCCGGCGCTCTGCGCGCCGACGCAATCCAGCGCAGGTTCAACGACGCCACCGGGTCGAGACCACCGAACAGCTCGTAACGCCAGCCGACCTTCGCGCAGGCTGCCCGAGTACGCGTCGACATCACCATGAACGTGTCATCGCGTTCTTCCGGAGCTCGGACGTCCCAGATCGTCACCGAGCCATCCCGGTGCGCGCTCAACACGTCGGGGAAGTGCTTCGTTCCGTCCCCCCAGCGCAACAACACGGGTTGACCGACCAGCCACGTCACATCACGCTGACGGTCCAGCCACGTTGCGAGCTCGTGCTCGAGACCAGACTCGAGAAACAGCCACCCACCCGTCGTCGTCGACATCGCCTGCACCGGGATGTTTCTCGACAGCCGGCCAGACCTCGTCTCCCGCACCGGCTGCAAGCTGCGTGGATCGGGCGGCCCCGCGACCCATGACCACTCGGATCGCGAACCCCCAGCACACCGAAACGACCACGTCGCTTCACCCACTTGGGAACCGACGGGCCGTAGCCCTACACTGGGCATGACGACACCTCCTGTCTCCTCACCCGGATCAGGTACTTGTCTTACGAGGGCGCTCCGCTGGAACGGGGCGCCCTCGACGTTTGTCTAGTGCGTTGAGCGTAGACCTTCCCCTCTCGCGCCGGGTAGCGCAGAAATCACGATCTGACAAGAAGACACGCCGTGAACCCCCCTATGAAACATAGGTGGCGGTTTATGAAAAGTAGGACCCATCTCGACATCAACCCCGACACGGGGCTCGCGGCGGCGGGAAACCCGTTGCTCAACAACGGGATTGCCGGGGATGACCGGATCGTCGCTTATGGACTGCGCAACCCGTTCCGGTTTGCCTTCCGCCCGGGCACCAACCAGCTCTGGCTCGGGGATGTCGGTTGGGGCGCGTGGGAGGAAACGAACTGGTTCGCGACCGGACCCACCCAGAAGGCTGTCCCCAACTTCGGCTGGCCGTGCTACGAGGGCAAGGATCGGTCGATGCGTTATGACGCAGCCAATGTCGGCCTGTGCGAGCAGCTGTTTGCCAAGCCTGCGCAGAACCTGGGCGGCGTGGCGAGCCCGCTCGTCGCACCGCTGGCGCAGCTCAACCACAAGGGCGCCTATCCGACCGGCTGCAACACCAGCGGCGGCGGCGCGTCCGTGGGCGGGCAGTTCCTGACCGGCACCTCGTGGCCGGCGAAGTTCCGCGGTGGCTATCTCTTCGGCGACTTCGCCCGGCGCTGCCTGATGATCATGCCGACGGGCGGCGGGACCCAACCCGATCCGACCAAGACCGTTGCCGTCGTCGACAAGATCGGCCCGGTGGCGATCCGGCGCGGACCCGGCGATGCGCTCTATGTCGTCGACATCGTCGGCGGCAAGATCCTGCGCCTCTCCGGAGCGGGCGGCAACCGGCCCCCGTTAGCGAAGTTCACCGCGACACCAGCCACCTCGGACACCCTCCCCATGACCGTGAGGTTCGACGCCTCGGCCTCCACCGATCCCGAGGGCAAGCCACTGACGTTCGCCTGGGATCTCGACGGTGACGACGTGTGTGACGACGCGACGGGGGTCCGGACGAGTTGGACTTATCGGCACAGCGCCACGGTCACCACGAAGGTCTGTGTCACCGACGCCGCCGGGCAAGTCGCCGTCGCCAGCCGCGTGATTCATGCCGACAACACCGACCCGACGGTCACCGCCATGGTCTCCAGCACGGCCACGGGGTGGGCAGTCGGGGATGTCATCACCTTCACCGCGGTGGGCCGAGACGCGGAGGACGGAGTCTTGCCGGAATCGGCATACGAATGGACGCTGGTGATGCGGCACTGCGCCGCGGAGGGGGACGAAGACGCCTGTCACACCCACCCGCTGCGGGTGGCGTCCGGCTCGTCGGTCTCGTTGAAGGTCCCCGACCACGAGTACTACGCCTACGTGCGGGCCTGGGTGACGGTTCACGACTCCGTCGGTGGCACGAAGACCGTGCGGATCGACGCACTGCCTCGGGTCAGCACCATCATCGTCGAGACGCTCCCGGCCGGCATTCCGGTCAGCGTTGGCGGTGCCTCCGGTGCCTCACCCGTGACCGGCAAGTTCCTCGAGCACGGGCTCGCCGAACTCATCGTCCCGCCCAGGACCACGCTCGCGGGTGAGACCTACGCCTTCGTGCGCTGGACGGACAATCCCGATGCCATCCCGGATCGCAAGTTCAAGGCCAAGCCGGGGACCAACACCTATGTCGCGGAGTACAAGGTGGTCGCGGGGTAGGGGGGCACGGCCGCGGGGGACGGACCCCTGCGGGTTGGGAGAGTCCCGCTCACCTAGCCTGTCCCCGTGATACCTGTCCTGGCGTATGCCGTGACCGCCCTCGCCGTGCTCTGGTGCGGCCTGTGCGCGTGGCTCGGGTGGCGGGACCGCCTCATCAACGACGGGGTCCTGTTGGTCGCTGCCGTGCTGGAAATCGGCCTGGTCGTCCTTGCCGTCCTCGCCGTGGCGCGCTTCCGACAGATCGATCCGGCCGCCGAGGGGGCGACTTTCCTCGCGTACGCGTTGAGCCTGCCGGCGGTACCGCCTTTCGCGACCTTGCTCGCCATACGGGAGAAATCGCGGTGGTCGATGATCGTCGGCGTCGTGGCCGGATTCACCGTCGCCGTGATGGCCGCGCGCATCGCCCAGATTTGGAGCTTGTATGCCTGACACGCCCGCCTCGGCAACGCCGTCGAACTCGACTGGTCGTGGACCTGGCACCGTCATCGTCGCCTTGTATGCCGTGCTCGCCCTCGCCGCGACGGGGCGCTCGGTGCTGCAGATCACGGAGTACTTCAGTCGGGCGCCGCTTGCCTACGTGTTGTCCGCCGTTGCCGCGGCGATCTATCTGGTGGCGGCGTTCGCGCTCGCGACCGGCCGCCGCACGCTGGCGACGGCCGCGTGCACGGTCGAACTGGTGGGGGTCCTAGCGGTTGGGTTGGCGTCGTATGCCGCGGCTGAGCACTTCCCGGACAAGACAGTGTGGAGCCATTTCGGCTCTGGCTACGGCTACGTCCCGCTCGTGCTCCCGGTGATCGGGTTGTGGTGGTTGCGGCGCACTACCACCCCACCTCGAACTTGAGCACGCCTTACGCACTTGAGCACGCCTTGTAAGGCGTGCTCAAGTGCGTAA
>NZ_HF571038.1:3562102-3567977 GCF_001046875.1 Nostocoides jenkinsii Ben 74
AGGAGGCAGCGGCGGGGTCCGGGAGCCTGATGCCGGCGACCTTGGAGTGTGTGCGCGCCGAGGTCACGACGGGGGAGTGGGCCGGCGCGCTGCGCGAGGTCTTCGGCGAATTCCGCGCTCCCACAGGGGTTTCCGGTTCGGTCGGGGTGGCTGACTCCGGTTCGGAGCTGCTCGCCGTGCGCGCTCAGGTGCGCGATCTGGAGTCCGAGCTTGGCGAGAAGTTGCGGCTGCTCGTCGGCAAGCCCGGCCTCGACGGCCACAGCAATGGGGCCGAGCAGATCGCGGTGCGCGCCCGGGACGCCGGCTTCGAGGTGATCTATCAGGGCATCCGGTTGACCCCGGAGCAGATCGTCGCGGCCGCCGTCGCCGAGGATGTCCATCTCGTGGGCGTCTCGATCCTCTCCGGCTCGCACATGGAACTGGTGCCAGGAATCTTGCGGGGGCTGGCCGAGGCGGAGGCGGGCGACATACCCGTGGTCGTCGGCGGCATCATCCCCGAGGCCGACGCCGCGGCGCTGCGTGAGCTCGGAGTGGCCGCGGTCTTCACACCGAAGGACTTCGGGCTCAACGAGATCATGGCGCGCTTCGTCGACATCATCCGCGAGAGCCGCATTTCGGCGCCCGTCGCCTGACCGGTTCGGCCGGCGCTCGGCGGCCTATGGTGGGCCGGTGAGCCTGTTCTGCCCCGCAACGCTGATTGTCGCGCGCCACGGCGAAGCGGCATACACGGTCGGCTCCGAGATCCTCTCGGACGAGGACGGCGTGCTCACCGATCTTGGGCGCGCTCAGGCGGCGGCCTTGGCCGACGCGCTTCGGGACCGGCGGGTCGCGCTGGTCTACACCAGCCCCCTCAGGTGGGCCGTCGAGACCGGGATGATCGTCGCCGAGGCGCTCGGCGTGCAGGTTCGTCAGTTAGACGGCTTGCAGGAGTTCCGCGTGGCCGACCTCGCGGGCGCGCGCTTCGACGATGACCGACTCACCACGACGTATGCCGCGTGGCTGGCCGACGATCTCTCCCCCCGCATCCCGGGGGGCGAGTCGGGCGAGGAAGTATTGGCGCGCTTCGACGAGGCCCTGTCGAGCATCGCCGACCTGCATCGCGGCGAGACGGTGCTGGTGATCAGCCACGGTGGCGCGATATCGCTGGGGTTGCCGCGGCTCGCGCTCGGCGCGGTCCCCAGCCCGCCGCCTTCCTTGGCGAACGGCGCGCACGTCGAGGTCCAGGCTGGCGACGACGGCTGGACCCTCGGCCCCTGGCCCGGCGCCTGAGCCCAGCGGAAGGTCGCGTGGGCTTGATTCGGGTGGGGTTAGAACAGACGGTGTTCGGAGGCGTCGATGCCTTTGAGGTCGTCATAGTCGAGCACCACGCAGCGGATGCCGCGGTCCTCGGCAAGGGTGCGCGCTTGGGGCTTGATCTGTTGTGCTGCAAAGACTCCCGTCACCGGAGCCAAGTGCGGGTCCCGGTTCATCAGCTCCAGATAGCGGGTCAACTGCTCGACGCCGTCGATCTCGCCGCGCCGCTTGATCTCCACGGCCACGGTCACGCCGGAGGCGTCCTTCGCGAGGATGTCGACCGGCCCGATGGCGGTCATGTACTCGCGTCGGACCAGCTGATAGCCCTCGCCGAGGGTGTGGATGTGCTCGGCGAGCAGCGCCTGCAGGTGGGCTTCGACGCCATCCTTGACGAGTCCAGGATCGACGCCGAGGTCGAAGGAGGAGTCGGAGAGCACCTCATACAGGCGGATGCGCAGGTGGTCATCAGACCTCGTATGCCGCACCACCCACACCAGATCCACGCCCTCGGCCGCCTCGGTCTCGTCGGGCGCGGTCTCGGCCATCGAGCACGGCGGCGACATCCAGTTCAGCGGCTTGTACGACCCGCCGTCACTGTGGATGAGCACCGAGCCGTCGGCCTTGACCATCAACAAGCGGGTGGCCAGGGGCAGATGGGCCGTCAACCGTCCGACATAATCCACGCTGCACCGGGCTATGACGACTCGCACAAGGGGAGAGCCTATGTCGCCCGACGCGGTGCGGGTGACTACTTCTGCGCGTCGTGGACGAGGATCGCGATCTGGACCCGGTTGTCGACATCGAGCTTGGTGAACAGCCGCCCAACATGCGCCTTGACCGTCGCGACCGACATATACAGTTCGTCGGCGATCTCCTGATTGGACAGTCCCCGCCCGATCGCCTGCGCGACCTCCACCTCGCGATCGGTCAGTGTGGCGAGCTTGCCCTCGGCAGCGGCGCGAGCCGATTGCGCCGCACCCAGCTCCGGCTGGGCGACGGCCGCGATCAGTTGCGCCGTCACGCTGGGGGAGAGCGTTGGCTGGCCGGCGGCGACAGCCCGGACCGCCTCCACCAAGCGCGCCGGTGGGGTGTCCTTGAGCAGGAAACCGGCGGCGCCTGCCCGCAGCGCCTTGAGCACCAGGTCATCGGCGTCGAAGGTCGTCAACACCAGAATCCGTGGGGGCTCGGGCGTCGCGAGGATCGCCTCGGTCGCGCTGAGACCGTCGCGGCGCGGCATCCGGATGTCCATTAGGACGACGTCCGGCCGGTGCTCGGCGACGACCCGGAGGGCGTCCTCGCCGTCGACCGCCTCGGCAACGATTGTGATGCCGGGGTCGCCCCCGAGGATCAGCCCCAACCCGGTGCGCACCATCGGGTCGTCGTCGACAAGCACCACCCGGATCTCCCCGCTCACGCCCCGCCCCGATCGTTGACCCATTTTTCTCCCGCTGCCGAAAGTCTGCGCTCGTCCCTGCTTTTAAGCGGGGGGTCAGCGCAGGCTTCCGGGGTGAAGTCGGCGGTGGCCTCGGCGGGCCAGGGGAGCCAGGCGCCCACGACATACCCACCCTCGGTGTCCGAGCCGTGACGCAGATGCCCCCCGGCGAGCGAGACGCGCTCGGCGAGACCCAACAGCCCGAGTCCGGATGCCGGCAGGGCCGTCGGCAAGGGCCGCACCGAACGGGGATTTCGCACCTCGATCGTCAGCCCCACGGCCGGTCGTCCGGCCAGCCGCACGGTCACTGCCGTGCCCGGCGCGTGCTTGCGGGCATTGGTCAGGGCCTCCTGGACCACGCGGTATGCCGCCCGGCCCGCCCCCGCGGGCACCACCCCCACGGTCTCATCGGCCAAGGTGACCCGGCTGCCGAGGCTGCTCGCCTCGCCGATCAGGGCCGGCAGGTCGGTGATCTCGGGTTGCGGCGGTTCGGGGGCGTCCGCACCGGCCTGCGAATCGGGCCGCGGTTCGCGCAGGACGCCGAGCACCTCGCGCAGATCGGCGAGGGCCTGATGGGCGTTGGTCTCGATAGTCGCCAAGGCGCTGCGCACCTGATCGGCTGGCAGATCGGTGCGATAGTTCAGGGCGCCGGCGTGCATCGCCACGAGTGAAATGCGGTGTGCCAGAACGTCATGCATCTCGCGCGCGATGCGCGTCCGCTCGCCGGCGGCGGCCGCTGGGCATCCAATTCCGCCGCCTCGGCGCGCTCCCGGTGCAACTCGCGACGGCCGCCGACGGCATACCCCACCGCGACGATGACCGCGACCAGAAGCACGATGAGGATGAGCATGACCAGCAGCGGCGTGCTAGTCGTTGGATCGCTGGGATAGAGCCGCTCGACGGCCACGCCGCTGGCGACATTCAGCGGGGCGAGCCAGGCCAGCTCGCGCCACCGGCGGCGGGCGGCAACGGAGGCGAGGACGAGGAGAACTGCCCCGCCAGCGGAGGTCGAGATGACACCGAGCAGGGTGACGACGAAGGCGATGAGCAAAGGCCGCCGACGTCGCCAGATCGTCAGCACGCCAGCGACGATCCCCAGCAGCGGGTCGGCGAGAAGCAGCCACACGGACCGCCATTCGGGAACATTGGGCGCCAAGGTCGTGACGACGGTGGTCCACGCCAGCAGACCCATTCCGACGACGAAGGCGATGCGCCATAGCTTGCCCGGCAGCCGCACCGGCGGCTGGGCGGGATCGCGGGCGGGCGGCATACGTCCAAGGGTAGGCGGCGGGCGTCAGCGCGGGCAGCGACTCAGGTCGCGGCCAGGTGAGTGGGAGATAGACCAAAGTCGGGGGTGGACTGAGTCGTTGTACCGATGTGCGGACTTCGTTCGGCCGGCCAGAGTTGAGGGCATGATCACCGTGGAGAACCTCACCAAGCGCTATGGCAGCTTCACCGCCGTCGACGACATTAGCTTCGAGGTCACGCCCGGATCGGTGGTCGGCTTCCTGGGCCCCAATGGCGCGGGCAAGTCGACGGCGATGCGGATGATGACCGGCCTGACGCCGCCGACCAGCGGTCGCTCGATGATCCTGGGCCGCGACTATCGCGCGTTGCCGAATCCGGCCCGTCATGTCGGCGTCATGCTTGATGCCGCCGCGCAGCACCCCGGCCGCACCGGGAAGGAGGTGCTGCACCTAATCGGCATGACGATCGATGCGCCCAAGGCGCGCGTCGAGCAGTCCCTCGAGCTCGTCGGGCTGACCCCCGACGAAGCCAAGCGACGGGTGCGCAACTACTCCCTCGGCATGCGCCAGCGCCTCGGCCTGGCCGGCGCGCTGATGGGTGACCCGCAAGTCCTCATCCTCGACGAGCCGGCCAATGGCCTTGACCCGCAAGGGATTCACTGGATGCGCCAGTTGCTCCGGGCGTATGCGGACCAGGGCGGCACGGTGCTCCTCTCCAGTCATCTGCTGCATGAAGTGCAGATCATCGCCGACGAATTGGTCATGATCGGGCGCGGCAAGATCGTGGCCCAAGGGCGCAAGGAAGACCTGCTCGGCGCCCAGGGCACCCGCGTCGGATCGCTGGACAACGAGCGTCTCTCCGAGGCCGTGCGCCGGGCCGGCATCGAGTTCTCCGGCGACCGCACCGGCCTGCTGGTCAAGGCCACCCCCGAGGCCGTCGGCCGCATCGCCCTGGAGGCGGGGATCGTCCTTACCGAACTGCATACGACCGGCTCCGAGGGGCTGGAGCAGCTCTTCCTCAGCCTGACTGCCGCCGACGCCCGCGACGCCGCGGCCGCCTGAAAGGACCCAATATGACTTCCGTTCTCGACCCCACCACCTCGCACTTGACCCACGAACGCCCCGCGCTCACGGACGTGCGCGGCATCCCCTTCACGCGGCTCGCGCGCGTGGAATTGCGCAAAATGGTCGACACCCGCGCGGGCCGGTGGATGCTCATCGTCATGTCGGCGATCTCCGCCTTGATCGTCGCCGCGATGGTCATCTGGGGCACCCCCGACGAGAGCACCTTCAGCGTCTTCGTCGGCGTGACCTCCTTCCCGCTCATCGTGCTCTTGCCGATCGTCGGCATCATGGCGGCGACCGCCGAGTGGAGCCAGCGCACGGGGCTGGTGACCTTCACCTTGGAGCCGCGCCGCAGCCGGGTCTTGCTCGCCAAGGTCGTCGCCGGCGTGCTGCTTGGTCTGCTCGTCGTCGCCGCCTCCTTTGTGGCCGCCGCGCTGGGGCATCTGCTCACCATCGTGCTCCGTGACACCCCGGGCGACTGGTCGATGTCCTGGCAGGTCGTGCTCGGCTTCGTCGTCGCCATGACGATCTTCATCATCCAGGGCCTCGGGTTTGGCTTCGCCGTGTTGAACACGCCGGTCGCCATCGTCGCCTCGATTCTGCTGCCGACCATCTGGTCGATCGTCGGTGCCTTCCCGAAGCTGCAGACGGCCGCCACCTGGCTGGACCTCAACCGCACCATCGACCCGCTGATGTCCGGCTCCATGACCGGCGCGGACTGGGCGCACCTGGGGACCGCGTCGGCCGTGTGGATCGGCATACCCCTGGCCATCGGCTCCTGGCGGGTGCTGACCCGCGAGGTGAAGTAGCCACCCCAATCTCGGGCCGGCGCGCAGCG
>NZ_HF571038.1:3568077-3570511 GCF_001046875.1 Nostocoides jenkinsii Ben 74
GGTCAGCCTGCGCAGCTCGACGTCGACGTCTCCGCAGCTGCGCGGGGCCCGGTCCTTACCGGACATGCCGATGGTCGGACGTTGTCGGCACAGGCGGATCGTGTCATACTGGTACAAGAACCTGTACCAGTAGGAGAGATCATGGCTGTCACCGCAAGCGAGGCACGGAAGAACTTGTTTCCTCTCATCGAGCAGGTCAACGAGGACCGCACTCCGATCGAGATCACCTCCCGCCGCGGTGACGCGGTGCTGATGTCTCGCGCGGACTATGACGCGCTCGAGGAGACGGCCCACTTGTTGCGGGTCCCGGCCAATGCCCGACACCTGCTCGAGAGCCTGCAGCAGGCACGGTCCGGGCAGCGGGACGAGCACGACATGGTGCGATGAGGCTGGTCTTCACACCGAACGGGTGGGCGGACTACACGTATTGGCTGGCCGCTGACCGGCAGATGCTGAAACGGATCAACCGACTCATCGATGACGCCCTGCGAGACCCGGTCGCCGGCATCGGGAAACCCGAGCCACTGCGACACATGCTGGCCGGGGCATGGTCGCGCCGGATCACCGAGGAACATCGGCTCGTCTACCTCGTCGACGGCGACGACCTGGTGATCCTCCAAGCCCGCTTCCATTACGTCTGACGAGTCGTCCGCTCCTGCCGCGCTCCGAGCGGTCGTGCACCGGTGATGAGACGTCATGGCGTCGTGTCCGGAGTGCCAAGGACTTACGCCTATGCTTCGCGGGTGCCCACGCTCGTATTGCCGGTCTTGCGAAGCGGAGTCTTCTCCGGTCATACCCAGCCCAGGCTGACGGCAGGGGACATGGAACTCGAGCCGTGGTGTGACCGCGATGCCGAGTTCCTGGCCGAGGTGTATTGCGATCCGGCTATCCAGCGTTGGCACGTGCGCTCGATGGACGTGAAGGGAGCCCGCGAGTGGATCACCGCAAGAGCGTTGCGATGGAAGGGCGAGCACGGCGCCGACTGGGTGGTGAGACGAGAAGGCGCCCCGGTCGGACGGGTCGGTCTACGCACCGTTGACCTGGAAGAAGGGCGGGCCGAGGTCGCGTACTGGACCGCTCCTGAGGCGCGAGGCAACGGGGTTGCGATCCAAGCTTTGACGGCACTGTCCAACTGGGCGCTCGAGACCGTCGGGTTCCACCGTCTCGACCTTCACCACTCCGTGCAGAACGCTGCCTCGTGCCGCGTTGCCGTGAAGTGTGGGTACGAAGTCGAGGGAACGGCCCACAGCTCAGTCCTCCACAGCGACGGCTGGCACGACATGCACCTCCACGCGCGAATCAATCGGGGCACCGGCAGGCGTGGCCATCATCGGAGCGAGTGACCTCCGCCTCCCGAACATCCGGATATGCCGCCGGTGGCGCACCGGCACTTCTGGGTCCTCCTGGCGCATAGGCTCGCACTATGGCGCGTGTGAGGGTGCTCGGGGCAGGTGTCGTTGGATCGGTCTACGCGGCGCTGCTGGCCGACGCCGGTCACGAGGTCACCCTGATCGCACGAGGATCGAGACTCGTCGACCTGCGCCGCCATGGACTGCTCGTGGGCCTCGACGGCCGGATCCTTGCGCCCGACGTGGCCGTGACGAAGTCACCGGAAGTGACAGACTGCGACGTCCTGCTGGTCGCCGTTCGCGGTGACCAGTTGGCTGCGGCCCTGGACGACATCGCAGCCAGCCCGGCTGGGTGGGTCTGGATGTTCACCAACCCCCTCGAGCTGCGCAGTGACGTGGAGGATCGCCTGGGCCGCGACCGGCTGGTCTGGTGCTTCTCCGGTGTGGGCGGCGGCGTGAAGGACGGGCAGGTGACCGCCCACCGGGTGGGGCAGCAGCCCACCGTGGTCGAGGGCGGGGCAGCCGGCTCCAAGTTCGCGTCGCAGCTGCTCGGCGCGATCGACCCCCACCTGCGGACCGAGCCGGACATGCACGCCTGGTTGAACACCCACACGGTGTTCGTGGCCGCCATGGCCGCCCTGGTCCTGGAGCAGCCCTTGGAGACGCGATCACAGCGAGTGCGCGGCGCTGTCCTGCTGGTTCGGGCCATGCGACAGGCCTTCGACTCCCTCGAAGCGCAGGGGGCTCGCATCACACCGCGCAACCTGCGGATGATCTTCGGCCGGGTGCCCCTGCCGATCGCCGCCCTGTACTGGGCTGCGCAGCTGTCACGACCCGTCGTGCAGGTGTCCATGCTCCCCCATGCCACCGCGACCCGAACCACCGAACAGCGGGCCGTGGCCGCTCACGCCCTGGACCTCGCGGGCCACGGCCCCGGCCTCTACCGCCAGCTGCTCGCTCCTTTGGCCGGCACCTGAGCGGGTGCTCGGAACGCACTACTTTGCCGCGGAGAGGTAAGGCGCTCCTGCCGCTGATCGGTCCAGGGGGGAGTCAACCAGGAACCTGAAGCCGGCCTCGCCGAGTCG
>NZ_HF571038.1:3570611-3577636 GCF_001046875.1 Nostocoides jenkinsii Ben 74
CTTCACCCACAGGACCACGGATCGCTTGAGGACATCACGCTCCATCCGTAACTCCGCGACTTCGGCGCGGAGCCGTTTCAACTCGGCGACATCATCGCGGGATAGGCCGCGGCTGCCGTCGGCCTCGGCGCGCGCACGAGTCACCCAGTTACCCAGAGTGCCCTCGTTCACGCCGAGGTCACGGGCAACCTGCGCGATCGGCTTGTTGGTCTCTTCGACGATCCGGACAGTTCCCTCACGGAACTCCCGGTCGTACTTCTTCCGCTTCTCCGGCATCTCGATCCAAATTGTCGATGCCTCCACGGTCCGGGGGGAACCTCAAACCGGGAATGCGCGCACATGATCACCAGCACCGGCAGCAACGTGCGGGTGCCGTCCTCGAGCAGGATCTTGCGCGGCGGGAACCACAGATCGCATTGCGCGACATCCCCCGCCGACCACGACAACCGGTCCGCCGGGTCGATCGGTTGATGATCAGCCCGGACCCGGTTGACGTTGTCGCGGAACCACCGGATCGACCCGCTCCAGCCAACCCGTTCGGCGATCACCGTGGCCGGCATGCCCAGGGTCTCCGCCAACAAGGCCCGGACCCTGCTCTCGAACGGCGTGAACGACGTCGCTGACGCGGCACGCTCATACTTCGGCGGTCCCGACGAAGCCACCGCCTTGACCACCGTCGTCCTCGAGATCCCCAACTTCCTGGCGATCTCAGCCTTGGCCACCCCATCGGCAGCCAACCGCCGGATCAACGCCCAGTCCTCCATAGTGATCACTCTCCAATCTCAGAGGGTGTTCACTTTTCAAGCGCCGAAACTGTTCAGTTTTCGAGCACCGTCGACAGTGTTGGTTGGATCGCGGATCCTGGTCAATTGCGGTGAGCATGAGCGCACCTTCCCGAACCAGCGCGTCAACGCCGGTCCCGATCAGAGCTACTTGGACTTCAGTTCTTCCTCGGGAAGGTGCGCTCCCTCACGTCACCCCGCCGAAGGCCATCCACAGGTTCTGATCATTGCTCGTCGAGGAGACCGCACCGGCCCTGAGCGCCTGAGCTGTTACAGACGCATCCCGGCCTGACGGATCAGTCGCATGACCGCCTCGGCATGGTCGTTGAGATAGAAGTGTCCGCCCGGGAACCAGTGCGCGGCATACTCCCCGGTTGTGTGGTGCCGCCAGGCCTCGACCTCGGCCGGCGTCACTTCCGGGTCTTGGACCCCGTTGATTGTCGTGATCGGCAGGGGCAACGGCGTCCAGTGGTGAGGGTGTCGATAGGTCTCGGCCGCCTTATAGTCGCCCCGGACGGCCGGCAAGACAGTGCGCATGAGTTCTTCGTCAGAGAACAACTCCGGCGCGGTGCCGCTCATCCTCTGCAGCGTCGCCAAGAGTTGGTCGTCGGTGCCGAGGTGGACGTCCTGGCTCACCCGCGCCGCCCCCGGCGCCCGCCGCCCGGACGCGATGAGCAGAGCGGGAGGGCGACCGAGCCGCATGAGGCGCTGCGCGACTTCGTAGGCGAGCGTCGCTCCCAGACTGTGGCCGAAAAGGATGATCGGCCGGTCGAGCACGTCCGCAATCTCCTCGACCACGCCGTCGGCAAATGCGGTCACCGACTCCAGACACGCCTCATTGCGACGGTCCTGTCGTCCCGGGTACTGCAGGGCGCCGACCTCAAAGGCGGAGCTGAGCTGGCGGGAGACGCCGAAGAAGTAGCTCGCCGAGCCTCCCGCGTGCGGAAAGCAGATGAGCTGGCGGGTGGCCTCGGGGCGCGGGTGAATGCGACGCAGCAGGCCGGCGTGTCCGGCGCGGAGGTCGACCTCATCGAGGGGCATGGGACCGGCACGCGACTCGGCGACCCGATCGAGGCCTAGGCTCTGCTGAACACCTACGGCCAGGGCCGCTCTGCGGATCGGCCCGCCTGGCTCGGCTCGATCAAATCCAATCTTGGGCACACGCAAGCGGCGGCCGGCGTCGCCGGCGTCATCAAGGTCGTCGAAGCGATCCGTCACGCCACTTTGCCGCCGACGCTGCACGGCGAAGAGCCCTCTGCCGAGGTCGATTGGGAGTCGGGCGCCGTGCGTCTGCTGACGCGGGGGCGCCCCTGGGAAACCACCGACCCGCGCCGCGCGGCCGTGTCGTCCTTCGGGATCTCGGGGACCAATGCCCACGTCATCATCGAAGAAGCACCGCAGTGGGAGCCTGCGCCAAGCAGCACCGGCGCCCCGATGGCGACCTTCCTCGGCTCTCCGACGCCATTAGTGCTCTCCGCGCGTGCGCCCGAGGCCGTCGATGACTATTGCGATCTCCTCCTGGGCCGGCTGCAGGCATCGGGGTCGGATCCGTCGGGAGGGGCTGGCATCGCCTCGGCCATGGCTCGGCGCGCCACCCTGCCGGACCGGCTCGTCGTATGGGGACGGGACGCTACCGACTTGGCATCCGCCCTGGCTGCGGCACGCACTGGCACCCCCGGCTCCTATCGGCGTGGCCGGGCACCGAGCACCGGCGCGGTGACGCCGCGCTGGTGGTTCGGCGACGACGTCGCGCGGCTGCGGGCGATCGCGGATCAGCTGGCCGGGGGCTTCCGAATGGGAGGCGACTCTCGACGCGGTTATCGCGGAGGCAGGGTTCCCAGACATCCAGGGGGACGGTCCGGTCGCCGGCATGCTCGTGCAGGTGGCGCTGAGCCGCGTGTTGGAGCGCATCGGCATGCGGCCTCGGGCCGTTGATGGAGCTGGCTTCGGCCTGGTGACGGCCGGCGTGGTTGCGGGCGTGCTCGACCTCGCGGCCGCATCCGACCTTCTCACCGGCACCGCGCCGGTGGGGTTGAGGCATCGTCGATCGGGGGTCAGCCTTCCGGCAGGGGGGGAGACGCTCGCCTCTTGGGCAGGCGTCGCCAATGCGTCGGCGATCCCGGCACCGGTTTGGTCGAACTCGCCTTGGCGGCGGGCCAGATTCTCGATCGCCCCACGCTCGCGGAGCTGACAATTCACGCTCCCCTTGTCGTCGCGACGCCGGGCACGGCCCTCCAAGTGGTCGTCTCCGATCCAGCGTCGGACGCCCCGGCCGTCACGATCTTTGGGCGCGAGCGCCCCGACCTGGGCTCCTGGACGATGCACGCGGAGGGCCGGTTGGCGGCAGCGCGGACCATGGCGGAAAGCAAGGTTGGCGCGCCCGGTCCGGCAGCGCAAACGCTTCCCGTCGACGATGTGTATGCCGTGTTGACCGACCGCGGCTTCACCTACGGCCCGGCATTCCAGGCGGTGACGGCAGCGTGGCGCGAGGGTTCGGATCTGGTCGCCTCGCTTGACGTCACCGGGTTGGATTTGGCGTCCCACGTGGTCCACCCCGTGCTGCTCGATGCGGCAATGCATGTCCTTGCCGTGGGTGGTCTTGGCGCCGCCGAGACACCGGACTCCGCGTTGGTGCCATTCGTGTGGTCGGTTGTCCGGGTGGGGCCGGCCGCTCGGGCGACCAGGTCACCGCGAGGTTGTCCCCGGCGGACGGCATGGCCAATGCCATCCGCATCACTGTGATCGACGCGGCCGGCGATCTCGTGGTCGCGGCCGACGAGGTCGTTCCGCGTCCCGCCACCCGGGCGTCGCGCGATCTGTGGCGGGTCGGCTGGCGGCCCACCCCGATGCCGGTCCCCGCCTCGGACGGGCAGGTGATCGTTGTTTCCCCCGTGCTTCCCGAGCAGGTGGCCGCCGGCCGGTGGACGCCGTCGCTGGCGCCGTGGACGGGCGAGCCCGCTGATGTGGTGCTCCTGCCGCCAACCGGATCGGAGTCCAGCGCCGGTGCGCAGGAGGCGGCGGCCTGGACGCTGCGCGAACTGGGAATCCTGGCCGGGCAGAGCCGGTGGCAGTCTGTGCGTGCCGTGATCGTCACCGGGTCAGCGCGATCCGTTGCGGAGGGTGACGTCAGCACGATCGAGCACAGCGGAATCACCGGTCTGGTGCGGGCCGCGCAGGGCGAGCAGTCTGGCCGGTTCCTGCTGGCCGACTTCCCCGCTGGCGCAGACGTGAGCCTCGCCGCCGACCTCATCGGCTCGGACGAGCCCGAGGTGGCGGTGCGTGCCGGCTGCGTGCACATATCGCACTATGTGCCACTGCCGCCCCCCTCGCCGCGTCCCCCCGCTCGCGAACTCGGCCAGGGAACCTGTCTGATCACGGGCGGGACAGGGGGGCTGGGTCGGCTGATCGTGCGTCATGCCGTGACCTCCTGGGGATATCGCCGACTCGTGCTGGCCTCTCGCAGGGCGCTGGCCGCCGCCGGAATTGCCGACCTCACGACGGAACTGCGCTCGCTGGGGAGCGAGGTGCGTGTTGTCGGCTGCGATCTGGGCGACCCCGCGGCGGTGCGCCGCCTCGTGGCAGAGATTCCGGACCTCGAGGCGGTGGTCCACGCCGCCGGCGGGTCGGCCAACGGCCTGGTCTCCGATCTGAGCGCGGGCGATCTCTCGGCCGCCTGGCGGGCGAAGGCAGACGGAGCCTGGGCGCTCCATGAGGCGGTCGCGGATCGCGAGCTCGCGGCATACGTCCTGGTGTCGTCGGCGGGTGGTCAGGTGATGGCCGCCGGCCAGGGGTCGTATGCCGCGGCCAACACCTTCCTCGACGGCCTCGCCAAGGCGCGACGGAGCCAGGGTCGGGTGGCCACCGCGGTCGCCTTCGGGCTGTGGCGCACCCAGACGGGACTGAGTTCGCTTCTGCGGGAACAGGATTGGCGACGTCTGGAGGAGGGTGGCTTCCCGCCGCTCGCACCTGAGCACGCCCTCGCGCTCCTCGATGAGGCGGTGGCGAGCGGCGCGCCAACCGTGACCGCACTCCGGATCGATCGGGCTGGCCTGCGCACCAGAGTGGAAGTCCCCGCCCTGGTGCGAGACCTCGTGCCGCGTCCGCGGCAGACCACGGCGAGGACCACGTCGACAACGCTGTCGGTCGGAGGACCGGCCGTGATTTCCTCCACCGACGGTCGCCTTCGACAGCGCCTCCCTGCACGAGCTTGCTGAGGTTGTGCTCTCGAGGAGCCAGCTGAACGCCGAGCCGGAGCCGGCCAGGCCGGCGGGCACGGCGAGCGAGCCGACACTCTTCTCGATGTTCACCGATGCCATCCGGCTCAACCGGATGGCCGATGGGATGGCGCTGCTTCGGGCGGTCGCGGCTCTGCGTAGCACCTTCACTGCCGAGGATCTGTGGCTACGACGGCCCAGGTCCTCGACGGGTGGCTGCGCGAAAACGGGCGGGCCCGTCTCACGCCGGCCGCCTGAGGGGCCTCGTTCACGCCAGCCCCGCGTATGCCGAGAGGCACGCGAGCGCTGCCCACGTCACCGCCGTTCCCGGGTCACCCGGGCGTACCCGCGCCCTCGCCTGGGCGAGGCCGGCCGCGGGGGTCTCGCCGCGGCATACGGCCTCGTGCACTGTCCGCGCGATCCACCCGCTCTCGGCGTCGGGCAGGGGGATGGTGGCGGCGACGACCGTCTCGATGTCGTGCTCGGCCAGGGTCGGGATCGCGCTGACCAGCGCGCTGTCAGTGACGCCGCCGCCGAGGGAGCAGGCCGCGAGGTAGAGCAGCCGGATGGCGCGCCCAGTGCTCCCTCGACCACGGGCAGCGGCCAGGACTTCGGTCAGGGCGACCGGGCCGTCGTCGAGGTGGATCTGGGACTGGAGCGGGTTGTCCCACCGCAGGCCGGCGTGCGCGGCGAGGTGGATGACGTCGGCGTCCGCGAAGGCGGCGACGACGTCGGTGGCGCGGCGATGGGTCTGGCCGGCTCCCCACACGGCCAGAACGTCGGCGGCTTCGGCGTCCGCGCCGTCGAGGCGCGGCCCGACCGCCACCGCGACGCGCGCCGCGCTGCTTCCGAGGGGGCCGCGGGCCGCCCGCGGAGTCCCGGTGACCGCGAGCGAGGCGATGGTGACCGGCCGGTTCCACAGGGGTGGCAGGGACGAGAGCAGCGTCGATTCGAGGCCCCGATCGAGGGCCAGCGTGATGGCCTCGTCGTCGGCGAGGTCGGCAACCACGGGCCACAGGCGCTCGCCCAATTCGCACCCCAGCGTGGTCGCCGCGGCGAGGACGGGCGGCGTCCCCCCGCCGGTGGCAATCCGGGCGATAGCCCGGCCGAGCTGGGCGAGGTCGTCCAGGAGGTCGCTCCACGAGCCGAGTGGGGTCATCCGGGTCGTCCCCCGGGCGTGCGCGAAAGCGACCGCTCGGTCGGCGAACCGGGCGATGGCGATCAGCGGGGTGCCGGTTGCGGCGGCGACATCGGCCACGCCATGGGCGGCGCGGGCCGGCGACCCGGCGACGGCCGACCACTGGGCTTGGCGCAGGGCGCGCTCGACCTCCACGAACTGCGCCGACAACGACACCAACGTCGCCGCGTCCTCCTCCGCCGAGGTGAGGCGCCTCGCCAGGTTGCGCCAGTGCGCCCGCAACTGCTCGGCGGCGGCGGTCTCGGGCAGGGGGATCGCGGCCGGCGCGGGCGGCCCCGCAGCAAGGCGTCCAGTTGCCGGTGTGGCGCATCGTGCTCGTTCAGTTGCCGCGCGAGCTGCTCGAAGCGGATCCGCCGCGCCGAAATCCGTTGCCGCAGATCCGGCGCCGCCGCCACCGCAGCCCGCTGATCGACAACCTGCAAGGCCGACGCAATCCATTGGGCGGCCCGCTGGTGCTGACCGTCCAGCAGATCCATCCGGGCTTGGGCTTCCAGGGCGGCCACGGGGTCACCGTTGACGATCGTCGGCACTCGGGCCCAGCGCGCCCGGGCCGAGGCGAGGTCCCCGCGATCTCGGGACGCCGCGGCAGAGGTCAGCCACGCGTTCGCGGCGTCGCGGGGTAGGCCGGCCGCGGTCAGGATCTCGGCCTGCTCGGCGAGCAGATCCGGGTCGGGATCGGGTGTCAGTCGCAGTCGCTCGACCAGGGCGATCGCGGCCCCGGCCGTCCGACCTTGCGCGCGATACAGCTCCTCCGCCTGCTGCAAGAAGGCGTCCCCGCCGGGCTCGTCTCCATCCGCGATGGCGAGGCGGGCCGCCGAGACCAGGGCGTCC
>NZ_HF571038.1:3577736-3580780 GCF_001046875.1 Nostocoides jenkinsii Ben 74
CCTACCGACGAATGCAGGAAGGGTGGCACCGAGAATCGGTGCCACCCTTCAGGCAGTTAGGCCGCGGCCGCGGATCACTCCGCGTCGCGGCGGTCCTCGCCGTGACCCCGGCGACGGCGGTTGCGGCCACCGTCGCGGCGCTCGCGTGGGCGATCCTCGGCGGCCGGAGCCGACTCCTCGGACGTCTCCGCTGCCGGAGCGGCGTCGGCGCTCGCGGCGGGCGCCTCGGCGCCTTCCGGAAGCACCGCGGCGAGGCTGAGCTTGCCGCGCGGGTCGATCTCCTTGAGCTCGACCTGGACCTTCTGGCCGATGGCCAGGACGTCCTCGACGGCGTCGATGCGCTTGCCGCCGACGAGCTTGCGAACCTCGCTGATGTGCAGCAGCCCGTCCTTGCCCGGCAGCAGCGACACGAACGCCCCGAAGGTCGTCGTCTTCACGACGGTGCCCAGGAAGCGCTCGCCGATCTCCGGCATCTGCGGGTTGGCGATCGCGTTGATCGCGTTGCGGGCCGCCTCAGCGGACGGGCCGTCGGTCGCGCCGATGTAGACCGTGCCGTCGTCCTCGATGGAGATATCGGCGCCGGTGTCCTCCTGGATCTGGTTGATCATCTTGCCCTTCGGGCCGATGACCTCACCGATCTTGTCGACCGGCACCTTGACCGAGATGACGCGCGGAGCGAACGGCGACATCTCGTCGGGGCTGTCGATCGCCTCGGCCATGACATCGAGGATGTGCAACCGGGCCTCGCGGGCCTGCGTCAGCGCACCCGCCAGCACGTCGGCGGGGATGCCGTCGAGCTTGGTGTCGAGCTGGATGGCGGTGACGAACTCCTTGGTGCCGGCGACCTTGAAGTCCATGTCACCGAAGGCGTCTTCGGCCCCGAGGATGTCCGTCAGCGCGGCATACGACATCTGCCCGTCGACCTCGGCCGAGACCAGGCCCATCGCGATGCCGGCGACCGGGGCGCGCAGGGGCACACCGGCGTTGAGCAGCGACAGCGTCGAGGCACAGACCGAACCCATCGACGTCGAGCCGTTGGAGCCGAGCGCCTCGGACACCTGACGGATCGCGTACGGGAACTCCTCGCGCGTCGGCAGCACCGGCATCAGCGCGCGCTCGGCGAGGGCGCCGTGGCCGATCTCGCGGCGCTTCGGCGAACCGACGCGGCCCGTCTCACCGGTGCTGTAGGGCGGGAAGTTGTAGTTGTGCATGTAGCGCTTGCGCGTCACCGGGGAGAGGGTGTCGAGCTGCTGCTCCATACGCAGCATGTTGAGCGTGGTGACACCCATGATCTGGGTCTCGCCGCGCTCGAAGATCGCCGAGCCGTGAACGCGGGGCAGGACCTCGACCTCGGCCGAGAGGGCGCGGATATCCGCGAGCCCACGACCGTCGATGCGGACCTTGTCACGCAGGATGCGCTCGCGGACGAGCTTCTTCTGCACGGAGCGGTATGCCGCGGACACCTCCTTCTGGCGGCCGGTGAACTCCTTGGCGGCGCCCTCACCGGTGAAGACGTCGGCATCGCCGACGAGCGCGAGGTGAATCTCGCTCTTCAACTCGTTGAGAGCGTCCTCGCGCTCCTGCTTGCCGGCGATGGACAGGATCTGGGCCAGGCGGCCGTCCTTGGTCGCGGCGGCCTCGACCGCGGCATACACATCGTCCTGGTAGTCCAGGAAGCGGGGGAACTCCTCGACCGGCTTGGCGGCCTGGCGGGCAAGCTCGGCCTGGGCCTCGCACAGCACGCGAATGAAGCCCTTGGCGGCCTCGAGACCCTGGGCGACGACCTCTTCGGTCGGAGCAGTCTTGCCCTCGTTCTTGACGAGATTCCAGGTGGCGTCGGTGGCCTCGGCCTCGACCATCATGATGGCGACATCGTCACCAACGACGCGCCCGGCGACGACCATGTCGAAGGTCGAGCGCTCGATGTCGCTGAAGTTGGGGAAGGCGACCCACTGGCCGTCGATGAGCGACACGCGGACGCCACCGATGGGGCCGGAGAACGGCAGACCCGAGATCTGGGTCGCGGCGCTGGCGGCGTTGATCGCGACCACGTCGTACTGGTGATTGGGGTTGAGCGACAGCACCGTGATGACCACCTGAACCTCATTGCGCAGGCCCTTGACGAAGGACGGGCGCAGCGGGCGGTCGATCAGACGGCAGGTGAGGATCGCCTCGGTCGAGGGACGGCCCTCGCGACGGAAGAAGCTGCCCGGGATCTTCCCGATGGCATACATGCGCTCTTCGACGTCGACGGTCAACGGGAAGAAGTCGAACTGGTCCTTCGGGGTGCCGCTCGCGGTGGTCGTCGCCAGCAGCATGGTCTCGCCATCGAGGTAGGCGCTGACCGACCCGCCCGCTTGACGGGCGAGGCGTCCGGTTTCGAACCGGACGGTGCGGGTGCCGAAACTGCCATTGTCGATGACGGCTTCGGTGAACGTGATTTCTGGACCCTCCATGGGCCCTCCATTTCTGTTTCCAGACAGTTCCGGGGGCATCGTCGTTGTGCCCCGGAAGGGACATGTCCGGGCTCGGACATGCCAAGAAGCGGCCCTGAAGTCAGGACCGCTTCTGGTTCAGTGGATCAACGACGCAGGCCGAGTCGCTTGATCAGCGCACGGTAGCGCTCGATGTCGATGCTCTCGAGGTAGCGCAGCAGGCGACGACGACGGCCGACGAGCAGCAGCAGGCCGCGGCGGCTGTGGTGGTCGTGCTTGTGCTCGCGAGCGTGCTCGGTGAGGTCCTTGATGCGCTGGGTGAGCAGCGCGACCTGCACCTCGGGGGAGCCGGTGTCACCCTCGACGGTGGCGTACTCGGCGATAATGGACTTCTTGACGTCAGCGTCCAGGGGCATGAGCTAGTCGGCTCTCTTTCGTGTCGTTGCGCGGCGCGCCCGGGCTGGTTCACCGGGGCTCTTGTGATCCGCGGCCGTTATGACGGCAACCCCACAAGATTACCAGCGGCTCCGCGCCCGCCCTAATCGACGCGCCCGCCCCGAACTTGAGCACGCCTTACGCACTTGAGCACGCCTTCCAAGGCGTGCTCAA
>NZ_HF571038.1:3580880-3586648 GCF_001046875.1 Nostocoides jenkinsii Ben 74
TGGCTCATCACAGATAAGGGTGTAGGGCTGGGCGGCGCGTCGGTCGCTGGGTAGGGGTCGAGGCCCCCTGAGGATGGAAGTTCTGACACTGCCCATCCGGAGGACCTCGACGTGGTTGACGCTACCTTCGCTTGCCCTGACCTGACGACGTTCGCCCGCCTCGATGGGCTCGGGCTGGTGGTGACCGGTCAACGGGTCGAACCCGATCGGGCGGTGCTGGCGTGCCGTGTTGTCGAGGATGACCGATGGTGTCGACGCTGCGGTTGCGAGGGCACGGCCCGGGACAGCGTGGTCCGGGAGTTGGCGCACGAACCGTTCGGGTGGCGACCCACCACGCTGTCGGTGACGGTCCGCCGCTACCGGTGCGGCGGCTGCGCTCACGTGTGGCGCCAGGACACGAGCAAGGCCGCCGACGCTCGCGCGAAGGTCTCCCGGGCCGGGTTGGCGTGGGCCTTGACCGGCCTGGTCGTCCAGCACCTGACCGTCGCTCGGGTCGCCGAGGCGCTCGGGGTCGCGTGGAACACCGCCAACGACGCCGTCCTGGCCGAGGGGAAACGGGTCCTGATCGCTGACCCGGCCCGGTTCGACGGCGTCGCTGTTGTCGGGGTGGACGAACACGTGGTGCGCCACGAGGCGCTGTTGTTTCGAATGGAGGTGAGAGACCTACATCGCTTGGCCGTCGCAGCGGCTGGGTGAAGCTGGCGGCAGCCTGAACCGGGGAACGCCGGGGAGGGTGGGAGCAGCCGCGACAAAGTCAGGACGGTTCGGCACTACCGGACGGGCCGTGCCTGGTGAGCAAGACGGGAAGGTGTACGCAAGGAACCGGTGTCGTAAGACCTCTTCATCGTCGACCAGCTCGAACCCGGTGGATCTGGGCTGGTGTGCGGTGCGTACCTTCCTCCGCGCCTGCCAGCCAGGCGGGTGTCGGGGGCGGGGAACTGTCAGGACGGTGACATGTGCCGGGCCTGGCAGGTCGTGGTGAAGGCCTGCGGAGTAGCCACGACGAGACCGCAGGGGCAAAGCCGGGCACCTCGCCCGTTGACCGAACAACAGTGAACGTGGGAACCACCTGTGACTGTTCCTCTTCTTGAAGGGGATAGGCCCGTTGCCGGCTGAAGGTCGCAGGTGGGGCGGAGCCGCCGTAGTACTCCGAGGCCGGGAGAGCCGGTCGCATGGGGAAGGGCGGCAGCGAGAGGAAGCAAGGAGGAACTGTGATGTCCGAAGATGCGCTGGTGAATACCGGCGCCGTGATCTGGCCCGAGCATGACTGGGCGCAGGTGACGGTACGGAGGATGCAGGCCAAGCTGCATTGTTGGGCGGCCGGGGATCCCGGTCGCCGGTTTGACGACCTGTACAACCTGGTCTGTGATCCGGCGTTCCTGGTCGTGGCGTGGCAACGCGTCGCGGGCAACGTCGGGGCACGGACGGCCGGGATCGATCGGGCCACGGTGGCTGCGATCGTCTCTCGGTTCGGGGTCGAGGAGTTCCTGCAGCATGTCCGTGACCAGTTACGGTCGCGGACATTTAGCCCGGTCGAGGTACGTCAGGTGATGATCCCCAAGGCGAGCGGGAAACTGCGCGCGTTGGGGATCCCGACCGTGACGGACCGGGTGGTGCAGGCTGCTCTGAAACTGGTGTTGGAACCGATCTTCGAGGCGGACTTTGCGCCGTGCTCGTACGGTTTCCGGCCGAACCGGCGCGCGCAGGACGCCATTGCCGAGATCCACCACTTCACCACCAAGTCTTACCACTGGGTGGTGGAGGCCGACATCGAGGCGTGTTTCGACATGATCGATCACGTCGCGTTGATGGACCGGGTCCGGGCAAGGATTGGCGACAAGCGAGTGCTGGGGCTGGTCAAGGCGTTCCTCAAGGCCGGGGTGATGACCACCACCGGCACCCGCGAGGCGACGCACACCGGCACCCCGCAGGGCGGGATCCTGTCTCCGCTGTTGGCGAACATCGCGTTGTCGGTGCTGGATGAGCACTTCATGTCGAAGTGGGACCAGCAGATGGCGACCGAGGTCTGCCGACAGCGCCGGAAGCGACAAGGCAAGGCGAACTACCGTCTGGTCCGGTACGCGGATGACTTCGTCATCCTGGTCACCGGGCAGCGCGAACACGCCGAGCAGTTGCTCAACGAGGTGGCGCACGTGCTGGCCCCGATGGGGTTGCGACTGTCACCGGAGAAGACCCGCGTGGTCCACATCGACCACGGCTTCGACTTCCTCGGCTTTCACATCCAACGGATGCGGAAACGGGGCAGCAACAAGTGGTTCGTGTACACCAAGCCCTCGAAGAAGGCGATCGCCTCGATCAAGAGCCGGGTGAAGACCATGACCTACAGGGCGACCTTGCACCACGACCCCGGGTACCTTCTGGACTACCTGGGTCGGGTGCTACGAGGGTGGGCCAACTACTTCCGACACGGCGTGTCCAAGGCCACGTTCTCCGCGATCGACTCCTACACGTGGGAGCGGATCACGGCATGGCTACGGAAGAAGCACCGCATCGGCTGGCCAGAACTCCGGCGCAGGTTCTGCCTGCCCGGGACCTGGCGGCTCGCCGTCGATGGGATCAGGTTCAAGGGCGCAGCCAGCGTCCCCGTCATCCGGTACCGCTACCGCGGCTACCAGATCCCGACCCCATGGACACCGACAGCCACCACTGGCTGAACAACAACCACTCGTGGAGAGCCCGGTGCGGTGAGAATCGCACGCCGGGTTCGGCGGGCGGCCCGGGGAAACGGACCCCGAGCAATCCGGGCACCGCGCCCCGGGCCGACCCAACTGGCGGCACACCCGCAAGGGCGGCAAGTACGTCACCGTCGTCATCGACCTCACCCCGATCCGCGACGGCACCGGCCCCGCCCGCCTGTTGGACATGGTCGAAGGACGGTCCAAGGCCGCGTTCAAGTCCTGGCTCGCCGACCGGCCACAGGCGTGGCGCGACGCCATCGAGGTCGTTGCGATGGACGGGTTCACCGGGTTCAAGACCGCCACCAGCGAAGCGCTCCCCGAGGCGGTGACCGTGATGGACCCGTTCCACGTCGTCCGCGTGCGCCATGAGGCGCTGTGTGTGCGGGTGGAGGTGAGAGACCTCCATCGCCTGGTCGTCGCAGCGGCCGGGTTGAAGTTGAGGGCAGCCTGAGCCAGGAGGTGCTGGTGAGGGTGGGAAGCAGCCCTGACAAAGCCGGGGCGGGCCAGTACTGCCAGATGGTCTGGGCCCGGCGAACGAGGCGGGAAGGTGTAACGAGAGTGAACCAGTGGTTGAACCTCCGTAATCGTGGATCCGGCTCCAACCTGGCGGATGTGGGCCGGGCTGCAGTGCGCGCCGAACGGACGAACGGGGAGGCGACTTCCGGGACGGTCATTGATGCCGGTCCGGGAGGCCGCGAGGAAAGCCTGCGGCGTACTCGCGGCGATGCTGCCGGAGCAGAGCTGGGCACCGCCCCCGCCGACCGCGACACAGTGAACATGGGAACCCTGCCGTGCCCGCCCTACCCGGGCTGCATCCAGCAGCCCGGCGGGCAGGGCCACCGTCGCCTGACGGGCGCGGTAGGGGGCGGAGCCGCCGTAGTAGTCCGAGGATGGGAAAGCCGTCCACATGGCAAAGGGCGGCAGCGAGTCCGCAACGAGGGTGCTGCAATGCCAGGAGGTCGCCGGTGAATACCGACGCGCCGTGGCCGAGCCTGTCACAGGCGCGAGCCCGGGTACTGGGGATACAGGCCAAGTTGCACCGATGGTCGACCGGGGACACCACGGCCCGGTTCGACGACTTGTTCAATCTCGTGGTGGACCCCGCTTTCCTGGTGATGGCCTGGGAGCGGGTTGCGGGTAATCGTGGGGCACGCACGGCCGGGGTTGATCGGGTCACCGCCCGAGCGATCACGGCCGAGGGGCCAGCAGCGGTGACGGCGTTCCTGACCGACCTGCGTGAGCAGGTCAAGTCGGGTACATTCGCCCCGGCGCCGGTTCGGCAGCGGTTGATCCCCAAGTCTCCGGGCAAGTACCGGCGGCTGGGGATCCCGACCGTGACCGACCGGGTGGTCCAAGCGTGTCTCATGCTGGTGCTGGAGCCCATCTTCGAGGCCGACTTCCACCCCTCCTCCTACGGGTTTCGGCCCCGGCGGCGGGCGTGGGATGCGGTCGCCGAGGTGCAGATGTTCGCGTCCCGCTCCTACGAGTGGGTCTTCGAAGGCGACATCACGGCATGTTTCGACGAGATAGACCACACGGCCCTGATGGGCCGGGTGCGTCGACGGATCGGGGACAAGCGAGTCCTGGCCTTGATCAAAGCGTTCCTCAAGGCTGGGATCCTCAGCGAGGACCAGGTCCACCGCGAGTCGAACACCGGCACCCCGCAGGGCGGGATCCTCTCCCCACTGCTGGCCAACATCGCCCTGGAAGTGCTCGACGAGCACTTCGCTCAGGTCTGGGCTGCCATCAGCCCGACCCGGGTCGACCGCTCCCGCCGGCGCCGCCACGGCCTGCCGGTGTACCGCCTGGTGCGTTACGCCGACGACTTCGTGGTCCTGGTGTCGGGCACACGGGAGCACGCCGAGGCGTTACGCGATCAGGTCGGCGACGTCCTGGCCCCGATGGGGCTGCGGCTGTCGCCGGAGAAAACCACCGTGGTCCACATCGACGACGGGTTCGACTTCCTCGGGTTCCGCATCCAGCGGCACCGGAAGCCGGGCACCGGAAAGCGATACGTCTACACCTTCGCGGCCAAGAAGTCGGTGGCCTCGATCCGCCGCAAGGTCAAGGCGATCACGAAACAAGGCACGAACCACGCATTAGGCGACCTGCTGCGCCAGCTCAATCCGGTGCTGCGGGGCTGGACGGCCTACTTCCGTCACGCGGTGGCCAAGGCCACTTTCGGACACCTGCGCCACTACACGTGGAACCGGGTCATCCGATGGCTGCGGAACAAACATCGCAAGACGGGGTGGGAGGCCCTCCGGCGACGATATGGGCCCACCGGCTGGTGGCCCCGCGACGGGGAGACGGCATTGTTTGACCCGGCATCGGTGACGGTCACCCGCTACCGATACCGCGGCGTCATCCCCTCCCGCTGGGCCGCCCTCGCCCACATCGCCTAACGGTTCGACCTCGGCACGGGCTCGTGGAGAGCCGGGTGCGGTGCAAGCCGCACGCCCGGTTCGGGAGGCGGCCCGGGGAAACGGAACAGACGGCAACACTGTCACCGCGCCCCGGGCCGACCTCACCTCGCTGGGGATGCTCTGGACCGCTGCCGGCGCCGGGTCCAGCTCGAGCTCCACGGCCACCGCGGGCTCACGGGCGACCCGCTGTACCGGGCCAGGCGGACCCTGCACACCGGCGCCGACCTGCTCACCGACCGGCAACGCGAACGCCTCACCGCACTGTTCGCCGACGAGGACCACGTCGAGGTCGAGGCCACCTGGGGGATCCTGCAACGGATGATCGCCGCCTACCGCGACCCCGACCGCACCTCAGGCCGAGCAGCCATGACCGCAGTGATCGAGGCTCTCCGCGAGGGCGTCCCGGCCGTACTGACCGAGCTGCGGCGGCTGGGCCGAACCCTCAACCAGCGCGCCGCCGATGTCTTGGCGTACTTCGACCGGCCCGGCACCAGCAACGGCCCAACAGAAGCCCTCAACGGCCGCCTCGAACACCTCCGAGGCTCCGCCCTCGGGTTCCGCAACCTCACCAACTACATCGCCCGCAGCCTGCTCGAGACCGGCGGCTTCAGGCCAGCCCTACACCCCCGATTGTGATGAGCCC
>NZ_HF571038.1:3586748-3610129 GCF_001046875.1 Nostocoides jenkinsii Ben 74
GGCAGGGTCATAGCGTCCAAGCAACAGCCTCCACTGGATCGGGGCTGAAGGCTGGGAGGCTGGACCGGTGGCAGGCACGAGACGGCAGTTGACGATCAAGGACCGGGCGGAGATTTCGGCTGGGTTGAAGGCGGGCTGGAGCCCGGCGCGGATCGCGCGTGACCTGGGCCGGGATCGGTCAGTGATCACCCGGGAGATTGCCCGGAACTCCACCAAGACGTGTGGGTATCGGGTGGTCAGCGCCGACGTGCGGGCCCAACGGCGCCGCGCCCGTCCGCAGCCGCGCAAGGTGGCCGCCGATCCGCTGCTGGGTCAGCGGGTGTTGGCCGATCTGCGGCAGTCTCGCACGCCCCGTCAGATCGCCGGCCGGTTGAAGTTGGAGGCCGAGGACGCCACCGTGGAGGTCATGAAGGGTTCCCTACCGGCCGGTGGCCTGCTGGCTTCGCACGAGGCGATCTACCAGTTCATTTACGCCATGCCCCGCGCCGAGCTGGTCCGCCACGGGGTCTTCCTGCGCTCCAAGCGCACCCAGCGAAAGCCCCGCTCATCGAGCAGGCGCGGGGCCCCGATCGTGGGGATGCGTCCCATCACCGCCCGGGAGAACGAACACCCCGGCAGCGCCGAGCGGAGGGTACCCGGGCACTGGGAAGGCGACCTGATCATCGGCAAGAACGGCGCCAGCGCTGCAGCCACCATGGTCGAGCGGATGTCCCGGTACACCGTGATCGTGGCCCTGCATCACGGCAAGTCCAGCGACGACCTGGCCGAGGTCCTGATCGAGCACGTCAACGCCCTACCCGAAATGATGCGCGCCTCGCTGACTTGGGATCAAGGCAGCGAGATGGCCCGCCACGCCGCGCTGACCGTCGCCACCGACCTGCCGGTGTACTTCGCCGATCCACACAGCCCCTGGCAGCGTCCCAGCAACGAGAACACCAACGGCCTGATCCGTGAGTACATCCCCAAGGGCGAGAACATCCCCGCCCATCAGCCCTACCTGAACTCCATCGCCGAAGAACTCAACGAACGCCCCCGAGCCGTCCTGGGCTACCTCACCCCCCGCGAATCCTTCGAACGACTCCTCCTCGGCCAACCCCACGTTGCTACGACGCCTTGACACCGCCGTTCACCTTCCTGGACCATTGCCTCAAGTCTGGAGACAGTCTTGTTGGGGTGCGATCCACCCAGTCGATCGCACAGCTGCAAGTAGGTGCCGTCACGCGGTCAACCCAGGAAACAATCTTTGGTCAGGCGCTGGAAGAAACTGTAGAACGCGCTATTGCGCTTCGAATGCAGCTCATGGCAACGAACATCCGCGACGTAAGTGACGTCTCCGAGATGGCTGCGATCAACGCCAAGGCGCACGATTGCCTCGCCAATGCTCGGCTGATAGCCGACCGTCTTGTTGGGCAGCAGTTGGAGGCCTCCGGCAACTCGCGTACGCTTCGACGCGGTCTGAGCGCGCTTGAGATCGAAGCGGAGATCGTGACGCATGGCGACTCAGCCGCGCGCGGGAGACTTGAAAGAGAGACCACTCAAGCGCTTACCCTGGGCGGTTCAGGTGAGAAGCGAGTAAGGCCGTTTCACTGGTCACTCGAGTTTCCCGAAGTGCTAAACGGAGCGCATTCTGGCTTTGACGCCGTCATTGGGAACCCTCCGTGGGCGAGTTTCTCCGGCCGCCAGGCTGTTCCTCTTGAACCCGCACTCGACAAGTACTGGGCCGAGGAGTTCGCTGTTTTCTCTGGTTGGAAGACACTGCACTCGCTGTTTGTCGAGCAGTTCGCCCGCCTCGCCAGCACTGACGGGTCGATCGGTGTTCTTCTTCCTGCACCTGTCGCAGACCTCGATGGGTATGCACCAGTCAGAAGCTTCATTCGAGCGGCAAAGTATGTCCGGGAGCCCCTGCTCTACTTCGGCGAAGAGGCGTTTGCTGGGGTCGTTCAACCATCCTGTGCTCTGATCGCAGTCGGAAACCCGCCGCCGTCAGGGAAACCGGACGGTGCTCCGTTCATCCTGGGAGCGAGCGGGTTGCCGACAACAGGACCGAACGAATCAGACTTTCATCGGGCTATTCAGCAACTGAACGATAGGGGGCGCCCGCCAGCGGATGCGTTCGCCGATCCAGGCGTGCATACGGGAAATTGTTCGAAGAAGATTGTCCTGACACAGGCTGGATCGGTCGGGGAGTTTGCCCATGTGCGAGAGGGCCGGAGCGTCTTCGCCTATCGCCTTGAAGCGCCTCAGAAGTGGCTTCACATTGACTACCAGGCGGCCGATGGTGAGTACTTTACGATTCGAGACTTGTCCGTGTATCAGGGATTTCCCATTCTCCTGAGGCAAACCGCCAAGCGACCCATCGCTGCTGCCCACGATTCGCCAACGCATTTTAGGAATTCGGTGCTCGCCTGTCGTGGCATCTCAGGCGTCTCGACGCCATTGGTACTTGCTTGGTTGAACTCGACCGCGGTCGGCGCATGGCACATGACCAAGGTCCGCGAAGCGAATCAGGGCGCGTTTCCGCAGGTAAAGGTCCGTCACTTACGTGACCTGCCGGTGCCAGACTGGGCTGTTCTCGCAGAGTCGATAGGGGGCCAGGCGCCTGCTTTGGTCCGCTCGGCCGGAGACCAAGACGCTACTGCCATCGCCACGCTTGATGAAGCAGTGTCACATGCACTCGGGCTCAGTACCGCGCAACATGCGGCGATCGTGTCGGGCCTTGCCGCGATGCTTGGAGAGACGAGTGGAGCATGAGGGGGGTTCAATGCGTAACGCGTGGATGATCGAAGTTGAGTCGGGGCGGCTAGAAGGGTATGTGCTGTCCATCGGCTCCGAGTCAGACCTTCATGCTCAGCAAGGCGACGGGCTCTTGCTCGTCGCAAACCAGGCCGTCGTTGCCATTGGCCGCGTGTACCGCATCAGACAGTCCGTGGGCAAGGTTGCAATCTTTCTTGACGGAGTTTTCCGAAGCCCTGAGGCTGTTCCCGTTGCCGAACTGGGCGTCACCGCTGCGCCGGACGCGAATCTAACCCGCATCGAGTGGGAGGTCTTCGACGACGTTGTGACTACGTGGACTGGTGAGAGCTTCGACGCTCTGCCGAGACTGGCGGGCACGTCAAAGGCTGAGCAGGCGTACGTCCGCGACCTCCTCCGCTTCGCTGTTGTAGACGACCTGCTTGGCCCAGCCAATGGCCCGCACGAGGAGATTGTGGGTATGAGCGTCCGAGATCGGTACCTCGTTGGCAAGTTGGCTCCGCTTGACCCGTCGCGCGATGCGCCGACGACGACGGAGCTTGCGGAAGAGGACGTACCTGACGGCGACACTCCCGATGATCTGCGGGTGTATGGCAACGAGGCCCACATAGGCCGCGATGCTGTACCGGCAACGAGTCCTGCCGAGGAGGAGGACGAGCCGGAAATCAATCCTTCTGAGAGCCAATCACTCGTGCCGTCGTCGATGGGCCTCACGTTCTGCGTCGCGGACGACCAAGCGGCCGTCGAGGTCGCTGTCTCGTGGGGACGTTACGTTCGAGCCAAGACCGAGAACACGGGCACGCGTTGCTGGAAGCGTCTCCCTGCGGGCGGAACGATCACGGTGGCTCTCTCCGAAGGCTCGTTGACGCCGACGACGGTGGATGATGCGGTGCCGGAGGTTCGGCTCCAAGGGAGCGTGAGTCAGCCGCTTGGGCAAGGCGATCGTCTGGTCACTCTGTTCTTGGTCAACGGGCAGACTGAGCCTCGGCAAAACCGCGATCAAGCGTGGGTGTTTCAGCCGGAAATCGTCGTCCGTGATGCCGCAGGGAGCTCGATCTTCCGTCGCCGCCCGCTGCTCCAGGTGGAACAGCACGATGAGGAACGTCTGTCCTTGGAGATGATCTATCGCAGGCGCGTTGAGTTTGCGACCGGGCACGGCATCTCGGTGCACGCGGCCGTCGATCCCGCGAATCCCGAGTTGGCTACTGAGATACGAACCGCCGTCGTCCCCGACGAGGAAATCCAGATAACAGAGGCACCGGGGGCTGACCCGACCGACCGCGCTGCGCTCCGCGCCCTGCGTACACAAGGGCTGCTTGACATGGAGAAGCTGGCCGATCCAGCGGAGCTTACCGACGAGGAGTTGCTCGCGGCCCTGACTGTTCTCACGGGCGACTACGAGGACTGGATCAAGGCGAACCGCGCCGTGATCGGGGTTACGGTCGAGGGCTACGACGCCCAAGCGACCGAGGCGCTGGGACGTTGTGATCTGGTTCTCGCGCGGCTCAAAGTAGGCATCTCAACGCTCCGCAGCAACGAGGACGCGATGTCTGCGTTCCGGTTTGCCAACCGTGCGATGGCCCAGCAGCGTGTGCGGAGCATCTACGCGCGCAAGCGCCGACAGGGCGAAGTCGTGACGGTGGACGAACTGAACACCCCTGCAAACCGCACCTGGCATCCATTCCAGCTTGCCTTTCTGCTTCTGTCCGTCCCGGCTCTGGCCGACCCGTCGCATACAGACCGGACCGAGCCGTTGGCTGCCTATGCCGACCTGCTTTGGTTCCCGACCGGTGGCGGGAAGACGGAGGCGTACCTCGGCGTGGCAGCTTTCGCGATGTCGATACGTCGGCTCCAAGGCACGCTAGGCGGCGTAGACGCCGGCCGAGGCCTCGCCGTCATCATGCGGTACACGCTTCGCTTGCTCACCTTGCAGCAGTTCCAACGTGCCTCGACGCTGATCTGCGCTATGGAGTTACTCCGGAAGCAAGCCCCGGACGTCTGGGGAACTGAGCCGTTCACTCTCGGGCTTTGGGTGGGCGGGAGCGTCACTCCGAACCGCACAGAGGACAGCCACGACGCCATCGAGAAGGAGCGAGACAACAGGCGCGACACTGGATCAACGCCTGCTCAGCTGACGAGTTGCCCCTGGTGTGGCTCCGCAATCAACCCTGGTCGTGACATCACCGTCGAGAAGTACCCCGGCGCAGCCCGAACGTTCATCTATTGCAGCGACAAGTATGGACGGTGCGAGTTCTCCAAGGCCCAGTACCCGGAGCTGGGTCTGCCAGTGGTTGTCGTGGACGAGGAAATCTATCGCCGTCCTCCCACGATGCTCATCGCGACCGTTGACAAGTTCGCCATGATGGCATGGCGCGGCGAGACTCGGACACTGTTCGGCGCAGCCACTCTGGAGTGCCCCCGTCATGGCCTGCTGTGGCCCGGTAGCCCGTGCCAGGGCAATCACAAGGCTGAACGAGGCAAGCCTGCCACGCGAGTGAAGGTGATCTCCCCGCTGCGGCCGCCCGACCTCATCATCCAAGACGAGTTCCACCTCATCAGCGGGCCACTCGGGACGATGGTCGGCGTCTATGAGACGGCCGTCGACGAGCTCTCCACCTGGACGTTGGGTGACAAGAGGGTCAGACCGAAGGTCATCGCTTCTACCGCGACCGTCCGCAAGGCCGAGGAACAGGTGAACAACGTGTTCCTACGTCAGGTGGCGATCTTCCCGCCGCACGGGCTAGATGTCGAGGACAACTTCTTCTCTGTCCAACGCTCGACCGAGGACAGGCCAGGAAGGCTCTATCTCGGCATCTGCTCGCCCGGTAGCTCTCGCCCTGCGGTGCTCATCCGGGTTTACGTGGCACTGCTCACTGCGGCGAAAACCCTCTTCCAGGACTTCGGGGCCGCTGCGGACCCCTACATGACGCTCGTTGGCTACTTCAACTCGCTGCGCGAACTTGGTGGCATGAGGCGACTCGCCGAGGACGACGTGCAGACTCGTGCGTATCGAGTGGAGATGAGTGACGTAAGTCGCCCTGGCTTGACCCAGCGCTCGGTGAACCAGGTAGATGAACTTACTTCGCGTGTCACGAACAAGGAGATTCCTCAGAAGCTTGACCGCCTGGAACTTCCCTTCAAGGAGAAGTGGGAGACGGGTGAGGCGAGAGCGTACGACATTGTTCTGGCGACGAACATGCTCTCGGTCGGTGTCGACGTGAACCGCCTTGGGCTCATGGTGGTCAACGGACAGCCCAAGAACACCGCTGAGTACATCCAAGCCACGAGCCGCGTCGGTCGTGCTTTCCCGGGCCTTGTGGTGACCGTGCTGACGTGGAGCAGGCCACGCGACCTTTCGCACTACGAGACCTTCGAGCACTACCACTCGACGTTCTACAAGCACGTCGAAGCGCAGTCAGTGACACCGTTCGCGCCACGGGCGCTCGATCGAGCCCTCACTGGAACGATGGTCAGCCTGATGCGCCTGAGCAACGACGGCCTGAACCCGAATCTAGGCGCCCAGGCCATGGAGAAGACTGCCGGTCCAGAAGCGACCCAGGCAATCAAGGCCGTCTCGGAACGGGCCTGGAAGGCGAAAGACAAGGCTGCGCGAGACCTTGTCGTCGGTATGGCGCGAGATCGCACCGATCGTTGGGCGAAAGAGTCGGCGATGGGAGGACGGCGACTCGGATACGAGACCGAGCGAGGCCAAGGGGACGTGGTCGCGTTGTTGAAGAAGCCCGGTGCCCAAGCTTGGGATGAGTTCACCGTGCCTATGTCGATGCGCGAGGTCGAGCCCGGCGTGCAACTAGTCATGGATGCTGCCAGACGGACTGCTGATTCCCCGCCCTGGAAGCCACGTCCGCAGGCGACCGACGGGAATGACCAATGAGCACGAACAACTACGTCGTCGGTCAGGTGCGTCCGAGCCAGCTGCTCTGGGCGTACGGGCCGGGCTCGATTGTCGATCTACCGAACCTGTCGGTCGTGACGATGGGGCTGAACAAGTGGGACCCGACCCGTTGCCCTCCCGTCGAAGAAGCTCGGCTTCTGGCCGAGGTCAAGCGCGTCCTTGGCCCTCAAGTGCAGCGGCTGCGCATCCCGCCGTTCCTCAAGGAGGACCGCCCCGATCCCTTCTCTGCAGAGGGTCGCGTCGGAGTGCCAGTCAGCCCGTTCCCACGATGGCTGCGCTGCATCAAGTGCGGACTCCTCGCTGAGTACGACTCGGGACTCTTCGATATCAAGAGCTTCCCCTACCGTCCCGAACGAACACACTTCCTACACACGAACTGTGACAAGGGCAAGCACGCCGACGCTGTACCGGCCCGCTTCCTCCTCGCCTGTCGCAACGGTCACCTCGACGACTTCCCATGGAACTGGTTCATTCACGGCGGCACGGACTGCAAGGGCACGTTCCGGTTCTTTGAACGCGGGGCATCCCTCCAGACCGAGAACCTGTGGGTGAAGTGCGACACCTGTGGCAACGCTCGCTCGCTCGTTCACGCCTTCGGTAAGGACGCTGCAGACAACCTGCCCGGATGCCGAGGACGCCATCCGCATCTCGACTCGTACGAAGATTGCACGCAAGAGCCGCGCACGATCCTGCTGGGCGCCACCAACAGCTGGTTCCCCGTCACCCTCTCTGTTCTGGCGATCCCGCTGGAGAAGAACCAGCTCAGCCAGTTGGTTCTCGACGGATGGGAGCACTTCGCCGATGTCGAGGACGAGGCTGAGCTCAAAGGCATCGTGAAGACCCTTGTCCGAACCAGCGCTTTGCCAGGCATCGACAAGTGGGACATCCCGAGCATCTGGCAAGCAATCCAGCACCGGAGCTCAGGAAAGGCGATCGAGGTCGTCTCAGAAGGCGACATTAAGGGGCCCGAGTGGGAGGTGCTGACTTCGCAGAACCCGCCGAGCGACTGGCCACACTTCATGAGCACAGGCGTGGCACCTCCGTCCGGGTACGAGCGCGAGGTCAAGCGCGTGCTTCTACTCGAACGACTCCGTGAGGTGAACGCCCTTGTCGGATACACCAGAGTCGAAGCACCCGAGGAGACCAGCGATCCGGACGAACGCCCCCCGATGGCTGACCTCACCCGAGGCACGACCGAATGGGTTCCAGCCAATGAGGTTCACGGCGAAGGCATCTTCATCGAGTTCAACGAGTCGGTCGTCCAGTCATGGGAGAACGACGCGCACGTCGCCGAGCGCGACAAGACATTGTTCGCCGGTCATCAGGGCTGGCGCAACGCGCGCCACCTGAAGCCGGACACTGGGTTCCCTCCGAGTCGATACACGATGCTCCACACGATCGCGCACCTCCTCATTCGGGAGCTGGCGCTTGAGTGCGGATACAACGCAGCCAGCATCAGAGAACGGGTCTACGCGAGCTCCGACCCCCAGGCACCAATGGCAGGCATCCTCCTCTACACCGCTGCCGCTGACTCGGACGGCACTCTCGGCGGCTTGATCGACCTCGGCAGACCAGAGTTCCTCGGCCGGCTGCTCGACCAAGCGCTCGAACGTGCTTCGATCTGCTCGTCCGACCCGCTGTGTGCCGAGCATGATCCGAGTAAGGATCGTTCGCTGCATGTCGCCGCGTGCCACTCGTGCACGTTCGTCTCCGAGACCTCTTGTGAGCGCGGCAACCGCTATCTGGACCGAGCACTTGTGATCGCAACTCTCAAGGACAGCGAGGCGTCTCTGTTCCGCGAGCATGGTGCCTGATATGGACGAGTTGCTCGCCGTCATTGCGGAGTTGGGCCTTGAGCTCCATCCTGATCGCGTTCGTGTGGTCGCGTCGAAGATTGAGGGGCTCGGATCGGTCGAACAGTTCGCGCTTGTTCGCCCGTCCTTCGGCCCTAACGCGGACAAGCACCTGATCGCCAAGTTCGGCCGGGCATGGCAGGACACGGGTTTGATGACGCCCAGGGATGTTGCCACCGCCCTGCGCGGTGCATCGGCCACCGCCATTGAGCAGGAGCGCCGCGGCTCAGTAGAGCTGACTTGGACGGGACCGGCTTCGGGGCAGGTGCCCATCCGGCACACCGAACAGGTGCTGATGGAGGTCATCAATGCTGCGCAGCGACGTCTCTTCATCGTCAGTTTCGTCGCATACCAGGTGAGATCGATCGGTGGAGCGCTCGCTGATGCAGCGGCGCGGGGCGTTCAGATCGACGTCCTGCTGGAGTCGTCGTCCGCGCACGGCGGCAAGGTCGACCATGACTCAGCAGCGGCCATGCGGAGCGCGGTCCCGTCTGCCCGGCTCTTCGCGTGGTCAGCGCACGACAAGGGTGCCGGCCAGTATCCAGGTGTAGTTCACGCAAAGTGCGCTGTTGCGGACGGCCAGATCGCCTTCATCACCAGCGCGAACCTCACTTCGGCTGCTATGGAGCGCAACATGGAACTCGGCGTCCTCGTCAAAGGGGGCAATCTCCCCGAGGAACTCCACAGTCACCTTGAGGCGTTGATCGCGACGAAGGTGCTGGAGCCCGTGTCGAGTTTGCCCTAGTCGGCGGCACCGCCGGCATCAATAGCTTTGAGCCACGAGATGACGGTCTCGTGCCACCGGTCGGGGTCGGTGTTCCAGCAGAGCGTGTGGTCGGCGTCGAAGGTCTCCAGTTCAACGAAGCCCGGGCGGGCGTCTCGGAGTGCTTGTGAGAGCCGGATCGGCACGGAGTCGTCTCGGGTGCCGTGGAGGATCAGGGTCGGCGTCGCGAGGTCTGCGGTTCGTGCGGTCCAGTTGGAGTATCGGAGCGGGATGCGGCCCGGCAAGCCGACTGCGCGAGCCAGCGGGGCGAGGGTGAGCCACGGGATCGCGAGGTGTCCGGCTGCGGCGGGCAGTCCGCTTCGGACGCAATTGGTCTTGATGACTTCTGTCCAGTTGAGGACTGGTGAGTCGAGGACGAGCGCGGCGACCAGTCCGTGGTGTCGGGGGTGGTCGGCGAGTTGGAGAGCGATGGTGGCCCCCATTGACCAGCCGAAGAGAACGATCTGCTGGGCGCCTCGTCGGACGGCGTATCCGATGGCCTCGTCAACGTCCGCGGTCTCGGTGTGGCCGAGGGTTGATCGGCCAGTGCCGACACGTGGCCCTTCCGTGGTATTGCGGTAGCTGACGACGAGGGAGGTGTAGCCGAGCTCGGTTGCGGCGCGGACGCCTCGGAGGGTGCCTGCGCGGGTGCTGCCGAGGCCGTGGATGTGGATCGCCCAGGTCGACGGGTCGCCGTTGATGCGCCAGGCCGGGCATTGTCCGGCGGGAGTGGTGATGGTGATGTCGCGGGCTTCGAGCCCGGCATCGGCCGAGTTGACGTAGTAGATGCCGCTCCACGAGGCACAATTCCCGGTCTTCGGGGCGAAGCCGGGTGCCGTCCCTGTGATCCTTCGCCCGACGTGGGCGGGTCCGCGATCGACGATCTCAGTGGAGAGCTGCGTCCAGCCGCCATGCTCGAACCAGAGGTTGTAGATGCCGTGCGCGCTGGTCTGCTCGGTGCGGTCGAGCACGATCAGGTTGCCGTCGTCGGCGTGCTCAATTTCTCGGACGGCGAGGTCGAACGTTCGTGGGCCAACAGGTGCGGTGAGCCGTCTCGCGATGGCCCACCCGACCCTGGCAGCCGCTGCCGCCGCGACCCCAGCACAAAGCGCGACGCGGCCGATCATGACTCCCGCTCCTCAACGTTGCGAACGGGCAAGCCCGTTGCGACGGCGGTCTCACTTCCGACGAGGTGGCTCTCGGCGCATTCGAGTAGGTCGCGGTCCTCGGCGCTGATGTCGAAGGTGAGGCGGGGGTCGATCATCGCGTCGCGGATTTCGACGATCACTCGGTGCAGGTGACCTTCGGGGTCTTCGCTGTTAGCCGCGAGGGGGTCGGCCTGGCTCAGCCCGGGCCGCGCGCGCGTCGCTCGGAGCCAAAGCGGCTCCAGCTGCGCAGTGAACGTGATCGTCTGCCTCTGCCGGGCGTGGTGCTGGGCGCGACGGACGGCGGGTTGGACGGCGAACCCAGCGCAGAGGAACAGGAAGGTGAGTGCGGACAGTGGACTGTAGGCGGGCTGAATGGTGTGCATGAGGTCGAGGTGGCCGATTGCGTGGGCGATGTCCATGACGATCACGGCGAGGCAGAGGGCGACGCCGAAGGTTGATCCGAGGCTGAGCAGCGCGGTGGGGAGGCGCTGGATGCCTGTGCTGTGTCGATACTGCCGTGCGGCGAGGACGAGCATCGTTGCGATGACGAGTGCTCCGTAGCTGAAGTTGATGATTGAGTAGACCGCTGTTGCTGGCTGTGCGCCGAGGTCGCTCATGAATCGTGTGGTGTTGGTGCCGCGGTCGATGAACAGGAACGATGCGGTGATTGCGAGTAGCGCGATGAGCAGGACGGGTGCGCTCACGGCGGCACGGACAAGCCGGGGCCGGTACTCGCCGGACTTCATGACGCCGCGCCCGAGGAAGAACAGCCCGGTCATCAGCAGGGCGTCCGCGATCAGCGTCGCGATGTTCGTGCCGCCGAGGAGCGGATCGACGACCGTGTAGATGTCATCGACGTTCAGCGTCATCGCGATGGCAATGGTGATCGCGGCGTAGGTGATGCTTCTGTCGGTGCGCTTCCGGCGGAAAATGAGCAGGCTCGCCACGAGCGCCCACATGAGCGTCGCGACGAGCGTCTGGATCATCCGAAGACCTCCGAGTAGGCCGATTCGGCGAACACCGCCCCTCGGATGCCTGCGGCGAGCCGGTCGGCGAGGGACTCGGCGGCGATCTCGGTTTCGCTGTCGAGGTCTTGCCGAGTGAGCAGGCGTGCGCGGGTGTGCGGCGGGATGTTGGGCAGTAGTGCCTCGTCGACGGTGCAGTCGTCGCCGTCGCAGTGCCCGAGGATCATGTGGGCAAGCTCGTGGAGCACGAACTGCTGACGGTGCAGTGCGGAGTCGCTGCGGGCGTGGAGCACGAAGTCTTCGGCGGCGGTGGAGAGCAATGCCGCGCAGAGGCCGTCGTGGGCGTCGAGGTCTGCGAGTTCGACGATGCGGAGCCGCCGGTGCCGGCGGTCTTGGACGGTGTGGCGGAGGTTGTCGAAGGTGAAGGTGTTGCCGAGCTGAAGGCCCGCGACGGCCGCCGATACGGTCTGTTCGATATTCACGGTTCGCCCCTTGTCTGTGGGGAGCAGGACCGGTGGCGGCTCCGTGTCGTGCGGTACCGGTCAGTGCTCGGGCATGTGTGTCATTTCCTCGTCCAGGAACTTGGTGATGGCGTGGAGGGCTTTCGGCGAGATGTCGCCGAGGGTGCGCGCTGCGTAGGACTTCACCTTCGCTGCCCGCATGGACCGAACCAGATCGAGCTGCGCTGAGACCTTCTCGGGGGTAGCGGCACCGTCCTCGCCGAGCAGGAACGCGGTGTCCACGTCGAAGAACGCAGCGAGCCCCTCGAACACAGCGGGGTCTTGGACGTAGCGGTGGCCGTTGACCATGTACGTCCAGCGCGACCGTGACAGGTTGGTGCCTCGTTCGTGGAGGTAGTCGGCGATCTGCGAGTAGGTCGGCTCAGTGCCGGACTCGGCAACGGCGACATCCATCAGGAGCCGTAGACGCTTGGCGAGGTCTTCGGCCGCAGCCTGGCTCTCGTCTTCGGTCATGGTGGCTGACCCCCTTCCCTTCGCGACGGGCAAGGCATCGATGTAGTCCACCCGGAGGGTGGTTGTGCATGCTCAACCGTACTCGTTGAGCATGCACAAATCAAGGCTTGCGCATGCTCAACGGTCGGTGTTAGAACAGGACTCCGGGACATTTTGAGCATGCTCAATGCCGTGTCCCGGTCTCGGCTCGGGCTGCCTCAAGGAGGTGAACGATGTCCAGCTCACGGACTGGACGCGGGTGTTCGCGCCTACCTGCCAGGTGTACCGCCGCGCGCAACCTTGGCGCGGCCCGCCGAAGAGGAGGCCGGAGCATGGCATCGAACGAGGACGCCCGCGCGGCGCGAGAGGCGAAGCTCGACGAGCTGCACGAGAAACTGACCGGCGCGGTCGAGTCGCTGGTCTCGGGTGACGACTGGCGGCAGGCGCTCGCCTTCGCCGCACGGTTCCGGTCGCGGTCATTCAACAACACGATGCTGATCTGGGTGCAGCACGAGGCCGCGTTCGAGGCGGGCCGCGTGCCCGAGCCCTTCCCCACCCTGGTCGCCGGGTACCGGCAGTGGCAGGGGCTCGGGCGGCAGGTGATGAAAGGGCAGACCGGGTACATGATCTTCGCGCCGGTGACGGGCCGGTTCGCGTCGTCCAATCCTGCCGATCCGAACTCCTGGCGTCGCTTGGGGCCGCGAGAGAAGCACAAGGTCAACGAGGTGGTGCGCTCGCGGATGGTCGGAGCGCGCCCGGCCTACGTGTGGGATGCCTCGCAGACCGACGGCGAACCGCTGCCGGTGCCGCCCGCTCCGACGCTGCTGGAAGGCGAAGCACCGTCAGGGTTGTGGGAGGGGCTGGCCGGGCAGATTCGCGTCGCGGGGTTTGAGGTGCGGCGGGTGCCGCACGAGGGGATGATCTCCGGCGCGAACGGCATGACCGACTACGAGGCGCGCACGGTCGCGGTGCGGGAGAACATGGACCCTGCCGCGCAGGTCAAGACCCTCGCGCACGAGTTGGCGCATGTGCTGATGCACGATCCCGACGACGAGGAGGCGCGGCAGCATCGCGGCATCCGCGAGGTCGAAGCCGAGTCCGTCGCGCTGATGATCGGTGCCGCGCACGGCATGGACACCGCCGGGTACACGATCCCGTACGTCTCGACCTGGGCCGCCCGAGTGGACGGCCACGAGCCCGTCCAGGTGGTGCAGGCCACCGGCGAGAGGGTGCGGAAGACCGCGCTGGCGATCCTCGACCAGCTCGACACACTCCAGGTCGGCGACGGCACCCCGCCCGGCCTCGACCGTGACACCCCCAGTCCGCGCACTTCCCGCACGGCTGCGCCTGCGGTAGAGACCGATCGTCCGCGTGCTGCGTCGGCGCTGGCGGGGCGGGGGCTGTGATGCCCGATCCATTCGATGTCCTTGCGGCGCTCATTCGCGTGGATCGCTCACCAAACCTGGCCTTGGCTGCGCAGAGTCTCGCGGCGGCGGGGGTGCCCGTGTTCCCGTGCCTCGTGGAGGGGAAGCGTCCGCTGACCCGCCGTGGGTTCCTCGACGCGAGCAGCGACCCGGAACAGGTTGCCGCGTGGTGGTCGCGCACACCGAATGCGAACATCGGCATCCCGACGGGAGCGGCATCGGGCGTTGTCGTCGTGGATGTCGATGTCCACGGCCCCCACGATGGCCGCGCGGCGTACCAGCGCGCCACCGAAGCGGGGCTCGTCGATGGAGCGGGTCTGCTGGTGCGCACACCCACCGGTGGCGCGCACGTGTACTTCCCGGCGACACCAGGCAGCGAGCAGCGTTCGTGGCAGGCAGCCGCTGCGGGTGTCGATTTCCGGGGCGACGGCGGCTACATCATCGCTCCTCCTTCCCGGCGAATCATCGACGGCAATGTGAAGCTCTACGAGGTCGCGGACATCGCCGCGCACTCGGTCGGCGCGGTGGATGCGGCACGTCTGCGGGACTTTCTCGACCCGCGCCCCGTCGCCCCACCACGTCCCAGCAGCGGCTCGATGGATATGGAATCTAAGCGGTTGGCGGCGTGGGTCGCCGGGCGGGGTGAGGGCGAGCGGAACCGTGGCCTGTTCTGGGCTGCCTGTCGCCTCGCCGAGAACGGCGTCTCGGCCGCCGATGCGCTCGATGCGCTGGGTGCTGCGGCACAGTCGGCGGGTCTGGGTGATCGCGAGATCGCCACGACCGTGCGCTCTGCCTACCGAGCCATTCAGCCCGCATCCGAGACCGCGTCAGACGGCCGGAGCCGGAACGTGGGTCGCTGGTTCGGTCGTTCGGCGAGCCCACCGTCCGCAGCCTTCGGGAGGGCGGGGCTGTGAGGCGTGAATCGGAGGGGCGGCGGTGGGCCGCGATGACGGCGGTCGCGGGGACGGTGTTCATCGCTGCCGGGGCGTTCTGGCTGTCGTTCACGTCGTTGGCCGATCTGGCCGCTCGCTCCGGGACCGGGGCGGGGCAGGCGTGGGCGTGGCCGCTGATCGTGGACGGCATCATCGTCGTCGCCACGGTCGCCGTCGTCGCGCTTGCCGGGCAGCGCTCGGCCTGGTATCCGTGGGCGCTGCTGGTCGGCGGCGCGCTCGTCTCGGTGACGGCGAACGCCATTCACGCTGTCGTCGCCGCAGACGCCGACGTGCCACGGATGCTCGCGGCCTCGGTCGCCGCGGTGCCGCCCGTCGTGCTGCTGGCGATCACGCACCTGACCGTGATCCTCACTCGCACCGCCGGCTCAGGCACCGCAGTTGCCGCCGCCGACTCATTCTCGACGAGCACGGCGGAGTCGATGCCCGCGCTGCCGTCCGGCGAGGCGGAACCTACCCGTCGCGAGGACGGTGTGGTGGATCGGCGGGCGCTGGGGTGGGAGCTGCGCGAGGCGGGCTGGTCGAACAAGCGGATCGCCCGCGAACTCGGGGTGCATCCCTCGACCGTGGGCAGATGGTTCGCCGTCGCGCACCTCACTGACACCACCGACACCGCAGACGAGCGGGAGGAGACGACCCCATGAACACCACCGACAACCCGCAACGCAACGACGCGGCCAGGCCCGATCCGGCGAGGCTGGTGCCCGAGGAGCCGCGGGAGCGACCCGAGCCCGTCGAAGTAGCGAGTACGCCGGAAGCGGTGCGGGCCGCGCAGGTCGCCCGCGACGACAAGCAGCACGCGCTCGTTCGCGGGCGCGGCGTGGAGTGGGTGCGCCCCACCGACCTGATCGCCCGGCATTCGGCGCACGCCGCCGGGCGTGGCCTCGACTTCCAGGCCGAGCTGGCACGCCACACCCGCACCCCCATCGGTGCCGGTGTTCGTCGTCTTGGAGATCGCGCCCGGCGGTTGCCACCGATCTCCGCGTTCGGGCGCAGCACCGCACCTGCGTCGCAGCTGTCCCGCTCCGGGGTCTCGATGAGTTGACGGTGGTGACAGGTCATGGCTGCGACGGCACCGGCATGCAGGACGCACTCGTGGGAGCGCGTGCGCACCTGCCTGCCAGGAGGTGCCGACACCATGACCGCACCAACCAGCACCAGCAGGAACACCAGGACCGAGCCGACGGCCTTCGGGGCTGAGGACTTCACCACCGGCGAGGGCCTGCGCGCCCTGCTCAATCGCCTCGCCGAGAGCGGCGAGGACGCCTGGGTTCACGACCCGGTAGCCCGCGACCTGATGGAGTTCGCCGCCGTCAAGTACCGCGCGCTCGCGAGGAAGCACAAGCTCGACACCTGGGAAGCAGTCACCGCGGCGTTCGACGCGATGCAGTACCGCTCGACCCGCGAGGCCAACGATCCGTGGGCGATCATCACCCACGCCGTGCGGATCACCTGCGTCTACGAGGAACGTGCCCAAGGCCTGCTCTGCTCGGTGCACCAGGCTCGTCGCGCGCACGTTTCGGCGTTCCACGATCCCGAACGGTTCTCCGAACGTGACACTGCACTGGCCGACTATCATCCCGCGTTCCACACCACCGACGTGCGTCCCAGCGACCTCGAACCTGAGCCGCGCGACAGTCTCGGGTCGGCGCAGGCGTGCATGTCCGCCGGATCGGCGGCCGAGGACGCCATCGCGATGCTGTGCCTGCTCGACTGGCCGACCGACACCGCACGGGCCGCGGTCGAGCACGTCTGCGGGGCGTTGATGAAGGCCGGCACCCGCCAGTCCGCCTACGAGGCGCTGCGCCGCGATCGGCACGCGCGGGCACTGCTCGACCTGCCGCGCCGCTCCTGGGCCGCGCTGCTGAAGGCGCTGCTCGGGAACCCGCACCCGGCCTACGTGGCCACCAGCAGTGGCCGCGGCGTCCTGCTCCGGCTGCTGTTGGGCGAGACGCTCGACCTGCTGCTCCGCGACGACGATCTGATCCTCGCGCTCGCTCTGGCCGCTCCGAACGGTGGAGGCGGTGAGTCGTCGTGACCGAGCCGCTGATCGGCAGCATCCAGCTCGACCGCACCGTCGATTCGATCCTCGTCGGCACCCGGCACCGCGCCGACCTCGGCGACATCGACGCCCTCGCGGCATCCATCGACCTCGACGGCCTGCTGCAACCGCTCACGATCACCATCGACGGCGTGCTGGTATGCGGGGCACGACGGCTGGCAGCGATCAAGAAGCTCGGCTGGCGCACCGTCAACGTGTGGGTTCGCAGCGGCCTGTCCGACCGGCTCGGGCAGCTCCTCGCCGAGCAGGACGACAACATGCTCCACAAGCCCTACACCCAACTCGAAGCCGCCGGACTCTACCGGGAACTCAAGCAGGTCATGGCCGAAGACGCCGCCCGCCGCAAGTCCGCCACGCAGTTCAGCAGCGAGAATCAGCCCGGAAGTGACGGTGGTGCAAACTTTGCACCACCGTCGAACGGGCCGCTCGGGAAGACCCGCGAGCAAGCGGCGGCAATGATTCCCGGCGGTGCCTCGCACACGACGTTGGAGAAGATCGGTTACCTCGAAGGCATCGCTGGCAACCCTGCTCTGCCAGAGACCCTGCGCGCCGAGGCCGCCGCTGGGCTGGAGAGGATCGAGGCCGGTGACTCGGTGCATCCGATCTACCAGGCGATCCGTGAGGCCGACACCACCGCGCGGGAGCGGCGCGAGGCCGAGCTGCATGCCCGTGCCGAGGCGGCCGTGGCCCAGGCGAAGTCGATCAAGAAGGGCAAGCGCACCCCACCGCGACCGTTGCCGCTCGTCACCGGCGACGGGCAACCCGTCCGCTACCCGCTGCGCGCATTCATCCAGACCTGGGGCGAGCTGACCGACTGGTGGACCCACTACGACGCCGACACCCTCGCAGGCGAGCTGACCGACGAGCAGTTCGAGAATTTCCTCGCGACCGCCGACGGGACCGTGCGGTTCGCGGACGCGCTCCGAGCCGCCCGGGACGGCGCGGCGGAGCGGCCACGACTCCGCGCACTGTGACAACGGGCAGAGGTGCCGGGTGCGCACCTGCTCGGCATGAGCCCTGCACCTACTGATCCCCGGAACCGCCGCCGACTCGTCGCCCTCATCACCGCCGGCATCGCCCTGCTGCTCTTGGTCGGCGTCGGCGTGTACGGACTCCTCACCGGGCCCCGAAGCAGCACCAGCACCGATCCCGACCCGGAGTCCGGCCCGGCCACGACGGCACCGCCGACCGTGGCACCGAGCACGCCCCAGCCACCACGGGTTCCAGCGGTTCCGCGTTCGGCCAATCCCGAGACCTTCGCTCAGGGCGTCGCGTCCTCGCTGTTCGCGTGGGACACGGCCTCGGGGCTGTGGCCGCTGGACTACACCTCGGCGATCCTCGCGGTCGGTGACCCCAGCGGCGACGAACAAGCCGGGCTGGCCTCCGACGTGGCCGTCTACCTCCCCACCCGAGACGCCTGGATCGAGCTGCGGCAATACGCCACCCGCCAGCACCTCACCATCGACACCGCGGACGTCCCCGACGCCTGGGCCGACGCCGTCGAGCAGGCCCAGCCGGGGCAGCTCGCGGCAGGAACGACGGCCGTCACGATCGAGGGCACCCGCTACCGTGCCGGGGTCTGGAACGGCCAACCGGTCACCAGCGAGCATCCGGTCGCGTTCACCGTGTTCGTCGTCTGCGCACCCACCTACCCGACCTGCCATCTGCTGCGGCTCTCGCAGCTCGACAACCCGCTGCGGTGAAGGGGTTGTCGTCGTGTTCCGCAAGGCCACCATCGCAGCCTTGGCGCTGTTGTTCTTCGCACCCGCCGCAGCGCTCCTCGGGGTCGGTGTGCTGATGAACCCCGCTGCCGCCTACTGCGCCACCCCCGCAGGAACCGTGAACCTCGGCCCGATCCCAGACTCGCTCACCGTGACCACCGCGAACGGCGAGACCTTCACGCTGAATCGTCAGCAGCTCACGCACGCGGCCACGATCATCACGGTCGGCAACGGCATCACCGACGTGGGCAGGCCGGGAATCAAGATCGCGCTGATGGCCGCGCTCACCGAGTCCACGCTGCGGATGCTCACCAACACCGGCACCTACCCCGACTCGGCGAACTACCCGAACGACGGCAACGGCGGCGACCACGACTCCCTCGGCCTGTTCCAGATGCGCCCCCAATCCGGGTGGGGCACCGTCGCCGAGTTGATGGACCCGAACTATCAGGCGCAGGCGTTCTTCGGCGGGCCGACCGGCCCGAACTACCCCTCGCCGCGCGGGCTGCTCGACATCCCCGGCTGGCAACAGATGGACCCTGGCGAAGCCGCCCAAGCCGTCGAGGTCTCTGCCTACCCCGACCGATACCGCAACTACGCGCCCGTCGCCGACAGCATCCTCGCCGCCCTCACCAGCGGCGGCAGCACTCCGGTTCTCGGCATGGGTGGGCCGGCGGTCTCGTCATTGCGGGTGGTGTTCCCGCTACCCGAGGGCACCTGGGTGCTGACCTCGCCGTTCGGGATGCGGGTGCACCCGATCACGGGCGAACGGAAGATGCACACCGGCACCGATTTCGCCGCGCCCGACGGCACCCCGATCCTCGCCACCGCGGACGGCACAGTCACCGTCGCGGAGTTCTCAGGCGGGTACGGCGGTCTCATCGTCATCGAGCACACCATCGACGGCAAGACCGTCGCCACGGCATACGCCCATATGTGGCAGAGCGGCATCCACGTCCGTCCCGGCGACCGGGTGAGCGCGGGGCAGCACATCGGCGATGTCGGCTCCTCGGGCATGAGCACCGGTGCGCATCTGCACTTCGAGGTCCGGCCCGGTGGCACGAACGGTGAGGCCATCGACGCCGCCGCCTGGCTCAACGAGCGCGGGGCCGCGAACCTGCCGACAGCGACCAGCGGATCACCCACCGCCTGCAACACCACCACTGCGGGCACGCCGACCGGCGTCGATGGAGACCCCGACCGGCTCGTCGACGATCCCACCAGCTCGGGCAAGATCACCGCCCGCATGCTGTACATCTACCAGCAGACCCTCGCCGCGTTCCCCGACACCGGCTGGGGCTGCTACTCACCGCGCCCCGGCACCAAGTCCGAGCATCCCCTCGGCAGAGCGTGCGACATCACCTTCGGCAACCGCATCGGCCAGCGCCCCACCCCGGCCCAGCTCGACGCCGGCTGGAAGGTCACCAACTGGATGAAGGACAACGCCGACGTGCTCGGCGTCGAGTACCTGATCTGGCAAGGCCAAATCTGGTCCGTCGCACGCGACGCCGACGGCTGGCGACCCTACAACGGAGGCGGTATGCACGACCCCGCCTCCATCACCGGAGGCCACTACGACCACCTCCACGTCACCGTCAAGGCAGGGTGACCGGCGATGGGTGTCTTCCCCGACTTCGACGGACTCGGCGGCATCGGCGACCTCCGCGCCGTCGTCGGCGCGCTCCTGACGTTCGTCCTCATCGTCGCCGTCCTCATGCTGATCGTCTCTGCAATCGTCTGGGCCATCGCGACCGCCCACGGAAATTACGCCACCGCCAGCAAAGGCCGAATCGGTGTGCTCGTCGCCGTCGGTGCCGCCATCCTCGCCGGAGGCGGTGTCGCCTGGATGAACTGGCTGCTCACCCTCGGCGCGCAACTGTAGGGAGACCTCGTCGGACGCCAGACTGGCGTGAGCTATCTAGAACTCGTGATAGTAGAAGGCCAGATCGTTCCTGGTTCCCGACTTCCTCCCGAGAAACCCAGGGTTCTCGGCGATTCCGCTCTTATGGTGCGGCACAGGCGTCAGCTGCAGCTCGCTGATGAGGAGCTCCTCAATCGCATCGCGATGCTGTGTCCCCGTGTCGTCGCCAGAAGGCGCTTCGACGAGCGGCTCCGTGGAGGATATTCGCGGGTCCAGCAAGGCCTCCGCAAGCCCCGTTAGCTGAACAATCTGCGTCGTGGCTCCGCCGCTTGAGTACCGTCGCACGAACTCGATGACATCTCGCGCGTCACACCCATAGATAGGCCCCAGACCCACGCGAATCCCCAGCGGTCGCTCACCATCGAACCTTTCCATAGCCCAATGCTCAGGGTCGAGATAGCCGTCGCGGAACTGGTCTTGCGTGACCGGGCGCAAGAATCCTTCCTCGATCAGCCAGTCCATTCGTGACCTGGACATGGAGCTTGGAGTGTCATGGCCGTGGTCCAGCCCGCGAACAAGGTCGTCCGACGGCTTCGGCCCAGACCACTCGACCATCTCAAGCATGAGCGGGAAGACGAAGCGGCCAATCTTGTAGAGCGGCTGTCCGTGGCTGGACTCCTTCGGATCGGGAGTCTGGCGGTACAGCGTGACCGCGCTCCTTAGTACCTTCCGGAGCAGGTAGGTGCCTCGGCGGTCCATGAGGGCGAGCTTGGTGACTGCGCGTTTGGACACCCGTCCAGGATGATTTGCTTCCTGAGCAAGCAACTTTGCCCAGAGTTCCTGCACCATGTCGTCCGAGACCCCGCCGATGTATTCGAACGCGAAACCCAGCCAATCGTCCTCAATGTCTTCGGGGGACGCGGCAGGGGCGATCATCGGCATTGCGAGGTTGATCGTGGAGTCGATGTTCTGAAAGCGGCGCCCGTAGTCGGCAATGAGCATCTGTACGGCAGCGAGCGAGTTCGGGGAGACGTCTTGGAGTGCCTCAGCAGCGGAACGGACCGCGGCGACCCTTATTTCGAGCGCCTTAGCATCCCGCTTCGCGGTGTGGACTGGAAGCACCGTCTCCTTGAGTTGATAGAACCGGTCCGCGCGATCAAGCAGGCCCTCGGGGCCCTTGCGGGCTTCACGAGCAACACCTTCTACCGCCTTGCCGAGGCCCAACGAGTCGTCGCTCAACTCGACCTTTACAACCGAGCCCTCTGGCCCGCCGAAGATGGAAGGTTCGATGCTTCCACTGACCACGGGGGCTCCTTCGGCTCGGGATTTGGCGGGTCCGTGGACCAGCCGGATGCCCCAAGTCTAGCGATCGAGAGGTCTCGGCTCCGGCGAGGGTAGACAAGGGTCACGACGACCACCGTGCCGCCTTTTGGCATAGCTGACGCTTCGGATCAGCGGCCCCGCGAGCGCTTGGGCACGTCCCGATTCCGACCGACACCGCGCGCGACCACCGGTGCTGTTGAGGGAAGTGCACCTGTGGCGTGTACCCCGTCTGCGAGTTCGTGGGCGGGCCGCCCGTCGCCAAGGAGACCTACCGTGTTCGATCTGCTCGCCACCGTCATGTCCGCGCCGCCGCTGCTGGTGCCGATGGACATCAACATCGACCCCAACACCAACGGCCTGCCGGGGATCAACCAGCTGCGCACCATCGTCGGCGCTGTGATGACTATCGGCCTGATCCTGTCCGTGCTCGCGCTGATCGTGTCCGCGATCGTGTGGGGCTTCGGCGCGAACTCCTCCAACCCGCACCTCGCCTCGCGCGGGAAGATCGGCGTCCTCGTCTCCTGCGGCGCGGCGGTGATCTGTGGCGCGAGCGTGACGCTCATCAACTTCTTCTGGAACGTCGGCCAGTCCGTCTGACCCGGCCCGTCGTCGTCAAGAGTGCTGGTGTTCGTGATGGGCGTGTGCGACGTTCCCGTGATCTCCTCGGTCTGCGATGCCGTCGGCGAAGGAGCCGCGTCGCTGGTGGCGGCCCCGTTCGACTGGCTCGCCCAGGCGATGGGTGCCGCTGCGGGGTGGCTGTTCGAGGCGGTCTGGTCGGTCTTCGACACCACGACGCTGGTGGATGTCACCAAGCCCGGCTACATCGCCGTCTACAACCTGCTGTTCGGCATTGCGGTCTTCGTGATGCTGATCTTCTTCTGCCTCCAACTCATTACCGGGCTGATCCGACGCGACCCCACCGCCCTCACCCGCGCCGCGCTCGGGCTGGCGAAGTCTGTCCTCGGATCGTTCGTGGTCATCACGCTCACTGCGCTGCTGCTGGAAGTCGTCGATCAGCTGTGCATCGGGATCGTGCAGGCAGCGGGCGAGACCACTGAGTCGATGGGCGACAAGATCGCCCTCCTCGCTGCAGGCCTGGTCGGCATCAACATCGCCGCCCCCGGTGTCGGAGCGATCATCACGATCTTCATGGCCGGCCTCGCGATCACCGCCGCCGCGATCGTGTGGCTCTCCCTCCTCGTCAGGAAAGCACTCCTGCTGGTGGCGGTCGTGTTCGCACCGCTCGCGTTCAGCGGCGCATCCTGGGATGCCTCGCGGGGGTGGATCGGGAAGTGGGCGATGTTCGTCGTCGCGCTGATCTGCTCCAAGCTCGTGCTCGTCGTGATGTTCCTCGTCGCGATCACCCAGGTCTCCGCACCGATCGACGCCGACCTCGCCTCGGTCAGCGATCCCATCGCGGGAATCGTGCTGATGGCGATGGCCGCGTTCGCGCCCTACCTGACCTACAAGTTCATCGCGTTCGTCGGGTTCGACATGTACCACGCGATCGGCTCCGAACAGGACGCCAAGAGCGCACTCAACCGTCCGGTCCCCGTCCCGACCAAGCCACAAGGCGGCGGTGACCCGAAGAAGGTGCTCGATGGAACCAGCAGCAGCGGCGGGAACGCGGGCGGAGGTTCCGGCGGAGGTAGTAGCGCACCGCCACCGCCGAAGACCCCGGCACCGGCACCCGC
>NZ_HF571038.1:3610229-3612277 GCF_001046875.1 Nostocoides jenkinsii Ben 74
GACGGCGAGGGCGGCGCGGCGGGCGGGGCCACGGGCATACAGCGCCCGGACCAACAGGGCCGACAAGGCGAACCCGACCAGGCCGGGAGTCAGGGCGGTCAGGGCGACCGGGAGGTCGCCGACGGCCGTGGCGCTCGCCGCGGCACCCGAGGTGGAGCTGCGGTCGAGCGCTGCGAAGACCTGCCCGAGCTGAGGAGCGGCGGTCACCAGCGCGGTGGCGCCGGCGACGGCGACCACCGCGATCCCCCGCAGGGTCCGGGACACCACCGCGGCCCCGTCCCCGGTCGCGCCGTCGCCGAGTTCACCGGCGGCGGCGATCACCGGGAAAGCCGCAGTGGCGAGCGGAACGGCGAGCACGGCATACGGCAGGAGATAGAGGGCCTGCGCGTACTGATAGGTGATGAGCACCCCGGCTCCGCCGCGATGGTTACTGAGCCAGACGACCGCGAGGACGCAGACCTGCTGCGCCAGCAGGGCGAGCAGGCCGGCCCCGGCGAGCCGGCCGGCGCGAGCGGCCACGCCGGGCGGGAAGCGCAGGGTCGGGCGGATCCGGACGCCCAGGCCGCGCAGGGAGGGCAGCAGCGTCAACAGCATGGCCGCGACGCCAGCGGTGGTCCCCCAGGCGAGCAGATGGAGCATGCCCGCCCACGGATCGGCCGGATCGGTGGCCAGGAGTCCATAGGCCGCATAGGTGGCGATGACGACGAGGCTGGAGATCAGCGGAGCCGCCGCCGCGGCGGCGAAGCGGCGATGGGCCTGGAGGACTCCGCTCAGGACGATGCCGAGGCCGTAGAGGAGGACCTGGGGCGCGAAGACGAGCAGCATCGTGGCGCCCTGGTCGACGGCGCGCTCCCCCAATGTCTCTTCGTCGAGAAGGGCACTCGCGACGGGCCGGGCCAGGATCGCGACGAGAAGGCTGAGTGGAGCCAGGACCAGCAGGACCCAACCGACCAGGCCGGAGGCGATCCGCGAGGCGGACTCGCGGTCCCCGGCGGCCGCCCGGCCGGCCAGCAGGGGGACGGTCGCGGCGGCCAGGATGCCGCCCGCGGCGATCTCGTAGACGACATTCGGGACGGTATTGGTCGACTGGTAGACCGACCCGAGGGCTGTGGCCCCGACGGTGGCGGCGAAGACGAGCGTCCGGGCGAACCCGGCGAGCCGGGCCGCGGCGGTGAGGATCGCGATCGTGCGCGCGTGGCCGGCGACCTGCGGGTCCGCGTCCGTCATTCGCGGCCCCAGGCGTCGATCTCACGCAGGATCGGGGTGTCGGCGATGACACGGGTGAAGCTGACCTTCTCCGAGGCCAATGTCGCAGCGACCAGGACCGCGAGGGTGGCGACGCGCCCGCGGCGCCCGGTCTGGGCGACCAGGGCGGTCCCGACCAGCGCGCCGGCCGGGTTGGCGCCGCCGTCCCCGAGCATGGTCCGTCCGGCGAGGTCGTCAGGAAGCAGCCCGAGAGCGGTGCCCCCGGCGACCGCGGCAGGCAGGGAGCGGTTGGCGCGGGCGCCGAGGACGGCCGACGCCAGGACGACCGCCTTGAGCGCCCGGCCGGGCCGCAGGTCGAGTAGATTGACGAGGTTCGCGCTACCGGCGATGACGGCACCGCCGAGGAGGGCGTCGGCGGCTCGCCGGGGGCCGCTGACCGTCCGGTCCCGCACCGAGTCGGCCGCGATCAGGCCGCATGCCGCCAGGCCGATGATCTTGACCGCCCCGGTCGTCACCCGTCCGCTGCGCAGGGCCCCGAGATGGCCGCGCAATCCTTTGATCCCGGTCGCGCCGGTCAGGTCATCGAGCACGCCGACGGCGCCCGGGCCGAGTGCGCTGACGAGGAGCGCGACCGGTCGGCCGGATGCGCCGGTCACGTAGCCGGCGAGCGCCCCGGCACCCGCGCCGAGCACAAGGGCCGGCCCCTCGAGGAGGCTCACCGGGCGGCCGGCATGATTGGTCCGCTCCCAGCGCGCCGCCCCGCCCGGAGGATTGGCGCGCAGCCCGCGCAGCGCGCCCGCCGCGGCGAGGGGGCTGCCGACGGCGGCCGGCCGGAAGAGCGG
>NZ_HF571038.1:3612377-3619378 GCF_001046875.1 Nostocoides jenkinsii Ben 74
TCATCGCTTCGTTGTAGCGACATGTGAAAGATATATCGTTAAGTCGCAGGTGTCAACTCCACCTGGCTCTACTCGCTCCCGATTGCCCGACCAGGTCTGACGTCCGGACGGCGCAGGCCGGATCCGGGTTGAGGCTCGCCGGCCTCGGGGTCGGTACCCTCACGAGAACTCCAACGCTCGGGGTGGCCGAGCGGTTCGCGGTGAAAGGTGCGAGGTCATGACGGCAGCAACGGTGCTTCTGGAAGGGCTTGGGTTCGGCGAGGGCCCGCGCTGGCGCGACGGGAAGTTGTGGTTCAGCGACTTCTATCGGCGCGCGGTTTATACGGTCGACCTGGACGGAACCGAGACCAAGATCGTCGACGTGCCGCAACAGCCGTCAGGCCTCGGCTGGCTGGCGGACGGCCGCCTGCTCGTCTCGAGCATGCGCGACCGCAAGGTGCTGCGGCTCGACAACGACGGTGGCCTCGTCGTGCACGCGGACCTGTCTGGCCTCGCCGACTTCCACGTCAACGACCTCATCACCGATGCGACCGGCCGGGCGTATGTCGGCAACTTCGGCTACGACCTCCATGCGGACATGCACGTGCGCGACATACCGACGATCCTCGGTGACGAGAGCGCCGCGCGCACTCGGGTCGTGCGGATCGAGCCCGACGGCGAGGTCGTTATCGCCGCCGAGGACATGCGCTTCCCCAACGGTATGGCGCTCATCGACTCCGGCCGGACCCTCGTGGTCGCGGAGACGTTGCGACTGCAGCTGACGGCATTCGATTTGGCGGCGGACGGGAGTCTGAGCAACCGCCGAGTATGGGCGTCGACGGCGCCCCAGATGGTCGCCCCCGACGGCATCGCCGCCGATCCCGAGGGTGGGATCTGGGTGGCCGCCGCGTTGGGTGCGGCCGTGGTGCGCTATGCCGAGGGCGGAGAGGTCACCGGGATGGTCGAGACGAGCCAGAACGCGTTCGCGTGCGCGCTCGGCGGGCCGGACGGGCGGACGCTGTTCGCATGCACCGCGCCCGACAGTGACCCGGGTGTGGTGGACGGAAAGGCTCTGGGGAAGATCGAGATCGCGACGGTTTAGGGGCCGGGGGCACGCGGCATACGGCAACTCAGCACAAGTTAGTCAACTGTGGACAGCTTGCAAGGTGTCCACAGTTGACTAACTGCTGCTAGCAGAAGTTCCAAGCACCGGCCGGGGCCCGCCTCGCAGCCGTCAGGCCCGGCGGGGGGTGAGGAGGCCCAGGGCGTCGGCGAGGCGCTGGAGGCGGCGGGCGAGCACGATCGGTATGCCGTGCGGCGTCGCCTCCCCGGGTGGGGTGTTGGCACCGTCTGAGCAGACACCCGCGGCGTCGATCAGCGCGCTGACCGATGCCGCGATGCCGGGACGATCCGCCCGGGCCGGGCGCTGGTCCCGCAGGTCGGGGACGTCCGCGAGGCGGCGGGCCTCGGCGGCGAGGAGGCGGCATACGGGTGCGGCGGCTTTGGGGTCACCGGGGTCCGGGGACAGCGCCGCCTGCACGACCGACCGTCCGACCGATGAGGCGACGCGCAGCACCGCCACGCGGTGGCGGCGCGCGGCGTGGTCGGCATCGAACAGGCGGGGCCGGATCATCGAGTCGTGGCCCAGCGCAAGCTGTCGGGCGCTCTCGTCCATGGCGACGACCTCGCGATACAGCGCGGCGCGCTCGGCCGGACTGGCTGTCCGCGATCCATCAGTCCCCGATCCAGCTGCCTCTGATCCACCCGTCCCCGATCCAGCCGAGCCACCATCCAGCACTCGCGCGGTGTGGTCCAGCAAGTCGGCGAGTTGAGTCAGCAGCACGCGCCGGGCCACGATGATCGTGTCGCGCGCGGGGGCGGGGAGCACCACATAGGTGACCAGGATTCCCGCGGCCCCACCGATCGCCGTCTCGGTCAGGCGGAGTACCAGCAGTTGATCGCTGAAGGTGCGCAGCACCTCATACAGCTGGCCGAGCACGATCGTCAGGAAGCAGATCATCCACGTCGTCGACAGCGCCTGAACATAGAAGGTCAAGAAGATCCCAACCACCATCAGCATGATCGCGACGGGCCGGTGATCGCCGACGACCTGGGCGATGGCAACTGAGGCGAGGAGTCCCAAGAGGGTGCCGAAGATGCGGTCGATCGCCTTGCGTGTCGTCTCCGACGTGGTGGAAGCGCCGGTGAACGTCACGAACGCCGCCACGGCCGCCCAATAGGCCCGGTCCGGAGCCACCATCTCCCCGACCACGAGAGCCAGCGCCGCCGCTGTCGCGGCCTGGATCGCCTGCCGAGTCGTGAACCGCAAGCGCCCGGAAGACCACCACGCCACCGGCAGTCCCTCGACAGCCTTTCCTGCGAGACCTTGACTGGTGGGCAGATTCCCGCCGACCAACGTCACTACGGGTTCGTAGACCTCTTCGCCCTCCTCCCGCGCCTGCGCCAACACCTCCCCGGACGTCCACTCCGCGATGCTCGTCAGCAACAGCTCGGCGCCGTACACGAAGCGCCGCACGGGGCGCACGCCCCAATGCTCCGGCTCGCGCAGGGTGGCGATGGCGGCGCGGGCCTCGTCTAGACGTGACCACCCGAGCTCGACGAGCGCCCGGGACACTGCCTCGTTCGTATGCCGCGTGCCCGACCCCACCGCGCCCGCCCCCGCGGCGCCCGCCCCCGCGAGATCCGCTTTCCCGAGATCCCTGTCCGCCAGTTCGATGTCCGCCAGATCCATCACCGATCCGCCGATCTCGTCGACCGCGATCTCGACGTCGACAATCCATCGGCGTAGCCGGAACGCCGAGACGCCCTGCGGCAGCGCGCGGCGGTCGGCGAGTTGGCCGTCGAAGAGCAGCGCTACTTCGCCCGTCTTGATCAGGTCGGCACGCAGATCAGCGCGTCGCCGGGCGACGGTGGGCTCGGCCAGCACGTCGAGGCAACTGCTCACCGTGGACCGGGCCTGAGCCCGCAGGGCAGTCACCGTGCGGCGCAGGGTCGCTTCGGGATCCACGGCCAAGACGGTGGCGACCAGCAGCCCCGCCCACGTGGTGGCGACGATCGTCGACACGATCACCCCGGGCAGGGCGGCCGCCGGCGGGTGCAGGAAGAGGCCGAAGAAGTGCGCCTGCCACGCCACGAAGCCGACGGTGAACCAGCGCGGGCCGAAGCGGCGCACCCATACGGCTAGGAAAGTCACTGCGACGAAGGTCGCCAACGCCACCGTGTGGAAGCGGTCCGTGACCACGGCACTGACCACGCCAAGGATGGCGCCGAGCCCGGCGAGGGCCGCCGTGACGGCGATCGGGCGCGGCCGCGTGTCGCGGAGGGTCGTCGCGAGATTGAGCGCCACGACCGCGCCGATCATCACGTGCAGCCGGGTTGCTTGAGCGTTCTGGCCGGTCGCGGCCGCGACGCCGGCTTGAAGAACGATCGTGGTGACGAGGGCGATGACGGCGCGGAGTCCGTGCCGCAGTCGGCTGAGTCCCGGGTCGGAGGCGACGAATCGATCCAGCCCCTCGCGCAGCTTTTCCCGCCACGTCTGACGTCCCTGGGCAACAAGATCGCCCGCCCAGGTACCCGTGTCCGTCATGGCCCCATTGTGGTCGGACCCGCCACCTCCCACCGGCGCTCGGTCAGCCCATCCCCGGTTGGCTCTGGATGAGAGCCGGCCCATCAGGTCCGGCCAACCGGGCGCGCAGGGCGGGATCGGCGGCAAGCGCCTGCAACGCCCGAATCACCTTCCACGGATCGACGTCCAGATCCTCCGCCGCCACCAGCCGGAAGGAATGGTGCGTGGCGCGGTCGATTGCCCGACCGATCCGCCCTAGATTGGCGTCCTGCTGCAGCGGAGTGCGTGCGTCGGTGTGCAGCTCGACGACGATCAGGTTGCGCTTGCGCAGGCCACCCTGCGGCAGATAGGACGAGGCGCGGATCGCGACGATGTCGTCCCACGCATAGCCCCCGGTAGGTGTGGTGATCCCCTCGGCCGTCACCGTCAATTCGCGCGCCGGCCCCTGCCGCAGACGATGCGCCCCGACGGTCGCCGCAGTGAAGAGCGCGCCCAGGGCGGCGAGGATGACGATGCCGAGCACCGCCTTACCGTCGCCGTCGCCGCGCAGAAGGCGCAGCACGCCATACTCCATTGCCCACGCGCACCCGGCCGCGAGCGTGGCCATCGCCACCTCCAGCCAGATGGCCGGGCGCCGCATCGGAATCGCCACCCCCCAGACGGGTCCTATCTGTCGGCGCTCCGGGTGGCCGCGGGGGCGGTACCGGCGCCCGCCCCACCCGCGGGACGGGGTCGGTGGCGGAAGTCATGGGGCAACCCTGCCAGGGCGTCGCCAGGCGCATCCGCGGGTGGGTTGGCACCGGTTGGCGGGCGCGCGCATGTGAGGTCCGTCACAACAGCGGTTGAATCGGTAACGATTCGGTCACTTGCGGCGTCTCTACTTCTGTTCTCGACCCAGCCATGCTCGCCCAGCTCCGAATCTGCCCCGGCTCCAAATCTGCACCGCCCGATCCTGCCTCGATCCTGACTAGACGAATGCCGAACGCAACCGACACCCAGACGCTGCCCTCGCCGTCCTTCCGTATGCCGATCCCGCCGACACCTACCGGTCCCGTCCCGCCGCCCCCACCTCCGCCGTGGGCCCTGCGCGACCCCGCGGTCAACCGGGCGGCGCGCGCGCCTGAGCCCGAGCCCGAGTCAGCGCCCGAGACTGACCCATTGATCGAGACTGGCTCCGCGCCCGACCCCGAGACGGATCCCGCGGCCAAGAAGTCGTTCCTCGACCTGTCGCTGACGGGCATGACCGGCGGCGCGCTCGCCGCCGTGAGTGCGGCCGCCCTGGGTGCGCGTCTCGGCGTCGCCGGGACCTTGCTCGGCGCCGCGGTCGGCTCCCTCCTCTCGGCCTTCAGTGCCGCGCTCTACACTCACTCGCTTCGGCGGACGCGTGACTTCGTGCGCACCTACGGCCGACTGGCGGACCGCCCCCAGGCGTCGTATGCGGAGTCGTACGCCGCCCGCCGGCTCGTGCGGGCGACGCAGCGCCTCGATCTGCGCCGGGTCGCCCTCGGCGCCGCGGCTCTGTTTGCGCTCGTGATCGCGCTGGTCACCGGCCTCGAACTGGCGACCGGCTCGTCACTGGATGGCAAGACCGGCACGACGGTGGGCCAGGTCGGCAAGGCCGCGACCGGCAAGAGCGGCAAGGCGCCGGTCACGACCCCGCTGCCGCAGGTGCCGACGGAGAGCAGCACCCCGAGCGGGGCAACGTCCAGTGGCACGTCCAGTGACCCCGCCACCTCGCCGACCTCGACGGGCTCATCGACGGACCCGTCCTCGGACACAACCTCCGGCACCTCCACGGGCACCTCGACGACGACCGAACCAGCCTCGCCGTCGACGACCGATCCGTCGCAGCCCACGCAGCCGACGGCCACCTCCACGACCGACCCCGCGTCGTCCCCCACGACGGAAGCCGGCGCCTCGCCGTCCACGGACCCGTCGCTGGGCGCTGCCATCCCCACTGCCACGCCCTAGCCCGAACGCCACGGCCCACCCCGAACTTGAGCACGCCTTACGAACTTGAGCACGCCTTGCAAGGCATGTTCAAGTTCGTAAGGCGTGCTCAGGATCGGGATGGGGTCCGGGGCCCCGTGTTCGGGATGGGCGCCGGGGGCCAGGGTGCGGGCTGACTGTCCGAGGCGGGTGGTGGCGGACCGTCATTCGGCCACCTCAGCTAGACATGGGAGGGTTGGGCCATGCGGTCCTATTGCGCCATTTATGTCGACGTCGGCTACCTCGTGGCCTCGGCGGCGACGCGAGTGACGGGGACGTCCTTTCGGCGCGGCGTCACGATCGACCACCGTGCCCTGATCGAAGGCCTCATCCGCCAGGCCGAGGAAGACAGCGGCCTGCCGCTGCTGCGGGTCAATTGGTACGACTCCGGAGCCCGCCCGGGCGGCATGCCCGATCACCAGCAGGACGAGATCGGCCTGCTGCCGCGCGTGAAGTTGCGGTTGGGTCGCATCAACCACAGCGGTGAGCAGAAGGGCGTCGACCTGCGGATCGGCCTGGACCTGGCCACCCACGGTCGCAATCGCATCGTCGACGTGATCTATCTGGTCTCCGGCGACGACGACCTCACCGAGGCGGTCGAGGAGGCCCAGGGGCACGGCGTTCAGGTCGTCCTGCTCGCGGTCCCAGACTTCACCAGCCGGCCGTATGCCGTGGCCCGCCACCTCCAGCGCGAAGCCGACAGCCTCATTCTGATCGACCCCGAGACGATCACGACGACCGTACGCTCGGTCGCCATCGCGCCGGGATTGATCCCGGAGTCGGTGGGCGCCGCCACCGAGGACGAGGCCGTTCCCGCGGACGCGGGCGCGGAGCCCGTGTCTGCGGCGGCGGAAGTCAACGGGGCGGCGCGACCCGGCGGGGACGGCATACCGAAGCCCGGCGCCGCCCGTCCCCAGCCCGCCGATGTCGCCCCGACCCAGGCCCACAATGCCGAGGTCGCCGAGGAGGCGACTGAGCCGGACGGCAAGCCGTCGGTGCCCAGCCCGTCGCTGCTCGCAAACAAGCGGCCCTCGACGGTGCTGCCTCCCAAGCCGCTGCCGTTGCCTCTGCCGCAGAGCACGCTCAGCTACTCGACGACGACCGGCCAGCCGCTCGGTCCGGCCGACGATGCCGTCCCGCTCGAACTCGTCGACGAGGTCGTCCGTCAGGTCATCGCCTCGTGGTGCGCGTCGGCGACCCCGGCGTCCGTCGTGGAGTTGCGTCGCGAGAAGCCGTTCATCCCCACGGATCTCGACCGCACGCTGCTGCTGGACCTTTCCAGCCGCAGCGGCGTGTCGATCATCGATGATGCGACGCGCTATGCGCTGCGGGACCGGTTCTGGGAGCTGATCGATCGGGTTCGCCTCACCTGACTGCCCGCGCCACCCTTGGAACTTGAGCACGCCTTACGCACTTGAGCACGCCTTACAAGGCGTGCTCAAGTGCG
>NZ_HF571038.1:3619478-3621479 GCF_001046875.1 Nostocoides jenkinsii Ben 74
GCTGCCGGGCCGGGCCGGCGGGGATGAGCAGCGCCGCCGGGATAAGGAGGGCGAGCAGCAGCCCGATCACCAGGCTCATGCGATAGGGCCCGTCGGGGGCGAACCGGATCTCCAACTGCCCCGACGCCCCCGCCGGCGCGACGAAGCCCTGGCGGAAACCGTCAACGGTCCGCACGGGCAGCAGGGTGCCGTTGAGCCGCGCCTCCCAGCCGGGGTTGGTGTTCTGCGTCATCACCAGGAGCCGCTCCGGGCCGGCGGGCAGGTGAGCGGTCAACCCACCACCGGGCTCGGCGCGCGTCTCGATCGTCACGCCCTGGCCCAATTGCGATGAAGCGTTTTCCGAGGAGCCGGGTTGTGACGAGCCGGGTTGCGGCGAGGCACCGGCCTCCTCCTGGGAGCGCACCACGATGCTGACTGGGCCCGCGCCCTCCCAGCGGCCGAGTGCGATCCGATGCGCACCCGCGCTCAACTGCACCGGAGCGCAGGCCTGCCAGGACAACGACCCGACGCCAACCAGACTTCGGTGGTCGCCCTGGACGCGCGTTGGGATGGGGCGACCGTCCACGACGAAGTCGGGACCGGCGCCACACGCGGCGTCGACGGACGGCGAGGCAGCCGGGAGGTCGAGGCCCACGACGGTCAGTGCGGCGATGTCCAGGGATGCCGACGCGTTGGCGCCGGCATCGCTGAGCAGTCGCACCACCAGATTCCCCGTGGTGATCGGGGGCAGTCGCAGCAAGCCGCCGCGATGCGGCCGAATGAACCGGTGGTCGCCGTCCCGGGTGACTTCGACGGTGGGGTGGTTCTCGGTCAGCCAGTCGCCGCGCACCGCCAACCGGACGTCACCCAGCCGCGCGGGCTTGGCCAGCGTCAGCGTGATCCGCGGGCTGTCGTCTCCGGCCGCCGGGCTCCACGCGGTGGCGGGGTCATCGTCGAGCAGCGCCTCCGGCGCCCCCGGCAGGCCGAGGCTGCGCGTGCTGCTCGTGGCCACCGTGACCGCGGGCTCGCCCGAGGTGGAGGTGGAGGTCGGGTTCTGGCCCGACCGCGGGGCGAGCGGATCGGCGTGCAACTGCCCGGACGCCGTCACCGTCTGCGCGCGGTCGAGGACGATCCGCCGGTCGAGGACCGAGGTCTCCTCGGCCGCCCGGAAGCCGCTGTCGCCGCACGCGATGCCCGGATCGGCCAAAACGCATTCGTCGAAGAGCGCCGGATCACGCCGCAGGACCACCCCGTGAAGCGGTCCGGCGGTCCGAGGGGACGGCAAGGCGACATACTCCCGCGGGGTCACGCCGGGAACCGAGACGTCGGCGAGTCCGGTCACCGTCGTCGCCGGAGTTCCCGTCACCGTGGCGAGAATCTCGACGGTGAGGGTGGCGCCGGACCAGCCCGGCAACGGGATGCGCGTCGGTGCGCCCGGTGCCAGGTCCGACTCGATCACCCGCTCCCCCGACGTCACTCGCACCCGCGCGGCCGCCACCGCCCCACGGCGCTGGAGCTCGCTGCTCACGGGCGTGATGGTGACCGCGTCGAGGGGTTGCGCGGTCGGCCGCGTGATGGTCAGGCGCGGCCGTGCGTCACCGAGCGTGAGCCAGGCGGTGCTCGGGTCGGCGTCCAGCGCGGCATACGGACGATTCGCAGGCCGGAGGCCGGTCCAGGTGAGGTCGTCGGACAGCGCCGAGGACGCCGCCACCCCCGCAATGCCGTCGTATGCCGTGACCGCCCGCAGCGACTCATCTCCCCACGGTCGGTAGTCGGGAGCACCCACGTCCTGGCTTGCGGTGAGCCCGCGACTCGCGTCCTGCCCGCGCACGGCTCCGAACCAGCGGTGGCGCGCCCGGTAGGTGTCGGTCTCGACGCGGGGCGCGCCCGCTGCGGCCCCGCCGTCCCCGTCGAAGATCACCGGCCCGTCCACGAGGCCGCTCTCGTGCAACGCCGCGAGGGCCTCGGCGGCCCCGGAGACGGCCGGCACCGACGCCGCGGGCCATGCCGTCAGCGGCGCGG
>NZ_HF571038.1:3621579-3623579 GCF_001046875.1 Nostocoides jenkinsii Ben 74
GGCCGTCCCGGCGGCGGCCCCGGTGGCCGTGGCGGCACGCAGGGTGCCTTCGGCAAGGGCGGTGGCCGCAACAAGCAGCGCAAGTCCAAGCGCGCGAAGCGGCAAGAGTTCGAGCAGATGCAGGCGCCGACGATCGGCGGCGTGTCGGTTCCGCGCGGCGACGGCACCACCGTCGTGCGAGTGCGTCAAGGCGCGTCGCTGACGGACTTCGCCGATCGCATCAACGCCAACCCGGCGTCGCTGGTCACGGTGCTCTTCCACCTCGGCGAGATGGCCACGGCCACGCAAAGCCTGGACGAGGACACCTTCAAGCTGCTCGGCGCCGAGCTCGGCTACGACATCCGCATGGTGTCGCCGGAGGAAGAGGAGCGCGAGCTCTTCGACTCCTTCAACATCAACCTCGAAATCGGCATCGAGGCCGAGGATGAGGACGACCTTGAGGCCCGGCCGCCGGTCGTGACCGTCATGGGTCACGTCGACCACGGCAAGACCAAGCTCCTCGACGCCATCCGCAACGAGAATGTCGTTGCGGGCGAGCACGGTGGCATCACTCAGCACATCGGTGCCTACCAGATCCACAAGGAGCACGAGGGCGTCGACCGCGCCATCACCTTCATCGACACCCCCGGTCACGAGGCGTTCACCGCCATGCGTGCCCGTGGTGCCAAGGTGACCGACATCGCGATCCTCGTGGTGGCGGCCGACGACGGTGTCATGCCGCAGACGATCGAGGCGCTCAACCACGCCCAGGCCGCGGATGTGCCGATCGTGGTGGCGGTCAACAAGATCGACGTCGAGGGCGCCAACCCGTCCAAGGTTCGCCAGCAGCTGACCGAATACAACCTCGTCGCCGAGGAGTACGGCGGCGAGACGATGTTCGTCGACGTCTCGGCGAAGCAGGGTCTCGGTATCGAGGACCTGCTCGAGGCGGTCCTGTTGACGGCCGACGCGGCGCTCGACCTGCGGGCCAATCCGGACCGCGACGCGCGCGGCGTGGCCATCGAGGCCAACCTCGACAAGGGTCGCGGCGCCACGGCGACCGTTCTGGTCCAGTCGGGCACGCTCACCGTGGGTGACGCGATCGTGACGGGCTCGGCATACGGCCGTGTTCGGGCATTGCTCGACGAGCACGGCAAGCCCGTGACCGAGGCGGGTCCCTCGCGACCCGTCCAGGTCCTCGGTCTCTCCTCGGTCCCGCGCGCCGGCGACACCTTCGTCGTCGCGCCGGATGACCGGACCGCCCGGCAGATCGCCGAGCGCCGGGAGGCGGCCGACCGTCAGGCGGCGCTGGCCAAGGCCCGCAAGCGCATCTCGCTCGAAGACCTCAACGCGGCGCTGGCCGCAGGCAAGGTCGACACCCTCAACCTCATCCTCAAGGGTGACGTGTCGGGTTCGGTCGAGGCGCTCGAGGACGCGTTGCTGCAGATCGACGTGGGCGACGATGTCGACCTGCGGATCATCGACCGCGGGGTCGGCGCCATCACGATGAACAACATCAACCTCGCGATGGCCTCCAACGCGATCATCATCGGCTTCAACGTGCGCGCGGAGGGGCAGAACGCCGACTACGCCGAGCGCGAGGGTGTCGAGATCCGCTACTACTCGGTGATCTACCAGGCCATCGAAGAGGTCGAGGCGGCGCTGAAGGGCATGCTCAAGCCCGAGTTCGAGGAAGTCGAGCTGGGCACGGCGGAGATCCGCGAGATCTTCCGGTCGAGCAAGTTCGGCAATATCGCCGGGTCGATCGTGCGCAGCGGCGAGATCCGTCGAGGCGCTCGGGCGCGGATCACCCGTCATGGGGTGGTCGTCGCCGAGAACGTCGAGGTGGCCGGCCTGCGCCGGTTCAAGGACGATGTCGTCGAGGTCCGCGAGGGCTACGAGTGCGGTATCAACCTCGGCAGCTTCAACGACCTGCAGCTCGGCGACCTCATCGCGACCTACGAACTGCGCGAGAAGCCCCGCGCCTGACCGTTGCCGGTCGCCCCACCCCCCCCCCCCCC
>NZ_HF571038.1:3623679-3625541 GCF_001046875.1 Nostocoides jenkinsii Ben 74
GCGATGGAGGTGGGTGCGCAGCGAGATGGCGGTGTTGGCCCGGATCACGTGGACATCGTCGACGACGGCGTCGATAACGTGTCCCAGGTCGACATTGTCACGGGCGACGATCCGGATCATCAGGTCGCCTTGGCCGGTGATTTGATGAATCTCCAAGACCTCCGGGATGGAACTCAGGTGCTGCACGACCTTCTCGTGCCCTGTCCGCTGCCGGATCTCCAAGGTGCAGAACGCCATGACGGGGAATCCGAGCGCCGCCGTGTCCAGGGTGGGAGCGAACGACTCAATGACCCCGCGTTCCAGCATCCGATCCAGGCGGGCCTGGATGGTGCCGCGGGCGACCCCGAGCGAGCGGGAGGCGCCTAGGACACCGATATCGGGATCGTCGGTGAAGGCGGCGATGATCCGGGCGTCGAGGGCGTCGACTCCGGAGGGGGGCGTGGGCGGCATACCTCAAATTGTCCTCTCATGTCGGCTGGATTGCCAACTCACTAGGCGAAATGCGCACTCGTTTGGCAACGTGTTGCGCAGACTGCCTGCCACCGGGCACCCTCACGCTATGACGAACAATGCTGTTCACGCTGGCACGACCCTGACCGAGCAAGAGAGCCAGGCAGGATTGGACCTGCGCCAACTCCAGGAGTTGGTGGGTCTGGTCGACTACGACCCGAGCACCGATCCGTTCCCGGTCACCGGCTGGGACTCGATCGTGTTCGTCGTCGGCAATGCGACGATGACGGCCCACTATTACCAGTCGGTGTGGGGTATGGAGCTCGTCGCCTACGCGGGGCCGGAGACCGGCAACCGGGACCACAAGGCGTTCGTCCTGCGTTCCGGGTCCATCCGGTTCGTCATCAAGGGCGCCGTTGCGCCCGACAGCCCGCTGATCGCGCATCACGCCAAGCACGGCGATGGCGTGGTCGACATTGGCTTGGAGGTCCCGGACGTGGACGTCTGCATCGCGCAGGCGAAGCGCGCGGGGGCCACGATCCTCGCCGAGCCCTACGAGGTGAGCGACGAGTTCGGGACCGTGCGCCTGGCCGCGATCGCGACGTATGGCGAGACGCGGCATACGCTCGTCCAGCGCGTTGTGAATGGGGTTCGGTATGCCGGTCCCCACGTCCCCGGGTATGTCCCGCGCACGTCAGGGTTCGTCAAGCGGGAGGGCTCGCCCAAGCGGCTCTTCCAGGCACTGGACCACGTCGTCGGCAATGTCGAACTCGGCAAGATGGATGAGTGGGTTGAGTTCTACAACAAGGTCATGGGCTTTGTGAACATGGCCGAGTTCGTGGGGGACGACATCGCGACGGACTACTCCGCGCTGATGTCGAAGGTCGTCGCGAACGGCAACCACCGGGTGAAGTTCCCGCTGAACGAGCCGGCGATCGCCAAGAAGCGCAGCCAGATCGATGAGTATCTCGACTTCTACGCCGGGCCCGGCGCCCAGCACCTCGCGCTGGCGACCAACGACATCCTGCAGACGGTCGACGCGCTGCGGCTCGAAGGCGTGGAGTTCCTCGACACCCCGGACGCCTACTACGACGACCCGGAGCTGCGGGCCCGCATCGGCCACGTGCGCGTGCCGATCGAGGAGCTGAAGACCCGCAAGATCCTGGTCGACCGGGATGAGGACGGCTACCTGCTGCAGATCTTCACCAAGCCGCTGGGCGACCGGCCGACGGTCTTCTTCGAGATCATCGAGCGCCACGGTTCGCTGGGCTTCGGCAAGGGCAACTTCAAGGCCCTTTTCGAGTCTATTGAGCGCGAGCAGGACAAGCGCGGCAACCTCTAGGCGACTGCTGCGGGCTTCCGGCTGGCCAGCTGGCCGAGCGGCTCCCGCCCCCCGCCGCGGACGCAATAGC
>NZ_HF571038.1:3625641-3627776 GCF_001046875.1 Nostocoides jenkinsii Ben 74
CCGGTCGGCTCGGCGCCGCCCGAACCCTGCGCCAAGACGGTGACCCGCGGCAGGCGCGGATCGACGATCGCCCCCCCGCGGGCGGGCGTGCGGCCAGGGCGGCGGCGCGGATCGGGCGGCGCGTCCAGGATGCTCCCGGCCATCGCGAGATCGACCCCGAGCACCGCGTCGAGCCCGGCCCGGGAGGCGGCTTGGACGAAGCGGATCGCGCCATACAGACCGTCTCGGTCGGTCAGCGCGATCGCGGGCTGCCCATATTGCGCCGCCCGCTCCACCAGCGCCTCCGGGGTCGCCGCGCCGTAGCGCATCGAGAACCCCGAGGCGAGGTGGAGGTGGGCGAACTCGGACATAGGTCAGGACGTCGGGCTCAGCCGGATGCGGTCGGCGCGGCGGGGCAGGCCGAGGGTGCCGCGGACCAGGGTCAGGAACTCCTGCGCGGAGCGGACCAGGTCATCCGCCTCACGCACGGTGACCATCTCGGCGCCGTCGTCGAGCGCCCACCGCCGGCGGGAGGCATAAGCGAAGAAGACCGCCCACTCCCCCAATTCGGGGGCGAGCTCGGGGACCAGCTCCCACACATTGCGCGGGCCGGTGACCCGGCTGTCGCGGCCCCGGACGATCCGGACGGCGAGCACGGCGGCGGCCGCGCGGAGAGCGGCGAGGTTGGCCTCGGCATACCGCTGACCGGCCGCCGGGGCGTGGCTGGCCTCGATAAGGCTCTCGGCCGCTCCGTCGAGCAAGTCGAGGGCACTGGCCAGCCGGGCCCCCTCAAGGGGGAATGTCGTTGTCATCGATGTCCCTTTCAGTCCTGGACCCGCAGCAAGGTCCACGTCGGTCGGCTCGCCTCGGCATCGGTGTCGCGGCCGATGTCATAGATCCCGGTGCCGGCGAGGCGGCCGGCGGTGGCCTCTACTCGCCATACGACCCGCTCGCCGACCCGGGGAGCCCCCACCGGGTCATGCCACCAGGAACGACGCTCGGTCCAGCGGTCGACGACGTGCCGCACGGCATACAGCCGACCGCGCCAGATGAATGCCGCGAGCGACTCGTCCCGGGCCTGGACATCGACGGGTTCCTCATAACGGCGGACCACGGGCGGGCTCCTTCTCGTATGGCGCGCGGCGGGCACGCGGGGTCGACGGCATGGCCGGGCGACCCGGCTAGCGGGGATTTTTAGAACACATATGCGTCGAACATCTGTTCTAAGGCGACGGTACTCCACCCGTATGGAGCGGCGTCAAGTCCCCCTCGGCCTGTCGCGCGCATCGGCGTGTCGCCGGAAATTGGCCCGCCCTTCCCATGGCGCCCGCGTCGGGAAAGCCGCCACCATGGCCGGTGGCCACGGATCATGGTCACCCCTTCGAACGGAGCACTACCCGTATGAACGTTCACCGTCGCCTCTCGATCGCAGCCGCCGGGCTGCTCACCCTCGGCACCATGGCTGTGGTCGCCCCCGCCGCCTCCGCCCGCCCGGATGCCGGCGTCGCTCCCTGCGTCTCCCACACCGACGCGGTCAATAGCGCCCGCGCCGCCGCCGGCGGCAACCGCCGGGACGCCAACGAACTCAGCGCAGCCCAGGTCAAGGCACTGGAGGCCAGCTTCGCCAAGGACGCCGCCGCCAAGGGGATTGACCCGTCGGGCTCGTCCCGCGCGGTGTCCGCCACAGTCAATGTCTACTTCCACGTCATCACCGATGGCACGAAGGGCAATCTCAGCTCGACGATGATCAACAACCAGATCACCGTCCTCAACAACGCCTACGCCGGCACCGGGTTCAGCTTTACCCTGGCGGGCACGGATTACACCAACAACGCCACCTGGTATAACGGGATCACCAATGGGTCCACCGCCGAGAAGGCGATGAAGACCGCCCTGCGCAAGGGCTCGATGGACGACCTCAACCTTTACTCCGCCAGTCTCGGCGGCGGGCTGCTCGGCTGGGCGACCTTCCCCAAGAGCAGCTATGACGTCATGGACGGTGTCGTCCTGCTCGACCAGTCGCTGCCCGGCGGCACGGCCGCGCCCTACAACCTCGGCGACACCGCGACGCACGAGGCGGGCCACTGGTTCGGTCTCTACCACACCTTCCAGGGCGGCTGTAATGGCCAGGGCGACTATGTCGCCGACACCCCCGC
>NZ_HF571038.1:3627876-3631154 GCF_001046875.1 Nostocoides jenkinsii Ben 74
CGTCGGCTCGCTTGCCGAGCCGCGAGCCGTCCCCCGATCAGGTGTATGCCGATCGGCACTTCGATGACGACGTCCAGCGGGCGCTGGACACCCTTCCTCCGGACTTCCGCGCGGCCGTGGTGCTGTGCGACATCGAGGGCCTGTCGTATGAGGAGATCGCGGCGACGCTCGGGGTGAAGCTGGGCACGGTGCGTTCGCGGATCCACCGTGGCCGGGCCCAGTTGCGCGAGGCGCTCGCGCACCGCGCCCCGGAAGTCCGGCGGGCCACGGCGACCCGCGCCCCCCTGGGTGGTGCCCGCCTCGCGCCGGCAGGGGCGTGATGACGGTGGAGTGGCGGGCGGTCACCCGATGAACCGGTCGCGATGCCTGGGCGATCTCGTGGGCGACTACGTCGAGGCGGCGCTTCCCCAGAGCGAGCAGTTGAGTTGGGATCGGCACCTGGTCGCGTGCACGTCGTGTCGCGGAGCGGCCGATCTCGAGCGCAGGGTGCGGGCCACCCTCCGTAGCGGGCCGGCGGTCTCCGATGAGTTGCGCGCCATGCTGCTTGCGGTCTCGCAGGAGATCCCGGTGGCGGTGCCGGCGCGACGGTCGGCGGCGTCTGCTGCGGCGGACGCGGCTCCGTCGGGGGCCCGGCGCGGCGGATTCGACACGGCTGTTCCCCTTGCCTGGTTGCCCGACTCCGACGATGAGACGGCTTCGGCCTCTGCGGCGCATATCTTCGGACCGCCCGTATCCCGGCGCGCCCCCGCCGGTCTCGGGCAAGATCGTCTGGGGCCGGATCGTCTCGGGCCGGATCGTCTGGGGCCGGACCGTCTCGGGCCGGACCTCGGGGTGGCGGTGCTGTCGCCGACGGCACCCGCCCAGCATCGGTCGGCGCTGCGCGCGGCCCTCTTTGCTACCGCCGCAGCGGGTGCCTCGGTCGCGGCCGTATGGGGGATGTCCGTCGCCCCGGCAGCCTCGACGTCGGCCCGGGTCGGGTCGTTCGACCACCTGGCGCGCCCGGCCGGTGCGCGGGTGCTTCCGGTCGGCGCGGCGACGACGGCGCCCGCACGCGAATTCGGCGCCGGCAACGGTTTTGACGTGAAGCAGGCACAATCGACCCCATGACGTGGTCGAGCGAGCAGGGCGACGGCCCGCGCGATGCCTCCCCGCGTGACCCGTCCTCACGGACCCCGCTCTGGGGTGGCGGGGACGCGTCGTCCGCGGTGACCCAGCCGATGCCGGCGCAACCCACGCCTACTGAGTTCCCGCCAACCCAGGTCCTGCCAACCCAGCTCCCGCCGGGTCAGGTCACACCGGGTCACCTGCCGACCGGTGACGTCTCGCCGGGTCAGGTCGATCCCCGGGAGGTCATGCCCGGGGAGCCCGCTCGCTGGGACGCGTGGAACTGGGGTGACGCGTCTGTCGCTGGTGAGTCGGCAGCGGCGACTGCAGCGCTGGCGTCCGCCCCCGGGGACCAGCGGAGGTCCGAACAGTCCTGGAGTCCGGCACCGGGACCGCTCGCCGGGGGCTACCCCAGCAAGGGGCGCGGGCCCGGTTGGGGCGCGGTCTTGGCCATCACCGCGGTCACCGCCGCTCTCGCCGGTGTCGGCGGGGGATTGATCGGAGCCGTCGCCACGCGCGGCGACCTGCCGAGCATCTCGTCTGGGAACACCGCCCGGCCAGCGGACAGCCTCGCCGGGGTGGCGGCTACGGCGCTGCCGAGCGTCGTGACAATCCACGCCAGCAACGCGGCCTCGGAAGGCACGGGCTCGGGCTTCGTCTACGACAACCGCGGCCACGTCGTGACCAACAACCACGTCGTCGAGGGGATCGGGACCGACCTGGTCGTCATCCTGCCCGACGGTGAGCGGGTGGAGGCCAGCGTTGTCGGGACGGACCCGGCATACGACATCGCGGTGTTGGCGACGAAACGAACCGACTTGCGCCCGTTGCCGATCGGGGACAGCGACAGTGTTGTGGTCGGGGATTCGGTGTTGGCCGTGGGGGCGCCACTCGGGCTGTCCAGCACGGTCACCGCGGGCATCGTGTCGGCGATCGACCGGCCGGTGGTGGCCGGCGACGCGAGTAGCCGGTCGTATATCAACGCCATTCAGACCGACGCAGCAATCAACCCCGGCAACAGTGGTGGCCCGCTGCTCGACGCCGCGGGCAAGGTCATCGGCGTCAACTCGGCGATCGCCACACCGCCCGGCGCCACGAACGGGGCGGCCGGCAATATCGGTCTCGGGTTCGCCATTCCGAGCGCCCAGGTGGTCAAGACGGCCAATCAGCTGATCAAGACCGGCAAGTCTGAGCACCCGGTTATCGGGGTGATGCTGGATGAGTCGTACGCGGGTCCCGGAGCCCTGATCCGGACCTCGGGCAGCGACCCCGATGCGGTGGTGAGCGGCGGTCCAGCCGATCTCGCCGGGCTGGAACCGGGGGACCTCATCGTCCGTTTTGACGGGCGTGAGATTGCGGAGGCTAGCGACCTCATCGTGGCCATCCGGGCCAAGAATGTGGGCGACCGGGTGCAGGTGACCATTCGTCGGTCCGGCAAGTCGCTGGATGTCACAATGACATTGCAAGCTGCCAAGAACGACTGAGCCCGCCCCGGCTTGCACCCGAGAACCGCAGAACCCGAAAACGCCAGAACACCGAGAACGACTGAGTCCCCGAGAATGTTGACCGCCGAGATGAGGAACCACCCGCCATGCTGATGGACTGGAGTGAGTGGGTCGTCGTCTTCGTGCTGATCATGGTGATCATCGGCCCCCAACGGATGCCGGAGTATGCCGCGAAGCTCGCCCGCGGCATACGCAGCTTCCGGATCATGGCCGACGGGGCCAAAGCCCAGCTCAAGGAGCAGATGGGGCCGGAGTTCGACGACATCAACTGGCGGCAGTACGACCCGCGCCTATATGACCCGCGCAAGATCGTGCGCGACGCCCTCAGTGAACCCCTGAATGATGCCTGGGGTCCGATGTCCGAGGAAATCAACTCGATGCGCAACTCGACCCGCCAGTTGGCGCGTGGCGAGGACCTGACCGGACATGAGGGCCAGGGGGACTCCTGGGCGGACGACGGCTTTGGCACGGACGCCGATTTCGCCTCCCCGCGCAAGGATCACCCCAACGACGGCGACTACGCCCACGCCGGGGTGCCCTTCGACGCCGAGGCCACCTGAGGCGCAGGTCACCTGACGCCTTCGTGGTGAGGCTTTCTCGACCGGGTGAGGCTTTCCGCGGCCTCCGTGAGGGGTTCGTGCGCTGGTGAGGCGCTATAACGCCTCACCA
>NZ_HF571038.1:3631254-3634107 GCF_001046875.1 Nostocoides jenkinsii Ben 74
CAGCCGGGACGCGAGAGTGGCGGTCTCGTCCTCGGTCAAGGTGAGGGTGGCGGCCTTGTCGAGGAGCTTCTTGAGGGTGATCGCCTTGTCCCGGTTCAGCGGCGGGTCGACGAAGTCGTGCTCGGTGACTCCGACCGCATCGACGATCACAAACCTCGTCTTCGCCGAGGCGTCGGGTGTGACGGACTGGAAGTCGGCCGGGGTGATGGTGCGGGCGCCGCGGCCCTTCATCTGCTCGAAGTACTGTGCGGAGCGGACGTCGCGCATGAAGAAGACGCACTCGAGTGGTTTGACGTCGGTGCCGGTGGCGATCATGTCCACGGTGACCGCGATCCGCAGTGACGGTGAGGTGCGGAAGGCCTGGAGCTGGCCCTTGGGGTCGCGCGCGGCATACGTGATCTTGGCGGCGAAGTCGTTGCCCTTGCCGAAGACCTCACGCACGGTGGTGACGATCTCCTCGGCGTGGGCGTCGTCCTTGGCGAAGATCAGCGTCTTGGGGACGGTGGAGCGACCGGGAAAGATCTCGGTGAAGAGCTTGTCGCGGAAGGTCTCCAGGACGAGGCGGATCTGCGACTTGGCGGTGACGGCCCGGTCGAGCTGCTTGTGGGTGTACTCGAAGTCCTCCTCGATCGCCTCGAGTCGCTGCTGACGGGTGCGACGGTCGACCTTGGGGACGATCGTGCCGGCCTCGATCGCGCCACCCTGCTCGCTGATCTGCGTGCGGATCCGGTAGAGGTCGAAGTCGACGTTGACCCGGTCGGCGACGGACTGGGGGTAGGTGTACTCGGAGACGAGGTTCTGTCGGAAGAAGGCGAAGGTCTGCTTGCCCGGGGTCGCGGTCAGGCCGACCACGTGAGCGTCGAAGTACTCCAGCACGCCGCGCCAGACGCCGTAGATGGAGCGGTGGGCCTCGTCGACGATGACCAGGTCGAACGCTTCGGGCGGCATCTCGGGTGAGTACGTGACGGTGACCGGGGCATCGGGGACGAAGTCGTCGAGGTTCGGGTCGTCACCCTCGGTGACCTCCTGGCCGCGCAGCACCGAGTAGACCCGCTGGATGGTGGAGACGATGACGTGGGAAGAGCCGAGCATCCCGGCGCTGGTCAGCTTGTCGACGTTGTAGAGCTCGGTGAACCGGCGTCCGTCGTCGGGGGTGCGGTAGTTCTGGAACTCGGCGATCGTCTGCTCGGCCAGGTTGTTGCGGTCGACGAGGAAGAGAATCCGCCGGAATCCGCCGAACTTCAGCAGCCGGTATGCCGCGGTGACGGCCGTGTATGTCTTGCCGGCTCCGGTGGCCATCTGGACGAGGGACCGGTCGTGATGCTGCTTGGCCAGGCTCTGCTCGATGCCTTGGATCGCCGTGATCTGGGCCGGACGGAGTGGCGCCTCGTCGAGCGGCGGGAGATCCTGGACCTTGGCTCGCCACGTCGGCCTGTCAGGGTCGGCCTCGGCATCGCGGATCTGCTTGGCCAGGGTCGATGGGGTCGGGAAGTTGAAGATCCGGCGAGCCCTCGGATGAGGGTCATAGCCGTTGGTGAAGTGGGTCTCGGAGCCGCTGGCCTCGAAGACGAAGGGCAACCGGCCGTCAACGGTGATCGACTTCAGCTCCGCCTCCGCCGGCAAACCGTTGGCGTAGACGGCGGACTGCCACTCGACGCCGCTGAGGGTCGTGCCTTCTGGTTTGGCCTCGATCACACCGACGACCTTGCGGTCGACGTAGAGGAGGTAGTCGACGCGTCCGTGCCCGGCCTTCATGACGACCTCGCGGCAGGCGACACCTTGGTGAGCGATCAGGTTTAGCGACTTCTTGTCCTGCACCGACCACCCGGCATCAGCGAGCTGGCGGTCGATCAGGACGCGCGCACGCTGCTCCGCCGCCAGCTGGGGGTCGCCATTACCGGTATTCACTACTCGCAACCCTAAGGGTGGTGCAGCGTCCCCGTCCGGGAGAGCCACCTACTTGCGCCACAGCCCCTCGTCTGTGTCCCGCTCTCGGTCGAAAGCGTCGATGACCGTCCGGCCAGCCAGGTCCAGTTCGTTGTAGGCATGGAGGTAGAAGCGTTCGTCCATGTCCGAAGGCCGGACGTCGTCGAAGGCTCGGAGGAGAGAGCGCAGTTCATCGATGGCGGCCGCCAACTCGGGGATGTCGTCACGCTCGCCCATGTCGTCGCCGCTTGTCATGTACCCAGCGTGCCGCACTCGCTGGCCTTGTCAGTGGCATCTGAGTGAATGGGGACATGGATGAGACCTGGACTAGCAGAGACCTGCCCGTGCTCACCGCGATCGTGGAGGTGTTCGAGCGCACGGGACGAGTCATGCGCCCGACCGAGATCGTGGAGCAATCCGGTCTGGAAGCTGACCAGGTCGAGGCCGCGCTGCGGGCACTCGAAGGCGAAGAGCCGCCCTTCATCACCAAGTTGGAGCGACGAGCCTCCGGTGGGATCAGCCTCGTTGGCAAGCCCACAGGCCACGCACGGAGGGCAGTCGGCGCGTGGCCAACACCCGAAAGCATCGCCGATCGCCTCGTCAGCGCACTCGACGAGGCAGCGGACCGTGAGCCGGACCCAGAGCGGAAGGGCTGGTTGCGCAAGACCGCTGCATACCTTGGCAACGCGGGCCGGGATCTCGCGATCGAGATCGGAGCGACCGCAATCAACCGCCAGATGGGGATGTGACCGGGGAAGTCGTCTCAAACTCCGCGGCTGGTGTCTCAAAGTCCACCGCTGGAGCGGCGATCTGTCTCACGCCGTCTCATACTCCCGGGTAAATCTCAAAATCGCTCGCCGTTGACAAGCGTTCATTGGAACCAGACAATTGTCGGCGTCCACCGGCTCTCCCAGGTGTCCGCCGCTG
>NZ_HF571038.1:3634207-3647702 GCF_001046875.1 Nostocoides jenkinsii Ben 74
CCCCGCCGACATGGCGGGAGGTGAGGGTTTGCCGCGCGCCGCGGCCGCGCGGCATACGCACAGTCCAGCGTTGGGTGGGGGCAGACATGAGTAAAGCTCCTCGATCGGGGGGCCCGCGCGAGAAGGGGACGACACCGGCGGGCGGGGTGGCCGCAGCTCCGCGGCAGTCGGGCGCCTTGGGCAGCCCGTTATCAAAACGAAATGTTACCGGCCGGGGTGGGCACGGCCCAAATCGAGGCGCTCGCCGCCCCCGCCGAGCCCTTCGGAGGAGGCGGCCCTCAGAGGTCCACACCCTCCAACAGGTCCGTGACGAGCGCGGCGATGGGGCTGCGCTCGGAGCGGGTGAGGGTCATGTGCGCAAACAGCGGGTGGCCCTTCAGGGTCTCGATCACCGCAGCGACGCCGTCGTGGCGGCCGACCCGGAGGTTGTCGCGCTGGGCTACGTCGTGGGTGAGGACCACCTTGGAGTTCTGCCCGATCCGGGACAACACCGTCAACAACACATTGCGCTCCAAGGATTGCGCCTCGTCGACGATCACGAAGGCGTCGTGCAGGGAGCGGCCGCGGATGTGCGTCAACGGCAACACTTCGAGCATCCCGCGGTCCAGAATCTCCTCGACCACCTCGGCGCTCACCACCGCCGAGAGGGTGTCGAAGACGGCCTGGCCCCACGGCCCCATCTTCTCGGCCTCGCTCCCGGGCAGATAGCCCAGCTCCTGGCCCCCCACGGCATACAGCGGCCGGAACACGATCACCTTGCGGTGCGCCCGCCGCTCCATCACCGCCTCGAGACCGGCGCTGAGCGCCAGCGCGGACTTGCCCGTCCCGGCGCGACCGCCGAGGGAGACGATGCCGATGTCGGGGTCGAGCAAGAGGTCGAGCGCGATGCGCTGCTCGGCGCTGCGCCCGTGCAGCCCGAAGGCATCCCGGTCGCCCCGCACCAACCGGATCTGCTTGTTCGCACCCACCCGCCCGAGCGCCGACCCACGCGGGGACAACAACCGGAGCCCGGTGTGGCACGGCATCTCCCCGGCAGCCGTCGACTCCAGGCGTCCCGCCGCATACAGCGTGTCGAGTTCGTCGGCGGTGACGTCAAGCTCGGCGAAGCCGGTCCACCCCGACTCGACCGCCATCTCGTTGCGGTACTCCTCGGCATCCAGCCCGACGGCCGACGCCTTCACCCGCATCGGCAGGTCCTTGCTGACCACCGTCACCAGCGAGCCCTCGTCGGCGAGATTCTTCGCCACCGACAGGATGCGAGTGTCGTTGTCCCCCAACCGAAAACCGGCTGGCAGCGCGCTCGAATCGGTGTGATTGAGCTCGACCCGCAGGCTGCCGCCGTCCTCCCCGACCGGCACCGGCGCGTCCAGCCGGCCGTGCTCGATCCGCAGATCATCCAGGACGCGCAGGGCGCTGCGCGCGAAGTAGCCCAACTCGGGATGGTGGCGCTTGGCTTCCAACTCGGTGATCACCACCACCGGGAGCACGACCTCGTTCTCCTTGAACCGCAGGATCGCGCGCGGGTCCGACAGCAGCACGGACGTGTCGATGACATACGTCCGGCGCGTCGAGGTGGTCGTGGTTGTCATGCAGGCAGCACCAGCCATTGCGGCTCTCCTCACGCCCCGGCCCGGTGCCGGGTCCCTTCCGGGCACGCTACGGTCGGTGGGCGGCCAACAGGGGAAGGACGGGCGGCGTGTCGGCGACGCATCGCCGACCGGCAAGATTCCCCGACCGCCAAGAATCCCCGGCCCGGCCGGGCTCAGCCGCCGAAACGGCGATGCCGCTCGGAATAGGCCCGCAGCGCGCGGAGGAAATCGACCCGCCGGAAGTCCGGCCAATATGCCTCGCAAAAGTAGAACTCGCTGTGCGCGCTCTGCCAGAGCATGAATCCGGACAGCCGCTGCTCCCCCGACGTGCGAATCACCAGGTCCGGATCGGGCTGCCCGGAGGTATAGAGATGCGTCGCGATGTCATCGGCGGTCAACGTCGCCGCGACGTCCGCCAGCACCATCCCCTCGCCGGCCTTGCGCAGCAGCAACGCGCGCACGGCATCCGTGATCTCCTGCCGCCCCCCATAGCCGACCGCCACATTGACGGTCATCCCCGCCACCCCTGCCGTATGCGCCGCGCTGTCCCGCAGGCTCGTCGCGGTGCGTTCGGGGAGGAGTTCCGCGGCGCCCACGGGGTTGATGCGCCACCGACCGGTCGCGGCGAGGTCCGCCACCGCGGTCTCGATGATGGTCAGCAGCGGCGCGAGCTCGTTCGCCGGCCGCGCCAGGTTGTCGGTCGACAACAGCCATAGGGTCACGACCTCGACCCCGACCTCCTCACACCAGGTCAGGAAGTGCGCAATATTGTCCGCACCCGCTTGGTGTCCGGACTTGGAGTCCTTGCCCCGGGCCTTCGCCCACCGCCGGTTGCCGTCGAGCATGACCCCGACATGCCGGGGCAGGGTGGCCGGGTCGAGCCGGCGAGCCACGCGGCGCTCGTATGCCGCGTAGACGACATCACCTAAGGACATCCGGTCGGCGATCTCAGTCGTCGGTGGTCGAGTTGGCGGTGGGCTGGTTCGCGCGGTCCGCGGTCATCTCGTGCTCGTGCGCGTAGTTCATCCGGCGCAGGCGCCCCGTCAGATTGCGCACCAGGAAGTAGACCGCGATCGCAAGCGCGAACATGACGATGAATCCCAGGAAGCCCGACGAGTGCTCCTGGTTGTCGACGGCCGAGGGCAACACCAGCCCGGCGAATCCGGCGGACAGCACATTTTCGATCATACGACTGCCCGCGCCACGCGCTCGTCATAGGCCAAGGCGGGCCGACCGAGCGCCAGCGCATCCGCCGCCGCAACATCGCCCGGGATGCCGGCGAAGAGGTCGTCCTCGACCTCGACGATGGGCACCACCGAGGCCGCCGCCTCGTAGTCGTCGAACGGCCATACCTTGGCCTGAACATCGCGCGGCACCGAGAAGAACCACCCATCCGGGTCGATCTGCGTCGCGTGCGCCAGCAGCGCGCGGTCTCGGCGCTCGAACCAGTCGGCGCAGTTGATGCGCGAGGTGACCCGCCGCTGCGGCCAGTCGCCCCGCTGGGCCAGCCACTCCCCATACGGACTCTCGACCCCGAGATCGAGCAACGCCTGGTGATAGGACTCGATCCGCTGCCGACTGAAACCGCCGTTGTAGTAGAGCTTCAGCGGCTGCCACGAGGTCCCCGCGCCGGGGAAGCGCTCGGGGTCGCCGGCCGCGTCGAACGCCGCGGTCGAGACGTCGTGGCACCGGATGTGGTCGGGGTGCGGATAGCCGCCGCGCTCGTCATAGGTCGTGACCACGTGCGGCCGGAAGCGGCGGATCTCGCGAACCAGAGCCTCGACCGGGATCTCCAGCGGCTCCAGCGCAAAGCATCCCTCGGGCAGCGGCGGCAGCGGATCGCCTTCGGGCAGACCAGAATCCACGAACCCGAGCCACGTATGCTGCACGCCCAAGATCTCCTGAGCCGCGCGCATCTCATCACGGCGGACCTGCGCAAGATCCCGCAGGATCGCGGGGTCGTCCTTGAGTTTGGGGTTGAGGACATCGCCGCGCTCGCCCCCCGTGCAGGAGACGACCAGCACCTCGACGCCGGCATCGACATACTTCGCCATCGTCGCCGCGCCCTTGCTGGACTCGTCGTCGGGGTGGGCGTGGACGCACATCAGCCGGAGGCCGGCGGGCATGGTTGGGTCCTTCCGAGAAGGGGATGTCATGATCGGGGGCCATCTTCTCACCCGACCGGCTGGAGTTCCGATGTTCCCGCGAACGAACCGCACGTGGTGGATCGTGGGCATCCTCGGCTGCCTGGCGATGTCGGCCGTCGCCGTGTGGTTCGGCATCGCCGCGACGGCCGGTCGAGTGGGTTGGCAAACGCAGTCGTATGCCGTGCTGGACGACCAGAGCGTCACCGTCACCTTCCGCGTCGATCGCCCCGCGGGAACCGTGGTTCGGTGCTCGCTGAAGGCGATGGATGCGCGATTCGGCGCGGTCGGCCTTGCCGACGTCGTCGTGCCAGCGAGCCAGGAGACGAGCACGGTGGTGGACAAGGCCCCCATCCGCACAACCGCCCGGGCCGTGACCGGCACGGTGGATCGTTGCGTGAAGGATGGTTCGGATACGCCGTGACCCGGTCCGTTAGACTGGGCGGCTAATCCTCTTTCGGAGCCACCCGAGATCTTCGGGTGGCGCGCCGTTTATCCCAAGGAGCACGAGATGACCGAGTCCGCGACGCAGTCTGGCGCCTACCTGACCCAGGACGCCTACGACCGTCTTCAGGCGGAGTTGAAGGACCTGCAGGGTCCCCAGCGCATCGAGGTCGTTAAGCGCATCGAGGCGGCACGGGCCGAGGGTGACCTCAAGGAGAATGGCGGCTACCACGCCGCCCGCGAGGAGCAGGGCAAGCTGGAGCTGCGCATTCGGCAGCTGACGCAGCTGCTGGACAGCGCCGTGATCGGCTCGCCCCCGCCGGACGACGGCGTGGTCGAGCCCGGCATGGTGGTGACGGTGGAACTCTTCGGCGACGAGGAGACCTTCCTGCTCGGCTCGCGCGAGATCGCCGACGGCTCGATCCAGGTGTTCTCCGAGAACTCCCCGCTGGGCGCGGCCATCAATGGCAAGAAGGTCGGCGACGTGACGTCCTATGCGGCGCCCAATGGCAAGACGATCGAGGTCACCATCAAGGCCGCGAAGCCGTTCTCCGGCTGAGCCGGCCGTCTTCGCGCCCTCGGCGGCACTCTCGCCCTGGGCGCTAGGCGAACTTCAGCCGATAACCCTTGGCGCGCAAGGACGTCAGCACGTCCTGACAGTGTTGCTGCCCCTTGGTTTCCAACTGCACGAAGATGTCAACCTCGTCGATCAGCAGGTTGACGTCGTGGCGCAGGTGCTCGACCTCGACGACATTGGCGTCAGCGGCGGCGCAGTCGGCGATGAGCCGGGCCAGCGAGCCCGGCCGGTCGGGCATGACGACGCGGAACTGCAGGTAGCGCCCGGCGGCCACCATCCCGTGACGGATGATCCGCAGCATCAGCAGCGGGTCGATATTGCCGCCCGACAGCACGACGACGATCGGCCCGTTCCAGGCTCGATCGGGCATCTCGTTGAGCAGCGCGACCCCGGCCGCGCCGGCCGGCTCCACGACGAGCTTGTTGTGCTCCAGCAACTGCAACATCGCCCGCGAGAGCGCCGCCTCCGAGACGGTGTCGACGCGGTCGACCAGCGAACGGACGAGCTCGAAGGGCACCGCTCCGGGCAGGCCCACGGCGATACCGTCGGCCATGGTTGCCATGCGATCGGCGGCGATCGGGCGGCCCGCCGCCAACGACATGGGGTATGCCGCGGCCTCCTCCGCCTGCACCCCCACCACCGCGACGTCCCGGCGTTGCGACTTGATCGCGGTCGCGATCCCGGCGAGCAGCCCGCCGCCGCCGAGCGAGACGACGACAGTGCCGACCTCGGGGACCTGCTCCAGGATCTCGAGTCCGCACGTGCCTTGGCCGGCCACGATGTCGGGATGATCGAAGGGGTGGATGAGGACGGCGCCGGTCTCCTCGGCATACGCCCGGGCACTGGCAAGGGACTCATCGAGAGTCGCGCCGACCTGCTCGACCTCCGCGCCATAGGCGCGCGTGGCCACGAGCTTCGGCATGGCGGCGCCGGCGGGCATGTAGACCTTGGACTTGATTCCGAGGGTGGTCGCGGCGAGGGCGACGCCTTGGGCGTGATTGCCGGCGCTGGCCGCGACGACGCCGCGCGCCTTCTCCTCCTCGGTCAGCCGCGAAATGCGCGTGTAGGCGCCTCGGATCTTGAAGGAGCCGGCGCGTTGGAGGTTCTCACACTTGAGATAGACGTCGGTGCCGAGGCGATCGCTGAGAACGCGGGAAAACTCCATCGGCGTGGGGCGGATGAGATCGCCCAACTGCTCCCGCGCCGCGAGCACATCGTGCAGGGTCACTGTCGGCACCGTCACCATGACGGCACCCTAGTGCCGACGGCGGGCCGCCGGTGGGGGTCAGGCCTTCTCGGTGCGATTGCGGAAGGCGCGAACGGCCAGCGGGGCGAGGACGAGGGAGATCCCGACGGACCACAGGAGGCTGGCGAGGATGGGGTGGCGCAGCGGCAGCGCGGCGTCGGCGGCCACCGGGCCCGCATTGCCCCACAGTTCGCGCATGGCCTGGACGAGGGCCGAGATCGGGTTCCATTCGGCGAGGGTGCGCAGGACCTTGGGCATCGCCTCGGTCGGCGCAAAAGTGTTGGCCAAGAAGGTGATCGGGAAGGTTGTCGTGAACATGACGCCTTGCACGGCCTCGACGGAGCGCATCGCCGACCCGACGAACATCCCCACCCAGATCATCGCGAACCCCCACAGCAACAGCAGTCCGTATGCCAGTGCGGCGCGCGGCACGTCGGTGTGGATTCGCCAGCCGACCAACAAGCCGGTCAACGACATCACGATCACGCCAATGCTGGAGTGAATGAGGCTAGAGATGCTCCGTGCGATGACGACCGCGGATCGGCTGATCGGCAGGGCTCGAAGGCGATCGATGATGCCCTTGTCGAGGTCGTTGGTCAGCCCGATCGCCACGATGAAGGAAGCGAAGGCCATCGTCTGCGCCATGATCCCCGGCAGTAGCCACTCGCGATAGCCACCGGCCGTGCCCGTCTGGATGGAGCCACCGAAGACATAGGCGAAGAGCGCGACGAACATCACCGGCTGGATGGTGACGTCCATCAGCATCTCGGGCATGCGCTTGATGTGGGTCAGGTTGCGGCGCACCAGCGTTCGCACCTGCGAGGCCAAGGATGCCCGGCTGCCGTGCATGGCGTTGAGGTACATGCCATTGAGGTGCGGGGCGTTGGCGTGGGGGGCCTTGGCGTGCGGGGGCGCGGCCCCGGTGGCGCGGTCGGCGGTCATACGGACACCTCGGTCGTCTCGTCGGCGGACTCGTCCTCGGCCCGGTGGCCGGTCAGGCGCAGGAAAACATCGTCCAGGGTTGGTCGCTTGAGACCGAGGTCGTCGACCTCGATGCCGCTGGCCGCGAACGCCTCGGCGACCTGGGTCAGCGCGCGTAGGCCCTCGGATGGGGCGGTGAGTTGCCGCGCACCTTCGTCGACGAAGACCTCCCCGCCGCCGCGTTCGAGGATGCCGCGGGCGCGGGCGAGGTCGTCGGCGTGGGACACCGTGACGACGAGGGCCGCGGCGCCGGACTGCTGCTTGAGCTCCAGCGGGGTGCCCGCGGCGATGACCTTGCCGTGGTCGATCACGACAATCTGGTCCGCCAGTTGGTCGGCCTCTTCGAGGTATTGCGTCGTCAGCAGCAGCGTGGTGCCGTCGCGGACGAGATCGCGCAGCACCTCCCAGAGTTCGACGCGGCTGCGCGGGTCGAGGCCAGTTGTCGGCTCGTCCAGGAAGAGCACCGGTGGGGTCGCAATGAGGCTGACCGCCAAGTCGATGCGCCTCCGCATACCGCCGGAGTAGGTCTTGACCATCCGGTCGGCCGCTTCGGTCAGGGAGAAGCGGGCGAGGAGTTCGTCGCTGCTGCGGCGCACGGTCGCCCGATCCAGACCGTAGAGCTCACCGATCATCCGCAGGTTCTCGCGCCCGGTCAGGAGCTCGTCGACCGTGGCGGCCTGGGCGGTCAGGCCCATGGCACGGCGTACGGCGTCGGGGTCCTCGGTCACATCGAAGCCGGCCACGCGCGCCGTCCCGGCCGTCGGCCGCGACAGCGTCGTCATCATGCGCACCGTTGTCGTCTTGCCCGCGCCATTGGGGCCGAGCATCCCCAGCACCGAGCCCGCCGCCGCGGCGAAGGAGACGCCGTCGACGGCGGTGAAGTCGCCGAAGCGTTTGACCAGGCCGATGGCCTCCAGAGCGGGCGCAGACATGGAGCGCAGCCTATGCGCTACCGAACTTGAGCACGCCTTGTAAGGCGTGCTCAAGTGCGTAAGGCGTGCTCAAGTTCGGGAGCGGGGCTTAAGGTCGGGCCGCCGGGGGCTGCGAGCGCCAGCGCTCCACCATGGCGTCGATGTCGATCAGCGGGGCCACCAGCGGGGGGAGCCGGGGGTCGCGGGGACGCAAGCGATCCGCCCGCACGCGGTCGTTGTAATCCGCCAACACCGTCCGCACGCTCGCCTCGGTTGCCGACTCCCGCAACGATTCCGGGAACCCCGCCGCCTCCTTGCGCAGCGACACCACCGTCGGCAGGGCACCGTCGAAGTCCAACCCTTCCTGGCGCATCTTGGACTTGATCCACCAGTCCGGATCGTCCGCGCCGCCAAGGTTGAGCGGCTTGCCCGCACCCGGCAGATTGTCGAACTCACCCCGCTCGGTCGCCTCGCGGATGAGTCGGTCGATATGGGACTCGTAGCTCGGCATACGTCCAGGGTGCCACGCAGGGCCCCACGCCGGCCGACGCTCACGCCAGCCGGGTCATCTCCACTTCGACGAACATCGAGGACGTCCGCACGCCGGTGAAGATCCCGCGCAGCGGGGTGACGTCGCGATAGTCGCGCCCCATCCCCACCTCGACCGCGAAGTCGTCCGGGACGTGGCCGTTCGTCGGGTCGAACGCCAGCCACTCCCCACCCCACCACTGCAGCCAGGCGTGGGACTCCCCCGTCGTGGCCACCCCGATCGGCGCCGTGCGCGACGGCAGGACGTAGCCGGAGACATACCGGGCGGGGATCCCGGCCGTCCGCAGCATCCCCAGCGCCAGGTGCACGTGATCCTGACAGACCCCGCGGCGCAGGTCCCAGGCGTCCGCGGCCTGCGTTTGCACCCCGGTCGCCCCCGGCTGATAGGTCATCTCCGAGCGCAAGTAGTCGATCGCCGCCGCAACGAAGTCGGCGGGAGTCGCCGCCGACGCCTTCAATTCGAGCGTATGAGTGCGCAGCTCCTCCCCCGGATCGGTCAGGTCCGTGACCTCCAACCACTCGCCCCGCACGCCCGTCACCTCGGGCGCGGCAAGACTCTCCCACGTCGCCGTCGCCTGCTTCTCGACCGCTCGGCGCACCTCCACGGTGCTCGTCGCCACGAGCTGCAGGCGCTCGTGGCGCTCGTGCAACTCGAAGGCGGTGACCGCGGTGCCGAAGTAATCGACATACGAATAGGTCCACGGCTTCGGGCTGATGTCGAGCCGGGCGTGCAGGACCACCTGTTCCGTGCTGGACAACGGGGTCATCCGGGCTTCGTTGTATGACGCGTGCGCGCCCCCGGGGTAGGTGTAGCCCGTGCGATGGACGATCCGCAATTGCGTGGTCACCAGGCACCTCCATGCCATTGCATCGCCGCGGCACCCTCGAAGTAGCGGCGGCTGCTCGCGGCGCCGGCGGCGCCGCACGCCTCCTCGATGCGGTGCATCGCCGCGGGCAGGTCGGCCAGGATCTCATCCAGGGGCGCGTACTCGAGTTCGGCGCGCGCCCGGCCGATCGCGCGGGACGCCTCCCCCGAGAAGCCGGCCCGACGCTCGCCGACGTCAAGATTCGCCAGGGCCTGCTCGGCCTCGGTCAGCGCGTGCACCAGCGAGCGCGGGAAGAGCCGGTCGAGCAACAGGAACTCCGCCGCGCTGCGATCGGAGTCACGGCCCTGGTAGTAGCGCGTGTAGGCGTGATGCGCCCCGCACGCCCGCAGCGTCGTCTGCCAGGCGTAGGGCGAACTCGCGCTGAACGCCGCCGACGAGATCATCCGAGCGGTCATGTCGGCGCGCTCGATCGTGCGCCCGAGCACGAGGAAGTGGTAGCCCTCGTCGTGGCTCATCGTGCCGTCGGCCGTGCCCGAGATGATCGCCACCCGCTCCCGCACCATCCGGAAGGCCTGAGTCGGGCGCAACTGGGCCAGATTGCCCTCGCGCACCGCGAGGTAGAAGGTGTTGATCGACTCCCACATCTCCGTCGAGACGGTCTCTCGCGAGCGCCGGGCGGCCTCGCGGGCGCCGTCGACGGAGGCGGCGATCGAGCCCGGGGAGTTGGGATCGTGGGCCAGCAGCCGCATGACTGTCTCGAAGGTCCGCGGGACCTCGGGGGCGACATCCAAGCCCATGACGGCCAGCAGACCGTCGACCTGGGCCTCCGGATCGACGATCGGGTCTTCGATGAGCAGCTGCTGGTGCACTTCCAGCAACCGGGACGTGTCCTCGGCCCGCTCCAGGTAACGACCGATCCAGTAAAGGGATTCGGCGATGCGGCTCAGCACGGCATACCTCCGAATTGCTGTTGCTGCTGCTCCTGATCCTGGGCTTGCACCACGACGCTCTCGGCGCGGGTGACGCGGGGGGCGACCCGGATGGGCCCGGCCGGGGGCTCCTGGCCGCGGGCGAAGCCGGACCCGGACATCACCCAGGTGTCCTTCGAACCGCCGCCGCGGGAGGAGTTGACGATGAGCTCGCCCTCGCCGAGGGCGACGCGGGTGAGGCCGCCGGGTAGCACCCATACGTCTCCGCCGTCGTTGACCGCGAACGGACGCAAGTCGACGTGCCGGGGACCCGCGTTGTTGCCGTCCGTCAAGGTCGGCACCGTCGAGAGCTGGACCACCGGCTGGGCGATCCACCCGCGAGGGTCGTCGAGGATGCGGGCGCGGAGGGCGTCGAGTTCGGGGCGATCGGCCTGGGGCCCGATGACGATGCCCTTGCCGCCGGACCCGTCGACCGGCTTGAGGACGAGTTCGTCGAGGCGGTCGAGGACCTCCTCGCGGTGGGCGGGATCCTCCATCCGCCACGTGTCGACATTGGGCAGGATCGGGTCCTCGGCGAGGTAGTAGCGCACCAGATCGGGGAGGTAGGTGTAGACGAGCTTGTCGTCGCTGACCCCATTGCCGATCGCATTGGCGAGCGTCACATTGCCGGCGCGCACGGCATTGACCAGACCCGCGCAGCCGAGCAGGGAGTCCTTGCGGAAATACACCGGGTCGAGGAAGTCGTCGTCCACGCGGCGATAGATGACGTGCACTGGGCGCAGCCCCTGGGTGGTGCGCATCATGACCCGGCCGGACTGGCAGACGAGGTCGCGGCCTTCGACCAGCCAGCACCCCATCAGTCGGGCCAGGAGCGCGTGCTCGAAGTAGGCCGAGTTGTAGACCCCCGGCGTCAGAACCACCACCGTGGGATCGGTGATGCCGGCGGGGGCAGCGGCGCGCAGTGCCGCCAGGAGCTTCTGCGGGTAGCGCTCGACCGGGCGAATCCGGTGCGAGGAGAGCACTTCCGGCAGCGCCGAGGAAATGACCCGCCGATTGGTCAGGACGTAGGACACCCCTGACGGGATGCGGGCGTTGTCCTCCAACACCCGGAACTGACCGGTGACGTCGCGAATGAGGTCGATCCCGGACACATGCACGCGAACCCCATTGGGCGGGGTGATTCCGGCGACGACGCGATGGAAGTGCGGGCTCGAGGTGACCACACTCCGGGGCATGACGCCATCTCGGAAGACGGCGCCCGCGCCATACACATCATCGAGGAAGGCCTCCAGCGTGCGCACCCGCTGGGCCACCCCGGCCTCGACCTGGCTCCAGTCCTTGGCCGAGATCAGCCGCGGGACGAGGTCGATCGGGAACGGCCGCTCGACGCCGCCGATGTCGAAGGTGACGCCCTCATCGACATACGAGCGGGCCAAGAAGTCGGAGCGGGAGGCGATCTCCTCCTCTCGGAGATGCTGCATTTGCGTGTAGATCGAGGTGTAGGCCGGGCGCACGAAAGGCCCGTCGAACATCTCGTCGTATGTCGCCGGCGTGGGGGCGTACCCGTCGAAGACTCCCGTCACCTTGGTGACCCTAATCACAAAGTGTTTCCAGCACGTAACCTTGCTCGCCATCTGCGCGTTGTTTCCCTGGGGTAAACAAGAGGTCCGCACGTCGGCGCGTCGTGAATTTTTCGGCGCTTTCGGCACTCTCGTTGACGAATCGGGATGGTCCCGGCTCACCAGCGCGTTTTCTCGTGTAGAGCGGCCAAGGAGGTGTCCTCAAAATGGGACGGGCGAGACGAGCACGCAAGATCGCGTCCGCCGCTGCCTACGGCGGCGGGGGCACTGGGTGCCCTGGGGTATGGCGTGATCAAAGTGGAGGCCACGATCGCGCGGCGGATCGTGGGGCGACCGTTCGACGGTGCCCCCGAGGACGATCGGACGTATGGCGCGGGCACCGGCCACATTCTCGACGTCGTCGTGATCGGTGATTCAAGCGCGGCCGGGATGGGCGCCGACACCGGTGACCAGACGGTCGGCGGGATCATCTGCAGCGGGCTGGCCGCGCTGAGCGGTCGGCCGGTGAGGCTGACCAATGAGGCCGTGATCGGGGCCGAGTCCGGTGACTTGGATCGGCAACTCGCCAACGCGCTGGACCGGCTGGATGGGGCGCCTGAGCTCGCGTTGATCATGATCGGCGCCAATGACGTGACCCACCGGATCGACCGATCGACCTCGGTGCGCTACCTCGAAGGCGTGGTGCGCCGGCTGCGGGGGTTGGGTGTCGAGGTGGTCGTAGGGACATGCCCGGACCTCGGCACGGTTCAGCCGATCCCGCACCCGCTGAAGGCGCTGCTGCGTCGGTGGAGCCGGGACCTGGCCGCCGCGCAGACGGTCGCCGTGGTCGAGGCGGGCGGCCGGACCGTGTCGCTTGGAGACTTGTTGGGGGCGGAGTTCGAGACGTCGCCTGCGGTGTTGTTCAGCAAGGACCAGTTCCACCCCTCCCCCGCCGGGTATGCCCGAGTGGCCGCCGTCTTGTTGCCTACCGTCTGCGCCGCGCTTGGGCTGCTGACGCTGGGTGACACCCAGGACCGGCCGCCGGTGTTGGGCCGCGGCGAGTCGATCACCCCGCTGGCGGTGGCGGCCGGGGCGGCTGCGCGGCGGCCGGGCACCGAAGTCAGCGGCACCGATGTCGCCGGCACCGCCCGCGGCCCCAGAGGCCGCTGGGCCCTGCGCTTGCGCCGCCATGGCGCAGTGGCGCCGCACACCGCTGCCAGCGGCGAAGCCGATGCCGACGGGCCGGTAGCGCCCGACGCCCGGGCTGATGTGGAGCGGGAAGCAGCGGCCGACGCAGTGCGCGGGGCGCAGGCCGACGCGGCGCGCGTGGCCGACTGACCGGGCTGGTTTCCGCGCCTGCCCCCTCTGCGGACGCAATAACCTCCGGCGGACGCAATACCTTTTGCGTCCGCGCCAGGTTATTGCGTCCGCGAGAGGTTGAGCCTCAGGTTATTGCGTCCGCGGCCCGGGTGGGCCTGACGGTTTGCCCGGCGGCGGGGCCAGGTCGGCCAAGAGCCGGGCGAGGTGAGCACAGGCGGACTGGACGTCGAGGCGGGCGGCGAGGTGAGCGTCATACAGCATGACGGCCAGCTGGTCCGGCATCACCGCGGGCGGGACCCGCGGGACGGGGACGCCCGGGTGGACCAGCTCGGCATACTCCTCGATCGCCGCGCGCAAACCTCCGGACATGACGACCGCCTGGTCCAGCGGTAGCTGTTGCCACCGCCGGGCCAGGCGGG
>NZ_HF571038.1:3647802-3657525 GCF_001046875.1 Nostocoides jenkinsii Ben 74
CCTTGCAAGGTGTCCGCAGTTGACTAACTGCTGCTAGCAGAAGTTCCTTGGGGTGCCCGGGCGCGGAGGGCGTCGGCGTAGCGGGTCAGGGCGGCGCGGTAGAGGTTGGCGTCGTCGTCGGTGGCGCGGGCCAGGAGTGCATCGATCAGGTCGGCGACGACGGCGTCGGGCTGCCCCGCGTCCAGGCGTGCCAGGGCGCGGAAGGCCGCGACCGCGGCGCTCTCCGGGCGCTCCGTCGCGAGGGTGTCCAGCAGCGCGATCGCCTCGGCGTGGCGGTCGAGGTTGCGCAGACTTGAGGCCAGTTGGATCCGGGCGCGGTGGCGATGGGGCTCGGGGAGGCCACCAGCGAGGGCTCCCTCATACAACGGGACCGCCTCGGCCTCGCGACCGGCCGCATCCAGGGCACCCGCGAGTTCGTATGCCGCGCGCGCGTCCCCCGGCATCTCCGCACGGAGCGCCGTTGCCTCCGTCACCTGCGCCTCACCACTGAGCACGGCAAGAGCGTCGAAGGCATTTTCGCGCTCGTGTTTCCCTTGTGCCCGAACGACTTTGCGTCGGATGTCGGCGGCTCCGTCCGGCGTAGCGCCTTGACCGGCGAGCCACTCGACCGCGGCTGTTCGCTGCTCGTGCGTCATGATCGCGATGACGTCACCATCGGCGGCGTGCTCGGCGAGCGAGACGAGGGCCGCGAGTTCAGTGGGATGGCTCGGCGCCTCCCCCACCCCGGCCAGGGCCAGGCCGGCGCCGAAGTGCGCCTCGAACTCGGCGAGCGTCCGGCCCCGCAGGTAGTGCTCTTTGTGCGCGATCACCACGTGGTCGGCGCGCTGGCCGGCGATCTGGCCGAGCGCCGCCAGGATGTCGTCGGTGCGGTCACCGGCGGTCCCGAGGGCCAGGAACACCCGACCACCGGGGGCGGCCAGGCCGCGCGCCACGTCGAGCAGTGCGGCGAGGCCGGCCTCGTTGTGAGCCAGATCGAGGATCACCGAGGCGGTGCCACCACTCACCGGCAGCGAGTAGATGTTCATCCGGCCCGGATTGAGCCGGTCGTCGGGGTTGAACGTCCGCAGCGCCTCCTGGACCGCTGCCCGCGGCAGCCCGAGCCCGAGCCCAGCGGCGGTGGCCGCCAGAACATTGGCGATGTTGTGGACCGAGAGCCCAGACAGGGTCGCCGGCACGTCCGTCAGCGGGGCGATCTTGACGGTGGCTCCGCCCGGCTCAAGGACGGTGATATCGCCGTCGCTGACCGTGATTCCCCGCCCGCCGGCATCGACGGCGGCCCGCAGCGCCGGCGTCGTCGGGTCCAGCGCGAACGCCCACGGCCGCCCCGAAGACCGGCCGTGCATCGCCCAGACGCGCGGATCCTCACCGTTGAGCACCGTCCAGCCGTCCGGCTTGGTGACCGTCGTGACGATCGCCTTGACCTCGGCCAGTTGGTCGAGCGTGTCGATCCCCTGCAAACCCAAGTGGTCAGCCGAGACGTTCGTGACGACCGAGACATCGTTGTGGGTGACGCCCATCCCCTTCAGGAGCAGTCCGCCGCGCGCCGTCTCCAGCACCCCGATCTCCAGATCAGGAGTTTCCAGGACACCGCGGGCACCGGCCGGGCCGGAGTAGTCCCCCGGCTCCACCATCTGGCCCATGACAACGACCCCGTCGGTCGAACTCCACGCAGTCGTCTTGCCCGCTGTCATGCACATGTGGGCGAGCAGCCGGGTCGTCGTGGTCTTGCCGTTGGTCCCCGTGATCGACGCGACCGGCACCTTCGGCGTGATCGCACTGGGCCGGCTGCCCGCGCGGGCCGACATCATCTCGTTCGCAATGGCCGTCGCCAAGGCTGCGGGCTCACCCCCGGCCAGCACATCCGTCAGGAAGCCCGCCAAGGACTCGCCGAGGACCCAGGCGCGGCCGCGGCGGCGCCATACGGCTGCCACGACGACGTCCTCGGGGGCGGCCCCAGCACGCACTCGCACACCCACTCGGGAGGTGCCCGCCGCCCGGGCGATCGTCCGAATCGACTGTTGCGCAACGCGACCGAGGAACGCACGCCGCTGAACCGAGCCCGGCTCACCAACGCGGGCGCGCATCCCGAGGGCGTCCGCGACCGCCTTGACCGAGGTCGTCGGCGCCTCCAGATAGCCGGGCATCGACAGCATGACCTTGACGGCCGGCCTGGTGAAATAGAGGTTCGGGCCTTCGAGGAGCCGAACTTCCTCGGTCACAACGGGTTCAGTCACAACGGGTTCGGTCACAACAGATTCGGTCGCGGGCGGTTCGGTGGTGCCGGTGTCACTCACGGGCGTTATTGCCCCATGGCGTGGACGCCGCCGTCAACGTGGACGATCTCGCCCGTCGTCGCCGGGAACCAGTCCGAGAGCAAGGCAACGCACGCCTGCGCCGCGGGCAGCGGATCGGAGACATTCCAGCCGAGGGGGGCGCGCTCGTCCCAGATCCGCTCGAACTGCTCGAAACCGGGGATGGACTTCGCGGCCGTAGTCCGAATGGGACCGGCGGCGACGAGATTGCAGCGAACTCCCTTGGGCCCCAGGTCTCGGGCCAGGTAGCGATTCGTCGACTCGAACGCGGCCTTCGCCACCCCCATCCAGTCGTAGACCGGCCACGCGAACTTCGCATCGAACGTCAAACCGACGATTGAGCCGCCCTCGGCCATCAGCGGCAGCCCCGCGACCGCGAGCGCTTTGAGGCTGTAGGACGAGACCTGCAAGGCGGTGGCGACGTCCTCCCACGTGCCTTCGAGGAAGTTGAACGCGCCCTGCGGCGCAAACCCGATGGAGTGCAGGATGCCGTCGAGAGAGTCGGTGTGTTCGCGCAGCCGCTCGGCGAGGCTGTCGAGATGCTCCTGGTTGGCGACATCCAACTCGACCACCGGCGGCGTGCTGGGGAGCCGCTTCGCGATCGTCTGCGTGATCTTCATCGTCCGGCCGAACGACGTCAGAATCACCGATGCCCCCTGCTCCTGCGCGAGCTTGGCGACGTGGAACGCGATCGAGGAGTCCATCAGGACCCCGGTGATCAGGAGGGTCTTGTCTTTCAGCAGCATTCCGATCCTTTCGTATGCCGTGCGCTCGCTCCCGACGGGAGCCTCGCCGAGCGTTGGGGGTGCGGGAAGCGGGGGGGTCAGTGCCCCATACCGAGGCCACCGTCGACGGGGATGACCGCCCCGGAGATATAGGCGGCGTCGTCGGAGGCGAGGAAGACAACGGCGGCAGCGACCTCGGCCGGGGTGGCGAACCGGCCCGCCGGGATGGCCGCCTTGTAGGCCTTCTGCCGGTCCTCGGGAAGCTCCGCCGTCATATCGGTCTCGATGAACCCCGGCGCGACGACATTGGCCGTGATGCCGCGGCCGCCGAGTTCGCGCGTGATCGAGCGAGCCAAGCCAACCAAGCCGGACTTGCTGGCGCTGTAGTTGGTTTGACCGGGGCCGCCATAGAGGCCGACGACACTGGAGACGAAGACCAGTCGGCCGAAGCGCTTCTTGATCATCCCGGCGCTCGCCCGACGGGCGCACCGGAACGAGCCGGCGAGGTTGGTGTCGATAACGGCGTCGAAGTCGGCGTCCGGCATCCGCATGAGCAGGCCGTCCTTGGTGATGCCCGCATTGGCGACCACGACTTCCACCGGCCCGCCGAACTTCGCCTCGGCCGCGCTGAAGGCGGCGTCGACGGAGGCGGTGTCACTGACATCGCCGGCGACCGCCTCGAGGTCCTCCGGAGCCTCGCCCGAGCGGGACATCACGACCACATGGTGGCCGGCATCGCGCATCGCCACGGCGATGGCCAGCCCGATCCCTCGATTGCCGCCGGTCACCAAGACGTTACGTGCGGTCATACTCGGCCTTCCGTCGCATGGGTGCTGCCCGTCACCTCTGAACCTAGTGGACGGCGCGGTCGACTGCATCGCCCGGGCGCGGCATACGCTGGGTTGGTGAGTAGGGAGCCGAGCACCGTCCAGTCGGTGACCTCTGCCCACGAGAGCCTGGCCGAGGAGCAAAGCGCTCGGATCAAGAAGTACCTCATCACGATGGCGATTCGCACCGCCTGCTTCATCCTGGCCGTCGTCCTGACCGGCTGGATGCGGTGGACCGCCGTCGCCGGAGCCGTTCTCCTGCCGTATGTCGCCGTGGTGCTGGCCAATGCGGTCAAACCGAGGGCGGCCGGGTCGGTGCAGGAGGTGACCGAGGTGGTGCCTTTGCTGCGCGCCGAGGCGGAGACCTTGGAAGGCCAGGTCGTCGAGCACCGCGACTAACCCGGCTCAGCCGCCGATCGCGCTCATGGGGCGGTCGGGTTGGTGGAAGTCCGGGCTGCCGATGCCGTGCCCCCGGGCCTTGCGCCACATCTCGCCGCGAATGATGCCTTCGAGGTCGTCGTCGGTTGCGCCGGCCCGCAGTGGCGTGCGCAGGTCTGACTCGGAGTTGGCGAACAAGCAGTTGCGCAGTTGCCCATCGGCCGTCAGGCGGACCCGGTCGCAGGCCGCACAGAACGGTGCGCTGACGCTGGCGATGATGCCGACGGTGTGCGGGCCGTCATCGATCAGGAAACGCTCGGCCGGGGCGCTTCCCCGCCCGTCGAGCGGCGTGAGTCGATAACGCTGCTCCAACTCGGCGCGGATCTCGGCGGCCGTGACCATGGTGGCGGCCTGCCACTCATGACCGGCGTCGAGCGGCATCTGCTCGATGAAGCGGAGTTCGTAGTCGCGCTCGATGCACCAGGCCAGCAAATCGGCGACGTCGGCGTCGTTGACTCCGCGCATCGTGACGGCGTTGACCTTGACCGGAGTCAGTCCGGCGTCGTGGGCGGCCTTGAGCCCGGCTTCGACGTCGGCCAATCGATCCCGTCGCGTCAGGGAGAGGAACTCCTCCCGGTCGATCGTGTCGAGGGAGACATTGACCCGGTCGAGCCCGGCCTCCTTCAGCGGGGCGGCCAAGCGTTCGAGGCCGACGCCATTGGTCGTCATGGCGATCGTCGGGCGCGGGTCGAGTTCACTGATTCGGCCGATCAGCGACACCAGCGATCGGCGCAGAAGCGGTTCGCCGCCGGTGAGCCGGACTTGGCGCACGCCGAGCCGGACAAACAGCGCGATCAGCCGGACCATCTCGTCATCGGTGAGCATGTCCGGTTTGGGCAGCCACGGCAGACCTTCGGCGGGCATGCAGTAGGTGCACCGCAGATTGCAGCGGTCGGTCACCGATACCCGCAGATCCTTGGCGATGCGCCCGAAGGTGTCGACCAGCGGACCGTCCGCGCCGGGAGGCGCGCTCGGGCGCACCGTCGGCAGCGGGAGGTCGGTCATGGCGTCCACTCTAAGTTGTTACGGTTGCCGGGTGCTCCGCCGCGTGTTCACCCTCCGCTGGTTGGGTACTCTTCTCCTCGCGGCGCTGTGGTCGGTCGCGGCATATCACCTCGGCCATTGGCAGTATGACCGCCACCTCGCCAAGGTCGAACGCAACGAGCGGATCGATGCCCACTATGGCGCCGCGCCCGTGCCGCTGACCGGGGTGCTCGCGGCGACTCCCCTGCCATTGGCGGCCGAGTGGACCCACGTCACCGCGACCGGAACGTATGGCGAGCAGCGACTCGTCGTGCGCGGGCGCACCGTGGACGGCGAGGTGGGGTATGAGGTGCTAGCCCCGTTCCGGGTCGACGGCGCCATCGTGGTGGTCGACCGCGGCTGGATTTCGCAAGGCCAACGTGGGGCGAGCGACGTGCCGGTCGTCGCTCCCCCGCCGGCTGGCGAGGTCACGTTGACCGGGTGGGTGCGGGTCGGAGAGCAGTCCCGTGGCAAGGCGAGCACCCCAGGGCAAGTCGCCAGCATCAACCTCGCGGACATCTCGGCTGCCATTGGCGAGCCTGTCCTCGGGGGCTATGTCATTTTGGAAAGGGACTCCGCGCCGGCCGGTGTCGGGTTGACACCCACGGTGCTCGGGAAACCCGACAAGGGCCTGGGGCCGCATCAGGCCTACGCCTATCAGTGGTGGATGACGATGCCGCTGGGATTCGTGCTGATCTACTACGGCCTGCGCCGAGAACGTGACGCGGACGAGGACGCTCTCCCGGGGGCACCGGCCCGCCCGGCCAAGCCGAAGAAGGTCCGGATTTGGGACGAAGAGGACGCCTGACCCGCCGACGATTGACCCGCTGAGCCGACCACGCGATCCGGTGGTGGGGTCAGCTTCTGGGGATCAGGTGGCGACCGCCGCGTCGTCGAGGAACTGGGTTCGATAGAGGTCGGCATACAGCCCGCCACGCTCCAACAACTCGTGGTGACGTCCGCGCTCGACGATCCGGCCTTCGTCCACGACCAGGATCTGATCGGCCCGCCGGATCGTCGACAGTCGGTGGGCGATGACGATGGCGGTCCGGCCATGCAGCGCGGTGTCCAGGGCGCGCTGAACCGCCAACTCCGACTCGCTGTCGAGGTGGGCAGTGGCCTCGTCCAGGACGAGAAGGCCGGGGCCTTTAAGCAACAAGCGGGCGATCGCGACGCGCTGCTTCTCGCCGCCGGAGAGGCGATAGCCGCGATCGCCGACCACGGTGTCAAGGCCCTGCGGCAGGGACTCGATCAGCGGCAGGATCTGGGCGGCCCGCAGAGCGGCAGTCATGTCGGCCTCGTCCGCATCGGGACGGGCATACAGCAGGTTGGCCCGAATGGTGTCGTGGAAGAGGTGGCTCTCCTGGGTCACGACACCGACGGAGGCGGTGATCGAGGCGAGCGTGGCGTCACGCAGGTCGATGCCCTGCAATCGGACGGCACCGGCCGTCGGGTCATAAAGGCGCGCAAGGAGATTCGTGATCGTCGTCTTGCCCGCGCCCGAGGGGCCCACTAGGGCGATGAACTCGCCCGGCGCCGCCTGGAAGGTGATGTCGTCCAGCACCACGGCGCCACGGGCCCGGTCGCCGGTGGCGCCGGCTTCCAACGACCGCAGTGAGACCTCGTCGGCGCCGGGGTAGGCGAACGAAACATGGTCGACGTCGACAGCGACCGCGCCACTGGGAAGGGGCTGGGCATCGGCACGCTCTCGGATGGCCGGGACCAAGTCGAGGATCTCGAAGACGCGAGTGAACGAGACGAGGGCGGTCATGATGTCGACGCGGACATTGCTCAAGGTGGTGAGCGGACCATAGAGCCGCGCGAGCAGGGCGGCGAGTGCGATCAGCGTCCCGACCGTGAGGGTCTTGTCAATCGCCATCAGGCCGCCGAAGCCATAGACCATCGCGGTCGCGAGCGACGCGATGAAGCTCAGCGCGACAAACAGCACGGTGCGGTTCATCGCGATCTTGATGCCGATGTCACGGACTCGTGCGGCGCGAGCGGCATACTCCCGGTCCTCTCGGTCGAGGTCGCCGAAGAGCTTGACGAGAAGGGCCCCGCCGACGTTGAACCGCTCCGTCATCCGGGTGCCCATCTCGGCGTTGAGGTTCATCTGCTCGTGGGAGAGCGCTGCGAGCCGGCGGCCCATCCACCGCGCGGGCAAGAGGAAGAACGGCACCAGCAGGAGCGCGGCGAGGGTGAGCTTCCACGACAAGACGATCATCGCGGCGAGGATCAGGGTGAGCGAGACGAGATTGCCGACGACGTTGGAGAGGACGGACGTGAACGCCTGCTGCGCGCCGATGACATCGTTGTTGACCCGGCTGACGAGGGCGCCAGTCTGCGCCCGCGTGTAGAACGCAATCGGTTGGCGCACAACGTGACTGAAGACCTCGCTGCGGAGGTCATAGATGAGGCCTTCGCCGATGCGGGCGGAGTACCAGCGCGAGATGATTGTGACGACGGCGTCCAAGACCGCGATAACGGCGACGAGCGCCGCGAGCACGGTGACCACCGAGCGGTCCCCCGGGATGACGCCGTGGTCCACGAGCCGCGCCAGCAACAACGGCGCCGCGACAACGAACAGAGCGTCCACGACAACCAAGACGAGGAAGGCGGCGATGATGCCGCGCATCGGACGTGCGTAGGACAGCACCCGGCGGGCGGTGCCCGGGGGCAGCTTCGTCTCGGCCACACTCCCGTCACGGGTGAGGCTGTGCATCACCTGCCAAGGGGACATGCTCATGGCATCATCCAACCCCGCAGGCGGGGCTGGGATTCCCTCAGCTCCGAGCTGCGTCCACGCGATCGAGGAGCAGGCGGGTGAGGGAGTCGGTGTCGGCCAGGACGCCGGCCGCAAAAGGTATGCCGCGCTCGGCGCAACGCCGCATCATCCGATCGCGCAGCACACCCTCGGCGATCATCGCGCTGACCCCGACGACGCCGGCCCGAACGTCGAGTTGTCGCAACGCGGTGGTCAGCGGCAGGTGGTCGTCCAGGGTCGCGAAGGCGTAGCGGCGCTCGGGAATCAAGTCCGCCCGCAGCCGCTCCACGAGCTCGTCGACGGCGTCGCGGCGAGAGGAGCCGGCGAGATAGACGACCACCTGGCACTCACTGCGTTGCCGGAGCAGTTCCTCAAGGGCGCGGGCCAGCAGCACGTCGGGGCCGAGGGCGTCGGTCGTCAGGATCTCGCGGCCCGACGCCTCGGCCAGCACCTGAGCCGCAGCGGGGACGTCCACCCGCACGTGAAACGCGCGGGTGAGCAGGACTGGCACGAGCGCCACCGGCCCCCGTCCATCTGCGTCGCCCACCTCCGCGAGTCTCGCGCCCACCTCCGCCACGCTCGGCGGGTGGTGATCCAGGTATGCCGCGCGCACGGCGAGGTGGGGCGCGGCGGCGGCCACGCGGCATACGAGAGAAGAGACGTCCCGGGCGTGTCGTGGGTCAGGGGAGCCGTGGGCGAGCAAAACGACGTCGCTCGCGGGCCCGTCCGATCCCGGGTCGGGCGTCGTCACAGGTTCGTGGCGCCGAGGGCCAGGAGTTCATCGCGCACGGCGACCACGTCACCGATGACGATGACGGCCGGGGATCGGACTCCGGCTGCCGTCGCGTCCGCGGCGGCGCGCTCGAGTGTTGTCGTCGTGGTCCGCTGCGCCGGCGTCCACCCAGACTCGATCAAGGCAACGGGGGTATGCGGCGCGCGCCCCGCCGCGATGAGGCCCGCCGCGGTCTCGGCGAGCCGGCTCACCCCCATCAGCAGCACCAGGGTTGCGTCGGGAGCGGCCGAACGGGCCGCTGCCAGAACGTGTTCCGGGCCGTCATGGGCTGACGCCATCACGAAGGAGGCGGTCACTCCGCGCTGGGTGACCGGGATGCCGGCGGCAGCCGGGACCGAGACCGCGGAGGTGACCCCCGGCACGACCTCCACCGGTATGCCGTGCGCCGCGCAGTGCAGCATCTCCTCGCCGCCGCGGCCGAGGACGAAGGGGTCACCGCCCTTGAGCCGCACGACGAGTTGGCCTTCCTTGGCCTCGCGGACGAGGATCTCGTTGATCTCGAACTGCGGCACCGGGTGATGGCCGGGGGTCTTGCCGACGTCGATGACCTTGGTGCGCTCGGGGAGATGGGCGAGCAGACCGGTGGCCCCGAGCCGGTCGGTCACCACGACATCGGCTTGGGCCAGCAACCGCCGCCCGCGCACCGTGATGAGGTCGTCGGCGCCGGGACCACCGCCGACGAGGGCGACCCGCCCCGGACGCTCGGCGGTGGCCGCCGCCGTGCCGCGGACGCGGTCGACCGGCAACTGACCCGTCTCCATGCCGATCAGGATGGCGTCGCGCAGGGCGGTAGACCGGCGGGGGGCTGCCCCGCCGGGCACCGCGACCTGCACACCATCGG
>NZ_HF571038.1:3657625-3659529 GCF_001046875.1 Nostocoides jenkinsii Ben 74
TCGATCGGTAAGGACACGATCTCCCGGATCACCGACAAGGTGGTCGAGTGGGGGTGCCCCCGCTTGCGGGGGAGATGCAGGCGTGGTGCTCCCGGCCGCTGCTGGGGGTGTACGCCGCCGTCTTCATCGACGCGATCTACGTCAAGGTCCGCGACGGTCAGGTCGGCAACCAGCCGTTCTACGCGGCGATCGGCGTCGACCTGAACGGGCGCCGCGACGTCCTGGGCCTGTGGGCCGGCCAGGGCGGCGGGGAGAGCGCGAAGTTCTGGCTCGCCGTGCTGACCGACCTGAAGAACCGTGGCGTGCGGGACATCTTCTTCCTGGTCTGTGACGGCCTCAAAGGCCTGCCGGACTCGGTCGCCGCGGTCTTCCCGGCCACGATCGTGCAGGCTTGCGTGATCCACCTGATCCGGGCCACGTTCCGCTACGCCAGCAGGAAGTACTGGGACCAGCTTGCCCGGGACATGCGCAAGATCTACACCGCGGCCACCGCGGACGCCGCCTGGGCGGCGTTCGAAGAGCTCGAGGAGAAGTGGGGCAAGACCTACCCCGCCATCGGTCGACTGTGGCGCGCGGCGTGGGAAGAGTTCATACCCTTCCTGGCCTACGACGTCGAGATCCGCCGGGTCCTGTTCAGCACCAACGCGATCTGGGTGTTTGGCTATGCACGTCGCCTCGGCCTCGCGAGCAGGGGCGATCGGTCGGCCCTGGCTCTGAACGCTATTGACCTTGGTGTCCTTGATTCGAACTGCCGGGCCGGCCGTCTGGGCGCGGGCCCGGGTGCCTGGCTTGAAGAGAGCCTGCACGACTCAACCCAGATCTGCCGGCGACCCGGACCCGCTGCCCGCACCGTAACGCGTCGCAGGAGGAGCACCTCATCACCACGTCAGCCGTCGCGGGGATCGACCCGCACAAACACTCGGGCACCGTCGCCGTCCTGTCCGCCACGGGCGAGCTCATCACCTGCGAGTCCTTCGAGATCAGCTTCGAAGGCCTGGCGCGCCTGCTGGAGATCCTCACGGGCACCGGCGCGGTCATAGACCGGGTCGGGGTCGAAGGCTCCGCCAGCCTCGGGGCGCCCGTGGTGGCCGCTCTGCGAGCCAGCGGGTATGACGTTCGAGAAGTTCAAGCCTCCCGCACCAACGACCGACGCCGCCGTCGGCACCGGGCCAAGACCGACATCACCGACGCCCACGCGATCGCAGCCGAGACCCTCGCCGATCCCGCGCTGCCGCCCGCCCGCAAGCACGTCGAGACCCCGTCACCGGCATGGGACACGCTGCGCGTCCTGAGATCGCAACGGGAATCTCTTGTCCTGCAGCGGGTTCGGCTGCTGACCGAGGCCGAGCCCGTCCTGTGCGCCCTGCCCGTCGAGATCCGCGACCAACTGCCCGCGACCAGCCGCGTCATGGCCGCACTGAAGACGATCCGCACCCTCGACACCGGCGCCCTGTCCCGTGCCGACTCGGCCCGGATCCGGTGGCTGCAATCAACACTGTCAGCGGTCGACGCCATCACCATCGGCATCAAAGAGGTCGACGCTGAAGTCCCCGCACTCCTGAGCGAACTGGGCTGCACCCTCATCGAGATCGTCGGTGTCGGCGTGGTCACCGCCATGACGCTGCTCACCGAAATCGGCGACCCGACCCGGTTCGAGACCGAAGCCCAGTTCGCCCGGTGGTGCGGCGCCGCACCCGTGGCCGTGTCCTCCGGAGAGGGCCACGGCCAGCCCCGACGACATCGCCTCGACCTGGCCGGCAACCGTAAAGTCAACAGCGTCCTGCACATCGTCCACGTCACCCAGGCACGCATGCACGAGCCAGCCAAGACCTACCTCGCCAAGAGCAGCGCAACTGGCAAGACAACCCGCGGTGCCCGCCGCGCCCACAAGCGTCAACTCGCCA
>NZ_HF571038.1:3659629-3664391 GCF_001046875.1 Nostocoides jenkinsii Ben 74
CCAAGGCCCCTACAAGACCCTCGCAGACGTCGAATTCGCCACCGCCGCATGGGTCGACTGGTACAACCACGACCGGCTCCACAGCGGCATCGGCATGGTCCCACCAGTGGAATACGAGCAAGCCCACTACGCTGCCCTCAAACCCGAGCCGCAGCCCGTATGACAGCGGCAGAGAACCCGTGCCGATTCACAATTCACCACCCGCCCTGCCCAAGTGCGGGGTTTGAGCTGAGCGACCTCAGGCTGCGACCTCCAGGATCGCGAGTTCCGCCGCAAGGCTCACGGTGGTTACGCGGTCCTGCGCGTGATCGGTCGGCTCTGCGGAGCGAGATGGCCAGTATGTGGTGACGGTGCGGGGGGTGCCCCAGTCGATCGCGACTTGCCGAGCGGTCACGCTCACAGACCGCTGCCGCCTCGACGTCACCACATCCCAGGTCGTGATTTCGGCCCGGACTGGGTGAGCCCTAGAGTGTGCGAGCCTCGTCGCGCTGGGTGGCGGGGATCGTCGGGAGGTATTCGTAGTGAAGGTTGTGGGCAATGTGGCCCCGCGGGTCGCTGTTGTCGGTGCGGCAGTGATGGGTATGGCGGCGGCCGGGATGGTTGGCGCGCAGGCTGCCGAAGTAATCGTCGGGTCGCCAGTGGTGTTGGTCGTGGGCGACCCCTCGGCGTTGACTGCCGGTGACGCGGCGGTCCAGGCCGATCTGAACGAAACCGGGTATGACGTGCAGGTCGTCGACGATGCCGCGCCGTCGGCAGTGACGCCCGATACCGCCGTGGTGGTGGCTGCGGCGTCTGCCGACTCAACCCAATTGACCACGAAGTACCGCGATGCCTCGGTCGGGGTGGTTGCTCTGGGTTATGGCAGCTGGGTAGGGATGGGTGTGACGGCGGGCTCGGGATGGGCTCAGAACTCGACCAGCAACCTACTGGTCGTGGACTCGGCCCACCCCATCGCTAACGGTCTACCGCAAGTATTCGCCCCGGCGAACAGCGCGACGCTGATGCAGTCGGTTTCGGATGCCTACGTGCCCGCCTCGGCGGACACGGTAGTGGTGCGGTCCGGTGTGCAGAGCGCGCATGTGGTGTACACGATGAGCGCTGGAGATCTCCGCGCGGATGGCACCGTCACCCCGGCCAACCGGGTGGTGTTGGGCATGACGGACGCGACACTGGCAGACCTCTCGGAAGATGGCCAGCAGCTGCTGGACAACGCGATCAACTGGGCCGACGTCACCGCAGCGGCACGGCTGAGCAGCAACCCCTCGGCGCCCGTGACAAAGGAATACGTCAAGGGCTCCTGGAAGCTCAACACCTACCTCGCCCGAAACGGGGCCTACTTCACCCCGAGCGCGATCAACCCCGGGACCGCGTCTAACCCGAAGGACGACGGCTACCTCTCCAGCGACACGATCGTCAAGAAATCAAGCGGGACACTGCAGATCCTGCCAATCGCGAACGACGGCGGGAAGGCGTTGCGTTTCCCCGGCCCGGACGACGGGAACAGCACTCCTGGGGTTGACGCGGACGCGAGTCAAGTGTGGGTGCCGCATCAGGACAAGTTCAACCCGCTCGGGAAGCGGTTCAAGATCTCGGTGTACGTGCGGCCTCGCATGGACAACCTGGTTGCTGGGGAGTCCCCCAACATCATCCAGAAAGGCCGGGTCGACCAAGGCAACGCCCACCAGTGGAAGATCTCCTTCAACGCCGACGCGAAAACGCCCGTGTGCACCTTCCAAGGAGCAACCTCCAAAACCAACCCCCAAATCACCCGCACCGAAGCGTTCGCCCCCACCACGGCCGCAATGACCGCCGGTGGCCGCTATCGACTCACCTGCGAGCTGACCGCCGACGGCCAAGCCGTCCTCCACGTGTACCGCTTCGTGAGCGGGACCTTTGTTGACTTCAACACGAGTGGGTACAAGGGCACCGCGAAGGCGGGGATCTGGGTGGCACCGAGCACGGACATCTCGATTGGGAAGAAGCCGGGCGACACCACCGACGGGGACACCTACTCCGGCGACATCGACAACGTCGTGATCTCCCGGTGGGAACCGGTCACCCCAGTGACCCGGCAGCGCACCAGCCGGCCCGGGTGGGCCCGGACTGTTGTCACCGCGGTGGCAGCGCTGGCCGCGATCAGCGCTGCCACCTCGTCGGCTGCGGCCGGGGCCCCACCCCCCGCCGCGGCCGATGAGCTTCGGCCGCGGGTGGAGTTGATCTCAGCCACACTGGAGGGCCGGCCCGCTAACGATGTCCGCTCCGCGGCGGCCAGCGTCGACGGCTGCCGCATCCTGTTCAGCACCGAAACCCAAGTCTTGGTGCCTGGGGCACCACAGTCCGACGACAAAGACGCGGTGTACATCCGGGGACGCGACAGTAACCGCACTCGGCTGGTGTCCAGTGACAGCGCCGGCGTCCCGGGGAAAGGCAGCTACGGGGGCATCATCAGCGGCAACGGCCGCTACATCTCCATGGTCTCGGATTCCTCCAACCTGACCCCGCCCGGGACCGACTCGAACCGCTGGCTGCTGCGTAAAGACCTACGCACCGGACGCCTGGAGACCGCGCGGATGCCGGACGGGACCGGCCCCGCAGCCGGCCTCCCCGTCATGGGCATCGACATGCGCGGCATCACCGCCGACGGCCGGCTCACCATCGGCTCGGTCTGGTACCAGCCCGCCGACCACGGACCCGGGTATATGCGGATCGCGGCCTATGACTGGGTCACCCGCCGCTGGACGATGCTCAACAGCTACGGCTTCTATCGCGTCGTGTCATCCATCAGCGCCGACGGCCGCTACATCGCCTACGTCGCCGCCAACTCCTCAGACGGCTCCCGCGAGCTCTACCTCCTCGACCGCACGACCGGCACCACCCGCCACATCTCCCGTGGCCCCGCCGGGCAGGGCGCCACTCACTTCTCCACCGTGCTGAGCGGCGACGGCCAACTCATGTTCACCACCTGGAACCGCAAGCCGTGGACCTTCCACCTCAATATCGTCGTCCAGCGCACCAGCGACCTGGCCGTCGTCAACTCCATACACAGCCCCCTGCTCGGGATCACTAACGCTGTCAGCTACACCGGGCGCTGGGCACTCATCGGTGTCCTTCGCCCCGACGGCAGCGGCATCGTCGACGTCTATCGGTGGGACCGCCTCACCGGGAAACGGCTCCTGATCTCCGTCACCCGCGACGGCCGGCCACCCGCCGGAGACAGCTTCGGCGTCGCGATCACCGATGACGGCGCCACCGCCATCTTCTCCTCCCACGCCGGCGACATCGTTCCTGGCGACACCCCCGACGACGGCTGGATCGACAGCAACGTCGACCTCTTCGCCGCCACCACCCCAACATCCCGACCCTGCACCTAAGGATCCGCTGATCTAGGGCGGGTTCGGGGCGGTTGGCGCTGGGGAGTCGTCGGCGGGGTTGCGGGAAGGGTCGTGGAGGGGCGAATTCGCCCTGTTCGCAGGGGGTATCGCCGTTTGTGGGCAGGCTTGCGCCGGGCCGTCACCCCATCAAGGCGACGGCCCGGGCTCGCATCAACCAGTTCGCGCTGGCGAACAGCATCGCCAGGTGGTGGGCGTTCTTGGCCAGGCCCCGGTAGCGGGTCTTGACGAACCCGAAGTCGCGTTTGACGACCAGGAACGGGTGCTCGACCTTGGCCCGCACCCCCGCCTGCCGGGAGGCGATCGCCCGATCCGCGACCGGCAACCCGGCCAGTTTGCTCTTCGGGATCGCGACCCGGAACTCCACCCCCGCCAGATGTTCCAGCCCCGGCTTGGCCGACAGCGACTGTGCACCCTGGTAACCGGCGTCGGTGTACACCACCTCATCATCACAGCGGACCAGGACAGGCACCTGGGACAAGTCGGTCGCGCTGGCCGCGGTCACACTCACCGCGTGCACGTACCCGGTCCCGGCATCGACCCCGATATGGCCCTTGATCCCGAAGAACCACTGGTTGCCCTTCTTGGTCTGACGCATCTCCGGGTCCCTCGCCCGCGACCGGTTCTTCGTCGAGGACGGCGCCGCGATGATCGTGGCATCCACGATCGACCCGCCCCGCATGATCCACCCCTGCTCATCGAACACCGCGTTCTGAGCCGCCAGCAACACCTCACCAAGACGGTGCTCCTTCAACAAGTGCCGGAAATGCAGCAACGTCGTCGCATCCGGCACCTGCTCTGCTTGTGTCAAGTCCAACTGGCCCCGGGATGGCGGCTTGAGTGGGACTGTCCGCCGAACGGTGGTTCTGACCTGACACGCCAACGTGGGTTGGCGGGAAGGTTGGTCACTGATGACCGAGACAATCACGAGCGTGAGCTCGATGCCCAAGGACGCCAAGAGACGCCGCTCGTCGTCGACCGCGACACCGTCGGAGAAGGCGGCGATCGCGCAGCTGGTCAAGGCCGCCAGGGAGCGGGGTGAGGACATCACCGGCCCGGAGGGGTTGTTGAAGTCGATCACCGCGACCGTGCTCGAGGCCGCCCTGGAGGAAGAGCTGACCGACCACCTCGGTCACGTCAAGCACCGCGCGCCCGAGGGTGGGGCGGAGAACATCCGCAACGGCACCCGAGCCAAGACGGTGCTGACCGACGCGGCCGGGGAGGTGGTGATCGAGGTGCCGCGAGATCGGGCCGGAACGTTCGAGCCGGTCATCGTCAAGAAGCGCCAGCGGCGGCTGTCGGATGTGGACGCGGTCGCGATCTCGTTGTTCGCCAAGGGCCTGACGACCGGGGAGATCAGCGCGCACTTCGCC
>NZ_HF571038.1:3664491-3666406 GCF_001046875.1 Nostocoides jenkinsii Ben 74
TAGTCAACTGTGGACACCTTGCAAGTTGTCCGCAGTTGACTAACTTGTGCTGAGTTGGGCTCCATGGTGCTGCCGTATGCCGATCAGCCCGCCGGGTGGTTAGTCGGACCCGCGCCAGTCGATCTTGCCGCGGTGAAGTTTGTGCTGGGCCGCTTGCGCCACCGGCTTCACCACGAGCGAGTCGATATTCACGTGCTGCGGCAGGCCCACCACGAATTCCACGCAGGCCGCGACATCGTCGGCGGTCAGCGGACGGTCCACGTCGGCATACACGGACGCGGCCTCGGCGGCGTCTCCCCGGAACCTCGTCAAGGAGAACTCGTCCGTCATCACCATCCCAGGGCGGATGTCGCAGACCCGGATGTGCTCGCCGACGAGTTCGAGGCGCAGGGTCTCGGAGATCACCGACGTGCCGTGCTTCGCCGCGCAATAGCCGGCGCCGCCCTCATATACGAGTTGTCCGGCGGTTGAACTCATGTTCACGATCGTCGCGTGGGGTGAGCGGCGCAGCAGCGGCAGGACGGCCTTGATGACGCGCACAGTCCCGATGACATTTGCTGCATACATCTCCTCCCAGTCCGTCAACCGCGCCTCGGCAACACTCTCGCGGCCGAGCGCCCCGCCGGCGTTGTTGACCAGCACATCGCAGCGCGCGAGGGTGGCGACGGCGGCGTCGACGGAGTCCTGGCTCGTGACGTCCATGACCAGGGTCGACGCCGTGCCCCCGATCCGGCCGGCGGTCGCCGCCAGCCGCTCGACCCGTCTCCCGGCCACCACCACGTCGTATGCCGCGGCCAACCGCCCCGCCGTCGCCGCCCCGATCCCCGTCCCGCCGCCGGTCACGAGCGCCACCGGCCGCGAGCCGGGAGCTGCCTGCTGAGGGTCCGCAAGATCCATATGGCTCAACCTAGGCCCGCGTGGCACCGCCACGGAACTTCTGCTAGCAGCAATTAGTCAACTGCGGACACCTTGCAAGTTGTCCGCAGTTGACTAAATTGTGCTGAGTTGCCCGTATGACCGTGCCGCCGCCCTCATCGTGACCGTACCGTTACCTGTCGTCACCTGGGTGGACGCGGGTGCGCTGACCTGCGGAAACACATGCGTGTCATTTTCAACCTTCACATGGGCAACACGCGTCCCAGGTCCGCAGGGCCGCGCCCGGGCTTTTCAGGGGACCGTCCTGAGCCCTACCCTGCCAAACGGCCCATGCCCACCGATGCCCTGGCACCCATGTCCTAGCACCGGCCGGCGACGCAGCAGAAGTGGAGTTCGACGATGTCCCCCCGCCGCCTCGACCTGCGCAGAGACGCGCGCCGCGGCCCCGCGCTGACGGCGGCGCGCGCGGTGGCGGGATTCGCGCTGACCTGCGGAGTCGTCCTCGGGTCCACCTTCGCCGCCAGCGCAGACCCCGACGCCGGAATCCCAACGCAGGCGGATGTCGACGCCGCACAGTCCGCTGTCGACGGCGCCGCGGCCCGAATTGCCGAGCTCGAGGCCACGTACGCCCAATCGGCGGTAGCGCTGCACGGCATACGCCTTGAGGCGGCGCGCCTTGGCGAGATCGCCAACGGGGCCAAGTGGGAACTCGCCCAGCGCACCCGCGCGGCGCAGGACGCCACCCGGGCCGCGGATGCCGCCGCGAGCGAGGCGGCGAAGGCCGAGGTTGCGGTGCGCGACTACGCCGCCCTCGCCTATCAGCAGGGCGGCGCGCTCGGCAGCCTCGAACCCCTCTTCGACGCCGCCGGTCCGCAGGAACTCAGCGACCGGATGAGCGCGCTCGACTTCGTCGAGGAGGTGTATGCCGAGCGCCTCCAGGCATCCACCCTCGCCTCCGGCACGGCCACCTCCCTCCGCGAGGCTGCCGAGGCGGCCCGGGCTGCGCAGGCGACCGCGGCCGAGCAGGCTGGCGCCGCCG
>NZ_HF571038.1:3666506-3667989 GCF_001046875.1 Nostocoides jenkinsii Ben 74
GGGCGGGGAGTCGAGACGACTCCCCGCCCGTTCGCATTGGTGGGTTCGGCGGTGGGTTGGTGCTCCGGCGCGGTAGCGCTCAGGCCGGGACGACCTCGACGGCGGTGCCGGTCAGGCCCGCGATCGCGTGGACGAGGAGGTTGGCGCCGTGGACCGGCACCTGGGTGCGGGCCAAGAGAAGACCGACGATGTGCAGGGCTCGGATCGTGTCGGCGGCCAGCGGTGCGTCGGGGTCGTCCAGCAGCTTCTGCACGGTCGGGTTGTTGGCGTTGAAGACCAGGGTGGGCAGCCGCCGACGGCCGCCATCGGTCTGCCCGGCCGGCCACCAGAGGACGGGACGAGAGGCGGGCTCGAAGTGGGCGATCTCGGCGAGCACCGGGTCCGCCTCCAGCGCGGTGGTCACCGCGTCGACGAGGCGGCCGCCGCGCTCGATATGGGCATACGGCTCGGGCTGGGCGAGTTGGGCGATGTCGAAGCGGGTCATCTCGACGAAGCTAGCGCTCGACAACTCCTCGTTGATGACCTGCAGGAGCTCGAGTTCGTTGGGGCCGCTGGCATTCACGACCAGGGCGCCCGCGTGGACGGCCACGTCGCGGACGGCGTCATAGGAGTCGGCGTCCACGACATAGCGCACGGTGTCGCCCTCGGCCGCCAGGAGGTCCTCGATCGTCTTGTCGCCCTGAGTGGTGTGGAAGGGCAGGTTGGCAGTGGCGGGACTGGCAGTGGCGGGACCGGCAATGGCGGGACCGGCAATTCCGGCGACTCGTCGGCCGAGCCCGATCCGGGCACCGACGCGGCCGCCCAGGCGAGCGGAGACGTCGCGTCAACCGCTCACGAACACTCAAGGAAGGTCAAGCTCGATGGCTGACTACCAGTCCTCGCTCAACGAGGCGATGCAGATCGACGGCGCCCTCGGGGTCGCCCTCGTCGACTCCCAGAGCGGCATGGCACTGGCCACCGCCGGCAACCCGGACGGCATCGACCTGTCCGTTGCCGCCGCCGGCAATTCCAATGTCGTCCAGGCCAAGATGCGCACCATGCGCGACCTCGGCCTGAACCAGAAGCTTGAGGACATCCTCATCACGCTGGAGACGCAGTACCACATCATCCGCACGTTCTCCCGCGAGGAAGGCATCTTCCTCTACCTCGTGCTCGCCAAGGCCAAGGCCAACCTGGCCATGGCGCGCTTCAAGCTCGCCGGCATCGAGCGCCAGCTGGTCATTTGAAGCCAGGCCAAAGACGCGCATCCGGCCGTTCGCGGTCGGGGCACCCGGCGGCGTAGTTAACCCTGAAGGGCGCCCGCAGGGGTGCGCGGCAACAGCATCGCGGCCCGTCCCGGTTGGGGCGGGCCGCGTTGCTGTCCGCCGGCGGCGTCGCCGAGGTTGGCGCCTGTGGTGGGGCTCGCCATACGTCAACTCAGCACAAGCTAGTCAACTGCGGACAGCTTGCAAGGTGTCCACAGTTGACTACCTGCTGCTAGCAG
>NZ_HF571038.1:3668089-3669784 GCF_001046875.1 Nostocoides jenkinsii Ben 74
CCCGCCGCACCATCCAGTCGTGGCTGCGCCGCATGCCGTATGCCGAGGTGTGGGTCGTCAGCGAATACGACGCCAACCGCGACCACGCCACGATGGGTCGGGTGGTGCGGGACTTGTGGGCCGAGGGCGAGATCGCGCTGCCGCCGCGCGCGTTCGTCGCCCCGTGGCTGCGCGCGAGCGTCGACGAGCCGGCACTTGAAGCGGAGACAGCGCAGATCGGCTACTGGGAGCAGGCGCCCTATCGCTTCACCGACATCCACGCGGGGGCGTGGGGCGTGGGGCTGAAGTCCGTGCGCGACTACTTCGACGCGCAGTTGAGCGACCCGACGACCTGGAGCTATTCGCTCGAACGCGCTCGGCGTCGCGCCTGACCGCCCATGCTCGTTGACCCGATGAGTCAGCCCCGGCCTCGGCGTCCGTTCCGGGCGCTCGGCGCCGCGCGCGAAGGTGCGCCTGGTGGCCACGATGGACGCGGCCGACCTGATCGCTCGGGTCCGGAGCCAGACTGGGACGCAGCAAGGCACCCTGCCATCGTGGTCAGGTCTGACGTCCCACTGGCCGAGGTGCTTCGCGGCGCCGGCCAGGTCGACGCGTCCGTCGCCGGCAACTAGCCCGGCCGTCACGTCATACCTTTCCGCTCACGTCACCCCTTTCCGCTCACGTCACCCGCTAGAGCGTGTGACGTGAACGCGAAGGGGTGACGTGAGCGCGAAGGGGTGACGTGGGGTGCGACGGTGCGTTCTTGGCCGCGCCTAAGGGTGGTTGAGCGCCGACGATTCTGCCGGCTGAAACGGCGAGTTCTGGCCGTGGTAGTCGCCATCGACGATGGACAAACTGTCGCTGGTCCGCGGCTCAGTCGGAACATCGCGGGGACGGCGGACGCGGCTGACACCAACGACCGCGCTGCGTCGAGGTCGCCGTCGACGAGGAGGACGACCCGGTTGCGCCGCACGTCCAGCTGGGCCTGGCGAATCGCGAAGGGTTCTTCTCTGTCCCCGCCCCGGTCGCCCATCTCGCGAGCAGCGCCCTGGAGTTCGGCATACGTCCACCGGACCTTGTGGACCCGGACGGTGTCGGAACTCGCAAACTCGGCCAGTGGCGACAGGAGCGCCTCCTCGTCCACGCCGCTCGCCACATTGAGGTGCGGTGTCGCACCGTTGAAGTAGGCGCCCCCGAAGCCAGCCGTCCTGGCCGAGCGGTCGAAAACCGGAAGAAAACGGGATTGGGCTTGGGCCATTTCTAGACCCGCCTTCTCCTCATCGATGGGCACAAAGCTGGCCGGGGCCGACGTCTTCAGACTGGCGAGCGTCGGCGCCACGGCGCCCGAATCGGTCGCCGCACTCATCCCGGCCAGACCGATGCTCACTCCGGCGGCGGCCACCAGTGCGGCGGCTGCCAGGTAGGCGTGTCGACTCATTCCAGATCCTCACCCTCAGTTCAGCAGGATCGAAGCGGCGCCGGCTCGGCGTCGAGCCTCACGTCGGGAGGGTGTAGCGGACCACGTCGCCGCCCACGAACTGCGCGATATCGGTGACGCCGGCCTGCCAGGCCTCGCCCGCGACTTCCGCCGAGACGGCTTCGCCGGCGGGCACCGCGACGGCCAAGGCGCGCAGGGTGGCCAGGGCTGCGTCGCGGCCGGCCGATCCGGGCGTATGCCGCGCCGCCAGCGCGTCGGCCGTCTCGCCGTCCGCGGGG
>NZ_HF571038.1:3669884-3671390 GCF_001046875.1 Nostocoides jenkinsii Ben 74
CCGTCGGGCCAGGTCGCCGCCCGCGCCCGCGCCTGACCCGCCAGAGCGGCCGCCCGCGCGGAGTCGTGGACGAGGCCTTCGACGGCCTCGGCGACCGCCGCCGGATCCCCCGGCGGCACGAGCAGTCCCACTCCGGCGGCGAGATCAGGCAACCCGCCGACGTCCGTCGCGACGACCGGGGTTCCGGCCGCCATCGCCTCCTGGACCACGAGCGCCCGAGCCTCCCAGGTGGAGGTCAGGACGAAGACGTCGGCGGCGAGGAGCAGCCGTCCTGGGTCGTCGACCGCGCCGACGAAACGGACCGGCGCCCGGGTCGCCTCGGCCTCGGCCCGCAGTGCGGTCAGGAGGTCGGCAACCCCCGATCCGGCGACGATCCAGTCGAGCTGCCGACGCAGCCGTGCGGCCGCGCCGATCAGGGTCGCCAGATCCTTCTGCGGGGCGATCCGGGAGATCGTCACCACGAGCGGGCGCCCGGCGGGCAGATCCACCCCCTCCCGTATGGCGCGCCTCGCCTCCCGCCGGTCGGCCTCGGTCGCGCGAAGGAGAGTGGGCACGAGCGGGCTGGGGACCAAGGCCAGTTCGGCCCGCGCGGCACCGAGTGCCCGGGCGGCCTCCACCAGGTCGCTGCTGGCGCCGGTGACGAGATCCGCGCGGCGTAGCGCCGCGCTCTCGATGCCGCCGGCGACCCGGCCGCGGATCCCGCCGAGCAGAGGCACCTCGTTGTGCAGGCTGACGACCAGCCTCGGGCCCCAGCCGGCCTGGGCCCGGTGGGCGCCGCTGCGCGGTCCGGCGACGGCCGCGGCGACGATGCCGGCCTGGAGCCCATGGGCGTGGACGATATCGGCGTGCCGGGCCCAGGCACGCAGATCGCGCATCCGCCGGGCACCGACGAGCGGGCCACCCCCCGCCGGCCACAACTGAAGAGCATCGGCCCAGCCAAACCGGCGAGCGGTCAGGTCGTCCGTGGCGATTCGCACGCTCACGCCGAGGGCGCGCAGGTGCTCAGCGAGTTCGGCGACATGCGTGCCGATTCCGCCCGTCGAACGGCCGACGAGAAGGAGGAGGCGCACTGGTCGCTCGGGATCAGCCATCGGCTCGATTATGCCCGGACTCCGTCGCGCAGGGCCGCGCGTGCGCCGCCGGGAGCCGCCGCGAGGACGACGAGGGCGGCCACCAGCCCGGCGAGCCCGCCCCGGACGAGCGCGACCCCGACAGCACCCGGCCCCGGCCACACATGCCCGAGCCCAAGGCGCAGAAGGAGGACCGCCACGAGCGCGGCCATCCCGGACCGGACGAGGACTGCCCCCAGGCCGGCGAGTGACGCAGCCCCCCACGCGCGGCGCAACAGGACCGCCAAGGCGATGGCCGACGCGGTCATCCCGAGGCTGGAGCCGGACCCGATCGCGACGAGCGTGGCCCGGGGCCCGCCACGCCCCTGGGTCACGACCAGCGGAACGAGCGCGGCCAGGAGCCAGCCGGCCGCGACGGCGAGGGCGGCGCGGCGGG
>NZ_HF571038.1:3671490-3672448 GCF_001046875.1 Nostocoides jenkinsii Ben 74
CCGTCGTCGCCGACGAGTCCACCTCGCTGCTGGTCGTCGGCGACCTCACCATGGACGAGGACAGCCACGAGGTGACGCGCGCCGGCACCGAGATCAGCCTCACCGCCACCGAGTTCGAGCTGCTCCGCTACCTCATGCGCAACCCCAAGCGGGTGCTCTCCAAGGCCCAGATCCTCGACCGCGTGTGGAACTACGACTTCGGCGGCCAGGCCAATGTTGTTGAGCTCTACATCTCCTACTTGCGCAAGAAGATCGACGCGGGCCGGACCCCGATGATCCACACCATGCGAGGCGTCGGCTACGTCCTCAAGCCCGCCGAGTGATGGGTCGCTCCTGGAGCCTGCGCACCAAGCTGGTCGCCTCGATGATCGCGCTGTTCATCGCGGTCAGCCTGGGCACCGGCGCAATGATTGTGCTCGCCACCAAGAACTACTTGTCCGGCCAGGTCGACCAGGATCTCCAACAAACCGTCCGCCGCTCCCTCGACCTCGATCAGGACGGAGACGGCAGCAGTGGTCCTGGTCGCCGGGCTGTTGGCCCGCCCCCGGGCAGCGGGAGCGCCGTGCTGCGCCTGGCCACCGTCAATGGCAACGTCATCAGCGACCGATTCGGCCCGATCAACAGCGTCGTGGACACCGACGGGGACGCCTCGACGTTGACCACAAACCAAATTGCCCAGTTGCTCGGCGCCAACCTCGACACCCGCCCCAAGGATGTCGACCTCGGCTCGCAGATCGGAACCTATCGACTGATCGCCATCAGCCGGAGCGGCACGACCTATGTCACGGGCGTCCCGACGGGCCCCATCCAGGCCATCACGAATCAGCTCATCGGTCTTGTGGCCGCGGGCACTCTGCTCGGCCTCGTCGTGGTCGGCGCGGGCGGCACCTTCCTCGTGCGTCGCAATCTCGCTCCGCTGCAACGGCTTGCCGCCACCGCCGGCCGCGTCTCCCGGTTG
>NZ_HF571038.1:3672548-3673428 GCF_001046875.1 Nostocoides jenkinsii Ben 74
GGCCGCCGCGACCAGCGGCTACCGAGTCCGGTACACGCTGGCCACCCGGCTGGTGAACGAGCTCGTCGAAGCCGCCGACGACAAGTCTCTGACCAAGACCATCAACCGGTACGGCCGGGTCGACCTGCTCGTCATCGATGAACTCGGCTACATGAGCCTGGACACCCGCGGCGCCGAACTCCTCTTCCAAGTCCTCACCGAACGCGAAGAGAAGAACTCCATCGCGATCGCGTCCAACCAAGCCTTCTCCGGCTGGACCAACACCTTCACCGACCCCAGGCTGTGCGCCGCCATCGTCGACCGCCTCACCTACGGCGGCACCATCATCGAAACCGGCACCACCAGCTACCGCCTCAACCACGGGAGAGCCCGCACCGGCACGTGACAGCGGCTCGGCCCGGCGCCCCGCGGATTGCTACGTTGACGCATGCCGCTGACTAACACATGGCTCGCTCACGAACAGCCCGACGCTGACCTGCCACGGGACGTCCTCGAGGAGCGGATCCTCAACCTACTCAGCGGTCAGAACGTGGCCGTGATCGCCACCACCAACCGTGACGGCAGCCCGGTAGCGACCCCAGTGCGCTACTCAAACCTGGGCCTGGAGATCTTCTACACGAGCTGGAACTCCTCAGCGAAGTCACGCAACCTCCGACGAGACCCACGAGTATCCGCCGCGATTGTCGCCCCACTCGTCGGCACAGCCAGCAGCCGCGGCACCCAACTCTTCGGCACCGCACCCACGATCGAGCGCCACGACCCCGAAGCCGAGTCGTACTGGGAGGCGTTCCGGTGGCAGTCAGACCACGTCGAACAAGGCCGGCCCCTTGACCAGCCGCCCCACGATCCACTGACCGTCATCACCCCCCCCCCCCCCCCC
>NZ_HF571038.1:3673528-3674317 GCF_001046875.1 Nostocoides jenkinsii Ben 74
CGACCTCGAACGCCTGTGGCGGGAGAGCCCGACGATCGACCTCGGCGTCGTCGGCACGCAGCAAACCGCCGCCCACTAGTTCGTATGCCGCGCCGTCTCCTCGTCCTGCGCCACGGCGAGACCCAAGCCAATCTCGACGGGATCTGGCAGGGACATCTCGATGTCGCCTTGACCGAGCGTGGCATCGCCCAGGCGTATGCCGCGGGGCCGGCCCTCGCGGCATACTCCCCAATGCGGTTGGTCACCTCGGACCTGAGCCGGGCCGCCCGCACGGCGGCGGCGGTGGGGGAGTCGTGCGCGCTGACGCCCGAGCCGGATGCGCGGTGGCGGGAGTTCGATGTGGGGCAGTGGACCGGGCTGACGTCGGCGGAGGTGATCGCGCGGAATCCGCACGAGCGCCGGCGCGCGTTGACCGGACACGAGCAGCGGCGTGGTATCGACGGGGAGGGGCCGGCGCAGGTCACCGAGCGGTTGCGCCCCGCCGTGACCGAGCTGCTGGCGGGGCTGCCCGACAGCGCTGCCGCGGTGATCGTCAGCCACGGCGGCACGATCCGGGTACTGGCGGCGCTGTTGTTGGGGCTGGATTCGCTCAGCACGGCCCGGCTCCTGACGACTCCGGGCAACTGCCAGTGGGCGGACCTCGTCGAGGGGCCCGACGGCTGGCGCATTGCCGGCTGGAACCTCCGCGCCTAGCCCCCCCATTCCCGAACTTGAGCACGCCTTACGCACTTGAGCACGCCTTGGAAGGCGTGCTCAAGTGCGTAAGGCATGCTCAAGTTCGGGGTGGGG
>NZ_HF571038.1:3674417-3675522 GCF_001046875.1 Nostocoides jenkinsii Ben 74
CAGTGATGTAGGTCACAAACGCTTGACACGTTGTGTTCACGATGGTGTATCACGCGCGCGCGTCCGACGGGTATGGAGACCCCTTGGTTTTTCCCATGAGTCAAATGAGTCAAAAATAAATCGAAAATGCCCACCATATACCCGGTATTCACGCAGGTCAGGAGCCTGTTGACTCATTTGACTCATTTGACTCATGCGAAACATAGCCCCCCCTTGTAGAGAGAACATATATACCGAATCCAGGGAATATAAATGTTCTCCCGCATCAGGGGGTATGTATGTATTAGTCAAATGAGTCAAGTAGTAGTAGTAGTAGTAAAAAGGGCCTCTGACCTGCATGTTCGATTTGACTTTCGATTTGACTCATCCGGGATTTGCGTGAGTCAACGTGAGTCATTTCCAAACCGTGTTCGATTGGGGATGATTTGACAATCGGGCGAAAGCGCGATACACGCGCGCGTGCCGCCGCTAGACCTCGCCCGGCAAAGAGCGATCGTGAAGACTTCGATCGCCGTCGTCGGCCCGCCGCAGGCCAACGATCTCGTTGCGCTCCTGCGCGACACCGGGGCACCGCTGGTGACCACCGCCACCGACCCCGCGCTCGTCCGCCAGGCCGTCGCCCAGCTCGACGCCAAGCACGTCGCCCTCGTCTGGCTCGTCGACCCCGCCGACGGTCTCGCCCGGACCTGGGTCGAACTGCAAGCTGGACGCGGATCGAGCGTGCTCGCCATAGCCGAACCCGGCACCGAGATCGGCTTCACGACCCGCCTGCTGCCGCTGTCAGCCACCGCCAACGACCTGCTGGCCGCCTTCGGCAAGCCCGGCCTGCCATCCCCCGCCGGAGACGCGCCGATCGGTGTCGAAACCGCGCCGCAAGCCTCTGACCTGCACGAAGACGACGATTGGGCCATGCCTGCGGCGCCCGCCGAACCCGCTACCGAACCCGCCGGAAGCGCGGTCGCTACCGCCGACTTGACATTCCTCGATTTGCTGTCCGAAGATGGCCCCGAGCAAAAGAACTACCCAGCGATCAATAACCGGGGCCGACAGGCTGAGCCCCAGGGTCGACAGACTGACCCGAACCAACCAGAGGGTGTTAACCGGG
>NZ_HF571038.1:3675622-3683523 GCF_001046875.1 Nostocoides jenkinsii Ben 74
GCACGCGTTGCAAGGCGTGCTCAAGTCCGTAAGGCGTGCTCAAGTTGGACGGTCGGTCACGTTGGCGGTCGGTCACGTTGGCGGTCGGTCAAGTTGGCGGGCCACGGGGATGGGCCTACCCTCAGGCGACGTGAGCCAGCGACCCACACGACCCCGTTCGGCAACCCCGCCCCGCGCGCGCGGGCGGTCGGGGGACGCGGCGCGCCTCGCGGCATACACCGTCCTGCGCAGCGTCGCGGCGGGGGGCTATGCCAACCTCGAACTCCCCAAGGAGTTGCGTCGGCGCCACCTTCGCGGGCGGGACGCGGCCTTCGCGACCGAGTTGACGTATGGCGCGTGCCGCCTTTGCGGGTTCTATGACCCGGTCATCGCGCTGGCTGCCGATCGCCCGCTCGAGCGCCTCGACGAGGCCGTCCTCGACACGCTGCGGTTGGGGGCACACCAGCTTCTCGGTATGCGGGTGCCGGCCCACGCCGCCGCTGACGAGACCGTGGCGCTGGCTCGCCAGGTCAATGGGGCTGGGGCGGCCGGGCTGGTCAACGCCGTGATGCGGCGGATCAGCGAGGCGGATCGGGAGACCTGGCTCGCCCGCGTCGTGCCCACCGAACCGCTCACCGCAAGACTTGCCGTCGAGCAGTCGCACCCGGAGTGGATCGTCAAGGCGCTGCGGCAGGCGCTGATCGGGCACGGCGCGAGCACGGCGGGCACCGTCGACGAAGACCTGGAGCGCCTCCTCGCTGCCGACAATGCGGCGCCCGAACTGCACCTGGTGGCCCGCCCGGGGCTGATCGAAGTCGAGGAGCTGGTTCGGGCGGTCGAGTCCACGGCCGCGACGGCGGCCGCGCACCCCCACGTCCCGACGGCTGTCGTCCTTGATCATGGCGACCCGGGCGCGATTGCCGCGATCCGCGATGGCCGAGCGGCCGTTCAAGACGCCGGCTCGCAGGTCGTGGCCGCGGCGCTGGTTGCCACTCCGCGCACTGGGCCCGGCCACGCACCCGGCGGGCGGGAACGCTGGCTCGATCTGTGCGCCGGGCCGGGAGGCAAGGCCGGCCTGCTCGCGGCGCTGGCCGTGCGCCATGACGCGGATTTGGTTGCCAACGAGGTGGCGCCGCACCGCGCGACCCTGGTCGAGCAGACCTTGGCTGCCGCGATCGAGGCCGCCCGGGGGAGCGCAAGCCGGATCGAGGTGCGCACCGGAGATGGCCGACGCATCGGCGCGGAGGAGCCCGCGGCATACGACCGCATTTTGGTGGACGCGCCCTGCACCGGGTTGGGGGCGCTGCGGCGCCGCCCGGAGGCCCGCTGGCGTCGCACCACCGCCGATCTCGCGGCACTCGGGACGCTCCAGCGAGAACTCCTTGGCGGGGCCCTCCCGGCGCTCGCGCCCGGGGGGATCCTGGCCTATGCGACCTGCTCCCCACACCTGGCCGAAACGACCTTCGTGATCGCAGACGTGCTCAAGAAGCACCCCAATGTGCAGCAGATCGATGCGCGCGCGGCGGTCGCCGACGTCACGACGGGGTGGACCGAGGACTTGGGGCCCGGGCCCGGTGTCCAGTTGTGGCCGCACATTCACGGCACGGACGGGATGTTCTTCGCGCTGCTGCGCCGCGAAGGCTGAGTGCGTCGCTCGATAGGCTTCCGCGGTGCAGATTTCCCCGAGCATCCTGTCCGCTGACTTCGCCAACCTCGAATCCGAATTGGCGGCGATCGCGAGCGCCGACTGGGCGCATGTCGATGTCATGGACGGGCACTTCGTGCCGAATCTCACCCTCGGGCTGCCGGTCGTCGAGCGGCTGGCTCAGGTCAGCCCGGTCCCGATCGACACCCACCTGATGATCGAAGATCCCGATCGCTGGGCGCCGAGGTATGCCGAGGCGGGGGCTTCCTCGGTGACCTTCCATATCGAGGCAGCCGCGAATCCTGTTGCGCTGGCGCGGAATCTGCGGGCGGCGGGCGCGCGCGCCGCGATGGCAATAAAGCCGGGCACCGCCTTCGAGCCGTATGCCGATCTGCTCCCCGAACTCGACATGGTCCTGGTGATGACCGTCGAACCGGGCTTCGGGGGGCAGGCGTTCATGGCCGATCAGATGCCCAAGGTCCGGCAGGTGCGTGAGGCGGTGCGCCGGTTCGGCGGCGAAGTCTGGATCCAGGTCGACGGCGGGGTCTCGGCGCGCACGATCGAGCAGTGCGCTCACGCCGGCGCGGACGTCTTCGTCGCTGGATCGGCGGTCTACAACGCCGAGTCCGCGGCGGCGAATATCGCGCAGCTGCGTGCCCTTGTGGCCGGCCACGGGCACTAAGGCGACCCCCGGATGACGGAACTGATCGAGGAGACGGGCGGTGCGGCATACGTCCTGGAGAAGCGGCTCGTCGGTTCCGTGCGGATCGGCGCCGTCGTGCGCGGAGTGGAGTTCGAGGCGTGCACCTTCGAGGGCAATGTGCTCGCCGAGGCGCGGCTGCTGGGCTGCAGCTTCACCGAGTGCACCTTCGTCGGGGTTGATCTTGGGCGCGCCACGGTCACGGATTCGACCTTCCGGGAATGCCGTTTTGTGGAGTCGCGCCTCCTGGGCGTCAACTTTGGGCTCGCGCATGTGGGCGGGCTGTCCTCGGCCTTCGCTTTCGAGGGCTGCCGGCTCGATTACGCCAGCTTTCATGGACTGGCGCTGAGCGAGTCCACCTGGCGTGACTGTCGGCTGGTCGACGTCGACTTTGGCGAATGCGACTTGCGCAGAACGGATTTCGCTGGAAGCGAGCTCTCAGGTGCGGCCTTCGCCGGCGCTGACCTGCGCGACGCGTCCCTCGTCGGGGCGACGGGCTATGCGCTGGACGTACGCGAGGTCAAGGTCAAGGGGTTGCGCGTCGACGCCGCCGGGGCGGGTGGGTTGCTGGCACCCTTCGGGATCGTGGTCGCCTGACGGCGATCAGGTGGTCCGCTCGGCGTCGCTCAAGTGAGGCGTCGAATTGATCCGCACGGCGTTCGGCGAGTCCGGCCAGCGGGGATCCTCCTCCAAGAGGGTCACGGCGGTGTTGTCGATGGTGATCCACCCGCCGATGCGCTCGATCCGCAGGAACGCCATCAGCAGGTATTGCGTGAAGTGGCCGTGGGTGACCAATGCCAGCGTCGCATCGGCCGGATGCCGTTCGCGCACAGCGGCAATGGCCGCCTTGGCCCGGTCGAGAACGGCGTCGAGAAGTTCTACTTCACCGCGCCACCACCCCTGCTCGTCGACATCGTCAGCCAACTGCAGGCGCTCGGACAACGCGAGGAGTTCGCTGCGCGAGGCTCCGGGGTAGGGGGAGCGGTCGCCAGATTCCGCATCTTCCTCGAACGGCCCGGACGTCTCGAAAATGTCCAGCGGGTGTAGGGGCAGATCCAGCGCGTTGGCGATGGGCGCGGCCGTTTGAACGGCCCGCGTCATCAGGCTGGTGTAGATCGCGTCGATCCGCCACGGCAGGGCGCCATCGGCGATGGCGGCGGCCAGCCGGCGCGCCTGGTCGTGACCGCGATCGGTCAAAGGGGTGTCCGGGTGGCGGCCGACGGACGAGCCGGTTTGCTCCCAGATGACGTTGTTGCCGGACTGCCCGTGGCGAATGAGAACCAGACGCATTGCTCAGGCGCCTGCGTAGTAGGCAGTCAGGGCGGCTGCGAGGCGTCCCGGGTCGGCCGCGCCGGCCATTTCCCGAGTGGAGTGCATGCTCAGGAGCGGAAGGCCCACATCGCACATCAACACCCCGAGCCGAGCCGCCGTCATCGGACCGATGGTGCTTCCGCAGGCCACCGAGTTGTTGGAGACGAAGTGTTGGGTCGGCACGCCGGCCTCGGCGCAGGCACGCAACCATAGGGCGGTGCTCGCGCCGTCGGTGGTGTAGCGCAGGTTGGCGTTGTGCTTCAGCAGCGGTCCGCCGCCGAGAACCGGGCGGTGGTCGGGATCGTGCAAGCCCGCGTAGTTCGGGTGGATCGCGTGGCCCGCGTCGGCGGAGATGCACGAACTGCGGGCCAGCGCGCGTCGGAACCCATCGTCGTCGGCACCAATACCCCGCGCGATGCGCGTCAAGATGTCCTCCAGCAACGGTCCGCCGGCGCCGGAGCGTGACGCCGACCCGACTTCTTCGTGGTCGAAGCAGGCCAGGACCGTGACCTCGGCTGGATCCCCGGCCGCCAGCAGTGCCGTCATCCCGGCGTGGATCGACGACAAGTTGTCCAGGCGTGGTGAGGCAAAGAAGTCGCCTGTCGCGCCGAAGATCGTGGGCGCCTCGGTGGGGAAGCAGATCAGGTCATGTCCCGCGACCTCCTCCGGCTCGAGACCCGCCTCGTCGGCGATCAGCGCGAGGAGATCGAGTTCGGGTTGCCCAACCGCGAATAGGGGCTTTAAGTGCGCCTGGCGATCCAATTTGAGGGTCTCGGCGCCAGCACGGTCGAGGTGCGGCGCGACCTGCGGGACTCGAAGCCACGGGGGAGTCGCGACCAGATGGGGCGTCCCGTCGGTCGAGACCACGCGGCCGGCGATCCCGAGTTCCCGGTCGAGCCACTGGTTCGGGAGCGGACCGCCATACACCTCGACTGCGACCTGTTGGTAGCCGAACGCTCCCGTGGTCGGACTCGGTTTGAGTCGGAGCCCCGGTGAGTCGGTGTGGGCGCCGACCATCCGGAACGCCAGGGCGCTCGGGTCCGGTGACGACGGCACCCGCCAGGCCACGATCGCGCCGTCGCGCACGACGTAGTGCCCGCCCGGCGTCCCCTCGATCGGGTCGCGCTCGTCGTGACCGACGAAGCCGGCCTCGTCCAGTCGGGCGGCAACGGTGGCCGCCGCGTGGAACGAGGACGGGGAGGCGACGACAAAGGCGGCGAGGTCGTCGAGGTAGGGATCGGGCATACGCCTATTCTGCGCGCCCGGGTCCGTGCCCGCCCTCGCCCGGGCCCCAGGTTCGGGAGACTAGGGTAATGGGATTGGGCGGGAATCCGGCAAGGGGGAGCCCACGCGGGGTGGTAGGCGTGGGCAGGGGAGGCTGCGGCATACTGGGGTCACGTGCTCCGGGGTCGGTGTAATTCCGAACCGGTGGTGACAGTCCACGACCCGCTGGCAGCCAGTTAGCGGTTGACCTGGTGAAACTCCAGGACCGACGGTGAAAGTCCGGATGGTAGGCAGCACGTACGGCGGGTATGCCGTGGCCCACGTCCGCGTGGACCGCGCGGGTGCCCGGTGTGCAATGTCCCCGGAGTTCGTCCGTGCTCAATCGAACTCCCAAGGACGAACACCAATGATCACCACTCTCGCCGCCGCGGACGCCGCGACCGGCAACATCTTTCAGCGACTGATCGACTGGACCATCCCCGTCGGCTCCTATTCGGTCCACGGGCTCGAAGTCATCGGCATCCTCATCGGCTTCGCCTCGGCATACCTCGGGATGAAGCGCTGGGTCTGGGCCTGGCCGGTCGGGATCAGCGCCAACATCATCCTGTTCTTCGTCTACCTCGGCGCGCTCTTCGCCGCCGACGAGCGCATTCCGCTCTTCGGGCAGGCGGGCCGGCAGGTCTTCTTCATCGTCACGAGCATCTATGGCTGGTGGCGCTGGAACGAGAGCCGCAAGCGCCGCGGCGTCGACAACGCCGCCCCGGCCATCACGCCGCGCTGGGCGACCATCAAAGAGCGCTATGCCATAGTCGCGCTCTGGCTGCTCGGCACCGTCCTGGTGCACCAGATCTTCGTCGCGCTGTGGAATGCCGCACCGAATCCCTACTGGCAGCCGCAGTGGTGGTTCTACTGGTGCGACGCCTGGATCTTCGTCGGTTCGATCATCGCGACCTTCGCGATGGCGCGCGGCTGGAACGAGTTCTGGCTGGCCTGGATCGGCGTGGACCTCGTCGGCGTGCCCCTCGGCTTCGCCACGGACTACGTCCCGACAGCCGTGATGTACAGCTTCTACGGCATCTTCGTCCTCTACGGCTTCAGCCAGTGGGTCAAGGCCAGCCGGGCGTCGAGCTCGCCGGACCGCGTCGACGACCGCGTCACCGTCTAAGCGTCGCCGCTGGCATGGACGGGGGCGGGCCCGCTCGGCCCGCCCCCGTACTCTTGGTGCACGTGAAGAGCTTCGATCAGCTGTATGCCGAGTTGGCGCACAAGGCGGCCACCCGGCCCGCCGGGTCCGGGACCGTCGCGGCGCTGGACGCGGGCGTCCATACGATCGGCAAGAAGATCGTCGAAGAGGCGGCCGAGGTCTGGATGGCCGCCGAATACGAAGGCAAGGACAAGACGGCCGAGGAGATCAGCCAACTCCTGTATCACCTGCAAGTCCTCATGCTGGCCACCGGGCTCACTCCCGACGACGTCTACAGCTATCTCTAGGAACGACTTTCGTATGCTGCGCCTGGCCGTCCCCAACAAGGGCTCGCTCTCGGAGTCCGCCATCGACATGCTCCGGGAGGCGGGTTACCGCACCCGCCGCGATCCCAAGGAACTCGTGGTCGCCGATCCCGACAACGGGGTCGAGTTCTTCTACCTGCGCCCGCGCGATATCGCCGTCTACGTCGGGTCCGGGACCGTCGACGCCGGCATCACCGGCCGCGACCTGCTCCTGGACGCCGGCTCGGGCGCCGAGGAGGTCATGCCCTTGGGCTTCGGTGCCTCCACCTTCCGGTATGCCGCGCGCCCAGGCGAGATCGGGGACATCCCCTCGATCTCCTCCCGCCGCGTCGCGACGTCCTACCCGGAGTTAGTGCGCAAGCACCTGGCCCAGGTCGGGGTGCAGGCCGATGTCGTGCGCCTCGACGGTGCCGTGGAGACCGCGATCACCCTCGGCGTCGCCGACGTCATCGCCGACGTCGTTGAAACCGGGACCACCCTGCGCGCGCAGGGGTTGGCCCCGTTCGGGGAACCCATCCTGAAATCCGAGGCGGTCTTCATCCGGCGCCCCGGCACTCAGGAGATTGTTGCCGTGGAAACTGTTCGTCGGCGCCTGGTCGGGGTTGTCACCGCGCGGCACTATGTCTTGATGGACTACGACTGCCCGGCGGCACTGGTGGAGCAGGCGTGTGCGCTGACCCCGGGGTTGGAGTCGCCGACCGTGTCGTCACTGCAAAACCCCGACTGGGTCGCGGTGCGTTCCATGGTGCCGCGCGCGCAGACCAATCGCGTGATGGACCAGCTCTATGAGCTGGGCGCCCGGGCGATCCTCGTCACCAGCATCGCGGCCTGTCGGTTGTGACCACCGCGCCGCCGCCCGCCACCTCGCCCTCGGACGAGCCGTTCCGGCCGCGTCGTGGGCGACGTGTCGCGCAGATCGGCATTGTCGTGGCGGTGGTGCTCTTCGGTTTCGTGGCCGTGCTGATGCCCGGTGCCGATCAGGGCGGCAATTGGACGATCGTCGACCGCGTGCTCCTGTGGGGACTCGGCTGGGGGATGGCGCTGCTGCTTCAGCGCTACGTGCGCATCGGCGCGTGGCCGGGCCCGGATGCCCTGGTGATCCGCAACCTGTTCCTGACCCAGTCGGTGCCCTGGGCCGACATCGAGGACATCCGGTTCGGTGGGGGAGAGCCGTGGGTGAGTCTGGAACTCGTGTATGGCGAGAGTGTCGCCGTGATGGCGATCCAGCGGGCCGACGCGGCATACGGCATGAGCGAAGCGGAGCGACTGACGGCCCTGATTCGACGACATCAGGATTCGGGCGCTGTCGGCGCCCCTTGATAACGTCAAATGCGTCGGCGACCGCCGACACTCGCGCGGCCGCCGGTCGCGCGGGTCTGATCTGGAGGGGAATTTCCACATCACCATGTCAACGATTCGTCCGCTCATCATCGCCAGCGCAACAGCTGCGGGGCTCTTCGCCACGATCGCCCCGGCCTCGTCCGCGCCCAGCACCGACGCCGCGCCGCGGCCCGCCGGCATCGGCGTCCAGGT
>NZ_HF571038.1:3683623-3686379 GCF_001046875.1 Nostocoides jenkinsii Ben 74
CCTCGCTGGGGATGCTCTGGACCGCTGCCGGCGCCGGGTCCAGCTCGAGCTCCACGGCCACCGCGGGCTCACGGGCGACCCGCTGTACCGGGCCAGGCGGACCCTGCACACCGGCGCCGACCTGCTCACCGACCGGCAACGCGAACGCCTCACCGCACTGTTCGCCGACGAGGACCACGTCGAGGTCGAGGCCACCTGGGGGATCCTGCAACGGATGATCGCCGCCTACCGCGACCCCGACCGCACCTCAGGCCGAGCAGCCATGACCGCAGTGATCGAGGCTCTCCGCGAGGGCGTCCCGGCCGTACTGACCGAGCTGCGGCGGCTGGGCCGAACCCTCAACCAGCGCGCCGCCGATGTCTTGGCGTACTTCGACCGGCCCGGCACCAGCAACGGCCCAACAGAAGCCCTCAACGGCCGCCTCGAACACCTCCGAGGCTCCGCCCTCGGGTTCCGCAACCTCACCAACTACATCGCCCGCAGCCTGCTCGAGACCGGCGGCTTCAGGCCAGCCCTACACCCCCGATTGTGATGAGCCCCTTTAAGGCCGGACACCCCGGCCAAGGCAAACTTTGGCCAAAAGCTGGGGGGTAGTCGGGCACCTCACTGAGGAGCGTGCCAAATATTGTGGAAGCTCCCACCCGTTGTAGTCGAGTCGTAATCAGCGAGAACCGTACCCGTTGATCCCTGCATCACGTACCCAACGCGCGATTCACCGTGTAGATTATGCCAGGTTCCCCCACCGCTAGCCAGGCGGTTCGTTTGAAAGGTCACCGAGTTGAAGTCCGCTAGCGGAGACCCACCGAATCTCTCAGAAATCCAGGCCGCCGTCCCGCCAGTGTAGTAGGGAGGGTTGTAGTAGTCCGGACCCGTCGACGTGGGTGGAGTAAAACTCCCGAGATCGATCCCGTCCGTTGTATTCACCATGTGGAAAACTACTTTATGACTAGAAGTATTGGAGATGCCTACATGAACGTAGAGGTAGTCATTGACGGATGCGGAGACAGGTAAAGCGTTCTCCTGATAGTCCTCGGTACCTTGGAAGATTTCGTAAAAGGCGTTATATGAAACACTTCCCCCGGAGCAATTTGCATCGACCCCCGACTGAACCAATGGGTACGACGTGGTGACGTTAGAGATTCTTCCCACTGCGACCCAGTGGGTTGACCTCCTAAATTGTGACGTGCAGGAGGTCGAAGGGACCTTGATATGCGAGTCCGCATCGAAAGCCACGTGATCAACCGAAGCAGATTTTCCTGCGTAGTTTAGGCTGGCGATTCTCTCACCCGATGGGTCGTCGTCGACGAGAACGAGTCCACGTCGCGGAGTGAGTTGTAGTCCGTGGGAACGGTCCACCCTGGGCGCCGTGGGATCTCCACAGCCGGGAATGTAGGTGATAACGCCCGTGACCATCTTGGTCCACGCGGCCAACGCCTCCTTGCCCCCGGGACCATCCTCAGTGCTCGGCCGCGGAGGCAAGCCATTGGCTTGCAGGGCGTCATCGGTCGCGGTCAACGGGTCGAACCCTTTGCCAGGTTTCGTAAAGGTGACCGTCCCACCGCCGGGGCACTGGACGACCTCGATGACCGGCCCACCTTCGAGATGAGACGGGGATGCCTGGGCCGCGACGGCCCCCGCAGCCAGCACCGCCCCGGCGCATGTGCCGATCACCTTGCCCGCACGCGTCATGACCGCAAGCCTCCTTTGATTGAGTCTGACTTCGGCGACTTCCCCAACGTTGTGTAACTAGTGCGGAGCGAGTTGTAGTCCGTGGGAACGGTCCACCCTGGGCGCCGTGGGATCTCCACAGCCGGGAATGTAGGTGATAACGCCCGTGACCATCTTGGTCCACGCGGCCAACGCCTCCTTGCCCCCGGGACCATCCTCAGTGCTCGGCCGCGGAGGCAAGCCATTGGCTTGCAGGGCGTCATCGGTCGCGGTCAACGGGTCGAACCCTTTGCCAGGTTTCGTAAAGGTGACCGTCCCACCGCCGGGGCACTGGACGACCTCGATGACCGGCCCACCTTCGAGATGAGACGGGGATGCCTGGGCCGCGACGGCCCCCGCAGCCAGCACCGCCCCGGCGCATGTGCCGATCACCTTGCCCGCACGCGTCATGTCCGGAACCCTCCGCATCTTAGATCGGTCGCCCCTCCCAGGATACCAGAAGTGGTCGCGCGGGCGTGAGCATATGCCGGTGTGGTCGTCGCGGCCTCTCTGGATTGGTTGACCACGCCATCCGATCCCCTCCCACCACCGGCACAACCCTGAGAGATAGGGTCGAGCGCGCCTGCGCCGACTTTGGCCCATGACGGTCGACCGGGTCATGTTCGCCGCGATCGCGACCGACAACGGTCTCGCCCGATCCACCCTGTACCGCAACGCCGCGCTACGGGCCATCATCGAACAACACCAGCGCCCCACCGATGGACCGCAAACGTCGCTAACCGACGAGATCGCGACCCTACGCGCAGCCGTGAACCAGCCTCGCCGACCGAGTCCGCAGCCACGACGAACAACTCCGTCACCCACCTGCAAAACTGGAGGCATTAACCGGGTCGCGATGACCACGGTTGGGTCGGTGTAGACGTGCTCGAGGTCGGCCCGGTCGATCGCGAGCCGGTCGATGAGGTCCTGACGCTGGTAGCCGGCCGCAAGGGCCTGCGCGAGGGTGCGTTCCATGCGTCGGATGTCGGCTCCGAGCCGCTCGAGGCGGTTGGCCACCGTCACCGGGTTGTGCCGGTGACTGGTGGCGG
>NZ_HF571038.1:3686479-3691618 GCF_001046875.1 Nostocoides jenkinsii Ben 74
CCACCGCCGGTGACGACATCTTCAGCGCGAGCGCCACCGTCGACCCCGCGGCGGCCCCCGGCACCACGAGTCTTCCGTTCACCATCACCGACGCTCAAGACCGGAGCGCGAGCGGGAGCATCCCGTTGACGGTCACCGCGACAAACCCGTGCGCGGCCGAGGACCAGAGCATCGGCTCGGTTCAGACCGACGGTGCCGTCGGGATCACCGGGCAGGTCACGGTGCAGGGCGTCGTTGTCGGCGACTACGAGGGGGCCTCGCCTAACCTGCGCGGCTTCTATCTGCAGGACGCGGGCGACGACAACTCCGCGACCTCCGACGGCATCTTTGTCTTTGAGGGCGACAACGCCAACCGGGTAGCGGTGGGCGATGTCGTCCAGGTGACCGGTGGCGCCACCGAGAACCAGGGACAGACGCAGATCTCCTCGACCACCGGGATCGCGCCCTGTGGGACGACGGGCACCGTCACGCCCACCGAGGTCAGCCTGCCGGTCGACTCCGCCACCGACGGCTTCGAGCCGTATGAAGGCATGCTCGTCACCTTCGCGCAGGAACTCTCCGTCACGGAGCACTTCCAGCTCGGCCGCTTTGGCCAGGTGACGTTGTCTTCGGGTGGCCGGCTGCAGCAGCCGACGAATGTGGTGGCCCCCGGTGCTGCGGCGCTCGCCCTCCAGGCTGAGAACAACAAGCGCCGGATCATCGTCGACGACGCAACCCAGGCGCAGAACCCCGACCCGATCGTCTTCGGCCGCGGCGGCCAGCCGCTGTCGGCGAGCAACACCCTGCGCGGCGGCGACACGATCACCGGTCTGACCGGGGTCATGACCTACACGTGGGGCGGCAACTCGGCCTCACCGAACAACTACCGTGTCCGGCCGATCGGCGCGCTGGGTGGCGGAGCACCGGACTTTGTTCCGGCCAACGCGCGTCCCACGACCGCACCGGCCGTCGGCGGCACGCTCAAGGCCGTCGGGATGAACTTGCTCAACTACTTCAACACCTTCGGGACCGGCGCGTGCACGGGTGGCACGACCGGTGCCGCGATGGACTGCCGCGGAGCGGACAACCAGGCCGAGTTCGACCGCCAGGCAGCCAAGACGCTTGCGGCGATCCAGGCAATGAATCCCGACGTGCTGGGAGTCAACGAGATCGAGAACGACGGCTACGGCCCGAGCAGCGCGCTCGCCGACCTCGTCGATCGACTCAACGCGGCCATGGGCGCCGGCACCTATGCCTATCTCGACGTCGACGCCCGCTCCGGCCAGGTCGACGCCCTCGGCGCCGACGCGATCAAGGTGGGCATGATCTACAAGCCCGCGTCGGTGACGCCGGTCGGCACGACGGCGGTCCTGAACTCCGCGGCCTTCGTCACCGGCGGCGACCCCGACCCGCGCAACCGCGCGACGGTGGCCCAGGCGTTCACGGAGAACGCGAGCGGCGAGACTTTCGTGTTCAACGTCAACCACCTCAAGAGCAAAGGCAGCGCGTGCAGCGTGCCGGACGCCGGGGACGGGCAGGGGAACTGCAACCAGGTCCGCCTGAACGCGGTCAATGCGTTGACGTCCTGGCTTGCCGGCGACCCCACCGGGACCGGTGACCCCGACGTGCTGCTCGTCGGCGACTACAACTCGTACGCGATGGAGGACCCGATCACGGCCCTCCAGAACGCGGGCTTCGTGCACCTGATCAAGGCCCGCCTCGGCGCGGACGCCTACTCCTACGCCTTCGACGGGCAGTGGGGCTATCTCGACCACGCGCTCGCCTCGGCCTCGCTCGACGCTCAGATCGCCGGTGTTGCGGACTTCCACATCAACGCCGACGAGCCGTCGGTGCTGGACTACAACACCAACTTCAAGTCCCCGGCGCAGGTCGCCTCGCTCTATGCCCCGGATGAGTACCGCGTCTCCGACCACGACCCCGTCCTGGTCGGACTCGCCCTCGCCGCGCCGGTGAACCTCGCCCCGACCGCCACCGCGCAGTCGGTCACGACCCCCGAGGACACCGCCGCTGCGATCACGCTGTCGGGCACCGATCCGGAGAACCAACCCCTGACGTATGCCGTGACCTCCTCCCCGAGCCACGGCACCCTGAGCGGCACCGCTCCGGATCTGACCTATACCCCGGACGCGAACTACAACGGTCCGGACTCCTTCGAGTTCACGGTCAGTGACGGCGTGCACACCTCCGAGCCGGCGACGGTCACCATTGACGTCACCCCGGTGAACGACGCTCCCGTCTTGCGGATTCGGGCCGGCGGCACGTGCCTGACCAACACCTCCGGCCGGATGAACCTGTCCGTGACGGATGTCGACGGGACGGCAGCTTCCGTCACCGCGACGTCGAGCAATCAGGCGCTGGTGCGCAACTCCGGCATCGTGGTCTCGCCAGCCGGGAGCACTCGGACCATCGCCGTTAGCGCCGTACCCGGCAAGAGCGGGCGGGCCGTGATCACCATACGAGCCACGGATGGCACGGCCACGGTGACCCGCACGATCGCGGTGTACGTCGGGACCGCGGGCGCCAATACCGCTACAGGCGGTGGTGGCTCCGACATGATGCTCGGCGGACTCGGCAATGACACCCTCGCCGGCGGCGGCGGGATCGACCTGCTCTGCGGTATGGGCGGTGCGGATCGCCTCTTCGGCGACGACGGGACGGACACCCTGATCGGCGGCCAAGGCAATGACGTCCTGAACGGCGGCGCCGACGGCGACCTCCTGCTGGGGCAGGGCGGCTCCGACGCGCTCACCGGCGGGCTGGGTGCCGACCTCTTCGACGGTGGCGCCGGGACCGACCGGGCGACCGACTACAACCCATTCCAGGGAGATGTGAAGGTCAATCTGCCCTGACCACATCACCGCCTTCGCGCTCACGTCACACCGTTCCGCTCACGTCACCCGCTCTATGGGGTGACGTGAGCGGAACGGTATGACGTGAGCGCGAACGTATGACGTGGGGGAGCCCGGTCAGGCGAGGGCGGCGACCGCCACTATCCCGGCCACGCCGATCAGCGCCGTCGCCACGACGAGGCCGAGCTGGCGGCATACGAGCAAGCGAACTCGGGAGCGAGCACAGACGATCTGCTGACCCAGACCGAGCGCCTGACCACGCGGGCCGTCGCCACGGCGACTGCCGTCCCGGAGTGGACGCCGCTACCTCGCGCGGTCGCGCGCACCATCACGCCTGCGGCCCCGTCCGCCAGTGGCGGGCCGGACCGGCACGCGCTCGAAGATGCGCTGGCCACGATGATCACCACGCTGCAGCAGGCCAGCGGTGCTGTCGAACATGCCACCACCTTGCTGACGCAGGCCAGTAGCCGCGCCGTCGGCGCGTCCCACTGAGCTCGTGGATCAGATCAGTTCGAGGACCCGATGAAGACCACCCGGACGCAATAACCTGGCGCGGACGCAATAGCTTTTGCGTCCGCCGCAGGTTATTGCGTCCGCTGGGTCCGGGCCGCCGACGGCGGCGCGCGTTGGGCTGGCGTTACGGCCACGTAAACCCTGGTGAGCAGGCCGCGCGCACCGGCGCCGTCCGCGCCTAATCTGGCCATCGTGACGATTCGAGTGGCGATCGAGCATCGAACGACCTATACGTTTGCCCGACCGGTGACCGTCTTCCCGCACACTATCCGGCTGCGCCCGGCACCCCACTCGCGCACGCCCATCGACGCGTATTCGCTGTCGATCACCCCGCGCAACCACTTTGTCAACTGGCAGCAGGACCCGTTCGGCAACTATCTCGCCCGGGTCGTCTTCAACGAGCCGGTCAGCGAGTTGGACATCACCGTCGACGTCGTGGCCGACATGACCAGCATCAACCCCTTCGACTTCTTCGTCGAGGAGTATGCGCAGCACTACCCATTCACCTATCCCGAGCAGCTCCGCGCGGACCTCGAGCCCTATCTGCGGCCCGTCGACGAGGACCAGCCCGGCGCGGGTCCCGGCCCGCTCGTGCGTGCCTGGCTGACGCGCAACGCGGTCCTCGCCGACGGCGAAAACCCGCGGATCGTGGACTTCCTCGTCCGCCTTAACCAAGCCGTCCAGCGGGATGTCGCCTACACCGTCCGCCTCGAACCCGGCGTCCAGACCCCCGATCACACGCTGAGCGCCGCGCTCGGCTCGTGCCGCGACAGCGCCTGGCTCCTCGTCTCCATCCTGCGCGAACTCGGCCTGGCGGCCCGCTTCGTCTCCGGCTACCTCGTCCAACTTGTCGCCGACAGTAAGCCCGTCGACGGCCCCCAAGGCCCCGACGCGGACTTCACCGACCTGCACGCCTGGGCGGAGGTCTACATCCCCGGCGCCGGCTGGGTCGGGCTGGATGCGACCTCTGGCCTGTTCGCCGGCGAAGGCCACATCCCGCTGTCCGCGACCCCGCACCCCTCCGCCGCCGCCCCAATCACCGGCGCCACCGAGCCAGTCGAGGTCAGCTTCGCCTTCACCAACAGCGTCACCCGCATCCACGAGGACGCCCGCGTCACCCTCCCCTACTCCCCGAGCCAGTGGGCCGCCGTCGACGCGCTCGGCGAGGTCGTCGATGCCCACCTCGCGGCTGGCGACGTCCGCCTCACCATGGGCGGCGAGCCGACCTTCGTCGCCACCGGCGATACGAGCAGTCCGCAGTGGTCCACCGCCGCCGACGGCCCCGACAAGCGCCGCCTCGCCACCGCGCTCGCCACCCGACTCCGGCGTCGGTATGCCGCGTCCGGCCTCGTCCATCATGGTCAAGGCAAGTGGTACCCGGGTGAGCCCCTCCCGCGCTGGCAGATTCAACTCGCCTGGCGTGCTGACGGCCAGCCGCTTTGGCAAGACCAGAGTTTGCTGGACGATCCGTGGGGACCGCCGCCACCCGCGATCACGAACGCCGACCCGGCTGAGCTGAGCCGGGACCTCGCCCTGGCGATCGCCACCAATCTGGGCGTGCCGGCGGACGCGTGCCGCGCGGCATACGAGGATCCGTGGGCACGCCTGTGGGACGACGCTCGTCGCCCGGCCGGTCCGCCCCCAACCACCGACCTCGACCCCACCGACCCGGCGCTGGCCGGCGCGCGCGGCCGGGCCGATCGCATCCAGGAGGCGGACCTGACGCCCGGGCGCGCGGCGGGCTGGGTCGTGCCCCTCTTCGCCGACCCGGCGGGCG
>NZ_HF571038.1:3691718-3694710 GCF_001046875.1 Nostocoides jenkinsii Ben 74
TGGCTGGTCAGGCGGGCCAGCGGCGGCGGTGCGCCAGGAGGTCCAGGGTGATCTGGGCGGTGTAGCGCTGATGCTGCCGCAGCGACGGGGTCATGCCGGGCTCGTCCGGCCGCGCCCCGCCCGAGATCAGGTATGCCGCGAGCACGGCCAAGAACGAATCCACCGCCTCGGGGTCCACACCGTCCAAAAGACCCGCCGCGAAGGTCTCGGGGGCGATCCCGTCGGCCCACAGGTAGGGCAGCAGGCCCGCGAAGTCGGCCCACCCGGGGGCGAGCGAGACCCAGTTCCAGTCCAGCACGCGGGCCCGGCCGGCGCTGATGAGCAGGTTGTCGGCCCGGAGGTCGGCGTGGCTGAGCCGATCGCCGAGCAGTGCGTCCCCGGCCCGCCCCAAGAGCCTCGACGCATCATCGAAAGCCGCCGGTGCCGGGCGGGCGACGCCGACCGGCCACGCCAGGCGCCCCGCGGCAGCGTCGTCAAAGACGCTGTGGATCACGGTGTCCGACAACACATCCGACACGAGTGAACTCAACTCGAATCCCAGCGACCCCGGGTCGACGGCGGCGATCTCGGCGCACGCGTCGTGCGCGGCCCACGCATCGCGGGGCGTCCACGGCCCGCCGGGTTGGTGCCCGTCGATGTGTTCCAGGACGAGCACCCACCAGGTGCCGTCCGCGGCCGCCACCGACGCGACGCCCACCAGCCGGGGAGCACACGCGAGCGAGGCGAGGCGAGGCAGCACAGTGGCTTCCTGCGCGAGGCCGGCCACGGCATACCCCAGAGAAGGGCCGGCGGCCTTAACGAAGACGCGACGGCCGTCGGCGAGGAGGAGGGGCGCGGCATACCCATTGGTGAACCCCGACTCCACGGGGAGCGCGGCCTCCACGACCGCCGACCCGGCTGCCCGGGCCGTCGCAGCGTGGACGACCGCGGGCAGGTCCGCCCACCGCGCCCGGCGGGAGGTGCGGAGGTAGTCGACGGGAGGAAGCGGCATACGTCCAAGGAAGCCAGGCCGAGGCAGGGCGAGGCAAGCGATTTCGATTACGCGGGCGCCACCGGGTACCCTTGTCAGGTTCGGCCGCCGCCCACCAGGGGTGCGCATCCCGCCGGGCAAGCATGAACCCTCCTGTCACGGAAGGACCGTGACCGCTTTTAGACCAAAGGAGGCGGGTTTTTCGCATGCGTCAGTACGAACTCATGGTCATCTTGGACCCCGAGATCGACGACCGTCAGGTCGGCCCCACCATCAAGAAGTTCCTCACCGTCGTCAAGAACGACGGCGGCACGGTTGACAAGCTTGACGTCTGGGGACGTCGCCGCTTGGCCTTCCAGATCAAGAAGAAGGACGAAGGCAGCTACGTCGTCGCCAACTTCACCTCTGAGCCCGCGACGGCCAAGGAGCTGGACCGCCAGCTCGGCCTCTCCGAGGCCATCCTGCGCACCAAGCTGCTGCGCGCCGACGCCTGAGACGAGGAGCGACATGGCCGGCGAGACCACCCTCACGATCATCGGCAACCTGACCGGTGACCCGGAGTTGCGCTTCACCCCCTCGGGTGCGGCGGTCGCCAACTTCACCGTCGCTTCGACGCCGCGCACCTTCGACCGGCAGAGCAACGAATGGAAGGACGGCGAAACGCTGTTCATGCGGTGTTCCGTATGGCGCGAAGTCGCCGAGAACGTCGCTGAGTCCCTCCACAAGGGCACCCGCGTCCTGGTGACCGGCCGCTTGCGGTCCCGGTCCTACGAGACCAAGGAAGGCGAGAAGCGCACGGTCGTCGAAATGGAGGTCGACGAGATCGGCCCCTCGCTGCGCTATGCCACGACCAAGGTCAACCGCACACAGCGCAGCGGCGGCGGTGGCGGCGGGTCCCAGGAGGACCCGTGGTCGTCCCAGGGCTCCGGCTCCGGTGGCAACCAGGGCGGCAACCAAGGGGGCGGTTCGTGGAACTCCGGTTCCGGTTCCGGTTCCGGCTCCGGCTCCGGTGGCAACCAGGGTGGCGGCGGTTGGGGTTCCAACCAAGGCAACCAGGGTGGTCAAGGCGGCCAGGGCGGCGGCTGGGGTGCACCCCCGGCCTATGACGAACCTCCCTTCTGATTCCGTTGGCTTTCTCTCCTCCTCGCCTTGTGCGATCTGCGTGCTTCGCAACGCAGCTCGCACTCGGCGCATCGTCGAGAAAGCCGCAGTCCAAACATTCAGCAATTCACCATCCCGAGTTGAACGCTCGGGCTCTCACCTAGAAGGAGAGCACCACGATGGCTAAGCCCGTTGTGCGTCGGCCGAAGAAGAAGGCCAACCCCCTCAAGTCCGCGAAGATCGAGAACATCGACTACAAGGACGCGCAGCTGCTGCGCAAGTTCATCTCCGACCGCGGCAAGATCCGCGCCCGCCGCGTGACCGGTGTCTCGGTCCAGGAGCAGCGCCTCATCGCCAACGCCGTCAAGAACGCCCGCGAGATGGCGCTGCTGCCCTACAGCAGCTCCAGCCGCTGAGCGTCATACAAGGAGACAGACATGAAGGTCATCCTCACCCACGAGGTCTCCGGCCTCGGCGCCGCCGGTGACGTCGTTGACGTCAAGGACGGCTACGCCCGCAACTTCCTCTTCCGCCGTGGCCTGGCCACCGCGTGGACGAAGGGCGGCCAGGCCCAGGTCGACGCCATCGCCAAGGGTCGCGAGACCCGCGCCGTGAAGTCGCTCGAAGAGGCCAAGTCCATCAAGGGCAACCTCGAGTCCAGCACCGTCACGGTCACCGCGCACGCCGGCAAGGAAGGCCGCCTCTTCGGCGCCGTCTCCACCGCCGACATCGCGGCCGCGGTCAAGGCCGCCGGTGGTCCGTCGCTGGACAAGCGCAAGATCGAGCTCCCGACGCCCATCAAGGCCGTCGGCAGCCACGCCGCGCTGGTGCGCCTGCACCCCGAGGTCCAGGCCAGCCTGAAGCTGGACGTCGTCGCCGGCTGATCCGCCCGGCACCGACGCCCGCCGTCGTCAACGCGCC
>NZ_HF571038.1:3694810-3695516 GCF_001046875.1 Nostocoides jenkinsii Ben 74
CGGCCCCGAGTTCTAGTGCCCCGCGCTCAAGTGCTCCGGCACCAAGCGCGCCGTTCCAGAACTCTCCGGCAACGAGCGCGCCGGCTGCGAGCGCGCCCGCCGCCGCTGCGCAGTCCACGTCCGCTCCCGCATCCCGTCCGGGTGCACCGACGCCGGGCCCGCGCCCGGCTCCGGCTGCTCCAGCGCCCGTCGCTGCGGAAGCACCGCGTCAATCGCCCACTCGGCCCGCCTCTTCCGCGACCCCCGGGCCGCGTCCGGCGTCACCGGCTTCCGCCGCTCCGTCGGCCCGTGAGGGTGGTCGTCCGGCTCCCAGCCCCCGTCCTGGTGGCTCCGGTGGCAGCAGTGTCCCCGGTGCACCGCGCCCCCGTGCCCCTCGCCCTGGCAACAACCCCTTCTCCGCCCGTCAGGGAATGGGGCAGGGTGGCGCGCCGCGTCCGGGCAACAACCCGTTCGCTGCCAGCCAAGGTATGCCGCGGCCCCAGAGCCGCGCGCCGCGTCCCGGCGCGCCCGCCGGCCCCGGTGGTCCCCGTCCCGGTGGTCCGCGTCCCTCGCCGGTCAACATGCCGGACCGCTCGGCGATCGCCCGTCCGGGTGAGCGTCCGGCGCGCGGCGGTGCCCGCCCGGGTGGCGGCGCCCCCGGTCGTCCCGGTGCCGGCGGCGGTTTCGCCGGTCGTCCCGGTGGCGGTGGCTTCGGCGGCCGTCCCGG
>NZ_HF571038.1:3695616-3699557 GCF_001046875.1 Nostocoides jenkinsii Ben 74
CGGGTCCATCACGGTCACCGCCTCGGGGAGCGCTTCGCTGGTGGCGGTCTTGAACCCGGTGAACCCGTCCATCGCAACGACCTCGATGGCGTCGCGCCACGCCTGTGGCCGGTCGGCGAGCCAGGACTTGAACGCGGCCTTGGACCGTCCTTCGACCATGTCCAACAGGCGGGCGGGGCCGGTGCCGTCGCGGATCGGGGTGAGGTCGATGACGACGGTGACGTACTTGCCGCCCTTGCGGGTGTGCCGCCAGTTGGGTCGGCCCGGGGCGCGGTGCCCGGATTGCTCGGGGTCCGTTTCCCCGGGCCGCCCGCCGAACCCGGCGTGCGATTCTCACCGCACCGGGCTCTCCACGAGTGGTTGTTGTTCAGCCAGTGGTGGCTGTCGGTGTCCATGGGGTCGGGATCTGGTAGCCGCGGTAGCGGTACCGGATGACGGGGACGCTGGCTGCGCCCTTGAACCTGATCCCATCGACGGCGAGCCGCCAGGTCCCGGGCAGGCAGAACCTGCGCCGGAGTTCTGGCCAGCCGATGCGGTGCTTCTTCCGTAGCCATGCCGTGATCCGCTCCCACGTGTAGGAGTCGATCGCGGAGAACGTGGCCTTGGACACGCCGTGTCGGAAGTAGTTGGCCCACCCTCGTAGCACCCGACCCAGGTAGTCCAGAAGGTACCCGGGGTCGTGGTGCAAGGTCGCCCTGTAGGTCATGGTCTTCACCCGGCTCTTGATCGAGGCGATCGCCTTCTTCGAGGGCTTGGTGTACACGAACCACTTGTTGCTGCCCCGTTTCCGCATCCGTTGGATGTGAAAGCCGAGGAAGTCGAAGCCGTGGTCGATGTGGACCACGCGGGTCTTCTCCGGTGACAGTCGCAACCCCATCGGGGCCAGCACGTGCGCCACCTCGTTGAGCAACTGCTCGGCGTGTTCGCGCTGCCCGGTGACCAGGATGACGAAGTCATCCGCGTACCGGACCAGACGGTAGTTCGCCTTGCCTTGTCGCTTCCGGCGCTGTCGGCAGACCTCGGTCGCCATCTGCTGGTCCCACTTCGACATGAAGTGCTCATCCAGCACCGACAACGCGATGTTCGCCAACAGCGGAGACAGGATCCCGCCCTGCGGGGTGCCGGTGTGCGTCGCCTCGCGGGTGCCGGTGGTGGTCATCACCCCGGCCTTGAGGAACGCCTTGACCAGCCCCAGCACTCGCTTGTCGCCAATCCTTGCCCGGACCCGGTCCATCAACGCGACGTGATCGATCATGTCGAAACACGCCTCGATGTCGGCCTCCACCACCCAGTGGTAAGACTTGGTGGTGAAGTGGTGGATCTCGGCAATGGCGTCCTGCGCGCGCCGGTTCGGCCGGAAACCGTACGAGCACGGCGCAAAGTCCGCCTCGAAGATCGGTTCCAACACCAGTTTCAGAGCAGCCTGCACCACCCGGTCCGTCACGGTCGGGATCCCCAACGCGCGCAGTTTCCCGCTCGCCTTGGGGATCATCACCTGACGTACCTCGACCGGGCTAAATGTCCGCGACCGTAACTGGTCACGGACATGCTGCAGGAACTCCTCGACCCCGAACCGAGAGACGATCGCAGCCACCGTGGCCCGATCGATCCCGGCCGTCCGTGCCCCGACGTTGCCCGCGACGCGTTGCCACGCCACGACCAGGAACGCCGGATCACAGACCAGGTTGTACAGGTCGTCAAACCGGCGACCGGGATCCCCGGCCGCCCAACAATGCAGCTTGGCCTGCATCCTCCGTACCGTCACCTGCGCCCAGTCATGCTCGGGCCAGATCACGGCGCCGGTATTCACCAGCGCATCTTCGGACATCACAGTTCCTCCTTGCTTCCTCTCGCTGCCGCCCTTCCCCATGCGACCGGCTCTCCCGGCCTCGGAGTACTACGGCGGCTCCGCCCCACCTGCGACCTTCAGCCGGCAACGGGCCTATCCCCTTCAAGAAGAGGAACAGTCACAGGTGGTTCCCACGTTCACTGTTGTTCGGTCAACGGGCGAGGTGCCCGGCTTTGCCCCTGCGGTCTCGTCGTGGCTACTCCGCAGGCCTTCACCACGACCTGCCAGGCCCGGCACATGTCACCGTCCTGACAGTTCCCCGCCCCCGACACCCGCCTGGCTGGCAGGCGCGGAGGAAGGTACGCACCGCACACCAGCCCAGATCCACCGGGTTCGAGCTGGTCGACGATGAAGAGGTCTTACGACACCGGTTCCTTGCGTACACCTTCCCGTCTTGCTCACCAGGCACGGCCCGTCCGGTAGTGCCGAACCGTCCTGACTTTGTCGCGGCTGCTCCCACCCTCCCCGGCGTTCCCCGGTTCAGGCTGCCGCCAGCTTCACCCAGCCGCTGCGACGGCCAAGCGATGTAGGTCTCTCACCTCCATTCGAAACAACAGCGCCTCGTGGCGCACCACGTGTTCGTCCACCCCGACAACAGCGACGCCGTCGAACCGGGCCGGGTCAGCGATCAGGACCCGTTTCCCCTCGGCCAGGACGGCGTCGTTGGCGGTGTTCCACGCGACCCCGAGCGCCTCGGCGACCCGAGCGACGGTCAGGTGCTGGACGACCAGGCCGGTCAAGGCCCACGCCAACCCGGCCCGGGAGACCTTCGCGCGAGCGTCGGCGGCCTTGCTCGTGTCCTGGCGCCACACGTGAGCGCAGCCGCCGCACCGGTAGCGGCGGACCGTCACCGACAGCGTGGTGGGTCGCCACCCGAACGGTTCGTGCGCCAACTCCCGGACCACGCTGTCCCGGGCCGTGCCCTCGCAACCGCAGCGTCGACACCATCGGTCATCCTCGACAACACGGCACGCCAGCACCGCCCGATCGGGTTCGACCCGTTGACCGGTCACCACCAGCCCGAGCCCATCGAGGCGGGCGAACGTCGTCAGGTCAGGGCAAGCGAAGGTAGCGTCAACCACGTCGAGGTCCTCCGGATGGGCAGTGTCAGAACTTCCATCCTCAGGGGGCCTCGACCCCTACCCAGCGACCGACGCGCCGCCCAGCCCTACACCCTTATCTGTGATGAGCCAGTTTGACGACTTCATGGATCGGGTGGGGCTGCCTCGCAGGAGCCGGGAGTACGACCTCGAGGTCGAGGTCAGCGCCACCGTCCGAGTCACCCTGACCGCCACCAGCGAGGAGGAGGCCGCCGACGCACTCACCCGCGATGACGTCTGGGCCGTGCTCGGGGAGGACAACATCACCTGGGACGTGTGCGAGGTCTACGCCGACTGACCCCACCCCAACCGGTGCGCCGGCGGCAAGAAACCCAAGCCGCCGGCGCACCGTCCCCACCCAACGCCACCCCATGCCGACCGGCTCGGCTGTGGGTCGCCGCGGTGTCGGTGGGGGGCGGCTAGTGTCGAAGGCACCAACCAAAGTTCGAGCGACTGACCATCGCTTGGTGAGACCCGAGGAGGGGTCATGACGTTGACCATTGAGCACGCCGAGGCCGAGGGCACCTTGTTGCACGGGACGTCCCGAGGGGACGGTTCGGCCGAGGTCGTCAAGGGGGCTGGGTTGGCGGTGGGGGCGCAGCATCGGGCTGTGGTTCGTTCCGCGCAGCAGGGACGCGGCGCCGAAGCGGTCGCTGATCGAGCAGACCGCGACCCAGCTGCGGGCGGCCGGGTTCGAGGTCGAGGTGTCGATCGACACCACGACCGGGGACCAGGCCGAGCTGCGCCGCGTCGAACGATCCCAGGAGCGGGCCGTGAGACTGGGGGACCGGGCCGCCCGGGAGCAGGCTAAGGCCGACGACCGGTACGCGGCCTCCCGCAAGATCGCCGACGGGATCCCGTTCGGGCAGCCGATCCTGCTCGGTCACCACTCCCAGGCCAGGGCCGAGCGGGACGCCCGCAAGATCCGCTCGCACATGGACGCCAGCATCGAACACCAGGAGCGCACCGCCCGCGCGGCCACGGCGGCCGCC
>NZ_HF571038.1:3699657-3701457 GCF_001046875.1 Nostocoides jenkinsii Ben 74
GGGTTGATCCACCCATTTTCTGATTCGACGTCTCGCTCCAACCTTTGACCTGACTCGTGCCACCGGGGTACGTCACTCGGGGTGAGCGGCGAGGTCGTTCAGGATGGCTCGGGCGGCGGGGGTGAGGGGGTCGGCGGCGGTGTGGTCGTGGCCGGCGATACGGACGGTGATTTCCTGCAGCGGGCGCAGGGTGCGGATGATCTTCTTGATGCTCAGCCCGGTCACGGCTTGCAGGTAGCGGGACACCGCGAGAGCAGCGAAAACGATCGTGAGGTGGGCTTCGATCGACTCCCTCGTGTGGTGGAACATCGGTCGGGCGCGTAGGTCGGACTTAGCCATCCGAAACGAGGCTTCGACGTGCCATAGGTCGTGGTAGGCGCCAATTACTTCGGTGGCGGTCATCAGATCGGCGGGGATGTTGGTGACGTAGCCCTTCAGCCCGACCAGGGCCCGCGCCCGCGCCAACGAGGCCTCGTCGAGGGTCTTGGTGTCGTGGCTGGTCTTGACGAACCGTGGCGTCCGCGCGGCCTTCTCCCCAGCGATCACGGCCTTGGCGCGGTTCTCCTGCAAGGTCAACGTTCGCGCGTCCCGGACCGCGCGCTTGGTGGAGTACGCCCAGACGGCCCGCCATGACAATTTGTGTTCCGTGGGGTTCCACACCGGTTCGGCCTTCTTCGCGGGGTCGTTGACCGCCCGCGCGGCTTTCGACGCGACTCGCGGGGTGATCGTGTCGATGATCTGTCCGTCGGTGAATGCGTCTCCGTGCCAGCGGAAATGGGAGGCGGGGTCGATCGGGGCCTTGGTGGTGCGGGAGCCGACGATGAACCGCAGTTGGGCCTCGTCAAGGTCCTTGAGGTTGGCCGCGGACAGCATGCCGGCGTCGGCGACGACAACCAGGTCCGCGAGGGCGTGGCGTTCCTGGAAGGCTTTCACCACGGGCAAGATCGTCAGCTTCTCGGCCGTGTTCCCCTCGAAACAGCCGATCTCCAACGGGAACCCGTGCCGGTCGACCAGCAGCCCGACCAGGACTTGAGGGTCGACACGGCGTTCCTTGGAGTGGCCGACTTTACGCAGCGCATCTTCGTCGTCGGTCTCGAAGTACAACGTGGTCACGTCGTACAGGCACAAGCTCACGTCGCCAGAGGTGCAGGCCTGGCTGAAGCAGGCATCGGCCACCTGGTCGCGGTACCCGCCGGCACCGGCCCGCTTCAACGTGCGGAACATCGTCCGCAACGACACGTGCGACACCCCCAACTCCGCCAACACCCGAAGCGAGTCGGCCTTCGACGTCGGCTCCACGACCCGGGCCAGCACCAGCTGCGCGAACGCAGGATCATCGACGACATCGAACCCGAGCCGGGCATAGGCGTCCGTGAGAACACGCCACAACAGAGCGCTGCGTTTGCTCGTGATCACACCCGACCGTGTCGGTGGCGGCGCCCCCTCCACGCCGAGGTCCAACGCGTCCTGCCCCGGACGCATCCGACGGTGAGCCTCAGCCACCAACACCGCGAGCTCAGCCTCCGAACGAGCCGTCCCGACATGCTCCAAGATCACGTTGCGGCCGTCGCGACGCTCAGCGAGTTGGACCTTCGTGGCCCCAGAACGCCCTGCCGACTTCCGCACGAACACCACGACAGCGACGATATCGACCAAGCGGGGTACGTCAACCAGCAACTCCACAACCCGCTGACCAGCACAAACACCCGAAAAATCGCCGAATCACCCCGAAGTGGCACGAGTCAGGCGGGCTCCAATATCCGTGCCCGCTATGGGTCGACGTGCCCGCTATGGGTCGAC
>NZ_HF571038.1:3701557-3705676 GCF_001046875.1 Nostocoides jenkinsii Ben 74
GTGCTGCCACAACTCCTGCCCGCGGTCCCGCCGCACCTGATCACCGCCCTCGGGGCGCTGTCCCTGCTCGGCCTCGCGGGCTGGCCGGCCCTGGACACGGCCGGCCTGCGACCCCTCGGGCCCGCCGGGCTGCGAGCCGGCATCCTGACCGCCCTCGTCGTCGGACTGGTCATCGCGGCCACCACCCCCATCCCCTACGGGACGTATGAACGTGTCGTCACCCTGATCCTGCTCACCCACCTTGCCGCCGTCGCGGCCAGGCGCTGGTGGGTTGCCGGACATCGACTCGGCACCCGCCCGGTGCGCATGGTCGCCGCCGGCAGCCTCCTCGCGCTAGGCGCGGGCGCCGCCGGAGTCGTGGCAACGGTCCTCGTCCCGGTGTCGGTCTCGACCACGAACTACCAAGCGCACCTGAGCTTCTCGCCGAATCCGAGCGATCTCGGCCAGATCGTCGTGCCGACCGTGCTCGGCGACCTACGGGCGACATTCACCGGCGCCGCGCTGGGCGTCACCGTCACCCCACAGATTCGCGCGACGATCACCGAGGCCCTTGGCTCGCCGTCGTCCTCGCTCGAAACCCTCCAGCCGAGCCCGGCAGAGATCGACGCGGCCATCCGCGCCGCCGTCACGGGCCTGCTGCTTCGCTTCGTTGTCGGCGCGACCGTGGCTGTGCTGCTGGTCGTCCTCGTCCGCGGGCTCACGCTGCGGCGCCCTCCCGGCTTCCGCACGGCCCTGGTTGCCCTCGCCTCGCTGATCGCGGCGACCGCCGGCCTCGGGCTCGCCGTCGACGCGACCTACCGCGGGTCCACGCCGCGCGAGTTCACGGCGACCGGGCTCCTCGGTGCGGTCCAACGCAATCGCGATCTGTTCGACGACGTGGCCGCGCGGTCCAACCAAGCCGCCCCCTATCTGCGCAACCTGGTCGCGGTCAGCAACGCCTTGCGCGAGCGCTACGAACCCCAGCCGGCCCCCGAAACCCGCGTGCTCCGGATCCTCCTGGTGAGCGACATCCACGCCGCGAACCAGTACCCGCTGATGCGTTCCCTCATCGAGGAGGAGGGCGTCGACGTCGTCATCGACAGCGGCGACCTGGTCAACTTCGGCACCCTCGCGGAGGGCGACTTCGCCGGCGTCTTCCGGGGTATCGCGGACCTCGGGGTGCCCTATGTCTTCGTCAAGGGCAACCACGACGCCACGAGCCCGACCGACGAGGCGATGCTGCGGCGACTGGACGGCATACCGAATGTTGTTCTGGTGCAACCCAATTCTCAGTCGTATGCCGAGCTCACCCTCGCCGGGGTACGGATCGCCGGCTTCAACGACCCCCGGTGGTATGGCGACGACGGAATCGGCTCGGCCGAGAAACAGAAGCCAGCGCGAGCTGCCTGGTTGGCGGCCTTCGCCGGCCGACCCGTGCCCGATGTGGTGGTGAGTCACGAGCCGTGGGCCGTTCAGGGAATTCCGGGCGCGGGCGTGCTGGTCAACGGGCACATGCACTCGGCCTTCCGCGAGGGCAACCGGATCCAGGTCGGTACGTTCACCGGCGGCGGGCCGTTCTCGCACTTCATCGTTGCGGCCGGCGGGCAGGAATTGATCGGCCAGCCGGCGGCCTTCGACATCCTCGACTTCGGCGCGGACTGCCGCGTCTCGGCGCTGACGCGCTATCGGTTTTCGGGGGTGATCGAAGGGCGGCCGAGCTTCACGGACGTGACCCTCGTCAATGGCCGGTCGGTCGACTCGCGACCGGTCGATGCGGATCGGCGGTGCGCGGCCGATACCGCGCCCAATGTGGTGACCATCCCCGCGGCCGCGAAGACTGACGCGGCAAGCGGATAGGTTCGGGCGTATGACGTTCCCGGCTACTTCCCGAGCGAATTCTCTTGCGTCGCCCGTTGGAACGCCATCTCTGAGGACGACACCCTTTGCGCCCCGGGTGAGCATCGTGACCGGCGGAGCCAACGGCATCGGACGCGCGCTCGCCGAGCAGGTGGTCCGTCGCGGCGGTCATGTCGTCATCGCCGATCTCGATGGCACGGCGGCAACGGCGACGGCTGCAGCCCTGACTTCGGCCTCGGCCGCTGATGGCGGCAGTGCCGAGGCGGTGCAGGTGGACGTCGCCGAGCCGGGAGCGGTGGCAGATCTTGTCGAGCGCGTCAGCCGGGAGCACGGGCGGCTGGACTTCATGGCCAACAACGCCGGCATCCTCGTCGCCGGCCCGTTGACGGAGTTCACCGAGCGGCAATGGGAGGTGGCGATCGACGTGAACTTCAGGGCCGTCGTCGCGGGGGGCGCGCGGCATACGCCGTGATGGCCGAGCAGGCGTCCAGGCGAGGGCAGGTATCCGGGCTGGCTCACGGACGAGGCAACCACGGCCTCGCGCGAGGCGAGCGGGCCGGCGTCATCCTCAACACGGGCTCACTCGCCGGGCTGATCCCCGCCCCGCGGATGGCGCCCTACACGAGCACGAAGTGGGCGGTAGTTGGTTCTCGCAAGCGGTCCGCGCCGAGGCGGCCGCCGCCCGGGTCCAGGTCAATGTGCTGTGCCCGGGCTATGTCGATACGAAGTTGATCGACGAGATTTTCGAACCCACCGCGGGGTATGTGCGCGGCAGGTTCCGGCGCAACACCCGCGGCTTGCAGCCGCGCCTGCTCACCCCAACGGTGGTGGCGCAGAAGGCGATCACCGGCATCGAGCGCGATAAGCCGGTGATCGTCGTGGGCGGGTTCGCGCACCTCTCGGCCAGGCCATGGGGGTCGCGCCCGCGGTCGTGCGGGCCGGGTCGCGGCTGCAGGCGATCCGGGAGGAGCGTCAGTCGCGCCGGCGATAATCGCCGTGCCGCCCCTCGTGACAGTCAGTGCGTGCCCGTCAGTGCGTGGCGGTCAGCGCTGAGAGTCAGTGCGTGCGGTGGGTGAGGCGGTACAGCAGGCCGCGCTTGGTCGGCATGGCGGTGTGGTGCCAGTCCTGCGAAGCGGCGCGAACCTCGGTCATCATGCGGGCGTAGTCACGGTCGATGGGCTTGTCCATGTCCTCAATGGTCCAGGGTTTAATTGCTTAGCACAAGCGAGAGTTACTGGATATTAGTTAAGCAACGCTTTATTATGGCGCGATGCTCGACCCCCAGCGACTCCGCACCTTCCGATCCGTCGTCGCCACCGGTTCGATCCAAGGCGCCGCCGATCAACTGCGGCTCACGCCGTCGGCGGTCAGCCAGCAAGTCGCCGCCCTACAACGCGAGACCGGCCTGATGCTGCTGGAGCGGGTGGGCCGCGGGGTGCGTCCGACGGCCGCCGGCATGCGCGTCGCCATCGCCGCCGGCGAGTCGCTCAGGTCGCTCAACCGCCTGGGCGCCCTCGTCCACGACCTGCGTAGCGGCAAGACCGGGCACCTGACCATCGGGCACTTCGCCTCGGCCGGCCTGGCCTGGATGCCCGGACTGGTGAAGTCCCTGCGGACCGAGTTCCCTGACGTCATGGTGGAACTTGTCCTCAACGACACCCCAGGCGGTGCGCCCCTGACCCAACCCGACATCGATCTCCGCATTCAGACGAGCGCCGAGGCCACGCCGCCGGGATTCACGCGGGTGCCCCTGATCGAGGACCCGTTCGTGATGGTCGTGCCACGGGATCACCGCTTCGCCGGCCTGGACGCCTTGCCATTGGGTGACTTCCGGGACGAGGAGTTCGTCGCCAATGATGTCGAGGGCTTCCCGGTCCACGAGGTGCAACACCGGGCGTATGCCGCGGCCGGCTTCAGCCCGCGCTATATCGTCCAGGCCGCCGACCACCTCACCGCGCTCGCGTTCGTCGACGCGGGCATCGGGGTGACGATGCTTCCGGTGCTGGCGATCGCCGACTTGCCCGAGCACGTGCGCATCATCGCGCTGCTCGACCCGGTCCCGGCCCGGCACATCTATGCCCTCGTCCGCGACGCAATTGCCGGCCACCCGGCGGCCCAGCACGTCCTCGATCACCTACGCGAGCGGACCGCCTGAGCAAGCCAAACCGTCCGCTCCGGGTCAGCCTGCCCGGCTCACGTGAACGTCAGCTCGTCGGCATCCTCACATTCATCCGGGTATGCCGCGGGCACCGGCCCCGCCGGCGGGCCTCTCTCCTCGGCGGG
>NZ_HF571038.1:3705776-3709018 GCF_001046875.1 Nostocoides jenkinsii Ben 74
GGTGCAGCGTGCCAGGGCGCTGCTGCTGGCCGGGGACGGGATGGCGAACACCGCGATCGCGGCGCAGGTGGGCGCGACAGTGAAGACGGTGCGGGCGTGGCGGGAACGGTTCGTAGGTGAGGGTCTGGTGAAGTTCGCGCAGGTCAAGGAGGGCCGGGGTCGCAAGGCGACGATCCCGCAGGCGAAGATTGAGGAGATCGTCGATCTCACGCTGCATTCCAAACCGGCGGGCGAGACGCACTGGTCGTGCCGGACGATGGCCGCGAAAACGGGCGTGTCGTCCTCACAAGTGCAGCGGATCTGGTCGGCCCGAGGGCTCAAACCGCACCTGGTCGACACGTTCAAGTTGTCCAACGACCCGCAATTCGAGACCAAGCTCGTTGACGTGGTGGGTTGTACCTGAACCCGCCCGAGCAGGCGATCGTGCTGTGCATGGACGAGAAGAGCCAGATCCAGGCGCTGGACCGCACCCAGCCGTCGCTGCCACTGAAGCCCGGACGAGCCGGCACGATGACGCACGATTACAAGCGCAACGGCACCACGACGCTGTTCGCCGCGTTGGAAGTCGCCACGGGAAAGGTGATCGGACAGTGCCTACCCAAACATCGTCACGATGAATTCCTGACGTTCCTGCGAAGGATCGACCGCGCCGTGCCCGCCGACCTGCAGGTGCATCTGATCTTGGACAACTACGCCACCCACAACCACGCCGACGTGACGAAGTGGCTCACGAAACACCCCCGGTTTCACCTGCACTTCACACCGACCTCGTCGTCATGGCTGAACCTCGTCGAACGTTGGTTCCGGGATCTGGACCAGAAGGCACTGCGCCGCGGCGTGTTCAAGAGCGTCCCCGATCTCATCACCGCGATCGAGGACTACCTCAACGCCCACAACGACCAACCTCGACCACTGGTCTGGACCGCATCAGCCGAGTCCATCCTGGAGAAAGTCACCCGCGGCCGAGTCGCCCTCAACCAGGTAACCAACACTGGGACAGACCACTAGGGCACGAGGCCAACGTCAGAGGTGGCCCGAAGGTCTCGATAACCTGTGGTGACACGACGTGTGCGGAGCATGACCGAGAAGGAGAAGCCAAAGAGATGGCCAAGATCATCTACACCCTGACCGATGAGGCGCCGCTGCTGGCGACGTACTCCTTCCTCCCGATCGTCGAGGCCTTCGCCTCCACGGCCGGCGTGGAGGTCGAGACGCGCGATATCTCCCTCGCGGGGCGCATCGTGGCGGCCTTCGCCGACCTCCTGCCCGAGGACCAGCGCGTGGGGGACGCGCTCGCCGAGTTGGGTGAGCTGGCCACGACGCCCGAGGCCAACATCATCAAGCTGCCCAATATCTCCGCCTCGGTCCCCCAGCTCAAGGCGGCCATCGCCGAGCTGCAGTCCCAGGGCATCTCCCTGCCGGACTATCCGGACGAGCCCAAGACCGACGAGGAGCGCGACGCCCGCGCCCGTTATGACAAGGTCAAGGGCAGCGCGGTCAACCCCGTGCTGCGCGAGGGCAACTCCGACCGCCGCGCCCCCGCATCGGTCAAGAACTACGCCCGCAACCACCCCCACTCCATGGGTGCGTGGAGCAGCGACAGCAAGACCAATGTCGCGACCATGGGGCAGAACGACTTCCGCAGCAACGAGAAGTCCGTCGTCCTCCCCGCCGATGACACCCTGACGATCAAGCACCTCGGCACCGACGGCGCCGAGACGGTGCTCAAGGACGGCTTGAAGGTCCTGGCCGGCGAGGTCGTCGACGGCACCTTCATCAGTGCGGCCGCCCTCGACACCTTCCTCGCCGAGCAGGTCGCCCGCGCCAAGGCCGAGGACGTCCTCTTCTCGGTCCACCTCAAGGCGACGATGATGAAGGTCTCCGACCCGATCATCTTCGGCCACGTGGTCCGCGCCTACTTCAAGGACGTCTATGCGGCATACGGCGAGCAGTTGCTGGCCGCCGGCCTCGACGGCACCAACGGCCTCGCCGCCGTCCTCGCCGGACTCGACTCGCTCGACAACGGCGCCGAGATCAAGGCTGCCTTCGACAAGGCGATGGCCGACGGCCCCCGCCTGGCGATGGTCAACTCCGACAAGGGCATCACCGGCCTGCACGTCCCGAGCGACATCATCGTCGACGCCTCCATGCCGGCGATGATCCGCACCTCCGGCCACATGTGGGGCCCCGACGGCCAAGAGGCCGACACCCTCGCCGTCATCCCCGACTCCTCCTATGCCGGCATCTATCAGGTCGTCATCGACGACTGCCGGGCCAATGGCGCATACGACCCCACCACCATGGGCTCGGTGCCCAACGTCGGGCTCATGGCGCAGAAGGCCGAGGAATACGGCAGCCACGACAAGACCTTCGAGATGTCCGCACCCGGCAGCGTCCAGGTCGCCAACTCGGCCGGCGACGTGCTCATGGAGCACCAGGTCGGGGCCGGCGACATCTGGCGCGCCTGCCAGACCAAGGATGCGCCGATCCAGGACTGGGTCAAGCTCGCCGTCACCCGCGCCCGCGCCACCGGCGACCCGGCGGTCTTCTGGCTCGACAAGTCCCGCGCCCACGACGCCAACCTCATCGCCAAGGTCGAGGAATACCTGCAGCAGCACGACACCGAGGGCCTGGACATCAGCATTCTCGCCCCTGCCGACGCCGCGAAGCTCTCCGTCGAGCGGATCCGCAAGGGCGAGAACACGATCTCGGTGACCGGCAACGTCCTGCGCGACTACAACACCGACCTCTTCCCGATCCTCGAACTCGGCACCAGCGCCAAGATGCTCTCCGCCGTGCCGCTGATGAACGGCGGTGGCCTCTTCGAGACCGGGGCCGGCGGCTCGGCTCCCAAGCACGTGCAGCAGTTGGTGCAGGAGAACTACCTGCGCTGGGACAGCCTCGGCGAATTCCTCGCGCTCGCCGAGTCCCTGCGCCACCTCAGCGAGACCGATGGCAACACCCGGGCCGGCGTCCTCGCCGACGCCCTCGACAAGGCCACCGAGCGGCTGCTCGACGAGAACAAGTCGCCCGCCCGCCGGGTCGGCCAGATCGACAACCGGGGCAGCCACTTCTATCTCGCGATGTATTGGGCGCAGGAGCTGGCTAAGCAGACCGAGGACCCCGAGCTGGCGGCCGCCTTCTCCTCGACCGCCGAAGCCCTCACCGCCGGCGAGGCCCAGATCAACGACGACCTGCTCGGCGTCCAGGGCTCCCCCGCCGACATCGGCGGCTACTACCGC
>NZ_HF571038.1:3709118-3719787 GCF_001046875.1 Nostocoides jenkinsii Ben 74
GCACGGCGTCGACCCTGGTCATGGACGTCACGAGCCAGGACTCCGTCGACGCCGCCGTCGCCACCCTCGCGCGCTGCGATGTGCTGGTCAACAACGCCGGCGGGGCGCTCGGCCGCGAGAGTGTTGCCGAGGCGCGGTTGACGGACTGGGAGGAGATGTATGCAGCAAATGTCATCGGGACTGTGCGCGTCATCAAGGCCGTCCTGCCGCTGCTGCGCCGCTCACCCCACGCGACGATCGTGAACATGAGTTCAACCGCCGGACAACTCGTATATGAGGGCGGCGCCGGCTATTGCGCGGCGAAGCACGGCACGTCGGTGATCTCCGAGACCCTGCGCCTCGAACTCGTCGGCGAGCACATCCGGGTCTGCGACATCCGCCCTGGGATGGTGATGACGGACGAGTTCTCCTTGACGAGGTTCCGGGGAGACGCCGCCGAGGCCGCGTCCGTGTATGCCGACGTGGACCGTCCGCTGACCGCCGACGATGTCGCGGCCTGCGTGGAATTCGTGGTGGGCCTGCCGCAGCACGTGAATATCGACTCGCTCGTGGTGAAGCCGGTGGCGCAAGCGGCCCAGCACAAACTTCACCGCGGCAAGATCGACTGGCGCGGGTCCGACTAACCACCCGGCGGGCTGATCGGCATACGGCAGCACCATGGAGCCCAACTCAGCACAAGTTAGTCAACTGCGGACAACTTGCAAGGTGTCCACAGTTGACTAACTGCTGCTAGCAGAAGTTCCTTGAACCGGGGGCCGGAACCAGGAACGCCCCCGACCGGGTGGGTCGGGGGCGTTGCTGAGCCGCTTGTCGGAATCGAACCGACGACCTATTCATTACGAGTGAATCGCTCTGGCCGACTGAGCTAAAGCGGCAGTGCGCCGAGGCGCGGAGACGAGTATACGGAACGGCCGGGCTCAGACCGAATCGCCGGTCAGCAGCGCAGTCCGTCCTGGGGGGCGGTGTCCTTGAGATAGAAGGTGTCGATGGCGTTGTCGATGCACGAGTTCGACCGGGTGTATGCCGTGTGGCCGTCCCCGTCAAAGGTCACCATCACGCCGGAGGAGAGTTGGGCGGCGAGGCGTTGCGCCCACTCGTAGGGGGTGGCGGGGTCGCGGGTGGTGCCGATGACTACGATCGGCGGGGCACCGTCGGCCGCGATGGGACCCGGCTTGCCGGTGGCGGGGATCGGCCACTTGCCGCAGGTCACTCCGGACCACGCCAAGAACGTGCCGAACACGGGTGCCTGGGCGCTGAAGTCCTTGGCGCGCTTCTCATAGACGGCGAGGTCGGGGCTGTCGCTGGAGTCCAGGCACGAGACCGCGCTGATGACCTCCATCATGTTGCCGGAGTAGGTGCCGTCGACATTGCGCTCGGAGTAGGTGTCGGCCAGGCCCATCAGGGCGGTCCCGTCGTTCTTCTCCATCAACGGCCGCAGCGCGCTGGTCAGCGTGGACCACATGCCTTGGTCGTACATCGCCGCGGCCACGCCATAGGCGGCCCAGCCCTCGGTGAGTTGCTTCACGCGGGCATCGCCCTCCACCCGGGCGGGAGTGGCGTCGAGTTTGCGCAGAAGCGCGCTCAGGCCCGTCATAACTTCATCGACGGAGCCTCCGAGCGGGCAGCCGTCGTCGATACAACTCTGCGCCCAGGCGCGTGTAGCCGTCTCGAAACCCTTGGCCTGGCCGAGCAGCATCTCTTCTTGAGTCAGGTCGGGTGCCATCGCGCCGTCGAGCACCATCCGGCCGACGTGGGTCGGGAACAACCCGGCGTAGGTCGCCCCCAAGAACGTGCCATAGCTCTTGCCGAGGTAGTCCAACTTCGCCGAGCCCAGCGCGGCCCGCAGGACGTCCATGTCCTTGGCCGCCTCGACGGTCGAGACGTGCTCGACCAGCGGCTGGGCGTTGGCCTTGCACGCCTCTCCGAAGGCCGCGGCGTTGGCCCCGAAGGTCGCCACTTCGGCGGGCGTGTCGGGGGTCGGGTCCTGGGCCAGCCAGTCATCGAGCTTCGCGTCGGGGATGCAGTCGATCGGCGACGAGGAGGCCACCCCGCGCGGGTCAAACCCGACGATGTCGTAGGCCCGGCGCACCGGTGCGCCGACGATGAAGTCGGCGTAGCGGGCATACTCAACGCCGCTGCCGCCCGGCCCGCCCGGGTTGACGACCAGCGAGCCGATCCGCGAGCTCTCCTTGCGCGCCGGGACCTTCAGCACCTTGATCTGCGTCGTCGGCCCGTCGGGCTTGGCATAGTCGACCGGCACGGTCAGGTAGGCGCATTTGGCCGAGGACCCGCAGTCGGTCCAGCTGAGCTTCTGCTCATAGAACTTGGCCAGCGGCTGCATCGCGCTCGGGACCGGCTGGGGGCTCGATGACGTCGACGAGCTCGACGAGCGGAGCGGATTGGTGCAGCCGGTGACGAGGAGCGCGGCCGTCACCGTGGCCGTCACCCCGGCCACGCCCCATCGCAGCACACCCAATCTCATCGGGCCCTGCCTCATCCCCACTGCCTCATCCCCGCTGCGCGCATGGCAGGACGTTAACCCACGCTCCGGACAACCAGCGGCGCACTCCCGTCGTCGACGGCCTCAACGCGGCAACTGCAGCGAGACCGCCATGGCCTCCAGGGCGAGCAGCGGCGGCACATTGGCCTCGATGCGCTCGCGCGCGAGCCCGATCGCGTCCATGGCCCGCAGCAACCCTTCGGCGCGAAAGGCCCGAGCCACCTGACCGACCAGCGCCTGGTTGTCCTGGTTGACCAGCGCGGCCTCCAGACCGAGCGCGACCACAAGAGCGTCGCGATAGACCGACAGCAAATCGACCAGCGACCGGTCGATCACGTCGCGGGTGAACCGCGTCGCCCGGGTCTTCTGGTCCTTCTCCAAGGCGACCAGCTGAGCCCGCACGTGCGGCGGTTGCGTCCGCGCGGCCGGATCGGCGCCGAGGGTCAACACGAGCCGCTCCCGCTCGGCGGTATTGCGCTCGGCGAGCGCCGCATCCTTTTCCTCGTCGGCGATGGCCACGAGATCGGCAGCGGCCCCGACGGCCTCCCCCACCCCGGTGATCTTGCCGGCGAGCGTGACGATCTGGCGGCGGCGGATGCGGGCACCTTCGTCCCGTGCCAACCGCCGGGCCAAGCCGATGTGGGATTGGGCGGCGCGCGCGGCATACAACGCCATCGGGGCCTCGATCCCGTCGCGGCGCTGAAGAAGCTCGGCCACCGCGGTCGCCGGGGGCGTGCGCAGCCGCACGTGGCGCGACCGACTGCGCAGCGTGATCAGGACGTCCTCGAGGGACGGCGCGCACAACACCCAGACGGTGCGGGCGCTCGGCTCCTCGATCGCCTTCAGCAACCCATTGCCGGAGTGCTCGTTGAGCCGGTCGGCGTCCTCGATGACGATCACCCGATAGCGCCCCACCGAGGGCGCTCGGGCCGCGAGCTGCACCAACTCCCGCGCCTGGCTCACTCGGATCTGGAGGCCGTCCGTCGCGACCACGTCGACATCGGCGTGCGTGCCTTCGTATGCCGTGTGGCACTCCCGGCAGTCACCGCACCCTCCCCGGGGGCATTCCAGGGCGGCGGCGAACGCCCGCGCGGCTACGGACCGGCCCGACCCGGGCGGCCCGGTGATGAGCCAGGCGTGCGTCATCATCGCCGGCTCCGCGACGGCCCGTGCGAGCAGCGCGACGGCGTCGTCTTGGCCGACGACATCGCGCCAAATGCCCCCGGCCGCCGTGGAGCTGGGTGAGAGGGTCATGACAGCACCCCCTCCACCTGCAGTCGCTCGAGCACTGTGGCGTGGATCTGCTCCGGCGAGGCGAGGCCGTCGACCAGGAGATAACGCTGCGGGTTGCCCCGCGCCATGGCCCCGAAATGCGCCCGGACGGCGTCGTGGAAACCGTCGGCCTCGGACTCCAACCGATCGTGCACGTCACCGCGCCGGCGCCGGCCCTCGGCCGCCGGCAGGTCGACCACGATCGTGAGATCGGGCACCAGGTGCCCGACCGCCCACATCTGCAACTCGTGGACGGCCTCCGCGCCGAGGTCGCGCGCCGCCCCCTGATAGGCGACCGACGAGTCGGTGTAGCGATCGGTGACCACCACCTGACCCAGTGCCAGCGCCGGGGCGATCACCTCGGCGACATGCTGGGCCTTGTCGGCGGCGAAGATCAGCACCTCAGCCCGTGGTGCCATCGCCGCGCCGTGCAACACCAGCTCCCGTAGTTGCCGCCCCAACTCGGTCCCACCCGGTTGACGGGTGATCACGACCTCGCGGCCGGCGGCACGCAGGACCTCCGCGAGCAGCGCCACCTGGGTGGACTTGCCCGCGCCGTCGCCGCCCTCAAAGGCGATGAAGTAGCCGTCCTGCATGCGCCCGACCCTAGCCCGCGGCACTGACATCCCCGAGGGGCAGCCCTAGATCCCCACCATCAACTGCCCACCGTCGCCACTTGCCGCAGACCGTCGCCGATGACCCGGCCCATGTCGTTGCGCGGCAACGCGTCGACGAAGAGCACCTGCCGCGGCACCCGCAACTCGGTGACCTCAAGCTTGGCGTACGCGATCAAAGCCGCCCCGTGAACCACGTCGGGATCGCGCGGTACCACGAAGGCGACGGGGCGGTTGCCATGCTCTCGATCCGGCAACCCGATCGCGGCGACTTCTCGCACGTCGGGGTGGTGCCCGAGGGCGCGCTCCAATTCGGCCGGGAAGACGTTCTACCCGCCGCTGATGACCACCTCGTCCTCGCGGCCGTCGACGAACAACAGTCCGTCGCGCACGTGCCCGAAGTCGCCGGTGAATTGCATGCCGTGGTGCTGCGCCGCGCGTCCGCTACCGTCGGCGTAGTCGGCCCGCGCCATCGGGTTGTGCACGAAGATGCGCCCGGTCACCCCGTCGGGAACGACGTGAAGGTCGTCGTCCAGCACGCTGACGCGAATGCCGGGGGGAGCCACGCCGACACTCTCCGGCGCCCGGCGCAGATCCGTCGGCGTAGCGATCGTCGCCACGCTGATCTCGGTCGTGCCATAGACGTTGTAGAGCACGTCACCGAAGGCTGCCATGAAGTCGGTGGTCATGCCGCTCGGGCACCGCGATCCACACGAGGCGACCACGCGCAACTCCCCCAGCGCGCGCACGCGACCGTCGGGGGGGGGGAGTTCGAGGATGCGCTGCAGCATCACCGGCACGGCGAACATCGCCTGGCAGCGATAGGTGATCAAGGCCTCGTATGCCGCGGCGGCCTCGAAGGTCCGCTGCAACACCAGCGTCCCACGCACCCCGAAGGTCAAGCTGACGGACGACATCCCCCACATGTGGTCGATGGGTGCGCTCGCGAGCACCACATCCCCGATGCGCAGATCGACGGCGTCGAGGAAGGCGACCAGAGCGGGCGACCAGCGCGGCATACGTCAGGCTCTCGCCAGTGTCGGCGTCGATGACGGCGAGTCGGTGGGGATCAAGGGCGGCGGCTTGCCGGACCTGGCCGGCCAGGCCCATCCCCCAGCGCGAGATCGCGCTCGCCTGGCGCCACGTGGCCTCGCCGAGGCTCGGGCTGACCACGCCGCGGCGCGCCAGGTCAGCCACTTGCCCAGGGGATTCATCGTCTACCCCTCCTCCCTTGGAGGACGGCTAGCGTTCTCCGGCGCTTAAGTACTCACCGGTACGTGCCCGGATCAGGCCATTTGTCAAGACCCGGCCCGGGACCGCGAATCAACCCCGCTTCGCGGCCGCCTTTTTCGCCGGGGCTTTCTTGGCCGTCCTTTTGGCGGCGGACTTGGTCGTCGTCTTCTTCGCGGTCGTCTTCCGGGTCGTCCGCTTGCGCGTCGACGGTCCGGCGGCCCGCTTCTCGGCGAGGATCTCGTATGCCCGTTCGGCCGTCAGCGTCTCGGGATCGTCACCCTTGCGCAGGGTCGCGTTGGTCTCCCCGTCGGTCACATAGGGCCCGAATCGACCGTCCTTGACGGTCACCGCCTTGCCGCTCACCGGGTCGGCGTCGAACTCGCGCATCGGCGGCTTGGCCGCTGCCCGTCCCCGCACCTTCGGCTCGGCATAGATCGCGACCGCCTCGTCCAGACCGATCTCTAGCAGGAGGTCCTCGCTCGCCAGAGTTCGGGAGTCGCTGCCCATTTTCAGATAGGGACCGTAGCGCCCGTTCTGAGCGGTGATCTCCTCACCCGTGCCCGGGTGCACGCCGACGACGCGCGGCAGGCTCAGCAACCGCAACGCCGTCTCCAGGTCGACCGTCGCCAGATCCATCGCCTTGAACAGCGAGGCGGTGCGCGGCTTGGGGACCGCGGTCTTCTTGATCGTCGCGCCTTGGTCGACCTTCTCGGGACGGACCTCGGTGACATACGGCCCGAAGCGGCCGGCCTTGGCGACGATCTCGAAGCCGGTCGCCGGGTCGACGCCCAGGACGCGGCCGTCCTCGGCGGACATCGCCAGCAGCGCGCGGGCACGCTCCGGGGTGAGTTCGTCAGGCGCGATGTCGTCGGGGATCGTGGCCCGCCGTGGCGGCGTGGCCGAGGCGCTAGCGCTGGCACCGGCGGGGTCGTCCGCGGCGACCTCCTCGACATACGGCCCATAACGCCCGACCCGCACCACGACGCCGTCGCCGATGTCGATCGTGGACACCGCCCGCGCGTCGATCATCCCCAGGTCGCTGACGAGATCGCGCAGACCCGAGTTGTCGGCGGCCTCGTCACCGAAATAGAAGCGCGTCAACCACTGGACCCGGTGCGCCTCACCGCTGGCGATCTGGTCGAGGTCGTCCTCCAGAGACGCCGTGAAGTCGTAGTCCACCAGCTGACTGAAGTGCTCCTCCATCAACCGGGTCACGGCGAACGCCAGCCACGACGGCACGAGCGCATTGCCCTGCGTCGAGACGTAGCCACGGTCCTGAATGGTCCCGATCGTCGAGTCGTAGGTCGAGGGCCGGCCAATCTTCTTCTGCTCCAACGCCTTGACCAACGTCGCCTCGGTGTAGCGCGGCGGCGGGCTCGTCTGGTGCCCCTCCGCTTCGACCCGCTCGGTCGTCAGCGACTCCCCCTCGCGCAACTGCGGCAGGCGACGCTCCTCCTCGGCCGCGAGCTTCGCGGCCTTCTTGCGTCGGGTGTCCTCCTCGTCCCGTCCTTCTTCGTATGCCGCGAGGAAGCCTCGGAAGGTGATCACGGTTCCGCTCGCGCTGAACTCCGCCAGCCGCCCGTCGGGCAGGTCCCCACCGACCTTCACGGTGGCGGTGGAGCCGACGGCATCGGCCATCTGGGAAGCCAGGGTGCGCTTCCACACGAGGTCGTAGAGCGCCAGCTCCGACCCCCGCAGCTCGGCCGCGAGTTGCGCCGGGGTCCGGAAGGTCTCCCCCGCCGGCCGGATCGCCTCGTGCGCCTCCTGCGCCGCCGCATTGGAGGAGGTGTATCGGCGAGGCTTGTCCGGGACGGAGGATGCACCATACAACTCCCGCGCCTGCGCCCGAGCCGCCGTCAAGGCGGTCTCGGACAGCGCGACCGAGTCGGTACGCATATAGGTGATGTAGCCGTTCTCATAGAGGCGCTGCGCGGTGCGCATCGTCTCCTTGGCCGACATCCGCAGCTTGCGTGAGGCCTCCTGCTGCAGCGTCGAGGTGATGAAGGGCGCCGACGGCCGGCGGGTGTAGGGCTTCTCGCTGACCGAGAGCACACGGACCGCTGCGGTCGGCATCGCCGCGGCGATCGCCTCGGCGTCCTGCTGTCCAAGGTGGACGACCTTCGCGCTGGTCAGGGCGCCGGCGTCGTCGAAGTCCCGGCCGCTGGCAACCCGCTGCTCACCGAGCGCGGACAGTCGAGCGGTGAACAGCTCCTGGTTGCCGGTGGCGAAGTCGGCCTCGACATCCCAATAGGACGCGGAGTGGAACGCCATCCGCTCTCGCTCGCGCTCGACGACGAGGCGGGTGGCGACGCTTTGCACCCGACCGGCCGACAGACCGGCCCGGACTTTGCGCCACAGAACCGGCGACACCTCATACCCATAAAGCCGGTCGAGGATGCGGCGCGTCTCCTGAGCCTCGACAAGGTTGGCGTCGATCTCGCGGGTGCTGGCGACGGCGCGCTGAATCGCCTCTTTGGTGATCTCGTTGAAGACCATCCGCTTGACCGGGACCTGGGGCTTGAGGGTCTCCAGCAGGTGCCAGGCGATCGCCTCACCCTCGCGGTCCTCATCAGTGGCGAGGTAGAGCTCGTCGGCGTCCTTCAGCAGGCGCTTGAGTTCGGCGACCTTCTTCTTCTTGGCCGCGTCGACGACGTAGTAGGGCTGAAAGCCGTTGTCGACGTCGATGCCGAACTTGCCGAACGGACCCTTCTTCATGTCCGCGGGCAACTCCGAGGGCGTCGGGATGTCCCGAATGTGCCCCAACGATGCCTCGACGTCGAAGTCGGGCCCGAGGTATCCGGCGATCTTGCGCCCCTTGGGAGGAGACTCGACGATCACCAGCTTGCGCCCCGCCACTTGACCACTTGCCTTTCCTGCCACTGCATCGGCAGACCGCCGAGTGCACGCGGTGAGACCGTATAACGCACTGTCAAGTCGGGTCGAAGCAGGTGGACAGTTCAGTTTTCAACTAACTGGGCTAGGATGGCCGTATGACCGCTCGCCCGCCCGTCCTTTACCTCTCCCACGGCGCCCCGCCCCTCGCGGACGACCCCATCTGGCCCGGCCAGTTGCAGGCCTGGTCCGCGACGATCGAGAAGCCCACGTCCATCTTGATGGTCTCGGCGCATTGGGAGGCCGCCCCGATCACGGTGAGCGCGAGCGCCGGCCAGGTCCCGCTTCTTTATGACTTCTGGGGCTTCCCGCGCCATTACTACGAGGTGACGTATGCCGCGCCCACCGCCCCGGGGTTGGCCGCCTCCGTGGACCGGTTGCTGGGCGGGGTCCACCGCGACGAGAGCCGCGGCCTCGACCACGGAGCGTATGTGCCGCTGGTCGAGATGTTCCCCGACGCCGACGTCCCCGTGCTGCAGCTTTCGCTGCCGACGCTCGACCCGCGGCAACTGTTCACCGTCGGTCAAGCGCTCGCGCCGCTGCGTGACGAAGGGACCCTCCTCGTCGGATCGGGGTTCACCACCCATAACCTGCGGTGGTTCAACCCGCACGCTCCCGCGGACGCGCCGGCGCCGACCCCGTCGTCGGAATTCGACCACTGGGCCGCCGAGGCGATGGCGAGCCAGGATGTCGACGCCCTCCTGGACTTCGCCGTGCGCGCCCCGGCCGCCACCATCGCCCACCCGCGCACAGAGCACTGGGCGCCGCTCTATGTGAGTCTTGGCGCGGCATACGCCGGAGGAAGCCTGGAGAGCCAAAGCGTGATCGACGGGTTCTGGTTCGGACTGTCCAAGCGATCGTGGCAGTTGACCTGACCTTGCTGCCGTTGCGGAACTGGGATTCCTTGCGGCGCGGCCCCTTTGGGTCTCAAGGTTCGCCCTTTAGCATTCTGCGAATGCGCCGCCATCGCCTTGCAGTAGCCACCACCCACCGCTGTCGTGGCGGTGAGCCTGCTCACAGGGTGTGCCTCCTCCACCGAGATCCGCGGCCTCGACGACGTGTCGACCACCGGCACCGCGGCGCCGTCGGGCACCAGCACCTCCGGGAGCGGGACTCCGTCGTCGACCTCCACCGCCACCTCGGGGAGCCCGCGCCAGGTGACGATCACCGCGACCGGCGATGTCCGCGTCGATGCCGCCATCCGCGCGTCGGCGGAGCGGGCGTCCGGCACGGCCGGAATCTATGACTTCGACGGCATGCTGGCGGCCATTCGGCCGATCGCGCGCGGGAGCGATGTCGCGCTCTGTCACCTGGGCACGCCGCTGAGCGCTTCGGATATCGACCTCAGCGTCGCCGACAGCACCGTGCTCAACGCGCCGCGTGAGGTCGCGCGGACGTTGGCCTGGGCGGGTTTCACCGGGTGCGATGGCGCGTCCGCGCACGCCTATGACCTGGGAGTCGACGGTTTGGCCGACACCTTCCGGGTCTTCCAGGAGAACGGCCTGGGCTACGCCGGACCGGGGGCGGCGCAGTCCAACGGCCGACGTGTGGCCACCTACCGCACCGACGCTGCGACGGTGTCGCACTTGGCCTACACCTATGCCGTCTCGGGGGACGAAGCCGACGCCTCGGCCCCGAGCGAGGCCCGTTGGCTCAAGCGATCGCTGTGGCCGTCCGTCAAGGCCGACGGCATCATCGCGGACGCGGCCGCGGCGCGGGCGGCCGGGGCCGATTTCGTCGTGGTGAGCCTGAATTGGGGGGCGACTGCGGCGACCGAGCCGACCGATTCCCAGAAGGAGTTCGCCACCTCACTGCTCGACTCGGCCGACATCGACCTGGTGATCGGCACGAACCCGCGGGCCATCCAGCAGTGCGCCAAGATCAACGGCAAATACGTCTTCTACAGCCTTGGCGAATTGCTCGCCGACGGCCAGGACACCGAGGGCCTCACCGCCCGAGTGACCTTGACCCGGGACGCCTTCGGCAATGTCGACAGCACGGCCGGCTATCTCGCCACCACGGTCGCGCAGAACCGCCACATTGCGACCCCCGTGGTTGCCGATACCGACGCGAAGGCCGCAGACCGGATCGCCAAGGCGTTGGGCGACGCCACGACCTGCCCGACCGCTCCCCTCCCCTGAACGGCGCCCGCCGCGGG
>NZ_HF571038.1:3719887-3722110 GCF_001046875.1 Nostocoides jenkinsii Ben 74
AACCTCGTTGGCGTGTCGGGCCACTTACACCGTTGGTCGGACAGTCTCCACTACTCGCGGATCCGGGTCTGAAGCCGCCGGTCTCGAGAAGGCTGCGGGCGATGTAGTTGGTCAGGTTGCGGAAGCCGAGGGCGGAGCCACGCAGGTGCTCGAGGCGACCGTTGAGGGCTTCGGTGGGGCCATTGGAGGTGCCGGGGCGGTCGAAGTAGGCGAGGATGTCCGCGGCGCGTTTCTTCAGAGTCCTGCCCAGGGTTCTGACCTCTTTCAACGCGGCCGGGACGCCGGCGCTGACGGAGTCGATGACGGCCTGCATCCGGGCCTTGCCGGCGGCCCGGCCGGGGTCGCGGTAGGCGCCGATCATCCGCTGGTAGATGCCCCATGTCGCCTCCACTTCGACATGCTCCTCGACGGCGAACAACGCCTCCAGGCGGGCGCACTGACGGTCGGTGAGGAGGTCAGAGCCGGTGTTCAGGGTGCGGCGGGCAGCGTAAAGCGGGTCGCCTTTGCGGCCGCCGTGGCCGGTGGTGGCCTGTTGAACCCGGCGGCGTGTCTCATCGAGGGCGTCCCCGGCGAGGCGGATCACGTGGAACGGGTCAAGGACCGGGACCGCGGTCGGAAGTTCATGCGCGCGGCAGCGGTTTTGAAGCCGGTGAACCCGTCCATCGCGACAACCTCGATGGCATCGCGCCAGGCCTGATCCTGATCACTGAGCCAGGTGGCGAACACCTCACTCGAGCGGCCCTCGACCATGTCCAACAACCGCGCCGGCCCCGTGCGATCACGCACCGGGGTCAGGTCGATGATCACGGTCACGTACTTATCGCCCTTGCCGGTGTGCCGCCAACAGTGCTCATCCACGCCGATGACCGCGACACCGGTGAACCGGTCCGGGTCATCGATCAAGACCCGACGCCCCTCGGCCAGGACCGCATCGTTCGCGGTGTCCCACGCGACCGCCAGCGCTTGGGCGACCCGCGCGACCGTCAAGTGAGACAAGACCAGCGCCTCCAACGCCCACCGCAACGCAGCCCGGGACAGCTTGGCCCGCGGCTCGGCCGCGGCGGTGGTGTCCTGACGCCACACCATCCCGCATTCGCGGCAGCGGTACCGGCGGACTGTAACCTCCAATACCGTTGGCCGCCAACCACATGGCAAATGCGCCAGCCGACGCACGACACTATCGCGCACGCGCCCTTCGCCGCCGCAGCGGCGGCACCACGGATCGGGCTCGATGACCCGACACGCCAGCACCGCCCGGCCCACCTCGATCCGCTGCCCGGTAATGACCAGCCCCAAGCCGTCCACACCGGCGAAGGTGTCCAGATCCGCGCGCGTGAAGGTAACGTCAGCCATGTCGAGGTCTTCCAGATCGAAGGCGTAGGAACCTCCATCATCGGAAGGCCTCGACCCTCAACCAAGCAGCGACGCGCTCACCCAACCCACACTCTCTGTGGTTCCCCCCGAATCGTGGAGGGTTTGGCTATGCGGCTTCCCGGGCGGTGGCCGCGGTGGTTTCGTAGGCGATGGGGCTCATCATGCCTGCTGAGCTGTGTCGGCGCTCGTGGTTGTAGAACCCGTAGCACCAATCGAGCACGACGGCCTGGGCCGCCTGGGTAGTGGTGAACTCGTGCCGGGAGAGGACTTCCCACTCCAGGGAGGAGAAGAACGCCTCCGCGGCTGCATTGTCGAAACACGATCCGACGCGTCCCATGGATTGACGGATCCCGAGCCGGCGGCACAGCCCGGTGAACGAGTTCGCCGTGTAGGTCGAGCCCCTGTCGGTGTGGAAAATGACCCGCTGCGACTCGTTTTCCCGCCAGTTCGGGCCGTTGACCGCGTCGATGCCGCCGCGGGCCGCGACGGCCATCGTGATCGCCGCGCACGCCAGGTCGGCGTCCGGATGGATCCCAGTCGCGGCACCGAGCAGCCGCCGCGAGTACAAGTCGATCACCGTGGCCAGGTACAGCTTCCCGCCCGTGGTCGGGATCTCCGTGATATCCCCAACCCAGCGGGCGTTGGGACGCTCAGCGGTGAAATCCCGGCGCAGCAGGTCCGGGAACTTCGGTGCCGTCTTGTCCTGCCGGGTTAATCCGTTGCGGCGCTTCATCTTTCGCGCGACCAGGCCCTGCCGGCGCATCGAGTCAGCGACCGTCTTCTCACTCACCGTCCACCCGTCCACGACCAGATCGGCGTGTAACCGCGGAGAACCGTGCACACCGCGAC
>NZ_HF571038.1:3722210-3734135 GCF_001046875.1 Nostocoides jenkinsii Ben 74
CCCGGCCCCGGCGAGGCCGCCGAGTCCACCGGGCTCCCCTACTTCTTCCGGCGGATCGAGGGCTACCCACGAACCGACTTCGATTGGCCGGTCGTCCCGGATGGGCTGCGGGAGTTAGTCGTTCAACTCACCCAGCGGTATGGCGATCGCCTCCCCCCGATCTACATCACCGAGAACGGCTGCTCCGACAACACCGGTCCGGACTCCGTCGGTCGCGTCGCCGACAGTCGGCGGATCGACTACGTGGCTAATCACCTCGACGCGCTCGGAGATGCCATCGACCAAGGCGCCGACGTTCGGGGCTACTTCCAGTGGTCGCTACTGGACAACTTCGAGTGGGCCGATGGCTACGCCCAGCGTTTCGGCCTGATCCACGTCGACTTCGACACCCTGACCCGGACGCCCAAGGACTCCTTCGCCTGGTATCGCGATCGCATCGCCGCGAATCGCGGCTGACCGTCGGCACGGGACGAGCCCGGGACTAGGCCGTGTTGCGAAAGTCGTGGACGGGGTCACGGCGAAGTATCAGAGCTGGGTCCCACGCTCTGCGTGGGCGGGACGAGCGGAGAACTTCGTGGGGTGTCCGAGACGGGCTCGGCATACATCTGATCCCCGCGGGCGACCGTGCCCGGGGTGACGACATCGGCATACACACCGGCGCAATTGCCCGCCTGCCGCACAATCGTCAGGCGCGCGCCGCCGAGGGAGACCGTCTGGCCCACCAGGTCCAGCAGTCGCTCGGGGTCGAGGGTGAGGACGAGGTTGGCCCGCGTGTCCGCGGCGTCCGCCTGCGCGATCGCGTGCACCGGCGACTTCTTGCGCCGATCACCGGCCAGGCCCTCGGTCTCAATCAGAACCTCATCGAGGTGGACTCCAGGCTGGTCCTTCTCGGGGAAGGTCCGGATGTCGACCACGGAGGCGAGGGGCTGCGGCATACGTCACATCGTAGGCACGCCGGATGAAATCTTGAAACATTCCAGATTACGTGCCAAGGTGAGGGTATGCCCTTCCCTCTCGACACCGAGCCGGCCACCGTGCTCCGTGGGGCCGGGCTGAGGGTGACGGGTCCCCGCGTGGCGGCGCTAGCGGAGCTCCGCGAGGCGGGACACGTTGACGTGGACTCGCTCGCCCGGCGGCTGCGCGCGCGGCTCGGCAGAGTCTCGACCCAGGCCGTGTATGACGTGCTGCGCGTCCTCACCGACGCCGGCCTCGTGCGGCGCATCGAGCCCGCCGGCGCGCCCGCGCGCTACGAACTCGACGGCGGCGACAACCACCACCACTTGGTATGCCGCGGCTGCGGCACCCTGGTCGACGTGCCGTGCGCCACGGGCATACGACCCTGTTTGGAAACCGAGACCACCGACCACGGCTTCGTCGTCGACGAGGCCGAGGTCATCTATTGGGGCCTGTGCCCCAACTGCCAAGCTTCCGCTCTAACACCGAATTCCGCTCCAACACAACAGGACTAGGAGGTCCTTGCCACAATGTCAGTCTCCGGCCCCCGCCAGAACCCTGGCAACACCGCCCCACTGACCACGGTCGCCGGCGCTCCCGTGTGGGAGAACCAGAACAGCATGACCGCGGGTGCCCGCGGACCCTTGTTGTTGCAAGATGTCTGGTTCCTCGAGAAGCTCGCCCACTTCGACCGCGAGGTCATCCCGGAGCGACGCATGCACGCCAAGGGCTCCGGCGCCTATGGCACCTTCACGGTCACCGGTGACATCACGGCATACACCGGCGCCTCGATCTTCCGCGAGATCGGCAAGCAGACCGAGCTCTTCGTGCGCTTCTCCACCGTCGCCGGTGAGCGCGGCGCCGCCGACGCCGAGCGCGACATCCGCGGCTTTGCGGTGAAGTTCTATACCGACCAGGGCAACTGGGACATCGTCGGCAACAACACTCCGGTCTTCTTCTTCCGCGACCCGCTGAAATTCCCCGACCTCAACCACGCCGTCAAGCGCGACCCGAAGACCAACCTGCGCAATGCCGAGAACAACTGGGACTTCTGGACCAACCTGCCCGAGGCGCTGCACCAGGTCACCATCGTGATGTCGGACCGCGGCATCCCGGCGGACTACCGCTTCATGAACGGCTTCTCCAGCCACACTTACTCGTTCTACAACGAGGCCGGCGAGCGCTACTGGGTGAAATTCCACCACCGCAGCCAGCAGGGCCTGAAGAATCTCACCGACCAGCAGTCCGCCGACATCATCGCCGGCGACCGCGAGTCGAGCCAGCGCGCGCTCTTCGACGCGATCGAGGCGGGCGACTTCCCGAAGTGGAAGATGTATGTCCAGGTCATGCCCGAGGCCGACGCCGAGAAGGTGCCCTATCACCCGTTCGATCTGACCAAGGTGTGGCCGAAGGCGGACTACCCGCTGATCGAGGTCGGTGAGTGGGAGCTGAACCGCAATGCGGACAACTACCACGCCGAGGTCGAGCAGTCGGCCTTCTCCCCCGCGAATGTCGTTCCCGGCATTGGTTTTTCGCCTGACCGTATGCTGCAGGGTCGCCTCTTCTCGTATGGCGACGCGCAGCGCTACCGCCTCGGCGTCAACCACCACCAGATCCCGGTGAACTCCCCCAAGGGAGCGCCCGGCACCAACTCCTACCACCGCGACGGTGCCATGCGGATCCACTCCGAGCCGACGCCGGGTATCGAGCCCAACTCCTACGGGCGCTGGCAGGAGCAGCCGCAGTTCCGTGAGCCGGGCCTGAAGATCGACCCCTTCGCCGACCGGTTCAACTTCCGCGAGGACGACGACGACTACTTCAGCCAGCCGCGGGCGCTGTTCAACTCCTTCACCGACGCCCAAAAGCAGCGGCTCTTCGAGAACACCGCTCGCGCGATCTCGGGCGCCTCGCAGGAGACGATCGACCGCCATATCGCCAACTGCACCAGCGCCGACCCGGCGTATGGCGCAGGCGTCACCGAGGCCATCCGCGCCCTCGGTGCCGGCGAGGCCCCGAAGGCGGGCATGGACGACCTAGAGTCTGGTCCCGACTTCGACGGCGACCTGCTCTGATCTGAGCGACGAGGGGCCCGGGTGCGGAAGTGCGCCCGGGCCCTTCGCTATCTCGCGCGCCGCGTCATACATCCCGCTCGGGGAGCAGGTGTCCGCGACCGAAAAGTTGCGCCGCCTGGCGCGCAGTCGGGGTGCCGGCGTTGAGATCAGCGCCGGCGGCGACGAGCAGCGCGACGATCGCGTCCTCGCCCTTGAAGATCGCCCCGGCCACCGGCGACTGGTCGCGGCTATTGCGCAGGTTGGCATCCGCGCCGCGCTCCAAGAGCATCGCCACGGTTTCGCCTTGCCCGTTGTATGCCGCGAGCATCAGCAAGCTGTTGCCGTCACCATCCTGCAGATCCACGGGCACTCCGTGGTCGAGGAAGTCGGCCAGATCCTCCGTCCGCCCCTCGCGCGCGAAGTCCTGGGTCAGGGCGACGACGCGGTCCTGCTGTTCCGGGCTGAGCATCCGGCACATCTTACTGGGACGGCCAGGACGGCCGGAGATTTTGAATACCAATGGACTGAGGCGGGGGTAGCGGCTACGCGCAGGCGGCAGCCGACGCGGCGGCATACGTATTCCAGGTGTTCGCCGCTGAGCGAACAGAGCAAGTCGGGCGGATGTGAAGGTGGGCCCCAACGCAGGCGCCCACGCCGCGGAGCAAGTGGGTGGATGTGAAGGTGGGCCCCAACGCAGGCGCTCACGCCGCGGAGCAAGTGGGTGGATGTGAAGGTGGGCCCCAACGCAGGCGCCCACGCCGCGGAGCAAGTGGGTGGATGTGAAGGGACTCGAACCCCTGACCTCTCGCGTGTGAAGCGAACGCTCTAACCAACTGAGCTACACATCCGGGCGCCGCCGTGGCGGCTGGGCAACAATACCCCAGGTCGCGGGCAGGCCCAATCCGGCCGGCTGAACGCGCCCTGGGTGGCGTACGTGGCGGTCGGCCCCAGCGGACGCAATAACCAGCCGCGGACGCAAAAGCTATTGCGTCCGCGCGAGGCTATTGCGTCCGCAGCAGATCGCCCTCTTCTCCTGAAACGATCTAGACCGCACACTGTGCTATGGCTTCCTCGTCGGGGGGTAGTGGGGAGTACGAAGGAAGTTCTGCTATGACTGCGAACGAGCAGCTACACCTACACGGATGCCACGGGAACCCACACGGTGTCCGATACGGCCAGCTGGCCGTCGATGAACCCCTGCTGACGGCCCTCGCCGACGCTGATCAGCGGCAGTTGCCTCAGTCGAGGGCCAGTACGAGGCGCAGGAAGCGCTCGATACCATCGGGCAGGAAGCCCGGGACGCCCGTCAGTCGCAACGCGAGCCAGATGACCACCGCGACGAAGGCCGCGGTGGCCAGCGCTCCCAAGGCCTGGACCCACAGAGGCTGCGCGCGCATCCAGCCATTCCAGGCGCGCAACTTGTCGCGCACGAAGTCCTGCAGCGCCTGGGCCTTTTCGAACTCGCTGGCCCAGATGGCGATTCCGGCGATCACGATGAGCCAGCCCGGTCCGGGCAGCGGCACGAGCGCCAGCCCACCCAGCACGAGCACCAGCCCGACGACGAAGACCAGCGCCCGATAGAGGCGGGCGGTCGGGGGGTGGGACCGGATCTTGCGTCGCCAGGCCCAGTCGTCGTCGTCCTTGTCCAGCAGGATCCCGCGGTCGGTCCGCGCGATCGCATTGCGGTCGAGCGCCGCGTGATCCGGAGAAACCTCCCGCGCATCGCGGAACTCCGACTCCGTCACGGGTCCATTCCATGCGCCGCTCGGGTTGCGAACACCTCCGCGGCGCGGGCCGTCAGCGGTCCCGGCGCAGCCACGACGCGCCCATCGACCTGCCGAACCGGCTGCACGTCGCGCGTGCTTGAGGTGATGAACACCTCCTGGGCCGTATGGAGCACGCTCAGGGGGAGCGCCTCCTCCACCACCGCGATCCCCGCCTCCCGGCACCACTCGATGGTCAGTTCCCGGGTGATCCCGGCGAGGCAACCGGAGGACAGGGGCGGGGTGTGGATCTGGTCGCCGACGACGACGAAGATATTGCTCCCGGTGCACTCGCTGAGCTCACCCCGAGTATTGGCGAAGACCGCCTCGCCGGCCCCCCGCTCCCGGGCATACGCGAGCGCGACGACATTCTCGGCATACGACGTGGTCTTCAGGCCGGCGACGGCGGAGCGTTCGTTGCGGGTCCACGGGGTGACGGAGAGGTGGGCCGTCGGCTCGGGGCGGGGCACCTCGGCGGCGGTGACGATATAGGTGAGCGGGCCGCTGCCTCGGTCCGAGCCGAGCGGCCCGATGCCACCGGTGACCGTGTAGCGCAGGCGGCCGAACACGATCGGCTCCCCTGCCGCCAGGACGGCCGCGATGCCGTTGTCCAGGGCATCCTCGTCGAGTTCGGGCAGGCCCAGCCCGGCTGTCGTGCGGCGCAGTCGCTGACGGTGGCGCGCGGCGGCGAACACCTGCCCGCCGACGATCTTGCACGTCTCGAAGGCGCCGTCGCCCACGGTGACCCCGTGATCCAGTGCCCCCAACGCCGGCTCGGCGTCGCCGCGAAGCGTGCCGTCGACCCAGACACGCACGCCCGTCACGGTCGCACCGTCCCGGACGCGAGACCAATCAGGCGCGCGGCTTTCAACTGCGTTTCCTCCCACTCGGCCGACGGGTCGGAGCCCCAGGTGATGCCGGCACCGGCACCGAAGTGGAGCGTCCGGTCACTTAGGCCTCCCTCGGCCCAAAACGTCCGAATCCCCACCGCGAGTTCCGCTTCGTCGCGTTCTGCGTCGATCCAGCCTATGGCACCGCAATAGGGACCCCGGGCGACCGGCTCCAACTCGCCGATGATCCGCAGCGCTGCGGACTTGGGCGCTCCCGAGACCGACCCGGGCGGGAAGGAGGCGTCGAGGATGTGGCGCCACGACACCTCCGGGAGGAGTTCGCCGGAGACATCGGTGACCAGATGCACCAACCCCGGGTGGTCCTCGACGCCGCACAGGCGGTCGACGACGACGGTGCCCGGGCGGCATACGCGCTGAAGGTCGTTGCGCACCAGGTCGGCGATCATCACATTCTCGGCATAGTCCTTGGGGAGCATCTCCGCCGCACTGACGGCCGTCCCTTTGATCGGACTCGAGGTCAGGCGATTCCCGGCCCTGCGCAGGTAGCGCTCCGGCGACGCGCACACGATGTCGACGCCTTCGGTCGGCGCGTGGATCACCGCGGCATACGGGGCCGGGTTCCCGCGCGTCAACAGCTGCGCGAGTGCGGGGAGGTAGGCGTCGTCCGGCAGGTCGTGACTCAGGATGCGACAGAGGTTGACCTGGTAGACCTCCCCCCGGCCGATGGCCGCGCGCACCGCGTCGACGCCGTCGACATAGGCCCCGCGCTCCAGGGTGGTCGACCAGGCCCCCGTCAAGGGCATCCAGGGGGCATAGTCCTGCGGCCGGGCCACGGTCCGTCGCCCATGCCGGGCGAAGCGCAGCGCGGTCAGGCTCCCCTCGAAGTCGATGACGACGGCCCAAAAGCCCGTGGTCAGCTCGTCGATGTCGTGGGAGACCTCGACCAGGTCGTATGCCGTTCGCCCACCGAACCGCGCCCAACTCACGGGGCCGACCCTACTGGCCGCCGCGCGTCCACCAAGGAAATGGGCCCGGGACGCCCTAGCGTGGCTCCATGTTCGACACCGTCCTCGGGCTGCCGCTGCACCCCCTCGTCGTGCACGCGGTGGTCGTCCTCGGCCCATTGGCGGCACTCCTCCTCGTGGCGTATGCCGCCGTCCCCCGCTGGCGGGCCGGCTTGCGCTGGCCCACGGTCGCCTGTGCTCTCGTGGCCGGCTGTGCCGCCGTCGTCGCCACCGAGGCGGGGGTCGGCGAGCCGGGTTTCGAGCACGAGGAACGCGGCGAGCTGGCGCGCACCGCGTTGCTGATCCTGGCCGCCGTCACCCTGGTGGTGGTCTTCCTCGTCGCCCGGGTCGAGGCGGCCACGGCCCGCGTCGGCGTGGCGTTGATCCTCTCGATCGCCGCCGCCGTCTTTGCGACCGGAGCGGTTGCCCTCGCCGGCCACAGTGGCGCCAAGGCCGTCTGGACCTCCGTCATCGACTCGACGTCGGGGTCGTGACATCTCGGCGCTGGAGCAGCGCGATCCTGGCGACCGCCGTGCTTACCGTGGCGGCCTGCGGTTCGTCCGAGCCGTCGTCGACGGGCGCCGCCCGGTCGGCCGCAACCGGCTCAACCAACGCCTCCCCGGAACCTGCGGGATCGATCACCCTGGCCTTCGGCGGAGACATCCATTTCGCGGACTATCTCGCTCCCCTGGCCACCGATCCCAATGGCCTGGCCCCGCTGAAACCCTTGTGGGGCAATGCGGATCTGCGGATGGCGAACCTCGAGACCGCGATCACGGATGGCGGCTCCCCGATGGCCAAGGCCTTCTTCTTCCGAGCGCCCGTGTCCGCGCTGACGACCTTGGCCAATGCCGGATTGACGATCCTGACCCAGGCCAATAATCACGCGGCCGACTACGGCGAGGTGGGGCTGGCCGACACACTCGCCGCGCGGGCCGCCAGCCCGGTCCCGATCGTCGGGATCGGCAGGGACGAAACGGACGCCTTCAGTCCGCGGCTTATGAACGTCAAGGGGCTCAAGATTTCCGTCTTCGGGGCCGACCAAGTGGCTGACGAGACGACCTTGCCGCTGTTCTCGGCGGGTCCGGCCAAGGCGGGCGTCGCCAGCAGTATGCCGACCACTCGCCTCGTCGCCGCGGTCACGGCCGCACGGGCCACGGCCGATGTCGTGGTGGTCTATCTTCACTGGGGTTTTGACTACCAGACTTGCCCGGACGAGCGCTCCGTCGCCACTGCCCGCGATCTCGAGGCCGCAGGAGCCGACGTCATCGTCGGGGCGCATAGTCATCGGGTCAACGGCGCGGGGTGGCTGGGCCGCGCCTATGTCGACTACGGACTCGGCAACTTCGTCTGGTGGCGCTCGGCCGAGCCGGACTCGCGCACCGGGATTCTCACCCTGACCGTCGACCGCACCAAGGCGAGCCAACCGGCCCAGGCGAGGACGGGGCCCGTGGTGACCAGCGCGTCGTGGAGGCCGCTGCTGATCGGCCGGAACGGCATACCCGCAGAACCGGCGCCAGCAGATGCGACGCGCCTGACGGGGCTGTGGGAGGAAGCCCGCGCCTGCACGGGGTTGACCGCGGCACCGGACGCCCCCGGATAGCCGCCCGCTACTGTGGCGACATGCTCGCCGTCGCCGCCGTCACCCAGTCCACAACCGATCCCCTATCGGGCCTGTATGTCGGTGACCTCGCCGAGCCCGAGGTACCCGCCGGCTGGGTGACCATTGATGTCGTCGCCGCCGCCCTGAACCACCACGACGTGTGGTCGTTGCGCGGTGTGGGCCTCCCGGCCGACCGGCTCCCGATGATCCTCGGGTGTGATGCGGCCGGTCACGACGCCGACGGCAACGAGGTACTGGTCTATCCCGTCGTCTCCTCCCCCGGCTGGGGCGCCGACGTCACCATGGACCCGCGCCGATCGCTGCTCTCCGAGATCTATCCGGGGACGCTCGCCGAACGGGTCCGGATTCCTGCCGGCAACCTCGTCCCCAAGCCCGCGGGCTTGTCCTGGGAGCAGGCGGCGTGCCTGCCGACGGCCTGGCTCACGGCATACCGGATGCTGTTCACGAATGCCGCGGTGAGTCCCGGTGACACGATCCTGGTCCAGGGGGCGGGTGGGGGCGTCGCTACGGCCGCTATCCAGCTGGGGGCGGCGGCTGGCCTGCGGGTGTTCGCCACCTCGCGGGACGCCGCCAAACGGGAGCTCGCGCTCGACCTCGGGGCCCGCGAGGTCTTCGAGAGCGGCGCGCGACTGCCCGAGCGTGTGGACGCCGTCCTCGAAACCGTCGGCGCGGCCACCTGGTCGCACTCGGTCAACGCACTGCGCCCTGGCGGGACGATCGTCATCTCGGGGGCGACGTCCGGGGATGCCCCGGCGAAGGCCGAGCTCACCAAGATCTTCTTCAAGCAGCTGCGGGTCATCGGCTCGACAATGGGAACCAGGGAGGAACTTGCGCGCTTGGCCCGGTTTGTCGCCGAGCGGGGTATCCAACCCCGAATCGACTCGGTGATCCCCTTGGCCGAGGCGCGGACCGGGTTCGAGCGGATGGTGCGTGGGGACGTGAGCGGCAAGATCGTCTTCCGAAACTGATGCCGTCATAACACTTGTATTCTACCTAGCCCTAGGTAGACTAAAGCATGAGCACGCCATTCCGGATGACGATCCCAACCCAACGGGTATTGGCCGTGCTGCTGGCCGATCAGGGCAAGGAGCACCACGGCTATGACATTGCCCGACAGGCCGGTCTCGCGAGCGGGACGGTCCATCCGATCCTGGCCCGTCTTGAAGACGCCGGCTGGGTGAGTTCCCGCTGGGAGCAGATCGATGAGTCCGACGCGGGGCGCCGCGCCCGCCGCTATTACGCGATGACCGATGCGGGCGTGAGCGGCGCGCGTGCCGCGCTGGCCAAGGTCTGGCCCGCGCCGGTCACGGAACGCAGCCACGTCGCTCGATCGAGCGGCCTGGCCACCATCCTGAGTCCCGCCATTCTCGATTCCGCCAATCCCAACCCGATAGAAGTCTCGTCATGAGTCAGCCGAGTTTCCTCAGTCGTCGTGCCGTCGAGCTGGTGACCCTCGCTCTCCCTCGCCGCCGCGACGCTCGCACCCGACCACCCCATCCTGACCAGCACTCCACCGCTATATCCGAGCATCCGGTGCCGCCTTCACCTCGGCCACCGCTGGTCGGAGGCCTACACCGAAGACGGTCATCGCTACCTGCGCTGCCACAACTGCGGCGAGGATCGGCGCGGGTCCTCCCCCGCGCCGGAGAACGCGCTCTGGGTGGGCAATGTCGGCGGCGGCATGGGCGGAATGACCTGAGACCCTCCCGTGACGCGAAGATCCCCGGTCCTGGGTCAGCGCCGCACTAGCGTGACCTTGTGATGGCGAAGGTCGGCATCACAAGATCGGAGGAACTATGTCGGACAAGACTGCTCGGGCGACGCTGAACCGGCGCAACCTGCTCGCCCTCAGTGGCGCGGTCGCGGCGAGCGGTGCCCTGGCGGCGTGCGGCGGGAACACCGGCCGAGCGACCTCCACGACGAGTTCCGGCGCCAGCGCCTCCGCATCCGGCTCGGCCTCCGGGGGTGCGAAACCCGTTCTGCAGCAGTGGTATCACCAGTACGGCGAGGCCGGCACGCAGCAGGCGGTCGAGGGCTACGCAAAGGCCTACACCGCCGCTGACGTCAAGGTCACCTGGAAACCGGGCGACTACGACCAGACCACGGCCGCGTCCCTGCTGACCGCCAATGGCCCGGACGTCTTTGAGTACGGCAATGGCCCGACCATCGACATGATCAAGGGTGGCCAGGTCGTCGACCTGACCGGGCTGCTCGGCGACGCCGAAGCAGACTTCAACCCGGCCATGGTCAAGCGGATGACCTATGACGGCAAGTTGTGGGCGGTCCCGCAGGTCGTCGACATGCAGATTCTCGTCTACCGCAAGTCCTTGCTGGAGAAGGCCGGCGTCAAGCCGCCGGAGACCATCGATGAGTTGATGGCTGCCGCCGAGAAGCTCAACAGCGGCGACACCAAGGGCCTCTTCCTCGGCAACGACGGCGGCGTCGGTCTCATGGGTGGCCCGATGCTCTTCTCGGCCGGCGCGGACTACCTCAACGAGGATGGGTCCTTCGGCTTCGACAACGACAATGTCGTTGCGGCCCTAGGCAAATTGCGCGAGATGTTCCAGAGCAAGTACCTCCTGCTCGGCGCGCCCAAGGACTGGTATGACGGGTCCGCCCTCGCCCAGGGCCTGACCGCCATGCAGTTCACCGGCCTGTGGACCTTCCCCGACCTGACCAAGGCGCTCGGCGACGACTATGGCTGCGTGCCGTGGCCAGCCATGCCGGGCGGCAAGAAGTCGGTCGTCGTTGGCGCCTATGGCTCCTGCGTCTCGGCGAAGTCGGCGAGTGTCGATGCCGCCAAGGAGTTCGTCAAGTGGCTGTGGGTCGACCAGACCGATAAGCAACTGGACTTCGCCACGGCATATGGCTTCCACATCCCGGCGCGCGCTTCGCTGGTGCCGCAGGCCAAGACCCTGCAGTCGGGTGCGGCCAAGGATGCGGCAGCGGCCGCTCAGGAGTTCGGCCACGCGCAGAGCACGATCTTGTGGACTCCCAAGTGCAGCACCGCTTTTGGCGACATGATGACGAAGGTCGTCAAGGACGGCGCCGACGCCAAGGCCGAGATCGCCAAGGTCAAGGCGATCGCCGACGCCGAGGTCAAGCGCGTCCTGGGCTAGTCGCCGGTGACGACCTCCAGCCTTCCAGTCGATCCGTCCCCAGCGGGGGGCTCGGCTGCGCGGCCGACAGAATCAGAACCTGTGGTTCTGGGTCTTCGTCGGCCCCTTCGTCCTCGGGCTGATCATCTTCATCTACATCCCGATCATCTGGAGCATCTACCTCAGCTTCTTCGAGTCCTACAACACCGTGACGCCGACGAAGTTCGTCGGCGCCGGCAACTACCTCGACATGCTGAAGGACGAGTCTTTCCGCTCCAGCCTGGGCACCTTCATCGTCTTTGCGTTGTTCATCGTCCCAACGACCTTCGCGCTATCGCTGCTGACGGCAATCCTGGTCGCGCGCACCCGGGTCATGCAGGCCTTCTTCCGCTCGGTCTTCTTCTTGCCGACGGCCTGCTCGTATGTCGTGGCCGCCCTCATCTGGAAGATGTCGATCTTCGCGGGAGTGCGTTCGGGCGCGGCCAATGCGATGCTCGGCGTCTTCGGGGCGGACTCGATTCCGTGGCTCTCGCTGACCAAACCGCCGTGGTACTGGCTAGTGATCGTCAGCGCCCGCCTG
>NZ_HF571038.1:3734235-3744649 GCF_001046875.1 Nostocoides jenkinsii Ben 74
ATCGCCGACCTGCAGGCGGCTCGGGCCGCCGAGGCGAAGGCCAATGATGACCTGGAGGCAACGTCCGCCGAGTTGGCCGACACCCGTGACGAGGTGGACGGATTCGCGGCCCAGCTCTATCAGGAGCAGGGGATGGGCTCGTTCTCTCTCACCCTGGGAGCCAGCGACGCGCAGGATCTGGCCGACCGGATGGCGATGGCCGACAACGTCGCGGACATTCAGCAGGGAGCCATCGAGCAGCTCTCCGCCTCGACTGCCGATCTGACGGCCAAGCAGGCTCGACTCCAGGCGGCCCGCGACAAGGTTGCCCAGCTCCAGCGCGAGACCGAAGCTGCCGCAGCGGCGGCCAAGGCCGCTCAGGGGCAGGCCGAAGCCGCACAGGCCGAGTTGGAGTCGTTGATCGCCGAGCAGGCGGCGGCGGCGGACAAGCTTGACGCCGAAGCAGCCAAGGAGAAGCAGCGGCTCGTTGACCTGAAGGCCGACTCGGATGCCCTCACGGCCAAGCTCGCCGACATCGGGAAGCAGCAGGCGGCGGCAGAGGCTGCGGCGGCGGCCCCGCCCCGCCGGCCTCCGGCGGCTTCCTGTCCGCGCCATCGGCGGGATGGATCTCCTCGGAGTTCGGCTTGCGTTGGCACCCGATCTTGCACTACTGGCGCCTGCACAGCGGCCGCGACTATGCCGCCGGTTGCGGCACCCCGATCTATGCCGCCGCCGATGGCACGATCGTCAGCGCGGGCTGGGGCGGTGGCTATGGCAATCAGGTGGTCATCTCCCACGGCATCCAGCGCGGGGTGTCGCTCGCCACGACCTACAACCACATGTCGCAGATCGTTGACTATGGCGGATCGATCCGGCGCGGTCAGCTCGTGGGCTATGTCGGCACGACAGGCCTCTCCACCGGCTGCCACCTGCATTTTGAGACCCGCGAGAACGGAACGCCGGTCGATCCGCGCAACTGGCTCTGAGTCAGGTTGTCGGTGCGGCCGGGTAGCGTAGGCGCGTGGCGAAGGAAACCGGGCGCAAGCTGATCGCGAGCAATCGCAAGGCGCGACACGACTACCACATCGAGTCCACTTATGAGGCCGGCATCGCGCTGATGGGGACCGAGGTCAAGTCCCTGCGGATGGGACGGGCCTCCCTTGTCGACGGCTATGCGGTGTTCTACGGTGACGAGCTCTGGCTCGAGGGCGTGCATATTCCCGAGTACTCCTCGGGCACGTGGACCAACCACACTCCCCGGCGGCGGCGCAAGCTGCTGCTCAACCGGCTGGAGTTGGACAAACTGCTTGCCGCCACGCGGGAGTCCGGCAAAACCATCGTCCCGCTGTCGCTCTATTTCTCTGACGGTCGCGCCAAGGTCGAGATCGGCCTCGCCAAGGGCAAGAAGGAATACGACAAGCGGCACGCCCTGCGCGAGCGGCAAGATGCCCGCGAGACGGCCCGCATCCTGCACTCCCGGGAGCGCGAGTGAGTCGCTCCCTTGGTCGTATGCCGCGCGGCATACCCCTGTTCGCGACACTCCTGATGCTGCTGGCCGCGCTGGGGATCGGCCTGGCCGGCCCTGCTGCAGCGCGCAATGTTGCCGCCGCGCACTTCGGTCAGGCCGCGGCGGCAGGGTTCGTTGCCGCCGACGGGGAGGTGGTCGGGGACTATCAAGTGGACATCGCCCTGGCCGAGGATGGGTCTGCACGGATCACCGAGACCCTGACCCAGGTCTTCCCCGAGGGGCAGGAGCGCCACGGGATCACCCGCGACATCCGGGTGCGGGCCGGGTATCAGAATCGCGACGACGTCTACCACTACTACCAACTCACCGATCTCGAGGTCTCGTCGCCGACGGGGGCGCCGGCCGACGTCAGTGAGAGCGACTACGGCGCCTACGTCCATCTGCGCATCGGCAGTCCGGAGGAGACCGTCACCGGCACGCAGACCTATGTCATCGCCTACACCATGGCCCACATCGTCAACGAGATCGATGCCACGCATGCCGAGTTCGTGCACGACGTTGTGGGTGCGGCCAACGAGCAGACCTACGACAAGGTGACGGCCCGGGTCACGTCGCCCGGGACGGTGTTGCGCGTCGGCTGCAACTACGGCCAGGTGGGTTCGGATTCGTTGTGCGACAGCACCCTTGGCGACCCGTCGACCTTCAGTCACAGCGGTCTGGCCCCGGGCGAGGCGATGACCGTCGCGCTGTCCATGGACCGCGCGGCCTTCGGCGACCTGACTCCCGACCTGGTCTCCGATTCGACGGCCAACGAAGACCCGACCTATGCCGACAACTCCGACATCTCGCCCGCCGCCGCGCAACTCCTTGGTCGGCTCTTTGCCGGGATCGGGGTATTCCTGCCGCTGCTGGCTGCGGCCGCGATGTCGATGCTCGTGTGGACGCGCGGTCGCGACGAGGCGTATGCCGGGCTGACCCCCGGTCTGTCGCCCGGGGCCGGCGAGTCCAGCCCGACCGTCCGCCAGTCGCGCCCGGGCACGATCGCCGTCCAGTTCAACCCGCCACCTGGCGTGCAGCCGGGCATGGTCGGCACGCTGATCGACGAGGAAGCCAACACCGTCGACGTCACCGCCACAATCCTCGATCTCGCCGTCCGCGGCTATCTGTCCATCGCGGAGACGCAGAAGCGCTTCGGTCGCACCGACTGGATGCTGACCCGCTCCGCGCCCCCGGCTCATGCCGTTGCGTTGAGCACGTATGAGGAAATGTTGGTCGAGGCGCTCTTTGCCCAGGGTGATTCGGTTCGCCTGAGCGACCTCAAGAACACCTTTGCGTCGACCCTGGCCTCGGTGAAGGGGTCGATGTACAACGAGGTCGTCCGACGCGGCTGGTTCCGCAGCTCGCCGCGGTCCCAGCGGGACGCCTGGGGTGGCTTCGGGGCTGCGCTGATGCTGCTTGGCGTTATCTCGCTGTTCTTCCTCGGGACGGTCGTCCCGGCCGCGGTGCGCCCCATACCCGGCGTTCCGATCTCGGGCACCGGCATCCTCGCCGGTGGGCTGTTCGTCAGCGGGCTCATCGTCCGCGCCCTCGGCAAGCGGATGGCCTCGCGCACGGCCGAAGGCACCGCGGTCCTGACCCAGTCACTGGGCTTCAAGCAATATCTCGTTACCGCCGAGGCCAACCAGATCCGCTTCGAGGAAGCGCAGGACATCTTCTCGCGCTACCTGCCCTACGCCATCGTCTTCGGGGTGGCCGACAAGTGGGCGAAGACGTTTGACGAGGTCGCCGCGGCGGCGGCCGCGGCGGGCGTGACCATCGCCCCGCCGATCTGGTACGTCGGACCCAGCTGGGGGACCGGTGGGTTCTTCGACGGGATCGCCACCGGTGCCGACTCGTTCTCGACTCAGGCCGCCGGCACCTTTATCTCGACGCCGGGTTCGTCAGGCACGTCCGTCTTCGACGGCGGCGGAGGCGGATTCGGTGGGGGATTCGGGGGTGGCGGGTTCTCCGGCGGCGGTGGCTCCGGTTCCTCCGGAGGCACTTGGTAGCTGACGCCTGGTAGCCGACCACCTCGGGAATGAACTTGGGGACGGCGGCGTTGCGCGGCATACTAGTGCATCCGGCGCGTCAGCGACGGTTTGACAACTCCACAGCGATGGGTCTGCCCACATCTCGGGGGTGATCGGTTTCGACATTGGTCGGTCATCCAGGGGAAGCGGGTCGAGGACGCACGGTTATCTCGTCAACGCTCCGTGCAAACCAATAGGTGCCAACTCCAAGCGCACCGACTTCGCCCTCGCCGCCTGAGCGAGCCCGAAGTCCGTTGGCCTATGCGTGATCTCGGCATAGTCACCAGCGTCATCTAGAGATCTTGCTGCGCGTCCCTCGTCGGGGGGAGGCGTGGGACTCTAATCCGACTGAGCCTGTCGGGGAACGTGTGCGCGCGAGCCCCGGGGCCGAGAAAATCCAGAGCGCACTGCACCCGGAGAAGTCCTGGTTCATCGTCAGTGGACGCGGGTTCGATTCCCGCCACCTCCACGAACGCCCCGTATGCCGGGGTGAACCACCTCGCGCGGCGACGCCGCGTGACGTGGGCCGACCCATCGCTGATCGGAGTTGGCTCCGTCCCAGTCGCGGTCGCAGTGGTCCCGGTCGAGTCCGGCAGGTCCTGTCCCGTCAGGCGGACGGTAGGTCGAAGGCGAAGCGATCGCCGTCGCGCCGGAAGCCCAACCGTTCGTAGTACGGCGCCACCATCCCGGGTGCGGTCAGGACCCGATTCCACCCGGCAGTCCGCAGGGCATCGCTGGTCTGGAAGACATATTCGCCGGGGGAGAAGTCCCGGAAGGCCCGGGTCACATAGTCGAGTTCGATCTGGCCGACGCCGTCGCCGGTGTCCCGGCCGATGATGACTCCGGCCGTCTCGTTGCCGTGCTGGACGAGGAAGGCCGATCGACCCGCGCTCGCCTCGGGGCGGAAGTCAGGGAAGAACTTCGCGATGTCGGCCGCCGAGATCCTCAGGAAATGCTGCAAGTAGGTGTCGTCGCCCCGGACCGGCAGCACCGCATAGGCGGACGTCCCCTCCTCGCGCAGCAGCTTCACGATGAACCAGATGTTGATCGCGGCCAACACGGCGTTCATCGCAACCATCGGCCAGACCTCGATGCCGGCGTTGAACACCAGCAGGATGAGGGTGGCGACGAGATTCAGCCAGCGCAGCCGCAGGATGCGGGTCTGCATGACCGAGACGATCAGCAGCGCCGATCCGGCCCAACCGAGGGCGTCCAGAGCGGACATCAGGCCGTCAGGCCCAGGCCCAGCGAACGACCACCGAGGCGGTCACGCTGTTCTCGCCAGCCTCGACCGGCATCCCGCCGGAGACGGCCATGGCCTGGTCCATGCGCATCGACGCCATCGGCACCACGGGAGCACCGGAGGGGGAGTCGATGAGGAAGACGACCTTGCCGAGTTCGCGGCCGGCGAGCACGGCATACTGATGCGCCTTTGCCTTGGCGTCGGCGAAGGCATTGTCCCGAGCGGTCGAGAGGAGCGTGCCCGGTTCACTGAGCTGCACGGCAATGTTGTCGATCGTCAGGCTGTTGCCCGCCGCGGTCGAAAAGGCCGTGATGAGTGGACCGACCTGGTCGCGATCACGGACGCGCAGACGCAGGGACTGGCCCGCGATATAGCCGACGACCTTCACACCCTGGTTGTCGTACTGCGGATAGACGCTCGCGCCGGTGGTCTGCAGGTCCCGGCCGGCCACCCCAGCGTCGCGAGCGGCAGCGACGATGGCGGCCATCTTGTCGTCCGCCTCGCCGAGTGCGGTCGCCACGGTGTCACCGGGGCAGCGCACGCCGAGGTCCAGCGCGACGACGTCGGGGGCGGCCGACGCCGTGCCGGTGCCGGTCATCTCCACGAAAGCATCCATGGGCGGCAGGGTAGTGCCCACCTCCCAGCGAATCGAAACGCTCGCCGGGATGACGGATTCGCCGCTCTCGACGGGGGTCCCGGCATACTCCTTCGCGGCCGCGCGCAAGAAGCCACCCTGTCGTGGTGCGTCGAGAGCACCGCACTCGATCACCGTGTGCGCCCGGCCGAGGGTGAGATGAGCCAGGCTCGCCCATTGCGAGGCTCGGGCGCGGGAATCGCGGAAGGCGTCCTCGCGGGCCTGCTCCGCCAGGTGCAGGTCGTCCCCGATGGTGCTCGAAAGGTTCTCCAGGACGAAGTGGTCGCCGGCCGCCTCGGCCAAGGTCGTGATCAACGTCCCGGCCCGGTCTGGTTGCCGCACGCGCAGACGCAACGAGGTCGTCGCCTGAAAGTCCGCGGTCGGGCGGCCCTCACGGTCATACACCGGCACCACCCGACCACCGGTCGTCTGGCGATCCCGGGCAGGCAGGCCCGCTTCGCTCGCGGCGCCGATGATCCGCCGAGCGGCCGCGTCGGCGTCGCCCAGCGCCTCGGCCACGCTTGGCCCGATGGCCCGGGCCGACACGTCAAGAGTGATGACGTCGGGGACCCCGGCCGCGGAGCCCGATCCAACGCTGTCGATGAATGCCGTCATGGCGGGCACGGTAAGGCCTAGGCCGCCTCGGCGCGGATTTCGGTCCGGAGGCTCGGGTGAGGCACATTGGTGCAAACCTCGTTTCCCCGATCTCTAGGCGTCACTCGTGCTTGCTCGCGTCCCTCAGCGGGTGCTGGTCTTCTTGACGGTGGCCGCGCTCCTGGCCAATGCGTATGCCGTGTTCACGCCCTCATCCGGCCCGCCCCTGCCGATTCCGCAGATCGACAAGGTCGTGCACTTCGCGATCTTCGCCGCCCCGACCCTGTTAGGTCTGCTCGCGCGGGCGTCACGCCGCGGCTTCGTCGCCGGGATGCTGACGTATGCCGCGCTCACCGAGGTCATCCAGGGGCTGTTCCTCTCGACACGGTCCGGGTCGGTCTATGACCTGCTCGCCGACGCGCTGGGGATCGCGGTGGCGACGTGGATCGCGGGACGGCTGGCGCGGCATACGGGAGGATAGGGACATGACCGGGCATGCGGACTTGACGGGGAAGCTCCTGGTCGCGACTCCGGAGATCAGCGAGGGAGTTTTTCGCCGTAGTGTCGTGTTGCTGCTGCATCACGGCGAGGACGGGGCTCAGGGGATCATCCTCGGTCAACCCCTCGACACGCTGGTCTCCGCGCTCTTGCCGACGTGGTCGGAGCCGGTCCTCGATGATCCGCACGCCTACTTCGGCGGTCCCGTGCAGACCGACTCGGCCCTCGGGGTGGCCGCCCTGGTCGAGGGCCGCGGGGACACCGGCGTCGCGCGCTTGTATGGCGATCTTGGCCTCGTCGATCTCGACGCCGATCCCGAGGTGGTCACCAACCAGGTGTCGGCGATGCGCGTCTTCGTTGGGTATGCCGGGTGGTCGGCCGGACAACTGGAGGGAGAAATCACTTCTGGGAGTTGGTTTGTCGTGGACCGACGACCGGGCGACGTGCTGCACGAGGCGGGACCCGCGTTGTGGAGTCGGGTGCTGGCCCGCCAGCCCGGCCCCCTCGGCTGGATGGCGACCTATCCGGACGACCCCAGCCTGAATTGACCGAGGGCTGAATTGATCCGGGCTCGGCGAACTAGGATGGCCGGTCATGAGCCTCGACCAGCCACCGCCCGGCGAGCCTGGCGGCCCCTCGACCGCGACCTCCGTTCTCGAACGCGCGGAGACGCTCCCGCAGGTCCAGGAGCCCGGTGATCACGAGCGCTTCTCCCACTATGTGCGCAAGGAGAAGATCCTGGAGTCGGCGCTGTCGGGCGAGCCGGTCGTTGCGCTGTGCGGCAAGGTGTGGGTGCCTGGCCGCGATCCCAACAAGTTCCCCGTGTGCCCGATCTGCAAGGAGATCTACGACGGACTGCGCGCTCCTCAGGACGGCGAGGAGTAGCTGACCAGCAGGAATCCAAGTTATTCCGCGAATCTGGTCCCAAATCGGGAGCCTTTCGGTTAGGTTCGGTACGCCATACGGTCCCCCTGGGGAACCGTCGAGGGGAACTGAAAGGAACACCACAGACATGTCACGTCTTCGTCTCGCCGTCGCCGTTCCGGGCGCCGCCTTGCTGGCACTGGGTATGGGAGCCCTGCCGGCCAACGCCAAGGCCATCGGGGCCACGGACTCCGGCGCGAGCCAGGCCTGCGTGAGCGGCTCGTCCGCCCGCCTTGCCAAGGGCAGCCACGCCGCCGACCCCAACTCCGCCAGCGCTGCCGAGGTCGCCGCCGCCGAGCGGATGTTCGCCAACGCCATGGCCAAGAAGGGCCTCCACGTCGACGCCAACGGTCGCGTTCTGGACAAGCTCGGTCGCCAAGCTCCCGCCGCGACGGTCAAGGTCTACTTCAATGTCATCACGTCCGGTAGCACGGGCAATGTGACCTCGACTCGGATCAACAAGCAGATGGCCGTTCTGAACAACGCGTTCAAGAGCGCCGGGTTCACGTTCAAGTTGATGGGCGTCAAGCGCGTCAACAACTCCAGCTGGTACAACGTCTCGCCCGACTCTCCCGCGGAGTCGGCGATGAAGACGGCGCTGCGCCAGGGCGGCACTGACGCCCTAAACGTCTACACCGCCAACCTCGGCGGCGGGCTGCTCGGCTGGGCGACCTTCCCGTTCGACGGCAACGCCTCCGACAAGATGGACGGCGTCGTCCTGCTCAACGCCTCCCTGCCGGGCGGTTCGGCCACGAACTACAACCTCGGCGACACCGCCACCCACGAGGTGGGCCACTGGATGGGTCTGTGGCACACCTTCCAGGGCGGCTGCAACAACCCGGGTGACATGGTCAAGGACACCCCGGCCGAGGCCAGCCCCGCCTTCCAGTGCCCGACCGGTCGGAACACCTGCCCCGCGCCGGGGATGGACCCGATCCACAACTTCATGGACTACACCTACGACTCGTGCATGAACATGTTCACGGCCGGTCAGAAGGCGCGCATGAAGGCCATGTGGAACACCTACCGCGGCTGATGCCATTCGGCTGATCCCGGTCTGAGATCAGTGGTCTGAGATCACCGGTCAGGGATCACTATGACCGCGCCCCCATCGCTTCGGCGGTGGGGGCGCGGTCGTGTGTCGGAGCTTCGGTGTCCGTCGTCGCGTGTGTTGGCGTCCCGCGTCAGGCGGTCTCCGTCACAGCCCGAGCCAGGAGGGGGCCGGTGCGGCGATGGAGGTGGGTGCGCAGCGAGATGGCGGTGTTGGCCCGGATCACCTGACTCGTGCCACTGTGGCGTGAATTGGGTTCGCGGCGAGTATTTGCGCTGGTCAGCGGCTTGCCCCGGTGGGGGTTGACACACTAATCGGGCCGGTAGGGTCGTTGGTCGTGGTGTTTGTGCGGAAGGTCCCGACCGCCTCGGGGGCCACAGCGGTGCAGATCGCCGAGCGAGTTGGGGACCGCGACAGCGTGATTGAGCACGTGGGCTCGGCACGCACGCCGGCGGAGCTGGTCGCCCTGCTCGAGGTCGCGCGGGCACGGGTGCACCCGGGCCAGGGCGAGCTGGAGTTGACGCTGCCAGCGGGCCCGTTCGGGCATGGGGTGATCACCGGCAAGCGGTGCGCGCTGCTGTGGCAGGTCCTCACTGGCGGCTACCGCGAGCTGGGGTTTCACGCGGTGGGTGACGACGCGTTCGAGCAGATGGTCCTGGCCAGGATCGTCGAGCCGACGTCCAAGGCGGACTCGCTGCGGGTCTTGGAGGAGATCGGGGTCGAGCACGCGTCGCTGCGCACGATGTTCCGGTCGTTGAAACGCTGCCAGGCTCGCGGGTACCGCGACACCTTGGCAGCCGCTTGTTACGAACACGCCTCCACCGCAGGGGATCTGTCGCTGGTGTTGTATGACGTGACGACGTTGTACTTCGAGGCTGAGGATGAGGACGCCCTGCGCAAGGTCGGCTACTCCAAGGAACGCCGGGTCGACCCCCAGGTCCTGGTCGGGCTCCTGGTGGACCGGAACGGGTTCCCCCTGCAGGTCGGCTGCTTTGAGGGCAACAAGGCCGAGAAGGCCACGATCATCCCGATCGTCACCGCGTTTGCCGCCCGGCACAGCATCGAGGGCATGGTCGTGGTCGCCGACGCGGGGATGCTGTCCTCTGCGAACCTGCGTGAGCTCGACGAGGCGAAGCTGAGGTTCATCGTGGGCTCGCGGGTGACCAAGGCCCCGATCGACCTGGCCTCGCACTTCCGCTGGCACGGAGACGCGTTCACCGACGGTCAGGTCATCGACACCCTCACCCCACGCCGGGGTCGCAACACCGACAACGACCCCGCGCTGCGGGCCGAACCGGTGTGGGCGCCCGGCGAGCACGACGGGTCGTGGCGGGCCGTGTGGGCGTACTCCGCGAAACGCGCAGCCAGGGACTCCAAGACGCTGACCCTGCAGGAGAACCGGGCCAAGGCCGTCGTCGCCGGCGAGAAGGCCGCCCGCACACCCCGGTTCGTCAAGACCAGCAACGGCGCCCGCACCCTGGATGAGGCGTCACTGGCCCGGGCGCGCCGGCTCGAGGGCCTGAAGGGCTACGTCACCAACATCCCCACCGAGCTGATGCCCGCGGGTGAGGTCATCGGCTCGTACCACGACCTCTGGCAGGTCGAGGCGTCGTTCCGGATGTCCAAGAGCGACCTACGTGCCCGGCCGATCTTCCACCACACCAAGGACGCGATCGAGGCCCACCTGACCATCGTGTTCGCCGCGCTGGCCATCTCCCGGCGGCTTCAAGACCAGACCGGGATGAGCATCAAGAAGGTCGTGCGCGCGCTCCGCCCGATCCAGCAGATCACCCTCACCATCGGCGGCCACCCCTACACAGCGGCCGACCCACTCACCGACACCGCCCGCGACATCCTCACCGCCACCGGCCACGATCCCGCGACACACTAAATTGGCACGACTCGGGTCACAGCCCGAGCCAGGAGGGGGCCGGTGCGGCGATGGAGGTGGGTG
>NZ_HF571038.1:3744749-3748692 GCF_001046875.1 Nostocoides jenkinsii Ben 74
GGCGGTGTCAAGGCGTCGTAGCAACGTGGGGTTGGCCGAGGAGGAGTCGTTCGAAGGATTCGCGGGGGGTGAGGTAGCCCAGGACGGCTCGGGGGCGTTCGTTGAGTTCTTCGGCGATGGAGTTCAGGTAGGGCTGATGGGCGGGGATGTTCTCGCCCTTGGGGATGTACTCACGGATCAGGCCGTTGGTGTTCTCGTTGCTGGGACGCTGCCAGGGGCTGTGTGGATCGGCGAAGTACACCGGCAGGTCGGTGGCGACGGTCAGCGCGGCGTGGCGGGCCATCTCGCTGCCTTGATCCCAAGTCAGCGAGGCGCGCATCATTTCGGGTAGGGCGTTGACGTGCTCGATCAGGACCTCGGCCAGGTCGTCGCTGGACTTGCCGTGATGCAGGGCCACGATCACGGTGTACCGGGACATCCGCTCGACCATGGTGGCTGCAGCGCTGGCGCCGTTCTTGCCGATGATCAGGTCGCCTTCCCAGTGCCCGGGTACCCTCCGCTCGGCGCTGCCGGGGTGTTCGTTCTCCCGGGCGGTGATGGGACGCATCCCCACGATCGGGGCCCCGCGCCTGCTCGATGAGCGGGGCTTTCGCTGGGTGCGCTTGGAGCGCAGGAAGACCCCGTGGCGGACCAGCTCGGCGCGGGGCATGGCGTAAATGAACTGGTAGATCGCCTCGTGCGAAGCCAGCAGGCCACCGGCCGGTAGGGAACCCTTCATGACCTCCACGGTGGCGTCCTCGGCCTCCAACTTCAACCGGCCGGCGATCTGACGGGGCGTGCGAGACTGCCGCAGATCGGCCAACACCCGCTGACCCAGCAGCGGATCGGCGGCCACCTTGCGCGGCTGCGGACGGGCGCGGCGCCGTTGGGCCCGCACGTCGGCGCTGACCACCCGATACCCACACGTCTTGGTGGAGTTCCGGGCAATCTCCCGGGTGATCACTGACCGATCCCGGCCCAGGTCACGCGCGATCCGCGCCGGGCTCCAGCCCGCCTTCAACCCAGCCGAAATCTCCGCCCGGTCCTTGATCGTCAACTGCCGTCTCGTGCCTGCCACCGGTCCAGCCTCCCAGCCTTCAGCCCCGATCCAGTGGAGGCTGTTGCTTGGACGCTATGACCCTGCCAGGTAGGGGTTGACGGAAACGGCCATCGGACTCTCCTTGACGCTGATTCGATTGGTTCTTTGAGCGTATGCCGCGCCACCGACAGTGATGATGGAACGGGTGCTCGCGGGCCGTGACCCTGCCACTGACTGACGCCCTGCTGGGCCGTCTTGGGGTTGTTCTGTCCAACCCTCCCAAGCACGCTTCATCAACCGATAGGTTGACAACCTTCTAGGCATCTGACATGGTTGTTCAACCATCGAGTTGAAGAGAAGGGTGCCGTGGAGGAGCAACTGACCCTCGTGTTCGGCGCCCTCGCCGACCCGACCCGCCGCGACATCGTGGCCCGACTCGCGGTCGGTGACGCGACCGTGGGGGAGTTGGCCGCGCCATACGACATCTCGGTGCAGGCGATCTCGAAACATCTCAAGGTCCTCGAGGGAGCCGGCCTGGTGACGAAAACCGCTGCAGCGCAACGTCGTACGGTCCATCTTGAAGCCGATGTGTTCGGTCTCATGACGACCTGGATCGAGCGCTATCAGCGGCAAGCCGAGGAGCGATTCCGTCGTCTCGACGCCTTGCTGGAGCAGATGGATCAGGACGGAAACGTCATACCCACAACGCAGGAGACATCATCATGAGCGAGCCAGCCCGTATCGAGGCCGACCCCACCGTGCCGGCCATTCACATCTATCGGGACTTCCGCGCGACCCCCGCGCAGCTCGTGCGCGCCCACACCGATCCCGAGTTGGTGCCACTGTGGATGGGCCCGGCGCGGCGCACGATGGAGGTCGACTATTGGGACCCCGCAGTGGCGGCAGCTGGCGATATGTCGATCGCACCGACGGCGTCGAACTCGGCCTCCATGGCTGCTTCCACGAGATCAGCGAGTCCCGGATCGTGCAGACGTTCACGTTCGAGGGGATGCCCGAGGCGGTCGCGCTGGAGACCATGGTCTTCGAGGATCTCGGTGACGGTATGACGCGCCTCCACGCCTGGTCCCTCGTCGATTCCTTTGAGGGTCGTGATGCCTGGCTCGCCTCGGGCATGGAGATCGGAGTCAATGAGGGGTATGCCGCGCTGGACGCCCTCCTCGCCGCCGGCTGCGTCTGACGAAAATCGCCCTTCGTTAGGGTCATCAGTTTCCGGCCAAATAGAGCGAGTTCTTCGCTGTGACAACTTCCAGATCGGTGGTCGGGCCGGTCAGATCCGCCTGGCCAGGGATGGCGATCCACTCGGATCCGTTGAGCGAGACCTCGCCTTTGAGGACTGTCGTCGCACGGACGCCGTAGGTGCCTGCTGCCTCGTAGGCCTTGACGATGTCTCCGGATGGGTAGACGCCGCCGAGGCTGGTCGTGGGTCCCTGGCTGGTGCCATCGCCGAAGTCGTAGGTCACGCTCTCGAAGATCGGCTTGATGCGCACACGAAGGGAGAACCAGTCGGCGGGGTTCAGAGTGTCGATCTCCTCGGGTTCATACCCGGACTCGCTCCACTTCATCGCGAACCAGTTGTCGAGTCGGATCAGCGTCCGCCCACCCACCGGTTGAATACTGACCTCCGGATCAGCAAACGGGGTGCGGTGGAACGCCGCCTCAATCATCGCCATCGTCGGAGTATTGGATCCAGGTAGCAGGACGGACCAGCAAGTCCATCCAACCTGCACCCAAGGGCCATCCGACCCGTACGGCCGACGATAGACGTACATGGCCGGTCCTACGCCGGACTCTCCCGGTGCAAGACAAGCAGTTTGAGCTCTCTCGCATAGAGGGTCGAAGTTCGGTCCGTCTGCCCCCGGGCCGTCGCAGTAGGTCGACATGTCGTACTCGAACAGGGGGAGCGCCCCGCCACCCGGGCCCCCGTTAGGCCAATTCTTGTCATTCATGCTCATCATGGCCGCCGCCGATATCGAATCCGAATCAGTGGCAGTGCATAGGGGGTCGCTGGGGTCGGCGCAAGTCCTGGACGCAGCGTCGACGTGCGTAGGCACGGTAGCCAAAGAGAGAATCAGCAGGGCGCCTCCGAACGCGAGTTTAACCTTCGACAATTTGCGCCACCTGCCACTTGCCGGACCAGGTTAGCCTCAAGACGCGAGTAGCTTTCGACGATGTATTAGTCTTGACCACTTTCGCTTGCTGGTCGATGACTGACGCAGCGGTGCGTTCTACCTGAGTCTGGACTGAGGCTTCATCGCGAGTGTTAAAAACGATTTCCGATGAGAGCAGCAGGATAGGGGCGCGATCGAATTTATGCCCTGCCGACTGCATGTCCGCTGCGGTCGCATCAAACGATGCGCAAGGCTCGCACTGTTTAGTGGAAAGGCCGTCGAGGATTGATGAATCAGGCTGGGACCATGCGTAACTAAGCGCATCCCAGTAGTACTCAACGAACGCGATGGCACCGGCGTCCGTTTGCTTCTTCGCCGCCGCCGGGAACGTCGGTTTCACGGGCACATATGCCGACGTAGTGGGACTCGACGAACTCGGTGACGGGCTCGTCGACGCTGAAGAGGCGGACGATGACGCGCTGCTCGCGGACGTCGTCGATGTGGTTGGTGCGTCACTCCCGTTGCACCCCACCAGAAGGGCACCGCCCAAGGCAAGCGCCGTGGCAACGGCAGCGGGCCGAGCGAGGCCAGCACGCGGCATACGAACCATTGGAATCCTCCCGATGATCGCGGGCTCCCGCGCCCGCGCGCACAACTAACTGAGTCCACCCTCCCTGACGCAGCGCGATTGCGCTACCGGAGGCGAGACTTATCCACAGCCACGCCCTGGCGACTGACAGACTGCGCCCATGACCTCCGCCGCCGAACCCCGCATGGGACCGGGGCGGGCGGCTGC
>NZ_HF571038.1:3748792-3765697 GCF_001046875.1 Nostocoides jenkinsii Ben 74
CGGGTCCATCACGGTCACCGCCTCGGGGAGCGCTTCGCTGGTGGCGGTCTTGAACCCGGTGAACCCGTCCATCGCAACGACCTCGATGGCGTCGCGCCACGCCTGTGGCCGGTCGGCGAGCCAGGACTTGAACGCGGCCTTGGACCGTCCTTCGACCATGTCCAACAGGCGGGCGGGGCCGGTGCCGTCGCGGATCGGGGTGAGGTCGATGACGACGGTGACGTACTTGCCGCCCTTGCGGGTGTGCCGCCAGTTGGGTCGGCCCGGGGCGCGGTGCCCGGATTGCTCGGGGTCCGTTTCCCCGGGCCGCCCGCCGAACCCGGCGTGCGATTCTCACCGCACCGGGCTCTCCACGAGTGGTTGTTGTTCAGCCAGTGGTGGCTGTCGGTGTCCATGGGGTCGGGATCTGGTAGCCGCGGTAGCGGTACCGGATGACGGGGACGCTGGCTGCGCCCTTGAACCTGATCCCATCGACGGCGAGCCGCCAGGTCCCGGGCAGGCAGAACCTGCGCCGGAGTTCTGGCCAGCCGATGCGGTGCTTCTTCCGTAGCCATGCCGTGATCCGCTCCCACGTGTAGGAGTCGATCGCGGAGAACGTGGCCTTGGACACGCCGTGTCGGAAGTAGTTGGCCCACCCTCGTAGCACCCGACCCAGGTAGTCCAGAAGGTACCCGGGGTCGTGGTGCAAGGTCGCCCTGTAGGTCATGGTCTTCACCCGGCTCTTGATCGAGGCGATCGCCTTCTTCGAGGGCTTGGTGTACACGAACCACTTGTTGCTGCCCCGTTTCCGCATCCGTTGGATGTGAAAGCCGAGGAAGTCGAAGCCGTGGTCGATGTGGACCACGCGGGTCTTCTCCGGTGACAGTCGCAACCCCATCGGGGCCAGCACGTGCGCCACCTCGTTGAGCAACTGCTCGGCGTGTTCGCGCTGCCCGGTGACCAGGATGACGAAGTCATCCGCGTACCGGACCAGACGGTAGTTCGCCTTGCCTTGTCGCTTCCGGCGCTGTCGGCAGACCTCGGTCGCCATCTGCTGGTCCCACTTCGACATGAAGTGCTCATCCAGCACCGACAACGCGATGTTCGCCAACAGCGGAGACAGGATCCCGCCCTGCGGGGTGCCGGTGTGCGTCGCCTCGCGGGTGCCGGTGGTGGTCATCACCCCGGCCTTGAGGAACGCCTTGACCAGCCCCAGCACTCGCTTGTCGCCAATCCTTGCCCGGACCCGGTCCATCAACGCGACGTGATCGATCATGTCGAAACACGCCTCGATGTCGGCCTCCACCACCCAGTGGTAAGACTTGGTGGTGAAGTGGTGGATCTCGGCAATGGCGTCCTGCGCGCGCCGGTTCGGCCGGAAACCGTACGAGCACGGCGCAAAGTCCGCCTCGAAGATCGGTTCCAACACCAGTTTCAGAGCAGCCTGCACCACCCGGTCCGTCACGGTCGGGATCCCCAACGCGCGCAGTTTCCCGCTCGCCTTGGGGATCATCACCTGACGTACCTCGACCGGGCTAAATGTCCGCGACCGTAACTGGTCACGGACATGCTGCAGGAACTCCTCGACCCCGAACCGAGAGACGATCGCAGCCACCGTGGCCCGATCGATCCCGGCCGTCCGTGCCCCGACGTTGCCCGCGACGCGTTGCCACGCCACGACCAGGAACGCCGGATCACAGACCAGGTTGTACAGGTCGTCAAACCGGCGACCGGGATCCCCGGCCGCCCAACAATGCAGCTTGGCCTGCATCCTCCGTACCGTCACCTGCGCCCAGTCATGCTCGGGCCAGATCACGGCGCCGGTATTCACCAGCGCATCTTCGGACATCACAGTTCCTCCTTGCTTCCTCTCGCTGCCGCCCTTCCCCATGCGACCGGCTCTCCCGGCCTCGGAGTACTACGGCGGCTCCGCCCCACCTGCGACCTTCAGCCGGCAACGGGCCTATCCCCTTCAAGAAGAGGAACAGTCACAGGTGGTTCCCACGTTCACTGTTGTTCGGTCAACGGGCGAGGTGCCCGGCTTTGCCCCTGCGGTCTCGTCGTGGCTACTCCGCAGGCCTTCACCACGACCTGCCAGGCCCGGCACATGTCACCGTCCTGACAGTTCCCCGCCCCCGACACCCGCCTGGCTGGCAGGCGCGGAGGAAGGTACGCACCGCACACCAGCCCAGATCCACCGGGTTCGAGCTGGTCGACGATGAAGAGGTCTTACGACACCGGTTCCTTGCGTACACCTTCCCGTCTTGCTCACCAGGCACGGCCCGTCCGGTAGTGCCGAACCGTCCTGACTTTGTCGCGGCTGCTCCCACCCTCCCCGGCGTTCCCCGGTTCAGGCTGCCGCCAGCTTCACCCAGCCGCTGCGACGGCCAAGCGATGTAGGTCTCTCACCTCCATTCGAAACAACAGCGCCTCGTGGCGCACCACGTGTTCGTCCACCCCGACAACAGCGACGCCGTCGAACCGGGCCGGGTCAGCGATCAGGACCCGTTTCCCCTCGGCCAGGACGGCGTCGTTGGCGGTGTTCCACGCGACCCCGAGCGCCTCGGCGACCCGAGCGACGGTCAGGTGCTGGACGACCAGGCCGGTCAAGGCCCACGCCAACCCGGCCCGGGAGACCTTCGCGCGAGCGTCGGCGGCCTTGCTCGTGTCCTGGCGCCACACGTGAGCGCAGCCGCCGCACCGGTAGCGGCGGACCGTCACCGACAGCGTGGTGGGTCGCCACCCGAACGGTTCGTGCGCCAACTCCCGGACCACGCTGTCCCGGGCCGTGCCCTCGCAACCGCAGCGTCGACACCATCGGTCATCCTCGACAACACGGCACGCCAGCACCGCCCGATCGGGTTCGACCCGTTGACCGGTCACCACCAGCCCGAGCCCATCGAGGCGGGCGAACGTCGTCAGGTCAGGGCAAGCGAAGGTAGCGTCAACCACGTCGAGGTCCTCCGGATGGGCAGTGTCAGAACTTCCATCCTCAGGGGGCCTCGACCCCTACCCAGCGACCGACGCGCCGCCCAGCCCTACACCCTTATCTGTGATGAGCCACTTTGAGACACGACCCACTGCAGGCGCTTGATGCTGAGACGTTGTCCACTGCGGATTCTGAGACAGAACAGACCGAGGAAGCTGCTCACGCGATCCCGCTGAGCTGAGACGCCTACGGACTCGATGTCAATGAGTCATCGGAAGTCGAGTTCGTTCGCCTGCGTCAACCTCCCGCACAAGTCTCCCGCACGGGTCAACGCCACGTACACGACGCAATGCTCTTCCTCTGCGTCCGTTAACCCGGACATGAGTGCAGACTCGTGAGCCCGTGTCAGAGCTACCCCCACACGAGGCCATTCGCGGCCCTTGGCCTGGTGCACAGTTATTCCTGGGATTAGTTCACTTTGGGCAAGCCGCAGACGAAGGTGCTCGACCTCCCGTACCCGTTGCGCCTCAGCCTTCGTTTGGAGCCGGCTTGGGCGCGACTTTGGACTCACCCTTTCTGCAGCATCTCGCACCCGCTCGAGGGCATCGACAGCAGGCATGCCTGCGACGAGATCGCTGAGGATGGGGCGGAAGTGCTCGGACAGAACCTCCTCGATGCCTTCCGCGACCATGCCGAGATGCACCAGCGCGGACTGCCTTCCGAAGGACTTCTGTCCCAGCCTTGTGCGGGTGACCTCGTCCAAGAGCAGGTTCAGTGCAGCGTCGATGCGGTTCCCCACAGTGCGGAACGCGAGCGGAAGCACGTTCTCGCCGACAGACCATAAGTCCGTCCAGTTCCTCGCAAGCGCCACATCGACGGCCGCGCTCGCCACCGTCGGCAAGGTCACGCTCTCCCCCGCTCTCAACGCCCGAGCAAGCTCTATGGTCTGGGCCGTGGAAAATCGGAAGGACTGCAATTGCTCGAATTGCCTGAATGGGTACCTGTCGAGGAGGCAACTTCCGACCTTCTCAGGCGTGGCGCCGCGCCAGTCGTAGAGCGCTTGCCAAGGGTCGCCCACAAGCGTGAGGCTGGCCGTCTTCGTGTCGGCGACGCACATGCAGGCGAAGATATCTAGTTCGTCGGCATCGTAGATCTCATCCACAAGCACGTGCCTGTAGTTCGCGGCGAGCCAGCCGACGACAGCATCACGAGCTCCAGGAACCCACTCAAAGACTGTTCTGAGCACCCGGCGGACGTCGTCGTGGCTGGCGATTCCTTCACTGAGCAAGCTCAGGTGGGGATCCTTATTTCCGAATCCGAACGCGGGCTTGCTGATGCGTTCCGAGAGGCTGGTTATGAGGCCGTCCTCGCCACAACCGGCGTATCGCCGGTAGCTCCCAGCACTGAGCCACCTGTAGTTACTATCGGCGCCTCGGAAATCATCGAGGACGTCGACGCGGCGGTGTCCCCCGGGCCAGGTCACGAAGCCACTGTCGAGCAGGTGGTGCAGCACGCGCACATGGAAATCGTCGAAGGTTGTCACGAGATTAGGAAGTTCCGCCGTGCGTTGACCCCACCGGGCAACGATGCGCGATCGCATTTCACCCACAGCTGAGCGAGTGAAACTAAGGCCGAGGACTCCTCGACGACCATCGGGGTCGCGATGATGTAGATAGCCGAAGCGTGCCGCAGACACTGTGGTCTTCCCCGAGCCGGGTCCCGAAATGATGTTGACTAGCGTCGCGTCAGTGGCGGCCGCTAGTACCTGCTCGTCAGTCAGGCGAACCGCCATCAGTTCTCGCTGCCACCTTCGCCCTGGACCGGCTCCTCCTGCGCAGGGACCGGCTCCGCCACCGAGGCAGACTGTTCGGCCGACGCCGCTCCAGGCGTTGGATTATGTCCTTCCCACAGCCAGTCGAAAAGATCCTGCAGCTGGTCTGGCACCACGACGGCTTCCGTGTTCTCGTCGGCCAAAGCGGCTAGCTCGAACGCAAACTCGCCCTTGAACTTCCTGTTGGAGTGCTTGCCGAAGAAGGCATCGACGTTCGCGAGGGTAGGGCTATCGCCAAGGTCCTTCCCAATGCGTTCCATGGCCGTCGTCACCAAGCCCTCGTTCCCGGGAACAAGGGTCGGTTCCAACGTCGGCCGGGACCAAAACCAGCGCACGTGGTCGGAGGTGTCAAACCGTTGGTGCCACTGCGGGGGAATCGGCTCTGGCATAGGGTCCCTCGGTTGCTCAGGGCGTTTGTCTGTATCTGACAGAACCGCGACCTGCGCAGCGAGCTCGTGTCCGGGCTCTGCAAGCAGATGCACAGGCCACTCGCCGATTCGGTTACCGATCGGCACGACAGCCAAGGCGTCGATGAAGGCCAACCGCGCGCCGTCGCCGGCAGCCCATGCCCGTCCGAAGGCCCGTAGAAGTGCGGCCTCCGTGATCCCCTCGACCAGGACCAGCCGTTCGGCGAACAGCGCCCCCGACCGGCTCGCGTCCATGTGCAGCTCCGCCATCCGGCGAACCTTCTTGCCCAGAACCGGGTCCCACGGGATATTGGCGATGAGTCGAGAGACGACACCGTTGGTGACGTCCCGTCGCACTATGACCATCTCATTAGGCTTTGCAGCAGCGACCATGTCGCCAGCGTGGGTTGACACGATCACCTGTAGGTCAGGGCGCTCAGCTACGGTCGACCGCAAGTATCGGACGAGGCCGTACTGAAGTTGCGGATGTAGATGCGCTTCCGGCTCTTCGATGAGGAGCGTGGCGTGGAACACCGACGGGTAGAACGAGTCCTGTTCCTCCGCAGCCGCAGCCTCGGCCTCGTCGATCCGAGTCCGCGCCAACGCCGGGGTGTCCTGCACATCAACTGATTGCGGCTGACCCTGCTCGTCTTGGTCATTATCCGACGTCGCCGACGTACCGGTTCCGGGGGGCGCCGGCGCCAGTGCGGGGTCGGGCACGCCCGCTAACGTAACGGCGATGTGCAACAGGTTCACGTAGCCCAAACTCGATGCTTCGAGCCGTCGGGCGTCGGTGATGTTGGCGGTGGTTGCCAACAGCAACTCGAGAACGCGGGCGAGATACCGGTCATCGACACGCTGTGTACCGATAAACGCGTGGTGTGTCTGGACGCCAGCAGTCAGGGTTCGTAGGTTTTCAGCGATGCGGCCTTGAACTTCCCTCACCAGATTGACCGCTGTCAGGTTGTCCAGCAGATCCTGTGCTTTCGCCCGGACGTCGCGCAGCGTGCCAGTTGAATCGTCACGCTTCTGCTCCGCGCGCAGGAGTTCGACCAGAACGATCGCGTCCCGCCGTGACAACTCGTCAACCGGGTTTCGCGCCGCAGGCAAATAGACCAATCTGGTCAACTCGTGGCCGTCGATCGCCGAGTCGATCTCCGTTGCTCGAACCCGGCCAAGTGAGCGCTCCAGCGTGCGACTCCAGGCGGGCGCACCGCCGCCGATCGACGACAGGAATCTGCCGAGTGCACCCTCCTGTGCCGGGTCAGCCTCCAACTGGTACTCAATCGAGACCCTGCGCGGGGCTGGGCCGAGCACTGCGGCATCCGGCGGCTGCAGACGCGGGAACCGTTCGCGATGTGCCCAGTAGATCGCGTCGTTGATTGTGGTCTTGCCCGCACCGTTGGCGCCGACCAGCATACTGAACCTGCCAGGTAACTCCACCGTCAGCGGCGTGCCAGCAGCAGCTCGATACCCCTCGACGGTCACTCGCCGCAAGTGCACAGGAGCCTCGATTCGAACTGGGATCGAAATACTTCACGGCGGGCGCCTGAAGCCTGCCTCCACTGCACTGAGACTGTCATGGCTTGGGATGGCCGTGGTGCACCGGACCCACCGCAACACACCGATGGAAGCGGCCAGCCTGGCTCCCCGCGTCCTCCACGAAGCCTGGGGTAGCTACAACACGGGCAGCTTGTCGTCGTCGATATCAAATGGGACGGTGACGTGGACGCCCTCGTAATCGCCTGTCGGGAACTTGCCGTCACGAACGATGAGCACGTCGACCTTGGCCAGAATCGCGGTCGCGAGATGTACCGCGTCCCACGTCGTCATCCCGTGCTTGACCCGCAAGCGGCCTGCTTCGCGCGCGACTAGGGTGTTGACATCCACCAGTTCCGTGGTGGAGGACTCCAGCAGAGCCCGCACTGCCTCCCGAGCACGCGTGTGCTTGGGGTCGTCCGCTGTGTGCCCGGGCTGCACCTCGGCGAGGATTGCCGTGGACTCCACCAGGGTGATCTCCCCTCGGTCGACCGCCGCCAGCAACGTTCGCAGGCACTCGAAGTCCGGCTCACCTTTGATGACACCGATGAGGGCTGAGGCATCCAGCAGGGCACGCCCGATCTTGTCAGGCCTCCCCACGGTTAACCTCCAGGTGCTCGGTTGTAGTCATGTCACCGGTGAACTCGGGGTCAATTCCGAACAGGTCCGCCCAACGAATCTCCGGTTTGCTCAGGACGCCAATCTCCTCTGCTCTGATGTGGAATACGCGACCGTCGCCGTCCTGCTTCACCAAGCCACGCAATTCGACACCTTGGTACAAGGCCTCCTTGAGCTCGCCGCGCAGTGTCGTCTCAAAGCCGACGCGGACGATCCGCCTGTCGGGCAGCCGCAGGCTGGCTCTGTTGCCCCGAGACACGTTTAGGCCGACGAGTTGACCCCGGACAGAGCCAGGCATACGACGCTCGAATGGCTGCAGCACAGCCAACTGCTCACCCAACTCCTCCGTCAGCTGCACGCTAGACGAGGGCGAACTGTCGCCGATCAGCCGCAGCCGCGGCGGCGACCAGCCGCCCTCACTCTCAGTTGGCTGGCCGTGCTCCACGAAGCGATGAGCCACCCGAACGGCATCTGGGCTCCACTCGTCCGGAAGTCCTCCACCGCCCTGCACCGAGGCCAACGATGAGTACGCGAGCCAGAGCACCTGACCCTGTTGTGGCTCGTCCTCTGGCGGGGCGATCGTTGCTAAGGCTGAACCAGTGCGCAAGCTCGTGATCTGCCAAGCCACGGGCACATCGGACAACTCGTCCAGCAGGACGAGCAGGTCGTGGCCCAACTGGAAGAAGCGCCCCGCGTTGGCAGGTCGCCCCTCGTCCACGATGAGTTCAAGCGCGTCCACAACGCCCATCATGCCCGGCACCAATGACCTTCGCCCTCCTGTCAGTATCGGTGAGTCCGGTAGAGGGGTCCGAAAGATTCCTCAGTCCGTGGAGCAGGGCACCAGGCGCGAGAGCAGGGGCACCAGGCGCCACCTCCTTGGTAGAGGCAGTCTGGCGATTGCGCGTCCCTGAGTGCCCAAGAGCCGAAGCCGCTGATCTGGCTTCGACGGTGGAATGACGGGTGGTCCGGCGGCGTCGTCAGTTTCGCCTCCAGAGTGCGCGCGGCGATCAGTAGATCGTCCTTGACCCCGCACCTCGCGGCGAAGGCGTATCGGGTCCAGTTGCGGGACTTGTCCGGCGGGAAGCCCAGAGCTGCGCCCGCTTCCACCCAGTCCTTCGCGTCCGTGCACATGCGCACGAGAACCATCGAGACGACTGCGCGAAGGATGCGTTGGTCGGGTTTGGTTGAGTGGCGCAGGTGCTCTGGCAGCGCGCAGGGCCAGACGAGTTGGGGAACGTCGTCCACGCCCCAGCCGCGTTGGTCGAGTGCCAGCCCGTCCTGGCCGACGAGGCGTCGCTGGATCAGGGTATGGGCGCGCCCGCGCCGGCTGAGAATCTCTTCGATGACCGGCTGGAGGGCTGCGGACGGCTGGGTGATCCGGGAGAACGTGTTGGCGTTCGGCGAGCCAATACCAGCCGAGCGCAGCCAGCCCTCGAGAACATCCGCGGCCGACTCCGGTTCTTTGGCGTTCACCAGCGGCTCAACGCTCTCAAGCAGCCGGTCGACTAGGTCGGGATCACGTGGCGGGTTTGCCCATCGATGAGTTCGGCCCCAGTCGCCGGCGTCGACGGCACCGAGTCGGACGGCGATGCCAATCGCGGATTGCCATGCTCGAAGCGCCTGCAGCGAGGTTCGCTCGACGCCGGCGACAGGACTCCTCTGGCCGCTCACTAGCTCGGCCATCTGGTGGGCTCGCGCCAGACGTCTCGGATCAGCATGCCCCGTCTGCTGAGCACTGAGGTCAGCGCCGCACACGGCGCCGCCGGGGCGTGGGTGTGAACACAGACGGCCATCCGGTGCGGCCGCGACTCGAGGCGGCGCTGACCCGTGGAGGCGGTTGCCCAGTCCGGGCACTCTTCCGCAGTCGGCGCAGGAGCCCCGAAGTGCGACCCCGTGGCGCACGCACGCTGTGATCCATGGGATGCGCCAGCTCAGGCGCCACGCGCCGTCATCCTCGGCCAAACACACCGGGCAGAACGTGGACCCGGCGAGCCAGACCCATGCCGCGTGGGTCGTCGCGCGTGTGGCGGCGATCGGGCTGTCGTGGGCGAGCCCAGTGAGGTCGAGGGCCAACTGGTCGTATGAGGAGAGCTGCATGTTCTCGATCTCTGTGGGCACGAGGCCCAAGATCGGCGCGAGGCGCTGGACGTCGTACGGGGCGAGCTCGATGCCGAACCGACCGGGCCATCTGCCGCGACCATCGCGTAGCCCCAGGTGTGTGCCGAGCTCGGCGAGGGTGGTGCCATGCTGGGCAGCGCGTCGGGTGAGGTACGACGGCCAGGACTCGTTCTTGAGGGGTGCGAGGGCCAGCGGTAATCGCGTCATGCTGCGCCGTCCACGTACAGTCGCTCAAGGGCAGTTCGCAGCGTCGGTCCGAAGCGGCGATCGAAGTCCTCGATGCTCCGGTCGAGGATGCTGGGGCGAATGCGGCTGGACGTATAGGTGCATGCCCACTGGTCCACGAGCCAAGTTCTCACCATGCCCTGATGAGCGGAGGGTTCAGCATTGATGGACGCGAGGAACGCTGAAGGATCGGAGCAGCCTGCTTCTCGCGCCCGGTAGTCGACGCCGTGTTCCACGAACGCACTGACCGCGATTTGGCACTGACGCCAGAAACGCTCGGCCCGTCCTTGCTGCTCTAGCAGGACGAGTTGCTTGAAGAACTTGCTCAAGTTCCTGATGCGGCGTTCTGGCGGCATGAGTTCCATGGCGGTGTACAGGTCGCAGCCGGTAGCGCTCATCACCGTCCCCAGCGCGGCGACGGCCCTACCGTCCCGTATACGCGCGGGATAGAGCAGGTCGGAGAACTCGCTGACGAAGGTGGGTGTTGGCAACAAGTGGGGGAAGACGTTCCACTCATCCGTGAACCCGAGAGAGTGGGGTGCTCTGATGTGTCTGGTTCTCGCTTGCACCGGCCATTCAGTCAGTCCTTGCGCATCCGGATAGCCGCGGGCGAGGGCCATGCGGACCGCGCTCGTCAGATCCGCGAGAGCTGCGTCGGGGTCGTGCCCGGCTCTTCGGTGGAGTGGCTCCCAGCCGCGGCTGTTCGCTCGCCTGAGGTGACCCTCGAGGTCGACGAAGAAGGCGGCGTTGTCTGGGGACGGATTTAGACGTGACAGCACGTGGGACTGTGCCTCGACCATCTCGGGAGTCAGCGTAATCCTCCCTGGTGATTGGTCAGCTGACGTAAGCAGTTTCAGGTGCGTGAGACAGATCAGGTGCGTCTGGAGTCGCCAGGTCATGGCGCGATAGTCGGGTGCGGCATCGATGCACTGGGGACACCGTCGGTCCTCCGCGCCACTCACGATGAGGCCGACCTTCTGGGTCGGATGTTTGCTCGACCGGCGCGGGTTGTTGGGATCGAAGAGATCGAGGTCGAGGTCAGCTATGCGGATGGCGGAACCGTTGAAAGTGCTCAGGTGCATACGGTCAACTTCTCTCGGCTCCAGCCGGAACAGATCTGCGAGTTGAACCACCGCCTCGGCGGTCGCGACCGTCCCCGACCACGTCATCCGACGCCGGGTGAGCACTGTGGCGCCGGGGGCGAGAGCCAGGAGCGCTCGGGGACGAACGCCGTAGAAGTTGGCGACTCGAACGACGTAACCCCGCCACCACTCTGCCGGTAGGGGGTCGATGCGGAGGGGCAGTCGGGTGGTGGTCATCGTCCCTCCGATTCCGACTGCCCGGATCGCGTCGCCTCGAGAGCGAGGGCATCGAGATCGGTGTCGTTCCACACGGCATACGAGGCGGCCCTCTTGACCCACTCGATGGCCAACCCGGGGCGACCAAGGCTGCCCTCGTGGAGGGCATGGACGGCGCCGCGCGTGGTCAATCGGATTCGCGCAGCGTCGCTGGGGAGGATGAGGCGATCGTTGAGGCTACGCGCGAGGTACTCCCAGTCACCGATCTTCGCCGGTATCGGCGGGTCCCATCTCCCAACATCGATCCATCTGGCGCCACGGAGCCGGACTTGGTCACCAGCGGCTCCATGCAGCACCCCGGATTCGCGGAAACCGGTACCGATCAGAACGATCGTCGCGGGAAGGCCGGTGATGATGCCTTTGAGGATGTCGGCGAGCAGTCGCGACTCCTTGTTCTGTCCCGCGCCGATGCCGTGGCCATCGTCGATGATGATGCCGCGGAGCCCAACCTTGGGTGCGAGTTTGCGAAGAGCTGCGAGGTAGTCGGCGGTCGTGGAGTCCCTGGGCAGGGGCGGCGGTCCCAGGAAGGTCCAGATCGCTTTGAGTAGCGAAAAGCCACGGGCCAACTTCGGTACCTCGACGTAGATCCACGGAACGCTGCGGTGATGCTTGCAGTCGTCCGGCGGGCGTCCAAGAGCGGACCAAACCCCCTTGGTCTCGCTGAATGCTGCCGACAGGGCAGCATGTGTCTTCCCGCTCAACGGCAGGCCGTCGAGGATGAGGCAGGTGGCGCTGCCATATGCCGAGTGGTCGTTCTCGAAGTGCGCTCGTCGGATGGCTTCAGCTACGGCTTTCGTGTCGCGGGTCGTGATCGTGCCAATGCGTTGGTTGTACGCGTCGACCCGTTCCCGCAGCGCGTCTGTGACGGGACCGCCCAGCTCGGGACGCGGGTTCTGGTTCATGACGAGGTGCTTCCAGTCGTCGATGTCCTGGGGCATGAGGCGCCGGTGAATGGTCAGCTCGGTCATGACGTCCCCCATCCCGACTCGTCCTCGACCAAGGAGTCGGAGAGGTCGTCGTCGAATTCGATCTCCTCGGTGTAGTCGAACTCTTCGTCGTCATCGCGGGTGTCGGGGTACTCCTGCAACGCTGGTTCGGCCGCCGGCTCTGCCTCGGGCTTGGGGAACGCGAGCGAGAGGACCTCGTCGCTGGCCTGCTCCAGGTCATGTGCGTAGGTGCGTTGGTGACCGCCTTCAATGGCGGCATACCGCCCGTCTTGGCGGTCGGTGAAGACGCCATCAATCCAACGGGTCAGGAGCGCTGCCTCCAGCCGGTGGATCTCGGTCTCCGTGAGCACGCGCCGGGTGTCCTGATCCATGTCGCGGAGGGCATGGGTGCGGACCAGCGAGCTCATCGGAGCGACGCTGCCGTTTCGGTCGATGGCGCGGGGGACCATCATCCAGTGGCGCTCGACGGGGTGGATCAAGAAGATCCGAGTCGTGTCGAGGCGGTCGTAGAAGATCGTGAGGGGACGGGCCTTGACTCCGATGCCGCGCATCACGACTGATCGCAGTTGCTGGAGCTCACTGGAGTTGTAGGTGACCGTGTGCAGGCGGATTCCCTCCGGGCTCAGCAGGCGCTCGGCGCGCTGGAGGCCCTTGAGGTAGAGCCATGGATCAGCGGGGCGGTCGAGCTCACCGAATGACGTCACGTAGTCGGCCCACACCATGGCTGGGCTCAGGGGTGTCGGAGATCCATGTGCCTCAGTGAGGTTGCGGTGCGGCTCGTTCGCGTAGACGTCGATGGCGTACTCCCAGAGCATGTCTTGGAGATCCTGCGGCTTAATGGGCACGGCGAGCTCCAGGTCGTTCGGCCGGTTCAGTACGTTCTGGCCCTTGTGGATCGGCAGGGCGCTCTCGACGTCGGCGATGACTCTGTGGATGGCTTCGACGACGCCTTTGGCGTGCCCTTGTCGTGGTGGGCAGAAGACGACGTCGATGTCGCACTCTGCTGCGAACCCCAAGGTGTGGTCGCTGGCGTTCTCCGTGCCGTGGTCGAACACCAGGGTGCTGGAATGGATCGCGGGCTTGCGGCCGATGACCTTCTGGATGGTGGTCTTCTCACCCTCTGGGTCGTCGTTGAGCGCCACGAGCTTCGGTATGCCGTGCCACATCTCCAGTTCGTAGGGGTAGCCGGCTCTGGTGACCGTCGGCCTGCCCATCTGCGCGATCAACGCGCACACGTCACGTGATGTGGCTGCGCCGACGCAGACGCGAAGCGCAACGAACCAACGGGTGTAGACGTCGATCGCGCTGAGGATGACTGCTGGCACCAAGACACCTTGGGGACCGAGGATGGCCACCGTCGTGGGGGTGGCATCGACTTGGACCAGTTCACCGGGACGACTGACGCGTTGAGCCCCGTAGACGGCGAGAGGCCGGCTGGACTCAGAACGACGAGTCTTTGCCACGTGGTGAAGCCCGCGTCCGCGAGAGACCTCCCCGACCAGGACGCCCAACTGATGGCGCGTGACCTCGTCCGCCACTGCGGCCCGATCGAGCCTGCTTCTGATGCGGACAAGCAGCTTGCGCTGGCTCTTTCGCGGCCTTTGACTCTCGGCCGCGACTTCCTCGCGGACGATCTCAACGACGGCCGGATCGAACTCATCAAGTCGTTGGGTCAGAGTCCGGCGGTTCCCGTGGATGAGGAAGTCGGGGCCCTCGCCGATACGGCCAACTTGGCGGTAGAGCGAGGCTCGGGAGGCGGCCACCTCGCCGAGGGCTTTGAGCTCGCGGCTCTTCGTGATCAGGCGCTCTGCGGAGGTGGTTGTCTTCGGGTCGTATGCCGGGTTGAGGATTCCAGCGCGGCGGTCGGCCTCCGGGTTCCCTCGCAATGATCCCGTCTCGATCTGCACCAGGTCGCGGTAGCGCTTCGAGACTGCCGCGCGCTCTTCTTCGGCCAGTTCCGCCAGCATGGGGGCTGGATGCTGCTCGAGGACATCCACGGGTGGTGCAGGCTTGCAGGTCAGTGATGCCTTGACCAGGGCCATCCACGTCACTCGCGTTCGGTGGTCACCATGGTCGACGACGACAACGACCCTGCCGTCCTCATCGCGGGTGATCCCGATGACCTTGCCCGCGTCTGGCTGCTCGTCGACCGGGTGTCCAGCACCGATGGGCCGACGGCGATGAGCAGCGGTCACATGGTGTGCAGCCACGGCGCACCCCCTCCCGTTGCCTGGAATGCGACGGTGCTGTCCAGCTCCATCACGGAGTCGAGGTTGACGTGCACGTGGCCGTGGGCGATGAGATCCCACAGGCGGACGAAGCCTTGTGGCCCTCCGCCAAGCAGGTCGCTTGCACGCTGGACGTCGATCGAGCCTGGTGTTTGGCGCAAGACGCGTGACGCGCCGACCCGGTCCTGATCGGTGTCATGGCGTCCGGCATGGAGGAAGTTGATGTTCCGCACCCGCTGGGCGGGGAGCTCGGTCCGCACCTGGTACTCCCACCCCAGGGCCTCAGCGGTCGTCGCCGTGAGCTGGAGGACTGCCTGCAATCTTGGATCGTCGAGCTTGGTCCGCGTGGTCACGTCGACCAAGAGCGCACGCCCGTCAGCGTCGCGGAGGAGGAAGTCGGGGACGTGTCCCCGGACTCCAGTCGTCATGATCCACTCCAGCCGAAAGGGCTGTGTAGCCACTTGGGTCGGTGGTCGAGTGATCAGCAGGTCGCGGAGATGGGTGAGTTCGTTGAAGCTCTCGCACCAAACCGCCCGGCACTCGTGGGCCTCGGTCGGGACGACCACCCTAGAGATGTAGTTCTTCATTCCCTTGTGAGAGGCGGGCCGGCGGACCGGCAGCAGCTGGTCCGGCACCATCGACGTCAAGGAGTTGACGTCGGCGGTCGCGACCATGGGCAGGCAGTTGGTGTCGATCGTCAGGAGTGTCGCCGTGGCGGCTGAGGCCACCTTCGCCCGCTCGGCGGCGTCGCCAGCGACGTCGACGACCTCTGCCCACTTCGCGGGATGTCCTTCGAGTGAGGGGATGAAGTTGGTCCGTCGGCCGAGTCTGTGAGGGACCGCGGAGTGGCGTTTGCGCATGAAGGGTTTCCTCTCGTCAAGAGGCTCACCGTTGACGCGGGCACGTCGGGTCGCCACAATGGCAGCAGCGAGCCCCCAAGGGGTTTCGGGTTGAATGAACTTGAGCGCGGTCCTGCCGCGTTTCGCGTCGAAGCCGGGTTGCCGCCCGGCTTTCGTCGTGTCTGGGGGATGACGGGCTCCCAGAAGTGCCCGGGTCGCGTCACATGGCCTGCTCCTTGAGGAGGATCTCCTGAAGGGCGGCTTCGCCGACTGCACTCACCGTGCGTCCTGTGTCGTCGGCGACGGCGAAGAGGCGTCGTGCCAGTTCGGGGGTGAGCCGCAACTCGACACGGACCGGGCAGTCCGTGGAGATGGCGCGAAGCCGGGGACGTCCACGCCGGGCCTTGATGGGTTGCTTGGCGACCATGTCTTCCTCCGGCACTCCAACTTCAACGAAGCTGGGGCCAGAGGGTGATAGCCCGTTGCTTGCCGGAAAGGGGTGGTCAGGCCCGTCCGGGCCACGTTCGATCTATCGGAGATCCGGTGTGGCTTACCGGTTTGTGAACATACCGGTATGTGCAGCGGTTGGGAAGGGCCTACTCGACCGGTCGGGCCAACTGCTCCTCCAACGCGGTCGCGACTGCTTCGAACTCCTCGAGCGCAGCAGTGAGGTCCTCGACGATCTCGCGCGCCAGGACATCCGGTGACGGCAAGTTGTCGAGGTCCTCGAGGGACTCGTCACGCAGCCACGTGATGTCGAGGTTGGCCTTGTCTCGCGCCGTGATCTCGTCGTAGGTGAACGGCTTCCAGCGTTCGCTCTCCTCCCGCTCACCCCGTGCGCCCGCCTTGTATGCCGCGACGAAGTCCTCGAGATCGGCTCGCCGGAGGGGGTTCTGCTTGAGGGTGAAGTGCTTATTCGTTCTGAGGTCGTAGACCCACAGCCGCTCAGTCCAGGGTTGGCCGGGGCGGGCAACCTTCTTGTCGAAGAAGAGCACGTTGGCCTTAACGCCTTGGGCATAGAAGATTCCGGTCGGCAGGCGGAGCATCGTGTGCAGGTCGAAGTCGGTGAGCAACTTCCGGCGGATCGTCTCGCCGGCGCCGCCCTCGAAGAGCACGTTGTCCGGCAGGACAACCGCGGCCCGGCCGTTGGTGTCCAGGATCGTCATGATGTGCTGGACGAAGTTGAGTTGCTTGTTGCTCGTTGTCGCGACGAAGTCCTGGCGCTCGATCTCGCGGTCCTCGCGGACCTCTCGCCCGTCGGCACCGATCATCGTCAGCGACGACTTCTTCCCGAACGGCGGGTTCGACAGCACGACGGACCAGCGCTGACCCGGGTCGGCGGTGAGCGAGTCCCGGACCTGGATGAGTGAGTCGCCGTCTGCGGAACCCATCCCGTGGAGCAGCAGGTTCATCGCTGCCAGTCGGGCGGTTCCATCGACGAGCTCGAAACCGGTGACAAAGCTGTCTCGGAGCTTGTCCCGCTGGACCGGGTTCATCGACTCGGCGCCCTGCGCGGCATGCTCACTCGCCACGAGAAGGAAGCCACCGGTGCCGCACGCGGGGTCGACGACTGTGTCGTCAACGGTGGGCTGGATGACGTCGACGATGGCCTGGATGAGAGCACGCGGAGTGAAGTACTGGCCGGCGCCGGAACCCTTGTCGGAGGCGCCCTTGCTGAGCAACTCCTCGTAGGCGTCACCCTTGATGTCTGTGCCGGTGCCGCTCCAGTTCTCCTTGTCGATGAGGTCGACGACGAGGCGCTTGAGCTTGGCCGGGTCCTGAATCCGGTTCTGCGCCTTGCGGAAGATTGTCCCGATCACTCCGGGTTGCCGGGCGAGGCCGTTGAGGATGCGGGTGTACTCGAACTCGAGCTGGTCGCCCTGCGCG
>NZ_HF571038.1:3765797-3767058 GCF_001046875.1 Nostocoides jenkinsii Ben 74
CAGTTAGTCAACTGTGGACACCTTGCAAGTTGTCCGCAGTTGACTAACCTGTGCTGAGTTGTCGCATCGAGGCGAGCGTGCTGGGGTGAGCGTGCTGGGGTGAGTCGGCGAGGCGGCGCCAACCCGACCCCTGCGCGGGTTGGCGCCACCCCAAGTCACATGCCCCGAGTCACATCCCCCTAGTCACATGCCCCGGTCGCACCATGAGGTATGCCGCGGCCGGGCTCAGCTGCCCAGGCGCCAGCGGAGCGGGTTGTTCGCCGGGCCGGTCTCGCCCGCACCAGTCGACGCGCTTCCACCGGAGTTGCCAGTAGAGTTTCCGCGGGGGGCCGTCCGGTTGGCGACGGCGAGGTCGCGGACGTTCTTCTGGACGGCCACCGCGGCATACATCGCCAGACCGAAGGCCATCGCATAGAACCCCTTCTCGCTGGGGGCCAACTCGGCATTCCACAGGCCGATGCTCAGCAGGCTGAGCGAGATGCCGACGGCCGCCCAGGAGAGGCCGAGATAGAGCGCGCTGACCTCGATGCCCTCGGCGCGGTCGCGCACCGACTTCTGCACCGACACGGCTCCGAATAGCCCGAAGAGCAACAGGGTCAGATAAAAACCCTTCTCCGACAAGTCCATCGAGGCGTTGAAGAGACCGGTGAGGAAGCCGGTCATGCCGAGCAGCAGTGCGACCCAGGAGGCGCCCACAAAGGCGGTGGTCGGGGCGGCCACGGCGGGGGCCGCGGGAGCGTCGGGCGCGACAGCGGCGTTCAGGTCAGCGGTGTTCATGTCGTCGAACCTAAGAGGTCGAGGGCACCCGCCGCGTGAGTAGGCGTACTCGACTCGTCCCTCAGCCTTTGCGCCGTACGCTCCCAGCGATCTCGCCTAGGGTCGATTGATGCCGGCGTCACCACCCAGCGCGCGTCCGGGGACCTCGATCGACCCGCCCCGCCGATCCGCCCCGCGGGTCGCGGCGAGCGCAGCCATCGCGGCCCCCCTGGTCTTCGCCGTCGGCACCGCCTGGGCCGCCGCCCGCCAACCGCCCGGGTATGACGCGACCCAGGTGTCGGTGACCGCTCTGGGGGCGGCGGGCACGCCATACGCGTGGGTGAGTGTCGTGACCCTTGCCCTCACCGGGGTCCTGGTCACCCTAACCGGCGCATGTCTCCCCGCCAGGCACCCTCGCCCGACGGGCCCAGGCGTCCAGCTCTCCATCGCACTCTCCGGGCTCGCCGGCGTGGCCGTCGGGGTGCTGCCACAACTCCTGCCCGCG
>NZ_HF571038.1:3767158-3769756 GCF_001046875.1 Nostocoides jenkinsii Ben 74
TCACCCACAGGACCACGGATCGCTTGAGGACATCACGCTCCATCCGCAACTCGGCGACCTCAGCGCGCAGGCGCTTCAACTCGTCGTAGTCGCCCGTGGACAAGCTCGAGGACCCGTCCCGCGCGGCGCGTGACCTGGTCACCCAGTTCCCCAGCGTGCCCTCGTTCACCCCGAGATCGCGCGCGACCTGCGCGATCGGCTTCTTGGTCTCTTCGACGATCCGGACCGCTCCCTCACGGAACTCCCGGTCGTACTTCTTTCGTGTCTCTGGCATCTCGATCCTCATTGTGGATGCCTCCACGGTCCGGGGGGAACCTCACTCCTTTGGGAAGAGCCCCGAAACCTCCGCCCGGTCCTGGCCGTCAACTGCCGTCTCGTACCTGCCACCGCTCCAGCCCCCCAGCCTTCAGCCCGATCCAGTGAAGGCTGTTGCTTGGACGCTATGACCCTGCCGCCCCGCGACTCACAAATGTCGACTCGCCAAGAAATCGGCGTTTGGAATCCAGCGTTGTGCGACCGCCAGCATTAGTGCCGATAGTGTAAACGCGTCGTCCAATTCACCAGTCGACATGAGTTTGAGCATCAATGGCGCGGATAACCAGACCACCTCATCAACTTCCCTCACGTCAAGGACTGATGCGACCGTCCCGGGTACTTCCGCGCCCACTACCGCGACCCGGGAAGTGAGAAGGCCCGAGTCAGGTGTTACCCACCCGAGAAGCCTCGTGTTCAAAGAATCGAGGCCTGTTTCCTCCTTGAGCTCCCGTCTGGCGTCCTCTTCGGGGGCACCGCCTTCCCCAAAACCTCGAGGGAATGCTAGTTGAACTCTGCCGAGTGGATAGCGATAGGTCTTGACCAGGCAGAAATCCAAGCCTCGCCGGGGGATCACGACAACACCGTGATCGTTCGTAGGCTTAGTGCTGATTCGAAGATACGTTCCTCGAGTTCCGTCCTTGAATCGCACGTCATCGTCCCACACCTCAATGAATCGATTCTCATAAACAAGATGCTCAAACTCGGTGTGAATCATGACTAACAACCCCTTAACGAGTCACGAAGACGCTACGGCTCACAGCCCGTGCCACTGCATTACCAGACGTCCAGTGACCAAATGGGAGCGAGGCAGCGGCGGCCTCTAAAATAGAATTAACGATCTGAGAGACGTCAAGTTCCTGTTTTAGCCAACTACTAATCCCCGCTGAAGCAGCACGCACAAGCAGAATGACCGCGGGACCCTCCCAATGGAAGGTCGCCTTTCCGCCCAGTATTTGCCCAATGAGCCGGCCATGTGCTGCCAACGCAAAGTTCAATTGCTCAAGGTTGCCTTGCCTCGCGGCGTCATCCAGGGCGTTAGCTGATCGCACAAACACCGGATTGGCCCAGTTCCGTAGTACTTCGACGATGCAGTCCAGCAGCGCATTTTCGAGACTAGGGCCAGAATGGTTAGCAGCGAAAGTCTCACCAATATCGAAGGCTGAATGCCGATTTACGGACACGCTGATCTCAAATTTGGCATCCCGATCTTCGGCGAAAGACTCGCCGAGACTCAAAGACCCCGTCCTACGCGCGCTTGCCAGTTTGTATGCGTGAACTGCGGCATTCTGAGACTCATGAAGATTCCATAATTCGGTCGAAGCACCCAAGCCGGTCGCAACCAAGGTAGAGCAGAGTATCGGTGCAGTGCCAATGCTGTCGCAAACTATGACATTGTAGAGAGTGTCTATGAATTCTAAAACCTCTGCAAAGGCGACATCCGAGCCAGCCACTTCGCGCACGGAAAGACCGCCTTGGTGGCCCGGAAAGGGAGATTGGCTGTGGATTCGACCCCTATAATTCAAAGGATCATTCGCGCTACCATTCGCAAGTACAGAGTCGGCCGCTAAGCGAAGTCTGTCCAGTATATCGAATAGTGTCGATTGCGAACTCCGCTTTCGAAATTCTCCATTCTGAAGAAGTTGACGGATGGCGCTCGACATGCTGATGCTTTCCCGCTCTGTGGGCTGAATGACGGCCGAGGTGCCCTTTCGCGCTCCGCGTAGGAGTGCAGCCATTCCACGCAGAGCCTCTTCGCGCTCGCCTCCAAGGCGCTCACCCAAGGCTTCAAATTGGCCCATGCGAATGCGTTCCGATAGGCTTGAGCATAAGTCTTCATTACCAACCAACTCTTTGAACAGCGAGGATTCGAAATTGCCTCTACCAATCCCGGCCACGCGTTCCGCAGCGGCGTCGGCGAACGAATCGGCTCCATAAAGGTGCAGGAGGATGGGAGGTTGCTCAGATTGCCCCGGGGAGGATTCCTTTTTGGCGAAGGCCTTTGAGAGTACATAGAATGCCCACGAGTCTAACGCGTAGGATTGTTGAACAACTAGCGATCGACCCAGGGCGAGAACCAATAGGCTTTCGACTAACGCTTGCAAACGCTCCGGCGAGCCCGATTCGCCAGTTGCGTCGTCGAAGATGGCTCTCGTCGAGTCCAGGGATTCAAGGTATGTCGCTCCTCGCATGAGTTCATCATGGAGCGATAATGCGAAGTTGTCTAGCCTCGATCGTGAGACTGTCCGACCAACGGTGTAAGTGGCCCGACACGCCAACGAGGTT
>NZ_HF571038.1:3769856-3770947 GCF_001046875.1 Nostocoides jenkinsii Ben 74
GCCGAGCGTGAGCTCGATGCCGAAGGAAGCGAAGAAGACCAGGAGGGTCTCCCGTTCGGAGACCGAGCGGGCCGCGGTGCGGGAGCTGGTCAAGGCCGCCCGCGCCCGTGGTGAGGACCTGACCGGCCCGAACGGGCTGTTGAAGGTCTTGACCAAGGACGTGCTCGAGATCGCTCTCGAAGAGGAGATGACCGAGCACCTTGGCTACGACAAACACGCCGCCGAGGGCCGCAACAAGGGCAACTCCCGCAACGGAACCCGCACCAAGACCGTGACCACCCCCGCCGCCGGGGAGGTGACCATCGAGGTCCCACGGGACCGGGACGGCACGTTCGAACCGGTCATCGTCAAGAAGCGGCAACGCCGCCTGAATGATGTCGACGCGGTGGTGTTGTCGCTGTTCGCACGCGGGTTGACGACCGGTGAGATCAGCGCGCACTTCGCCGAGGTGTACGGGGTCTCGATCGGCAAGGACACGATCTCCCGGATCACCGACAAGGTGATCGAAGAGATGCAGGTGTGGGCGTCGCGGCCGTTGCAGGCCGTCTACGCCGCGATCTTCATCGACGCCATCGTGGTCAAGGTACGCGACGGCCAGGTCGCCAACCGGCCGTTCTACGCCGCCATCGGGGTCGACCTGAACGGTCACCGTGACGTTCTCGGATTGTGGGCCGGCACCCACGGCTCCGGCGAGTCGGCGAAGTACTGGTTGGCCGTGTTGACGGAGTTGAAGAACCGCGGCGTGCGGGACGTGTTCTTCCTGGTCTGTGACGGGCTGAAGGGGCTACCCGACTCTGTCGCAGCGGTATTCCCGGACACCACGGTTCAGACGTGTGTGATCCACCTGATCCGCGGCACGTTCAAGTTCGCCTCGAAGAAGTACTGGCAGCAGCTCGCGGTCGACATGAAGCGGATCTACACCGCACCCAACGCGGACGCCGCGTGGGCGGCGTTCGAGGAGTTCGAAGAGAAGTGGGGCAAGCCCTACCCGGCGATCTCCACCCTCTGGCGGAACGCATGGTCGACGTTCATCCCGTTCCTGGACTATGACGTCGAGATCCGGCGAGTCTTGTTCTCCACGAACGCGATCG
>NZ_HF571038.1:3771047-3771837 GCF_001046875.1 Nostocoides jenkinsii Ben 74
TCACCCACAGGACCACGGATCGCTTGAGGACATCACGCTCCATCCGCAGCTCGGCGTTCTCCGCGCGTAGCCGCTTCAACTCCTCGATGTCACCGGCCGACATTTCGCCGCGTCCCTCACGCTCGGCGCGAGCCCGGGTAACCCAGTTGCCCAGGGTCCCTTCGTTGACACCCAGATCGCGCGCGACGGCAGCGATCGGCTTGTTGGTCTCCTCGACGATCCGTACAGCCCCCTCACGGAACTCACGGTCGTACTTCTTACGTGTCTCAGGCACAGCATCTCCTTATAGCTGATACCTACACGCTTCGGGGGGAAGTCCAAACCTGCTGGTGGCGACCGGTGCGGTTAGGGTCGAACCCGGTGGGCACGACAGTCGCCGCCAGGTCGGGGAGGGCCACAACGATGCGCACGAACACTGTTGGAGTCGGTTTGCTCTCGGCGATGGCACTGGTGGTGGGCCTAGGGTCGGTGAGCGTCGCCACCGCGGACACGTCGCCGGACGACCGGGCCGGGGTGCTCGTGCGGTGGGAGGGGCACGACCGCTACCAGGTGTCGGCGCGCGTCTCCAACCAGTACCCCGTCGGGATCGCGCGCATCTTCGTCGCCTCGGGCGAGGTGTTCACCGACGCACTGTCAGGAGCGCCCATCGCCGCCCGCCAGTCAGCCCCGATCCTGCTGACCCGGTCGGCCAGCCTGCCCAAGACCGTTCGCGACGCCATCGTCCGACTCAAGCCGGGCATCATCGTCGTCCTCGGCGGACCCGCCTCGGTCTCTCCCGAGGTTTATGCCG
>NZ_HF571038.1:3771937-3779569 GCF_001046875.1 Nostocoides jenkinsii Ben 74
CTTGCAAGGTGTCCACAGTTGACTAACTTCTGCTAGCAGAGGTTCCTTGACATTCTGGAACTGTGGATAACTAAGGCAAAGTGGAACCGACTCAGGCAAACGGCCATACGCTAAGAGGAGAGGCGGGCCCGCAGGGGGTGCCCGCCCACATCGTGGGAGGCACCACATGCTCTCTTTTCTCGTTGGTATGTCGCGCCGTCGCCGCCTCGTCGCGGCCTCGGCCCTCGCCGTGGTCATGTTGGCCGGTGGGTGCTCCAGTGGTGAGTCGTCCGCACCGGGCGGGGGCACGTCCAGCGCTAACGCTGCGGGGTCCACCGAGGCGACCGGAGCGGGCGTCGATTCGCCCTCCGATTCGCCCTCCGAGTCGGCCGGCGGAAGCGGGACCGGAGGCACCTCGGCCGCAGCTGTCGACGTCACGGGCACGCCACTACCCGTCCTGGCGAGCAGGACGGGGCAGAGCGACACCACCCCGGTTACGGTGTCGCTGAACGAAGTTCGCGCGGCCGGCAAGCTGATGACCGTCACCTGGTCGGTGCGCAACGATGGCCAGGAGCCGTGGCGCGTAGGCGACTTCTTCTTCTCCGGACGGTACGCGCACGGTTGGACCGACCAATTGGGATCCGAGTTGGTCGGCGTCGCCAGTGGCGTCTACGTGCTGGACGCGGTCAGCGCCCGACGCTATCTGCCCGCCCAGGACAAGGACGGCAATTGCGTGTGCACCTCCAACACGGCCGCCATCGAGGTCGTCCCAGGCGCGAGCACGGTGCTGCAGGCGGTCTTCCAGGCGCCGCCGCCCAAGGTCGCGACCGTGCAGGTCGTGCTGCCGAATATCGGGCCCTTCGACGCGGTCCCGGTCGCCCGGTGAGCGCGCCGTCAGTGCCACCCGGGGCGGCCCCCGGTAGGCACCTGCTGGCAGTCAGGTTGACGGTGATCCTCGTGACCGGCCTCGTCGCGATCCAGACCGCTTCCGCCGCAACGCCGTTTGTGAGTTCTCCGCTGTCGGCGGCCGATCCGGTGCCTATACCCGGGATCACCCTGACGACGCCACTGACCGTCACACCTGACGTCTTCGCGGATCCCGACATTCACGGGGAAGTCCAGGACCTTGTCTTCCGCGAAGCCAATCTGGACGGGTCGCTCATCACCACCGGTGGGCGGCGCTTCGAGTTGGCGGCCGATGTGCTCTTTGCCTTCGACAGCGCCGACCTCAGCCCCAAGGCGGAAGCCGTCCTCGCGGATGTCGCAAAGCGGCTCGCTGCCGTCGACGCAAGCTCGCTGCGGATCGATGGCTACACCGACAGCACGGGGGATGCGGCCTACAACCGTGGTCTATCGCAGCGCCGAGCCGACGCCGTCCGGCGAGGCCTCCTCGCCACCAGCGACGCACTCACGATCGTCGCTCGCGGCCACGGCGAGGCCGATCCGGTCGCCGACAACGCCACCGACTCCGGCCGTCAGCAGAATCGCCGGGTCACCATCACTGTCGCCGATCAGTGACCAGCGCCCAGCTCAGGCCCGGTTGGCCCACTCGCCGGACTCGACATACGACGCCACATTCGCCATCCGCTTTTGGGCCCGGGAGATCTCGCGAACCGCCGAGGTCACGATGCTGCGATCGATCGGCGACATCTGGTCGAAGACCAGGCTGTCGGACGCCCGCGAGCCATCGGCCACCTGCAGCAGCTGATACCGCAGACGCAGTCGCTGCAAGACCTCAAATACCTCGGCGAGCGTCGCGGCGTGCGCGGCGGGAAGGAAGGTCGTTCCGCCACAGGCCAATAGCCGCTCCGGCGTCGCCAGTTCCTCGGATCGAGCGACCAAGGCACCCCAGCGCGCCAGATTCACCAGCGGCAACAGCGCGAGTTCCTTGATGTCGTAGTTCGCCGGTCGGCGCCACGGCTCCCGCAGCGTCCGCAGCCGCGCCCGATGCGCCAATGCGTCGACGAGCAGCAACCGCATCGTCATCGGGTGCTTGCGCAACTCCTCGACCACCAACTCGGCGGCCGCGCGTGTGGTCGACCCGACGATCGGGCGCGAGTCCACCAGCAGTGACGTCAAGATCGCACCCTTGCCTTCGACCGGATCGGCGATCCACGCCTGGGCCGCGGCGCGCCACTGCGCATCGGTCCGGGACAACAACGCGTGCCGCGCGCTCACCCCGTGGGCATCGCCCGTGAAGCCCGCCTCGGCGAGCGTGAGGTCGACGGTCGTGAACAGTTCCCGATAGGCCGCCATCTCCTCCTCGCCGACGTCGTCGGCGAACGCCACCGCGGAGTCGACGTCGGAGGACAGCACGGCTTCCCGGCGCCCGTTGCTGCCCAGCGCCAGCCAGGTGAACCGGTCCGGGCTGAGTTCCGGATGCGCGGCCAACCCCAACTCGATCGCCCGGCGGATCACGGAGTCGATCAGACTCGAATACACCGAGATGACCCGACGTGAGGCGAGGCCCCGCTTGAGCAATTGCCCGAGCAGCATCGGGATTGCCTTCGTATGCCGCACCAGATCAGTCGTCGTTGCCGCTCGCCGAAGTTGCTGGTGCACGGCGAGATCCGCCGCGGCCGGGGACAGCGCGAAGTCCCGCACCCGGACCACGCCCGCCAAGCGCCCGTTCGCGCCGGTGACGATCACTCCCTCCGAGTCGGTCTCAAGAACGTGCACCAGGGTTTCGGCGGCGCTGGCGTCTGCGGTCGTATGGAGCGCGCTCGCGTCCAGCGCCTCGCGCACCGGCGCGCTGCCCGGCAGGCCGTCCACGAGGACCCGGCGTCGCAGGGAGGCGTCGGTCACGAGCCCGAATCCCGTCGGGCCAAGGTCGACAACTGCCGACGAGCGTCCCGAGTCCGTCAGTTGCCGCGCCACGTCCGTCAGGGCCGTCCCGGCCCCAACGACGAGGGGCGCCTCGGCGATCAGATCCCCGACTTGGTAGTAGGCCGGCATGTGCGGGGCGGCGCTGACGTCGGCCCGGGCATTAGGCAGCAGGTGGGCGGCCAGGAAGCGCGCGCCCGACTTCGTCACGAAGGCGACGGCGGCGTCGTCTCCCGGCAGTCGGGCCACCGTCGCCTGCGTCACGGCGCTGGCGCGGGGACCGACCGAGCGCTCGGTGAGCATGGCCGAGAACCCGAAGACCCCCCCGACGGACAGGATCTCGTCCGGCTCGAGAGGGCTTCGGCGCGCGTCATTCCACAACCCGACCTGGCCGTCGAGCACGACATACACCGCCGAGGACGGATCCTCGAAGGCGTTGAGCACGAGGCTCCCCGCGGCATACGTCGTGATCTCGGCCTTCGCGACCAGCCCGTCTCGCACCTCGGCCGAGACCGAGTCGAACGGGGCGTGCTGGGCCAGGACCGAGCGCAGGTCGTCGAGTTCGCTCACCCCCCGACGGTAGGCGGCGACGGCAGCTTGTAGCCAGAAGGCGCGACGGTTTCGTCGAGCGCGGCTTTCCACGCCCCTGAAGAGATGTATTCCTTCAGCGCCGCGTTGACCTTGTCGACCATGGCGGTGTCGCCCTTCTTGACGCCGATGCCATAGGTCTCATCGGTCATGCCCTTGCCGACGACCTTCAAGATCCCCTTGTATTCGGGGGTGGCCGCGAACCCGGCCAGGATCAGGTCGTCGGTGGTCACCGCGTCGACGTCACCATTGGCGAGATTGCGCACGCACTCCGAGAACGACGGCACCTCGCGCAGGGTGATCTTGCCCTTGTAGGTCGCCTTCACGTAGTCCGCCGAGGTCGTCCCGGTGACCGAACACAGGGTCCGGCCGTCGAGCTTCTCCGGCCCGGTCAGGGTCTCGTCGTTGCGCCGCACCAAGAGGTCTTGGTGCGCGACGAAATAGGGGCCGGCGAAATCCACCTTCTGCTTGCGCTCGTCGGTGATGGAGAACGTCGCGACGACGAGGTCGACCTGCCCGTCCTCCAAGGCTTGGACGCGCTCGCCCTGGGCCACCGGAACCCACTCCGGGGTCATGCCGAGTTTCCCGGCGACATATTCGGCCGTCTTGATGTCGAAGCCGCTGTATGACGTGCCGTCCTTGAGCGAGACGCCCGGCTCGTCGGTGGCGACCCCGATCTTGATCGTGGCCGCCCCGGCGGGCGCCGAGGTGGTGCTGGTCGTCGGGGTGTTCGTGTCCTTGGAGCACGCGCTGAGTCCGGCGAGGAGGCCGAGGGCCCCCACCGTGGCGATGGCGCGGCGACTGGTGATGTGACGGGTGGTGGTCTGCATGTCCAGTTCTCCTCTCGCTCAGACCGACTCGGGCTGCTTGGGTGCCGGGTCGACGCGGGCCGGGCCCGAATCCGTCCACACTGGGCCCAGGTGCCCACCGGTGTTGGCGGCGACCTTCGGCTTCACGATCATCCAGCCGATCGCCAGGATCGCGCTCAGCAATGGAATGCCGATGACGATGACGATGAAGTTGACCTTGTGCCAGAAGTAGGGCGAGGACTGCCAGCCGCTCACGGCCATACCGACGGCGACCATCACCAAGAAGGCGAGACCCAGATAGCTCGTCCAGGGATAGCCCGGTGCCTGGAAGGGGCTCGCCGGGATGACGCCCTTGTTGACAAGACTGCGCAACTTCAACTGGCAGGCGAAGATCGTGCCCCAGGTGAAGAGCACGCCGATCGCGGCGGCCTCCAGGGCGATCTCGAAGGCGTCCGGCCGAAGCGCGTTCAGGACGGAACCGAAGACGAAGACCACCGAGGTCATCACGATGCCGGCCCACGGGACGCCGGACTTGCTCATCTTGAGCGTGAACGCGGGGGCCTGCTTCGACATGCCCAGGCTGCGCAGGACGCGCCCGGTCGAGTAGAGGCCGGAGTTGAGCGAAGACATCGCCGCGATGATCAGGACCGCCTGGATGACATTGCCCATCCAGTCCAATCCCATCCGTCCGAAGACGGACACGAATGGGCTGATGCCGGGCTTGAATTCCTTGGTCGGCAGCATCGAGACCAGTAGCAGGATCGAGCCGCAATAGAAGACAGCGATGCGGAAGATAACGGCATTGACCGCCTTGGGAACCTCCCGCTCGGGGTTTTCCATTTCGCCGGCGGCGACGCCGACCATTTCGATCGCGGCATACGCAAAGACGACGCCCGACATCACCAGGATGGGGCCGTACCAGTTGTAGTCGCCGCTTGACGGCCAAAAGCCGCCGGGGTTGCTCCAGAGGTTCTGGAAGCCGGCCTTGTGCCCGCCGACGTCCATCTGGAAGAGCACGACGACCAGGCCCACGGCCAGGAAGATGACAATGGCGCCGACCTTGGCGACGGAGGCCCAGAACTCGAACTCACCGAAGGCGCGGGCCGAGAGCAGGTTGATCACGAGGACGACGGCCAAGGCGATCAGGACCGTCTGCCAGGTGGGCATATTGGGCCACCAGTGCTGCACATACAGGCCGACGGCCGACAGCTCGGCGATGCCGGTCAACGCCCAGTTGAGCCAGTACATCCAGCCGGTGACGAAGGCCCACTTCTCGCCATAGAACTCGCGCATATAGGAGACGAAGGCACCGGAGGTCGCACGGTGCAGCACCAACTCGCCCAGCGCCCGCATCAAGAAGTAGGCGATGACGCCGACGAATGCGTAGCTGAACAGCAGGGCCGGACCCGTGCTGTTCAGGCGCGACGCCGAACCCAGGAACAGGCCGGTGCCGATGGCACCGCCGATCGCGATCATCTGGACGTGTCGGCGTCCGAGCGACTGCTTGTAGCCGACCTGCTCGGCGTTCAGCGACGACGCGTGGTGACTTGCTCCACTCATGTGCTCCCCCCTCAGGGATCGCGCGAATACGGACAATTAGTCATCGTGGCACTGCTGAACGTGATGCGCATCACTTCGACCGCTCGTACTGGTTAGTAGGTCAAATATTGAGATGGGAGGTCAGGGCGCGGACGGCCTCTCGTCGTTAGGTGGGGTTCGCGCGCCCCCGGTAGCCTGAGCAAGTGAGCCTGCGCCTGTTCGACTCCGCCACTCGGGAGATTCGCGATTTCGTCCCCATCACACCGGGCCGGGTCGGGATCTACATCTGTGGCCTGACGACCCAGGCGCCGCCCCACATCGGGCACGTCCGCTTCGCTGTCGCCTTCGATGTCCTGCGTCGCTGGCTGACGCGCGGCCACGGCTTCGACGTCACCCTCGTGCGCAATGTCACCGACATCGACGACAAGATCCTGCGCAAGTCTGACGAGGCCGGTGAGGACTGGTTCGCCCTGTCTTATCGCAACGAGCGGCTGACCAGCGAAGCCCTCGAACTGCTTGGCGTCCTGCCCGCGACGTACGAGCCCCGCGCCACCGGTCACGTCCCCGAGATGATCGAGTTGATGCGGCTGCTGATCGAGAAGGGTCACGCCTACCCCGCCCCCGACGAGAGCGGCGACGTCTACTTCGATGTCCGTTCCTGGCCGGCGTATGGCGAGTTGACTCGCCAACGCGTCGACGACATGGCGGCCGCCGAAGATGCGGACCCCCGTGGCAAGCACGACCCCCGCGACTTCGCCCTGTGGAAGGGAACGAAGCCAACGGAACCGGCGAGCGCGAGCTGGCCCACGCCATACGGCATCGGTCGCCCGGGTTGGCACCTCGAGTGCTCGGCGATGGCTCGGAAGTATCTCGGCGACCACTTCGACATCCACGGTGGCGGGGTCGACCTGCGCTTCCCGCATCACGAGAACGAGCAGGCGCAGTCGCGCGCCGCCGGGCTGGACTTCGCGAACTACTGGCTGCACAACGCCTGGGTCACGATGGGCGGGGAGAAGATGAGCAAGTCGCTCGGCAACTCCCTGCTGATCGGTGAAGTCACCAAGCAGGCTCGTCCGTTGGCGGTGCGCTACTACCTGACGGCGGCGCACTACCGCTCGATGATCGAGTTCCACGAGGGCGCGTTGGCCGAGGCGGAGGCCGCGGTGGATCGCATCGAGGGCTTCCTGCGCCGCGCCCTGCCGAAGGTCACCACCGCCGAGCCGAGCGGCGAGGAGGAGTTCCCGGCCGAGTTCGCCGCGGCGCTCGATGACGACCTCGGCGTCTCCGGGGCATTAGCCGTCATTCACGACCATGTCCGCAAGGGCAACATCCTGCTGGAAGAGGACGAACCCCAGGCGGCGGCGGATGTCGCCCGGCTGGTGGTCGCGATGACCGACATCCTTGGGGTCAACCCGCTGTCGGCGACGTGGGTTGCCGAGGCTGGTGGCGGCGGCGCCGCCGCGCTGGACGCCTTGGATGCCCTGGTGCAGGCGCAGATCGCAGCGCGCGCCGCGGCCCGGGCGGCTCGCGACTTCGCGACGGCGGACGCGATCCGCGACCAACTCAGCGCGGCCGGTATTCAGGTCGAGGACACCTCCTCCGGCGCGCGCTGGAGCCTGGTCAAGAGCGGCGGAGACAACTGATGGCAGGCAACAGCAAGCGCGTCGGCGCGGTGCGCAAAACCGGATCTAAGAAGGGCGCCGTCGTCGGCTCCGGTGGGCAACGCCGCAAGGCGCTCGAAGGCCGCGGACCGACGCCGAAGGCGGTCGATCGGCCCAACCACAAGGCGCACAAGGCGGCCGCCCGAGGCGGTCAGGCCGGTGCCCGCCCCGGCTCCGCTGGCCGCGCTGGTGCCGCCAGCCGCAGCGGTGGCTCCCGGCCCGCGCCGCGGCGC
>NZ_HF571038.1:3779669-3783822 GCF_001046875.1 Nostocoides jenkinsii Ben 74
CTGCTAGCAGCAGTTAGCCAACTGTGGACACCTTGCAAGGTGTCCACAGTTGACTAACTTGTGCTAGCAGAAGTTCGTCAGGGGTGGCCTCAGCGCTGGGTGGCGCCACAGTCGCGGGCGGCGGCGGCGACGGCCTGGTCGCGGATCGCGCTGACCTCGTCGGTGGTCAGCGTCCGGTCGGGCGCGCGGACGGCGAGGTGGAAAGCCAGGGACTTCTTGCCGGCGCCCACCTGCTCCCCGCGGAACAGGTCGAACAGGCTGAGCGACTCCAGCAGGGGTCCGGCGCCCCGGCGCAGGGCCGCCTCGACCTCGCCGACCGGGACGGTCTCGTCCACCGTCAGGGCCACATCAGTCGTCGCCAGTGGGAAGGTCGACAACTTCACGGCCGAGATGGGCGCCAGGCTCGCCTCGGTGAGCAGGTCGAGGTCCAACTCGCCGGCCACCGTGCGGGCGGGCAGCTTCAACGCGCCCAGCACCTTCGGGTGCAGTTCACCGGCCCAGCCGACCACGCGGCCGTCGGGCAGCGAGATCGCGGCGCAGCGACCGGGGTGCCACGGCGCCATGGTCGCCGCAGCGACCTGCAGTTGTATGCCGAGGATCTCGCCGACTTCCCTGGCCCAGGTGACCGCGTCACTGGCGTCGAAGCCGCGGGACGAGCCCCACGGGCCGGACCCCTGTGCCAGGCCCGCCGCCGCGAAGGCGACGTGACGAGGCTGGGGCGGGACCGCGGCATACAACCTCGCCTCGGACTCCGGGTCCGGGCGACTCGACACCGGCAGAATCGGCGCGCCACCCTTGGGCACCGAGCCGCGCGTCACCAACCCGAGCTCGTAGACCGCGACATCCCGCATCCCGCGAGAGACGTTGCGGCGCAAGGTCTCCAGCAGCGTGTCCAGCAACGAGGTCCGCATCAGTGGCGCCTCGTCCTGCAGGGGATTGGCGAGGGTCACAGTGTCACGGCGAGCGTCGTCCGCGGCATACCCGAGCACGTCGAAGAGCCCATTGCCGATGAAGGGATAGGACTCGACCTCGACCAAGCCCTGGTTGGCGAGCATCGTGGCCACGACGCGCCGGACCCGCTGAGCGTGCGTCAACCCGCGTCCCTCCGCGCGCGGGACGACGGACGGAATCTGGTCGTAGCCGCGCACCCGCGCAACTTCCTCGACCAACTCGGGACCATCGGTCAGGTCGGGCCGCCAGGTGGGCGCCAACACCGAGACGATGGGACTGCCCGCGGACTCGGTCACCTCACAACCGAGCCGTCGCAGCGTCCCGACAACCTCCTCGCGCGGATACTCCAGTCCGATCAGCCGCGTCGGGTGGGTCACGTCGAAGTCGAACGCCGACCGGGCCTGCGGCTCGCCAACATCCGTCGCGGTCGAGTCGATCGTCCCGCCGCCGAACTCAGCCAGCAGCCGCGCGGCCAGTTCGGCCGCGACGGGCGCGATCTGCGGGTCGACGCCGCGCTCGAACCGCTTGGATGCCTCGGTCGCCAACCGGTGCCGGCGTGAAGACCGCGCGACCGTGATCGGGTCGAAGTGCGCCGCCTCGATGAGCACATTGCGGGTGGCGGGGCCGACTTCGGAGGACGCGCCGCCCATCACCCCCGCGATGGCCAGAATCTCGCCACCGCCGGTGATCAGCAGGTCATCGGCGGCCAAGGTGCGCTCGACGTCGTCAAGGGTCGTGAGCTTCTCCCCCGGCGCGGCTCGGCGAACCTCGATGTCACCGGGCAACAAATCGAGATCGAAGGCGTGCAGCGGCTGGCCGAGCAGCATCATCACGTAATTCGTGACGTCCACGGCCAGCGAAATCGGCCGCATCCCGACCTCGGTGAGATAGCGCTGCATCCACGGCGGCGACGGCCGACTGGCGTCGACATCGCGAACGGTCCGCGCGACATACCGATCACAACCGACCCGGCCGTCGATGGGCCGTTCGTCGACAAGGCGCACCGGGAACCCTGGCCCCGTGGCGACCGGCACTTCGATGTCGGCGGGGTCGCGGAAGTCCACATTGGTCGCGAGCGCGTACTCCCGCGCGATTCCGCGCATCGAGAAGCAGTAGCCACGATCGGGGGTGACGTTGACCTCGACGACCTCCCGGCCGAGGCCGAGCAGCGCGATGGCGTCCATCCCCGGCTCCAGCGACTCCAGGATGTCGGGCCGATCCGCGAAGTAGCGGGTCAGCACGATGATGCCGTCGTGATCGTCACCAAGGCCGAGCTCGCGCTCGGAGCAGATCATCCCGTTGGACATGTGGCCATAGGTCTTGCGCGCGGAGATCTCGAAATTGCCGGGCAGCACGCCACCGGGCAGGATGCAGACGACCCAGTCACCGGCGTCGAAGTTGTTTGCGCCGCAAACGATTTCCTGTGGAATGCCGTGGGTCAGCTGTTGACCGTTGGCGCCGACGTCGACATGACACCAGTGGATGGTCTTGCCATTCTTTTGCGGCTCGGGCACCTGGGAGAGGACCCGGCCGACCACCAGCGGGCCCCGGAGTTGCCCTCCGTGGATGCCTTCCTCCTCCAGGCCGACGCGCACGAGGTCCGCGGCGATGTCCCGCCCGCGAACGCCCGGCGCGATCTCGACCAGCTCCCGCAACCACTCGACGGGAACACGCATCAGATCTCCATCCCGAACTGCCGGCTGAAGCGCACATCACCCTCGGTGATATCGCGCATGTCGTTGACGTTGTGCCGCAGCATGAGCGCCCGCTCGATGCCGAGGCCGAAAGCAAAGCCGGTGTAGACCTCGGCGTCGATACCGGCGGCGGTGAGCACCCGTCGATTGACCATCCCGCAGCCGCCCAACTCGATCCAGCCGAAGCCGCCGCAGACGCGACATGAGATGTCCTGGCCATAACAAACCCAGCACTGGCAATCGATCTCAGCGCTCGGCTCCGTGAACGGGAAGTAGCTCGGCCGCAACCGGGTTGCGATATGCCCACCGAACAGGCGCTGGACGAAGGCGTCGAGGCTGCCCTTCAAGTGCGCCATCGAGATGCCGCGATCGACGACGAGGCCCTCGAACTGGTGGAAGACCGGCGAGTGCGTGGCATCGAGGTCGTCCGTGCGAAACACCTTGCCCGGGCAGAGAATGGCGATCGGCGGCGTGCGCGACAACATGCTGCGGATCTGCACCGGGGACGTATGGGTGCGCAGCACCAGACCCGAGGACTCCGCCGGAGCGACGAAGAAGGTGTCCTGCATCTGCCGCGCCGGGTGGTCCGGACCGAGGTTAAGCGCGTCGAAGGTGAGCCACTCGCTCTCCACCTCGGGGCCGTCGGCGATCTCCCAGCCCATCGCGATGAAGATGTCCTCGATGCGCTCGCTGACCAGGCTGAGGGGGTGGCGGGCACCCAGCCCTGGCCGCCCGCTCGGCATCGTGAGATCCAGCGATTCCTCGGCCAGGATGCGCGCGTCCCGCTCGTCCTCCAGCTCACGCTGACGACGGGCGTATGCCGCGGCCACGGCCCCGCGGGCACCTCCGACGAGCTTCCCTGCCGCGGCCTTGGCGCTCGGCGGCAGGGCCCCGATCTCGCGATTCGCCTGGGCCAGGGCCGAGCGGTCGCCTTGGTGCGTCGTGCGAGCCGCCTTCAGTTCGTCGAGGGTCGTTGCCGACGCGGCGGCCTCCAGGGCCGCGACGCGGGCCGCCTCGACCGTGACCGGGTCGAGCGCAGCGACCTCAACGGGGTCGTAGTTGGTATTGGGTCCGGACATGGCCTTCACTTCGCTCGTCGCATGGGCGGCCCGAGTCTACGAGGCCGCCGCCGGATCGCGCGAAGCCGTTTCGTTAGGAGCCGAAGTCTGGGCGCAGCGGATAGAGCGCCTGACCACCGGCGGCGACCTTCTGGCCGAGCACCTGGTGCAACTGAATCTCATTGCGCTCGAAGCCGATTGACGACCCGGCCAGGTAGAGCCCCCATACGCGAGCGGTCGCCGCGTCAGACTCCGCGACCGCCGCGTCCCAGTTGGCCGAGAGGTTCTTGGCCCACGCGCGGCACGTGCGCGCGTAGTGCTCGCGAAAATCTTCCGCGTGTCGGACCTCGAACCCCTGGTCGGCCATCGCGTTGATGATCACGCCAACCGGAGCTAACTCTCCGTCGGGGAAGACATAGCGGTTGATGAAGCCGCCCCGCTCGAGGCGGG
>NZ_HF571038.1:3783922-3786694 GCF_001046875.1 Nostocoides jenkinsii Ben 74
CCCGCGCGAGGGGCGCTCGGCGTGCGCGAAGCCGGTATGGCGATGGCCGACCGCGTCGACCTCCTCACCCGGATCGCCGTCGCACTTGGTCGGCCCGGCGTCGATGGCGTCCTCGCCACGCCCGACGTCCTTGAGGACCTCCTCCTGCTCGGGCTGTTGGACGACCGTCTGGTCTTCGGATCGATGAATCGTGGTGGGCTGCAAGGGGCGAGCTTCGAATTCGACGACCGGTTCACGGCATACGACCCGGCGTCGATTGCCGCCCACGGACTCGACGGCGGCAAGATGCTGACCCGCATCGCCCTTGACGATCCGGCCACCGCACCCACTCTGCAATCGTGCGGCGCTGCCGTCACCGACCTCGCGTCGCGAGGGCTGTTTGCGATGGTCGAGCCCTTCCTCAGTGACCGCGGGCCGGACGGCCGGGCCCGCAACCTCCTGGACCCGGATTCCGTGATCCGCTCGATCCACATCGCCGCAGGACTCGGCGCCACCAGCGCGCGCACGATCCTGAAGTTGCCCGTCGTCCCGGAGATGTCCCGCGTTCTAGACGCCACGACCTTGCCCACGCTGCTGCTCGGGGGCGATCCCGGCCCCGATCCGGCGGCGACTCGCGCGGGCTGGCGATTGGCCCTGGCGCACCCGTCGGCGGTGGGTCTCGTGGCGGGCCGGGTGCTGCTCTACCCGCAGGATGATGATGTGGCGACCGCCGTCGACGCGGCCGCCAAACTGGTGCACGGCTGAACTGCTGAATTGAGGCTGACGATGAGTATGGGCAGTGACAACACGCGGTGGGTTCGCCTAGCCGGGAGCACGACAGATGCCCTGTGGGACACCACGATCGGCGACGCCGTCGATGGCTGGGTGCACACCGGCCTGCTCACGGCGCGCCTCGACCCGGGTGACACGCGGGAGGTCGACCTGGCCACCCACGAAGCCGTGGTCGTCCCCCTGGCCAGCGGAGTTCGGCTCACCGTGACCCACGAGGGCCAGACGCAGGACATCGTTCTCGAGGGCCGCGAGTCCGTATGGAGCGGGCCCACCGATGTCGCCTACGTGCCGCGGGGAGCCACTCTGACGTTGACCGCCGAGGCCCGCGCCGAAATCGCCGTCTGTCTCGCCGCCGACACCACCACCGAGCCTGGGCCACCGCCGAATCGCGTTGCGGCGCAGGATGTCCCGGTCGAACTGCGGGGCGCTGGCATCGCCTCCCGGCAAGTCCGCAACTTCGGCGTGCCCGGCGTCCTGGATGCCCGCCGGATGATCGCCTGCGAGGTCATCACCCCCGCCGGCAACTGGTCGTCCTGGCCGCCCCACAAGCACGACACCGAGCGGCCCGGCGTCGAGACGGAACTCGAGGAGATCTACTACTTCCGCACCCGTTCCACCGATCCCCGCGGCACCGATCCGATGGGATACCAGCGGGTGTATGCCGCGGGCGCGCGTCCCATCGATGTCCTCGCCGAGGTGCGTTCCGGGGATGTCGTGCTCGTTCCACACGGCTGGCACGGCCCGGCGATCGCCGCCCCCAATGCGGACCTCTATTACCTGAATGTGATGGCTGGCCCAGGGCCCGAGCGCGCGTGGCTGATCTGCGATGACCCCGCCCATGCGTGGGTGCGCGAGTCCTGGACCACCACCGCCATCGACCCGCGCCTGCTCTGAACTTCTGAAAACGACACGCACAGAAAGGCTTTCCCCCATGCGCATCGGCATCACCGGTACCGGCCGGATTGGCGCCTTCCACGCCAAGACCCTCCTCGGCGTCCCGGGCGTCGACGGACTCGTGGTGACCGACGTCGTGCCCGAGTCCGCCGCCAAGGTCGCCGCCGACCTCGGCCAGACCGCCGTCCCGGATCTCGACGCCGTCCTGGCGGCAGGGGTCGACGCGCTTGTCGTCACCTCCTCGTCCCCCGGACACGCTCCCGCTGTCCGCGCGGGGCTCGCCGCGGGCATACCCATCTTCTGTGAGAAGCCGGTTGCCGCGGAGCTGGGTGAGGCCATCGAACTCGCCCGCCTCGAAGCCGCCGCCAGCACCCCGGTGCACATCGGCTTCCAGCGACGCTTTGACGCCGGCTACCGTCGGCTGCGGGACGCGGTTCAGTCCGGTGAACTGGGCTTCGTCCACTCCATTCGCGCGGCGACGCACGACCAGGCACCGCCGCACGCGGCATACATTCCGACCTCGGGTGGGCTGTTCCGCGACTGTTCGGTGCACGACTTCGATATCGTGCGCTTCGTCAGCGGCCGAGAGGTCGCCTCGGTGTTCGCCACCGGCGGCAACAAGGGCGCCGAGTTCTTCCGCGAGGCCGGTGATGTCGACACGGGCGCGGCCATCCTGACTCTCGACGACGGCACGATGGTGACTGTGACTGCGACGCGCTACAACGGCGCCGGCCATGACGTGCGGATGGAGGTCCACGGCAGCACCGGCTCGATGGCCGCCGGACTCGACGACACGCTGGCGATCCGCTCGGCGCAGCCCGGCGCCACCTTCCCGGCCGGGCCCGCCCATCAGTCGTTCATGGAGCGCTTCCAGCCGGCGTATGTCGCGGAGCTGACCTACTTCGTGGACGTCGCCCGCGGCGTGGCACCCTCCCCGTGCACCGTCGCCGACGGCCTCGCCGCCGCCCGGATCGCCGAGGCCGCCCAGCGCTCGAAGGACTCGGGCACCGTCGTCACCCTGACGGAGATCCCCGGGCTTCGAACTTGAGCACGCCTTACGCACTTGAGCACGCCTTACAAGGCGTGCTCAAGTGCGTAAGGCGTGCT
>NZ_HF571038.1:3786794-3789349 GCF_001046875.1 Nostocoides jenkinsii Ben 74
CGCATCGGCGGTGGCGAAGCGGGCCGGCGCGGTGTTGCGGATGAAGTCCACCGAGTCGGTCGTCTCCTGCGCCGAGAAGCCGTCGCGGGCATCGTCGAGGATGCCGAGCAACAGTCCCAAAGCCTGCGCGGTCACTTCCGTGCGCACCGATCCGGTGGTGAGGAAGAGCCCACCGGCGCGCCGAGGACGGAAGGAGGAACGCATTCCATACGTGAATCCCTTGTCCTCCCGCAGCACCGCGTCCACGCGGGCGTTCGGGGAGCCGCCAATCAGGAAGGACAGGACGGGGTATGCCGCCCACGCCGGCGCGACGCGGCGATCGGGGCCCGCGCAGCCGACGACGATCTCGCTCTGCACCGAGCCCGGGCGGTCGACCAGGACGATTCGAAGACGGTCGTCCCCGGGACGCGACGGGGTCGGCAGTTGTGGCTGCGCGACCGGCGCGGGCGACCAGGCACCGAAGACATCCGCCGCCAAGGCGTGGGCGTCCAAGCCGTCGAGGTCGCCGGCAATGACCACGGTCGCGGCGTTGGGGGCGACATGCGCCTGATGGAAGGCGACGACCTCGTGCCGGGTCAGGCCGCGGACGGTCTCGGGGGTGCCGGCCGCCGGGCGGGAGGCGCGCTCCGCGGAGTCGAACCAGGTCGCCGCGAACTCGCGCATCGCCCGGTGCGGCGCCGAGGCCCGCTCCTGCTCGATCTCAGCGAGGCGCGTGCGGATCAGCCGGGTGACTTCCTTCTCGGGGAAGGAGGGCTCGGCCAGGGCCTCCCGGATGAGCTCCAGCGCGTCGGTGAGGTTGCGCTTGGAGACCTCGCCGTGGACCGTTAGACCGGACTCGGACAGGCCCGCGCCGAAGTCAATTCCCTTGCGCTCCAATAGTTCCGTGAACTCGTCCGTGGTGTGGGTGCGCGTGCCTTCGTCGAGCAGTCGGCTCATCAGGCTGGCCACGCCCTCGTGCTCGCGAGGCTCGTCTCGGGTCGAGAGCGGGACGACGACCCGGACGGAAAGCACGTACTGACCGGGGATGTCGTATGCCGCGACGGCCAGCCCGTTGTCCAGGCGCGAGGTCGTGGGCTCCGGGAATTCCCAGCGGCCCGGCGGGGTGACATCCGGGCGCGGGGACGGGGCCGGGTTCTTGGTGGCGGCGGTCAGGGTGCTCATGCGACTTCGTCCTGTCCGGTCAGATAGGCGACCACGGCGCGGGAATGCGGATCGAGCCACTCCTTCGCCGCGGTGGTCACCCCCTCCGGGGTGATCGCGGCGAGTTCGTCGAGGAAGCGGTTGACGTAGTCCGGGTCGTGGTGCAGGAGCGCCTGGTGGCTGAAGGCGTCGGCACGCTGGTCCTGGGCGGCGAGGTCGGACAGCCAACCGCGTTCGGCGCCGGCCAAGGCCGCCTCCAACTCGACCTCACTAGGACCCTCGTCGGCGAAGCGGTGAAGCTCCTCCAGGAGCACCTCCTCGACGGCATTGGGGTCCACGCCCTCGGTGACATCGACGGCGAGCAACCCCAGGGAGACCCCGTCCACGAAACCCATCGTGTGACCCTGGACGCTCGTGGCGCTTTGGTCGCCGCGGACGAGGCGGCGCACCATACGAGACATCGACAGGCCCGCGAGCGCTTCCATGGCGAGGGCGGCCGCGAGATAGCGCGGGTCGCGCTCGGTGGGGAGACGGAACCCGAGATAGAGGCGATCGTTGGGGACCTCGGAGATCACCGTATGCCGCGCGGGCTCGCTCAGCGGGTCAAGTTGCGGGAGGTTAGGGCGCGGGCTGCGGGCGATGGCGGGCAGATCGGCGAAGTAACGCTCGATGCGGGCGATGCCGTCCTCGGGCTCGATATCGCCGACCAGGGTGAGCACGGTGTTGTCGGGGCCGTAGTGGGCTCGGAAGAAGTCGTGGACGTCGTCCACGGTCGCCGCGTCGAGGTCGGCCATCGATCCGATGGTCGGGTGGTGATAGGGGTGGTCATCGGGGAAGACCGTGGCGTAGAGATCGCGCAGCGCGTTGCCGTAGGGCACGTTGTCGTAGCGCTGGCGCTTCTCCTCCTTGACCACGTCACGTTGGTTGTCGAGATTGGCCTGGTTGACGGCGTCGAGGAGGTGACCGTGGCGGTCGGCCTCGAGCCAGAGGGCGAGGTCGAGGGCGCCGGTCGGGACCGTCTCGAAGTAGTTGGTCCGGTCGAACCACGTCGTGGCGTTGAGGCGGCCGCCCGCGGCCATGAGGAGTGAGAAGTGCTCCCCCGACGCCACATTGCGCGAGCCCTGGAACATCAGGTGCTCGAAGAGGTGCGCAAAACCGGTGCGGCCCGCGACTTCGTGGCGGGACCCGACATTAACCCAGAGGTTGACGGTGACGGTCGGGACGCTGTGATCGGGCGAGATGACGACCCGCAGACCGTTGGCGAGGGTGTGCTCGACGAGGGGGTAGTCCAGCGGCATGCCGGACACCTTATGCCGCGGGGCTCGGCATACCTCCGGCCCGGGGGCAACTCAGCACAACTTAGTCAACTGTGGACACCTTGCAAGGTGTCCACAGTTGACTAACTGCTGCTAGCA
>NZ_HF571038.1:3789449-3791609 GCF_001046875.1 Nostocoides jenkinsii Ben 74
ACCGTGACGGTGGTCTTCCTGCCGTCGAGCGGGCTGACGGGTCCAAGTCCTGGTACGTCAACGGCAAGCTCCACCGTGACGGTGGTCTTCCTGCCGTCGAGCGGGCTAGCGGGTCCAAGTCCTGGTACGTCAACGGCAAGCAGGTTGCCGAGCCTGCCGCCCGTGCGTCGGGGCTTCCGCAGTGGTTCGTCGACGGGGAAGCGCAAGGGCTGATTGATCGGCGGACGCTGTCCTTGTTGATCGACGCCGCGCTCGGGCTTCGAGGCCGGGGCGCTGCCGACTAACTGGCATCGTCGGGGCGTTGGATTCTCGCGGCTGAGACTTTGCTGGGCTTGCCGGAGCACCCCATCGTCAGGCTGCACTTGGTGGGCGTGCTCCGGGAACCGACGAGCAGCCACTTGTGACAGGACGGGCACACGCCGACCGCAATGCGCTCCCGGCCTTGATCCGGGTCGGCTCCCCGCAAGTAGGAAAGCATGTTGGCGCACTGCTCGACGGCGTACTGCTGATGCGGGGTCAGGGCGTACTTGCCGTCGAGCGGGCCGACTTGCGACCAGTAGCGCGCCTTCTCGGTCCGCATGATGGCGGTGGCCACGGCGGCGGCGATCTCGGCCAGGGGGGCGTCTCCGGTCACGTAGGCCACCGGCTTTTTGGTCTTCGAGGCCGCCATAACTGTTCTTTGCCTTGGGGTCGGCCGCGGCGGCCGGCTGCGTCCCCGCCCGCAATATAGGCATGACTGCCACCGCCATTTCGCCGTCCGCCGCTTCGGCCCGAGAGAAGCACCGCAACCCGGACGGGAAGTTCGGAACGCAGCCGCGGGACGAGTCGGCGGTTGACTTCAACTCGCCAGAAGCGCCCGTCGACGGCATGGATCGCGGTGGTCTCTCGCCGATCTTCACGAAGTTCTCCGAGACCGACCGCGACGTTCGCGCGGCGGCGATCGAGGCCGAATTGCACGACGCTGTTGCGCAAGTGGTGGAGTCGGGGCAGCTTGCGCGGTTCTTAGAGTTGACGGCGGCCAACCGGATTGGCAAGTGGTCGTTCGGCAACCAGATTCTTGCAACCTTTCAAGGATGGCGTGCCCGAGATGAAGCCGACGAGGACGCGCTGGCTGAGGCCCCCAGCCACTTGATGGCGATGTCGGCGCACGACTGGAAGACGAAGTTCAACCGCCACCCTCGCGCGGGCGCGAAGGCCGTCTGGATTCTCGCCCCGGTCACCAGGAAGTACACCTCAACGAACAAGGAGACGGGCGAGGAAGAGTCCCGGTACGCCACGGTCGGCTTCACCGGCCAGGCCAAGTTCGACGCTTGTCAGACGACCGGCGACCCGATCCCGGAGCAAGACCTGTTCAGGCCGACCACGGTCGAACCGGAGGGAGGGGCCTACACCTTCCTCACCGGAAAAGTCGCGGAGGCCGGTTACACCTTCCACGAGGAAGGCATCGAGACCGGCATGGCCCGCCCCGGCGACTACGCGGGACGTCTGGGGTACACCAGCCCGAAGTCGAAGAAGGTTGCGGTCGCCGAGTGGCTGCCCGAGTCCGTCAAGATCGGGGTTGTCGCGCACGAGCTGGGCCACATTCACTGCGGCCACGTCGACGGCACCGAAGACTACGCGGAGCATCGGGGCCGCATGGAGACCGAAGCGGAGGCGGCGGCCTACATGACGATGCGGGCGCTGGGGCGCGAACCCAAGGAGGCCGGATCGTTCGCGGCGGGGTACATCGCGTCCTGGTCGAAGGGGGACAAGGCCGTCATCACGAAGGCGATGGCGAAAGCGTCGACGGCGTTCCGCAAGATCACCGAGACCGACGCGGACAAGTACGTTCCCGACCCGAACCGTCCGCGCCGCAAGCCTGCTGCCCGGCGCAAGCCTACGGCGCGAAAGACGACTCGGCCCAGAACCAAAACGACCGCCTAGAGGACTGACGGCGGCTCCTTCTGCACGGTCCCCGCTAGACCAGCGACCAGTCGTCGTCAGCGTCAAGTGGCGGCGGCGTCGCAGTCCAATCGTTGCGAGCAACCGCTGGCGACGTCGTGGGCATCGACCAGTCGTCACTCTCGATTGCCGCTGGCGTCATCGCCCAATCGGCGTCCTGGTCGATCAAAAGGTCGTCCAGCGAGAACGGGACGCTGACGTCGTCGTCGTCGTCGTCGT
>NZ_HF571038.1:3791709-3793699 GCF_001046875.1 Nostocoides jenkinsii Ben 74
AGCACACGTTAGTCAACTGTGGACACCTTGCAAGGTGTCCACAGTTGACTAACTGCTGCTAGCAGCAGTTCGGAGGGGCGGCCGGGGTCAGTCGAGGGGGCCGCCGGCCACGTAGATCACCTGGCCGGAGACGAAACCGGCCTCGGGCGAGCACAGGAACGAGATCATCGCGGCGATGTCGTCCGGCTGGCCGACGCGCTGGACGGGGATCTGCTTGGCTGCGGCAGTCAGGAAGTCCTCGAACGGCATACCCATGCGTTCTGCGGTCGCGGCGGTCATGTCGGTCTGGATGAACCCCGGCGCCACCGCGTTGGCGGTGACCCCGAATCGGCCGAGTTCGATGGCCAGCGTCTTGGTGAACCCCTGCAGCCCCGCCTTCGCGGCCGAATAGTTGGCCTGCCCGCGGTTCCCCTGCGCCGACGACGACGACAGGTTCACGATGCGGCCGAACTTCTCTTGCGTCATGAACGCCTGGCAGGCCTTGGTCATCAAGAAGGCTCCGCGCAGGTGCACATTCATCACCGCGTCCCAGTCGGACTCGGTCATCTTGAAGATCAGGTTGTCGCGGATGATCCCGGCGTTGTTGACCAGGACGACGGGCGCGCCCAGCTCGTCGGCGATGCGGGTGATGGCGGCCTCGACCTGGGCGGCGTCGCTGACATCGCAGCCGACGGCGAGCGCGCGGCCCCCGGCCGCCTCGATGGCCGAGACGGTGGCGCCGCAGGCCGCTTCGTCGAGATCGACGACGGCCACGGCATACCCATCGCGGGAAAGGCGCTGCGCTGTGGCGGCGCCGATGCCGCGGGCGGCCCCCGTGACGATGGCCACCTGGGACTTGTTCATCTTTGTGCTCCTGCCGGTCTCGGATAGGTTGAAGGCGTTCGCCTGTCACCTTAGCGAGAGGTCTTCGTGCAGATCTGGCCCGGTCGGCCCTACCCATTGGGCGCGACCTATGACGGTTCCGGTGTCAATTTCGCCCTGTTCTCCGAGATCGCCGATGCCGTCGACCTCTGCCTCATCGACGACGACGGCGCTGAAGAGCGCATTCGCCTGCCCGAGGTTGATGGCTTCGTCTGGCACGGCTATCTCCCCGGCCTGCAGCCGGGGCAGCGCTACGGCTTCCGCGTCCACGGTCCGTATGCGCCGCTCGACGGCCACCGCTGCGACCCCACCAAACTCCTGCTCGACCCGTATGCCCTGGCGATCGACGGGACGATGGATGGCGATCCGTCGCTTTTCAGCTACCCCATGACCGACGTCGATCGGGGAACGACCGGCGAGCGCAACGAGGTCGACAGTCTCGGCCACACGTTGCTATCGGTCGTCGTGAACCCATTCTTCGACTGGGGTCAGGATCGCGCCCCGCGCCACGAGTACCACAACACCGTCATCTATGAGGCCCACGTCAAGGGCATGACGATGCTCCACCCCGACATTCCCGAAGAGATCCGCGGGACGTATGCCGGGATGGGTCACCCCGCGATCATCGCCCACCTCGTGGACCTCGGGATCACGGCCGTCGAACTCATGCCGGTGCATCAGTTCGTCAACGACTTTCACTTGCAGGACAAGGGATTGTCGAACTACTGGGGCTACAACACCATCGGCTTCTTCGCCCCGCACAATGGCTATGCCGCCTATGGCACGCGCGGTGAGCAAGTGCTCGAGTTCAAGGCCATGGTCAAGGCGCTGCACGAAGCCGGGATCGAGGTCATCCTCGACGTGGTCTACAACCACACCGCCGAGGGCAACCATCTCGGCCCCACCCTGGCCTTCCGCGGGATCGACAATGCGGCCTACTACCGGCTCGTGTCGACCAACCGCGCGCACTACTACGACACGACCGGCACCGGCAACAGTCTGCTCATGCGCAGCCCGCACGTGCTCCAACTCATCATGGACTCGCTGCGCTACTGGGTCACCGAGATGCACGTCGACGGCTTCCGCTTCGACCTCGCCGCCACCCTGGCCCGCCAGTTCCACGAGGTCG
>NZ_HF571038.1:3793799-3795381 GCF_001046875.1 Nostocoides jenkinsii Ben 74
ACCTGCCGATCGCCCTTCGAAGCCGACGCGTCGAAGGCCCCCCGGACGGCCACGTGGGCCCGACCCGCACCCAGGAACGCGATCGCGAAGGACGGCAGGGTGAGGAAGTCCGACCCTGTTTCGGCACGTAACGCCTCCAAGAAGACCGGCAAGTCGCCTCCTGCCTCGAGTACCCCCCACAGCCGTTCGACGACGCCGGAATCGACAACCCCCTCAATTAACGCAATCCCACCGGACCACACAAGCCCGTGATCCTGCCCGACGACCCATCTGATGCGCGCCACCTAGTCCATTCCTTCCACGTCCCGCGGAGCGCCATTCGTCAACGCCGCGGCGATGTCGAGCGGCACGTGCTCGAGCGTCACGTCGAGGTCCACGTCGCTCGCGCTGACTCCGGCGATCACGTCCACGACAATCGCGGTGGCATTGTCGCGACCGCCGGCCGCTACCGCGGCACGGACGAGTGTTTCGGCGGCCTGCTGCGCATCCGCGCACACCATCAGGGTCGCCGTCATCAGCTGGTCGGTGACCTCACCGGACAGGCCGTCACTGCAGATGAGGAAGCGATCGCTTTCCCGCACGGGCAACAGCCACTGGTCCGGCTCCGGTGACCCCGCGATGCCGCCGCCCAGCGCTCTGGTGATGACATTGCGCTGACCGTGGGCGCGGGCCGACTGCGGCGTGAGTTGACCCGCGTCGATGAGTTCTTGAACGCGCGAATGATCGATGCTGACCTGCTCAAGGCTGTTTGCGGCGAGGCGATAGACACGTGAGTCGCCGATATTCACCACCAACCAGCAGAGCACGCCATCGCTCTCGGTCAACGCGATCCCGGCCAAAGTCGAGCCGGGCGCTCGCCCGGCCGTCTCGCGGGAGTCAATGAGATCCCGCGCGCCCTTGATGGCCGTGCGAACTTGCTCGATGGTGACTCGCTCAGCCCCCACGAGTGTGCTGAACGAGCGCGCCACAGTCAGCGCGGCCGAACGGCCATCGTCGTGCCCTCCCATGCCGTCCGCGACGAGAAAGACGGGGTGGTCGGCGAGAAAGACATCCTGGTTCTCGCGGCGATTGCCCGTCTCCGAGTGCGCGCCCCAACTCAACGAAACACCATGCACGGTGCTAGTGCCCGAGGCGGTCATGTCCGCCGCCGGGGGGTTGCGACTCGACGGGACACCGGCGCCTCATCCGCGACGACGATCGCCGGCTCGCGCACCAGGAAACTTCGAGGCGACAACGGCCGCAAGAGACGTCGATGCCACGGCGCCGACCGGCTGAGTTGTCGGCGCGCCCCCCGCAGCTCTCGCCAATAGCGCTCGATCTCGGCAGACGTCGGCACGCCGGGAGCGAAGACGGCGCGATTGGCCCAGACGGCGAGCGGCGCGTGGCCCACAAGCTGTGCTTGCTCACGACGCGGCAAGCGAGCATCCACTGAGGTTCCGAGATCGCGTGCGTGATCCGTGAGATCACGCCAGCCCGCCGCCAGTCGCCGACTGGGTGCGCCCGTCGAGCGGCGGCGCCAACGGCGCAGCCCCCGCGCCCCCGCGCCCACCCCGGCCAGCGCGGCCAGCCCGCCAAGTGGCGG
>NZ_HF571038.1:3795481-3796553 GCF_001046875.1 Nostocoides jenkinsii Ben 74
TTGATGATGATACTGAAACAGTAGAAGTCCATGACAAAGTTGAAGCTTCCGATAAAGTTGTGACTAATGATGAAGATGACACTGGTAAGAAAACTAGTGTGAAGATAGAAGCAGCTGCAGAAAAAGACATTGACAAGAAAACTCCCGTGAGTCCGGAACCAGCTGTTATACCACCTAAGAAGGTACGCATGGCCAACTTGTGTGTTGTGGGCGGCCATGCTGTTAATGGAGTTGCTGAGATCCATAGTGAAATTGTGAAGGAGGAGGTTTTCAATGACTTCTATGAGCTCTGGCCGGAAAAGTTCCAAAACAAAACAAATGGAGTGACTCCAAGAAGATGGATTCGTTTCTGCAATCCTCCTCTTAGTGCCATCATAACTAAGTGGACTGGTACAGAGGATTGGGTCCTGAAAACTGAAAAGTTGGCAGAATTGCAGAAGTTTGCTGATAATGAAGATCTTCAAAATGAGTGGAGGGAAGCAAAAAGGAGCAACAAGATTAAAGTTGTCTCCTTTCTCAAAGAAAAGACAGGGTATTCTGTTGTCCCAGATGCAATGTTTGATATTCAGGTAAAACGCATTCATGAGTACAAGCGACAACTGTTAAATATCTTCGGCATCGTTTATCGGTATAAGAAGATGAAAGAAATGACAGCTGCAGAAAGAAAGACTAACTTCGTTCCTCGAGTATGCATATTTGGGGGAAAAGCTTTTGCCACATATGTGCAAGCCAAGAGGATTGTAAAATTTATCACAGATGTTGGTGCTACTATAAATCATGATCCAGAAATCGGTGATCTGTTGAAGGTAGTCTTTGTGCCAGATTACAATGTCAGTGTTGCTGAATTGCTAATTCCTGCTAGCGATCTATCAGAACATATCAGTACGGCTGGAATGGAGGCCAGTGGAACCAGTAATATGAAGTTTGCAATGAATGGTTGTATCCAAATTGGTACATTGGATGGCGCTAATGTTGAAATAAGGGAAGAGGTTGGAGAAGAAAACTTCTTTCTCTTTGGTGCTCAAGCTCATGAAATTGCAGGGCTTAGAAAAGAAAGAGCTGACGGAAAGTT
>NZ_HF571038.1:3796653-3797703 GCF_001046875.1 Nostocoides jenkinsii Ben 74
TACCCGTATCCTCGGAGAGGAAGAACTGGTAGACCACCAACACGAACAGATCCTAAAAGTGAAAGCAGGATTCCTCTTATTCTGAGCTTAGACATCTATGTACCGAGAGACGAGCGTTTTGGTCACTTGAAGATGTCAGACTTCCTAACATATGCTTTGAAATCCATTGTTCAATTCATCCTCCCTGAATTACATGCCCTGTTTGATGGTACCCCTAACGAGTTCGATAGTTTTGAGGATGTACTTAGACTATATGAAGGAGGGATCAAACTTCCTCAAGGACCTTTATTTAAGGCTCTCACTGCTGCTATACCTCTGGAGATGATCAGAGAACTCCTTCGAACAGACGGTGAAGGAATATTGAGATTTCCAACTCCTCTAGTGATTAAAGATAGTAAAACCGCATGGAGGACTGATGAAGAATTCGCAAGAGAAATGCTAGCTGGAGTTAATCCTATCATAATTAGTAGACTTCAAGAATTTCCTCCAAAAAGCAAGCTAGATCCCGAAGCATATGGAAATCAAAACAGTACAATTACTGCAGAACACATAGAGGATAAGCTGGATGGACTAACGGTTGATGAGGCGATGAACAATAATAAACTTTTCATATTGAACCATCATGATCTTCTTATACCATATTTGAGGAGGATAAACACTACAATAACGAAAACATATGCCTCGAGAACTTTGCTCTTCTTGCAAGATAATGGATCTTTGAAGCCACTAGCAATTGAATTGAGTTTGCCACATCCAGATGGAGATCAATTTGGTGTTACTAGCAAAGTGTATACTCCAAGTGATCAAGGTGTTGAGAGCTCTATCTGGCAATTGGCCAAAGCTTATGTTGCGGTGAATGACGCTGGTGTTCATCAACTAATTAGTCATTGGTTGAATACTCATGCAGTGATCGAGCCATTTGTGATTGCAACAAACAGGCAACTAAGTGTGCTTCACCCTATTCATAAGCTTCTATATCCTCATTTCCGGGACACAATGAATATTAATGCTATGGCAAGACAGATCCTAATCAATGCTGGTGGGGTTTTT
>NZ_HF571038.1:3797803-3798771 GCF_001046875.1 Nostocoides jenkinsii Ben 74
TTCATCGCTGACCAGAGGACCAACTACCGGGTGCCACACACGTTCACCTGCGCCCTGCTCGGGGTGAGCCTGGCGTGGTTCTACAAGTGGGTGGGCCGCGCGAACGGCCCGGCCGCGAGCTCAGGTCTGCACACCGATCGGGACCGGCGCCGGGACACGATCGACCGGGCCGTGGCGGTGATGTTCCGGAAAGTGTCGCGGTGTGCACGGTTCTCCGCGGTTACACGCCGATCTGGTCGTGGACGGGTGGACGGTGAGTGAGAAGACGGTCGCTGACTCGATGCGCCGGCAGGGCCTGGTCGCGCGAAAGATGAAGCGCCGCAACGGATTAACCCGGCAGGACAAGACGGCACCGAAGTTCCCGGACCTGCTGCGCCGGGATTTCACCGCTGAGCGTCCCAACGCCCGCTGGGTTGGGGATATCACGGAGATCCCGACCACGGGCGGGAAGCTGTACCTGGCCACGGTGATCGACTTGTACTCGCGGCGGCTGCTCGGTGCCGCGACTGGGATCCACCCGGACGCCGACCTGGCGTGCGCGGCGATCACGATGGCCGTCGCGGCCCGCGGCGGCATCGACGCGGTCAACGGCCCGAACTGGCGGGAAAACGAGTCGCAGCGGGTCATTTTCCACACCGACAGGGGCTCGACCTACACGGCGAACTCGTTCACCGGGCTGTGCCGCCGGCTCGGGATCCGTCAATCCATGGGACGCGTCGGATCGTGTTTCGACAATGCAGCCGCGGAGGCGTTCTTCTCCTCCCTGGAGTGGGAAGTCCTCTCCCGGCACGAGTTCACCACTACCCAGGCGGCCCAGGCCGTCGTGCTCGATTGGTGCTACGGGTTCTACAACCACGAGCGCCGACACAGCTCAGCAGGCATGATGAGCCCCATCGCCTACGAAACCACCGCGGCCACCGCCCGGGAAGCCGCATAGCCAAACCCTCCACGATTCGGGGGGAACCACA
>NZ_HF571038.1:3798871-3799829 GCF_001046875.1 Nostocoides jenkinsii Ben 74
CTCCAGCTTTCTTCATTTTCCGGTGTCGACCTTCTTCTATATTGACACACTGTTGGGAATTCCTTTGCCTGTAAGTCCACCTTCACTTGTTGGGAAAAGCAACGTATACGGAGCGTTAACGGGGCCTGATCTGTTTGTCAATATGTTGTCACCATTCCTCTGTATAATCTGTTTTTCAATGTCTGTCAACTTCTTTCCAAATTTGTCGAAAGCAGCAAGTGGTTCTTTGTCCTTTGTCCATTCAGGAGACTCTCGTTGTCCGAGGTAAATCTCATCTGTAGTATGCCTTGACAATATCTCTACGAGGGAAACACCAAGCAATGTTTGTAACTGAGCTGTGATTGTTTTCAAGAATGCCTTATCGGGGTTTTTCTTTAGCTCTTCATATTCAGGAGTTCCTGGTTCAGGCATGAATCTTCGACTTACTGTGGGGCGATTTGGGAGATAACCTGCATAAGGATATTGCCCGAAATTAACTGCTGCATGAAGTGCAGAAGCTATCCATATGATGGTGGTACACGAATCGATTAGCTCTTGTGGTGTTTCCATTTCAGGCCACCATGGTTCATTTTTCTTGTCACCATGTCCCACTTCTCGGAGTTCCTTCCACCAGGCTTGTAGTTCATTGTCTTTCAGAATCTCTTCATCCGATCCATAGTAGAAACTGCAGTAGTCTGTCACCCAACTTTTGATTGCAGACCATATTTCTAAGCCATCAACAGCGTATGGATAGTCCTCTATCAGTAAACGAACACCATGAGGAGAACTCGAGTCCTCAACTGCTACTCCCCTCTTAACAAGATCAGCCGGAAGGGCTTGATCAGGGAAAACCCAATCTTTGTAAACGACAGCTGACATTTCCATGGCAAATTTGGATTGAAAAACTGTACTCTCAAGAACTCCACCAGCATTGACTAGGATTTGTCTTGCCGAAGCATTAATATTCATTGTGTCCCGG
>NZ_HF571038.1:3799929-3800847 GCF_001046875.1 Nostocoides jenkinsii Ben 74
CTACCGCAACGGCCGGCCCGACGTTGCTCGTGCCCGTGCGCCGCGAGAACGGAGGTCGGCATGAGCGCCTGGCAGCTCTACCCCAACCATGTCTGGCTCGCCGACGGCGACCACGCTCTCGTCTTGCTGGTGATGGGTCTTCCCGAACGTCAGGTCCTGGGCGCCACCGTCGTCCAGGAACCCGCAGACGCGGCCGCGTTGCTGGCCCGCCTCGTGGACGCTCACGGCTGCCCGGCGACGCTGCGTTCGATCTGGGACCCACTCTTCGAGGGCGTCAACGCTGCAGCTCGCGCCGCCGTTCGTCAGGCGGGCTGCGCTGACCCCGTGGGCAAGCTGGAGTCTGACGACTTCGTCTGGGCGCTCGACATCGGCGACGCCGCCACCCAAGCAATCCGGGACAGCAACCCCGCCACCATCGATGACGCTGCCAGCGCTCTCGAGAGGTGGCTCCACGCCCCCGCTCGCACGCCATCGGCCAAATTCACCGGCCAGCGCTCGGGTAGCCTGACCCATGACGCCTACCCTCGCGAGGGACCGGGAAGTGACCCCCAGGATCTCCTGCCGGACGACAGGGCCTGGGGGTCGCGCACACCACCCCCAGACGCGCCATGACCGCAGCCCTTCCGGTGCCCGTTGCGCCGCGCCCTGGGGAGTCGATCGAGTCCTGGCTCGAGCACCTCGCCGACGCCAACGGCCTCACCACCGCCCAGCTCCTCACTGCGACAGGTCGTGGACGCGCTGGTACCCGGTACCTCACCCTCGCGCCGTCACCGGAGACGATCACCCGTCTCGCGGCTCTCGCCCGCGTCGATGAACGGGACGTGTATGCCGCCACCCTCGCCGCCTTCGACGGAACCGCCCTCGACCTCACCGGACTCGACTCGGCCGACCGGCACTCCTACCGGCAGGTCGCCGCCC
>NZ_HF571038.1:3800947-3801718 GCF_001046875.1 Nostocoides jenkinsii Ben 74
TTTTATTCATCATAAGCATTAATATTACATAGAAGCATGCTCCACATTATTTTAGAAAGCGATCGAGCTAGGTTATAATAAGCATAGATAATTAACTAACTATGCATCATTCTTGTTTACTTTGCTAAAGCCAAAGGGATAAGGCTTGTTATTGAGAGCCAGACGGGCGTATCCATTATTTTCGTATAGTCCGACATCTGCACAATCAAATTGGCATGTTGGACAAATATATTGACTAGGACAATACCTTAACTTGTAAGAATGAGGTATCCCTGTCTCATATTTCTCAATCTTGAACCAGTTCTCTATGTTATTAGGTCCTGGAAATCCTAAGGTGCCACCAGTTATAACAAACCTAGGTGGTGAATGCGTCGGCCCTACGATGGAATAACCAACTTTCCATACAGTTTCGTTAACACATGACTTAGTTGAAGAAGAAGAAGTTGAGAACTTTATACTAACATCTTGGTTTTCAGAAACGAAATGACTTCCAAGTTTCATAGTATAAAACAACACAGGTGTTTTGTTATCAAATTCACCAGAACTGTCCTGCACAACGCCATTTGGGCATTTGGTGTTTCCAAGATTAGCTAAGTATACGCTTCCACCGCCAAAGGGAATACTTATAATGGAGTACTCCTCGTCTATCTTGAGTGGTTCGCCGTCCATGTCCAGCACGGGAGGGAATACAACATTCCCATTATTATCAGAAATGGAAAATTCATGAGAAAAGGCAACCAAACTTGAAAGCAAGAGGAAACTCAAAATATT
>NZ_HF571038.1:3801818-3802574 GCF_001046875.1 Nostocoides jenkinsii Ben 74
GAGAAATAATATCTTGGAGAGAAGCCGAGCATAAGGTATATTGTTGCTTCAACCGAAGGATCTTTCCCTCCTCTGATTCATCCCCAGGGTAGAGTATGTAACATATCTTCTCAGCGTTTGCTTGGGCTTCACATGCTTTGGTGTGCTCTCCAGCATTGAAAGCAGATAAATCAAAATCCGCTGATGGAACCTGTGTAGACCACAGTCGAAGGCTGATTGTGGTTCTGGTCTTATACCCTGGTATGGGAACATCATACGCAACTGCCTTTATATCCTCTCCACCAATCCAATACCTCTTTCCATCTGATCCTGTAGAGACTTTTCCATAGAATTTGATAGGATATGAAACATCATTCCTCACAACTTCCCATGGACTGCCAATTTCAAGCCAATCTTCAGCCACCTCCTCCTGACCATCTTTTGTAATCCGTTGCTTAAATAAACCATACTTGTACCTAAGTCCATAGCCCCATGCTGGGTAGTTTAGTGTTGCCAAAGAGTCCAGAAAACAGGAAGCAAGCCGTCCCAAACCCCCATTTCCAAGAGCAGCATCTGGTTCCTGAGAAGCCACATTTTCTAGATTGTGGCCAAGGTTTTTCAAAGCTTCCGCAAATGCACCAGTAAGCTCCAGATTACCAATTGCATTTAACAATGCTCTACCCTGCAGAAATTCCATGGATAGATAGTACGCTTGCTTCATGTTCAGCTTTTCATAAATATCATACGTAGCATTCCAATTAATAAGGAGCGAATCAC
>NZ_HF571038.1:3802674-3803289 GCF_001046875.1 Nostocoides jenkinsii Ben 74
TTTTGGGGTGCGTTAGGTGGTGATGTGTACCTAGGTAAGTCCCCAAATTCAGATGCCCCTTGTGCAAATGGCATATTCCGTTACAATTCGGATGTTGGACCTAGCGGTACACCCGTTAGATTCATTGGTTCATCTAGTCATTTTGGACAAGGTATCTTTGAAAATGAACTACTCAACATCCAATTTGCTATTTCAACATCGAAATTGTGTGTTAGTTATACAATTTGGAAAGTGGGAGATTACGATGCATCTCTAGGGACGATGTTGTTGGAGACTGGAGGAACCATAGGTCAAGCAGATAGCAGTTGGTTCAAGATTGTTAAATCATCACAATTTGGTTACAACTTATTGTATTGCCCTGTTACTAGTACAATGAGTTGTCCATTTTCCTCTGATGATCAATTCTGTTTAAAAGTTGGTGTAGTTCACCAAAATGGAAAAAGACGTTTGGCTCTTGTCAAGGACAATCCTCTTGATGTCTCCTTCAAGCAAGTCCAGTAATAACAAATGTCTGCCTGCTAGCTAGACTATATGTTTTAGCAGCTACTATATATGTTATGTTGTAAATTAAAATAAACACCTGCTAAGCTATATCTATATTTTAGCATGGATTTC
>NZ_HF571038.1:3803389-3804675 GCF_001046875.1 Nostocoides jenkinsii Ben 74
ACGCCTTGTAAGGCGTGCTCAAGTGCGTAAGGCGTGCTCAAGTTCGGGGGTTAGGGAGCCGGAGGCCCAGAACAAGCGCCAGACTTAGAACAACCGGTAGACCCGTCCCGTCTGGCCGGGCTCCGGCGTGCCATTGGCCCGGCGTGGAACGTCGGTGGTCAGGTAAAGGTGGCCGGCGCCGATCTCGACTGCCAGGATGCCGGGCAGCGTCAGCGCGTCATGCATGTATGCCGCGTCGGGTCCGTGCTTGGTGATGGTGTCGCTGCCGGACTCGGCGATGTACATCGTGCCGCGCTCATCGCCGCCCGTCTTGACCGCGAGGTTTGTGGGGGCGGCAAGGTCGGCGACGATCTTGGTCACCGAACGTGTGGCCGGGTCGATCCGATAAACCGAGCCTCGACGCCCGGGGTCGAGCTTGCCGAGTGCCGGCGGGGCGACGGTGACCAGGATGAGGCCTTCGCGCATCACGGCGAGATCGGTGGGTCGGGCTTCGGTGAAGTAGGTCGCTCCGACCAGGCACGTCGGCAACTTCAGAGCGCTGGCCATCGCGGACGTGATGACCAACGGCTGGCGGGGGAGAGCGCTGATGGTGGCGACGCGGCCGTCGGGTCGCACTCGCAGGATGGCGTTGGCGCGAGCGTCGGCGACGGCCCAGTCGGTGCCCAGATCGGCCACGGCCACCGGGCGGGAGGCAACCCCGCCGCGGTAGGTGACGGGGATGCCCGCAGCCTTTAGACCGTTGGACTGGCAGGTCGTCGCGTTGACAAGACCGTAGGTGCGATTCTTGTCCGGGTTGGCGGATCGTTCGAAGGCCAGCAAGTCGGCCGCGCCAGCTGTGGTGCCCACGACCGCCAAGCCGCTGGCGGTGACGGTTCCCCGAGTCAGCTGGGCCCAGACGTAAGCGACCCGACCGGCGCCGTCCACCCCGACCCCATTGACCTCGCGCCCGGGTTGAGTCGTCAGGACCGCGGACGAGCCGTCGGCGGCGATCTTGCGGACCTGACCCGCGATGCGATCGGAAACGAACACATCGGTGCCGCTCGTGGCGAGTTGCAGCGGGGTCATCACATCATCGTTGATGACCGTCAGCCTCGGTGCCGGCGAAGGGTTAGCCGACGCCATGCCCGGGGTGATACCGGCGACGGTCAGTGCCGTCGCAGCAAGGGTGGTGAGTAGCTTGACCTGCATGTTTCGTCCTCTCCCGAGTCGCGCCGGGATGCCCCGGCCTACGCCCAGCGTAGGCCCCACCCCGAACTTGAGCATGCCTTACGCACTTGAGCACGCCT
>NZ_HF571038.1:3804775-3808437 GCF_001046875.1 Nostocoides jenkinsii Ben 74
TGGCTCATCACAGATAAGGGTGTAGGGCTGGGCGGCGCGTCGGTCGCTGGGTAGGGGTCGAGGCCCCCTGAGGATGGAAGTTCTGACACTGCCCATCCGGAGGACCTCGACGTGGTTGACGCTACCTTCGCTTGCCCTGACCTGACGACGTTCGCCCGCCTCGATGGGCTCGGGCTGGTGGTGACCGGTCAACGGGTCGAACCCGATCGGGCGGTGCTGGCGTGCCGTGTTGTCGAGGATGACCGATGGTGTCGACGCTGCGGTTGCGAGGGCACGGCCCGGGACAGCGTGGTCCGGGAGTTGGCGCACGAACCGTTCGGGTGGCGACCCACCACGCTGTCGGTGACGGTCCGCCGCTACCGGTGCGGCGGCTGCGCTCACGTGTGGCGCCAGGACACGAGCAAGGCCGCCGACGCTCGCGCGAAGGTCTCCCGGGCCGGGTTGGCGTGGGCCTTGACCGGCCTGGTCGTCCAGCACCTGACCGTCGCTCGGGTCGCCGAGGCGCTCGGGGTCGCGTGGAACACCGCCAACGACGCCGTCCTGGCCGAGGGGAAACGGGTCCTGATCGCTGACCCGGCCCGGTTCGACGGCGTCGCTGTTGTCGGGGTGGACGAACACGTGGTGCGCCACGAGGCGCTGTTGTTTCGAATGGAGGTGAGAGACCTACATCGCTTGGCCGTCGCAGCGGCTGGGTGAAGCTGGCGGCAGCCTGAACCGGGGAACGCCGGGGAGGGTGGGAGCAGCCGCGACAAAGTCAGGACGGTTCGGCACTACCGGACGGGCCGTGCCTGGTGAGCAAGACGGGAAGGTGTACGCAAGGAACCGGTGTCGTAAGACCTCTTCATCGTCGACCAGCTCGAACCCGGTGGATCTGGGCTGGTGTGCGGTGCGTACCTTCCTCCGCGCCTGCCAGCCAGGCGGGTGTCGGGGGCGGGGAACTGTCAGGACGGTGACATGTGCCGGGCCTGGCAGGTCGTGGTGAAGGCCTGCGGAGTAGCCACGACGAGACCGCAGGGGCAAAGCCGGGCACCTCGCCCGTTGACCGAACAACAGTGAACGTGGGAACCACCTGTGACTGTTCCTCTTCTTGAAGGGGATAGGCCCGTTGCCGGCTGAAGGTCGCAGGTGGGGCGGAGCCGCCGTAGTACTCCGAGGCCGGGAGAGCCGGTCGCATGGGGAAGGGCGGCAGCGAGAGGAAGCAAGGAGGAACTGTGATGTCCGAAGATGCGCTGGTGAATACCGGCGCCGTGATCTGGCCCGAGCATGACTGGGCGCAGGTGACGGTACGGAGGATGCAGGCCAAGCTGCATTGTTGGGCGGCCGGGGATCCCGGTCGCCGGTTTGACGACCTGTACAACCTGGTCTGTGATCCGGCGTTCCTGGTCGTGGCGTGGCAACGCGTCGCGGGCAACGTCGGGGCACGGACGGCCGGGATCGATCGGGCCACGGTGGCTGCGATCGTCTCTCGGTTCGGGGTCGAGGAGTTCCTGCAGCATGTCCGTGACCAGTTACGGTCGCGGACATTTAGCCCGGTCGAGGTACGTCAGGTGATGATCCCCAAGGCGAGCGGGAAACTGCGCGCGTTGGGGATCCCGACCGTGACGGACCGGGTGGTGCAGGCTGCTCTGAAACTGGTGTTGGAACCGATCTTCGAGGCGGACTTTGCGCCGTGCTCGTACGGTTTCCGGCCGAACCGGCGCGCGCAGGACGCCATTGCCGAGATCCACCACTTCACCACCAAGTCTTACCACTGGGTGGTGGAGGCCGACATCGAGGCGTGTTTCGACATGATCGATCACGTCGCGTTGATGGACCGGGTCCGGGCAAGGATTGGCGACAAGCGAGTGCTGGGGCTGGTCAAGGCGTTCCTCAAGGCCGGGGTGATGACCACCACCGGCACCCGCGAGGCGACGCACACCGGCACCCCGCAGGGCGGGATCCTGTCTCCGCTGTTGGCGAACATCGCGTTGTCGGTGCTGGATGAGCACTTCATGTCGAAGTGGGACCAGCAGATGGCGACCGAGGTCTGCCGACAGCGCCGGAAGCGACAAGGCAAGGCGAACTACCGTCTGGTCCGGTACGCGGATGACTTCGTCATCCTGGTCACCGGGCAGCGCGAACACGCCGAGCAGTTGCTCAACGAGGTGGCGCACGTGCTGGCCCCGATGGGGTTGCGACTGTCACCGGAGAAGACCCGCGTGGTCCACATCGACCACGGCTTCGACTTCCTCGGCTTTCACATCCAACGGATGCGGAAACGGGGCAGCAACAAGTGGTTCGTGTACACCAAGCCCTCGAAGAAGGCGATCGCCTCGATCAAGAGCCGGGTGAAGACCATGACCTACAGGGCGACCTTGCACCACGACCCCGGGTACCTTCTGGACTACCTGGGTCGGGTGCTACGAGGGTGGGCCAACTACTTCCGACACGGCGTGTCCAAGGCCACGTTCTCCGCGATCGACTCCTACACGTGGGAGCGGATCACGGCATGGCTACGGAAGAAGCACCGCATCGGCTGGCCAGAACTCCGGCGCAGGTTCTGCCTGCCCGGGACCTGGCGGCTCGCCGTCGATGGGATCAGGTTCAAGGGCGCAGCCAGCGTCCCCGTCATCCGGTACCGCTACCGCGGCTACCAGATCCCGACCCCATGGACACCGACAGCCACCACTGGCTGAACAACAACCACTCGTGGAGAGCCCGGTGCGGTGAGAATCGCACGCCGGGTTCGGCGGGCGGCCCGGGGAAACGGACCCCGAGCAATCCGGGCACCGCGCCCCGGGCCGACCCAACTGGCGGCACACCCGCAAGGGCGGCAAGTACGTCACCGTCGTCATCGACCTCACCCCGATCCGCGACGGCACCGGCCCCGCCCGCCTGTTGGACATGGTCGAAGGACGGTCCAAGGCCGCGTTCAAGTCCTGGCTCGCCGACCGGCCACAGGCGTGGCGCGACGCCATCGAGGTCGTTGCGATGGACGGGTTCACCGGGTTCAAGACCGCCACCAGCGAAGCGCTCCCCGAGGCGGTGACCGTGATGGACCCGCGTCCCCCCTCACGTCGAGTGGCCGGTTCAGCCCCGTCGAGTGGCCAGTCCAGCATCTTGGGCGCTGTTCCACGTCGTCCGCCTCGCTGGGGATGCTCTGGACCGCTGCCGGCGCCGGGTCCAGCTCGAGCTCCACGGCCACCGCGGGCTCACGGGCGACCCGCTGTACCGGGCCAGGCGGACCCTGCACACCGGCGCCGACCTGCTCACCGACCGGCAACGCGAACGCCTCACCGCACTGTTCGCCGACGAGGACCACGTCGAGGTCGAGGCCACCTGGGGGATCCTGCAACGGATGATCGCCGCCTACCGCGACCCCGACCGCACCTCAGGCCGAGCAGCCATGACCGCAGTGATCGAGGCTCTCCGCGAGGGCGTCCCGGCCGTACTGACCGAGCTGCGGCGGCTGGGCCGAACCCTCAACCAGCGCGCCGCCGATGTCTTGGCGTACTTCGACCGGCCCGGCACCAGCAACGGCCCAACAGAAGCCCTCAACGGCCGCCTCGAACACCTCCGAGGCTCCGCCCTCGGGTTCCGCAACCTCACCAACTACATCGCCCGCAGCCTGCTCGAGACCGGCGGCTTCAGGCCAGCCCTACACCCCCGATTGTGATGAGCCC
>NZ_HF571038.1:3808537-3809142 GCF_001046875.1 Nostocoides jenkinsii Ben 74
GGGACTGTCCGCCGAACGGTGGTTCTGACCTGACACGCCAACGTGGGTTGGCGGGAAGGTTGGTCACTGATGACCGAGACAATCACGAGCGTGAGCTCGATGCCCAAGGACGCCAAGAGACGCCGCTCGTCGTCGACCGCGACACCGTCGGAGAAGGCGGCGATCGCGCAGCTGGTCAAGGCCGCCAGGGAGCGGGGTGAGGACATCACCGGCCCGGAGGGGTTGTTGAAGTCGATCACCGCGACCGTGCTCGAGGCCGCCCTGGAGGAAGAGCTGACCGACCACCTCGGTCACGTCAAGCACCGCGCGCCCGAGGGTGGGGCGGAGAACATCCGCAACGGCACCCGAGCCAAGACGGTGCTGACCGACGCGGCCGGGGAGGTGGTGATCGAGGTGCCGCGAGATCGGGCCGGAACGTTCGAGCCGGTCATCGTCAAGAAGCGCCAGCGGCGGCTGTCGGATGTGGACGCGGTCGCGATCTCGTTGTTCGCCAAGGGCCTGACGACCGGGGAGATCAGCGCGCACTTCGCCTGGGGGTACCTCCCGCTTGCGGGGGCGGTGTACGGCGCCTCGATCGGTAAGGACACGATCTCCCGGATCACCGA
>NZ_HF571038.1:3809242-3809986 GCF_001046875.1 Nostocoides jenkinsii Ben 74
TGCCGCGGAGAGGTAAGGCGCTCCTGCCGCTGATCGGTCCAGGGGGGAGTCAACCAGGAACCTGAAGCCGGCCTCGCCGAGTCGAGGCTGGGGGAAGGGTTCGTCCCAAAATCCGCCGCTGAAGTGGCCGATCTGTCCCACCTGTCCCGAACTCGCGAGTATTTCCCAGAATCGCTCCCCGCCTGTCAGCCGGCAGCGACTTTGAGGGCTCATCACAATCGGGGGTGTAGGGCTGGCCTGAAGCCGCCGGTCTCGAGCAGGCTGCGGGCGATGTAGTTGGTGAGGTTGCGGAACCCGAGGGCGGAGCCTCGGAGGTGTTCGAGGCGGCCGTTGAGGGCTTCTGTTGGGCCGTTGCTGGTGCCGGGCCGGTCGAAGTACGCCAAGACATCGGCGGCGCGCTGGTTGAGGGTTCGGCCCAGCCGCCGCAGCTCGGTCAGTACGGCCGGGACGCCCTCGCGGAGAGCCTCGATCACTGCGGTCATGGCTGCTCGGCCTGAGGTGCGGTCGGGGTCGCGGTAGGCGGCGATCATCCGTTGCAGGATCCCCCAGGTGGCCTCGACCTCGACGTGGTCCTCGTCGGCGAACAGTGCGGTGAGGCGTTCGCGTTGCCGGTCGGTGAGCAGGTCGGCGCCGGTGTGCAGGGTCCGCCTGGCCCGGTACAGCGGGTCGCCCGTGAGCCCGCGGTGGCCGTGGAGCTCGAGCTGGACCCGGCGCCGGCAGCGGTCCAGAGCATCCCCAGCGAGG